>NZ_JBIUWY010000017.1:0-1400 GCF_044743685.1 Glutamicibacter sp. NPDC087583 | reverse complement strand
GACTCTTCTATGTCTGTCAAGCCGCAACCGGAACCTCTTCAATCATTTTTGAAGCACTGAAGATTCTGAAGATCCGACGGGCGAGATAGCGTTTGATGCATCGACGGATCTCCCGATCAGTCTTCCCCTCAGCCTGACGCTTCTCAACATAAACTCGAGTCTCTTCGTCATGGGCCATGCGTGTGACCGCGGCAATATGCAGGGCAGCATTTAATGACCTATCACCACCACGATTAAGCCGGTACCGGGTTGTGTTCCCGGACGACGCAGGAATCGGATTCACGCCAGCCAGGCAGGCAAACGCCGCTTCATTGCGCACTCGCCCATCATGGGACCACGCGACGAAGCACTTCGCAACTGTGATTGCTTTGAAGCCGACCTCATCTAATAGGGGTGCTGCTACGCTGACCTTCACCAGCTCGTCCAGTTGCTGCTCGTTGGCAGCCAGCTGCTGATCCAAGTCCAGGACATGTTTGGCCAGTCGTACCGCTTCCGACCGTGCAATCCTCAGCGACAGTTCTTCTTCCCGGTCCCGCCACCGGCTGATTTCAGCAATCTGGCTTCCGATCAGTTTCTTTCGGGCATCAATCCCCAGGCCGTTGCTGCGAATCAGGGCGTTCAAAGCATTCACGGACCTGGTACGGTCTTTCGCCATCGAGCTGCGTGCCGTGACAAGGATGCGCAATCCTTGGCGGATTCCCTCATTCAGCCGGGGATGGCGCAATTTGTCTACCGGAAGCGGCAGGGACGCCATTGCCATGCGATGCGCATCTAACACGTCAGTTTTTCCCACACCACGGTTCTGTTTCTTGCTCATGCGTGGTGCCTCGGATACGGGGAACCCATGGGCTGCAACAGTGCCGGCAAGGATCGCTCCATAGGTGGCGGCACCTTCAATGATCCAGAGGGTGTCAGCGTTGCCTTCGGTGCGTCGTGCGACCCAGCTAATGGCCCTGTTGATCCCACTGCTGGTCACTGGAAACGACTGGGTATCGAGTAGAGCGCCATTGCTGGAATCAATGATGGCGTAGACATGATTACGTGAGTGAGTGTCGACACCCACGACAAATGGGTGGCAATGAGCGACGATAGGTTGTGCGGTCACCGTACTTTCCTTTCCTGGATTTTCTTGGTCGGCCGTGAACGGCCGGTACCAGTCCGGGTAAGGGTCACTACGGAACAGCACTGTGATGGGTCACGCCCCTAGCTGGGGTGGACAATCTTCTGATCAAGTTACCGAGGTGGGCCGGATTGGTCCCGGCCGACCCACCCCATTTGGATGGACAGGTCAATGGAATGACACCTTTCGGGTCAGGCTTTTAATGAGTCACATCCAAGGGTGGGACGGCTGGTTCTTATCCTGCCAGCTAGTCCCAGACCAACCACCTCGATACTCACAG
>NZ_JBIUWY010000016.1:0-2883 GCF_044743685.1 Glutamicibacter sp. NPDC087583 | reverse complement strand
ACTTGAGTAGATGGTTTGAGGCCCTGGTACCGTTTGGTGCCGGGGCCTCACCTGTTTAACGGGAAGGGGAGGGGGAATTGGGCAGCTGGTGCTGCCTGGTTCCTCCTCCCCTCCTGCTTTAACGAGCTTGAGTGCTGGTCGCTAGCGCAGACCGCTCAAGGAACGACCAGGCAGGCATGGGGTTGTGAATGCAGCCATGGCTAAGCTGTGTCCCGATGTCGGACTCGCTTGAAGCGACTAAGCAGACGGCGTGGCCCTGGACCTCCGTGGCTCACTACGGGAGAGAACGCCCGCTCCGTTGCAGGTGCTTTATCCGATGGGTTCTGGTCCGCCAATCGGCAAGATCCTGCCTTTTGATGCCTCTGACAATCGATTGCTTGCACCTGGCTATCATTTCGGTAACTTGTTGCCGATTCTTGCTCCATGCTGAATGATAGTGAGCAGAATGTCGCCAATCGGCGAAATGCTGCCGGAAGAGGATCCTTCATGAATTCAGTGACTGAGCTAGGGGCCGAATTGCAGCGCGTTAGAAAACAGAATGGCCTGACGCAGGAACAGCTGGCTGAATTAGCTGGCATCTCCGAACGTACGCTGCGCTCCATAGAACGAGGGGCGGGAAACCCCTCCATTGAAGCGGTGCTCTCCGTCGCAAATGTACTCGGCCTTCGAATTCGCGTGGCCAAATGAAGCCGCAACTCCAAGAGCTCAAGCTTGTTACCAAGGCTGACGTCTACTGCAACGAAAACCTCGCCGGCACTCTAGCCAGACAGTCCGACGGAAGCGTGGCCTTCAGCTATAACAAGGACTACCTTGCACATGGTGGCGCGGGCATTGCGACATCTTTGCCAGCTTCTCCGGAGGCATACGTTGGGCCTGGGGGCGCGTTGCCATCGTTCTTCCCGGGACTATTGCCCGAAGGCCATCGCCTGACCGTTCTCAAGGACGCAACTAAGACCAGCATCTCTGACGAGTTGACTCTGCTGATGGCAGTGGGCGCCGATACTCCAGGCAATGTACGCGTTGTTCCGGAAGGATCAGCACTGGAGCAAACCCCCGTGGTTGCTGAATTCAGCAGCACGGCCGAACTCGACTTCTCGGTCCTCGCGCGCACCTTGGACCGCCACTCGATCCCCGGCGTGCAAGACAAGATCAGCGCAACCATGCTGACAACACCAGTGGAGTTCAAGAACAGCGCCTATCTGCTCAAGCTTGATCCCCGGGATCATCCGCATTTGGTCGTTAATGAGGCGCAGCACCTGAAAGCAGCGCGATTGCTCAAACTTCCGGTCGCAAACAATCGGCTAGTACTGGATTCCACTGGGAGTCCGGGGCTGCTGGTCGAGAGGTTCGATCGCGAGGGTGTCGAGGGGGCGGATAGTCCCACGCGTTTGGCGTTGGAAGATGCCATGCAGGTATTGAACCTTCCGCCGGCAAGCAAGTATGCAGTGAGCACGGAACAAGCTATTGAAGCCTTAGCGCTGCAGTGCCAGGCTCCGGTGCTCGCCAGGCGCAATCTATACATGCAGTTCGTCTTTGCGTGGCTAACTGGCAACGGCGACTTGCATGGAAAGAACGTCTCGATTCTGGCGGACTTGCATGGACGGTTTAATGTAGCGCCCATCTACGACATCCCATGCACCCTGGTCTACGGCGATGACACCATGGCTTTGACTGTTGCCGGCAAGGCTAAGAATCTGAAGAAGAAGCACTGGGCGGAGCTTGCAAGGGTGCTCGGCTTGGCTGACCGGGCCACGCAGTCAGCGAACCAGTTGGCATTGAAAGCCGCATTGACTGTGGATCTCAGCGAGTTGCCTTTTGAAGGTTCACCTTTGCGTGGTGCGCAACGAGAACTCAGGTTCCGGCGCATGGAGCTGCAGTAGGCGTCTGAGCGGGACAAGTTAGTCTGCGAGCAACGTGAACGCAGGCAGCTGACTATTCTGGCTTTTCTTCGCTTGCCCCTTAAGGCCAGCCGTCCATGATGGATAGACGCGGAAACCGCGCTTGCCTGGAGCCGATGCTGAGGCGAAGACGCCCAGCTCCTCGAGGTGCTGTTGAGTAAAGCGGAATACGCCGAAACAGCCGGCTTCCTCGATAAAGACCATAACTCCGCGCAGTCCCTCTTCGGATTCGTAGGGGGCAGTAGTCCCAGTTTCGTCCCGATGCCATATGGCTACGAACCCACCTGGCTTTGTTGGCGTGATCCGTGCGGTCCTGATCCGCCACCGCTGTCCGTCAAGCTCAGTTACCCCGGCTTGATAATCGCTCTGCTGTTCTTCGGGAGTCACCTCGCCATACGATTGCCCAGTGAGGTGGCAATAGCGTTCCAACGCCGTGAACTTCATAGACTTCATCCTGTATTCGGTAGATCATCAAGTGGAGTGGCAGCGATCGAAATATCGCTGCTATTCACCGTAGCCGAGGGTGGTGCTTACGTAGCACTGCAAGACCTGTATTGGGCCGGCATCAATGCCGACTGCTCTAGGTAGTCATTGCGCTGATGCCGCCTTGGCCGTCACGCGCATGGAACCTCCAGATGCATCGTTTCGCCATGTGCGTTCTCTTCTTGTGCCTTGCTCAGACGCACGCATGCGCCCGCATCGTCTAATCGGCTGATGTGGGCACAATTCATTGGGTTCGCGTATATGCGTACGCTTCTCAAGGGTTCAATAAACTCGCTAGGTACAGGCGCTGATGCTCTGTGCAGCTGCGAAATAATGTTTACGCGCTCAGCCCTAGCTCGGTAATAATTGCCAGCGATTGGGCACATGGAAAGAGCCGAATCAGCAGTTCAGGAATTAAGTGTGCACGGTCACCGTCAAAAACCACCCACCCGATTTGCAGGACCCCCAAAACCTGTGTATAGTTTTTCCTTGTCGCCGAGAA
>NZ_JBIUWY010000015.1:0-5569 GCF_044743685.1 Glutamicibacter sp. NPDC087583 | reverse complement strand
AGTGTTTGTTGTTTGAGAACTCAATAGTGTGCCAAGTTTGTTGATACCGAATATTTTTATTTGGTGAATACATAACATTTGCTTGAGGCATTGCACCCCCGTGCAGTGTTCTTGAGTGTTTTATTATTCGCCAGGACTTCATTGGCTTCGCCCTTATTTTCCAAGGGGTTGCCGGTGGCTTTTTATTTTTTTATGGAGAGTTTGATCCTGGCTCAGGATGAACGCTGGCGGCGTGCTTAACACATGCAAGTCGAACGATGAAGCCCAGCTTGCTGGGTGGATTAGTGGCGAACGGGTGAGTAACACGTGAGTAACCTGCCCCCGACTCTGGGATAAGCCCGGGAAACTGGGTCTAATACCGGATATTACCTTTGACCGCATGGTTGTTGGTGGAAAGATTTATCGGTGGGGGATGGACTCGCGGCCTATCAGCTTGTTGGTGAGGTAATGGCTCACCAAGGCGACGACGGGTAGCCGGCCTGAGAGGGTGACCGGCCACACTGGGACTGAGACACGGCCCAGACTCCTACGGGAGGCAGCAGTGGGGAATATTGCACAATGGGCGAAAGCCTGATGCAGCGACGCCGCGTGAGGGATGACGGCCTTCGGGTTGTAAACCTCTTTCAGTAGGGAAGAAGCGAAAGTGACGGTACCTGCAGAAGAAGCGCCGGCTAACTACGTGCCAGCAGCCGCGGTAATACGTAGGGCGCAAGCGTTATCCGGATTTATTGGGCGTAAAGAGCTCGTAGGCGGTTTGTCGCGTCTGCCGTGAAAGTCCGAGGCTCAACCTCGGATCTGCGGTGGGTACGGGCAGACTAGAGTGATGTAGGGGAGACTGGAATTCCTGGTGTAGCGGTGAAATGCGCAGATATCAGGAGGAACACCGATGGCGAAGGCAGGTCTCTGGGCATTTACTGACGCTGAGGAGCGAAAGCATGGGGAGCGAACAGGATTAGATACCCTGGTAGTCCATGCCGTAAACGTTGGGCACTAGGTGTGGGGGACATTCCACGTTTTCCGCGCCGTAGCTAACGCATTAAGTGCCCCGCCTGGGGAGTACGGCCGCAAGGCTAAAACTCAAAGGAATTGACGGGGGCCCGCACAAGCGGCGGAGCATGCGGATTAATTCGATGCAACGCGAAGAACCTTACCAAGGCTTGACATGTGCCAGACCGCCTCAGAGATGGGGTTTCCCTTCGGGGCTGGTTCACAGGTGGTGCATGGTTGTCGTCAGCTCGTGTCGTGAGATGTTGGGTTAAGTCCCGCAACGAGCGCAACCCTCGTTCCATGTTGCCAGCACGTAAAGGTGGGGACTCATGGGAGACTGCCGGGGTCAACTCGGAGGAAGGTGGGGATGACGTCAAATCATCATGCCCCTTATGTCTTGGGCTTCACGCATGCTACAATGGCCGGTACAATGGGTTGCGATACTGTGAGGTGGAGCTAATCCCTAAAAGCCGGTCTCAGTTCGGATTGGGGTCTGCAACTCGACCCCATGAAGTCGGAGTCGCTAGTAATCGCAGATCAGCAACGCTGCGGTGAATACGTTCCCGGGCCTTGTACACACCGCCCGTCAAGTCACGAAAGTTGGTAACACCCGAAGCCGATGGCCTAACCACCTTGTGTGGGGGGAGTCGTCGAAGGTGGGACTGGCGATTGGGACTAAGTCGTAACAAGGTAGCCGTACCGGAAGGTGCGGCTGGATCACCTCCTTTCTAAGGAGCTAACCATTATTGGTTGCCCATGCTGGACACGAGTGTTGTCCGGGTGGGTTGCTCATGGGTGGAATATCAATGGACTCAATACCGGAAAACGTGCTGGCTGATGCTGGTGCGGGGTATTGGCTGTGGCCGCGTGGTGCTTGGGCATCTGCTAGTACGCATTGCAGGGGGTTTTCTTCTTGCGGTGCTGGAATGCGGTGTGTGGGTGTTGTGTGGTTTGTATGGTTTGGCATGCTGTTGGGTTTTGAGGCAACAAGCCTCCTTTCCTGGTGAATGGTTGCTGGGGTTCTTCCTGTGGGGAGGGTCCTGGTGGTGTTCGCTTGGGTGAGGGGTTCTTGGTGTTTCGGTGTTTGTCCTGTGTTTGCTGCAAGGATGTCCTGTTGGATTGATGCTGGCCTTTGGTTGGTGTTGGTTTTGGGGTGTTGTTGCGGGGGTGCGGGGTTGTTGTTTGGGAACTGTATAGTGAACGCGAGCATCTTGCAGATGAGATGAGCTGGGTAGTCCTTTTCCTTGGATTGCCTGGTGTTGGAGTCTTGTCTGCGTGATTTTGTTAGATTGTTTTATTGCTCATATCTTTTGACTTTGATGTTGTGTTGAAGTTTTTAAGGGCGCACGGTGGATGCCTTGGCATCAAGAGCCGATGAAGGACGTGGGAATCTGCGATAAGCCTGGTGGAGTCGATAACCGGACGTTGAGACCAGGATTTCCGAATGGGGGAACCCCGCACCATGTTATGTGGTGTGACCTGCAGCTGAATGTATAGGCTGTGTGGAGGGAACGCGGGGAAGTGAAACATCTCAGTACCCGCAGGAAGAGAAAACAACAGTGATTCCGTTAGTAGTGGCGAGCGAACGCGGATGGGGCTAAACCGGTTGGTGTGTGATAGCGGATAGGCGTTGCATCACCGGGGTTGTGGGGTCGGCATGTACCAGCGCTATCTTGCTGGTGGGATGAGGTGCAGGCGTATAGGTGAATCGGTTGGAATGCCGGACCATAGAGGGTGATAGTCCCGTAGGTGTAATGCGTGTCTGCCGTTCTAGTGTTGATACCCGAGTAGCACGGGGCCCGTGAAACCTTGTGTGAATCTGCCAGGACCACCTGGTAAGCCTGAATACTACTTGATGACCGATAGTGAATCAGTACCGTGAGGGAATGGTGAAAAGTACCCCGGGAGGGGAGTGAAATAGTACCTGAAACCGTGCGCTTACAATCCGTTAGAGCTGGGGACTTGTTCCCTGGTGATGGCGTGCCTTTTGAAGAATGAGCCTGCGAGTTAGTGTTACGTCGCGAGGTTAACCCGTGTGGGGAAGCCGTAGCGAAAGCGAGTCTGAATAGGGCGTTTGAGTGGCGTGATCTAGACCCGAAGCGAAGTGATCTACCCATGGCCAGGTTGAAGCGCGTGTAAGAGCGTGTGGAGGACCGAACCCACTTCAGTTGAAAATGGAGGGGATGAGCTGTGGGTAGGGGTGAAAGGCCAATCAAACTTCGTGATAGCTGGTTCTCCCCGAAATGCATTTAGGTGCAGCGTTGCGTGTTTCTTGCTGGAGGTAGAGCTACTGGATAGGCGATGGGCCCTACAAGGTTACTGACCTTAGCCAAACTCCGAATGCCGGCAAGTGAGAGCGCAGCAGTGAGACTGTGGGGGATAAGCTTCATAGTCGAGAGGGAAACAGCCCAGAACGCCAACTAAGGCCCCTAAGCGTGTGCTAAGTGGAAAAGGATGTGGAGTTGCTGTGACAACCAGGAGGTTGGCTTAGAAGCAGCCACCCTTGAAAGAGTGCGTAATAGCTCACTGGTCAAGTGATTCCGCGCCGATAATGTAGCGGGGCTCAAGCACACCGCCGAAGTTGCGTCATTCAAATATTAACCTGGTTTCGATTGGGTGTTTGGATGGGTAGGGGAGCGTCGTGTGGACGGTGAAGTCGCGGTGTAAACCAGCGGTGGAGGCCACACGAGTGAGAATGCAGGCATGAGTAGCGAATGACGGGTGAGAAACCCGTCCGCCGAATGATCAAGGGTTCCAGGGTTAAGCTAATCTGCCCTGGGTTAGTCGGGACCTAAGGCGAGGCCGACAGGCGTAGTCGATGGACAACGGGTTGATATTCCCGTACCGGCGAAGGACCGCCCATACTGAGCTGTGGATGCTAACCATGATTGACGCTAGCTGTTGGTGCCTTCGGGTATCTTGCTGGTTGATGTGGTGGGAACCGATGCAGTGAGGTCAGCGTATTAACAGGTGTGACGCAGGAAGGTAGCCGAGCCAGGCAATGGAATTGACCTGGTCCAAGGGTGTAGGAAGAGTGGTTGGCAAATCCGCCGCTCATATATTCTGAGACCTGATAGGCGCCCCGTTTTCGGGGTGATTCGGTGATCCTATGCTGCCTAGAAAAGCATCGGCGCGAGGTCCAAGTCCGCCCGTACCCCAAACCGACACAGGTGATCAGGTAGAGAATACTAAGGCGATCGAGAGAATCATGGTTAAGGAACTCGGCAAAATGCCCCCGTAACTTCGGAAGAAGGGGGGCCTGCCCCGTGATGAGAACTTGCTTCTCTGATGCGGGTGTGGGCCGCAGAGACCAGGGGGAAGCGACTGTTTACTAAAAACACAGGTCCGTGCGAAGTCGCAAGACGATGTATACGGACTGACTCCTGCCCGGTGCTGGAAGGTTAAGAGGACTGGTTAGCAGTAATGCGAAGCTGAGAATTTAAGCCCCAGTAAACGGCGGTGGTAACTATAACCATCCTAAGGTAGCGAAATTCCTTGTCGGGTAAGTTCCGACCTGCACGAATGGAGTAACGACTTCCCCGCTGTCTCAACCATGAACTCGGCGAAATTGCAGTACGAGTAAAGATGCTCGTTACGCGCAGCAGGACGGAAAGACCCCGAGACCTTTACTATAGTTTGGTATTGGTGTTCGGTGCAGCTTGTGTAGGATAGGTGGGAGACTGTGAAGCTTGGACGCTAGTTCAGGTGGAGTCATCGTTGAAATACCACTCTGGCTGTACCGGTCACCTAACTTCGGACCATGATCTGGTTCAGGGACAGTGCCTGATGGGTAGTTTAACTGGGGCGGTTGCCTCCTAAAATGTAACGGAGGCGCCCAAAGGTTCCCTCAGCCTGGTTGGCAATCAGGTGTCGAGTGTAAGTGCACAAGGGAGCTTGACTGTGAGAGTGACAGCTCGAGCAGGGACGAAAGTCGGGACTAGTGATCCGGCGGCACCTCGTGGAAGGGCCGTCGCTCAACGGATAAAAGGTACCTCGGGGATAACAGGCTGATCTTGCCCAAGAGTCCATATCGACGGCATGGTTTGGCACCTCGATGTCGGCTCGTCGCATCCTGGGGCTGGAGTAGGTCCCAAGGGTTGGGCTGTTCGCCCATTAAAGCGGTACGCGAGCTGGGTTTAGAACGTCGTGAGACAGTTCGGTCCCTATCCGCTGCGCGCGTTGGAAATTTGAGAAGGGCTGTCCTTAGTACGAGAGGACCGGGACGGACGAACCTCTGGTGTGTCAGTTGTACTGCCAAGTGCATCGCTGATTAGCTACGTTTGGAAGGGATAACCGCTGAAAGCATCTAAGCGGGAAGCCTGCTTCGAGATGAGATTTCCATGCACCTTGAGTGTGAGAGGCCCCCAGCTAGACCACTGGGTTGATAGGCAGGATGTGGAAGCAAGGACTAAAGACTTGTGTAGCTGACCTGTACTAATAGGCCGATGACTTTCAACACACAATAAAACAATATTTGAACTGATGATTTCAATGCTGTTCGCGTTCACTATGCGGTTACGAGACAACAACCTCTAGCCAGCAAATACGGATGAGTTACAAGACTTTGTAGCACCGGAAAACA
>NZ_JBIUWY010000014.1:1050-6028 GCF_044743685.1 Glutamicibacter sp. NPDC087583 | reverse complement strand
ACCGTTTGGTGCCGGGGCCTCACCTGTTTAACGGGAAGGGGAGGGGGAATTGGGCAGCTGGTGCTGCTTGGTTCCTCCTCCCCTCCTGCTTTAACGAGCAGTGCGTCCAGGGTATTTGTGTTGGCGAGGTTGCCGGCGAGCTCAGTTGCTTGCACCGGATGACGAGGGCCAGGTTACCCGAGAATTATCCACTGGAGTACTTCTCCAAATTGGAGATCAGGTTGTCATCCCAGCTAGCCTTGCTGAGCCATATTTGTTCCCTGACGGGTATCGACTAGAAATGCCAGCTGGTGGACTGCGTAATTTGAGTTTCAGGCACCAAGGCGACAGCTCCGTTTCGGAAGACGAATCCCGCAGTTGCACCACATTCACCTGCCGGCGTGCAATGGTGAGAGCAACTGGCAACCACAGGTCTCGCCGTAAGGGGATTCGACCGACCAAGGGAACCAAGACTGCGAGAATTCACTGGGTCAGGCCAATGAACGTCATTGTGGACCTCGTCTTGGAAAGCCTTGAAAGCAATAGATACTGTCATCCACCGCCTGAAGGCACCGGTGTCATGTTTCTGAAGACGCGGACGCTTACGGACAGTAGATGCTTTGACTTCTGGTGGACAACATGACGGACACAGGCGGGCGTGGCTGCTGACCACTGACGTGCAGCACGTTGAAGCCAGCCGTATCGGAATCCTGCCTCGATATCGAGGGATTGCGCAAGCACATTTAAGCATTCTCAAGGTCGTTGGTGAGGATCGCGCAGCATGATCCTTCAATTGGATTCACGAGTATCTGACTGCGTTGCATGCCGGGATGTGTACTTCTATCGACAGCTCGCGAGTGGTCGAAATTCCAGAATGCCCATCACGCTGTCCCGAGATACCCGTTGGAAGAATTGCCGTCCGGTATCTCAGCTTCTTTTCACCAAGAGTCTGAGGTACCGGACTATCTTGTCTTTTTCCCCGCTCCAAGATGCGTGTGACTGCGATTACATGGATGTCGGGGTTGAAGCACACCATGAAAAGTGAGCGGCAAACCTCTGATGCAGTTAGGAATATCGGAGGAGCAGCATGCGTACTAGCCAGACAAGTCAAAACTTGAAACGTGGTTTAAGCACACGGCACATCAGGTTTATCGCTCTAGGGTCTGCTATTGGCACAGGCTTGTTCTATGGTTCCGCAAGCGCCATTCAAATGGCTGGGCCAGCGGTGCTGTTGGCATACATACTCGGTGGGGCAGTGGTGTTCATGGTGATGCGTGCGTTGGGAGAAATGGCAGTCCGCAATCCGACCTCCGGCTCATTCGGAAGCTATGCCACTGAATTCGTTGGACGCTTTGCTGGCTTTGCAACCGGGTGGACCTACACGTTTGAAATGTTTGTGGTGGCCCTGGCTGACGTGACGGCTTTTGGCGTATTTATGGGTTTCTGGTTTCCCAACGTCGAACGATGGATCTGGATCCTGGCAGTTGTTTTCTTCATTGCCGCCGTGAACCTGCTCTCGGTCAAAGTCTTCGGCGAACTGGAATTTTGGTTCTCCTTGATCAAGGTCGTCGCTATCATGGCAATGATCGCTGGTGGCGTTCTCGTAATCGTCTTCGGGTTGGGCAACCAAAGCGAAGGAGCTGCAGGTCTATCCAATCTCTTTGCTGGCGACGGCTTCATGCCGCATGGTGTCTGGGGCATTCTCGCTTCCCTGACCATTGTCATGTTTGCCTTCGGCGGCACCGAAGTGATCGGCATTACCGCTGGTGAAGCGCAAAACCCGCGTAAAGTCATTCCGCAGGCAATTAACTCTGTGCCAGTGCGCATCTTGCTGTTCTACGTACTCACGCTCGGTGTCATCATGTGCATTCAGCCGTGGAACACGATTGATGGTAGTGAAAGTCCATTCGTTTCGATCTTCTCCAGCATCGGCTTCTCGTCAGCAGCAAATGTCCTGAACTTCATCGTCATCACTGCGGCACTCTCAGCAATCAACGCAGACATCTTCGGCGCGGGACGCATGATTCACGGTATGGCCAAACAAGGCCAGGCGCCACAGGTATTCACGAAGACCACGGCTAACGGGGTCCCATGGGTGACTTCACTATCGATGATCGGCGCATTGCTTATTGGTGTAGCGCTGAACATCTGGTTCGAAGATGAGATCTTCTTCCTCATTGCTGCATTGGCTACTTTCGCCACCGTCGTTGTTTGGTCGATGATCCTGATCTCTCATATTCGGATGAAGCACCGGATAGACAGAGATAATCTTGAACCATCTGCATTCCCAGTTCCGCTTTGGCCAGTGGGTAGCTACTTGGCGCTGGCCTTCATGATCTTCGTGATCATCTTAATCGGCATTATTCCGGATACGCGTAGTGCACTCATTACCGGTCTGATCTGGGTGGCAATCCTGGGCGTCTGTTATCGACTATTCGTCAGAGGAAAAGCTCTTCCAGCAGAAATCCAAGCAGCGCAATCGAAAGAAAATGCAGCAGCTGAACGGTCTTAGCCCGATAAATAATAGGGCAATGACGTATGCCGGCCCCGGACTGGCTGGCCATGAGGGTGCAAACGCAGTTTTGAACCGAGCTACTAGTAAATTGCCAAGTCATCAAGTTCGGCAAAGACCCTCAAAAGCCGTAGTCTCAGGTAAATACTTGCACGCAACGATCCGTGGAGATAAAGATGGCCGCTTCCCATGCCGGATTTCTAGATGCCCTCAGCGCGGCATTACCAGAGAATGCCATTGAAACAGCGGGCCCGCTGCTTCGAGAAAACTCTAGAGACTTCGGTCAGTTGTCGGGGGATCCCATTGAACCGCTGGCCGTGGTTTTCGCCAGTTCCGTAGCGGATGTACAACACGTTCTACGCTTGGCTAGCGAATACAAGGTACCGGTCATTAGCCGCGGTGCCGGCACAGGTGTTTCTGGTGGTGTACACGTACTAGGTGATGCCGTCGTCTTGAACTTGAGCAAGATGAATAGAATCCTAGAGATCCGCCCGGAAGATGAGGTCGCTGTGGTTGAACCTGGCGTCATCAATCATCAGCTGAACGAAGCCGTTTCCGAATTCGGCCTCATGTACGCCCCGGATCCTGCTAGCTACAAGATGTCTACAATTGGCGGCAACATCGCAACCAACGCGGGAGGCCTGCGGTGCGCGAAGTATGGCGTGACCCGAGAAGAAGTGCTCTCCCTAGACGTAGTATTGGCAGATGGCCGACTAATCCGCGTTGGCAAGAATACGTTTAAGGGTGTAGCAGGGTATGATCTCGCCGCACTTTTCACAGGGTCAGAGGGCACGCTGGGCGTTGTCGTTCGCGCAGTTCTCCGATTGCGCTATCTCCCGGTAGACGAGCGAGACATAGCTCTATTGTTCCCCAGCCTGGAAGAAGCAGTCGAGGGCGTTCAACTGATTGCCAAAGCCAGAATTCAGCCTGCCATTTTGGAACTCATTGATCATTCGACTCTGCTCATTCTTGATGAACAGTACTCGACGAATTACGCAGGTCACGGCGGTGCCATGCTCTTGGCTCGACTGGATGGCTATGGCGCCGAGCGTGAAGAAACCGCTCTCCGCAGTGTTTTCGCAGACCGCAATGCCCAGCTAAGCAATTCGGCAGATCCGAGTGCTACGCAACTGATCGAAATGCGCCGAACCAGCCGGGGTGATACTAAAGACGATGCTTACCGGACTGGAGAGGATGTCGCGATTCCGAAAAGCAAGATGCTTGAATACGTGCACCGCGTTCAACGGGCTGCGCGGGACGAAAACGTAAACATGCGGATGATTTCGCATGTAGGGGATGGCAATCTGCATCCGACGTTTTCTGTAGAACCGGAAGACGGCAACGAGCCACTAGCGAGGCTTGACCGTGCAGTTGAAAGCTCCGTACGTATTGCACTGGAACTGGGCGGCACAATTACTGGCGAACACGGTGTCGGGCTGATCAAAAAAGATTGGTTGCAATGGGAACAAGCAACAGAAGTGATCGAACTCCAACAGCAGATCAAGAACCTTTTGGACCCGTTGAATATCTTGAATCCTGGGAAAGCTATCTAATGGTCTTAAGCTGCGAGGCCCGGCTAAGGACTTGGCGGCAAAGAAAAGAGTAGCTATGCCGGGCATTGATGAGAATTCTGCAGGGTGTATAGTGAAATGGTTGTAACCACGGGATATAGCGCAGCTTGGTAGCGCGCGTCGTTCGGGACGACGAGGTCGCAGGTTCGAATCCTGTTATCCCGACACACAGCTAAGGGGGAACTTCGGTTCCCTCTTTTGCATTAAGCAGTCGTCTCAGCACGCAGTGACAGGTCAAGTGGACCTGCCTCCTTCGGCGGCAATTTATCGGCTGACGTGTAGCGAAGCTCAGGTCTGTTACAGGCATTTCAATAAACGAGCTGCAGATCACTCGAGGATATTGCCCCAGGATGTGCGATCCGTGAATTTTTTAGGTATAGTTATATCTCGTGCTAAGGCGTTCAGCGCAGATCAGCTTCGGCTGCTGAAGCAAATGAATACCAAGTCACATTGGGATATGGTGTAATTGGCAACACAACGGTTTCTGGTTCCGTCATTCTAGGTTCGAGTCCTGGTATCCCAGCGCTTCACCAAAGAGATTTGGTGAGCTGAAGATTAATCTTCAGCATACGGCCCCATCGTATAGCGGCCTAGTACTCCGCCCTCTCACGGCGGCAACACGGGTTCGAATCCCGTTGGGGTCACCAAAGCAAAAATCGCGAAACTTATGTTTCGCGATTTTTTTATGCCCAAAAACCGAGGATTCTACGGAACCGACAGCGGCTTCCGCTGATACCTCCTTAAGCAGGGTAATCCGTCAGTAATGTAACGGCGCAGAGTTGCAGGTCTAGCGCGGGTGAGGGGAAACTGCCCGTTGAGCCCGTTGAGCCCGTTGAGCCCGTTGAGCCCGTTGAGCCCGTTGAGCCCGTTGAGCCCGTTGAGCCCGTTGAGCCCGTTGAGCCCGTTGAGCCCGTTC
>NZ_JBIUWY010000014.1:0-956 GCF_044743685.1 Glutamicibacter sp. NPDC087583 | reverse complement strand
CCGTTGAGCCGCAGGGCATAACAACTCATTGCCCCCATCCTGGCCATTGGACGCTGCCACGAAAATGTCCGACTCATACATCGCTGGAAGCTCATGAGCTTCAATCTGAGCATGCTGTGCAAGGTGACCCATATGGATAACTAAGAACCGCCCTGATTAAGTTTCAATTTTCTATTCGCCGATCCTGGGATGTCTATGCTTGATCCATGAGTGGCAGAGCCAAAGCATTTAGCGATGAAGGCGCACGGGATCCATCGCGCCCAAAACAGTATCGGGAACGAAAGAGAGCTCTGTACTTCCTGGGCATAGGAGGATTCTGCTTCCTCCTGACCTTGGCAGTGAATTACGGATTGAAGTTCACGATTCTGGGGGCGCATCCAACTTCAGCTTTTCTTATCGCTAATGCAGCGGCCACGGTAGTTTCCTACTACCTCTCGAGACGGTTTACCTTTGGGGATGTCGCCCACGGCCTCAAACGTATTCAGTTCATCAAATTCGTCGGCATGTCTACGGTAGCTATTGGAATTACTGCGGCGCCGGTTTATGTATCCCGTTGGATCTTTGGAATCACGGAACCACACGTTTCTTTTATCGTCCAGGAGATCGCCGACTTTATCACCGGACCAATTATCGGGACGTTACTTGGGATGATCTTCCGATGGTGGGCAATGAAGAAGTTCGTCTTCCTGAATACGCTCCATAAACGTACAGAGATCCTGTAAACCGCAGGAGCAAAGCAGTCGCGATTCCGCTGCAGATTTGTTCAACTGTCAGGGCGTCAGAGTACGCCCGCGGATTATGCCACCACAGTGTAACCACGATCACTGTCAAAAGTGCCCTGCCGATTTGCGGAGCCCTGAAAACCTGTGTATAGTTTTTATCTGTTGCCGGAACGGAAACAACACGGAATCTACCGTTTGTTTACCCGGCAGCCAATCACTTTTCACTGAAGGTTT
>NZ_JBIUWY010000013.1:0-6380 GCF_044743685.1 Glutamicibacter sp. NPDC087583 | reverse complement strand
CAAACGCTATCTCGCCCGTCGGATCTTCAGAATCTTCAGTGCTTCAAAAATGATTGAAGAGGTTCCGGTTGCGGCTTGACAGACATAGAAGAGTCGATGGGAAGGAAGCCAGCATTGGCTTCCTTCCCATCGGTCGGGGTGCGAGATCAATAAGGATACTACCGGATCCCGAACAATTGTCCAGAGGCTACCGGTTCGACCTACTTGTTGGCAGCGATTGCTTCCTTCACTGCGGTTGGGAAGTCTTCCTTTGCCAGATCGACTACCTTGCCCTGGACGAAGATCGATGGGGTGCCAGCCACGCCATCGTACTGGCCGGCAGTAGTGGTGTACTGGACGAATGGACGGAACTTGTCATCTGCGATGCAGCTTTCAACGGACTGCGCAGCGCCATTCTGGATCGCCAGATCGGCCAGCTCGGCGTTCTTCATCTCGCCCTCTGGGTAGTGGCCCCACAGCGCCTTGACGAAGCCCATGTAGGCTTCTGGGCTTTCGTCGGCGACGCAAGCCAATGCGTTGGCGCCGCGCGAGGAGAAGTTGGTTGCTGAACCACGGTCAAGGTAGCCGACGTTGCGGTATTCAACGGTGACGTCGCCGTTGGCCAGCCATTCCTCGATCTGGTCCCCGTAGGTAGCCTCGAAGTCTGCACAGTGAACGCAGTTGGCGTCAACGTACATGGCGATGTTGATCGGTTCGCCCTTTTCAGCCACCGTCAGGTCGCGTGGGGTAGCAGGCGATGGCGCCTCGGCAGGTGCTTCGAGCGTCTTGATATCCACATTCTCGATGGACTTCTCTGCGACAGTGTCCGGCGAGGTGACCATGATGCCACCGGCTGCGGTACCGCCCTGCGGCACGGCGCCGGAGTCTGCCACCTTTGCGTTGTTGTTCTGCACGATCAAGGTAACTACCAGTGCGATGACCACAATGACTGCGGCCAATACGCCCAGCTTCACGAAAAGCGACTTGCGCTTCTGAGCGGCATCTTGAGCGGCACGCATCTGCGCCGCCTTCTCTCGGGCACTCGCGGTTCGCTCTGCCTTCGATGGGCGCGGGTTATTTGTAGACATAAATTTGGCGGTTCCTTGGTCAGCGGACAACTATCATCTGGAGTCAAGCTTAGCCAACTCCGAGCGCCAATATCCTTGAAAACTCAAGATTCCCCCACCTTCACAGGACTCACATATCTTTCGCATACAGCACCCAAAGTGCTTCGAAAACCTTAAGTTGAGCGTTCAACCAAGTCATCGGCGGATATCGTTTCTTTGCTGCCGGTCCTTAGCTGACCACGCGGCACATGCGCAGAAGTAGCCCATATGACGGAGAAAT
This sequence comes from Glutamicibacter sp. NPDC087583, assembly GCF_044743685.1. Taxonomy (NCBI): domain Bacteria; kingdom Bacillati; phylum Actinomycetota; class Actinomycetes; order Micrococcales; family Micrococcaceae; genus Glutamicibacter; species Glutamicibacter sp. NPDC087583. The sequence goes on along the minus strand of NZ_JBIUWY010000013.1, from coordinate 5,054 downwards.
CCGTCCCTTCGTTCCCTTAGCAGTCAGTTTTCACTAGGCTAAATAGCAAGAGCGAGGAAATTTGACGAGAAGTCATTCACTCAGAACCGACGAATCTGCACCACGCCGGTGAACCAGATTGAACAAACCAGGAGGTTTGCAGTGGGTAACCCAGCGCCGAGTACAAAGACCGAAAATTCCTACGATTTTGTGGTAGTAGCCAACCGCCTTCCGGTGGATCGCATCACCAATCCTGACGGATCGCAAGGATTCCAGCGTTCGCCCGGTGGTTTGGTTACCGCCTTGGAACCGGTCATGGCTGCGTCCGAAGGTGCCTGGGTGGGTTGGCATGGCGGTATCGGCGAGAAACTGGAGAGCTTCGACAAGGATGACATCCATCTGGTTCCGGTCCCCCTGGATGAGGATGACCTGACCCTCTACTACGAGGGCTTCTCCAACTCGACGCTTTGGCCGCTCTACCACGACGTCATCGTGCCACCGGAGTACCACCGCACCTGGTGGGACCGCTATAAGAGGATCAACCAGCGATTCGCCGATGCCGTACTGGAAATCGCTGCTCCGCACGCTACCGTGTGGGTCCACGACTACCAGCTGCAGCTGGTTCCGCAGATGCTGCGGCTGGCGCGACCCGATCTGAAAATCGGCTTCTTCCTGCACATACCGTTCCCGGCGGCCAGCCTGTTTTCGCAGCTGCCCTGGCGCACCCAGATCTTGCAGGGACTGGTCGGCGCGGACTTGGTCGGGTTCCAGCGCGAAACCGATGCGAGCAATTTCCTGCGCTGCTTGCGCCGTTTCACCGACTACTCCACCAAGGGCGATGTGGCTTCGCCCCCAGCCGGTAACGACATGCAGAATCTCTGCCGTGCCAATGCGCATCCGATTTCCATCGATACCGAGCAAATCGCCAAGCTCGCACGCGATCCGCAAATCATTGCCCGTGCCGCCCAGATCCGCCATGAGCTGGGCAATCCGAAAACCATCATGCTGGGCGTGGACCGCTTGGACTACACCAAGGGCATTCGCCACCGCCTGAAGGCCTATGGCGAGCTGCTCTCCGACCAGACTCTGCGCGCCGGTGATGTCTGCCTGATCCAGGTAGCCAGCCCCAGCCGGGAAAACGTGGACAGCTACATCGAGCTGCGTGACCAGGTGGAGCTCATGGTCGGGCAGATCACCGGCCAGCATGACACCCTGAGCCACACCACCCTGCGCTACCTGCACCAGTCCTATCCGCTGCGCGAAATGATCGCCATGTATCTGGCAGCCGATGTCCTGCTGGTCACGGCCCTGCGCGATGGGATGAATCTGGTGGCCAAGGAGTTCGTCGCTGCGCACCAGGATGGTCGCGGTGTACTGGTGCTCTCGGAGTACACCGGCGCTGCCGATCAGCTGACCCAGGCTGTCCTGGTCAACCCGCACGACATCGACGGGATGAAGGCCAAGATCGTTGAAGCGGTTCAGATGAATGAGGCAGAGCAGGAACGCCGGATGAAACGCATGAACCGCCACTTGGCGCTCAACGACGTCTCGAAGTGGTCCGAGGATTTCCTGGCCGAGCTGGCCGAGATCAACGCGGCCACCTCCGTGCACGAAATCGTTCGCTAGAAGATTCCGACAGGAATCCTGATCTCCGATGAGGAATACCATTGCCTGACCTTGACCCTGCCCTGCAGGCCGCGCTCGCTGAATTTGCTGCCCATCAGCGGGTACTAGTTGCTTTGGACTTTGATGGAACGATGTCCCCGCTGGTTGACCGGCCCCAAGAGGCCCGGCCGCTGGAAGAGTCTGCTGCTGCCTTCGAGCAGCTGGCTTCCAGTCCCGGGGTATACACCGCGGTGGTGTCGGGGCGTAACCTGCAGTCCTTGAGCGAGGTCTATCCTGAACCTCGTCCAGAGATTCGCATTGGTTCGCACGGTGCCGAGCGCTTGGTTCCGCCACAGCTGGGCGCGATCTGGCACGATGAGCCGCTGACCGCTAGGCAGTCCGAGCTGCTCGGGCAAATTACCAAGCGCCTGGAACGAGTTGCTGCGATGCACGCGAACGCCAGCGTGGAGTACAAACCGTCGGCCACGGTCCTGCACGTCCGCCAGGCAACACCTGAAGTTGCCGCCAAGGCCCTGGCACAGGCGCGGCAGGCGCTACGTGATTTGGACGGCATCAAACTGCTTGAAGGCAAAGCGGTGCTAGAGGCCACCGTGCATCACGGCGATAAGGGCCAGAGCCTGCAGTGGTTGCGTGAAGTACTCGACGTCCAAGCGGTCCTTTTTGTCGGTGATGACGTGACCGACGAGAACGGATTCAAGGTTCTTGGCGCAGCGGATCTGGGCATCAAGGTGGGACCTGGACCAACTGCGGCCGCGCATAATATCCTTTCGCCAAGTGAATTACCACACCTTTTGAAAAGTCTGATTTCCATGCGACACTGAAGTGTCCCAACTCACTTTCACTACGGATCGTCGGGCACGTACCTGCCCGTGAAAGGATTGTCATCATGGCAACTGTGACCTTTGAAAAGGCCACCCGCATCTACCCGGGCGCACTTGTGCCTTCCGTCGACGCTATCGACTTGGAAATCCAAGATGGAGAATTCCTTGTCCTGGTCGGCCCCTCGGGTTGCGGCAAGTCCACCACCCTGCGCATGCTCGCGGGCTTGGAAGAAGTAAACTCCGGTCGTATTCTCATTGGCGATAAGGATGTGACCAACGTTCCGCCTAAGGACCGCGACATCGCCATGGTCTTCCAGAACTACGCGCTGTACCCCCACATGACCGTTGCCGAGAATATGGGCTTTGCCTTGAAGATCGCCGGCGTCGACAAGGAGGAACGCAAGAAGCGCGTGCTGGAAGCAGCCAAGCTTCTCGATCTGGAGAAGTACTTGGACCGCAAGCCCAAGGCCTTGTCTGGCGGCCAGCGTCAGCGTGTGGCCATGGGTCGCGCCATCGTTCGTTCACCCCAGGTGTTCTTGATGGACGAGCCGCTGTCCAACCTCGATGCAAAGCTGCGCGTGCAGACCCGTACCCAGATTGCGTCGCTGACCCGCCGACTCGGTGTCACGACCGTGTACGTGACCCACGACCAGGTGGAAGCCTTGACTATGGGTGACCGCGTTGCCGTACTCAAGGACGGCGAGTTGCAGCAGGTAGGCACTCCTCGTGAGCTCTACGATCGCCCACGCAATGTCTTCGTCGCAGGCTTCATCGGGTCCCCTGCCATGAACCTGGTGCAGTTGCAGTCTGCCAATGGACAGGTTGCTTTCGGTTCAGCTGTTATCGATGCGCCTGGGGCACAGGGTGGAGTCACCTTGGGCTTCCGTCCAGAGGACATCGAGATTGTCGGTGCCGGCGAAGGTGTGGAGATTGTTGTCGACGTTGTTGAAGAGCTCGGCGCAGATGCCTACATCTACGGTTCGGCAGAGCTAGGCGGCGAAACTCAGATAGTCGTGGTTCGTGTTGACGGCCGTACGCCTCCCGCACGTGGACAGCGCATCAATATTGCACCAAATCTGCAGCACGCGCACCTGTTTGATACGGAAAGCGGTCTGCGCTTGGACAACGCCTAATACTGGCTAGCGCCAATGGCGGCTTGGAAATTGAACTCCAAGCCGCCATTGGCTTTAAGTCCGCTGCACGAGAGTCCGGTTAAACATCGAAGGCCCCGAACAAAAGTTCGGGGCCTTCGGCAAATTATGCCCGGCGATGACCTACTCTCCCACACCCTCCCGAGTGCAGTACCATCGGCGCTGTGGGTCTTAGCTTCCAGGTTCGGTATGGATCTGGGCGTTTCCCCCACGCTATGATCGCCGTAACTCTATACCTCATGGCTAGCCATGGGAAAACTACGGTGTCATTCGCGATTGCGACAACTCCATAACTATATCAAGCACGCAGTGGATGCGCCACTTCAGAACGCGTTACCAATAGTGTCCTTCGCCATACCCGGCTAATTGGGCTAGCTCCAGATATCGTCCCCGCGGAGCGTAGCCTCGGCACCGCCATCGCAGTAAATCGTTTGCCCGGTGACGTGAGTATTTTCTGCACTCGTTAGCCACAGCAGTAGCTTGGCAATTACCACGGCTTCAGAGTGGTAGTTCAATGGCATCGGCACATTCTGGTCAACCATCGATTTGCCTTCTTCTGTCGCCAATAGGTCCCGAGTCATGTTGGTGATCACGGTGCCAGGAGCCACAGCGTTCAATGGGATCCCTGCGCCGGCCCACTTCTCCGAGATGCACTCGCGGCGAACCCAGCGGCTCAGCGCACGCTTGGAGGACGGGTAATTCAGGTAACCGGATCGCGGGCCAGCGGCTTCCAAGGCTGCACCAATGGCCAGGGCTGCTTCCTCGTCGCCTGCAAGCAACGCATCAACGAGTTCAGCGGAATTCTGCTGGATCGAGGCCATCGAGGAAACCACGGCCACGCGTGGTGACTGCGAGAGTCCCAATGCAGGCAGCAGGCCTTCCAGATACCTGGTTACGCCGAAGTAGTTTACCGAGACGGTAATCGCCTTAGGAGCCGAGATGCCTGCGGCCGCGATGACCGCGTCAATCTTGCCTTCGGAATGCTCTAGGGTCTGGCTGATGGCGCTTAGCCGGCCCGCCTGCGTCGATAGGTCAGCAGTGACCTCGGCATCGCGTAGATCAACTCCAATGACCTTGTGCCCACGTTCTCGAATCAATTCTGCAGTGGCCGCGCCAATACCGGAAGCAGCGCCAGTAACGACATAAGTTCTCACGTTCGGTTTCCCTCTTTCGCAATTGGAAGACGAGTCGAGTCACCGTCGATGAGTCAGTCGCAGCCTCGCTCATATCCCACACTATGCCCATTTCGAGTGGCCCCTTGAACAATGATGCCTAAGTCAAGTGTTTGGGGTTGCCTTAGTCGCTTAGCAGCTATCGAGGTTAAAGCAGGAGGGGAGGAGGAACCAAGCAGCACCAGCTGCCCAATTCCCCCTCCCCTTCCCGTTAAACAGGTGAGGCCCCGGCACCAAACGGTACCAGGGCCTCAAACCATCTACTCAAGTTAAGTCCGGCGGTGACCTACTCTCCCACACCCTCA
>NZ_JBIUWY010000012.1:0-53955 GCF_044743685.1 Glutamicibacter sp. NPDC087583 | reverse complement strand
AAACGCTATCTCGCCCGTCGGATCTTCAGAATCTTCAGTGCTTCAAAAATGATTGAAGAGGTTCCGGTTGCGGCTTGACAGACATAGAAGAGTCAAAGGGGGAAGTCTTCGGAACCTGTTTACCAGCTCATCAGTTTGGTTCCGAAGCTCTCCACCACCCCACCAACCAAGGAAAAGAGCCATGACGCGCAACGCCTCAGAGATCTACGAAGACCTCAAAGCGCTGGCCAACGAGCTGGAAGACCTCGCGAAGACCGGCCGCATCACCATGAGCACCGACTCATGGAACAAGGACTACCCCGACACGAAACCAGCCGTCGCCCAAGCCCTGGCAACGCTACAGGTCGCGATCAACGCGACCTGCTGGATGGAAACCCTACCCGAAGCCGAATCAACCGCGACGAAACCAGGGCATCGCGGTTAAGCCTCCTGCCCACCTGTGCACAGCAAAAGCCCAATCGCTGCGCTGCTTTTCCTGCACCCACGTGGACAGCAGGAACCAAACGACCTCCCGCACACAAGCCACAAGCTGCGGTACCTGAGTTCTCCTTCGACGGCGGATCGTGGCCCGTGCATGGCCTCTGATAAGCGAATATCACTTGCCAGGCCACGAGGAACACCTATCATGGGCACATCATCTTAAAGGAGTAAGACCACGTGGAGGTATCAGAGTTAACCCTTGGCGCTGCTGGGGTTCGTATGATGCTAACTGTGAGAAAGCTCTAACAATGACAGTTCGTGGCGAAAAAAGATCCTTGGGTCCATCGCAATCGTAACCTGTCGGAATTCATTATCAGAGATCTTCGCTACCGTAACTAGATTGTTTGCTTGGAGGACTTAGGATTATTCTATGGAGACATTTAAGCGTCAAAGGTATGTTGATTACCTAGTGAACGAACGTGGGTATGAAGCTCGCCTAACTCCGTGGGGAATCTATATCGAATATCCCAATTTTGACGATAATGGCACGGCGGTCGTCAAATGGAGGGTTACGGAAAATGAACTTGCCGGTTTGAACGGGATTAGAATGCCGCGAGGCTTTACCGGCGGCGAACAGTATGCGTTCTCGGAGTTGATAGCAGCTCTTCATACTTTCACTGGTTCACGGGGAACCATGTACGGGGCAAGTATGAGAATAGAAGCAGAAGACTGAGAAGGGCTATGGCGCACATGCGCCATAGCCCTTCTTGTTAGAACTTACCAGCGAAGCTTGATTATTTACCGCAAGCTCGGTTCACACTGTCGGGATGAGATGTGATGAGACGGGAATTTGTGGCTGAAACTGATGCCGTGACGCCGACTTTTTTTATGATCCGCCCACGGGAATCTCGAAGTTCATAAACCCCACCGTACCGAATAGTTTTATTGCCGCTTTGGTATTTCTTTAGGCATGACCATTTTAAGGCTTCGTTTGTTGCCCAATCCGCGAAGTCCCTCCAGTTCGCACCTAAGGATTCCGCCTGGTTGTTCCAGTCGTTCATGTGGCCAGCTTTGATATGCCGATAGCCCCAACCGATATTTTTACCTTTGACGACTTTGTTTGTGCCACAACGTAGATAGGCTGTACGTCCCGAGACTCCTTTAACCGTTTGCCTACTGAAAGTTCTGACGAGCTTTTCGTTCTTATCGAAAACGCCACAGGGTGACCAGTATGCTGCGGGTTGCGCGACCCCTAACTTCTGTTCAATGTTGTCAAAGTAGAACCGTTCTCCACTTTCCCCGACAGCATAGGCTGGGACTGCCTGTGTTTCTACGAAATTTTCTGGCTCCATCTGGGCTGCATTAGCTGGCGCGCTCAGCAACGAGCTACCTAGCAGAAGAGCGCCGAGAGCAATTGAAGTGATTTTTTTTCAAAAGTTTCACCCATCGATCTGTTAGTTGCCTTAGTCAATCATATTGATCAGCTTATACTGAGCTTTAACATTTAATCCGTATTTGACGAGGTATTGAGCGCAATTAAAAAATTTTGAACAGTCAATGCTTTGAGTAGTGTAGATGATTCAAAAACGGTCGTTTATGGGAATGTGAAGACCGCTGGTGAAGAATGACTCTTCACCTGCGGTCTTCTACTTTCTACATGTCCCGATACTGGGGACCGAAACGTCGCTTCTCGTAGACACCAGCGGACGGTTTTTGGGAAGTCTCAAGGCGGTCAGTTTTCGTCGCTGGTTCGTTCATTGAGCCAGATAGCGTGGTCCAGGTGGGTTACTGTTTCGCCGCAGCCGGTGGCTTTGTGGGTTTCGGTGACGATGTGCCGGGCGAGGTCCGAGGTGATTCGCAGGTCTAGCTGGTGCGTGTCTGCGACTCGTTGCACGGCTCTGATGATCCAGGTATCTGGTTTGACATCTCCATGTCCCAGGAGCATGCCGAGGTAGCGGTAAGTGACGTTCCCGAGGCCGTGGACGCTGCGGTAGGCGCGTTCGTGTTCTGCGTTCACGTAGTTGAAGTCTTGGGCAGTGTAGACCGGTGGGGCCAGTTCGGTCAGGTTCTTTGCGACGTGCAGGGCTGCTTGGGCTTTTGAGGTCCCGGATGTCTTTCCCCGGCCAAGGATGGCCTCGATATCTGCTGTGCTGAGTTTGAGCAGTTCGCGCAGATCCTGGGCGGCCTCGGGGTGGGTTTCCTTGAAGGTTTTCAGTCGGGGGAGCAAGCCTTTGCCATGTTTGGTGGTGTATCTGGTTTGGATTGAGTAGATCGCATCGAGGATGGCCATGGGCAGATGGTTGGGCCATCCGCCAGCGTAGGCGGTGAGCTGTTCGTCGGTGAGTTTGGCGACGTCGCTGCTGAAGTGTTTGATCAGTTCTGCGTGCAGGTTCTGGGAAGTCATGGTTTTCTCCGTGGTTAGGATGCGGTGTCGGCGACGACGAGCAGGGGCGTTAATGGCATGAGGGTTCGCCAGCGTTCAGGCAAGGCTGCGTAGTGCTCTAGGACGAGGGAGACGATGTCTTCGCCGGTGATCAGGCGCAGTCCTGGCCGTTGGCGTTCGAGTGCGAGGGCGTCGCGGCTGTAAGCTCCTAGGGTCATGAACACGACTAGTTCGCCGGCTCCTTGGACACCGATGAGTTGCTGCACTTCGGGAGCGCCAATGGTCGCGGTCTTGTGTTTGCACTGCACTTTGATGAGCGGCGGTTCGACGCCCAAGGGATCTTTGTGGGCGATGACGTCGACGCCGCCGTCTTGGGAGTAGGCGGTGACGCGCGCTTGGTATCCCAGGGCCCGCAGGAGGTCGGCGGAGAATTCTTCGAACTGGCGGTGGTTGATGCGTTCTTGAAGTGCTTCGAGGACGAAGTCTCGGGTATGGCGTTCGATTCTGGACGCCCGGGGCTCATCGGAAGCGTCGTCATCGGGGGTGTTGCGGGCCGCAGCTTGTTCGACGACTGCGGTGACTTTTTCCATGTCATCGGTGCGGGTTTTGAGGGCGGCGAGGAATTCATGCGTGTGCTTGCTGACCTTGAAGAGTGTCAGTGCTGAGCCGATTTCGTAGAGTGCCGGTTGGGTGAAAACGGTGCGGGCGAGACCGATTTTCCTCCATTGCACTCGTCGGCGATGGCGGTGAGTCGACGCTGTCGTGTCGAAGTAGTAGTCGCTGTCCACGACGCCGATATTGATGGTGCTGTCCGGCTTGTACGGGGCGACGATGATGTCGCCGATCTGCATTTCGTCGCGGAAGCGAAGGAGCATCCCGGCCCAGGTCGGGATAGCTTTGTGGCGTTCTTCCGGGGTGATGCGGGCGAGCTCGGCTTTGAGTCCTTCGCGGCCGCCGGGGATCTGCGATAGATCATTGATGGTGTCCCAGCTGAGACTGACGAAGTTTTCCTCGGTCAGCTCGGTGGTGAGCGTGTCGTTGTGGAGGCCCCATACCTGCATGCGGTGTTCTACTTTCACGAGTGTTGTTTGAGCCCATCGTAAGCAATAACTACGACAAGTCAGGTATCGCAGACAAGGCATCATGTCTCGACGAGAAGATCGGCGATAGGAACGCAGCCAGAGAGAAGGAGCTGTCCTGGGCTTTCAGCCCTGTGGGCGATTCTGAAATCCCAGGAGGCAGGTAACTCCTTGGCACTTGGCCACCTCCAGGTGCCTGGCTGTTCTCTGCTTGATTGGCAGGATTAGAATTCGTCGATTCCTTCTTGCCAGATCGCGTTATCATCGGCATCGAGATGGAAGAAGCGGGCGTCGAAAGCCTTGTGGTGATTGGGGCACATCAACCGCCCGTTTCCGACGGTCGGCAGCCCGCCGTCAGCATCGGCGATCAGATGCGCGGCTTCGAGGATCGCGACCTCCTCTAAGCCGCAAACGATGCATTCGGCATCGTAATGCGCCAGAAGCAGTGCTCGGAAACGTCGTTGATGGCTGCGGTGCTTCGCCAGATAATACTTGTACCCTTTTTCAATCGGTTGTCCGGGATGCGGCTTGGAAGGTCCCAACGCAAGCTGTTCGACGTGGTCCTGCCATAGGGCTTCGAGGGCTTCAGAGTATGTTGATTCGAGGCGGACGCCCCCCGACATGAAGGCCTTCGGAAATTCTGGAATGTGATCGCGGATGGTTTTCCATGGCAGAAGGTCTTCGGGGGTAAGCAGCGCGTCCCAAGAGACCTCGACGTAAGGTGCTTCATCGGGACGCTCCTCATCCCAATGGGGCGACATGAAGATTTCGCTGGTGGCATGGCCGGATGCGATCAACCCACGGTTTTCCGAGCCGACGTGGAACATGTAGATCCGGTCGCCTGGAGCGACACCTTGTTTCTTAGTTCCTATGCTCCAGGAGAAAGGAACCGAGGCGCCTGCTTGGATTTGGTCTTGGGTATCTTGGAATTCTTTCTCGTCCCATTTGTAATTGTTGGGATTCCAGAGCACTTCGAACGCGGCGCCTCCGCGGGTAGTCTCGGGGGTGTTGTGCTGGGGTGTGATGTCGAATCCGAGGTCCATGAGGGTTTTCGCCGCTCCATGGAGCCCGCCGGTGAACTGGTTGCGTTCAAGGAGGGTGCCGGTTTGGATGAGGTGTGCGACGCCGGCGATGGCTTTGGAATCGTATGAGCGGCCGTCGCGCAGTAGCCAGTATGATTTGGCGGGGCCGAAGCCGTACTCGGCCAGGAAGTCTTCTCGTCCCATGCGGTCGAAAAGGTCCAGAGCTTGGTGGACGGCGGCGGGGTCAGTGAGATCTTTGAGAGTCATTGCGGTGTCCTTGATCTGAAGTTCGCGAGTTGAATGGGGTGTTGGCTCTTGCGAGCTGCCTGGAGAGTTGTAATGGTTAGCGTTGGGACGATCGGGTTAGCTGTTGGCGATGCCAGTCGCGGTGCCATTCGAAGTACTTGGCTGTTCGGGGAGTGTGCGCGGTTACTTGTCGGCCTACTAAGTCGTTGATGTAGGACTGCAGGTGGTGGGTTTCAGGAGCACGAGGTCCTTGCTGGACGAGTCCGTGCGTATCGACGGTGATGTAGCCTCGCTCGTAGACGGCGTCGCAGCCGAGGGCGCACGCTGCCATGACAATGTGGAGGTCTCCGCGTTCGTGTGAATCGCAGTGTGAGCGTTTCTTGATGTGTGATGCGACCAGGAGGGAAGTGGGCAGCTCTTTGCCGCAAAGAGCGCAGCCATTCACCGGTCTCTGGCCGAAGAGGAAGCTTTTGAGACGTGCATGTTCGGGGCGGTGGGCGGTGGTGACTTGGCCGTCGGGCCCTACGATGATGAACAGTTCTTCGTTCTCGTCGCTATCTTTGGCCGGTGCAGGATCTATAGGAACATTGTTGGGGGTGGTTGCGAGGCCGAGATGATCCATGATCCAGCAGCCGGCTTCGGTGGGCAGTTCCAAGAGGTAAGCCTGGTTGATGCCGCCGTTTTTGTTGAAGGGGCTGCCTTTTTGCTTCCATGCTTTGCGTAGTTCTAGCGGGATTTCCTTGAGGTGTAGTGGGGAATCCAGGGGATGCATACGGAGGCTTACTTCGCGGCCGGCTTCTCCCCAAGTATTGGCTGCCAGATTCTTGTAGGGCTTCGAGGCTCTGCGGGCAGGGGAGAGCACTTCGCTGATGGCTCTGATGTGTGAATCTGCGTAGTTAAAGACGATGTCGCCTGGTGCGAGGCTGTCCATGCGTTCCCAGTGGGATTGCGTACGGCCGTTGCTGGTTGTGAGCGGTGCCCAGAGGATGTTTAGTTCAGATTCCCAGGCGTACGTGGCGCCTTGGTTGACCCACCAAAAGTTGCCCAATTAGATCCCCATCTATTGTTCTCTTATAGTGCTATCTAAGCACGTCAGAGCGACAGAATAGGTCTATTTCGAGGGTGTAAAGCCGCCGAGCACTAGTGGGCTTTTTGTCCTTTGATCCGGCGGTAGAGCGTCGCCCTGGACATGCCCATGTCTTTGGCTACTTGGGTTGCTGGTTCGCCGGCCTGGATAAGTTTTGCGGCGGTGCGGATTTGGGAGTCGGTGAAGGTCGGGCGGCGGCCTCCTAAGTCGCCTCCGGTGGTGCGGCGTTTGGTGACAGAGTCGTTGATGCGTTCGCGCTTGATCTCCAGTTCCATCTGCGCGAGGGCGGCCATGACGGTGAAGACCATGGCACCCATGGGTGTTTTGGTGTCTACGTCGCCGCCGCCGAGGTTGAGGACGCGGAGTCCGATATTGCGTTCACGAAGTTCTTGGGCGAGGTCGAGCATTTTCTGGGTGGAGCGCCCGAGACGATCCAAGGTGGTGATCACGAGAGTGTCGTTTGGGTGCAGTGACTCGAGAGCTTTATCGAGTCCGGGCCGCTTCGCCAGTGCTCCGGAAAGGCCATGATCGACGTAGAGGTCATCGCGCCGCACTCCGGCAGCGAGCAGGTCCTGGATTTGCCGTTCGGCGTCTTGGGCTTTGGTCGATACGCGGGCGTATCCGATCAGCTTTGTCATTGGTCCTTCGGAAGTGTCTCGCAACTAATAGTGTTTACATCATTCTATGACATTAGTTGCGAAACATAGTTGCGAGAATTCCGAATCGTGGAGTTTCCGCGGATTTTTCACCTGCGGGATCGATGGCCGATGAGACGTCTTGCAACTCATAAGTTATAAGAAGTAATAAGCTGGGTATTTAACCCTCTCCAGTCATTTTATGGGGTAGGACGGCCGCGAAATTAGTATGTCGGCATTCTGCATGTCAACTAAGTTCAGTTCCTTTGCTCTACCTAGTAGGTGTTCTTGCCCGAACTCACTCATCTCCCAGAATTTCCGCCAGAGCACGAAAGAGTTTCTTGAGATCATCGAAGTACCGCCTGATTGTCACTAGCGTGATGCCAGCGTCACCCCCATGCGCTATTACGTTGCGGATGGCCGCTACGCTTTCAAGGGCTGCTAACTCTTCCTGTTGCCCCTCACTCAGCAACTCCCACCAAGTAGGGTCAAGGGCTTCGACCAGTCGTTGCAATTTTGTGTCATCTAGGCCCCAGACCAGCTTGAGTTGTCCTTGAACATATCGATGAATCCGAGGTGAGGATTTGGTTCTGGCGTGCTCAGAAACAAGTTCCTTAACGCTCTGTTCAGCGAACCCGGCAACGAGGACGCACAAGTATCTTGCATAATGAGACGTGAGTTCTGCTGGGAGAGACTGTTCTTCGATCAAAGCGAAAAGTGCCTCAGTCTTCTGAACGCGTCGCTCGACCTCAGCGCTACCGCGCACTAGACCACCTCAGCAAACGCAGAGGTTGCCTCCTCAAGCCGTTGCCTCACAGTCTCTTCAGCGGCTGTGGAGCTATTCGTAGCCTGGCGGTACTTGTCATTAGACAACAAAGCGTTGTAAGTGGCATTAAACTGCGTAGGGTTCGTGATCGGCCCCGTCTTAACGCGGCGCATTACGGCGACAGCCAACGAGTCTAGAACAGCGGCATTGAGGGGTCGTACGGGACGAAAGGCTTTGGGGCCGACATGTTCGTGAAGATTTTGCATCGCAGTTTCAAAGACCTGCCAGAGCTCAACAGAAGAGTCAAGAATTCTCGTCTGATTCAGCCTGAGGTAGCCATTCAGGTATCCCTTTAGCGGTCTGCTGTACGCAACGGTCTCCTCGTACATGGCAAACACTCGCAGAATCATTTCTTGATCCTTCAATCGGTTTGATTTGGGTCCGTAAAGGCTCCTCCATGATGGTATTTCGTTGATGGCGCTAATCCCGTGAAGAAATGGACCAGGGTACAGTGCCACCCGGATTTCCTGTGGCTGAAGTGGGCTTCCTCCAGTGTTCAGCCTTTCGAAGATCGAATAGACCGCATCTTGGGAGCCTTCGGAGTCCTGTCGAAGCACCGTGGCATGGATGATGCTATCGTCTAGCCGGCGACGGTCTTCAGGCTCAAGCTCTTCGTATGAGAGATTCGAAAATGGTTTTTGCACCTGCCGCAATCTGTATCGAGAATCGCCGATAAGCCCCGAATAAAAGAACTGCAAAGTTCGCAGACGCTGTTGGCCGTCCAAAACCAACAATTTATTAGCCCTATCACGCACCAGAAAGATGCCTGGCACCGGCAATCCGAGAAGGAGGCTTTCGATAAACTTGTCCATTTGGGGCCTCGACCAGACGAAGCCCCTCTGAAATGCTCCGACATCCTCAGAGCCGTCAAAGGCAGGATCGAAAGAGGGAACAACAATATCGCCGGACTGCATCCGTTTGACGAGGCCGTCAACAGGGTAATCAGCGCCATATGAAGTGATTTCGTATGCCGTTTGAAGGACTTCGTCCGTTTGATCGACGTCCACGATGTCTTCACCAAACTGAGGAATCAGCTTGTCCATCGCGCTCGCATCGAAATCTACTTCACTCAATTCAACCCCCATAAGTTAGCCAGTCGACTTCAAGGGTACGTGAGTTGTATCTTTGGCGTGCGGAATAGACGCCTGAAGCTGATAATTAAGACTTTCGCTTGTCTCATAACCTAAGTGCTCGACAACAGATGGAATGAGAGTGGCTGATTCCGATATTGTCCGATGGCTGAAAATGAGTTCGTTATAAATGATTAGTCGTATTGATAAGAGTGGGTCGGCGGGAGACAAGTCTCTCGGATGTGCGATTGGTCAAGTTATGGGCGTGATGAAAGTAAAAGTGCAACCTCACTGTGTGATCTCACGTGTCCTTGAATGTCGCGGTCAAGCACACTCAGCAGCCAAAAGAGATCGCGGTGGGCCTTATTTGCACGACTTAAATTCGGTTCATGATGCGCGATTCGATTTCTAAAATCATTCAATGTGCGAAGTCGGGAGTGGACCTCTTGCCTAGAGACGCCAGATGAAAAAGCCTTATGCAAAGCTAGGGTCCACAGCGACGGTTCGAATCGAGAGTCCATTAGCTCGGCCCAAATCCCAAACGTTAAATTGGCAACGATCCGGCCCTCTATGTGAGCAGTAAATTTTGCAGTTGTCTCATCACAACGAAATTTTTCGCGAGATTCTTCTAATTTCGTCCGCAGCCATAAGTTCTTGTCGTAGCTATTGCCATGTTTATCCGTGCCCGGCAAGGGAGGAAAAGTAGTCAAGGCTACTTGAGAGGCCATCCAGCTTAGCGATGGAGTTACTAAGGTAGCGAGCTGTCTATGTAGAGCGTTCCTTAGCGCGACTTCCATATGAGCGAAGTCGTGGAGGAACGCAGCATTAAGTGCAGTGTTCCATTGATACAAATCAAACGCTCGCTGCGCATCGTTCCCCGAAGCACGCAGATATGTGTTGAATCTTTCCACGGTCAGCCATGTTTGCACCCAGGTTTGATACTTTGACTTGTTCGGATGCAATCTTGCTTCCTTTCGGCTATGCTGATTAAGCAAGTTCAGGATAGCCTCTGGCAGAAGATTTCTGTTATGTTACTTGAACACATGACTTGGTCGCCCCGGTATTCCGTCTATGAGCGGACCCGGGGCGTTCCCATATCTTCAGGTAGTGCCAAGTGGCGCACTAACTTCATGGTTCTTTTTACACCTCAGCAGCAGGCTGTATCGGTGAAATAAATCCTTCCGGGCTTGTTGACTCCTGGTGGTGGTGAGGATAAGAAGAGCTCTCTATGCTTGGATGCATCAGTTATCTTTACTTTTTGATGATTTACCTAGCGCTCGATAAACCGTACTGCGGCTGACGCCAAGAACCTCACCGATTTGTGCCACTGTCATGTCCTTCTGTTCATACAGTCTCTTGGCGGTGCGGAGTTTCTCGGGGGAGAGGCTCGCAGGCCGTCCGCCGGTGCGGCCGCGGGCGCGGGCTGCTTGGAGGCCGGCGTTGGTGCGTTCGCGGATGAGGTCGCGTTCGAATTCGGCCAGGGACGCGAAGATGTTGAACACCAGCCGACCGCCAGAGGAACTGGTGTCGATGTTCTCCTGCAGGGATTTGAACTCGATGCCTCGTTGTTGCAGTGCGTCCATGTGATTGATCAGGTGGCGAATGGAGCGACCGAGTCGATCGAGACGCCAGACCACCAAAGTGTCGCCTGGCCGTATCTGATCTAGCAGCTTATCGAGCTCAGGGCGTGATTCAAGTGCGCCGGAGGCGGTGTCTGTGAAGATGCGAAAGCAGCCAGCTTTAGTCAGTGCATCGTGTTGGAGTTGTGCGTCTTGGTCGCCGGTGGAGACTCTGGCGTATCCGAGGAGGTGTCCCATGGCTCTAAATGTATCAATACTCGTGGGACGGTCATTGTTTTGACGCATAGTTTGTGACACTGATTTTTGCGACAAATCACGTTTAAAAATGTGTTGAGTTTTCGACGGTCAGGAATTTTCGGAGGAGCCACCGGCATTGTGTGTCAAAAACGACCGTTTTTGGTGTCCCGAATGAGGAACCTCTAAGGGCCATGTCTCAATTCTTGCGAGGTAAGCTCACACTATGTCCGAGACTGACCTCTTGTTGGAATTGAATCCCACTCCTGGCACCGTCGTGAAGCTCGTCAAGAAATTGGTCGACGAGCCTTGGCCACGGTCTGATCAAGAACGCGAAAATCTATTCGCGCGTCTTGGATTCATATCAGGGGGCCGGTACGAGCTAGAGAACGAAGAATCACCCCACCAGATGAATGAGCTGGATATATGTGTCGGCGGACAAGTGCTTGGTTCATGGGACACGTATAACCGTAAGTTCCTAGGTGTAACAATCCACCTCTACAGCACTCAAGAATCCGGTGCACCAGCAGTTCAAAACGGATTCAACGAACTACGTATCCAACTCACCGATCTCTTTGGAAAACCAGAACATCCGTGGGACAACGAAGAGACGCCACCCTGGATTTGGGAGGCCAACGGCCGGACGATCATTACACACTTCTTCAACCGTCGGGACAGCACTGTGATGTTGAGCGTAGAAGGTACAGCTCTGGCTGCCGTTGCAGAAGCTGATGCAACTTCCGGCTGAGCAATTGTCGTTTTCCAAAGCCGTCTCCACTGAGATCCGATGACCGCCAGCTGAACCCTAACTGGGATCGCGTTAGCAGGCCTCTACCACCAGCGCGCACGTACCTATTTATTCCACAGTCTCATGAACCGGTTGCGTAGTCGATCAAGCCATATTGCGGCCTCAGGTTCCTGCCGACGCCACCTGGATCGCGCGATGAACCTTTCCGCGTCTATTAGCGCGGTATCGTACTGGACACGGTTGAATACCAATAGCTGAGGGAAGAGTGATTCTGGATCGTTAGCATCGGGCTCGTCGTCGTTTTCATCGTCATCTCCGGCCCAGTGAGGTCGTCTCCAGGTGACTGTGTCGGCTGTCATCTCGACCTCGACCGCAAGATTGCCGCAATCCATATCGCCGCACGCCCTGCAGACTGTGATTTCTAGTTCTTCTCCCGAAAGCCTCTCATCGCGGTCGCCGTACGCCCCGCGATAATCAGTCAACCATTGGTGTACTGCTGCGCGCGAGAAACGGCGTGCAAACGGAGAAACCCCCCAATGTCGTTGAATATCGACTATATCGATGACCGCGGTCCCGTCGATGACAAGGTCCACGGCTTGATCAGCGGAGTTCCATCGCGCCATGATCGATGATACGGGGATGCGTGGCGTGTCCATTTCGCCAGTATGGCACAGTCCGAATCATGTTAATCGCTGAAGCGCGCCCCGCGCTTTATTCGAACCTACAAGCTTTTTCTTTCGCACCTGCAACAGTCACACCGTCCCGTAGGGGTCTGTCCGGCATGGCGTTTTGGACAGTTCTTTAGGGGGTGTTTTTATGCGAACACCCACTCTGACTATGACTGTCAGATTCCGAAGTTGGCTGCACATGAGCCGTTGAAATTCCGGGCTTGTGCAGTCGACTATGGACATAAAAATTTCAGAAGTCGACTGCACGGAGTCGGTTTTTGATCAATAGTCCTCTGCACTATCCTGCACAGAGGGAATGTGCGGCCCTAACTGGCTGTTTCACCCGCGCGTTTAATAGCGCGGTAAACAGTGGATCTAGCCACTGAGAAGAGTTCGGCAAGTTCTGCCGTCGTATGGGTCCCCGCGTGGTGAAGCGCGACTAAGTGGGTTTCTTGTTTCTTGGAGAGTTTGGGCTGTTTGCCGCGCAGTTTGCCCTTTGCTTTGGCAACGGCCATGCCCTCGCGGGTACGCGCCCTGATTAGATCTGCCTCAAATTCGGCAACCATGGCTAAGACATTGAAGAGTAACTTGCCTACAGGGTCGGTGGGGTCATGGATAGATCCGCCGATGCTGAGCTTCACCTCACGGCGGGTGAGTTCGTCAACGATGTCTTTTGCGTCGCGTAATGAGCGTGCCAGCCGGTCTAGTTTAGTGACCACCAGCGTATCCCCATTGCGGCAGGCGGCCAATGCTTCGCTGAGTCCTGGCCGTGCTCTATTGGTGCCGGTGAGGCCTTGGTCGGTGAATATCTTCTCAGGAGGCACGCCCGAGGCCATGAGCGCGTTCTTTTGAGCTGTGAGGTCTTGGTCGTTAGTGGATACGCGCGCGTATCCGATCAGGAGTCCGGTCATGATTTGGAGTGTACCGTTTAGCGCCCCTTCACCGGGCATTTTATCGGGCGGGGTATACGGGAATCTAGCAATCGCTGAAACTCGCCAAATTTATTAGTGTCCGAAGTCGTCTGTAGTTGTACCGGTGAACGACTGGCTTACGGGACCGTCGGTGAGACGGGGAATCGGAAGGAGTGAGCTTGCGCATAGAGACAAGCTCCTTTGACGTAAAGCCCCCTTGTCAGTAAAGTTTGTTTTACAGTAGCGGCTCCGTCAGAGCCTTGTTTTTAGAGAGGGTGGATGAAATGAATGCCGACGAGGTTTCACAGAACCGCTGGGGGAAAGCGCGCTTTGGCGGCAGCTCTGCAGCCTTAATAGGTGCCTCGCTTGGGATAGGCATCTTCGTCTCAGCAAGCCTAGGATGGGGCTTCTCGTTGCTCGGTAACCCGGAGCGCCCGGTGCTCGTTTTTGCCATTATGGCCATTGGTACCCTGCCAGCAAGTGCAGCGCTCGGATGGGCACTCCTTGTTGACCGATCAACACTTTCTGGTGTAGTCAAAATGCCAGACGATTCCATCGAATCCGCTTGGTACGAAAAAGCTGCAAGTGGCGCTTTCGGAGACATTCTCCTCGTTGGCGGGCTCGGCGCTGCAGTGTTCGCGTTCATGAAGATCGAAGCTCCTGTTAGTTGGTGCCTCTCCGCCATGGTCCTTTTCGCCATGCTCGACATCGCAGCACGTTACCTCTGGCAGAAGAAGTCGGCTTCATAGTGCAGAACACGCTCCCTCAGCGCCGTAAAGAGTTGGGATGGTCTCAACAGCGTCTAGCCGACGAACTCGGGGTGTCCCGTCAAACCATCATTTCTATTGAGAAAGGCCATTACGATCCCTCGCTGCCGGTTGCTTTCAGAATCGCAGCTGCCTTTCAATGCAGCATTGAGGATCTATTCACACCTAGGACGTAAACCAATCCGCAACAAGACATTGTCCCGCAGTGGGTTCGACTTATGAAACTGATGCTAGCCGGCGGACGAGGATGAGCGTTGGTCCTGACCAGTCGAGGTTGCGGTGCTCTTCCAAGGGATAGAAATCGGTCGCCAGATAGAAGGAACGGGTCTGGGCGTATGAGTCGCTGTCGAAGGACGGTCCTACCGTGTGAACGGATAGCAGCACGCATCCGTCTTCCGCAAGGTCGGCGGCGACGCCGTCGATAAGTGCCCGTCCAACTCCTTGACCTCTCACTTCTGGGGAGATTGCGATGAGGTGCAATTCTGCGGATTCAGGAAAGTGCCGACGGACAAGTGCAGCACCAATCGTGGTTCCAGATTCGCGCGCGAGCATGCTCACAAAGTCGTCGTTGGCGGCATCGGCAACGTACTCGTCGATTGCTTCAGGATCTCCGAACCACTCCGGCAGTGCCTCCAGGATGCGGCGGACGGCTGATGGATCTCGTGCGTATTCGAGCTGGAGTGTCATGCGGTTTATCCTCTCACTTCGCGAGTTGGTTCGACCGCGAATCCCAGGTGGCGTCCATTCGTGTGGCATCGTGCCAAGCTCCGCCAAGCGCCAAATAGTCGAAGGGTGATTCTCAAATTCCCTCATGATGCGACGTAGCACTTCATACTATTGGTCATGCCCGGTCAAGGTTCCTCATACGGTGCGATGAAGAAGGCAAGCATTGCTGTGTTTGAATGAAGCGTGAAAGCTTCCAGAAATACTGTTTACATGATGTTGGGACTCCTGCTGACGCTCGCAGGAGCGGCAGGTGGTTTCGTGATGTTCTTGCAGCCGTGGAGGAGCTGTCCTGAGATTGATGACAGTTCTGCGGGCTGTCCTGCGACATCAAATGATTTGGGCCTACTTGGCCTTGCCATTTCCGTACTCCTCGTAGGGGTATCGTTCTTGATCATGTCCAGGAGGTCAGAGCGGATTCCGCTCGACGCGGCCGGCCCCTTTGGGAAGCTCGACTAGGGTCCGATGCCGAGTCTCCTCAGAAATTGAGTGGCGCTCCGCATCTACCTTGCACCGTCCCGGTGAGGGTTCCCCTTGTGGTGCATCGAAACGACCATTTTAGAAATGATCAGCCAACCCCGGCAACACGCCGGGGTGTCAAGCCCCGGGTTTTGTAGAGGCTCTTTAACTTGTTTTCTTAAGCAGCCACAACGTAAACGTCGCTTGCTCGTGGTTGTTCATCGCTGGTTTTAGACCGTTGAAGTGTGGCCACTCTGGTTCACAGCTAAGCCAAGAACGTCAAGCTAAGCCTGTTCAGTGCTTGCAGATGCAAATGGCTAGGTGCCCAATAGGGCACCTAGCCATTATGCAGGGTTCCCGCACGGATGAGAGAGGTGAAACGCTCAATCCGAACAGTGCGTGGTGTCGCCATGAGACTGAACCACGCATGAATCTAGGCTAAACCACCAGTTGTATGCTTACTTGCACACCACGCCCTGAAGATTTTAGGTCTTTTCAGCAAACCGGTTTCCTGGGTCAAGTCTCACACGCTGGACCGGTAGGCAGGAACATACTCACCGCTCATGGCGCTACGCCCTTGTTGCTCCAGGATTGAGCTGGATGGAATACCGCCGTGCACGAGTACTTTGCGCTTTCGTGTGCTGCTCGTAGTTGATCTGGGGGCATCATGGGCGACTTCCAGAGAGTTGAATGTTTCCTATGCTCGACGGGATGCGTGAACCTGACGTCCCGAACTTTGGTGACAAAGCCCGCTGGTGGTCCTGAATATGCGAGCATTCCACGTTCAGGATAGTCATGGACGTTAGCCGCAGACTAGGTTATGCCATGAGGTGCCCGTCCCGCTGAGCACCCTGGCTCCTCGCAAGCTCGTCTCCAGGGTGTATCGGGCGTCCGCTGGCGCGGCCGGCTGTTGACCGGACTCCGTCCGGCCTTTTCCTGTTTTTTGCTGCTGTCCTTCGGAGTGTACGGGCCACCTCCAAACCCACATGCCACTCGCTGCGCTTCGGGCGTGCTCCACCAGAAATTCTCGGGCCGCGCTCCTTCGTCGCTTCTTCCGGCCCAAGATTTTCGTGGATTGCGCACCCCTGACGGGTTGATGGGTTTTCCGGCTGGCCCCGCTTCATTTCATTTCGCCAGCAGGCAAAAAACAACCGGGGGAGGGCTTCGGCGGGTGGCTGGCAACCTGCCCCTCTTTCCGTGAAGCGAAAGGAAGCAAAAACCATGGAGACCACGACCAAGGACACCCGCGAAACTGTCACCGTCCCAGCTACTGTCGAACGCGACATGTACGGCGAAGGGTATGACTGGATGGAATCGCTGGCCGGCACCGGATGGCACGAAGTGCCTGGGTGGGGCCGCGACGGATGGGACCTGGGATCCTGGCCCTACATCATCTTCGCTGCAGCCAAAACAGAAGACGAAACCGGCCAACTGTTCGGATACACCACGTACGTGGAAGGCGACGTGATCGCGCGCTGGTACCGCAGCTGCGAAGCCCGCAACCTGGCCATCAGCAAGGAAGCCTTCTGGTACTGGGCCAGCGGACAAGCGGACGGACCAGAAGCGCTTGAAGGGATGAACCCGCAAGAGTTCAAGCAGATCGACGGACTATGTGAACCATACATCCCGGACTTCGGGAACTAACCCAACACTTTGGCCCTGAATGCTCACGCGTTCAGGGCCAAAGTTCTGTCACGGTCATTCTGCCAGTGGCGATGCGCTGTATGTTCAGTCTTGCGATTGAGGATGAATTTCTAGCCACAGGCACCGAGGCTGCTTCGCTGCATGGCTTACGCAGGAGCCCGTCTGAGGACAAGAGCTTTAGCGCCTCAAGATCCGCTATTCGTGGCCAATCACCGGCCCGAACACATAAGCTCAAACCCGCTGCATGGGGAGAAGCGGAACCGCGCTCAGCATTCGGCCTTAGGCGTTGGCCGCAACTCCGGAAGCTTGCCCCTCGGCAGTCGACGCTGGGGCCTGGGCAGTCTCTTCGTTTTGTTCTTCGACCACTTTGGGTTCCTTCGCTGGAGCCGCCGGCGGCAGGAAGCTCTTCAACTCCGAACCGCTGAGCCCCAGACGCTCACCGATCGACTTCTTCGACTCACCCGTACCCACCATCTGCTCCACCACAGAGGCCGCTGCGGTCCGCGCTTTGTGTTTCTTCGCTTCCGCAGCGGCTTGCAGCTCGGCGATCTTCAGTTTCGTGTCTTCATCGATCAGTTCGATCTCATCCTCATGGATGAAGAACGCGGCTGCCAACTCGATCAACTGCTCATTACGGCGCGTGATCTCCTCAGCCTTCGCCCGCGCCTTCTCTCGGGCGGCCACCGCTGCAGCAGACTTGCGTGGCTTACTCATCAAAACACTTCATCCTTCACCAACTCGAAAACAAAATTTTGCGAGGGGACACCCCTCGCGCACCCCGCCCAAAAACGCGTTAACGGACATCGCTCACGCTCAGGCTCTGCCCTGACCGATGTTTCCCACCTGTGGACGGCTTTGAGATTAAGCGCCGTCTCCACCCGCCCACACGTGGAAAACATCGGGCCACGGTATTACACAAGAGACTTGCCCTGGGCACAGCTGCGACCCTATCAAACCCACCTTGGACGCACCTGCACACAGCGAAGATCGCAGGTGCAAAACCGCACCAAAAACATCCTTCTTTTGATGGCCAGATCTCTTTGCCCGCCTCTGCACTATTTCTTCTTCGTTCCTCAAAGAATGCAGAGCCGACCAACATGATGGATCAGTAGCAGCCCTCCGGTCAGTGCCATCCCCGATACGAGAAGAGCCTTGACCCGCCAGTTTCCACTCGTACCTCATTCGGACGTCTCAAGATCTCTCACGCATCGTCGAAGTCCTCCGGCCCTATTTTCTCCCGATCCATCAAGACCAGATCTGTCACACCTCTTGCATCCTCGATAACTTTGGCCAGAATTGCTAGAGTCGAACGTGTGATGACCCTGCATAAGCTCAGTGCAGGGGACGGCTATCTCTACTACACCCGCGAAGTTGCCTCCGCCGATGAGCTGCGCTCACCGGATCGGAAACTCGGGGATTACTACACCGTCACCGGCCACCCACCTGGCATCTGGGGCGGCAGAGGAGCGAAGAACCTCGGCGTGCATGGTGAAGTCACTGAAGAGCAAATGGAGCTGCTCTACGGGCTAGGACAACACCCCTTAGCCGGCCAGATAGATCCGGTGTCGGGGGAGAAGATCCCAGCGCAGCTGGGCCAACGCTACAAGCGTTTCGACCAGTTCGATGGCGAACTAGCCAAGAAGATCAACACCGTCCTGGGCGATTTCACCCGGCTCAAGCACCGCGAACCGACCGCGGATGAACGACGTGTCCTGCGCGCCAAGGCCGGTGGCGAGCACTTCTACAAGCTGCACGGCCGCAAGCCGAAGACTAAGGAAGAACTAAGCCAATTCATCTCCCGGCAAACCCATAAGGGATCGAACGCCGTGGCCGGGTATGACATGGTGTTCTCCCCGTCCAAGAGCATCTCCTACCTCTGGGGAGTCAGCGACCGCACGGTCCAGGAAGTCATTGAGAAAGCGCATCATGAGGCCATCGAAGACGCCATGAAGTACCTGGAAACCAATGCGGTCTTCACTCGTCGCGGCAAGAACGGGGTCCGCTCAGAAGACGTGGACGGCGGCCTGATCTACACCTCCTTCCGGCATTATGACTCCCGTGACGGGGACCCGCAGCTGCACGACCACATCGTTGTGTCCAACAAAGTGCTGGGGATGGATGGCAAGTGGAGTGCCATCGACGGGACCGTCCTGCACAAGTATGCGGTGTCTGCTTCGGAGCATTACAACGCAAGGGTCATGCAGAACATCTGCCGCGACCTGGGACTCGCCACCACTCAACGCACGGTGGAAGGCAAGCGCCCGATCACCGAAATTGGCGGCATCCCCCTTGCCAGCATTGAAGCTGCGTCCTCACGCCGGACCAATATCAAAGCCCAGCTGAAGACCCTCGTGGATGAGTTCGAAGAGAAGCATGGAAGGGCTCCGAGCCCGAAGCAGCTGATCAAGCTCTCCCAGCAAGCGACCTTGGAAACCCGTGCAGAGAAGAAGAAAGGCCTCTCTCTTTCCGAGCTCACCGAGCACTGGCAAGACAAATTCTCTTCTGTCCCCGGAGCCCTGGTAGGTGATGAATTATTCGCGGCCGCCCGCGAATACTCGGCCAGCCAAGAACTGGTTTACACACCGATCCAGCAGCTGCCAGAAGAACAGATCCACGAGCTGGCGCAGTCCACCATCACCCGCCTGGAGCAGTCGCGGGCGACATGGAATCAGGCGCATGTGGAAGCAGAAGTGCGCCGCCAAATCACCAACCAGTACCAAGCCCAACCCGTATCTGGTGCAGTCATCGCACAAGTCCGGGCCACCGCGATTGACTCCTTGAGCTTGAAAGTGACCCCTGATCTTCCCGTGCCTGCACCGGTAGCGGGAGCAGTGGTGGCGGTGCACAAGTACCAGAAACCCCACGCCGCCCTCTACACTTCCGAAACGGTGTTGGAAGCCGAACACAAGGTCCTGCAGGCCGCGCGCACTGATGTCATTCCGGCAGTCACGGTCGACCATTTCCAGAGCGTCCTCGACAGCTTCGAGGGCAGGTTGAACGAGGCGCAGGTGGCGTTGGCCCGCGAATTCTCCTGCAGCCCACGGCTGTTGATGGCGGGTATCGGGCCGGCTGGTACCGGCAAAACCACCTCCATGAAACTGGCCGTCAACGCCATGAAGCAAGCCGATCACCACGTGATCGCCGTAGCCCCTTCCGCCAAAGCAGCCACCCTGTTGGGCCATGAGGTCGGGGTGGAAGCGATGACCGTCGACCGGCTCCTGGCTAGCGAGGACAAGCTGTCGCCAGGGGATGTGGTGATCATCGACGAAGCGGGCATGATCGGCACCACCCAATTCCTGGCCCTGATCGAACAAGCCCAAGAACACGGCGCCCTGGTCCGCGCCATTGGCGATGACAAGCAGCTCGCCGCGGTCGGTTCCGGCGGGATCCTGCGCCTGCTCAACCACGAAGAACAGCTCACCCACCTGGAGGAAATCCACCGGTTCAGGAACCTTGACGGCACACCCAACCTTGGCGAAGCCGCCGCCTCCCTGGCCCTGCGCGAAGCCCCAGCAGTGGGCAAGGATGACCCGTGGGCGTACTACCGCAGTGAAGGAAAGATCAAAGCCGGCACCACCGGCGACATGGCCGACCACGTGTTCGCCGCCTGGCAAAAAGACACCAACGAACACCGCACCTCCCTGATGCTGGCCGGCACCAACGAACAAGTCGCCGCCTTGAACCAGAAGGCCCAAGCCTACCGGCTGGGCAACAATGAACTCGATCCAACCCAAAAGATCCTTGGCCGGCATGACACTGAGATCTTTGTTGGCGATGTCATCCTGACCAAGAACAATGACCGCCGCCTCAGCGTCCACCAGGGCAAGGACTTCGTGAAGAACAACGATTCCTGGGTAGTTGAAGGCATCGAATCCGGGCACCTGCTCGCCCGCCACCAACAACACCAAGGCCTGGCCGCCATCCCCGCCGACTACGTCGCTGAAAGCGTGATCCTCGGTTATGCAGATACCGTGCATAGTGCCCAGGGCGCCACCGTCGACACCGCCCACGCCCTGCTGACCAAGAGCACTGACCGTGCCGGCGCGTACGTGGCGACCAGCCGCGGCAAATACGACAACCGCATCTATGTGGGCCTGGCCGACGGGGACCGAGTCGACACGGTCCTGAACGGTATTGCCGAGCGTACCGACCTGAACCTCACCGCCCACGAAACCGTGACCCGCGAATTCGAGCAGGCCCGAGACATCAACAGCCTAGGAATGATCTACCGGGACCTGGCAGACCAAGCCCAGACCGCCAAATACCAGCAGATTCTGCGCGCCACCCTCAGCAACCCTCTAGCCCAGCCAATCCTTGAAGACCCTGCCTGGGGAGCTGTGGCCCGGCATCTGGAGCGGGCCGAAGAGTCCGGGGTGAAGCTGGAAACCCTCATCGAGGATGCCTACTCCCAGCACGACTTCACCGAAGCCGACAGCATCGCCGCGATCCTGGCCTGGCGCATGGACACCCTGATCGACAACCGCGAAGCCATCCTCACCACCGCCGAACGCCCCCTGCGCGCAGTCGACCAAGACCACCTGCTCGCGTTGAAGGAACGCGCACTGGAGCGCTCCGAGGCCGCGGGCACCTCCTATCGGAAGAGCGCGGTCGAGCTGGCCGAAGCAGAAGGCATCAAGCCGCTCACGCGCCGCCTGTATGGGCACCTGGGCGAAGAAGAATTGGCTGCCCGGATCAAGCACACCGATAACGAACTGATCCGCCAGATCCCCTCAGCCGTGGACAACAACGAGGATTACCTGTCCTGGTCGCTGGGCCGACTGCGGGCAGAGCAACAACTACGCCAAGACATGCCAGAACCACTGGCCCAAGCAGAGATCCGCGACCGCGACCACAAGAACCTGGCCGCCACCAGCGGCACCGTCCTGCGCCGCATCAGCACGGAGTTGAAGCTGCGCGAACTAGAACAAGCACCGTTCGAGAAGCGCCGTGAAGCCAACAGTTTGGGTGAGTGGTTCGCCCCTCGTGAGCCTTTGGCTGATCCGCGGTTGCCTGTGGCGTGGAAGGAACAGATCGAAGCGTACCGGCCCGTGGTTGACGCCGAACACCAGAGGCTCGGAGTAGAACTCGCCCAAAACCCGCCAGCATGGCTGGAGGATCTGGGACCAGTCCCCGGCCGGGTTGACCGGGCCGAAGAGTGGCGCCGGCTGGCAGCGGAAATCGCTGCCTACCGCCGCACCTACAACATCCCCGATGCTGAACCATCCCTCCTGCCTGCGCAACATCTGAAGAACAGTCCGGTGGCGCAGGACCTGCGCAACCGCGCCGCAGCACTGCATAAGCACTCGGAACTGACCACCCGCGAGCCAATGCCCGCAGAGGCTAAGGAACAACTGGTCCAGCAGAAGATGAATGAATCTGCCGCAACGGTGGGGCAGTCGGAGGCTGCGGCGAAGATCGCGGCGCTACGCCAACGAGCCCAAACCAGGAACGAAACCACACCCCAGGAGAAGGAGAACACCATGAGTACGAGCGAAAACCATGCCGGACAGGAAAGGCTCGGGGCTGCCGAAGCGAATGAGTTGCTGGCCCGCCTGCGCAAGACCCAAGAGCAACAGCAGCAAGCTGCTGATCAGCAGCGCAAACTCAAGGACGATGAAACGCAGCGCCGCGGACCATCCGGCCCAACCATGCGATGAGAAGAGAACGACGGTAAGCGACTGACCCATGCTGGTCAGGGAAATCATGAGTTATTTTTGAGGGCCTGTGCAGTGGACCCGCACAACCAGTGAGTATGACAAATCGCAGTTGTCTCAGAGGCTTAGCACGTGAGGCAGTGCTTGGTGACCAGAGAAGTGGTACGAAACCTATCCACAGTGTCGGGTATGGGAAAACGAATACGTTTGTTAGAGAGCAAATCGATTAGCGTTTTCAGGATTCGCACGGTGTCTTTTCGGAACCCAATCGGGTTCGACTCGTGGCGACGCCGTGACACTCCTGGAGGTGCCCCTGTGTATTTTATCAAGCAGCTTCCACCGCCGGAACGCCGTAAATAAACCTGTCGCGGATCATCGTGAACAACACCGTCAGGCTACGGTGGACGAATGCGATCACCGCTTGGTCGTGGCGTTTGTCTTGGTCTCGTTTCTGGTCATAATAGGCCTGGCTGACAGGATGGAAACGGATGGGCGCAAACGCGGAAAGGAACAATGCTCGTTTCAAGCATTTGTTACCTGAATGGATGACGCGTTCGGACTTGATCGATGTCCCTGACTGTTGCGTGGTTGGGGCTAATCCTGCGTATGAGGACAGTGCTGTAGCGCTGGCGAAGGTCTTGCCGGAGGTTTCGGCGATGATGATCGCAGCGGTCCTAACGGCAACCCCTGGCATGGATGTCAGGACCGAGTATAGAGGGTGAGTCTCCAGCATGCTCTCCAGATGTGTGGCTACGTCCGTGCGTTGGGCGTGCAAGGAAATCATTTGTCGGGCTAAATGCGGGATGACTAATCCTGCTGCGTCGATACCGATCACGACCACTGCTTACTCGTCGACGGCGTTCAGGATGGTGCTAGCGCAGTCGGTGTGCCGACGGGCACCGTGCTTCTAGAGCTTCGCGTCGATCCGGGCCTTGCCGGCATGACGCAGCCGGGCGGGAGTGGGCCACGCAGCGAGAACTTCTAACACCGAATCATGCTCCAGCCGCGCTCCCAACGCACGCGCTAAAGCGGGATGAATCTGGGTGAAAAGCCCGCGGATCCGGTTGCTGATCTGAGTGATTTGCCGAGACAAGTCCAGATCGAATCCGGTAAGCATGGCCAGCGTGGCTTCGTCTACGTCCGAGACTTGGATGCTGCGCAGTGTGTGCGGCATGCTGCGGGCCGCGTCAGCGATGATGAAGGCATCTTTTCGTCTGTTGAGGCCGTGCCCGGATGCATGTCTGCGATGCGGCGCATGGTAAGCCCGGGCAAAGTAGGCCACAGTGATGCCCAGATGCTGAGTTACAGCCACGGCCAGGGCACGAATGGTCGCGGACTGACCGATAACTAACAGTACGGTGCCTTTGACTCTGAGCTCTTGACAGATCTTAGTGAGTTTGGCTTCGTCGTTTGGCAGGGTTTTGTTCCAGATTTTGGTGTCGCCGGTGGTGACGGCGCAGGCCCAGCGGTCGGTTTTCCGTCGTCGAGGCCAAGGAAGATCTAGATTTTTTCGGTTTTCATGACCTGTGCTCACTTGAATCGATTAATTGTTCAGTGCCGGCCAACCACCGGTAACAAAGCCTCTCATCCACGTTACGACTGGCGCCCAGTGCCTCTTGGCACAGTGCCTCTAATCAGCAGTCACTCTGATGCCATCCAACCCCGGTTACAACGCCCCGGACCATTGGATAAGCAGGGGCAAGAAACCACGCCGGGGTTGGCTGGGCGATTGCTCCCATCATCCTCGGGTGAGGGAACTATCAACATAACGGGCTTCATGCTTCCCAAACAATGTGTTTAGCCTTTGACCCAACACCACATGTGTTCACCGCAGATAGGGCCTGAAAGCCGCACATTCCAGGCACAGTAGGAGTCAAGAAGGCATAAATATTATTCGTTTGAATCCATCTCAGACTTGGATAACAGATGCTTGGACACCCCAATTGCAGCAAGCGTTGCTCCGAATGGTGCCAAGATCATCTGGCAAAAAGTCACTAAGAGCGTCAGCGGAACTGTTACCAGAGGATCGTTAGTGCTCAAATTGTTGGAGAGGCCGAAGAAGAACCCCGGGGATAAACTCGATACCACTACGCCAACTGCAGCAATCAGCGCTCCAATGCTAACGAGCTTCTTATGAATGGGAGCCATTTTTTCCTTGAGGTAGTGTGATTGATTTTCATCCTATTGGTCCATATCCTAACAGTCGGATAAGAGATGACCTGATATTATCGTAGTATATTTACAATGAGAGAATGAATTAATTAGCGTTCATGCGCCGTACTGACTAGCATGAACGTTACGCATCTAAACCGACGTGAATGTTTTCAAGCCTATGCTCAGGACACAACATTCATGCGATGAACCGATGAACCGATGAACCGATGAACCGATGAACAGTGTGCAGGCGGCGCATTGGACGTTCTGAAAAGACGAGTGAACGTGAAAAAGCTACTGATAGCAGTCCTGTGTACAACATTCCTCATTTCTGGTGTTTTTTACTTTTCTTGGCAGGATGGGTCAAAGCCACATTACGGCGCAATACCCCATGTAGCGTTCTGGATCACTATTATTGTCGGAACTTTAGTAAGAATCATCCGGTCTCGTCGTGATAGCTGCACGCCTCACCCCTTGGAACCATTGGCCGATGCGTCAAAGATCTACGGAAAAATTGTCCTCAGTCAACCCGATGCAACTCCTGGCATTGAGCAAAGGGACTCTGAAGTCGATTCCAGCGGGAAGTGAAAATTACACTCAGCACAGTCGAATTATATCGATTTGATAACCATTGAGCATCTGCCGGTATTAAATCCTAGAGATTGATGTACATTTGTCGTTGGTAAATTCAGTCCAACATGGGATAAAAATGAAACTTAGAAGAAGTCTGACGAGTATTGCCTGCGTACCGTTGATTTTGGGCGTCCTGACTCCAGTAGCTGCTCTGGCGGCTCCACATGAATCTAGTTCTTCGACATACGTCAATCAGGCTGCTCTTGATTCGGCAATGGTAGAAAATTTCGGTGTTAGCTCCGAAAAAATGTTTGTCATGGATCCTGCAACCTCAAAGGTTAGCGGCGATGAAGTTTTTTACCCTATGCCTCTTGAAGCAGAAGACGCTCTGTTCATTGCGCCAGATCTAGCATCAGACATTGGACTTACTCCAGGTGAAGTCCCAGTAAAAGAAACAAACGAAGTAGCTAAAGATCTTCTCGCTATCAAGGCCGGAGGATCTCCACAATCGAAGCGTTCTGCTTCAGCTGCAATTGCTAAACCTGCAGCGGCTAAAGGCGCTTGCTGGACCGGTTTTTATACGCCAGTTGGCGGCGGTTGGAGCAAATGGGGCAACCGATCATGCTCTCAGATTGGAAATAAAGTTGGCCGTCAAGTTTACAACTTTCAGCTGATCTATACCAGTGATGGTGGAGCCTGCGGAGAAGGAATTGGTTACGTGTCCAAGTACACCAATGGTGTTTTCAAAGGGGTAACCAAGAAAACTTACGGTCTGGGCTGCGGAAAGACCGGAGGCCGCAACGTTCCTTGGGAAAACTCTGCCGGATACCCTCAGTTCAGGAGCAAGTCTGCTTACCTAGGGTTCGGAACATACGGCACTTGGTCGTAGGTTTGAATAATCTGCCAAGCGACTAGTCCTAGGTTAGATTTTAGAGATTATTACTCCCCTGAATGTCTGGGAATTTAGCAATAATTTAATCGAGTAGGTGGGGGCGTCTAACCCCCACCTCTCAAGAAGCGTGGGAGGCCTTCACCGGTTGGCCAAGCCAATCTAAGCGATCCCAAGCAAGAAAAATAACGCCTCACCTAAAATCCCTTCCAATAAGAGTTTGATGTTACCCGCCGGAGTGCTCGGAGAACCATTCGCATGCCAATGCGCACGCGAGATATTCCCCAGTGGCAATCTCCACAAATGGGCAGGCCTTATTCTTTATGATTCTCCGCCCGTGAAATCTCTTTACTCTAGTCCGAATACACTTCGCATCGTGAGTGAAGTGGAAATAGTCGAAATCAGTGGACGCATGTTTATGGCTAGATGGAATGAAGATCCTGCTACACCGTCTAATAGCATGATGCGGAACGGCATTGCTAAAACATCAAGGCATACGGTTGATGCATCAGGTCGAAGGCAAAAGCCACAGCCGGCATAAGAGAAAGCCAATCCATTACGATATTAGTGCTCAGATTTCCTTTGGTAAATGGTTAGCATTGATGCATTATGGGGCTAATGGGAGGAAGCCTTGTTGAAAGCGTTCCCCTACGCCTCACAAGGAGCGCGTGATCGTTCCGCCCGATTGCACCGCTTGCATCACCTGAGAAACCGCATAGCCCACGGCGAGAACATTCTTTCTGCCCAGCCCGAGCATCGCTTGGTTGATGTCTTCTTCCTCATGAAATACATGGACCCTGCCCTCGGTGAGTGGCTTATGAAGCTCAATCGTGTGCGTGCAGTGTCAAAGCAACGACCGAAGACCTAGCCTGAAGCCTCACACAGGTCGAGAAGCTAAGCCTCATTGAGAGACGTCGAGCTGAGCGACGGCCTCATCGTCGTCGGGTAGCAGGTATCCCCGCTCCAGCCACTGCGTAAATTCATCCGTGAGAGCTTCCGGGACAGGATCCGTCCGTTCTGGGGCGCGGTGTTCGCGCCGGCAACCGGCCATCCCGCCCTTATCCGCTGGTGCGTTCACGATGTCCAGTACGTCGGGCAGGTAGCGCAGGTTCCAATACACCAGATCACTATTTGGGTTCTCACTCCCATAGTTCGCGGACGTCCACGACGTATACAGTCCGACGAGGTGGGCGACGACGTTCGGGTGCAGGAACCAGCAGGCCGGGATCATGTTCGTGCTTTGCCCGGTCCCGTAGGTCGCGTTCATCCAGGGCAACCACTGGTTGATCTTGGTCAACAGCTCCGAGATTTGCTTCGGGTTGGCCGCATAGAGATTCCAGGGTGAAACTTCCTGCTCGGGGCCTATGCTGGTGAGCCGTTCCAGCTGGTTCGTGAGTTCCACAAGAACTGTTTCTTGTGCGGCGAGGCCTTGCTCGACCTTTTCTTGACGTTCGATCAGCGGCTCCACCAGCGGAACGATCAGTTCGACGAGATCATCGTGGGTTCGTGGTTCGCTCATCGTGCACCGCCAAGGGTTTCTGCCGACGCATTGCCGGTCTGAGTTTGGTTGGGTTCGTGGAAGATCTTTCCGCACCTGCGCAACGTCTGCTCTTTCATCTCATTCAGTTCCTGGTGGTCTTTGCGCTGCCACACCATCTCGGTATGCACCACATGCGGCGGCAGATTCCGATACACGGCGGTGGCTTGCCCGAACCGCAGGTGCTTGAGCTCCTCAGCGCGCACGACCGCTTTTTCCTCGGTGCTGCGGGTCATCGATCCGCCGGTCTTGCTGGAGGAGTGGCTGACGCGCGGGGTGTCTCGCACGCCCATGTCATTCGCGTAGGTTTTCAGGTCTTCGCTG
Organism: Glutamicibacter sp. NPDC087583; assembly: GCF_044743685.1. Classification (NCBI taxonomy): domain Bacteria; kingdom Bacillati; phylum Actinomycetota; class Actinomycetes; order Micrococcales; family Micrococcaceae; genus Glutamicibacter; species Glutamicibacter sp. NPDC087583. Next base: position 26,322 of record NZ_JBIUWY010000012.1, on the reverse strand, counting down.
TTGATGCCGGGGAAGATCAGCTTCAGGCTCGCGTTGGATTCGATGGTTTTGGCTTCTTCCTTGCCCCACCGGGCTTCGTTCTGGATGAAGGATTGGCTGATGCCGATCACTTGGATGCCGCGCCCGCCGGTGTCGGTGATCAGTTCGCCCATGTTGCTGAACGCCGCCACGTTCGGTGCTTCATCCAGGACCATGCGGAAGACGGGCCAGAGCCGGCCGGAGGCGTACTGGCTGGATTTGCGGCGGGCCGCCCGATAGACCTGGTCAGCGAACATCGTGCTCAAAGTCCCCAATGGCGAGTTTTCCCCGTCGACCACGATGTGCAGGGTGTTCGCTCCTTCAAGGAACGTGTTGATGTCGAAGGCTTCTTCCTTGCGGAATCGGAACTGGGAGAGTACCCGCTCGGTGACCAGGGGTTCGGCCAGGGAGATGAGGGTGGCTTTGATGGAGTCTTCGGTTTCACCGGCCCGGGATTCGGTGCGTTCGCGCAGGGGCTGGATGAAGGCCCGTGGTTTGTGGTGGTCTTCGAGGATGGTGATGGGTTCGGGGTTGTGGGAGTCGAAGATCCACATGAGCAGGTCATCCATGGTGCGGTCTTCCAATGCGGCGGCGTGCAGGAGCCGGCCGAGGACGGTGCCGGCTTTGGTGCTGAACCAGGACCCGTTCTTGGTTCCTTCCATCGGGGCCGCGTTAGCCCAGGCTTTGCCGCGCTCGAGGGCTTCGTCTTCGTCCTCGCAACCATAGATCGGCGTCCAGTTCACGGTGTTGGGCCAGCCGGTGATGTTTTCCCAGTCGCACACAAACACTTGCCCATGTTTCTCCCGGGCCAGGGCAGTCCAGGCGACCACATCGGGCTTGGTTGAGGTCGCCAGGACGGGGCCGGGAGCGTTCAGGACCATGGGGATGACGATGCTGGAGGTCTTGCCACCGCGGGCTGGGGCGTAAACCCACATGCTGTCTTCCAGCTGGATATACAGAGGGGTTTTCTTCGACCCGTTGGCATAGACCGCCAGGACGATGAACGCCTCGGCAGTCTTCTTCGTGACCTGCGCCCCGTAGATCTGCCGGGCTTTGCGCCAAGCTGCGGTGAAGCCCATCATCGACGTAATCGCAGCGCCCTGCGGGGTGAACTTCTTCGCCTCATCCCGCGAGGTTCCCCAGAGTTCGGCGAACAGCACATACGCCACAATCAGCACGGCTGAGAAGCCGCCGAGGATGAACCACGACGCGGTCGGCCAGGCAAGGTTCTTATCGAGGGCGGCTTGGATCAGATCCATCGGGTTCCACGAGATCCCAGTGCCGGTAGGGGTGAGGCGTTCGCCCCAGTTCAACGCCACCAAGGCCAGGCCGGCGAGGACTGCGATGATCAGCCAGGCGGGGATTTCGCGGTTACGCTGCGTGGGGTTCGAGCTCATCGGTGATCACCTCGTTCATTTTCTGGGCGGTGAGGGCCTTGTCGGTGTCGGTGAGGATCTTCTCCACGTCGCTTCGGAGGTGCTTGACCTCGAACGGGGCTTCGTTGCCGATCTTCATCAGGCACGTGCCGGTCGCAAGGTTCAAGATCGTGCCATAACTGGAGGCGGGCAGGTCGAACATTTCCACGGCCGCCCGCGCATCGGGGGCTTTCTTCTGCTGGTACACCAGGACGGTGTCGCATTCCTTGATGATCGCCTCAGCTTCGGTGCCTGACGGGATGTCTGAGACGTGGTGGAACATGAACCAGTTCGACAGGCCGATGGCGCGGGAGACTTTCTGGTTGCGTCGGATGACTTTGGCGACGGAGGTTTGGACGACGTGCCAGGCTTCTTCGACGATGAAGTGGGTTTGGCGCCGGTTCTTGGCCCGGAAGAGCCGGTTGGTCATCCACGTGTTGATCACGGTCATGATGATCGCCAACGCCGGCCCGGTCTCTGGCAGTTGGGAGACGTCGAAGACGGTCAGCCCGTCAGCGAGGATCACGTTTTCTGAGGTTTCGCCGTCGATCAGGCCGGAGAGGTCTTCATCGACGAACCGTTCCAGTTCGAACGCCAGATCGTACCCCCATTCGCGTAAGACGGTCCGGTCGATCTGCAGCTCTTCGCAGTCGACAGGGGAGGGGTCGAGCATGCGGGAGATGACCAGGCCGATGGTGGGTGTGCGGCCAGCAGCGCGGGTTTCTTTGAGGACGCGGTGGTGGGCGGTACGCATTGCTTTGCCTTCGCGGGAGGACACTGGTCGGCCGAGGACTTCGGTGGCAACTGCCCGCAGCAGTTGGGCTTGGCTTGGTGGGGCTTCGGAGCCGTTGGTTCGGGTGTCTTCGATTTCGGGGGAGATGGCCGGGTCGAAGATGTTCAGGCAGGCGCCGCCGCCACCGATTTTGAAGGTGATCGGCTCGCGTCCGAAGAACCTAGAGAGGGCTGCGTATTCTCCTTCTTCGGGGTTGGAGTCCGAGGGTTTCTTGTCGACGACGATGACGTTGCGGTTCAAGATCAGCGGGCGCAGGCAGCCCCAGGTTTTGCCGCCGGAGCTTTTGGCGGAGCCGAGGTCGCCGATGAGGATGACGTTGGCGTTGTTCACGGTATTGGGGTAGGCGAAGATCGGGTCGTGCATGACGCCCCATCCTGATTCCAGGTCCAGGCCGAAGAGCAGGCCTTTGTAGGAGGTGGGGGACCAGGGGACGGCGAGGTTGCTGATTTCTGTTTGCCGGGTGGTGCTGATTCCGCCTTCGGGGGCTGGGTCGTAGAGGCCGTAGGTGGATCCGGTGCGGGAGCGGCGGCCGGCGTCCCAGGACACGTCCGGGCGGAACATTTCACTGGGGGTGGGGGTGTTGCTATTTTGAGTGCTTGCTAGTTTGGTAGCTTGTATTCGAGCTAGTTTCCTAGCTTGCTTCGCTGTCCGCCGGTCCTTCCTCGAATATTTCTTCGTCTCTCCTTGGCCGGCGACTGTGCTGGCAGGGGATGCGGGACCGGATGCGGTCCTCCCAGATTTGCTGGTGTCGGCGGGGTTGGTGGTGGTGCTGGTTTTCTTGAAATATTTCATGATTAACGGATCCCTCGTCCTAGCGGCATCACGGAAGCCAACGCCATGTGGTGGCGGTCATCGAGCCAGATCAGTCGTTCGATTCCGCAATCAGTGGCCACCGATTCAATCTGTGTGGATACAGCCAGCAGTTCTTCTTCGGACTGCACGGTGAAGCTCAGGTACGCGCCCCACTTCACCCCGTGATGCCCGCTGCCTGGCATCAGATCGGCGCCGCGCTGGTCCGAGGAGCTGGACATGACGTGTTCGGTGCCGTCGCTGACCTTTCCTTTCTCGGCATCGGATTTGCGCTTGGCCTTATCACTGGTGCGATCAGAAACTGCTTGGGCACGGGCGGTGCGGGCATCGACGACTTCGTTGACCCAGGACACCGAGTGGATCACTGCGGGCACGATCCCGTTGACCAGCTGCCGCATGGATTGGACGGGCAGGGCGGAGCCGGCCATGAACCCATGCCGAGGAATATATGCCACCCGGGTGTAGGCATGGTTGTTGACCAGCACTGCCTTGGACGTTTTTGTGGCGTCCAGGCGCTGCCAGACCGAGTCGAGGTTGTGGTCCGGGTCGTCGATGCTGAATTCGTACGGGTCTTGCAGGTGGGAGAGTAGTGCTGCGGCCATGTTGGAGTTCACTGGACGGAAGCTGCGGATCGCCTTATGTGTGACTGCTTGGGACATCAGTGCGTGGGCTTCGCTGACGATCGCGTCATAAACGGCCCGCGTCCCAGGGGCTTGGGCGGTGATGGCGCGCTGCAGGGCTGCGAGGTTATCGAAGCGCAGCACCCAGTAGGAGCGGTGCTGTTCGGCCTTCTGCTCCACATCCAGGCACAGCTCTTGGTAAGAGCGCACCAGGTGGTCGTGGGCTTCGGGGTGGACGTAGTCCGAGAGCCAGGAAATATGGTCGGTGATATCCAGCGGGACGGAGCGGGTGAAGCTTTGGATGTGGGAGATGGCGCTAGTACGCCGCGCTGCCCGGGCCAGTACTTTGCCGAACCCGATGAACGGGATGTCTTCGATGTCTTCTTCCACCACGCCGCCGGTGCTGCCGCGCACTTCGAAGATCGCGGTATAGAACACTGGAGCCGTGTTCGCATGCCTGAAGACGGTGAGGCGTTCGCGGGTGTTGAAGGGCACTTCGGTGGCGCTCATCTTCCCGATCATCAACGGGGCCTGCTGGTCGGTGGCCTTGCGGCGTTGGGCCCTGCGCACTGCGAATCCTTTGGGGCGGGCAGTTTTCTGCTTGTTCGGGGTTGCCTGTTTGTTCGGTGTTCTCTGCTTATTTTGGGTGGCGTGCTGGTAGGTTCTCAGGCGCTCTGCGGCGATCTGTTCGTGGACGGGGTCGAAGACATCAGTGCCGGTGGTTTTCTGCCAGAGCCGGTAGGCCCGTTCGGCGTGGATGGCTGCGAGGCTGCGGCCTTCATTGATGGCGGTGGGCATCGTAGTCAGGATGCTGGCCACGGCCACGAAGAGCGCTGCGACGAGGAAGAAGAAGCTGAACGATCCCAACATGACCAGGAACGCGGAGAGCGCGAGGCCAATGAAGAGGAGGAGCTTTTCGGGCAGGGAACGGCCTGAGAGCAGTCCGCGGGACTTGAACTCACCGCCGAGGGCAACGTGACGAGTCATGAGGGTCGATCAGTCCTTAAACGAATCCCAGGTATCGGGGTCGGAGTCCTGTTGGGCGATGCGGGCTTGGGCTGCCGCGTTGGACATGGCGTAGCGGGCGTTGGCGAGCATCCCGACCTTGCCGGTACGCAACGGCCGATACGCCTTGGACGCCGCACTGGTTGGAGGGTTGGAGCTTGCAGGTTGGGTTTGCCGACCGGAGGCACCAGTAGCCTGGCCAGAAGCGTCGGTACCTCCACCGTCGAAGGTCGATTCGCCAGCAGGGCCGCCTTCAGGACTGCGGGTGGACGAACCCGTTGTCCTTGGACCACCCGCGCCGCTGGAGCCGCCGGAATTTCCTGCGCCTCCTGTGCGGGGGCTGGTTGGCCGTTCCATGACCTCGGTCGGCGCACCCTGGCCTGGGCTGCCAGGCGACGATTGGCCACCAGAAGAACCTTGCGGCTGGACAGCATCCGGACCGCCGGACGCACCGGATCCTGAAGCTGGGGCTGAACCATCCTCACCGCCACGCGCAGCTGAAGATCCCTGGCTGGCAGCACCGGCTGCTGCTCCACCACCTGCTGCAGTACCGCTGGATTGCCCGGCACCGGCCCGGGGGCCAGACGAGGCGCCACTGGAAGCGTTGCCGCGGCGTGCGGAGATCGCCCGACGCACGGCCCCTGCGCCAGCTCCGGCGAGTGAGCCGGCCATGCCACCGGCCGCAGCGCCGACGCCAGCAGAAATTTCGGGGGAGATCCCGCCGAAGTTCGCTTCGCGGCTTTGGATGATCGGCATCCACCGGAAGATCGCGGCCGGGGAGAGAACGATCAGCAGCATGATGAACGCAGTCGCACCGAGGTTGCCCACATTGACCAGCACATCGTCGGTGCCTTCCTTGAACGCGGTCTGTGAGGCGAGGACTCCGAAGACGGCGCCCATGGCGAGGAAGACCACGGGCTTGAGGATCAGCAGGGTGGCGAGGGTGGAGGCGATCTTCAGGACGTAGCGGCGGGTTTTCGGAGAGATGAGCATGCCGATCAGGGCGGCGATGGCCAGTCCCATGAGTTGCTGGAAGATCGGGATGAGCAGGAAGTAGATCATCAGGGCGATGGCGCCGATGAACAGCATGCCGAAGAAGATGATCGCCGCCAGAGGACCGAACCAGCTGCTGGATTCCAGGGAGGCGAACCGGGAGATCACGGTGACGAAGTTGCTGATCATTTCCGCTGACCAGTCGGTGGCCCCGGAAGTGAGCGGGGCGATGCGTTGCTGTATTTCGATCATGGCCCACGGCCCGTAGATCACCAGGAAGAGGCTGATCGGGAGGTAGTAGAGCAGGGAGTTGCTGAAGTCGTCGTCGCTGATCTCTCCGTTGCTGTGGTGCTTGAATAATGTGAGCAGCATGATGGAGAGGCCTACGACACCGATGCCTGCGTAGAGGGCCCAGCGGTCTTTGAACTCTTGGCTGGAGGCGTCGAATTCGGTGGTGGAGGTGAGCTCTTCGAGGACTTTTGAGGTGAGTGCGATGGACTCTGATTTGCTGCTGTTGGCGACTTCTTCGAGTCCGCTTTTGGGGTCGGCAACGAAGTCGATGGTGTTGCCGATGGCATCCATGGCGTTCAGAACCGATCGGCCGATCTCGCTTTGGCCCATCCAATTTCTCAGAGTGCCTGAAGCCCACCCCATAAGGAAATCATTCGCTTGTTTCCTGACGCAGAAAGTAACGCTTTGCTGTCCCGCACCCGTGGAACTCAGGGCCTCGCACAAATCCATGACTGGTTCCTGCTTGATGATCAGCGCGTCAGGGTCCGGATACATGGCGTGCAACGCATCGCGCGTCTGTTCTTCGCAGTTGCGGGCATCGAAGTTGAGGAAAGATTCCATCTTGCGGTAGTAACTGAAATTGCTGCATTCGTCGGCACCGATCTCCGTGATGACATCATGCAGCAAGGTGTTCTTATCGTCATCCGATAAGTTCTCGTACCTCTTGACCTGGTCTTGGCTCAGAACCTCAGAGATATTTTCATCTGTTCCGGTGGCTTGCGCCGGGACCGCTAGACCTAGGGTGAGCAAGGCAGCGAAGATGGCGGTCAGCAACCGCCTCATCGTGCAAGCTCCATCCAACCATCACGGCTTAGCGGATTGCCTTGGGAGTCCACGAAAATCTGGTTCAACAGATCGTTGGGGGATTCTGGAGCTTTCTCGCCCTCGGCAATGATCAATTGCGATTCCGCACGAACGGGCGTCGGCGAGAAATCGATCTTCCAATCGTTGCCTTCCCACACCAAAGATTGGTTCTGAGTGCGGTATTCGATCGAGGGGCCGATAGTTTTCCCATCCAGTTCGAGCCCTGGATCGTCGATCTGGAGTGCCACGGCAATGTTTGCTGATTTGCCTGATTCGCAGTTCTCGACCTTGTAGATCGCCGGAGAGATCAGGCTGCTTTCGGCTGAAGCTGAATTATTGGATACCAGTGAGGCTGTGGCGTTGATGTACTTCGTGTTGTACTCGCCCGATGCGGTGATCTGCTGAAGCGTTGCTTTCTGGTTTTTCCAGTTTTCAGGGGAGTAGGAATCAGCCGCCACATAATTCACTGCAGCGCGGACGGCGTCGTCACACGACGCCGTGTATCCGATAGGGGTTTTTCCGTCGGGTGCGGTCTTGGTTCCGCCTTCACCGAGGCGGATATGCGAGATCGGGAACCCGTACTCGCTGGATTCTGCTGGTGTGGTGGGGGTGGTGGCCGCCGAAGAATCGGGTTGATCTTGGTCTTGGGACATGAGGACGCTGGCTACCACGACGAGGGCGATGGCCACCACAGCGACGATGAGGACAATAATTCTCCGGCGGCTGGTCATTAGAGCATCCCCGCCAATTTCAGGACCGCACCGATGATGACACCGAACGCGGCAACCGCGACCAGGGCAATGCCGCGGCGTTTCATCTCATCGGTATGCTCGCCGAGCTCTTCGTAGTGGCCTTGCTTTTTCGCACCGGCGAACTTGCCAAGACTGGTCAGCAGTTTCACGGCCACATAGATCAGGACTACGCCCCAGATGACGCCGAGGATGATGCCCAGTGCGCTGTCGAATCCATCGCCCAAAGGTGAGATGTCGGGGGAGACGCCCTCGAACGGGTTTTTCACGGTCGTTGTGGTTTCTTCGGTTTGTTCCGCAACGATTCTGGGCGCGGTGGGTACTGGTGCGAACACGGGTTAGTTCTCCTTGGTGTTTCGTGGGGTTGTGTCGTTGGAAGCTGAGCGGAAGAGTCCGGCGCTGACGGCAGCGGCGACTTTCTCGAAGGCGCGTACTGACTCGTCAGTGGCTAGCTGCCAGTCGATGAGCCCGTTCGTGTCTAGGGCCGGCTCGTAGGGGACGGTGAGGAATGTGGCGGTCTCGCCGAGGGCTTGTTCGAGCATGTGGCGCAGTTCTTGGCGGCGCTCCGGAGCCACGGCGCGTCGGTGGGATCCTGGGGTGATGACCAGGACCGCATGCTCACACAGACTGGCATAGTGCTGGTTGTCGGTGACGTGGGACATCGCTTGCAGCTGTTCGATAGTGCGCAGGACCGAGACGACGGATTTGTCGTTGAGCTCCACTGGAAAGACGAGCTGGTCGGTGGCGTCGATGCCGGCGAGCCAGTTCTCGGCACGGGTGTTGTTGCCGGTGTCCAGTACGACGACATTCCAGAAACGCTGGACGACTTCGAGCAGTTCGTTGAAGGTGGGGCGGGTGAGCATTTGCATCCGGTCTGGATCCTCATCGGAGGCCAGTACGCTGAACCGGTTGTCGCCTTGCGGGCGGGTGTAGTACTGTACATCGCCGCTGCGGGTCCGTTCGCTTTTGAGCTGCTCGAGCGCGTCGAGCAGGTCGATGATGGTCATGTTCGACCCATTGGAACGGGTTCGCACCCCGAGGGTGCCCATGGTTTCGTTGTTGTCCATGGCCAGCACGTTGTGATCCGAGGTGTTGCCGATGGTTGAGGCCAGGGCGACGGTGAGAGAAGTTTTCCCCGCGCCGCCGGCAGGTTGGGCGATGGTCACTGTCACCGGCCGCGGGTAAACCCTGCGGATTGAGGCGAGCGTGGCCCGGCGTTCCAGTTCTTGGGGTCCTGGTTTCGGGGCGATCAGCCCGCCAGTGAAGGTGCGGATCTTCTTTTGCCACCCCTCTTCGGCTGGCAATGGCGTTTCCAGGGCGTCGGAACCGGTGATCGCACTGCTGAGCGTTCCCGAAACCAGCGGTGTCCCTGAGCCCAGTAGTGTTCCTGATCCCGGAATCGTCCCGGATGCCGGGGATGCCTGTGCGGAATCCGGTTTCTCAGATGCGTTTGCTGGTTCTTGCCCCTCGCTATTTGGGGTCGTAGTGCTCGAGCCAGGGGCTGGTCCGTCGCTGGCTGGTTGCTGGGTGGGTGGGTTGCTGGTGTCCGTTTCGCTGGGTGCTGGTTTCACCAGAAGGTCTGTTCTCATGCGGCGGCGTTCTTCGCCCGGCCAATCCCCGCTCATGCAGGTCCCCTTTCGTTCATCAAACCCATAGTATCAATTAGTATTGAAAATATAAGTTTCAACACTAAACAATACTCAATGGGGTTGCCATGAACCAGAGAATGCACCGCAACACGCACCACGCTAGGGAACACTCTCGCCGCCGTGCCGCCACGAGAGGGCTCGCTCTGGCCTTAGCCGGCGCGCTGCTGGCGGGTTGCACGCCGGCCGAAACAGAAGACACGCCGGGGGATGAGAACGGAATCATGCACGACATCCACGCCTCCCCGGAACAATCAGCCATCGAAGACTGGAGCCCCCAGATCGCCCAAGAAGCCAGCGAGGTTGCCACCAACGCCGCGACAGCCTACGCCCGCGCCGACCTGGAACAGTCCCAATGGTTTGCCGGGCTGCGGCCCTACCTTTCGGCCGACGCGCAACGCACCTTCCAGAACGTCTCAAACCTGAACATCACCGCCACCACAGTCACCAGCACCGAGGAACCGGTCAAGGGACGGTCCGCGGCGATCGCCACCGTCACCGTGAATACCAACAGCGTCTCCCTGGACTTCCTGCTGAGCCGGGCTGATGGTGAATGGGTCGTAGAAAAGATCACCAGCACCAAGTAATGCGACGCTTCAGACTCATCAAAGCCCTCGCCATTGTCGTCCTGGTCTTCTTCGGCGGCATTTTCCTCTCTCTGACCATTCTCGGACCACGGGACGCTGCGGATCCCCGGGCCATGGACTGCGACCCGAACAGCAGCATCGGGGAAAACATCGACGTCACCAACCTGCCCACCACCCCAGTCGGCAGCTACACGGAGAAGCAACTGGCCAACGCCGCGATCATCATCAACGAAGCCAGCAACGCAGGCCTGCCCCAACGCGCGGCGATCATCGGGCTGATGACCTCCATCCAGGAAAGCAGCCTGAGAATCCTGGCCAACGACGGGAGCTGGGAGTACCCGGAAGGTACCCACATCATGACCAAATACGAATGGGAACAAGCCAAAGAGGTGGCCGTGGCTTCCTTGGATGAACCGCATGAAGGCGTCGGGCACGCCTGGGACGCCCTCGGCATTCTCCAGCAGCGTCCCAGTGCTGGCTGGGGTGCCGTCGAACAGATCATGAACCCCACCTATGCGGCCGCCACCTTCTTCGAGCGCCTCCAGAACATCGACGGCTGGGACCAGATGCCCTATGAGCAAGCGGCCGAAGCCGTCCAAGTCTCCGGGCTGCCAGATAACTACGCACAACGCCGGGATGACGCCGAGCTGATCTATGCAGCCCTGCAAGGAGCAGAAGTCACCGCCACCGGCCAAAACGAAGCCCACGCCATCTGCGATAACGGGGCTGATACTGGTAATCCGAAAACGAAAAACACCTCCCCGAACAATGACTCAGAATGGGTCTTCCCCTTGGAGACGTTGACGAAGATCTGGCACAACTACGGCGAATCCCGCGGCCCCTACCCGCACGCCGGCGAAGACTTCGCCGCCCCGGAAGACACCCCGATCTACGCTGCAGCCGCAGGACAAGTCATCCGCGCCAGTTGTGATGACCTCGTCGTCGGACGCTCACCATGCCAGATCGAAATCGACCACGGCACCCACGACGGCACCCAAATCACGACACTCTATGTCCACATGTATCCGGACGATCTGATCGCGCACGTCGGCGACGAAGTTGAAGCAGGAGAGCAGATCGCCCAAGTGGGTACCAACGGCAACTCCACCGGCTTTCACCTGCACTTCGAAGTATGGCGCGACGGGCAAATCACGAACCCGATGGAACTGCTCGAGCAGCAAGGCGTCACGATGCCCGGATGAACTCCCGTCGCTGCTGCCTCCGGCACAGCACCGCATCCACCAGGCCCAACGTCATGCCCGCCAGGACACTGAGAATCGCAGGATAGATGAACAGATCAGTGATCCAGCCCAGTTGCCGGTTCGCCAGCTCGGCCAGATGCCCCAGCGGGGCCGCGATGACCAGGCCGAAGCCGAAGCCCATGAGCTTCTTGGAGTAGTAAGGAATCCTGGACACCGATTCGGTAGCTGCCCGCATCAGCGGGGCCACCAGGAACGAGGAAACAATCGCCGGGTAGATATAGAGCGCGAGCTTATATAAGACCACCAACGGGTTATCCCTGAACGCATTCAAGCCAACGTCAGAGTAGGAACTGCCACTGAGCACGAACAGGACACCCATCAGGGCGGCCGAGGCCGGCAATGCGACAGTAGAGAGTTTCAGGATCTTGTTGGCGATCTCAGGGCGGTTGATGCCATGGGAGATCTGTATGCCGCCGCAGAAGAACACCAGCGCAATGCCAATATGGGATACGAGGTTCGCAAAATTTTGGGATCCCGCCAAGGAATCAACGAACTCATAGACCGGATCAACAGCCAAGGACAGGACGAGGGCCATGCCCAAATGGGTGAGCCACAACCAGAAATTCCCGATCCCTTGGATCAGGCGAGGAAGGCGGGCGACGAGGGCTGCGAGGAAACTGGTGGCAACGATTGCAGACACCCAGCTCGAAAACGCCACATCATTCATCCTAAATGACGGTCGAAGCTCTCCCGGTCGCGTTCCTGCTTGCCCACCTGCTGCAAACGTTGCTCAGTGCAACTGAGCAACTGCCCGACCGGAACCGAATTAGCCCAAGTCGCACGGCATTCTTCAACCCAACCAGCTTCTTTCCCCGTGAGGACTTCAGAGATCACTAGAGCCGACACGCCCGGCCACCCAGCATGTTCGCAGACAGCCAGCGCAACGTCTTCTCGCAACCTGGTGCGCAGCATCTTCCATAGCGTCGGCTGATTAACGCCCAACTCATCAGCAATCCTGGCGCGCAACGCCCCGTCGTTGGCGAGGTTGAACCAATACAACGTCGCCAGATCGTAGCTTTCAGGTCCGAGTTGGGTTTCGGTCACTGGCTGGTTTTCCAGGCGTTCAGCACTGGCGCGGAACAACCCTGGCGATGAAATGAAACCTGGCATCTCACCGACAGCCGGCGACGAAGGAACAAGATCTGAGAAGGCTTCGAATCGGGCGAGCTGGGTGAGAGGATCCAAATCCAGGCCGCGGGAGATGGCAGCGATTGTTGCCGGGGCGACGTTGCCTCGAGCGAGCTGTTGCTTGACCCGCAACCTCGGCAGGTCAGCGACGGCGGCAAGCCGCACGGAACCGGTGCCTGGAGAAACCTCATCCAGCCACGCTTGAAATTCATCGCGCCCTAGCTTCACTTACCGCTCATTCACTCTCACGACATCAACATGCTCACACCGCGCCCTGAGGCTCGGTGCTTTGCCAACGTGTCTCAATTTATCCTGTCTGACGCGTCTGTAATCCCAGTTTAGAGGCGGGGACAAGACACAATTCGGCCACAAAACACCGGACAACCAGAAAACCGGCGCCCAAGACTCTGCTATGGCAGGCGAACGTGCCGGCCGGCGGATGCTTAACGAAGGTGTACTCGCGATAGCCGAACAAAAGCGGAAGCTTGTCGGTAGGGCACGTACGATAATGAGTAAGTTTTGCAGTTGATTCCGGGCGTGGGGACGCCTATCGGAATCGTTGACCTGCCGTCTTGGGGGCGGTAGCAGTCGCCGTTCAGACCACTCGTAGGGTCCCTGTCACAATTGTGCGGCTGGTCCTCGTCTTCTGTTGTTGGTCAAGCTTGGCTGGACCAGCCCGGAAAAGCTTCTTCCAGAGCGTCGCACCGCCATGCCGCCAGCTTCTTCTCCGATCGAGACTGGTGCTGGTTGTGCAGCCAGACACCCAAGGATCGTTCCTTCTCGGATGCGTAGGTCCGGTAATGTGGGAAGTGACCGTGCTCTGCAACGTACTGGACAAGAGCCTCAAACCGGGCCTGCCATCGCTCATTGAGTTCGAATTGCCGCGGGTCGATATGCCAGTTGGGAACGTCTTGCAAAAGCAGAATTTTAGCGGCGGGCAACTGGCCGGCCTGGAGGTTTTTGCGTTGAACAGCAAGCCAGGCGTGCAAGGAACGCTCGGCGCGGTCCCCGGTGGTGCGGGGAACCCTTTTGTACTCAGCATGGAATGCTGTCAGTTCATTTGCTCGTCGCCGCCACATGCTGGAGGGCCGGGCTTTGCCGCGTGAGGCCACTGCAGCTTCGTGCTTGGCGCGAAAACCGGGTTCATAATGCTCGCGTCGTCGTAGGTGGTAGTGGATGGTGGCGGGACCGCGATGGCATAGTTCGGCGATTTCCCGCACGGTGATACCGGCGAGCAGCAGCTGGTCCCATTCGGGGTGCCTTGAGATACTCCAGCTGGTCATGGCCTTAAGATACCGTACGCGACGAGCGCTGAGGACGGATTCTTGGGATTTGGTGGGGTTGCAGTCCAGGCTTTTGCATGCCGGTCCCGGCGTGCTTGTCTCCGGTAGGGGGCACCGGTCCTAGTAGGTGCCGTAACCACCGCTAAAAGCGAATACAGGCTAGCGATACTTACCAAAGTTTTGAAACTATGCCGGTGCTTGTCTCAATGAATGCTCGATCATTCGTTAAATACCCAAACGGTTCTGGTGGGATTTAGAGAGGACATACATCAATTCAGCACCTGACGGTTGTTATTCTGTTTAGTAGGAAATGGTTTCACACAGAATCGCTGTTCTCGTTGAGAATTTAAGTTTGATTAATTTCGAATGGTGCTCTGAGGGTATTATCGCCTGAGCTGCATGGAGGTTAAAGCCTAAGATGACACGCATTGCGAAAGATGCACAGGTATTTAACGGTGCTCAGATATTCACCGATTCGGCTGAACAGGCTATTTCTTACCTTAAAATGCATACTCCGCTGACAGATTGGTCAGTTTCTCGCGTAATCGATGGAGAGCAGGTCCACTTGCACGTGCAGCCGGATCAGTTGCTCAAAACTTGTCTACGTGTTGAGTGGGAGGAATCTTTATGCAGTCGAATGGCCAATGGTGCTGCTCATATTGTGGAAAATACGCAGCAAGATCCTGACTATTCGTGTATGCGATTTTCAGCCGAGGTGGGGGCCTATGCCGGGTACGGAATTCGTTCGCCGATAATGTACGTTATGTAAAGCCGAAAAGACTTTATTTGCTTTCACCGCACATAACGAACTTTCGGGTAAAGCCTCACATCGATCCCCAACCCTGCCTTGGCCTGAGGTTTATCAGTAGTCGCGTCCATCAGGTTGGTGCTGTCCCTTGACCAAGACGCCGCAAAAACTTCAGTGCAGATGCATCCGTTGACGTGCTATTCCAGCCTCAGCTATTGCGAGTTTCGCAAATTATGTGCAAGAATCGCAATCCAGTTCGAGCGCTGAGAACGGTCGATGGACAACAGCGCAAATATTCTATTTGCACCGAAACATCCCTCTCTGGACGCTTCTCTCGGCGTGGTATTCGATCTCAGAGAGAAACCTTTTGATGATACTTGTTCAAGATGCTGCACTAATCTCTGGATCCGTAGGTGCTTCGGGGTTGGTCAAGATTAAGTGACTACTTAATTGATCCTATATAGCACCTTTAGCGGCTTGTTCTTTGAGTCGCCGTTATAACATCCGATGCCCGACGTCGACTCCGCTGTTATTGAAGCTTAATCGGTACCCTTTGCCGAGGTATTACTGCGGATCTGGCCGCGCTCGAGGACGGGAAGTAGAAGCGGGACCCCAAATACTCTACTTGTCGCACTCTGGATTCCCTCTCGAACGAAAGGGAACAACGTCATGATGGCAACTTCGCTTGCAAATAAGTCCAACAATGTAGGTTCCGGTGCGCCACCACTTTCGAGCGAGTATTCGGCAGCAACTACTACTCGGGCGTTTCCTGAATCTGAAGTCACATTCACAGTTACGCGAACACCGAAGTCGCTATCCGAAGTTCGGGTCTGATAATGAAGCTCAACATCCGCATCCTCACGTGCAATGCCGTCAGGGATGTCGTCGTTAATTTTTGCGTAGATTTCGTGAAACTGGACCCCGTCCAGATTCGAGCGGGTAATAAGGGCCTTAAGCGCGTCAGTGTCTTCTGCTGAAAGATCATTCATTCTCTACGCCACCAATGCGAAGTCCGCATGAGTCCACTGATTGGCCAAATGAGTCGAGTCAGACCATGTGTGTTTACGAATCTCACCTGCAGGGCTGGCAACTGTACTATGACCGATCTTGTCTTGAGGGAAGTTGACCCTTATAGATCGATAGACGACCGATTCTGATTCAAAACGGGCCGTTTCGTCTCGAGTATCTTTTTGGACGTGCGTTTCGATGAGCGCACCAATGGCGTTCGCGTACTTTTGAATGGTATCCAAGCGTGGGTTGGAGTCGTACTGTTCCATCTTGGAGACACGCTGGCGACTGACGCCTAATATCTCTGCGACATGTTCTTGCGTCATCCCGCGTTCGATACGGACATCAATAAGATCGGACATCATCTGGCGATGTGACTGGGATAGTTCTTTCGATCTTGCGCGAACAACTCCAGGAGTCGTCAAATGGGACCACTCGAATTTGGTTGACATGGTTGCCAGACTACCCTCCCGACGTATCTGTAGCAACATTTATGTTGCGTCAGGACGTGCCGCGGTATCGAGATACGGCGAAGTCCATTTGTTCATCTTGGTCAGCTTTCGCTGCCTCTCTCGAAACGTTTCCGTCGTGCTGAGTACGTTTAATGTGTTTATGCAGTCGAACTAAGTAGTGAGGGTGACCGCTCGGTTCCCCATGATAAAAACGCAATTTGCGCTTTAGCACTTGGTAACGAAGCTCATATAAATCTGGATCCATTCGAACCGGTTTGATGGGTGTTTTAGAGTCACCCACGTTGACTATCCTGCCTGCTGCAGCATCCTCGAATAACCCATCAATCTGCCCGAGGTAATGTTCTCTGTCGAAGGGTGCGAGGCTTCCGAGCCATTGTTCTAATTCCTTGACTCGCTCATTTTCGGAATCGTACTTAGCAATCCATTGATATGGGGCATTTCCAGGTTGGCTGCATCGGGAGTCCGCCCCTGTCCGATTATCCATCTGTCAGTACCTATCTAAACGAATATCCAATGGGCCCTATTAAAGCGGAGACCACAGGCCTTAATGGCCACACGTAGGACACATGCTAGCTAATAACGGCGTGCTAAGCACCTTCTTGGGTTGGACAGAAAAATATTAATGCCGTGTTTTGAAGTTTCGTGACTGCGCTACGCCTCAGGATGTTCCCACAATCGTTCATTATTGGGCAGGTATGCTGAAGGTTGTATTCGATGAGTATCAGTGACCCGTAACCACGGAAGTCACGAGCATTTATAACGGAGAAAAACAATGCAGAAACAACCAGATGTGCATGAGGCGCGCCAGCGGGCGGCCGAAACTATGCTGGCATACGATCTACCTTCGAACAATGCGAATATCGGCGCAAATCAAGTTGGAGATTGGTTACTTGCGAATGAGAGGTTCCAACGGGATGACGCAGGCGTGTGGCGCGTATCTTCGGCCTGTGTCTTCGAAGCACTGAACGCACTGGGAGCTTAGGCTCTATGCCATACGGGTTAACCGGCTCTAAACGGTCCTTTTAGAGTCAGGCAAAAACGACGGTTGTCGGGAGAAAGTAACCCGGAGTTTAGCGATGTTCTGTTTCGGCACGAATTAGTGCATTGGCGGCCAACCTGAAACGGATTCAGTGATCGCCGCGCTGAATCCGCATTTTTGCAAGTAGCACATTTGATTATAGGAAAACTGATTCCACCGCCGGAGCCCACCTGAGCTGTCACTTAGTTCAGTGAGTGGGCCCTCGGCGTTTTATGGGAAGAGGTTGATTTCCGTTGTTAGCCGAGTGCAGCCGGCAGTACAACGGAGGCAACCGCGGTTACGGCAATGATGGTCGTTGAGATGGTGTCGAGCCATACTCGGAACGATTCCACGCCAGAGCGTTTAGGCATCATTGGATTCACCAGTATCACCTCCGCTCAGATCCTTGATCAGTTGCCAGATGTCGGTGGCGACTGGTTGCGTTTTGGATGGTTTGGCGAAGGGTCCTAGGAGCGTGTAGTGGTTCTGGGACTTGGCGATCTCGGTGGTGTTCCAGTCTTCGGTCATCCTGGTGTCAACGTCCAGAAGTCCTTCATTCTGCAATTGGTTCATACCCCTGTAGAGGGTGTCTGACGAGAAGCCGTACCACTTTCGAACCTGCGAATCTGGCAGGTAGAAGCCAGGCTGCAGCGAGCGGCCGATAAGCAGGAACGCCTTAGCAGGGTACTTCAGCTTTTGGTACCACTTATCCTCCCAGTAGGCCAGTGGCAAGGTGAAGTAGTTCCGGGTGGGGTTCTCGAACGCATTTCCTGAACCGTCCTCTTGAAGTGTCGTCACTTTGGTGTGCCGTCCAGTTCCACGAGTCTTTGAGATCAGTTGTAGCTCGGTCAGTTTCTTCCAGCAACGCGAAACGCTGGCCTTGCCATATTCCTCATCGTTGAGCCCCAGGGCACGAGCCCAAACATCTGCAGATTTTGTGGTTGCCCAGGGCTCGGCGCTAGAAGCCAGGCGATGCAGAAGGTAGAGATCCAGCGAGCGCCCGTTAGAGCTGTTGATCAACTCCCCAAGAATGCCTGGCTTTGGATTCGTCGGTCCTCCCGTTTGCAGGAAGCTGTCACGGATGGGGACATTCTTAGTGCGTTTGGAGGCTCGGACGATGTCGGTAACGGTGTTGTGCTGCTTGACTAGGGTTGGAAGTCCTTGAAACTTTGCCCTGGCGTCGTTGTGTTGTGTGGTCATGTATCCATGAAAGCACGCATTTCGGAATCTGAAATTTGACCAAATTTTCTATTCTTGCAGTTTCAGCGTGTGCTATATCAACGCGGATACCAACACTAATGCCAACACATAGATATCAACGCATAGATAGCAATGCAGGTTAAAGATGACTGAATGCACATGCTGCCGAAAAGCTGGGTGCGCGTGGGCATCGAGATCTGGTGACTTAAAAAAGATTTCTTGATTTTCGCCTTTCGTCTCGGTTTCGCGCGATTTGAGTCCTGGCAAGGTTCATGAGCCACGTCCTTGAGGAGAGGTCGAGCGGTTTTTCTGAAGCACTACTATGGGCGAAACAGGTGCAGCAGGTCTTGCAGCACTCAAGAAGAGATTGGAAGGTGCGTAGAGCTTGGCTGATAAGAAGAATGCCATGACTAGTCCCTGGTTCTGGGTTGTAGCTGTCCTGGTAGCTGTCGGGCTCGGGGTGCTTCGTTGGTGCACTTTGCCGGAGCCGAAGTACTTCTGGCCGCAGTCCGCGGGGGATTGGGCTGCCTGGGGTGCAGTCGTTGGTTCTGGCGGGACCATCGGAGCAGTGATCTATGCAGCCCGTACCTTCAAGTCATCGGCTGACGCTCAATTGAAAGAGCAGCATGATCGACGGTTGGAAATGGACTACTTGGAAGGGCTGGAAGGGGAGGACGCGAAGAAGCTTGTTCTTAGTGTGAAAGGGACTCCACGGGCAGCTGATGAATGGGGCGCGAGTTTTGAAGTTACTGGTGCTGTAGTTGACCTGACGAACTACTCGGAAAACATGTTCCGTGACCTTCAGCTGTACATTCCGAGAACGTCTTTGAAGGAAGGGAACTCGATCACGAATGTTCAGATCTTCGCTGGGGTCATGAAGGTTAAGGACGGCTATCCGCAACGCATCACGCGTTTCAGCGACAAAAGCGAGATCAAGTGGAACAGGCCTATATCGCCACTTACTCCTAATGCTGAGTTGACGCATTTTCCTCTGGGGAACCTGCCGCAAGGGCAAGCGATAAGAGTTGTCTTTGACTTCGAGGGACCAGAAGATGAAACACAGCTTGAGTGGAGTTTGCGACCACAGCATTCGGAAAATGTGGAGGAGCGTGAAAGCGTGGTGTGCGTTTCGTATGTTGACCTTGCCGGGAAGCATTGGATGAGGTCAACGCACGACGATGGGCGTGCACGCCGTTTGCGCTATCCAAGTCTTGAGAAGACGCTCTAGAACAAAGAAGGCTGTGCAGTTTCTTCTCGACTGGCTTGTAGGCACAGCGTACAGGTAACCAGATCCCAATTTGTTGGAAATTTTCAAGTCAAGTGAGACCACCGCAAACTAAACAGCGGGCACACTGATAATCCTGAGATTTCCGTCTTGCTAAGACGCCGATGAGAGGAAATTAGTGGAATCTTCCAAATTAATGTGATGTCTCAATACATCGGTAACTGTCAGTCTTGTAGTCGCTGGTTTGGGATCAGCTGGCAAAGTAAGAGCCAGTCCTGCGAACGGCCGTGAACATGATCCGATAGAAAACATTTTTAAATATCAGATGCGTCTTGCAATCCAAGAGTTGCAAGACGTCTCGCCGTACTTCACTCCCCCGGTGAAAAATCTGCGAAACCTCAACAGTCCCAGAATCTCGCAACTATGTGTTGCAATCGTTGTCAGAGAAAACCGTTATCAATGTTATTTGTGAGACGGAATCGTCCCGGGCAGAGCTGAAGCAGCGGGTATCTAAAGAGCAGATCTCAGAAAAGAGTTTGCCAGCCCAGTGACTGGCAAACTTTTTTATTCAGCTCTTAGTGGCAGGAAATCCTGGTATTCCGGTTCGAGTGGATTTTACTTCGACACTGATTTACTAGTTGCTGCCGTGGCCCAGCTAGTTTTGGGGATCGTCACGCGATAAGTCTTCTTCTTGGACTCCTTCAGCTTGAAGGTCGCTTTACCACTCTTCAACTTCGTTGTCTTGATAGTCTTCCATTTCGTGCCGGACTTGACTTGAAGTTTGGCTGTGGGGTTGTACTGTGCGTAACGGTACTTTTCTGGCGAGTAGACGCTGGCGCTAGTGGTTAGCGTGACGTTCTTACCGGATCGTTTGGCTGTAAGAGTGCTTTTGGTCTTGCCGCGTAGGTAAATGGTCTTACTCGTCGTATCCCAGTAGTTGCTGAAGCCGTAGGACTGGTAGCCATCCCGATCTACATATTCGTAGTCCACAGAGATATCGGTTGGCCCGATTTTGTAAGCACCCAGACCTTCAAATGATGGACATATCTGTACATAGTCGACGGTGGTGTCCGCAAACCAGGCAGAATCGACCTCTCCGCCATTCCTGCTTACTGACGAAGTCAACCAATACCCGACATTCGTGATGCCGGTGTAGTTCTTTTTCAGCTTGGCGGAGATTTTCACTCGGTGGCAGTTGCTATTGGTGATTACTTGATCCGAGGCGTTGAAACCGGTGATGTCAATCGGTTTCTTAGCGGCCTGAGCCGGAGCGCCGGCGAGGAGTAGACTGCCGGCTAAAGCAACGGCAGTCAGGGCGCCGGTATATTTTGTGCGGGAGAGTATCCCCATGAGATGTCCTTAGACGTGATGAGTGGCTACCCCATTGATTGCCACTTCTTGATCATAAGGATTCATTCGACATTTAAGAAGAGAGTATGCGATAGATGATTCGAAAAAGTAGCGTCATTCGATTGTGCACGGAGATAGCCAATAGTTCATCGAAGAACCGGCAACTTCATCCCAGTATCGGTTATTAGGTTACGTCGTCCGTCCTGAGTTCGGCAGAGCGCAAGAGCCGACAACCACGTGGACACATAGTTGTCGACCAACTGCTGACGATACTACTTCACCGAAGAAGTTGAAGTCTTCGAAGCATAGCCCTTCTTGCTTGCAGTGACCTTCACATAGACCACCTTGCCGCGGTCCCGCGAGGTCACCTTGTAGGTCGACTTGGTGGCTTTGCTGATCGGCGCGCCAGAACGGTACCACTGGTACTTGTACTTCTCAGGCTTAGGACTCCACGAACCCGGTTGGGCTGTCAGTTTCGAGCCAACCTTCATCTTGCCCGATACGGAGGCACCCTTCTTTACCGTGAACTTCGCCTTGGCTACCGTCTTGGTTTTATCCGTGGTGCTTGTCTGGGGTACAAATCCGGCACCGCTAGCGGTGACCCGGACGCTGATCTTCCTGCCTACATCGGACAGACCCAGTTTGTAGGTGGTCTTCGTGGCGTTCTTGATGGTCTTGCCATCACGCAGCCACTGGTACTTGAACTTTCCCGGCTTGGTAGAACGGGTGCCAGGATTCACCTTCAGAGTCTGACCGTAGACCGCTTTGCCGCCGATGCTCGGGCCTTTGGTGACAGCGTATTTGCCCTTGATGACCTGGGAGGTGTAATCCGAGGTGTGTACAACCGGATACATTCCGGTCTTTGAACCGGTAACCGTGTAAGAAAGGCGTTTACCTAGATCCGGAGTTGTTGGCGTGTAAGTGGACTTGGTGGCGCCCTTGATGTTCTCCCCTGCGCGAAGCCACTGGTATTTGAGCTTTACACCTGACGGTGCATTGGAGACCTTCGCAGTGAGCTTCTTCCCTACCTGCGCCGAGTCAATCCGCCCCAGTTTTAGGAGAATGGGATCCTGGACAGTGAAAGTTTTGGAGAAGGTTTCCGTTGTGCTTTGCCAGTATTCTGTTTCGCCCCAGTACTCATGGTGCGTTGCTTTGACGGTGAGCTTTTTGCCGGAGTCTGCCTTGCTCAGCTTGTAAGCGCAGCCGCCTGAATCTCCACTTTTTGATTTTTGGACTACTGTGCTGCCGCGGCTCCAAGTGCAATTGGTTTTCATGGCGGAACCGCTGGAGGTTTTGCTGCCTGCAGCAGTCACCCAAGTACCGACGGGAACCGTAGTTGCCGACGGATTCAGGATCGAAGCTTCGCCGAAAGGGGCATAGCTAGCCTGTAGCTTTCCCGTACCCAGCCATGATAATTCTTCGTACGCAGAGACAACATATTGTTCACCGACATGGATGTTGTACTGCAGGCTGCGCCCGTCTGCCTTGTGCTGGCCCTCGTAGTATCCATCCAAGAATCGAATATGCGTGGCCTTGGGGGCAACGAAAGTATTGAACCCCACCTGCTTGACTGGCGGATCTGTCCATCCGTCGTTCGTAAAGTAGTCTCCGATTTCCAAGCTGAAAGGTTCGCCGTCGAAACCTTTGAAGGTTTGAAGCTTGAATTCAGTACCTGCCAGCACACGGATGGGCTTCGTGTCGAACGTGATTTCCAGTTGTGCTAAAGCTGGTGCGTTCAAGAATTCTCGTAAGTCCACGTCAATCGGACCGTTGTATGCCAGGCGGTTTAGCGCGGTCATGCTTTTCAGAACATCACCCTTAATTGGCGCGTTCACTAAGCTCAAGTCAGTGATGGAAGTATTACCCTGCACTGCTTGCTGGTCGGCTCCAGTGCAAACCGCGCTGCTGCCTTCAACGGTGCAGTCCCCCATGCTGGCTTGCGCCGGAATTGCCACAAGTGGACTGATTCCCAGAGCAATGCTGAGGATCAGAGCAGATAATTTAGTTTTCAATTTTCCCCAAATGCTGCGATGCGAGTATTGAGACGAAGTTTATCTTGCGCTTAGAAAATTGGGTATCACTGTTTGGTCGGAACCTGGACTTTCTGGATGGTCCTATCGTGTTTTCCTAGTCTCTTTCTATGGATTGATTAGGTGGTCATGCATAATCCGTCTGACAGACTGAAAGGTTTCCCCGATAGAGTTTGGACAATAGCTACGCGGCCAGCATGTGCTGGTTGAGGCACCAAAAACCGTATTCACACCAGCCGCGTTAGACAGGTCATGTGTTCACTGATTCCAGGTAACTCCACCCCAACTCAGGCTGACGATCAGAGCTGTCCTCCCCCGACTAGAGAGCTGATGGGAAGAAACAAGTCGAATCTTTTAAAAATTAGTCGTGTCGCAAACCTCTTAATAACAGCGCTATCCAATATTGTGGTTATATGAGTTCACCACGGCGCCCCAAGGGGTCAATGAAAGACCCCATCCCATTGGGATGGCGTGTCGAGCGCGAAAACCGGGATAAATTCACCGAACTAGCTGCCAAAGCTGGTATCTCGGGTGCAGCCCTATTCGACATGATGGTCGAAACTCTCGAACTTGACGAACGTGGTCTCCCTGATTGGGTGCTTCGTGACGATGAGGAAGGCCACTTGCCTATCGACAAGCCTTAAACAGAAAAGCCCGCGCAAAGCGCGGGACTAAAATTCTGAATCCGATCTGCCTACTCGCCAAAGTTCTCAGATCGTGATTTACCACGAAGCTTCCGGTTACCAAGCCGGACGCTCCCCTTCCTTTACCCTCCAACGAGAAAAGGACTTATGTGTCTATAGTAGCGCCTCCGCGCGCCCAATCAAGCACCAGCACCAAAGAAACGCCGCAAAACACCGCGATCCACACCACAAAACCACGCTGGTGCACCCGCCCCACCGACGGTCGCATCGCCGCAATCCTCGCCCATACAGCCCAGGGGCACCGCCCGTTCGTCAAGGCCGAAACCCCCCAAACCTTCAGCGCCAAAGGCAAGACGCAGTTCAATGCGGCTAAAGAAGCCCTCGCGACCAAACATGCCCACACCCCCGCCCCGGTACATATCCGGCGTGTCTCACGTGCCCAGGAAACCTCCGACCGAGCCATTGCCTGGGCAATCCCCCACGGCAGCAAGAAAATCGACCACACCGCCCAAGCCTGGCGTGCCGCCCGATCCCTGGACGAGCTGCTATGCCGCCGCGCGGACTGCAAACGAAACATCCTGGCCGTGCTCTGGGTCCTCCTTCGCTACACCGACCACGACAGCATGACCGTGCGCATCACCTGGAACACCATCGCTTCTAAAGCACGCGTATCCCGCGCCACCGTAGGCAACGCCCTACGCTTCCTGCGCACCCACGGCATCCTCGGCATCGTCGCCTCAGGCCGCAGCGCACAATACGCCGCCAAAGCAGGACAACCAGCCACCAACGAAGCCCCCGTCTACGTCATCACCCGCCCCATCGGCCTCGGACTACGCCCCCAAGACACACCAGACACCACCACAACCCGCCCAACCCACCAAACCCCCAACAACACAGCCTGTGGAAATAACTTAGAACCCCTCCCCGTAGGGGGGTTAACCACTTACGAAGTAAGTTCCTACACGCGCACGCGCGAGAAAAACACTCACAATGAGCCGCTACGCGGCACTGAAAACCTTTTTGGGCACGGCTCCGCCGTGCGAACTCACCACAGCGAAGATCGACCAGTTGAACTGTGGCCAGCTCACCGAACGATCAGCTCTAGAGGACAGGGGCTATCGGCTGCCGCTGAAATCTTGCGTCGGATGCCAGATTTCGCCCGTTTTTCCAAGAAAAACGCGCTCAACATGTTCAAACCCTTCTTCTCCACCGGATGGACAATCTCAGACATCCAGCACGCCCTCGAATGGCGCACCACACCAGGCCTGCACGGCAAGGAAGCCTGGGGAGCACTACCCCAGCACAACCGTGAAACCCAGTCCTACATCGACTACTGCCGGATCTTGCGCGCAGCGATCCTGCACCGCATGAACCAATGGCGCACCGCCACCGGAGAAATCATGCTCAGCCGATCCCAGCGAGCCGCCGCAGCCAGCAACCAAGCCCGCGCGGCTGCGCGGGCCGCAGAAGAACGCCGAGCCAAACACGCCGCCAACCAAACAAAACACCAAACCGCAGCAACACACGGCGCAGCAAAAGTCAGAGCCGTCCTAGCAAAATCTCGTTCGGGAAAGTAGAAGCCATAGGACTAGTCTTCCGCGAGAAACAATAGAGATTTCATGAAATCTTTATTTATTTCATGAAAGCATTATTGTATGTACGGATCTACTTGAACAGCATACGAAGGCGTGCAGGCGGGAACAGCCCACCTGTCCGTTGATCACCTTGAGCCAAGGTGCCTTCCAATATCTAGCAGGAGCTCTATGCAATTCATTAAGAACTACATACCGATGCTTCCATTCGCGCTGGAAAATGCTTGATTCCCCGCTATCCCCAAAAACGGTGAATCTTTCATGCAATAAATATTTATTTATTGCATGAAAGATTGATTTCATGTACGATCAAATCATGCAAACGATCATGGTTTATAGCGAGTCTGGTGGCGTATCCAAAACAACCACTGCTGTTTCACTCGCGATGGTGGCTGCCGAAGCTGGTAAGAATGTGTTGCTGATTGATCTGGATCCTAGAGCAGCCACCACGAAATGGACGGCGGTTCAACCACGCGAGTCAGGACTTGATGTAGGTGCAATACTTGCGGATGAAGACCCCGAGGGCTGGGCCGATGAGTTGGCCGTATCTTCTCACTGGAGCCCAAATTTGCGTGTGCTGCCTTCATCGAGATCGGTATCCAACCGCGAGAAGGACACCTCCGACCACCTGGAGATACGATTGAAAACTTCACTGCTCGGCTCCTCAGCGGATCTAGTAGTAATTGATTGCCCTAACCGTCAAGGTGGCCCCCTTACTCAAAGTGCTTTGAACGCTTCTGACACCGTCGTATACGCTGCTAAGCCGACCGTTGACGGAATAGACGGCTTTGAGGGCGCCAAAATCACAGTCGATAAGTTCTTGGCCAGTCGGAAACGCCTCGGTTTAACCGCAGGATTGAGGGAAGCTGGGATTGTTATCGGGGGATATAAAGACACGATCACACCGCGGGCAGCAATCAGCTCTGTAGATGAGCTTCGCGAAACGGGACTGCTCTTGATTCCGCTTGTTCCAGAACGGACCATCGTTCAAGATGTTCGCTTGGCGGGGGAATGGTATGGGAACTACCGCAAAGGCGCTCCGGTCTTAGCAGCTTACAAGGAACTAGCAAGGACAATTATCAAATGAACCAAGAACTACCGGAACGCCCAGCTTCGGGAAGGCGCCGCGTGCCACGCCCTGCCCCTGATGTAAACGTAGATCCCGTCGAACCTGCGCCGACACCGGAGAAGCAGATAGCGAAACCAGTTGCGGTATCACCTGAGCGAAAAGTCGTGCGGGTGCCTTTCAGTAACAGATTGTCCGAAAAGACGATGGATACCCTGGCAAGAGTTAAAGCTGAGGCCAAGATCCCCATTTATGAAGCAATTGAACTAGCAGTTGCAGAAAAGTGGGCAGAGTTTGAAAGAAAGAAATAAATATTTCTTTCATGAATGAAAGATTGTATAGGCTGGACTAGCAAACCCACCATTTTGCTTGTTCTGATCCTCCGCGACTCGACGATTCCCCGTAGAAATTGCGATGGGTAATGACTTTTCTTGGCTCTGTGTATCTCAGGGCGCATTCTTTAAAAGCACTGTGAGTATCGAGGTGGTTGGTCTGGGACTAGCTGGCAGGATAAGAACCAGCCGTCCCACCCTTGGATGTGACTCATTAAAAGCCTGACCCGAA
>NZ_JBIUWY010000011.1:0-61635 GCF_044743685.1 Glutamicibacter sp. NPDC087583 | reverse complement strand
TGAGGGTGTGGGAGAGTAGGTCACCGCCGGACTTAACTTGAGTAGATGGTTTGAGGCCCTGGTACCGTTTGGTGCCGGGGCCTCACCTGTTTAACTAGACTATTTAAGCCGTACGCGCATCGGCGGTCCTCACCCTTCCTATCTTCATGGAAGTAGATAAGGTGTGTAGTAGAAATAACAAGATCTTCTACACGAGGGGCTTTCCTTGACCACCGAGACTACGAGTCCACTGACATACCGCGACGATTCAATTCGTCCCCAGGACGATCTCTACCGCCATAGCAATGGCAAGTGGTTCGAGACAGCAACGATTCCAGGAGATCAAGGAATATACGGGTCCTTCATGGAACTCCGCGACCAGGCTGAGGCTGCGGTCCACGGAATCATTAATGATGCAGTGCAGAAGGTCGATTCCGGTGCAGAAACTGACGCCGCCACCCAGCGCATTGCCCGCCTCTACAGCTCATTCATGAATGAAGCCGTTATCGAAGAACGCGGTGCAGATCCGGTTGCTGTCTTCCTGAATACTATTTCGGATATCCAGAACACCGAACAGCTGCTCGAAGTATGCGGTTTCTTCCAGCGCAAAGGCATCAGCGGCTTCATGGATATCGGCGCGATGAACGACGCCGGCAATCCGGACCGGAACCTGCTGACCTTCCTGCAAGGCGGCCTGGGCCTGCCCGATGAGTCCTACTATCGCGAAGAGCAGTTCGCTGAAACCGTATCCGACTACCAGGATCACCTTGGCCGCCTGCTGGCCCTTGGCGGTATTGCTGATGCCGAAGCCGCGGCCGCAGATGTCGTAGCGCTCGAGAAGGCCATGGCCTCGCATCACTGGGACCGGGTCAAGGTCCGCGATGCTCAGGCACGCTACAACCTGATGTCCGATGAGGAGCTTTCCGCGCTTTTCCCGGGCGTGAGGACCTGGCTGGCAGGCGCCGGCATTGAGACGAAGTACTACAGCGAAGTTGTCGTCTGGCAGCCAAGCTACCTTCAGGGATTGTCTGAGCTATTCGGCTCCCAGCCGCTGGATGCCTGGAAGAACTGGTTGCGGGTCCAGGTGCTGCGCTCGTTCGCTCCCTACTTGTCCAGCGCATTCGTCAATGAGAATTTCTCCTTCTACTCGGCCAAGCTCGGTGGCGTGGAACAGCTCAAGGAACGCTGGAAGCGAGGTGTCGCATTCACCGAAGGTGCTGTTGGCGAAGACATCGGCCAGCTGTACGTGGCTGAGCACTTCCCTGCAGAGGCCAAGGACGCCATGGACGCGCTGGTCCAGCGACTCATCGAGGCTTACCGCATCTCGATCAGCGAACTGTCCTGGATGGGACCGGAGACCATCGAAAAGGCACTGGATAAGCTTTCCAAGTTCCGTCCGAAGATCGGCTACCCGAACCAATGGATCGACTACTCTGCCATCCAGACTGATGAACTGGACGTCATCGCGAATATTGCCTCGGCGAACGAATTCGAGTTCGCTCGTGAACTGAAGAAGATCGATGACGGGGTGGATCGCGAACTGTGGTTCATGTTCCCCCAGACGGTGAACGCCTACTACCACCCGCTGCTGAACGAAATCGCGTTCCCAGCGGCAATCCTGCGCCCGCCATTCTTCGACGTGAACCGCGACATCGCCTCGAATTTCGGCGGCATCGGCGCGGTCATCGGCCACGAAATCGGCCACGGCTTCGATGACCAGGGCTCGCAGTTCGATGGCACTGGCCAGTTGACCAATTGGTGGACCGATGAGGACCGGGCTTCCTTCGAGAAGCTGACCGCCAAGCTGGTGGACCAGTACAACGCGCTGTCCCCTTCAGAAGCCCCGGAACACAACGTCAACGGTGCACTGACCTTGGGCGAGAACATCGGCGACCTCGGTGGATTGGGCATTGCCTACAAGGCCTACAAGCTCGAGTTGGCCGCCCTTGGCATACAGGAAGATGAAGTGATCGACGGCATCACCGGAGACCAGCGCTTCTTCTACTCCTGGGCCGAATGCTGGCGCACGCTGATTCGACCGGAGACCGCGGTGGTACGCGTGACCACCGACCCGCATGCACCCGGGGAGTTCCGCTGCAACCAGGTGCCGAAGAACCTGGCATCCTTCCACGAGGCCTTCGGCACCAAGCCCGGCGATGGCATGTGGCTGGATCCAGCTGACCGCGTAGAAATCTGGTAAACCGCATAACTGAATGGATAGGGCAGGGCAAAGCCAGCTTTGCCCCTGCCCTATCCTGCGTTGCGGGCCAAGATCACTGTGTAAGGCTGATCATGAAGGGCTTCAACTGCACGCGATGACACGTAGAATGGTCTATTGTGACTTCCGAAAATAATTCCGCACAGGCCCCAGATCCAAACGATCAGCGACAGGTGCGCACCGATAAGCGCAACCAGCTGCTGGCCAAGGGCGAGGAAGCCTACCCGGTAGGCATAGCTCGCACCCACTCGTTGCAGGAAATCCGCGACAAGTACGAGCACCTCGAAGCTGGTGAAGAGACCGAAGACGTCGTCGGCATTGTCGGCCGCATCGTTTTCATGCGCAACACCGGCAAGCTGTGCTTCGCCACCTTGCAGGAAGGCGGCCAGAAGGGCGAAGGGGTTCGCCTGCAGGTCATGCTCTCGCTTGCCAACGTTGGCGAAGAGCGCCTGGCCCAGTGGAAGTCGCTCGTCGATCTGGGCGACCATGTGTTCGTGACCGGCAAGGTCATCTCCTCGCGCCGCGGCGAGCTGTCCATCATGGCAGACGCTTGGGAAATGGCTTCCAAGGCCCTGCGCCCATTGCCGGTGCTGCACGCCGATCTGAATGAAGAGACCCGCGTGCGCCAGCGCTACGCCGATTTGATCGTGCGCAACGAGGCCCGCGAAATGGTCTACAAGCGCGCCGCGATCGTCCGCGCCGTACGCAACACCCTGGAGAACCGTGGCTACGTCGAGGTTGAGACCCCGATGCTGCAGCTGGTTCACGGTGGCGCTTCGGCCCGTCCATTCAAGACGCACCTGAACGCCTTTGACCAGGAAATGACCCTGCGCATCGCAACCGAGCTGTACCTCAAGCGGTGCGTCGTTGGCGGTGTTGACCGCGTCTTCGAAGTGGGGCGCATCTTCCGCAACGAGGGTGTCGACTCGACCCACTCGCCGGAATTCACCACCTTGGAATCCTACGAAGCCTACGCCGACCAGTACGTCATGGCCGATCGCATCAAGGAAATCATTCTCAATGCCGCTGATGCCATTGGTGCCGGCCGCACCATCGAGACCCCCAAGGGCACCGCTAACCTGGACGGCGAATGGCGCTGGGTCAGCGTCTACCCTGGCCTTTCCGAAGCTGTCGGCGTGGAGATCACCCCGGAAACCGAAGCTTCGGTGCTGCGCGAAGTCGCTGCGAAGCACGAAGTTAAGATCGA
This sequence comes from Glutamicibacter sp. NPDC087583, assembly GCF_044743685.1. Classification (NCBI taxonomy): domain Bacteria; kingdom Bacillati; phylum Actinomycetota; class Actinomycetes; order Micrococcales; family Micrococcaceae; genus Glutamicibacter; species Glutamicibacter sp. NPDC087583. The sequence continues at coordinate 58,231 of NZ_JBIUWY010000011.1, read as the reverse complement.
TCCAGCCTGGGGCGCCCAGAAGCTGGTCATCGAGCTGTTCGGCGAAATCGTCGAGCCGACCTTGATCGATCCGACCTTCGTGTGCGACTACCCGCCACTGGCACAGCCGCTGGCACGCCCGCATCGCTCGAAGCCGGGAGTCATCGAGGCCTGGGACCTGATCATCGGCGGCATGGAGCGCGGTACCGCGTTCTCCGAGCTGATTGACCCGGTGATCCAGCGCGAGCGCCTGACCGAGCAGTCCCTGATGGCTGCTGGCGGCGATCCGGAAGCAATGCAGCTTGACGAAGACTTCCTTCGTGCATTGGAATACGGTGCACCGCCGATGGGCGGTATCGGTTTAGGTATCGATCGTCTGGTTATGCTTTTCACCAACGTCGGTATTCGTGAAACTATTCTGTTCCCACTCCTAAAGCCGGAGGCATAGGAATGCCATATATTGAGGCGATCGTCCCGACAATCGGCCTGGCGCTGCTTTTCTGGTACGTGATGAAAGCAATTACAAACGCGGATCGAAAAGAACGCCAAGCTGAAGCTGAAGCTGATGCGCTAATTCAAAATCGCTCGGATTCTAATAATCCAGTAAACGAGAATTAGTCTTTCCTGAAAGAACCTTGTGAATTCTGATGATAATTAGAGTTTAGTGCGGCTATTTGTATATGCTTGTTGTTTGAAATGGGCTGATGATCGAATGTCAGTTGGTCCAGTACATTCAAGCTCGGAGGAATTCCTAAATGGCACGTCAGGTTCAAATTGCCCTGATCGACGATATTGATGGTAGCGAGGCGACTGAATCTATTGCATTCAGCGTCGCTGGTCAGCATTTTGAAATCGACCTGAACGACGAGCATGCTGCTCAGTTCCATGCAGCCATCGAGCCGTACATCGATGCGGCGCGCTCGTCGAAGCAGACTGCAGCGAGCGAAGCTCCAGCAATCCGCGCATGGGCGAAGGAAAACAACATCAAGGTCAACGCACGCGGACGCCTTAATGCAGAAGTTGTAGATGCCTACAATGCTGCAATGCGCAAGGGCGGGCGAAACCGCGCGAAGTAATTTGCGGGGTTTTCAACAAGTCTCAATATAAGAGCCGGCACGCAATGCGTGCCGGCTCTTATTCTTATAACGACGTTCGTAATTCATCCAATACTTTCATTGAACATCGCAATATTGGTGAGCCAAGTAAATCCGGAAATTAATTGCACCTCAATTACGGATTTCCGGTACCAGGGGACCGCTTCGGTTATCCCTGTGGCGAACAAGGGCGCATTGCCGGCGCTTGGTGCGTAGCATCGAATTATTGGTAAGCAAGGAGTGTGCCGAAGATGTTTGAGAGATTTACCGACCGTGCCCGTCGAGTTGTCGTGCTCGCCCAAGAAGAGGCGCGCATGCTCAACCACAACTACATCGGCACCGAGCACCTGTTGCTCGGTCTAATCCACGAAGGCGACGGTGTCGCCGCAAAGGCGCTTGAGTCGCTGAATATTTCGCTGGGTGCCGTTCGTGAGCAGGTTCAGGAGATTATCGGCAAGGGCCAGCAGGCGCCTTCCGGTCATATCCCGTTCACTCCTCGCGCCAAGAAGGTTTTGGAGCTCTCGCTGCGCGAAGCGCTGCAGCTGGGGCATAACTACATTGGTACCGAGCACATCCTGCTCGGCCTGATCCGCGAGGGCGAGGGCGTCGCAGCCCAGGTCCTGGTGAAATTGGGTGCTGACCTCGGTCGCGTGCGCCAGCAGGTCATCCAGCTGCTCTCGGGCTACCAGGGCGGCAAGGAAACTGCCTCCGCTGGCGTCAGCTCGGGCGGACAGCAGGAAGGCACCCCGGCAGGCTCGGCGGTGCTCGACCAGTTCGGCCGCAACCTCACCGCAGCTGCCCGCGAGGGCAAGCTCGATCCAGTGATTGGCCGCGAGCACGAGATGGAACGCGTCATGCAGGTCCTCTCGCGCCGTACCAAGAACAACCCGGTGCTGATCGGCGAGCCTGGTGTCGGCAAGACCGCAGTCGTCGAGGGCCTGGCCCAGTCGATCGTGCGCGGCGATGTGCCCGAGACCATCAAGGACAAGCAGCTGTACACCCTGGACCTCGGTTCCCTGGTGGCCGGCTCCCGCTACCGCGGCGACTTCGAGGAACGCCTGAAGAAGGTCCTCAAGGAAATCCGCACCCGTGGCGATATCATCCTGTTCATCGACGAGATCCACACCCTCGTTGGTGCTGGTGCCGCCGAGGGCGCCATCGATGCCGCGTCGATCCTCAAGCCGATGCTGGCTCGTGGCGAACTGCAGACCATCGGTGCCACCACCTTGGATGAGTACCGCAAGAATATCGAGAAGGATGCAGCGCTTGAGCGCCGCTTCCAGCCGATCCAGGTCAAGGAGCCTTCGGTAGAGCTGACCACGCAGATCCTGCGTGGCCTGCGCGACCGCTACGAGGCGCACCACCGCGTGACCATCACCGATGGTGCACTGCAGGCCGCTGCCACGCTGGCGCACCGCTACATCTCCGATCGCTTCCTGCCGGACAAGGCCGTGGACCTGATCGACGAGGCGGGCGCACGCCTGCGCATCCAGCGCATGACCGCTCCTCCGGCCTTGAAGGAAATGGACGAGGAAATCGCCACCGTGCGCCTGGAGAAGGAAGCTGCGATTGACGCGCAGGACTTCGAAGGGGCTGCCTCGCTGCGCGATAAGGAATCCAAGCTGATTGAGGCCCGCAACGAGAAGGAGAAGTCCTGGCGCAATGGCGACATGGACGAAGTCTCCGAGGTGACTGAGGACCTTATTGCCGAGGTACTTGCCAACTCCACCGGCATCCCGGTTGTGAAGCTGACCGAGGAAGAGTCCACGCGCCTGCTGAACATGGAAGACGAGCTGCACAAGCGCGTCATCGGCCAGGACTCGGCGATCAAGGCCATCTCCCAGGCGATCCGCCGTACCCGTGCAGGCCTGAAGGATCCGAACCGCCCAGGTGGTTCGTTCATCTTCGCCGGCCCAACCGGTGTAGGCAAGACCGAGCTGGCCAAGGCGCTGGCAGAGTTCCTCTTCGGTGAAGAAGACGCGCTGATCACCCTGGACATGTCCGAATACTCGGAGAAGCACACCGTTTCCCGGCTCTTCGGTGCTCCTCCGGGCTACGTCGGCTACGAAGAGGGCGGGCAGCTGACCGAGAAGGTCCGCCGCCGTCCGTTCTCCGTAGTGCTCTTCGACGAGGTCGAGAAGGCGCACGCCGACTTGTTCAACTCGTTGCTGCAGATCCTGGAAGACGGCCGCTTGACCGACTCCCAGGGCCGTGTGGTGGACTTCAAGAACACCATCATCATCATGACCACCAACCTCGGTACCCGCGACATCTCCAAGGGTGTGATGACCGGCTTCCAGTCGGCCGCGGATACCAAGACCGGTTACGAGCGCATGCAGGCCAAGGTCCAGGAGGAACTGCGTCAGCATTTCCGCCCTGAATTCCTGAACCGTGTTGATGACACCGTGGTCTTCCCGCAGCTGAACCAGGACGAGATCGAAGAGATCGTCGACCTGTTCATCGCACGCCTGGCCAAGCGCCTGGAAGAACGCGAGATTACCATCGAGCTGACCCAGGCTGCCCGCAGCCTGCTGGCTCAGCGCGGTTACGATCCAGCAATGGGTGCCCGCCCGCTGCGCCGCACCATCCAGCGCGATATCGAGGACCAGCTCTCCGAGCGCATCCTCTTCAGCCAGATCGTTGCGGGCCAGAAGGTCACCGTCGACGTCGAGGGCGAAGGCGAGAGCCGCAAGTTCGTCTTCCACGCTGAAGGCGGCACCGGCCAGCTGGAAGGCGAGCCGGCACCGGCAGCACTGGAAAGCTAGGCCGCAGAGGCATAACCCATAGCCGTGGAACTGGCAACGTTCAGTTCCACGGCTATGGGCTTTAATCCGGCCATGTCGTAGGCTCAACACATGAAGAAGCGAAGCAAAGGGCAACAGCTGATTGCCGCTTCCTGCCTCGCAGTCATGGCCTATTCAGCCCTGTACCTTCTCCTCCGTCTCCAGCTTCCTGGACAATTGGTGCGCCATGCCGGCACCGACGGAGCCGGGTACGGCCCAACGTGGCTGGTGGTGCTGGTGATTGGTGCCGCGGGCACGCTCCGTATTGCCATCGGCATCATTGCCTACCGCGACTTCACCTCATTGGGGCACTGGAACCCGGGACCGAAATCGATTGTGGTCTGCTTCCTGGCCGCTGGCTTCGGAATCCTCGGACTGGGCGCTGCCATGCTTCTCGCTGCCATGGGAGAAGACGCCGCGCAGCAAGGCACCCTGCCTATTGGCATGGGACTGCTTGGGCTGATCGGGGTCTTCGCGCTGTCCGCCTCGCTGCTGGCAGAGGCATTGCCCCAGGCGGAACAAGAAAGCCTCGACGCCTGAAGGGCAATCGAATCCCTCCGGGCGTGCTGGGCTTAGCCGGCCACCGCCTTGGCTACCAACTCGGCAAGCATTTCTTCGAGCTGCCCATCAAGCGCGGTAATGGCGAACGAGGTGGGCCATAGGGTGCCCTCATCCAGCTGCGCAACATCGTTGAAGCCGAAAGTCAGGTAGCGGGTACCGAACTTCTTGGCATCCTGCATGAAGCACAAGATCTTGCCGTCCAAGGCGTAAGCGGGCATGCCATACCAGGTTTTCGGCTCCAATTCCGGAGCCGTCTCGGTGATGATCCGGTGCAGCTTCTGCGCAAGCACCTTGTCGTTGCCCTCGAAGGAAGCAATCTTCTCTTCCACTTCCTTGCGGGCCTGTTCCGCCTTCTCGGCTTTGGTCATGCGCTTCTTCGAAGTGCGCACCTCAGCGGCCCGCTCTTTCATCGCGGCCTTCTCAGCGGCTGAAAAGCCTTCTTGTTCTGAACTGCTCATGCTTCTTCTCCCTGAACTGCTTGGTTGATACGGACCATATTTCCCGAAGGATCGCGGAAGGCGCAATCGCGCGGACCCCACGGTTGCTCCATTGGCTCCTGCAGGACTTCAGCGCCCGACGCGCTCAAAGTTTCAAAGACCTTGTCCAGATCATTGGTGGACAGCACCAGCGGGCCGATCGCTCCCTTGGCTACCAGCTCGGCCAGGGCCTGCGCATCGGCAGCTGACCGGCCAGCGCCCGGAGCCGAAAGCACCAGGTTGGTGCCGGTGCCGTCGGAGCCGCCAAGGGACACCCAGCGGAAGCCGCCGTTGGCGACATCGGAGACGACCGTGAAGCCCAGCGCATCGCGGTAGAACGCGAGCGCCTCATCGACATCGAGCACGGTCAAAGGGACATGATTGATTGAAATGCTTGCCATGACTCCAGCCTAGGGAGCGCCGACCAGATAGCGCTTCTTCAAAACTGCTCAGAATCTCTCGGGACGCAAAAGGATCTTGGCGATGCAGGCAGGGATCTGCTCGGTGGCTGAATGGTCCCGTTCCCGGTATGACGAGGGAGTTTCGCCGACCACTTCGGTGAAGCGCGTGCTGAAGGAACCCAGAGAGGTCCATCCCACTTGCATGCAAGCATCTGTTACCGAGACCGATGCGCGCAGCAGATGCATGGCGCGCTCGATACGGCGGGTGAGCAAATAGGCATGCGGGGTCTCGCCATAGGCCCGCTTGAACTCCCTGGAAAAATGAGCAGGAGACATGGAAGCACGCTGGGCCAACGCAGGCACATCCAATGGTTCCGCATAGTGCCGGTCCATCAGGTCCCTGGCCCGGCGCAAGTGCGCCAGGGTTTTCAGCGCTTCGGCATCCACCGGCTAGCCCCGGTTCCTGGCTCGCAGGACAAGGAATGCACCCAGCACCGTTGAGCACAGGTAGATCCCGGTGACGGTGATCCAGCCCGCGGTGAAGCCACCGGCCGAGCCGACCAGCAGGCCCATGGCCAAGGGCCCCACGGTGAAACCGCCAAACTGGCCCGCCGAGACGATTCCGCTGGCACTTCCCAGGCGGCTTGCGGGGATCACCCGCAGCAAGCCCGCCATCAGCACTACCGAAACTCCCAGGGCCGAGGCCCCGTGCAGGCAGACCGCTAGCCAGAGCAAGGCCACCGAGTGCAGCTGCTGGGCCATCAGGAAGCTGGCACCGCCCGCAGTGGCCAGCGACGCCAGCAGCAGCAAGAGCTTAGGCGCTGATACGCCGCGTGACATCATCTGCCCCCATCCGACGCGGGCGGAAACGCCAATGACGCCAGCGACCGCGGCGGTCAGGCCGCCAGCGACCAAGGAGAAGTCCAGCTCGCGGACCGCAAAGAGCGCCAGGTAGACGTTGGTTGCCTGTACGCCGACACCGTTGATGAAACCGAATAGGGCCAGCGCAAAAATGACGAACTTCGTGGAGGGGGCGGCCGCAGCCACCGGCTGGCTCGCGCCCGCTGCCGCCTTCTGCGGGGCAGGCGCGGCGAGCACGGGGGTTGCGCGGATAACCCGTACAGCGATCACCGCGAGGACCGCGGCGAGCACGGCGCCGGCCAGCGATGCTCCGTTCCAGCCAATGAATGCAGCCAGCAGCGGGAACCCCACGCTGCCTACGAGCTGCGAAACCTGCACGCCAGACTGCTTGATGCCAGTCCACGTGATGCGCTGGGCACTAGGGACGCGCTGGGCCAGAATGCGGTTGGTGACCCCGTTGGGGAATGACTGGGCGAAGCCGGCCAGGCCGGAAGCCGCCAGGAGCAAGACGTAGCCTGCGGGAATGGCTGCCAAGCCCAGCGCGACCGCCGTCGTGCCGAAGATCAGCAGGACCAGCCTGGTATCCGGTTGCCTGTCGGAGAACTTCCCGAAGACGGCGTTACCCAGTGCGGCGCAGCCGAAGCACACTGTCGCCAACAGGCCGAACTGGGATTCGGTGATTCCCAAATCCCTGATGACCAGGTCGCTGGTGGCGTTCAACCCGTAATTAAGCAGGGGAGCGATGCCGACGGCGGATAGGAGGATGGCAAGCAACCCGAATCCGGGGCGTGCTGTTCTAGCTGGCATCCTCATCCTTGCTCCAGTGCGACTTCAATGTTCAAGTTTATCTTGGCACACCGTGTTGCGGGATGTTCCTTCAATGACATATCCGGCATCTGCTTCGATTCTGCAAACGGTGGGGCATAGGATTTAGAACGTGAACTCTTTTACCGTCCGCTCAGCCAGAACCAGTGATGTCAACGCTATCCGCAATCTTGTGCGCCCGTTGGCCGAGGAACGGATCCTGCTGGATAAGGAAGCGGTCACCTACTACGAGTCCATCCAGGAATTCCTGGTCGCCGAGGACGCGGACGGCAATGTTGTCGGCTGCGGCGGTTTGCACGTCATCTGGGAAGACATCGCCGAAATCCGTACCTTGGCGACCTCGGGCGAGCTGCGTGGCAAGGGCGTAGGCCATGTCCTGCTCTCCGAACTCTTGGAACGTGCCCGGGAAGTCGGGGTTGGCCGCGTCTTCTGCCTGACCTTCGAAGTGGATTTCTTCATACGCCAAGGCTTCAAGGTGATGGCTGACCAGAGCGCCGTGGATCCAGCGGTATACCAGGAGATCCTGCTCTCCCGGGATGAAGGCGTTGCTGAATTCCTGGACCTCGCCCGCGTGAAGCCGAATACCTTGGGCAACACCCGGATGATCATTACGCTGGACTGATACTTCTAGTCCATCCGGTCGTAGCGCGCACGGAATACCAGGTACAGCGCGTAGCAAACCAGGCCCGCACCGATAGCAACCAGGGCAACCGGCCCAAACGGCTGATCCTGGATGGCCTTCAGCGCGCCATCGATGCCGCTGGCCTCTTCCGGGTCGCGCTGTACCGTGGCCACGATGAAGAGCAGGCCCACGGCACCGAGGACTACGCCTTTGGCAGGATAGCCCAGCATGCCCGAGTACTTGATCGCGCGCGATACCTCGGTATTTCCGGAACCGGAGAGATCCTTCAAGAACTTCCGGGTGGCACCCTTGTAGATGTAGTAGCCGGCCATGGCCAGCAGCCCCAGGCCCAAGGCGATCAGCAACCCCCGGCCAAGTCCGGTCTTCATCATTTCTCCGCTGAAGCTGGTGGCAGTCTTTCCCGAATCACTGGGAATTCCCACCGCAAACCGCCCAAAGGTGAAGCCGACAGCCAAGAAGGACACCGAGATGGCCGCGGACTTGAGCCTGCCCTTCAGCTCGTTTTCGGGCAAGAAGGCCTGCGCCAAGGACCATAGGCCCAGCAATAGTGCGCCGATTGCGCAGATCCACAGCAAGACCATGCCGAAAGGCTGCTCTGCCAAGGCGCCCATGGCTCCGCCCTGATCGGCTTCCGCCTTGCCGCCGGCAGCGACGAAAGCTGCGAGGATTCCCACGGTTGCGTGAAGTACGCCGTTGGCGACGTATCCCAGGCGTGCGGCGCGTTCGAACCATGGGTGCTTGGCTACGTGGCGAACAGCAGCGGCCGGATCAACTGAAGCGTTCATGGGCTAAGCATAGGTAGGCATCAGGGCATAAAGCTAGCCGCTTCTGGCTCGTTCCGGGCCGATGCTACGAAGGCAGGCGGATTCCATCTTCTTCGGCGATCGCCAGGCCATCTTTGAGCAGCCCGGCCAGTGCCCGTTCACGCTGCTCCAATGGTGATTGCAATTGGTCAAGCGCCACATACCTTGCATGCGATTCATGGGACAGCTCGGCCAGGAAGGACTGCTCTGGCACCGCCTGCTCATGCTCGCGCAGGATCGCCATGATGGCGCCGCGGACCTGCCGGTCCGTACCCTTCCAAGCTTGTCCCTTCGGGATGTAGTGCGGGGCCGGCTGCCCCTGGGCAATCCATGCGCACTGCTGGAAGACCGGGCATTGCTCGCACTTCGGGCTGCGAGCGGTGCACACCAGGGCACCGAGTTCCATTACCGAAATATTCCACAGATTCGCTGCCTGATGATCCTCGGGCTGGACTTCTGCAGCCCGGGCGAATTCACTGGCACGCGGGCTTGGCTCGGGTAATGCCATGCCGCCAAAGAGCCGTGCATGCACGCGGCGAATGTTCGTGTCCACGACAACGGTGCGCTCGCCGAAGGCAAAGCAGGCAATGGCGGCCGCGGTGTAGGAGCCGATGCCCGGCAAGGCCAGGAGCTCGGCTTCGGTGCGCGGGACTTCGCCGTTGTACTCGGTGGTGATCTCCACGGCGGCGGCATGCAAGCGCTGCGCGCGCCGCGGATAGCCCAGCCGTCCCCACGCTTTCAGTGCTTCGGACAGCGGTTCCGCAGCCAGATCCTGCGGCCGTGGCCAGCGGCGCATCCATTCTTCCCAAACCGGCAAGACACGAACTACCGGAGTCTGCTGGAGCATGAACTCGCTGACCATGACTTCCCAGCCGCTCACTCCGGGGCGTCGCCAAGGCAGGTCGCGGGCGTTCTCTAGGTACCAGGTGTTGATGGTGTTGTGGATTTGCTGCACCCCACCACTCTAAGCCAGCGCACCGCCCGCCCGGAATCAGCGGGAATGGATTGCAGAACGTGATTTGCCCTGGATCCTACGCCATTACCGGCTTCGGGCAGGCAAATGAATTAGCCTTAAGCCATGAGCAACGCATCAGGGGGGAAACCATCGGCCAGCGTCTACCGGCGCAGGCGGATCACCGTGGCAGTACTTGCCCTGGTGCTCGTCGGCCTGCTTGTCTGGGGCGTCGTTGCGCTGGCCGGATTGTTCTCCCCTGATGAGAAGAAAACTGCAGGCAATGAGCCAAGCGCCCAGCAAACCCAGTCGGTTCCTTCGCCATCGCCAGAGCCGGAAGACGACGAAGCTGCGGCCAAGAAGTGCAAGAGCGACGAGGTCGAGATTACTGCGACTACCGATGCGAAAAGCTACGCCTCGGACAAGAAGCCGACCTTGCTGCTGGGCATCGAAAATGTTTCCAAGCGCGAATGCGAATTGAACGTCGGAACCACGCAGCAGGAGTTCCTGGTTTCCAGCGGCGCGGACCGCATCTTCTCCACCATCGATTGCCTGGATGGCGCAGAAGATGTGAATCTGGCCTTCAAGCCGGGGCAGAAGGAGAACGCGCGCTTCACCTGGAACCGCGAGCGTTCGGCTCCCGGGTGCAAGTCGGTCAGCGTGCAGCCGCGTCCGGGAACCTACAAGTTCACCGCCGCTATCGGCGACTTCGTTTCGGAGCCGGTCACCTTCACCTTGGAGTGAAAACGCCTAGATGTAGCGATCCAGCAACGAGGATTCGGCCATGCGGGCCAGCCCTTCCCGGATGGAGCGTGCACGCTGCTCGCCGACGCCCTCGATTTCCATGAGCTGGCTGGTGGACGCTGCCATGAGCAGCTGCAAGTTATCGAAGGACGCCACCAGGCGGTCCCCGACCAGCTTGGGCACCGTGCGGATCTGCGAAAGCAGGCGGTAGCCCTTCGGGGTCAGCTGGTCGTCTTGGCCAATGGTGGAGTGCGGGAACAGGATCTTGGTCAGGCCATCAAGCTCAATGAGCTGGGCATCGGAAACTTCATGCAGCGTCTCCAGGGCACGCTCGATATCCAGCTCCTGGCCTTCAGCGTCGGAATAGTCCCGCAGGAGCAACTGGTTATCCGCCTGGATGCCGGAGAGCAATTCCGCATGCTGGGCCGCCAGCAGGCGCCCATCGATGCCCAGCTCCAGCACGTAGCGGGAGATTTCTTCGCTGGTACGGCGCAGCATCTCGGTGCGCTGCAAGACAGCGAGCACTTCCCGCGCGGTGGCGACATCTTCAATTTCCGCAGCTGACAGGGCGCTGGTGACCTGGTCCAGGCGGTGGCGGTACCGTTCCAAGGTAGCAATAGCCTGGTTGCCGCGGGCCAGCAGGCGCTCGGCTGGCTCGAGCACATGGCGCTCGCCGTCGGCATAGAGGGTGATGGTCTGCATGGACTGCGAAACCGAAATCGTCGGGAACCCGGTTTGCGCGGCTACGCGTTCTGCCGTGCGGTGGCGGGTGCCGGACTCCTGGGTTTCAATCTGCGCATCCGGCATCAGCTGCACGCCGGCCTGCTGGATCTGGCGTCCTGTGCCGTCCAGAATGATCGCGCCGTCCATCTTGGCCAGTTCGCGGATGCGTGTAGGCGTGTATTCGGTGTTGATCCTGAAGCCGCCGGAGCTGATCGACTCCACGAGCCTGTCATGGCCCAGCACTATGAGAGCGCCAGTACGGCCGCGCTGGATCCGTTCAAGACCCTGGGCGAGCTCGGTACCCGGGGCAATCTGGGCCAGAACGGCAAGGAATCCGGGGGTTGGGTGCGCTTTCAACTTGCGTCCTTTCGGCGGGCAGCAACAATCAAGTTTATCCTGCGGGCTTCTGTCGCTGGTTAAACGCAATATCCAGCGCCTGCGCGATGTTCTCCACCTGGAATACGCGGATGCCCTCGGGGATATTCTTCAACGGTTCCGGGGTGGCCGGAGCCATCGCGAAAGAGAAGCCCAGACGCTGCGCCTCGGTGATGCGCCGTGAGATTTCCGGTACTTGCCGAACTTCGCCGGCCAAGCCGACTTCGCCGAAGGCCACGAAGTCCTGCGGCAGCGGGAATTCATTCATCGAAGAAGCCAATGCCAGCGCGCAGGCCAGATCCGAGGCGGGTTCGGCAATTTTCACGCCACCCACGGTGGCGATATACGAGTCCATGGACGACAGATCCATATGCGCGCGGGCCTGCAGCACCGCCACAACCATTTGCGCCCGCGCGGCATCCAAGCCACTGGTGGCCCGGCGGGCAGCAGGGGCATTGCTGCGCGAGAGCAAGGTCTGCACCTCGGCAACCAGCGGCCGGCGGCCCTCCATCGTGACGGTGATGCAGGTGCCCGGCACCGGGGTGCGGGTTCGGGTGACGAAAAGCTTGGAAGGATCGGTCAGCGATTCAATGCCGTCTTCATTCAAATCGAAGCAGCCCACCTCGTCGGTGGCTCCGTAGCGGTTCTTCAGCGCGCGCAGGATGCGCAACCGCGAATGCTTCTCGCCATCGAACTGGCAGACCACGTCCACCAGGTGCTCGAGCAGCCGTGGGCCGGCGACCGAACCTTCCTTGGTCACGTGGCCGACCATGATGGTGGACATGGCTCGGGTCTTGGCCGCGTTGATGATCGAGGCAGCGACTTCGCGCACCTGGGAAACGCCGCCGGCAGCGCCGTCCACCTCTGCCGAGGAGAAGGTCTGCACCGAGTCCAGGATCAGCAGCTGCGGATCGATCTCCTGGATCTGGCCCAAGGCCAGAGCCAGGTCGGTTTCGGCGGCCAGGAACAGCGTATCGGCGATGGCGTTGATGCGTTCGGCGCGGGACTTTACCTGCGCGGCGGACTCTTCACCGGTTAGATAGAGCACGCGCAAGCCGGTTTGCGCGGCTTTCGCGGCAACGTCCAAGAGCAGCGTGGACTTGCCCACGCCAGGTTCGCCGGCCAGCAGGATCGCGGCTGCCGGAACCAGGCCGCCACCGAGCACGCGGTCAAGTTCGGAGACGCCACTGGGGCGGAAGGCCGCTTCGGAGCCGTCAATCTGCGCGATCGGCTTGGCTGGGTGGGCCACCTTGGCCGCGGCTACGGTACGGGCGGAGACGACACCCACTTCTTCGACAGTGCCCCAGGCCTGGCATTCGCCGCAGCGGCCCACCCACTTAATCGTGGTCCACCCGCATTCAGAGCATTTGAACGATGCGGAAGACTTGCTGCGAGTGGAGGTTTTGGCCATGGCTCAATGCTATCGAGCTATGCGGACATTTTCGTTCAGGACAGCTTGGGCAGCACTTCGATGGCTTCTTCGTGTTCGCGGCCTGCCGCTTCGAGCAGATCCACCACCATCGGGCGCAGCAGCAAGACCAGGCCTTCGCCCTGGAGCCCCTCAACTCCCAGGGCGCGCGGATCCAGCTGGGCGGCGACGCCTTCGAGCTGCAGCTGGGCGGCCTTCTCGTATTTGCGTTGGCCAGCCACCGTGGTTTCGCGCACCGAGTGCGCCAAGGTGTTGACCGCCTCGGATAGCTCGCGCATCAGGGGAGCCAAGGTTTGCGCGCCTTCCGGGGTCAGTGCGCTGTTGCTGAGCACGGAGGCAAGGCGCCGGGCGAAGACCCGCGAGTTGCGGGCGGCCCAGTCGTAGTGGTTGAAACGCTTGGATAGCCGGTTCAGTTCATGGCGGTGGCGACGCCCGGTGGGGGAAATCGTTGCGATTTCCTTCGAAGCGCGGAAGGCGGCTGGCAGCATATCCAGGTACTTCTGGGTTCCGCGAGCCTTGATCAGTGCGTGGAAGGCTGCGCGCCGGTCATCGTCGCGGATGGCCCAGGCGCATTCCAAAAGCGCTTCGGAGAGCTCCTTGAACAGATCCGATAACGCGGACACCGGGCTGCGCCGCGGGTCGGTAGGCCAGAAAATAATCACCAGCAGGGCAAGCAGGGACCCGGTCAGGGCATCGATGGAACGGGCAAATGGCCCATCCGCGCTGATGGGCAGCAGCACTACCAGTGCCGATTGCATGCCCAGCTGGGTGGAGAAGATGGCACCGGAATCCAAATAGCGGGCAATGACCAGACTCAGCGACATCACCAGTGCGGCCTGCCAGATCCCCTGCCCGAACCAATGCATGAGGGTATCGCCCAGCGCCACCCCCAGGGTGCACCCCAGGGCGACTTCGGCGGTTTTGCGCACGGTGGTGGAGGCGCCGAAGCCCAGGGAAACCAGTGCGCTGGTGGCTGCGAAAATCGGCTGGGAATGTCCCCAGATGCTTTCGGCGATCCAAAAGGCTCCGATTGCGCCAAGCGTCATGCGCAGGATTCTAGGCAGGGAGTTGCGCGAGCGTATCAGCCCAGCGCGATTGCGCTGCGCTATGAATCCGAATAGATGCGCTGGCATGCGCTTCACTTTCCGCCCAGTTGCCATGGCTTCAGTCTTCCACGTGTTCGGCGGCAGGTGGCAGAAGCTGCCGGGATATTGCGCTGGTGAGCAGGATCACTTGGCTTCGGGTATGTTGTTAACCTTATGTTCACCTTTGCCGGGGGAGCTGGTTACTTTCGATCTTTAACGTCGTAGATGAAGCGGGAAGAAGCCGCTGAAGGTTTTACATCGATCTACCAACATGGGGAGTAAATCTCGTGAAGCTCAATCGCTTTGGCAGCGCAGCTGCTGTTCTTTCCGTAGCGGCGCTCGCGCTGACCGCTTGCGGCTCGGATAACCCAACCGCCGCAGCAGGTTCTGAAGGTGCCGAGGCGTCGGCAGCATCCGGTGTCACCGGAACCCTGACCGGCATCGGCGCATCCAGCCAGAACTCGGCCATGGAAGCATGGACCACCGGCTTCAAGACCGCCAACCCGGAAGCCAACGTGCAGTACTCGCCAGATGGCTCCGGCGCAGGCCGCGAAGCATTCCTGGCCGGTGGCGCGCAGTTCGCCGGCTCGGATGCATACCTGAAGGAAGACGAAGCCGAAAAGGCCAAGGAAGTTTGCGGCCCAGAAGGCGCATTCAACATCCCGGCCTACGTTTCGCCGATCGCGATCGCTTTCAACCTCGAAGGCGTTGAAGAGATCAACATGGACGCAGCCACCATCGCCAAGGTGTTCAAGAAGCAAATCACCAAGTGGAACGATGAGGCTATCGCCAAGCAGAACGAAGGCGTTGAACTCCCGGACACCGCAATCACCGTGGTGCACCGCAATGATGAGTCCGGTACCACCGAGAACTTCGTCGAGTACCTGAAGGCCGCAGCGGCTGACGTTTGGAGCTACGATGTTTCCGGCGACTGGCCAAGCGACATCCAGTCGGAGAATGCCAAGGGCACCTCTGGCGTGGTTTCGACCACCACCTCCACCAACGGCGCAATCACCTACGCCGACTTCTCCGCAGTGGGCGGCCTGTCCACCGTGAACGTGAAGGTCGGCGAGGAATACACCAAGATTTCTGCTGAAGCAGCTGCCAAGGCCCTGGAGACCGCAACCCCAGTTGAAGGCGCAGCCGAGAACGACCTGGCTCTGGACCTGGAGCGCGACACCACCGAAGCGGGCACCTACCCAATCGTCCTGGTTTCGTACCACATCTTCTGCAGCAGCTACAAGGACCAGGCGACAGCCGATCTGGTCAAGGCCTTCGGCAACTACGTCATCTCCGAAGATGGACAGAAGACCGCGCAGGCTTCGGCAGGCAACGCCCCGATCTCGGCAGCCATTGCCGAGAAGGCAAAGAAGTCTATCGACGGCATCACCGTCGCCGAGTAGTACCCCGCCGGGCAACCGGCACCAGGTGCGGGTGGACGAACTCACCCACCCGCACCAGCAGTACCCCTCCACCCCCGCAGTGAAAACTGCACCACCCCCGTTTCGTAAAGGCTCTAGCCATGACTACCAATGCTTTGACAAGCAAGTCATCGACTTCCGGCCGCGCTGGTGACAAGATCTTCTCCGGTGCCGCCCTGGGCGCCGGTGTCCTGATCCTGATCACGCTCTTCGCGGTCGCGGTCTTCTTGCTGATCCAAGCCCTGCCGACGTTCTTCGCCGATCCGGCGGAGATTTCCGGCGGCGCAGGATTCTTCGCTTACATCTGGCCGATTGTTATCGGCACCGTGATCGCAGCGGCTATCGCGCTGCTGATCGCCACCCCGATCGGCATCGGCGTGGCGCTGTTCATCTCGCACTTCGCTCCACGCAAGGTCGCAGGCCCGCTGGGCTACCTGATCGATCTGCTCGCCGCGATCCCCTCGGTGATCTACGGCGCGTGGGGCTACATGGTGCTCGCTCCGGCTCTGGTTCCAGGCTACGAATGGCTGGCCAAGAATCTGGGCTTCATCCCCATCTTCGAAGGCCCCGCCAGCCAGACCGGCAAGACCATGCTCACCGCCGGCATCGTGCTGGCCGTGATGGTGCTGCCGATCATCACCTCGCTGAGCCGCGAGATCTTCTTGCAGACTCCCAAGCTGCACGAGGAAGCCGCGCTGGCACTGGGCGCAACCCGCTGGGAAATGATCACCACCGCGGTGATCCCGTTCGCCCGTCCGGGCATCATTTCCGCCGTCATGCTGGGTCTGGGCCGCGCCTTGGGCGAGACCATGGCCGTTGCGCTGGTGCTCTCCACCGGCAACCTGATCCCATCGCTGATCAAGACCGGCAACCAGACTATCGCCGCGGAAATCGCCTTGAACTTCCCTGAGGCCTTCGGCCTGCGCCTGGCAGAGCTGATCGCCGCCGGCCTGGTCCTGTTCCTGATCACCCTGGTCGTGAACATGATCGCTCGTGGAATCATCGCCCGCCACAAGGAATTCTCGGGAGCTAACTGATGAGCACCATGACTACTAACCAGAGCAACAGGCCCGGGGCCCCGACTCCACCGGTGCGCAAGCGCAACTCCTTGGCCAAGGGCAAGCTGCCGAAGTGGGCCATCTGGGCGATCGCCGCAGGCGCCATCATTGTCGGCGCGGCAGCGTCCACGCTGACCGGCTTCAACGTTGCCTCCTTCGCCATCTACTCGGCGCTCATCTTCCTGGTGGCCGCCTCCGTGATCACCACCGCAGCTGAAGGCAAGCGCCGCGGCAAGAACGCGATGTGGACCTACCTGATCTACGCGGCGTTCATCGTCGCCGTGATCCCGCTGGTATCCGTGCTCTATACGGTGCTGGAAAAGGGCATGCCGGGCCTGAACAGCCACTTCCTGTTCAGCTCCATGAACGGCGTGACCGGCGCGGTGGACAATGAATCCGTCGCCAATGGCACCCCGGTAGTCGGCGGCGCGTACCACGCGGTGATGGGCACCTTGCTGATCACCCTGTGGGCCACCTTGATCTCCGTTCCAGTGGGCATGCTGACCGCTGTCTACCTGGTGGAATACGGGCAGGGCAAGGCGCTGTCCAAGGCGATCACCTTCTTCGTCGACGTGATGACCGGCATTCCTTCGATCGTTGCCGGCCTGTTCGCAGCGGCCTTCTTCGGCATGATCCTGGGTCCGAACGCCCGCATGGGCATCGTCGCGGCGGTCGCGTTGAGCGTGCTGATGATCCCAACGGTGGTCCGCTCCACCGAGGAAATGCTCAAGATCGTTCCCAACGAACTGCGTGAAGCTTCCTTCGCGCTGGGCGTGCGCCGCTGGCGCACCATCTTGAAGGTCGTCATCCCGACCGCGATCTCCGGCATCGCCTCGGGCGTCACCCTGGCCATCGCCCGCGTGATCGGCGAGACCGCGCCAATCCTGGTCACCGCAGGCATCGCAAGCCAGATCAACATGAACGTCTTCGCAAACTGGATGTCCACGCTGCCGACGTTCATCTACTACCAGATCCTGACTCCGACCAGCCCGACGAACATCGACCCGTCGGTGCAGCGCGCCTGGGCTGCTGCCCTGCTGCTGATCTTCATGGTCATGGCTTTGAACCTCATCGCCCGCCTGGTCGCTTCGATCTTCGCCCCAAAGAAGGGCCGTTGAGCTAAGGCTCCGGTCCGGACAAACCCGAACTTTTCAAGGATTACATCATGGCAAAACGCATTGACGTCAACGACCTGAACGTCTACTACTCCAAGTTCCTCGCCGTTGAAGGCGTCTCGATCAACATCGAGCCGAAGTCCGTCACCGCTTTCATCGGCCCCTCGGGCTGCGGCAAGTCCACCTTCCTGCGCACCCTGAACCGCATGCACGAGGTCATCCCGGGCGGCCGCGTCGAGGGCCAGGTCCTGCTGGACGGCGATGACCTGTACGGCGCCGGCGTCGACCCGGTCACCGTGCGCAGCCAGATCGGCATGGTCTTCCAGCGTCCGAATCCGTTCCCGACCATGTCCATCAAGGACAACGTGCTCGCCGGAGTGAAGCTGAACGGCCAGCGGATTTCCAAGTCCGATGCCGATGCCCTGGTCGAGAAGTCGCTACGCGGCGCCAACTTGTGGAACGAAGTCAAGGATCGCCTGGACAAGCCGGGCTCGGGACTCTCCGGCGGCCAGCAGCAGCGCCTGTGCATCGCCCGCACCATTGCGGTCAAGCCGGACGTGATCCTGATGGATGAGCCTTGCTCGGCATTGGACCCGATCTCCACCCTGGCTATCGAGGACCTGATCAACGAGCTGAAGAACGACTACACCGTAGTGATCGTGACCCACAATATGCAGCAGGCTGCACGCGTGAGCGACAAGACCGCGTTCTTCAACATTGCGGGCACCGGCAAGCCGGGCAAGCTCATCGAGTACAACGACACTGCAGCCATCTTCTCCAACCCGGAGCAGAAGGCCACCGAGGATTACGTCTCCGGACGCTTCGGATAAAGATTTCGGATACCGCCGCTCCTTGAGCCGGCGGTAGACGGACCGGAAGGGGGGTCTTCCGGGGATCCTGGAGGGGATCACCGCCAGCGGCGCACCGATTACGGTGCGCCGCTGCACTTTAACTATTCATGTAAAGCACCCTTGACTGTAAAGCACGCTTGTCAGTAAAGTGTGGTTTACATCAATAGGGATAGGGGACAACGATGGATTCAAAAGCAGTTGGCCAGAGCAAATGGGGCCGTTCGCGCTTCGGTGGCGGGTCGGGCGCCCTGATTGCCGTCAGCCTCAGCGCAGGGGCAGTGCTTTCAGCCGGTGCAGGTGTGCTCTTCGCCCGGCTGAACGCCCCGGAGCATTTCGTCTTGGCAGCGTTGCTCATGGCCGCTGGCTTGCTGCCGGTGCTTTCTACAGCTTGCTGGGCGTTGCTGCTGGATCGCGACACCCTGCGCGGTGCCACAAGGAACCCCGAGATATCGGTGGAGAGCCAGTGGTATGACCGAGCTGCCATCGGAGTGTTCCAGGATTTGCTGTTAGTTTGCGGCCTCGGTGGTGCAGTGTTTTCGTTCATTCAGATCCAAGCATCACTTGGCCTCGTTCTGGCTGGTGTCGTGCTGCTGGCGTTGCTTGACTTCGGAATCCGCTATTTCATCATTAAGCGGGCAGAAAGCTAGTGGAGAACAATCTCAGTGCATACCGCAGGGAACGCGGGTTCTCCCAGCAAGCATTGGCCGACCTGCTGGGCGTCTCCCGGCAGACCGTCATCTCGCTTGAAAAAGGCCGCTACGACCCGTCCCTGCCGCTGGCATTCAAGCTCTCGGCGGTCTTCGGCTGCAAGATCGAAGACCTCTTCATTCCGGGCGAAGACTAGGCGTTGCCCAGCAGCGGGTGCACCGCCAGGGTGAGAATCGCGCCGCAGGCAACGCAGGCAATCGGGGTCAGCACCCAGTGCAGCAGCACCTTGGTGACATTGCGCCACACCACCGATTCGAAAGACTGGTTATTGCCGGCACCGACGATGCCGCTGGTTACCGCCTGCGTGGTGGACAGCGGCAGGTGCAAGACGAGCGAGCCGAGGAACAGCATTGCCGCGGCTACGCCCTGGGCGATCATGCCGCGCAGCGGATCGAAGTTCACCAGCCGGCGGCCGAGCGTATAGGTGATGCGCCATCCGCCCAGGAGCACGCCAAGCCCCAGTGCCGAGGCCGCGGCCAGCTGGATAGCCCATGTCACGGGCCCCGGGTCCATTGCATGACCGGTGATCAGCACCAGTGCGATCATCGCGCCGGTGCGCTGGCCATCTTGCAGCCCCAGTCCCAGAGCCACGGCGCAGGCGGTGATGGCCTGGCCTGCGCGCGAGCCGTTGTTGACCGAACGCGAGGAGTTGTGGCGCATCAGCCAGGTCGCCGGAATCACCAGCGCATAGGACAACAGGTAGGCGATGACCGGGGTGATCAGCATGGGCAGCAGCACCGAGCCGAGCAGCAGACCCCAGGCCCCGGACATCGACAGGTCGCCCATGAAAGCCGAGGCGCCGCTGGCGCCCACCAAGCCGGAGAACAGCGCATGGGTGGAACTGACCGGCAGGCCGCGCCACCAGCAATACAGGCCCCACGCGCCGGCGGTCAGCAGGCCGCAGATCAGCAGCTTCAATCCGACGACGCCATCGGGGAGATTGAAGTTCAGCTTGTCCACCAGCGCCACGCTCAGCCCCGAGGTCGCCAAGGTGCCGAGGAAGGCGAATACCGCCGCCACAGAGACCGCAATGGCCGGGCGCAGCGCCCTGGTGCGGACGGAGGCCGCAACGGCCGTAGAGGAATCCCTGAAGCCGTTGAGCACGCCATAGCCCAGGGTCAGGACGATCGCGAATCCGGTGAGGACCGAAAGGATGGTCATTTCCCCTAGGACTCCTTCACCAGCACGCGACCCAGGTGGTCGGCGAACTGGCGCAGGGTGTTGGCGGTAAGCATCAGGTGGTCGGCCACGCGCTGGTGGCGGTGGATGGTCCCTGGCTTGGCGAACTTCGCGATCTCATTGACCCACACCAGGTGGGTTCGGGCCGCGCGCTTGGAGAACTGCAGCATCTGCAGCCAGTTGTCTTCCAGGTCATCGAGGTTATGCAGGCGCTGGACCGAATCGGAGGCCAGCTCGGCCAGCTGCGAAATGAGTTCAAGCTGCTCCGAGGAACGCTCGGAAAGCGGGGTGGAGCCAACGGTCATGATCAGTTCGCCGGTGCCGCGCAGCTGTTCCATGGTTTCGTGCAGCAAGCGCGAAAGCGTGTACATGTCTTCGCGGGGAAGCGGGCTGATATAGCTGGTTCGCAGGTGGGTGAGCACCGCGTGCACCAGATCGGAGGCCTCGGCTTCCGCGGAGGCCAGATCCCGCAGCTGGTCCGCACGGGTATCGGGTGAGCCGATCATCTCGGCGACATTGGCAACGGAGGTGCGAATGGTCGTCGTCAACCCGCACAGCAACTCGATGCCGCGCGAGGCGGAGGGAAAGATCTGGAACTTCACTTTACGGCGCACCATTCGATTCGACGGCTATTGGTACCAACGCAGAACAGTTTACGACCTGGAAGTTAACACCGGGTATTTGAAGGTGCCGGACCGGGAACGCCTCTCGGCGGAAGGCCGCTCGAAGCGGCAGAATTTTGGAGCCCGGGGTTACCAGCGGCCCGGCACCGTTACCTAGTGTTCTCGCCCTACCGGTGTGCTGTCAACCGCAGGGCGGCGCTCGTGCGTTTTCTCACGCTAGCGGCGCACGCTCTTCTCCGCTCCGCTCAGGCAGAGCAGCGCGCAGCAGAACCAGATCGCTCCCGCCGGCCCCAAACCCGCGGCGACCGTACTCGAGATGATCGGCAAAGCTACTTGTCCGACCCGGTTTCCCATGAGCCGCACGGCCAATGCGGCACCGCGGTCCACCGCCGGCACCGAGGTGGAAATCATGGTCATGGTCATCGGCTGGCCCAGGCCCAGGAAGAAGCCGCCGACCAGCAACGCGGCCCCGGAGGCCCACAGCGAATCGATGAAGATCGGGGCCAGCGCGATGGCTATGCCCGAAATGTACAAACTGGTGACCAGCAGGTGGTTGCGTTCGAAGTGGGCCGAGAGCTTGGGGATGAACAGCCGGGAAACTACCGAAGCGAAACCTCGAATGGCCAAAAGCACACCAACATCTTCGGGTGTGACGCCATGTTTCTCCGCCACCAGCGGCAAGAAGGCCGTGAGGATGTCCAGCATGGCCAGCAAGGTCATCGAGGCGAACATGTGCGAAGCCATGCCCTTGATGCGCAAGACCGAGGGAATGGAGGCTTCGGACTTCGCCGGGCGGGTTTGCGGCGCCGTCTTGGAAATCCTCGGCTGCCAGCTCGGAAGCAAGAAGGGGACAGCTAGCAGCGAGCACCCGGCCGCAATCCACAGCGACAGGCTGATGCCGGCGATGCGCTCAGGGGAGACGGCATCGGTACCGGAGCCGAGCACCAATCCGCCAATCAGCGGCCCGATGAATTGCCCAGCCGCGTAGGCGGCCGTGAACCAGCCAAAGCCCTTGTCCAGATCGCTGTCGGGGAAGAACCGGGCGATGGAAGATTGCCCGCCAATGGTGAACATCAAGTGCCCGAGCCCGAGCACGGCACTGGCCAGCGCCACGGTCAAGGCATTCGGGGAGAAATTGATGCCGATGCCGCCAGCGGCCAAGAGGGCCACGCCGGCAACCATCAGGAACCGGATCCTGCGGATTCGCGAACTGGCCCGGCCCAGCATCATTGCGGTGAACAGCGGGAGGATGGCATAGGCCGCGGTCACCACGCCGACGGTGAACTCGCCGGAGCCAAAAGAGATGAGCTTATAGGTGGTCACCGGACGAATGAGGTTCAGCGCCGTTTGGGAAAGCAACGCCGTTGCGATCAAGATCAGCAACCAGCGTACCAGCCCTGAAGAGTTGGTCCTCGATGCGGCGCCCACACCCACCTGCCTAAAATTGAGGGGCAACTTCCTCAACCCATCCTAAGGGCGCGGGATCATGTTTCAGTCCAATGCGTCCTGGCGCCAAAGCCGGGCGCAGGCTTCCAGATCCACGGCGGTGCCCATCAGGGCCTTGGCCTGCTGGGTCAGCTTGGTTCCCCGATCGCTGCTGGAAAAATCCGCGGCATCGGCATGCTCGGTCATGCCCAGCGCCAGTACCCGGCAATAGGCGGCGGTGCGTTCCAAGGCGTGGGCGAAGTCGCCGTCGAAGGCGCCGGAGAGAATCGACCCGGTCATCTTCTTCATCTCCTCGGCGGTCGGCGGCTCGGCCACTCCGGCGACGATGCGTTCGACCTGGGCACGATGGGCTCCAGCCTGGAAGCGTGCAGAATGCACCTCGGGCTTGCTCATTGTTGCCGCGCGAACCGCATACAAGCGCCACAGGGCACCTGGCAGGGAGCGGGCCGGAGCCTCGCTCCACAGCTGCGCGAGCACCTCCAGCCCTTCTTCTTCGGCCACCGCAATCAGCCGGCGTGAAACTTCGGGGTCGTTGTTGGCAATGCCGCGCTGCACGAAAGCCTGGGCGGATAGATGGGCTGCCTCGGATACGCGCGCCGGATCAGCGCCTCCCTCGTAGGGCTCGAAATCTGCCGGGGCGAAGGGGCGTGGTTTGTGATGGCGGAATCCCGCATCCTGGGCAACTTTTGATCCTGCACGTGCACCTCTCATGCGCTCCAGAATACTCGCTGATCCTGAGTTCTGCGCCAACAAGTGATTTAGCTTGCAAACCCCAAGATCCAGCGGAAATTACGGGCTGCCGAATTGCGGAATACGCCGATTAATACTCATGCCGGTCCATCAGGTAGTATGGATTTTGGCCTTGTGCCGTGCGCCTTTAGCTCAGCTGGTAGAGCACTGGACTTTTAATCCATTGGTCGCGGGTTCGATCCCCGCAGGGCGCACAAAATGAAACCGGACCCGGCTTGCTAACGCAAGCCGGGTCCGGTTTTTCGATTTATTGTCCGGCATGGAACCAGCGGACTGCCCTCGTGCTAGACGTAGGGCTGAAGGAACTTGACCATGCGTTCCATCACCAACGCGCGAGCTTCTGGATCATGCGAGCGAAGCGAGCTGTCGGTGAACAGGTGCTGATTGCCAGGGTAGGTGAAGAGCTGGGCGATATCGCCGCCCTCTGCTTCAACGAAGCGCTGAGCTGCCTCCAGGTCGCCTTCCTTCGCGAAGAACGGGTCCTGGTCCATGCCATGGATCTGCACCGGGACATTTTCCGGCCACGGCCCGAAGCTCCAGTCGGCGTCCAGATCCACGAAGGATTCGAGCAGGATCGCGGCGATGGCGCCGGGACGTTGCTGCGCGCACTGCTGGGCCAGGGCCGCGCCCCAGGAAGTGCCGATGTAGACCAGCTCTTCGGGCAGTTTGCCAAATAGCTTGTCGACGCGTTCCTGGATCTTGTCCGCGGTCAGCTTGCCTGCCATGCGCATCCCGGCATCGAAATCCTTGGGCAGCTTGCCGGCGTACAGATCCAGTGCGTGCACGGTGTGGCCAGCGGCGCGCAATTCTGCGGCCATCTCCTGCACCCCGGGGGTCAGGCCCTGGACGTGATGGAAAAGAACAATCGTAGCCATGGGTGCTCCTAGCGGTTTCTAGCGTTCGTCGACCAGGTTCTCGATGCGCTGCGGCAAGTGCTCAATGGCCATGTCCCAGCCGGGCATCTGGCTATTGATCTCCACGCTGTACCCCTCGACCAGCATGAATTCTGCGCAGGTGAGGATTTCCTGGCCGGAACCGGTTTCATAGATGAAGGCACGTTTGATGTCCTGCCAGAGCAGGGTTGCGGACTGGTCGATCACGAGGCCGCTCTTGACGACTTCGACGGTGCGCTGGGGGTAGGACATACTCAACTTGCTTTCGGGGTCCTTGGCGGTGTGCTTTGAACAAGTCTAAACCGGCAGCACACCGCCGTGGGGTTAGCAAACTGGATTCGGGTAGGACTTCGCCAAGGTTCCCTGCGCATCCAGCTCCAGCAAATAGTCCAGATCCAGCTGCGACAGGAAATGCTGATCGTGGCTGACTACCAGCAACGCACCCTTATAGGCGCCCAGTGCTTCACTGAGCTGGCGCACGCTGTCCATATCCAGATTATTCGTCGGCTCATCGAGGATGAGCAGCTGCGCAGTTGGTTCTGCCAGCAGCAGCGTCGCCAGATAGACCCGGAAACGCTCGCCGCCGGAAAGCACCGCCAATGGCCGGTCGGCGCTGTCACCGCGCAGCAGCAACCGGGCAAGCATCTTGCGCACGTCGTTCGCGGTTGCTTGTGGCGCCACCGATGTCACGTTCTGCATGGCGCTCAGTTCCCCATCCAGGCCGTCCAGGCGCTGGGGCAGATACCCAACCCGGTCCAGGAAGAGCTGTCCGCCCAGTCCGGGGCCGGGAGCTTCGCCCGCGAGCATCTGCTGGAGCAGCGTGGTTTTCCCGGAACCGTTGGGGCCGACAAGGCCCACGCGTTCGGGTCCCTGGATGATGAACTGGTGATCCGCTGGACCCAGCGCCGCGACCTGCTTGCCCGAGGGCAGCCGCGGATCGGGCAACTCGATGTTGATGTGCTCTGCCTGCCGAACCCGCTGATCGGCATCATCGAGCCGGGCCTGTGCCGAATCGACCTTGCCATCCAGGTTGGAACGCATCTTCCCGGCGTTTGCCTCGGATTTCTGGCGAAGGTGGTTGGCCAGGATCTTCGGCATGCCTCCGGAAAGCTGGGTGGCCCGCCCCTTGCGTTTGGCACGCGCCAATTTCGTTTCGGCTTCTACCCGTTGGCGCTTTTCCACTTTCAGGGACGCCTGGGCGGTTCTGGCTGCCTGCTCGGCTGCCTGCTGTTCGGTTTCGAGCTGCTCCCGGTAAGCGCTGTAGGGCCCTCCGAAAACGCTGAGCTTCCCGTCGTAAAGCTCCACCGTATGCTCCATGAGCTCGAGCAGCTCGATATCGTGGCTGACCACGACCAGCGTGCCCTTCCAGGCGCGTACAAGGTCGTAGAGCAGTTCACGGGTGGGGCGATCGAGGTTATTCGTCGGCTCGTCGAGCAACGTGATGGGTGAATCGGCGATGCGCAAGCCGATCACTGCCAGCAGCATTGCTTCCCCGCCCGATAGCGTGGCTACCTTGCGGCCCAGATCCAGCCCGTCGAAGCCCAGCGGCGCCAGTTCAGCTCGAACCCGGGCTTCCACATCCCAGTTCGCGCCCACCGCATCGAAATCCGCTGGGTCGACACTGCCGGACTCGATAGCTTCCAAGGCCGCCAGGACCCGATGAACCCCCAGCAGCTGGGCGACGGTTGCGTCCTGTTCCAAAGCCAGCGTTTGCGGAAGGTAGCTCAGCGGCGCGCTCGTTTCTGCCGTTCCGCTGGTTGGGTGCAGCTGCCCGGCGATCAGCTTGAGCAGCGTCGATTTGCCGCTCCCGTTGGCGCCGATCAACCCGGTCCGTCCGGATGGAAACGTACCGTCCAGATTGGCCAGGGCGCGTTCTCCCGAGGGCCAGGCGAAGCTGAGGTTATTCAGGGTAATTGGTGGTGTCAAAGACATGCAGGTTCCTCCCGCAATTGCGAAGGGGCTGCCGGCTTGGGGGATCGCAGAATTGGCTCAACCCCGCAGGGGAGCCGGAAAGGAAAAGGATACCGAAGCCGGTAGCCGAAATGAACAAGATGCACCGGTCGGAATCGGTGCGGGGTCATTGGCTGGCTCAGTAGGTATCCATGCCAACGAGTGTAGCAGGGAGGAATTCAGGTGTTAACCCCTCAGTACAAGAAGACCGGGAGCCATTCCCGGTTGTGCGCGTGGACCAGCGCGAGGAACAGGACAAGGTCGAAGATCAGGTGCACGCTAACTACGTAGGACAGGGACTTCGTCAGCTTGAAGGTATACCCCTGCAGCAGGGCGAAGGGGAAGGTCAGTAATGGCCCCCAGGATTGGTAGCCGATCTCCCACAGGAATGACGAGAAGATCACCGCTTGCAGGATGTTGGCCTGCCAGTCCGGGAAGTGCTGGCGCAGCAATGAGAATGCCGTGCAGATGAAGAACAGCTCGTCCCAGATGCCCACCGCATTAACTCCGAGGAAGAGCCGCCAGAAGATGGCTGGGTCCGAGGCGTCCGGCCAGTTCTGGTAGACACCGGTGCTGATCAGGTACACCGGGAGGATGAAGAAGCCCAGGGCCACCACCCCCAGCAAGTACAGCTTCGCCGCCAGCGGCCACTTGCGGCCGGTATTCACCGGGAACTTGATGATCTGCTCGCGCAAGGCGAAGCGCGAGATCAGCCAGGGTAGCAGGGCTGCGGCGGCCAGCGCTGCGCCCATCAGCGCCATGTGGCCCAGGTCCAGATCGGCGTTGAGCGGAACCAGGCTGATGATCACCAGCCCTGCAGCGATCAATGCCAGATGCCGAGCGAGCCTGCGCTGGATGACCGCTGCGCACAGCAGGCTCAGGGCCAGCAGGCCGTAGCCCACCGGGTCGTTGCCGGCGCCGAAGAGCAGCACTGCGGACCCCGAGAGCAAGGAGGCAGGCAGCAGCTTCCAGCTCATAGCGGAGCGGTGCGATTCGGTAGGGGTCTGGCTCACGGACACCAGCATGCCAGCTGGGCGGGCAGAAAAACACCGTCCGGTTTCGCGGATCAGGCGCTTAAAGGATTTTGGCCCGCCTCCACCAGTGGATGCGGGCCAAAAGAGAACTCTGGGGAAGCGCTACTTCCAGGCGCGGTGGACGGCGACGATGCCACCGGTCAGGTTGCGGTATTCCACGTTCTTCCAGCCAACGTTGACGAACTTGGCACCCAGCTCGTCCTGGTCTGGCCAAGCCGCAATGGATTCAGCCAAGTAGGCGTAGGCGGTCGGGTTAGGGGAAACCAGGTAGCCCAGCGCGGGAATGGCGCGCGGCAGGAACTGCTTGTAGGCCACCTTGATCGGGGCGACCGTCGGGGTGGAGAACTCGGCGACGACGATGCGTCCGCCGGGCTTTATCACGCGGCGCATTTCGGACAGGGCCTTCTCGGTGTCTGCGATATTGCGCAGCCCGTAGGAGATGGTCACTGCATCGAAGGTGTTGTCCTCGAATGGCAGGTCGGTTCCGTCTCCGTAGACGAAGTTCAGCTGCGGGTAGCGCTTGCGCCCCTCATCCAGCATGCCGTGGGACATGTCGCAGGCGGTGACGTCAGCGCCGGCTTCCGCGAGCGGGACCGAGGAGGTGCCGGTGCCTGCGGCGAGGTCGAGAATGCGCTCGCCGGGCTTTGGCGCGATCGCTTCGGTGGTGATCTTGCGCCAGTAGTTCACGATGCCGCCGGTCATCAAGGTATTGAGCAAGTCGTAGCGAGGAGCCAGCTTGTCAAACATTTCCTGAACCTGATCGGCCTTCTTATCCAGGCCTGCGCGCGCATTCTGAGAACTCATGGGTCTAAGTCTTTCATATTTGCGCGCGCGAAGGCGCCGGATGTGGGGCGAATCGCCCTTAGAGAATCGATTCGAGCCGGGCGTAGCTGGCCTCCATTCCGTCGGTCATTCCGGTGGAGAGCACCATGTCGCGGGTTTGCGCGTCTGGGTAGGTGATCAGGATCGTCAGCAGGGTGCCGCCCTGGTTCGATGTCAGCGTTAATTCATTCACCGTGGCCGGGTACTCGGTGCCGATCATTTGCTCCGTGGTCCGTTCATAGGACTGGGGCAACGTTTCAAGCACGGTTCCGGTGAAGCCGAAGCCGGACCCGGCATCGGCAGATAGCGGTTCCCACCAGTATCGGTAGGTCTCGCCGACCTCTTGCGCCGTCACGCATTCAGCCAACTGCCATCCGTCGGGGCCGAGCATCCAACGTTTCATGAGCTGCTCGTCATGGTGAGCCTGCCAGACTTGCGCGACTGACCCGCGCACCAAGCGGGTAATGCGCACCTGGGTGTCCGACAGGATCTGTGCATCGGTGAGGAAATTTTCAGCGTAATTGCGCAGGTCGATGAGGACTTGCTCGATCTGGCTCATGGCCGAACGGGTGCCATCGATCATGCCCATGGAGACGACTTGTTCCAGCTCCTCAACGGAATCGAAAACTGCTGTAATCGTCAGTTTTGATCCTTCAGGCGTCGGGTCGAAGGAGAAAACCATGCGGTTGAGGGGCAGGTCGGGGTTCGGAGTGCCGTCGGCGTGCGCAAAGCCGTCGCTGACCTCAAAGAATTTGTGCTCGACGACTTCATTCCAGATCCAGTAACCGTGGAATTCTTCGCCTTCGGGAGAAGTCATGTGGTAGTTCGAGCGGCCACCAGGGGTGGCATCGTGCCGGGTGAAAGTTGCCGGGTATTCCACCGGCCCCCAGAATTTTTCAAGTTGCCGGGCGTCCAGGTAAGCATCCCACAGGCGGGAAACCTTGACCGGAAATTCTGCGTGGACAGTCAGTGAGAGTGCTTCGGAATCTTTGACAACGGATGTGACAGGCATGGGAATGCTCCTTATTTGTCCCCATCGGCGAGGAAATCATCGAGCCGGCTGATGCGTTGGCGCCAGATGTCTTCGAGGGAAGAGAGTAGCTCTTGCGCGTGCCGGATGGTATCCGGCTGCCCGCGAACTATGCGTTCGCGACCACGTGCGATTTTTGTGACCAGACCAGCGGATTCCAATGCCGCGACGTGCTTCTGAACTGCCGCAAAAGACATGTCATAGCTTGCAGCAATTTCCGAAACGCTCACCTCGGCGTTTAGCGTCCGCCGCACGATGTCTCGTCGTGTGGCATCTGCCAAGGCGCGGAAGACCTTGTTTGCCTGTTCTTCGCTCAACTCATATACAACCATTTGGTTGTATGTTACGCCCGGAATGGGCTGGAAGTAAAGAGGTGGATCAAAACTTTTGGAGGGTAGTGTACTTATCCCCTATACAATCGACATTGTATAGGTGATATGTCACCTGCGAATTTTAGCCTTGGGATTGCGCGCCGCGGGGCCGCCCCCATGCCACTCGCGAGCAGCCGTTCCCATGTCGGGAACAGGGTGCTGATGCGCATCGTGCGCGGATTTCCGATTTGCCGAACCCGAGGCGGTGGCCGATGCGATCGCATCCCTTGCCTCGGCGAGGCGTCGGGCATGAGCGGAGCGAATTCCCCAGTGCGCCCTGAGGCGACTGCTTGCGCAAAGCCTGGACGGGGCAAGCATCATCCATGGCTCCGGTGATCATGATTCAGCGCTTCTGCAGCGTCGCGCCCAGGATTGCTTGGGCGCGCGTGGCAAGTGGATGCGCTGCCCGGGGCGTTCGCGAGGCCGGATTGTAAAAATATATAGACTGGTCTATTTTTAATTGTATGACTTCCAAAGGAGACCTCACCAAGGCACGGCTCGCAGAGTCCATGCTTGAACTCATCCAGACCAGCGGATACAGCGGCACCGGCCTCAATGCAGTGATCGAGCACGCTGCAGCACCAAAGGGGTCGGTCTATTTCCACTTCCCCGATGGGAAAGAGGGGCTGGGCGTGGCCGCAGTAGAACTGGCCGCCAAGCAATTCGAGACCATGATTATCCAGGTCGCCCAGAGCGCAGGAGGTGCTGCCGAAGCCGCCAAGCTTGCTATCCAAGCGTTGGCCGCCATCATCAGCGATAGCGGCTTCCGCTTAGGCTGCCCCGTGTCAGTGGTGACCTTGGAAATGGGAGACTCAAGTGAACGCCTGCGGCAAGCCTGCGCCACCGCATTCGAGTCATGGATCACTCCGACCACTGCCCTGCTCGAAGCCGATGGCGTGGGCAATGCCCAAGCGAAGTCCCTGGCAACTGTTATCGTCTCGACCATCGAAGGGGCCGCCATCGTTTCCCGGGCGATGAAAAGCACCCGGCCGCTTCTCGCCGCCGCCGACGCGGTAGCCGACCTCATTGGCCTGCGCCAACAGGGCGAAGGGGACCAGAATTGATGCACGGAGCCAACCTTCGCCATGCGCTGGTTTTCGGGGCATCGGGACTAATCGGCAGGCATCTGATCCTTGCTCTCCTCGACGCCCGAACGCAGGTAACCGCAGCTGTCCGGAATGCTGAATCCGCAGCGAAGGTCAAGAATTGGCTGAGCCAGCACGGACTGGAACAAGAGATCAATACCGCGATCGTCGACTTCGACGCCCCCGAAATCCTGGCTGGCGGACCTGCGGCCTTCACCAGCGTCACCGAAATTCACAATTGCGCCGGCACCTACCGATTCGGCATGAGCCCGCAGGAAGCCCGCAGCGCTAATGTTGGCATCGTCGAGAAGCTGGTGGATTTTGCTGCAGCGCTGCCAGAGCTGCAGCGCATTGTGCATATTTCCGGCTACCGAGTCGGCGGGCAGGATCCCTCGAAGGTTCCGTGGCCGCAGGACTACCGCGATCATCTCTACCGGAAACTAGGCGCATACGAAGCCTCGAAAGTGGAGTCCGACGCGGTCTTCCAAGCCCTCGGCAAAGAACACGGAATCCCTTGGACCATCGTCAATCCGGCCAGCGTCATCGGCCACAGCATTACCGGGGAATCCGACCAGCACATCGGGCTGGCCGGCACCATTGAGCAGCTCTGGGAAGGGAAAACCGCAGCTCTTCCCGCAGGTGACTCGACTTTCTTACCGGTGCTCACGGTCGACTATATGGCTGCGTTCATGGCGGCCGTGGCCATTGCGCCGGAGGCGATAGGCAAATCCTACTGGCTGCTGGATGACGCCACTGCGCCACTGGGGCGCTTGCTGGCCGAAACTGGCCGGCATCTTGGCGCGAAAGTCCCCAAGCTGCGCTTGCCCGTGGGACTAATCAAGGCTCTTCCTTCGTGGATCACCAAAGCCGATCCGGAAACGCTCCACTTCATGTCCGCGGACCGCTATCCGACCGGGCCCGCGATCGAATTCGCCAACCGGCACGGAATCCAGATGCCTGACGTTGGTTCCTCTCTGGAGCGCTGGGCCGACTATCTGGCCGCCCACCGATTCGGGGCCGCGGCATCTGGGGCACGCCGCTATGTAGATGTCGGGGGAGTGAGAACTTTTGAGCTGGGCGACCGCGAGGAACGCCGGTTGATCTTCCCTGGCCTTCCGGTAAATGCCGATACCTGGGCCACAGTAGCTCAGGGCATTGGCGGACGGGCCGTTGACCTGCCAGGGCTTGGGCTCAGCGGCGGACGGGGCGTCCCGGATTGGGACCGGTGGCTTCCCGCTCTCCTGGCAGGCGGCCCGGTGGATCTGATCGGGCACTCCATCGGGGCAGCCGCCGCCACGCTCGCCGCGGGTCGACTGCCGGGCAAGGTCCGCTCGCTGACCTTGGTTGCGCCGTTTTTCTTGCAAGGGCCCGCAGGGAAGGCGCCAAGGTTCCAGCCGCTGGTCCGCGGCTATTTGCGCCATGCGACCGCGGAGCAACTCTCACGTCAATTGACCGGCAACGAGGCGAGCTCAACTGCCTTGGTCTCCAGCGTCAGCGATCTGAAGCGAAGTACCGCCGCCGCGGTAGCTGGCCATCTCGCCCTGGCGAGTTCCAAGCAGTGGCGCCGGCAGTTGCGGGAGATGCTCGATCGCTATGACGGTCCGCTCCGAATTATCTGGGGAGCCGAAGACCCATTGGACCCCGCCGCAATCCGGCAGCTGGAGTCCCGGCCCGAGGCTGGACTGCACTCCATTCCCTCCGCGGGGCACCACCCGCAGCTGACCCACGAGGATGCCCTGATTGAACTGTTGAAGTAGGGGTTGGAGCACGCCTCTTCTCAAGCATCCCCTCTTCGCCTAGTCTGGTTGGAACTGCACAGAACCATCTTTCCGACGGGGTGAAGGGGGAGCGTGAGCACATCTGCCATCGACTGGTCCAACGCAACTCGCCGCGCACAAAAAGCCCGCGAGCTGCTCTCCTCGCAGGAAACCGGACTGGGCGACCTCCCATTGCGCAATGACGTGCGCGAATCCTGGAAACGGTCGCTGGCCCAAACAGGCTCGGTTCAAGAACCGCCGGTTCTGAGCAAC
Organism: Glutamicibacter sp. NPDC087583; assembly: GCF_044743685.1. Classification (NCBI taxonomy): domain Bacteria; kingdom Bacillati; phylum Actinomycetota; class Actinomycetes; order Micrococcales; family Micrococcaceae; genus Glutamicibacter; species Glutamicibacter sp. NPDC087583. Next base: position 26,131 of record NZ_JBIUWY010000011.1, on the reverse strand, counting down.
GACCGGTTGCGCCTTGCCCGCGAGCGCAGCGAGCTCCAGCGGATTTGGCCTGTTTTCGAAAAGCTCCTTGTTCCCGCCGCAACCGACGCCAATCTCTTGGTCGCCCTTGCGGATGCCGGCGGAACCTTGTTGTGGGTTGCGGGAAGCACCAGTTCGATGAGCCAAGCCGAGCACGTGGGCTTCATGGCAGGTGCCGACTGGGCAGAAAAGAGTGTTGGCACATCCGCGCCGGGAATGGCGCTGGCAACCGGGGCCGGTTCGCAGGTCTCGGGGGCTGAGCATCTCTATGAGCAAGCCCAGCAGTACAGCTGCTCGGCGGTACCGATCCGCGATCCGCGCACTGGTCAGGTAATTGGCGCAATCGACCTGACCGGTGGCCCGGAAGCCGTTGCCACGCACTCCTTGCCGCTGCTGCAAGCGGCGGTCATGGCTGCGGAAACGCAGCTGCTCTTGCCGGGTGTCGGAGTCGTGGCCGATCCCGACTACCTGGACTTGGGGCGCTCTGATGGGGCCCATCTGGGATCAGTGCCGATTTCCCTTCGCCATGCAGAAATATTGACCCTTCTGGCGCACTACCGGGAAGGCCTGAGCACTGCCCAGCTGGTGGAAGAGCTGTTCGAGCGTCCCGATTCCGCGGCCGAGGGCACGGTCCGCGCCGAAATCGTCAGGCTGCGCAAGGTACTCGCGGGCCCAGGCGGGCGTGCCTTGACTTCACGCCCGTACCGCCTTCAGTGGGACCTGCATACGACCCTTGGCCGCCTATGGCGTGCACTGGAGCAGGGCGATCTCGATTCCGCCCTGCCGCTGTACTCCCCGGGCCTGCTGGCCCGCTCCCAGGCGCCAGGCATCGTCTCGCTGCTGTACCGGACCGAGGCCGCGCTGCGTGAAATGGTGCTGGATCGAGGAACTGCGCATCAGCTGCTGAACCTGGGCCGCCAGTTGGCTGACCCTGGCCTCTTGCGAGCTGCCTTGCGCGAATTGCCTGCGCAATCGCCAGCGCGCTCACTTGTCGTCGCCGAGGTCCAGGCCCTCGAGAACTAGGTTCCTTGCCATTGCCGTTCCTCCCGCCAGGCACGAACATGCCATTGCGGTCATCTGGGACCCGTTGCAACCTGCCTGCAACCTTTATGTGACTAGAGTCACAAGCATGGTTCCGCGATGATGCCGTCGCGGCCAGGACATCCGATTAAGGAGACGTGGAGCAATGGCGGTTTACGCAAACCCGAATACCGATGGAGCACTGGTCAATTTCAAGCCGCGCTACGAGAACTACATCGGCGGTGAATGGGTAGCCCCGGTCAAGGGCATGTACTTCGAGAACATCACCCCGGTCACCGGCAAGGTCTTCTGCGAGGTGGCCCGTTCCACCGCAGAGGACGTCGAAGTAGCACTGGACGCGGCGCATGCGGCGGCTGGCGCCTGGGGCAAGACCAGCCCGGCCGAACGCGCAGTCATCCTGAACAAGATCGCGGACCGCATCGAGGAAAACCTTGAAATGCTCTCCGTGGCCGAGACCTGGGATAACGGCAAGGCGATCCGCGAGTGCCTGAATGCCGACCTGCCGCTGGCAGTTGACCACTTCCGCTACTTCGCCGGCGCCATCCGCGCCCAGGAAGGCAGCCTCTCCCAGCTCGACGAGGACACCACCGCGTACCACTATCACGAGCCGCTGGGCGTGGTCGGGCAGATCATCCCGTGGAACTTCCCGCTGCTCATGGCCGTGTGGAAGCTCGCCCCGGCCCTGGCTGCCGGCAATGCGATCGTGCTCAAGCCCGCCGAGCAGACCCCGGTCTCCATCCTGGTTCTCATGGAACTGATCGGCGACCTGTTGCCGGCAGGCGTGCTGAACGTGGTCAACGGCTTCGGCGTGGAAGCGGGCAAGCCGCTGGCCTCCAACAAGCGCATCCGCAAGATCGCCTTCACCGGCGAAACCACTACCGGCCGGCTGATCATGCAGTACGCGTCGGAAAACCTGATCCCGGTCACCCTGGAACTGGGCGGCAAGTCCCCGAACATCTTCTTCGAGGACATCGCTGCCAAGGATGACGCCTTCTACGACAAGGCGCAGGAAGGATTCACGCTGTTCGCGCTGAACCAGGGTGAAGTCTGCACCTGCCCATCGCGTGCGCTGATCCAGGAAAGCATCTATGACCGCTTCATGGGCGATGTGGTGGCCCGCACCAAGGCCATCAAGCAGGGACACCCGCTGGATACCGACACCATGATGGGTGCCCAGGCATCCAACGACCAGCTGGAGAAGATCCTCTCCTACATGGACATCGGCAAGTCCGAGGGCGCCAAGGTGCTGCTCGGCGGGGGACGGGCGGATCTGGGCGGAGAGCTCTCCGGCGGCTACTACGTGCAGCCGACCATCTTCGAGGGCACCAACGACATGCGCATCTTCCAGGAGGAGATCTTCGGGCCGGTGGTAGCGGTGACCAAGTTCAAGGACTACGACGACGCGATCTCCATCGCCAACGACACCCTGTACGGGTTGGGTTCGGGGGTGTGGAGCCGCAATGGCAACGTGGCCTATCGTGCCGGCCGCGCCATCCAGGCCGGACGCGTTTGGGTCAACCAGTACCACGCCTACCCGGCGCACTCGGCCTTCGGCGGATACAAGTCCTCGGGTATCGGCCGCGAGAACCACCTGATGATGCTGGACCACTACCAGCAGACCAAGAACCTGCTGGTTTCCTACTCGGAAGACAAGCTGGGCTTCTTCTAGGAGCAGTAGCTGCCACGAGCAGCATGAGATGACAACAGACCTCGAAGGTACGGGGCCAGCCGGGACAGCGTCCGGGGATCGATTGGCCTCATCCCCCGAACACCAGCCGGCACCCCGCACCTTCGAATGCCATGCAAAGGACAAAGTACATGAGCAAGATGAAAGCTGCAATAGTCGAGGGCTTCGGCGAAGAGTTCCAGGTGAAGGACGCCGCGATCCCCGAGCCCGGCCCCGGCCAGGTGCTGGTGAAGCTGATCGCCTCGGGCGTCTGCCACACCGACCTGCACGCCGCCGAGGGCGATTGGCCGGTCAAGCCGAAGCTTCCGCTGATTCCCGGGCATGAAGGCGTGGGCATCGTGGAAAAGCTCGGCGAAGGAGTCACCGAGGTCGCGCTCGGGGACATGATCGGCAACGCGTGGCTGGCTAGCGCCTGCGGGCACTGCCAGTACTGCCGCACCGGCTGGGAGACGCTGTGCGAAGCCCAGTCCAATGGCGGGTACTCCGTGGACGGTTCCTTCGGCCAGTACATGCTGGTGGATTCCCGCTATGCCGCGCACATCCCGGAGGGCTCGGATCCCCATGAAATCGCGCCGGTGCTGTGCGCGGGAGTGACTGTCTACAAGGGCCTGAAGATGACTGAGGTCAAGCCCGGCCAGTGGGTGGCTATTTCGGGTATCGGCGGACTGGGCCATATCGCGGTGCAGTACGCGGTGGCCATGGGCATGCGGGTGATCGCCATTGACGTGGCCGATGACAAGCTGGCGCTGGCCTCGAAGCATGGAGCGGAAATCACCGTCAATGCCTTCGCCCAGGACCCGGCCGAGATCATCCAGCAGAAGGTTGGCGGAACGCACGGCGTGCTGGTTACGGCGGTGCATCCAAAGGCGTTCGGGCAAGCGATCGGCATGACCCGGCGCGGCGGAACGATCGTGTTCAACGGGCTGCCCGCCGGTGATTTCCCCGCACCCATTTTCGACATCGTGCTCAAGGGCCTGACCATCCGCGGATCGATCGTGGGAACACGGCAGGACATGATCGAGGCGCTGGAATTCTATGCGGCAGGGAAGATCAAGCCGACCTTCCATACCCGCCCGCTGGAAGACATCAACGCCGTATTCGACGAAATGCGCCATGGCAAGATCGATGGGCGCGTTGTCATCGACTACGCCGGCAGGGCGTAGCCGGATCCGCAACGGTTGATGGCACGGTACCGGATGCGGCTTTTCGAAGCGGCATCCGGTACCGGTGCCCTGGCCGCCCTGGCCGAGCGATGGACGGTGCGGCCCAAAAAGAGGACACTGGCCACAACGAGATAAATCCGGACGTGGACAACGAGGCAGGAGCAGGACATGAGCACCGTAACCGAAACACGCGCCGCAATCGAGGGCGAAGAGTTCTCGCGGGTGGCCTTCACCTCCGAAGCCCTGGACCTGCTGCGCAAGCTGTGGGGGATCCATGGCCCGCTGATGTTCCACCAGTCCGGAGGATGCTGCGACGGGTCCTCGCCGATGTGCTATCCGGCCGGCGAGTTCCGCACCGGGGGATCGGACATCCGGCTCGGCGTGCTTTCCCTGGACGGCGCTGATGGCACCGCCCTGGGCGACATTGATTTCTGGATGTCCAAGGAGCAATTCGAATACTGGAAGCACACCAAGCTCACCGTTGACGTGGTCAACGGGCGGGGATCCGGTTTCTCCGTCGAAGCCCCGGAGGGCAAGCGCTTCTTGATTCGCAGCGAGATCATCGAGTTCCCGGCTGGCCCGAACCCCGACTAGGCTTGGCCCATGCGACTGTGGTCCCTGCACCCCTCATTGCTCGACGCCAAAGGGCTGGTTGCCTGTTGGCGTGAAACACTGCTGGCCCAGAAGGTGCTCGCCGGCCAGACCAAGGGCTATACAGGGCACCCGCAGCTTCTCCGGTTCAAGGCGCAGCCCGCCCCGCTGGTGCATATGGGCGGCTATCTGCAGGGCTTGTGGGACGAAGCGGCTGTCCGGGGCTATCGCTTCGACGCCGCGAAGATCCTGCATCCGGCAGCCGCCGCGCAGCTGGAAAAGATCCCGGTCACCCAGGGGCAGGTGCACTTCGAGCGCGAGCACCTGCTGCGCAAGCTCTCCGTCCGGGATCCCGCGCGCATCGCCCGCTTGGAACCGGCAGGGCAGGTGGCCCTGCATCCGCTGTTCGTGCAGGTCCCGGGGCCAGTGGAGGCCTGGGAGAAGGATGCGCTCGCCAGCGGGTGAGCTGCTGGCCCGGCAAAATCCTAGAGCAGCTCCGCGCGCAACTGTGCGGGGGATTTGGGCGAGAGCAGCCCCGGGGCCACATCGTAAACGGTCTGCGCACCGGTGATGCCGCGCTGGTTCATCCGGAAGGCGGCCCGGGCGTAAGCCACCAGCACGCTGGAAGTGAATTCCGGGTTGGAGCCAAGGGCCAGCGAATACTCGATGACCTGCTTCTGCTCGTCGCTGGTATTGCCCGAACGGATCACGAACCCGCCATGCGGCATACTCGAATGCTCGGCGGCCAAGGTCTGCTCGTCGATGAACTGCACCGTGGTGTCGTACTGGTCGAAGTAGTACTCCATGGTCACGATGGCTTCGCGCACCGACTCCGGATCGGCACCGTCTTCGAGCACGACAAAGCATTCGCGCTGGTGCTTCTCGCGGGTGCTCAAGGAAGGGCGCTCGCCGGCCCGGACCCGGTCGATAGCCTCCTGGCTCGGGATGGTGTACTGCACGCCGGCGGCGACGCCCGGGACGCGGCGGATCGCATCCGAATGCCCCTGGCTCAGCCCGCGGCCCCAGAAGGTGTAGGTTTCGCCGTCAGGCAGCAAGGCCTCCCCGAAGACCCGGTTGATCGAGAACATGCCCGGATCCCAGCCCACGGAGAGCAGCGCGGTCTTGCCAGCTGCCTTCGCCGGGCCGTCGATGGACGCGTAGTACTCGGGGATGCGGGCGTGGGTATCGAAGCTGTCCACGGTGTTGAACAGCGCCGCGAACTTCGGGCCCTGCTGCGGCAAGTCCGATTTCGAGCCGCCGCAAAGGATCAATACGTCGATCTGCGCGGCGTGCTTTTCCAGCTCATCGATGCCGAACCGCGGTGCCGGCTGAGCCAGCTGGAGGGCCTGCGGATCACGGCGGGTGTAGACGCCCACCAGCTCCATATCCGGATTCTTGGCGATCGCGGCTTGGACGCCGCGTCCCAGATTCCCATAGCCAGCAATACCGATGCGGATCTTTGAAGTCATGCCTGCCGTTTCCTTGGGGGAGTGAAGTTTGCTCAGCCGCGGATGGGCTAAATACTTCGGATTATGCCAACGAATCCCGGGGCAGTGAAACCCTTGACCCTCTATGACCCCGGCTTAGCCGAACAGGCGCTTGAAGAAGCCCTTCTTCGGTTCGGCTTCGTGGCCCTGGCAGCGGTCCTTATTGGGGACATTGCGCATAGTTGCTTCAACGTGCTGGCCGCAGCCAGCCCACGTGGTCTTCTGGCAGATCTTGCATTGAACCTGGCGGCACATAATTTTTTCCTTTTCGTCAGTAATCAGGACAGGGAGAGGAAGAGCTTTTCGAGTTCTTCGACGCTCAGGCCGTCTTCTTCCTCGGAAGCCTTCTCGGGATCGGCGATGCAGTACTGCATCGCGGTGGAGACAATGGCGAATCCGGCGCGGTCCAACGCGGTGGAGACGGCGGCCAGCTGAGTGACTACCTCTTTGCACGAACCATCGGTTTCCACGGCGTTGATCACCGCATCAAGCTGGCCTCGGGCACGCTTAAGGCGGTTGAGGATCCGCTTGCGGGTCGCTTCGTCAGCAGTACGCATCAATTTCTCCTTGGTACGGGTAGCGGGTTAGTCGTCTTCTGCAATTTCGGCATCCAGGTGTTTGAGTTGGACGAGCAACTGCTCCATAGCGCCAGAGCTCAACGCTCCGGGTTTTGAATGTACAAGTATCCCATCCTTGAACGCCATGAGCGTCGGTATGGATGCAATCCGGGCTGCCTGCGCCAAATCCGGCTGGGTTTCGGTATTCACCTTGGCGAAGGCGATTTCAGGATGCGCCGCGGATGCTTCGTCGAAAATCGGGGCAAAGCCGCGGCAAGGACCGCACCAAGGCGCCCAGAAATCCACGAGCACCAGCCGGTTCCTTGCGATGAACCCAGCGAAGTTCGAAGCTGACAATTCAAGCGGCTTCATCGGGTTTCTCCTTTCAGAACGAGCGGGCAGCGCGCCCCCATCGCCGGAATTTTGTTGCACAGCAGCACCAATGCGCCCGCGAGGGCTGCAACCGCAACTACGACCAGCCCGCCGGGAGCCGGCAGTTCCTGGCTGAGCACGAACACGCCCATGGCCAAGACGAAGTAGCCAAAACCCTTGCGCAAAGCGCGTTCGTCGATCCTGCGCGAAAGCCGTGCGCCGATCAACGAACCGAGGATCGCGGTGGTCGCCAGCCCTGCGGCCAGCGGCCAATCCAGTGCAACTGAATTCAACTGCCCGGCCAGGCCAGTGATCGAATTCAGGGTGATCACCAGCAGGGAGGTGCCCACCGCCTGTTGCATGGACAGCCCGGCCAGCAAAGCCAGTGCAGGGACGAGCAGGAAACCGCCTCCGGCACCGACCAGGCCGGTGACCATGCCAATGCCCAAGCCGACCGGGGCGGACAGCCACAACGACTGTGTTGCGCTGCCAGTGTTTTTCCGTCCGCGGATCATCCCGCGGGCACTGGCCAGCATGATGATCGCGAAACCGAGCATCAGCAGCTGGGCAGGGATCCCGCTGGCCAGCAGCCCGCCGCCAAAGGCGCCAAGCATGCTGGTGGCCGCGAAGACCATCCCCTGTTTCCAACGCACATTGGCCTTGCGGGCATGCGGGATCAGGCTCGTTGCCGAGGTCGCACCGACCACCAGCAGGGAGGTGGCGATCGCTTCCTTGGCGGGCAACCCGGCTACATAGCTGAGCAGGGGAACCATCAGGATTGAACCGCCGCCGCCGAACAGTCCCAGGGACAGCCCGACGATGCTCGCTAGTGCAAGGGCCAGAACCAGCAGCGGTCCGAACTCCATGGCCTACTTCTTTACTTTGTTCCAGGGCATCTTGCCCAAGAAGCTGATCATCGGGCAAGAATCCCGCAGGGCTGAGAACACCAGTCCGCCACCGATGGCCGCCGAAAGATAGGCGAACTTCGGGGAGATGAACTTCGCTCCGAGCAACCCGGCGAGCACCACGGAACCTGCGGTCATGCGCATCTGGCGGTCCAGCGCCCAACGCTGCACGCCGCGCACCATGGTGCCGCCGGCATTTTCGTAGGCGGTGACGCCGCCAAGCAGTACCGTGCTGTGCTCGATCTGTTGCTCCTGCAGGGCACGCTGCGCCTTGGAAGCACGGTTGCCGCTGTGGCAGATCAGCACCGGCTTGCCTGGAATCTTGGCGAGCACCTCGGTGGCGTTGGCGGTGAATTCTTCGAGCGGCACGTTGTACGAGCCGGGAATGTGGAGGGTTTCGAATTCGCCCGCGGTGCGCACGTCAATCAAGGCGAGGTCCGTGTCGGGGGCTTCCACCAGGCATTTAAGTGCTTCGGCGTCCATGGTGGTCAAAGGGGTAGTCATTGAATGCAGTTCAGCTTTCGTGGCGGGGGTGGCTAGTTGGCGAAGGAGGACCAGCCGAGGTAGCTGCCCTCAAGCTCGACGACGTTGTAGCCGGCATCGCGCAGTGTGCTGGCGGCCACGGCATTGCGCATGCCGCTTTGGCAGTAGGTGACGATGGTGCCGCCGGCGGGCAGCTGATCGAGATTCCACAACACCCGTCCGCCGGACAGCTGCTTGGCGCCCGGGATATGCCCGGCGGCGAACTCGGTCTTGTTGCGGACATCCAGCAGCATCTCGTACTCGAAATCGTCCAGCTGTGCCGGGGTGATCGACTTCGGCTTCACCGTTGGCAGGCCTTCCAAGCTGGTGGTGAAACCCTTGACCGCGTCGATGCCCACGCGCATTAGGTGGGCGCGGATCGTCGCGGCGTGTTCGCCGGTCTCGGCCAGCACGATCAGGGCGCGTTGGTCCTTTTCCGGATCGTAGGCCCAGGCGCCGAAGCTGGCGGTCTTCGCCGTACCCGGGATGGACAGCGCGCCGGGAACGGTGCCTGCGGCGATCTGGGTGTGCCCACGGGTATCGACGAACACCGAGACCCCCGCCTCCAGCTGCTGGAGGAGCTGCTGGACGGGTATTTCAGCTAGGGGGTCGAGCTGGCCCAGGATGGCTGGGCCCAGGCGGTTCTGCCGCTTCATGCGGCCGAAGTAGGCGTGGGCGTCAGGCTGGCCGTTGAGCAGTTCGGCGATGAAGCCGTCCTGGTCGTCGTTGGCCAGGTAGGTGCTCCACCAGGCGAACTCGCGTTCGTAGCCCAACGTGGTGGAAGGGACCGCGCCCAGCGCTTTGCCGCAGGCGCTGCCCGAGCCGTGGCCTGGATGCACCTGGATGTAATCGGGCAATTCTGCCAGGGTTTTCTTCAGCGAAGCAAAGAGATCGCGGGCGCCTTCGAAGCGGGTATCGACACCGCCGGCGGCCTCGTCCAGCAAATCCGGACGGCCTAGGTCGCCGGCGAAGATGAAGTCGCCTGAGAGCAGGTAGCCAGGGTCTTGGCTGAAGGCTCCGTCGGTGATGGCGTAAGCCAGGTGCTCCGGGGTGTGGCCCGGGGTGTGGCGGGCGGCGATGCGCAGGTTGCCCAGCGTGATGATATCGCCATCCATCAAACGTTCTGCCTCGAATCCGTACTGCCAATCTTTGCCGCCCTCGCCCGAAACGTAGCTGGTGGCGCCGGTGGCGGCGGCTAGTTCGCGGGTTCCGGAAAGGTAGTCGGCGTGGATGTGGGTTTCAGCGACGGCCGTGATGCGCATGCCGTGCTTGGCAGCCAGGGCAAGGTAGTCGGCGATGTCGCGGCGCGCGTCGACCACGAGAGCTTCGCCTTTGGCCTGGCAGCCGATGAAGTAGCTGGCCTGCGCGAGATCTTCGTCGTAGAGGCGTTCAAGCAGCATGGTTGGTTCCTTTCAAGGTGGATTGGAACCAGACTAGTCTATACCCCCGGGGGTATGTCAAAAATACGGGTGGGGGTATGTGCGGAGGCCCGCAATGCCGCTAGGCGGGAAAGGTGTTTTTATGCCCGGGTGAAAGTGCGCAGCCAGCCGGTTAGCCGCAGCTGCTCCGCGGGGTCCAAGGTTGCCAATAGCTGCAGGGTGCCGTCGTCTGCGGGGCGCAGAATACCCAGGTGATCGGCTGGAACATCGGACATCGCCTCACCAGCCGGGGAATCGGGCGATGCGCTCGCCGCCCTGGAGATGAAGACCTCGTCGGGTGAACCGTTCCAACCCTCGAGGATCGAGATGGTGCCTTCCAGCAGGCGCAGGGCCTCGTGCGCGTGGATCCATGCGCTGGCATCCTTGGCAGCCAGCTCGAACCCGGCTTCGGGAACAATCTTTCGCAGGCCCGTGGCCAGGACGCGCGCTTTCGCGCTGAGCCCCTCGGCCTGGAAGGCGGCTACCGCATCCAGGCGCTGTGTCATGCGCGCGAAGTCCTGCTCAATGCTTTTCCTGCTTGCGAAAATGCCCATGCTCCTATCTTCGCCTACCTTGCGAAAGGCTGTCGAGGTGCTCGGCCAATCGGGTGCTGGCGCGGGAGAGGTGCTGGGCCAAAACCTCTGCCGCGCCCTGGGCATCGCCGGCGGCGATGCATTCGAGCAGGCGTTCATGTTCGCTGGCGATGTCCGCGGTGTTCAGCAGCGTTGCATCCTGGACGTGGGTCATGCACAGGCGGATCTCATCGCTGAGCTGGCCGTAGATTGCGCTGGTACGGGTCGAATCCAGGGCCTGGACCAGTGCGGAGTGGAAGCGGACATCCGGATTGACGATCTGGATCGGGGAAGCATCGCGCAGTGCGGTGATTTCGGCATTGGCCTCGCGTGCAGCTTCCGGGACCTGTCCGGTGCTGGCCAGCAGCCGCACGGCCTCTGCTTCGATGATGGCGCGGGTGCGGTAGATGTCGCGGGCGTCGGCGGATGAGAGCAGCGTGACTTTCGCGCTCTGATGCGCGTTGCGCGTCAGCAGGCCGCTGGCAACGAGGTTCTCCAGCGCGGCCTTGGCGGTTGGCCGGGCCACTTCATAGTGCGCGGCGACGTCCACTTCGCCCAGCGGGGTGCCGGGAGACAGTTCCCCGCTGAAAATCCGGGCACGCAGGGACTTGACGACGGCCTGAACCACGGAAACCACACCTAAACGGGCCGCCATCAGGGTCCTTTCGAGCCGCGGAAAATTTACCTAACAAGTATCCCATGAATAGTACTACTATGGCTTGTGTACTTGTAAGACAATTTCCGTATTCGGCAAGCGCCGCTTGCCAACTGCACAGGAGCGCACCATGGCATTGAGCACGCCAGCACTCGGAGAAACGACGGTTTCATCCGGCATCCTCGATCTGGTCGGCGACCAGGATCGCGTCAAGACCCGATCCATCGACCGCGTTGCCTACGCCTCGGATGCCTCGCACTACCTGTACACGCCGCAAGCTGTCGTGCTGGCCAAGGACGCCGCGGAAGTCTCCGCGCTGCTGGCTGCGGCCGCGCGCGGCAACCAGCCGGTCACCCTGCGCTCGGGCGGCACCTCGCTGGCCGGGCAAGCCAGCGGCGACGGACTGATGATTGATGTGCGCCGCAACTTCCGCGGCATCACCGTGCTCGATAACGGAGCGCGCGTGCGCGTACAGCCCGGTGCCACCGTCCGCCAGGTCAACGCACGCCTGGCCGTCTACGGCAGCAAGCTGGGGCCGGATCCGGCCAGCGAGGCGGCCTGCACCATCGGAGGCGTGATCGCGAACAACTCCTCGGGCATGGCCTGCGGCACCGAGTTCAACACCTACCGCACCCTGGAATCCATGACTTTCGTGCTCCCCTCGGGCACCATGATCGACACCGCGGATCCGCAGGCCGACCGCAAGCTGGCCGCCGCAGAACCGCAACTGGTCGCCACGCTGGACAAGCTGGGCCAGCGCGTGCGCAGCAACCCGGCCTCGGTCGCCAAGATCGAGAAGCACTTCGCGCTGAAGAACACCATGGGCTACGGCATTAATGCCTTCCTGGACTACGACACCCCGGCAGAGCTGATGGCCCACCTGATCATCGGCTCCGAGGGCACCCTGGCGTTCGTCGCCGAGGCCGTCTTCCGCACCGTGCCGATCCGCAAGCTGGCCATCGCCACCTTGGCCGTCTTCGATAACCTGGATCTGGCCACCCGGGCGCTGCCTGAACTCGTGGATTCCGGCGCCGCCACCCTGGAACTGATGGATTCCACCTCGCTGCGCGTGGGCCAGTCGCTGCCCGGCGTGCCGGATGCCATCATGGGCTTCGACGTCGACCAGCAGGCCGCCTTGCTGGTCGAATACCATGCGGACACCGAAGAGGAACTGGCCGGGCTGCGCTCCGCTGGCCAGTCGCTGCTCGACGCATCGGCATTGCGCGCCCCAGCGGTGCTGTCCCCAGATGCGAAGAACCGCCAGGCCGCGTGGAAGTTCCGTAAGGGCCTGTATGCTTCGGTAGCCGGTGCCCGCGCCACAGGCACCACCGCGCTGCTCGAAGACGTCGTGGTCCCGGTAGAGTCCCTGGCCGAAACCTGCGACAGCCTGCAGGAGCTGTTCACCGAGTACGGCTACGCGGATTCGGTGATCTTCGGCCACGCCAAGGACGGCAACATCCACTTCATGCTCACCGACCGTTTCGAAGGCGATGCGGCGTTGAACCGGTACAACTCCTTCAACGACAAGATGGTCCAGCTGATTCTGGACAAGGACGGCAACCTCAAGGCGGAGCACGGCACCGGCCGCGCCATGGCGCCGTTCGTGCGCGCGCAGTACGGCGATGAGCTCTACGAGGTGCACCTGGAGCTGAAAGCCGCCTGCGACCCGCGCCTGATGATGAACCCCGGGGTGATCATCGACGAAGACCACGCCGCGCACATCCGCAACATCAAGCTCAACGAGACCATCGAGATCGAGGCCGACCACTGCGTGGAATGCGGCTATTGCGAGCCGGTCTGCCCGTCCAAGGACCTGACCCTGACCCCGCGCCAGCGCATCGTCGTGCGCCGGGCCATCGCCAAGGCCGAGGCCGAGGGCAACGCCGAGCTGGCGGCCGAACTGGAGCGTGACTACGAATACAACGGCGTGCAGACCTGTGCCGTGGACGGCATGTGCGTCACCGCCTGCCCGGTGGGCATCAACACCGGCCTGCTGGTCAAGCGCCTGCGCCGCGGAGACGCGCACCCGGTCCTGGAAGCCGGCTTCAAGGCCGCAGCCAAGGGATGGGGACCTGCCACGCGCGCTGGTTCGCTGGCCCTGAGCATCGCCGATAAATTCCCTGCTTCGCTGGTCCGCGGTGCCACCGATGCTGCGCGCAAGGTGGTCAGCACCGACACCATGCCACGTTACGATGCCGACCTGCCTGGTGGCGGCAAGGCGCGCAAGCCCATGGCCGGCAACTTGGGTGCAGCTGGCACCGAGCCGCTGGCCATCTACCTGCCAGCCTGCGTGAATTCGATGTTCGGCCCTGCAGGAGACGGGGAAGGAGTCGCCCCGGCGTTCACCAAGCTGCTGCACGCTGCTGGCGTCTCGGTTTACGTTCCCGAGGGCATTGAATCCACCTGCTGCGGTACCCCGTGGACTTCCAAGGGCTACGAACAGGGCCATGAGGTCATGGGCCAGCGCGTGCTGGAAGAAGTCCGTGCGGCCATGCCGGGCAAGGTCCTGCCGATCATCTCCGATGCCTCCAGCTGCACCGAAGGCTTTGCGCATACCCTGGCCGAGCATGGCTACGAAGTGGTTGACCTGCTGGCGTTCACTTCGCAGCACTTGCTGGAGAAGCTGCCAGCGCTCGAGAAGATCTCCTCGGTCACCTTGCACCCAACCTGCTCGTCCACGCAGATGGGCCTGAACCCGGACATGCAGAAGATCGCAGAGGCTGTGGCAGATACCGTGAACACCCCGGTGAACTGGGGCTGCTGTGGTTTTGCCGGTGACCGCGGCATGCTGCATCCGGAGCTGACCGAGTCGGCTACCGCTCGCGAAGCTGCCGAGGTTCGTGAACTGGATGCGCAGGAACACGCTTCGTGCAACCGCACCTGTGAACTGGGCATGACCCGTGCGACGGGCAAGGAATACCGCCACATCGTTGAACTGCTGGCAGACGCCGCCAGCAAGTAGAGGTCGGAGCAAAGCCGCTTGGAAAGTAGTTTCCAGGCGGCTTTGTCGCAGGATGCTGCGCAAAGCCGGTGGCGTCGAGCGGCATTAAGCCATGAGTACGCGCAATGGTTGCTTGCCGGGAGTCAGGCTGCGAGGTCTTCAGGGCCATCCTTGGGCTTCAGCCGTTCCTTGAGTTGCTGTATCCATTTCGAGTCGCGTCTCAATTGCGGGAACGGCTTGTGCGCGTACCCCGTGGCTGGTGGGGCGGTGGACTTGTAGGACATCGCCGAGCCGGGGCAGATCATGATGGTGTGGCCGTTGCCGTAGGTCGTGTATTCGTACCAGCCGGCGGCTTCCTTGGCTTTGTTGCAACTAGCGCAGCGGCCATCGCCGTTGAAGACGGTGCTCTTGCCTCCGCGGGCGTATTGCTTGACGTGGTCTATTTCCTCCACGATGCCGTCGCAGAACGGGGTGCGGCAGTGCCGGTCGCGGATCGCGATGAACTTCTTGAGCTTTTCCGGGAAGATCCGGGCTTTGGAGTCCATGGCGATCAGGTCCTGGTCGCCGGGTGCTGTGTAGAGGCGGGCCAGTTCGGTGCGCACGTCGAGCTGTTCGATCAGCTCCGTGGTGGGTTTGGCATCCATTTGGTCGAAGGTCAGGCTGTTGGGGATCTGGTGCCCGCTGATCCATTCGCGCACGCTCTGGGCGGGGATGAAGCCGTAGCCTTCCAGATAGGCTGGTTCGCGTTCGCCGGCGAACAGGGCCCGGTCGGTCATGACTACCGCGACTTGCAGGGCGATGGGCATCTTGGAGGGTTCGCCGACCATCATGTAGCTGAAGAGCAGGTCGGCGCGGATCTGGGTGCGGGTGCGCGGGTCGCCTTTTTTGCGCAGGGTTTTGGATTCTTCGTCGAGGTAGCGTTTGAGGCACATGCCCTGCAGCAGGGGGTATTCGCCGTGGATGATGATGCGGCCGTGCTGGTCGTCGATTTTCAGGGTGAGGTTGCGTTGCTCTTCGACGGTTTTCTGCTTGATGGAGTCGGGGTCGGAGATGTAGGCCAGGGCGAATTTTCGGACTGTTTCCTTGATTTGGGTGGTGCCCATGGATTCGAACATGTGCGGGTTCTGGGCGTAGAGCTGGTC
This sequence comes from Glutamicibacter sp. NPDC087583, assembly GCF_044743685.1. Classification (NCBI taxonomy): domain Bacteria; kingdom Bacillati; phylum Actinomycetota; class Actinomycetes; order Micrococcales; family Micrococcaceae; genus Glutamicibacter; species Glutamicibacter sp. NPDC087583. The sequence goes on along the minus strand of NZ_JBIUWY010000011.1, from coordinate 11,060 downwards.
GAATTCGGTGCGGCGCTGGGGTTTGAGGTTTTGGAGCGGGGTGAGGATGGCTTGGGTTTGGGCTTCGGTGAATTCGCCGCGGGCGCAGGCGGCGGCGAGGTTCGGGGTGTCTTCGAAGAGGATGCGGCAATTGACCAGGTAGTTGCGCATGCCGTGGGGTGATTGCTTGCGGGCCAGGGCGACGCAGGCGGCTGCGCCGCGGGTTTGGTCATCGAGGTGGATGCCGCGTTCTTCGTGGTCGCGGACGTATTCTTTTTCGATTTGGTGGGCGAGGCCGGCTTGTTTGCAGCGTGCTGCGGAGATGAGGGCTTCCAGCAGTTCGATGCCGTGGGCGCAGTCGGCTTTGCTGCCGTGTTCTTCGAGGGCGGAGAGGTCGTTTTGCACGGTTTGGACGTGGAGGTCGAATTCCTCGGGGGGTGCTGGTGGGGTGAGGCTGTTTCCGTGCGCCTTTGCTTCGGACATGTTCTAATTATACTTCGCTTGTTCGAACATGTCTTCTAATAGTGTGGAAAACTTCAGGGGTTTTCGATAGGCGAGAGTGCGCGAAGCGGAATAAAATGCATAAATATGCATTCCTGATCATGAAATCCATCTCAAAAGCTGACTGCCGAGCGATGCGCAAATACGGCTAATGCCCAAGAAGAAGCGGGAATTAGTGCGAACCCGCCGGATTCCTGAAAAGTCGGGACCAGCTGGATTATGACATGATATTCCAGTTCAGAACTTCCACGCGCAGCGCCCGGCCGCATCCTAGGCAGGGGCGAGGCAGCACCACCATTTCCCTTGAGGATCCGCGATGAACCGCAAACCGTCCGTGAGCTCCAGTCCGGCCACCCTGCTGGGCGCGCAGCTGCGCCGCCGCAAGTCGATCACGAATATGATCGCCGAAGCGGAAACCAATGCAGGGGCAGGCCAGCTGCGCCGCACCTTGGGCATGTGGCAGCTGACCATGATCAGCGTCGGCGCCACCATGGGCACCGGCATCCTGGTGATCCTCGGCGATACCGTGCCGATCGCCGGTCCGGCCATCTGGATCTCGTTCGTGATCGCGGGCATTACCGCGCTGCTTTCGGCGGTGTCCTATGCCGAAATGGCCGGCATGGTTCCGGTTTCCGGCTCCAGCTATTCCTATTCCTATGCCACCATGGGCGAAGGCATCGCCTGGATCTGCGGCTGGTGCCTGGTGCTCGAATACGCGGTGTCGGTGGCTGCGGTGGCCGTGGGTTCGGGCCAGTACGTGAACGAAACGTTGCGCACCTTCGGCATGGAGCTGCCCGAGCTGCTGGCTGGCGGCCCGGCCGACGGCGGAGTGGTGAACCTGCCGGCGCTGATCGTCGTCGCACTGGCCACCTTGCTGCTGGTGCGCGGGGCGCGCGAGTCGGCCATCGTGAACTCGATCGTCGTGGCCATCAAGGCCGGCATCCTGCTCTTCTTCTCGGCCGTCGCCTTCAGCGCCTTCAATGCGGGCAACTTCGAGCCGCTGCTGCCAATGGGCGCCGCCGGCGTGACCGCGGCGGCATCGAGCGTGTTCTTCTCCTATATCGGCTTCGACGCCGCCTCGACGGCCGGCGAGGAAGCCAAGAACCCGAAGCGCGACCTGCCCCGGGCGATCATGCTCTCCATGCTGATCGTGACCATCAGCTACGTGCTGGTGGCCGTTTCGGCGATCGGCGCGCGCGAATGGAACTGGTTCGAAGGCGCACAGGCGCCGCTGGTGCAGATCATCGGCGAACTGACCGGGCAGCCGATCTTCGTGCTGGTCTTCGCGGTCGCCGCCGTGCTGGCCATCGCCTCGGTAGTGCTCACCGTGCTCTACGGCCAGACCCGCATCCTGCTGGCCATGTCGCGCGACGGGCTGGTGCCCGCGGTGTTCGGCAAGGTCTCGGCCCGCACCGGCACCCCGGTCGCCGGCACCTGGATCACCGGCATCCTGGTGGCGGTCACGGCCGGGTTCATCCCGCTGGGCGCACTGGCCGACGCCACCAGCATCGGCACGCTGTTCGCCTTCGCGCTGGTGGGCGCCTCGGTGATCTACCTGCGCAGAACCCAGCCCAAGGCCGAGCGCACCTTCCGCGTGCCGCTGTACCCGCTCACCCCGATCCTGGGCATCTTCGCTTGCCTGTTCCTGATGAGCCAGCTCGGTTGGCATACCTGGCTGGTGTTCATCATCTGGATGATCGTCGGCGCAGCGCTCTACCTTGGCTACGGCCGGCGCCGTTCGCGCCTGGGCCAGATGAGCGCGCAGGACTACGCGGCCAGCCACGGAAACGAAAAGTAGCTGCGCGCAGCACGCAGCAAGCGGGCGGGACCCGGCAGCCACAGGCATGCCGGGTCCCGCCCCTTTAACTACTTGCCCTGGTAGCTGAGCCCGAAGCCGTAGTCGAAGAGCGCTCCATCGGCAGTTTCGCCGTAGCCGGGCAGGTCGCTGAACTGCTCGGTGATCGCTTCGCGGGTGCCGGCCAGCGCGAACGGCATGCGCCCCTGCGGGGCGAACTTGCCCGAGAGGATGTCCATCAGCGCGGTGTCGGACATGCCGAAGCCGGCGACGATCGAAAAGCCCGCACTCTCGGATACCCCTTTCGGGGATATGTTGGGTTTTGAGGGATGACTTTGAAATCGTCGAATCTGTCTCAATTCCACGTCGCCAATTTGAGCTCACTAGCAAAAGTTCTGCAGCGCTTCCTCATCGCCGACGGCTTGGCCGCGAAAGATTGGCAGCCGCGAGTACATCGGCACTGTCATCAACAAGAGGGGGCGCAATGCTTGAAGTGGTCTGGGGTTCTTCTCTGCCTATGAATCAGGAAGCCCAGAACTGGAAGACCTTCTGCACCTCCGTATGCCAAGGCCGGATGCCATCAGTCCACCCACTGCCTGGCGCGCCCGTGTCTTTATTGACGATGAGCGCTGCCAGCGAAGGCTCTCCACGGTTGATGCAGTCATCGGAAAGGTCGTCCAGGACGTGCCTCAATTCGTAGAAGACGCCTACTCCTTCGATACCGATTGCCTTGCCCAGTTCGCCGTAGGTAACGATCGTGCGCCGCATAGCAGCCATAATCAATGCCGCTCGGGCCTGAGCGACGTCTACAGTCCTGTCTTTTCTAGCCATGAGCTAATCATCCCCCCAGCGCGACGGTAAAGCTATCGACGGCGCCGTCAAAGAATGTCCACGCTCCATCTTCTAGAGTTGGGCAGCTGACGGTTGGTGACGGGGTAACGCGCATGACCATCCAGATTCCTCCGGGCGTGGAGGCAAGCCTCGAAGCCGTGCTCGACACAGCCATGGCAGTCGGGAACTGTTGAACATGGTCCGTATTGTCGAGGCCTTCGGAATCGCCCTGAGGCTGCGGGAGGCGCCACGAAGCGTTCAGCCGGTCCTCCAGGCGGGTGATGGACGAGTCGGCCTGTGTTTAACTACTTGCCCTGGTAGCTGAGCCCGAAGTCGTAGTCGAAGAGCGCTCCATCGGCAGTTTCGCTGTAGCCGGGCAGGTCGCTGGCCTCGTCCATGACGAATGGCTGGCGGATCGCACCGGGCGCTTAATGCCCGTCGGGCTGTTGAATTCGCCGTTCGCCGCATTTGAGGAGCTGCAGGCGAGTTCCGCGAAGTTGGGGGAGGGTGCGGCTTTCCGTACCGCCCCCAGCTCTGGCCCCTAGATTTCGCAGGTTTCGGAGGGCGCGTTGCGGATCAATCCGCGCTCGGCCACCAGCGTGCTGATGAGCAGAATGGCGGCGGCCGCGTTCCAGGGAACGAGCGGCAAATAGCCTTCTGGCGGCAGGTCGGAGAGCAGCCAGCGGGTTACCAGGAACGTGGCCAATCCCAGCGCAAGCGAAATGGCGAATGCGATGCCCCGGTGCTTCTTGGAGACGCCCTGCCACGCGGGGATTGATCCGTCGGCAGGTGCTTCAGAGGTGATTCCCAAGAACTTCAGCATGCTTTCCTTCTCTATAATGTCCGATAGTTGTCATATAAAGATCAAGTCAACTAAGTGTTATTTCGATAGTATCGAATCTGAAAATTGCTGTACATGGTACTTTCGGATGACACTTCGACTTCGAACACCGAGCCCGGGTGAAACTTTTGGCCCCGTGCACGGCGCGCAGGCCACGGTGGCGCCATTCGGCGTCCGGTGCAGCCAAGCGCGGGGGCAGGACCGAGGTGCGTGGGCGCATCGCTCGGAACGCTGCGAGATCGCCCCCGGGGAAGTGTTAATGGGAAGGCGCACTAGCGGCCTAGCGCCAGGCGCGGTTCCTGCCTTATCATCAGTGAGTCAGGAACATGGCCCCGCCAGGTTCCGGCGCTCTCAAAAGGGGCGATACCCGTTGCGGTCCAGCAACCGGTAACGGCAGACATATATGGAATTTCTTCAGCACGATTTCTTGAAAAGAGTCCATAATGTCTAGCGTTTCAGCTGCCATTGCCCACGCCCTCAAGCCGCTGGCCCCGCGGATCTTCGGATTGATGGGCAACGGCAATGCCCACTTCCTCGACGCCGCAGTGCGTGCAGGCTTCGACTACACCGCCGTGCGCCACGAATCGGCCGCCGTTTCGGCCGCCGACGCCTACTTCCGCATCTCCAATAAGCTGGCCATCGCCTCCACCACTTACGGTGCCGGCTACACCAACACCATCACCGCACTGGCTGAAGCCGCCGCGGCCCGGACCCCGCTGCTGTTCGTCACCGGCGACGCGCCAACTTCCGGCCTGCGTGGATGGGACGTCGACCAGGCCGCGATCGACACAGCAGTGCGAGCGCCGCGCTACGTCGTTGACCGCAACAACCCGGGTGCCATCGCTCTGGAGGCGGCCGCCCTGGCGTTGCGCGAACGGATGCCGGTTGTTTTGGCGATCCCTTATGATTTGGCCGCGGTGGATTCGCTCGAAGAGCAGCTGCCTGATTTCGCCTCCCTGCGCAGCACCCCTCCGGCACCGCAGCTGAACTCCACCCAGCTGGAGCAGATCGCTGGAAAGCTCAACGCCTCGCAGCGCACCCACATCCTCTATGGCCGCGGCGCGATCGATGCCGCGGCGCAGGTCCAGTCGCTGGCGCAGAAGCTGGACGCCACCACCTCGGGTACCCTGCTGGCCCGCGACCTGCTGGACTACGAGTTCGATTTGGGCATCACCGGAGGCTTCTCCACCGAGGCCAACGCCCGGATCATCGCGCAGGCCGATACGGTATTGGTGCTCGGCGCCTCGTTGAACCAGTTCACCATGCGTTTTGGCGATCTGGTCGCGCAGGATGCCAGCTTGATCCAGATCGACCTGGGGTGCGCCGCCACCAACCCGCGCGTGGACTATTTCGCCACCGCCGATGCGACCCTGGCCGCCGCGGACCTGCTCGGTGCGGTGGAGCAGGCGCAGGGCGGATGGCGTTCAAGCCTGGACCTGTCCAATCTGCGCACCCGTCCGGCCGGTGACGACCTGGCCGCCGACGGGCAGCTTGATCCGCGCCGCGTGGCCAGCGAACTGGAGAAGATCCTGCCGGCCAATCGCGTGCTGGTGCAAGACGGCGGCCACTTCATCGGCTGGGGGCCCATGTACTGGTCGACCACCGGTGCACGCTCCTTGAGCTGCGTGGGCACCGCGTACCAGTCCATCGGCCTGGGCATCGCTTCCATGGTGGGCGCAGGCCCGGCGGCGCAGGGGCGCACGGTCGTGCTGGCCGCCGGCGATGGCGGCTTCCTGATGGGCCTGGCGGACCTCGAATCGATCGTTCGCACCGTGGAAAGTGGCGTAATCGTCATCTACAACGACTCCGCGTACGGAGCGGAAATCCACCAGTACGGATCCGTCGGCCTGCACGAAGACCCGATGCTGATCCCGACCGTGGATTTCGCCGGTATCGCCAAGGCCATGGGAGCCACCGGAATCCGCGTTGACACGCTCGAAGACCTCGCCGGGGTCCAGCAGTGGGTGGATGCCGGAGCCCGGGGCGTGTGCCTGGTGGATGCCCGTGTCTCGATGCATGTGCGTGCTCCTTATATGGACGAGGTCCTTTCCGCGAACAAGAAGGCCGCCGCGGCTGCGGCATTACAATCCGGTAAAGGTGGTGGCAAGCGGTAGCCGAACGTCGTAGGGTGGTTGAGTGCGCAAGTTATTAGTCGGAACAGCAAGTCTGGGTCTAGGGGCACTTTTGATGTTCCCCGCAACCGGCGCTTTTGCTGCACCCACTGGCCCTGGCGACTCGGCGGGTGCCAGCGCAGCGCAGCTTTCCGAGACCTCGCTTCGCGTGGCAACCATCCAGGCAAATCTCAGCGGCGAAACCCCCCAGGAGCTGCCCGCGAACCTGATGCGCGGATCCGACCGCCAGGCGGCGCAGGTTGCAGACAAGATCAGCAGCGCCAATGCGGACGTGGTGGTTCTGACAGATATGGACGCCACCCAGGACGCGGTTGATGCACTGAACGACCAGTATCTGAACAATCCCGACGATGCCCGCGCCGATGTGGAATACGGGTATTCCTACCTGGCCGTGGGCTCCAAGGGCCTGCAAAGCGGTGCCGATCTGAACGCTGATGGCGTCATCGGCGGCGCCGAGGATGCGTGGGGCCAGGCCGCATTCGCCGAGCAGGGTTCGATTGTCGTGCTATCGAAGTACCCGATTGCACAAGACCAGGTCACCAGCGTTTCCCAGCTCAAGTGGCAGGACGTTGCCAACGACATGATGCACCACACCGACTTCTCTGGTGTGCTGGCCGCCTCCATTCCGGTGATGAGCACCGGGCTGTGGGACATTCCCATCCAATACCGTGGCGAGCCGGTGCATATTCTTGCGACCCAAACCCAGCCAGATGCACAGGACCAGGAATTCGCCAAGGCACGCCAGGCTGATGAGTTGAAGGTTCTCACCGGCTACCTGGCCGGAGAGGACTACGTTCGCACCGATGAGGGCGAGCAAGCAGAAGGAGTCGGCGAAGACCGCTATGTCATCGCCGGCGCACTTGGCTTGCAGGAGAACGCGGCAGATCGCGTTGAACCATTCCTCCAGGGGCTCAAGCGCGCGAACGCTTTGAATGATTCCGGAAGCTACCTGGTCCCCAGCGCAACTTGGCAGGTATTGGGCCAGGGCCGCATCCAGGAGCATCCGCCAAGCAGTTCCCAGCCCCTGCCCGGAACGGTGCCGGACTTGGTGAAAGCATCAAGCCCGCTGATCTGGACCGATGTCCAGTTCTAGATGCCGAGCAAACCCCGCAGATAAGGATTGAGGAATCGTCCCTCCGGATCGGCAGTTTGGCGCACCCTCGTGAAATCGCTGAATTTCGGGTAGAGCTGCGCCAAATCCGCTGCTTGCAGGCTATGTTCCTTGCCCCAATGCGGCCGGCCGCCCAAAGAACGGAAGATCTCTTCCATGGCCGGGAAGTATCCCGGAGCCTTATCCCGAATGTAGCGGTGCACGGCAATGTACGCTGTCTGCCTGCCGCTGGCGGTACCCAACCAGGTGGAGTCCTCGGCCGCGGTACGCACCTCGACAGGGAAGGAAACTCCAACTCCCGAACGCCTGAAGTACGCTCGCACCTTCGCGAAAGCTTCATCGAAGCCAGCTAGCGGCAGCGCATACTCCATCTCGGTGAAACGCACCCGTCGCGCACTGGTGAAAGCTTCATTCCATGGCGCGATGCTGCTGCGCTCCGGCAGGGCGGCGCAAGCCACCTCATTCAATTTGGCAGTGGTCCGGGGGACCGCTGCGCTCAGCGAGCTGAGCAGCTGCAACGCGCCATTGGAGAGCAGCTCATCGTTCAGCCAGCGGGCCACCGCAGGCGGTTGATCGGCAGGGACCTGGCCGTCGAGCCGGGTATTGATCTTCACCTGGGCTTTGCTGGTGCCCGGGAACCAGAAGAATTCCAGATGGTCTTCTTGCCGGGCACGATCAACAAAGCTTTCGGCGATCTGCCCGATGGGTTCGATGGATTCGGCCGCACGCATCATGTAGTAGGGAACGCACCGCAGCCGGACGTGGGTGAGTACCCCCAGTACTCCCAGGCCAAGCCGGGACGCCTCGAATAATTCGCTATTCTCCTGCGCGCTGGCGCGCAGATGGGTCCCATCGGCCAGCATGAGCTGCACTCCGGTGACCGTTGCGCTGAATCCGCTGAATTCCAGGCCCGTGCCGTGGGTGCCGGTGCTGATTGCTCCAGCGACCGACTGCTTGTCGATATCTCCCATATTCTCCAACGCGAGGTTGAAGGGCCTGAGCAGGGCGGGGATCTGCCAGAGCCGGGTTCCGGCGCGGAACGTCACCTCGTGGGTGCGAGCGTCGACTTCCTCGATGCCGCGAAAGCCATCCAGATTCAGCAAGATCCCGTCGGTATCTGCCAGCGGAGTGAAGGAATGGCCTGCGCCGACGGTGCGCACCGGCTGGTGCTGGTCGGCGGCCTGCTCCAGGCTCTGTGCTAATTCTGCGATGCTGCGCGGAGAATGGACAGCTGCTGGGTGGGAGACCACGGTGCGTGCGAAATTCCTGAAAGTACTCACAGGAATGCTTTCCCTTCTCCACGGTAAGTAGACCATTGTTCGACGATCCTGCCCTTGGAGTACACCGCCGCCTTATTAACGCGTTCGGCCGGTTCGCCGGACTTGGCATGGCGCAGCCACACGGTATCGCCAATGGCAATGCGATGCGCCGAGGGGCCAGTGAGCGGAGTCTGCACTTCGCCGGCGCCTTCCATGGCCAGGTAGCGAAGCTTCTTGGGGTGCTCGATGGTGGGCAAGCGGTCCTTGCCGGCTGGACCCGATGCGGCCCATCCGCCACCAAGGATGGTGACCGTTCGCTCATCGGGACGGCGTACTACCGGGAACCCCAGGTACAGGGCAGGGGTGGGGCGGAATGCGCGGTAGGAATCGAAGAGCGCGGGCGCGAATAATCCTGAGCCCGCGGCGATTTCGGTTACCGCTGGTTCTTGGATGGTGCTTTCTACCGAACCGGTACCTCCGGCATTTACAAACCGCAGGTCGCCGAGCTCCCGTACCAATTCCACGGTTTCGGCCCGGCGGTCCGCCAGTTCGGCGGCGCTGGCTTGGCGCAGCTTGCGGGCGATCAGTGCCCTGGGGCTGAAACCCCCATCGGGGACCGAAGCGATTTGGGATTCGTAGCCCATCAGCCCGTCCAAGATGAAGTTGCGCCGGCGGTGCACCTGGGCGGCCAGTTCGGCGACCTGTTCCGGCCGGGTCAGCGGGGAACGCGCGGCGCCGATACGGAGGTTGCTGCTGGGGTAATAGGCAGCATCCAGTTCCAGGGCGACCTTCAGCGGCCCGTGCCCCGGTGCGATCCTGTCGATCAAATCCAACTGCTCTTGGGTATCCACCATGAGCGTTACCTCTTCGCGAGCCTGTTCGCTGGCGGCCCACCGGCTGATCGCTTCGGCATCGGTTTGCGGGTAGGCAACCACCAAGTCCTTCAAGCCATGGCTGGCCAGCCATAATGCTTCGGCCAAGGTGAAGCAGAGAACGCCGCGGAAACCGGGCTCATCCAGGACCCGTTCCAATGCCTTGCGTACACGCAGGGATTTGGACGCGATGCGAATCGGCACACCTCCGGCCCGTTCGCGCAGGGCGATCACGTTGGAATCGAAGGCATCCAGATCGAGCAGCGCTACCGGATGCTCCGAGATCCCGGCGCTTTTCAAGGCGTGGTTATACCGTTTGGCCTGAGCGTTCTTCATAGGCCAACTCTTGCACCAGCGTCGGGGAGTTTCAAGGAATTTTTCAAGACGCTTGCTTGAAAGCGCAAAGCCCAAGGTAACTCTCAGGGTCTTGCGGTTAAGCTGGAGCCATCATGAAAAACGATCCGATTTCAATGACTTTGATTGGCAAAGATGGAAAGCCGCGCTCCGGCGTGCAGGACGCCATCATGAAGGGCATCGGCGTGCAGCGCCCGCTGGTGCTTGCCTACATCAAGCGGCTGCGCAAAAAGCACCCTGACGCTACTACTGCCCAGCTGGCAGCTATTGTCGAGCGCGATTACCTGCGCGTAGTTACCGGTTCCGGTGCAGCCGTGGGTGGAACCGCAGCCGTTCCCGCTGTTGGTACCGGTATCGCCCTGGGCCTATCCATAGCTGCGACCCTGGGCTTCCTGGAAGCCTCGGCGCTGTATGCGCAAAGCCTGGCAGAGCTGCACGGCATAGCCATCGACGATCCGGATCGTTCACGAGTCCTGGTTATGGGCATCATGATGGGCGATGAGGGCAGCTCGATGATTGCCGGATTGACTTCCCAGGCCGCAGGTCGCGGTGGGGGTCCAATCCAGGGATGGGCCAAGTCCTTCGGTGCCAGCAAGTCCACGAGCATCTACTCTGCAATGCAGCGCACCATGCAGAAGAAGTTCCTGCGCAAGATCATTGGCACCCAAGCGGCTAGCACCATCGGCCGTTTGGTTCCGTTTGGGGTCGGCGCAGCCATCGGTGGCGTAGGCAATCGATATATGGCCAAGCGCGTGATCGAGAATGCGGCAGTGGCCTTCGCCGGCATTCCCACGGTGGCGCCAAGCTCTCTGCCCCTGGATGATCCTAGAGTCATTGACGCAGAGATCGTCGAGGACTAGCTGAATCGCGGTAGCCGGCCACTGAGGTGGTCGGCTACCGGCTTTTAAGACGAATTTTTATGCGTTTTACAGATTTTTGCGAGCACCGAACCGCATGAACCCGGGCTTTAATCGGCGCTCAGGAATTAAGTGTGCACGGTCACCGTCAAAAACCACCCACCCGATTTGCAGGACCCCCAAAACCTGTGTATAGTTTTTCCTTGTCGCCGAGAACAAAACGGAAGAAATAACCGGATGTGAAACGGTGGCAGAACCCCAGAAAATCAAGGTTTTTCCACAGTCTTGTGGACAACAATTGAAAAGAATGGGAACTGGGAATACTGGTTCAAATCACAAACAATGGATTTGACTTTCAGGAATTCGAAGTTATAGAATATGAATATAACGCTGGACGAAATTACCGCCTGGAATGGTGGGTAAAGAACCGGTAAGTGTTTGTTGTTTGAGAACTCAATAGTGTGCCAAGTTTGTTGATACCGAATATTTTTATTTGGTGAATACATAACATTTGCTTGAGGCATTGCA
>NZ_JBIUWY010000010.1:0-67117 GCF_044743685.1 Glutamicibacter sp. NPDC087583 | reverse complement strand
TTCTCCCGCCAGGTACTGACCGGACGCAATGTCATGGCCAAGTCCAGCTGGGGAAACCGCGTGCTCTCCCACGTCTACGGCGGATTGAACTACCAGGTAGAGCACCACCTGTTCCCGTCCATGCCGCGCGCCAACCTGGCCGGCGTCTCGCGCATCGTGCGCCAGTACTGCGACGAGCACCAGGTGCCATACACCGTGGCCAGTGTCCGCGAATCCTACGCACAGGTGATCACCTACCTGAACAAGGTCGGGCTATCGGCCCGGGATCCATTCGAGTGCCCAATGATCTCCGGATACCGAATCCCATAACGGTTTTGCTGCAGGCACAGAACAACGAAATCGGCGTCCCGGGCAGGACTTCGACTTCCCCTCACAGCAAACCGGCGAGATTAAGTGAGCTACTCATGGTAGTCTAGATATTAGAGCCAATAAGGAAAATTGAAAATTCCTATTGTTCCTCCCTTGGATTTTTAATAAGCGTTTCCTCGGTATCTTTTCCCATGAGAGCGAATCGCGTCACTTGAAATATTCGTCCCCACTTCCGTGGTGGGGCAGTCGGTTTGAAACTGCGTTTCTATAGAACCTCTTCGACCGCTATTACATGCGTCTCCAGTGAATTCTTACTCCAGAACTCAGAATTCGATGTTCTGGCTCTCCAAGCTATTCATGCTTGATTAAGTTTCACGGGATGCAACAAAAATAATGGCTTCAGTGCTGCTACGGTGGCACAAGCTCAAATCGCGACATATCGCGAATTACGATTTAGGAATACACATGGCTACTGGCACTGTAAAGTGGTTCAACTCCGAAAAGGGCTTCGGTTTCATTGAGCCTTCTGATGGATCCGCTGACGTTTTCGCGCATTACAGCGCAATTCAGAGTTTCGGATTCAAGAATCTTGAAGAAGGACAATCGGTCGAATACAAGCTTGAATCCGGTCCAAAGGGACCTCAGGCTGCGGACATCCAGGCACGCTAAGCGCGTTTAGGCCGATCACCCCAAAAGCGGGGCAGGCGGTCGACGGGTTCTAACGGTCGTTGCAACATCCTGAACAATCAGGCGTTGCAACGACCGTACCTTTTTACGCCAAAGATCAGCACCCAGCAACCCGACACGGTCCTGAAGAGCAAGACCAACACCGGGCTAGACGCAACGCTTCGATCATGAGCCGGACTAACGAAAGATTTCAAGCCAAGCGAGACCAACGAGGGTTATATAGCCTACAGTTATATTCCTTCCAAGCACTTGACCGGCTCGTTGATACGCGCCGCTTCAGGCATCTGAAGCTTTTCCGGGACCTGCGCGGTCCAAAACGCTCTGGGTATTGAGTGCAGAATTACTTCGATCCACAGCTTTAAGAGGCGAAACAGGAAAGTGCCCATTCGCTATTCATTCAATTCTTCGACTCTAGTTAACCCGGCAATCTCGTTCTGCTAAATGGATCTCTGCTCCACTGCTTGCGCAGGGACATCCCACTTGAAAACCTGCGAATTGCACCACATTGGGCATGTGTCCACATAAGGCGCCGCTCGGCGGTTGGAAACAAGATGTATTATCAGAAGAACACTCCACGATGAACACCGAGCGCCAAAGGCGAAACCCGGGGGATTCCGCGGCTTTATGCCGCAGAACTTCGTGGGCGGTCACCTTTCGGAGAGCTGCCATCAGCGGAGGATTAAATGAACATGCCTGAACTAAATATGCGCGCCATGCACCGCGTCGAAAAACTTTTGCACTGCCCCGAGGCCAGAACCCATCTCACTGCGTACGGCTGGATGGAGGGCATGCCCGTGGTATTCGCGCAACGCACTGATCCAGTAGATGAAGTAATGGGCTTCGTATCGGTCCATGGCCGGGCTGTACTCATGGTTCTTGACGATGACCAAACCGATGACCTGCAGCTATGGCACATCACGGTACCCAGCCCGCTGTTTCCCAAAGTTCCCCATTTGCCAGCTGGAACCACCATCAGCGAACTCTGCTCCCGGCAGCACACGGAGAAAATGATGCCCTTTCGCGTCGCTTTCTGGTCCCATAGCGCGGCAATCCATGAGATTCCCTGCTTTGTGCGCAACGACTGGCCTGGCCAAGTAGCCACGTCACCCACCGATATCGGCTAGTCCGGCGGGGCAGCCGAGGCGGGCTGCTAGCTCCAGCGCCAGCACCCTGCCTCGCCGGTTTTCCTCGCCGGATCGCCGTGCTTCCACTGCGCTCCAGGCGGGGGCCTAGACCTCGAATTTCAGCCCTGCTTGAGGAACTCAGGCAGCTCGGGAACTATCGTCACCACCACGTCATACGCTTTCCAGTCGGTTCCCTCTAGCACTTTCCGCGCTTCCTCGGATTGGGCAAGCGTCACGGTATCGGATTCCGGAACGATGAACGCTTCCGTGTGCTGGACCTGGCCGAGTTCGCGGACCCTCAATCCCGCAGTGCGAACCCAATCCAGGGCATGGAGCTGTTCCTCCATGGCCGGGATCAGCGGGTGCGGATCCGTGCCGTCGACACCTTTGGAACGGCGATCCAGCAAATCCGAGGTTGCGGACTTCGTGCTGTCCCAGCCGTCCTTGAGAATGCCGGCAGCGATCACCAGCGCCGCGGTGGAATCAAGCCACCACAATCCAACGCCGATTCCGGCGACACCGACGATCGAAGCAGCATTGGTCTGCCAGTCGGCCTTGGCCATCTTGGAGTCGGCGTAGAGCAGCTTATTGTGCAGCGGTTGGGCAATCTTGATTTTCAACCGTCCCAGCACCACGGCCGGTGCCGCGATCAGCGCCATGACCGCCATCATGATCCATCCTTGCCATACCGTATGGCCAAACAGGTTCATGGTTCCGATGGTCGGGTGCTCCAGTTTAACCAGAGCCGATACCGATTCGTACGCGAGCATCGCTCCGACGACCAGCAACGCCACTCCTGCGACCAGATGCCCGGCTCCCATGGACCGGTGGTAGCCGTAGGGGTGCGAGCGCCGACGAGCCCTCCGGGTGAACTGCAGTGATGCCAAAAAGGCCAGCTGCGGCAGGACTGAGAGCATGTCTTCGATCCACGCTGTGCGCATGGCCTGCGAATTTCCCACCACTAGTGCCACAAGGGTAATGGTGAGCGCCGTGTATCCGATGCTGATCCACTCGAGCTTCGCAGCGCGCGCCATGAGTTCGCGTTGCTCGGGAGGCAAGTGCGTTCCGGCAGCGTTTTTCATGGCATCTCCTGCGTCTGGTCCAGGAAGTACTCCAGCTCGGACAGGAAAGCATTTTCGCCTGGAGGCACGAGCAGGACTATTTTCCTTTCCTTGCCCTTGGCGTCAATGGCGGTCGTGTAGGGACGAGTGACTCCAGCCTTTTCCGACCACGGCGTCTTGGAGGTGATGCCTCCCGCCACCAAATCCAGCTGGCCTGCTTCCACCTGCTTCACTAGCTGTTCTTCGCCACCAATGGTCCATTGGATTTCGGCACCTGCATGCTGGGCAAAGTCTTCTATGAGCGCTGGTTCGGCGCCCTGGGGTACTCCATCCCGGATTTCCACGAAATCCGAAGCAGGAGATACTCCGGCCCGAAGCGTCCCGGAACGAACCGTGTCCAGGGTTCCTTCGGGGTCCACCGGCACCGCTGGGAAGCAGGCTGTCGCCATGAAGACGCATCCAAGAGCCGCTGCTGCCTTCACTTGCCGGGTGCGGGACGAACTGTGCCGGAACATCATTCCTCCTGAGCTTGATCGGCCAGGTTGGCCTCCAAACTACTCCGAGGACTCGTGCTGCAATGCAACGCCCGGGAAATATCGGCGAACTCTCAGCTCACACCTGCAACCTGCCGAAGGAGAATTCGCCCTGGGCTAGTGGATCCAGCCCGGAGTGCCGCCGGCAGGGATTCCCGTTCAATGACACGAATGCCGGATCGCTGCCCGGCCCGTGCCACAATCCGAAGTGGACAATAGCGCCGAGCACCAGTTGGCGCGTCCTATGCGAGGAGGCATCGGCGGCAGTGCAAGCCAAAATGGAACAGGTCCAGCAGCGGACCAACGCGGCCTGGATCATCATCGTGGCCTCCGGCGTGGTGGCCGGCCTGCACATCTGGAAGCTCGCCCCCGCGCTGACCGTGATCCAGGACGAACTGGGCTTCTCGCTGATTTTCTCCGGCGTGCTGCTGGGCGTGGTGCAGGTAGCCGGCATGGCCGGCGGCTTGGCCGTTTCCCTACTTTCGGAAGTCATCTCCCAGCGCCGCACGCTGATCCTCGGCTTGCTGCTGCTGGTGCTGGGCAGCACGCTGGGCGCTTTGTCCCCCAGCGCGCCGCTGCTGCTGGCCACCCGCGTCCTGGAAGGGGCGGGCGTGATCATGGCTACCGTCATGGGGCCGGGGCTGGTGCGCCTCCATGCCCCCATCCGGAACCTGAACATGGCTGTGGGGTGGTGGGCCGCCTACATGGGCATGGCCACCTTCATCGGGGTCTTCTCCACGGCGCTGGTGCTCCAGCACCTTTCATGGCACCTGTGGTGGGGCATTCTCGCGTTCATCACCCTGCTGCCGATTCCGCTGATCTTCAAATTCGTGGGTGCGGATGAACCCGCCGGATCGGCGGCCCTGCGCGAGGCCGCCCAGCGCATCGCCATCACCGCCCGGGCATCGCGCGTGTGGATCAGCGGACTGATTTTCGGCTGCTACACGGTGCAATGGATGGCAGTAGTGGGGTTCCTGCCCACCATCTACGAGGAATTCGGCCTGGATCCGGTGGCCGGTGGTTTGGCCTCGGCCGTGGTGGGCGGGCTGAACGCGGTGGGCGCGATCCTCTGCGGAGGGCTGCTCCAGCGTGGCGCCAATGGGCGCACGCTGCTGCTAGCCGGCTTCGCGCTGATGTCCCTGGCATCGTTTTGCACCTTCGCCTTCGACTACCCGCCTGGGTTGCTGTGGATCCAGATGATCTGCGTTGGCTTCTTCTCGCTGGCCGGAGCGGCCATCCCGACCACCATGACCCGCGTGGTGGTCGATCTGGCTCCGCCCGGCGGTTCGGCCCCTGCCTCGATGGGCTTGACCCAGCAGATCTTCAACATCGGCAACTTCACCGGCCCGATGCTGCTGGCATCCATGGCCACAATCACCGGCGGCTGGAATGCCACCTGGTTGCTGACCACAGGCTTCGCGCTGCTCGGGGCAATGCTGACCTTGCTGCTTTCGCGCAAGAACTCGCCCTTCGAGTCCGCTCGGCGATCCCGGTAGCTGATGCCAGCCCGCGGCGCTTGACCACTGCACAAAAGGCTGCGGGAACTACCCCGTCAGCCAAACTTGCGCACCAAGAGCCCCGGCTATCCGGACCGGTTCCCAAGCAGTCAGGAGGCTCGTATCCAGCCCGGTTCATGGGATGGTCTCTAAACTCCCCCACCAAGGCTCAACCAAGCGACCGGGTTCTTGCCCATGGCAGCATCTTGCGCCGTGGGCCACCCCGGATCCGAGCTATCAATCGACTGATTTCGGCGCGGACTCGTGACGCAGCCTGCCGGGGACGGCGACCATCATCGGACCGGATGTCACCGGATCGGGGTGAATCTCGCAGTGCACGCCAAATGCCTCGCCAAGGCTCTGCGCCGTAATGACATCTTCTGGTGCGCCGGAAGCCAGTATCTTTCCGCCACGCATCATCACCACGGTGTCGGCGTATCGCACTGCCTGATTGATGTCGTGCAGCACCGCGACCACGGTTTTTCCCGCATCGCGTTGCCGGGCGAACAGGTCCAGCAGCTCCACCTGATGGGCGACATCCAGATAGGTTGTCGGCTCATCCAGCAGCAGAATGGGTGCCTGCTGGGCCAAGGTGGTGGCCGCCCAGACCCTCTGGCGCTGGCCGCCGGAAAGCTCGGCCAGCCGGCGGGTGGCCAAGGGAAGGGTTCCGGTCGCGGCCAGTGCAGCGTGGACCGCCGCTTCATCCTGCTCGCTATGCTGGGCCAGCAGCTTCTGATGCGGGAAGCGGCCGCGGGCTACCAGCTGGGCAACGGTGATCCCCGAGGGAGCGATGGCTTGCTGGCTCAACAGCGACACTTCCCGTGCATAGGCCTTGGGCTTGTAGGATGCGATGGGGTTGCCATCCAGCAGCACCCGGCCGGCCATGGGCTTCAGCAACCTGGCCAGCGCGCTGAGCAGCGTGGACTTGCCGCAGCCGTTGGGCCCGATGATCGCGGTGAATTTGCCCGCTTCGAAGGACGCATCGAGGCAATCGATGACTGGCTCACGGCCATATCCCAGCTGCACCCCCTGCGCCTCAAGCCGTGGCGCTGGCTTCCGCGCCACCATGCCCGCTCTTACCGCGTCGGCTGCCTGCTGAGCGGGTTCGGTTCCCAATGCGCTCATGCGCGACTCTCCCTTATCAATAGCCAAATCAAATACACCCCGCCAAGGCAGACGGTCACAATGCCGACCGGCAGCTGGATCGGCATGAAAGCTATGCGTGCCACGGTGTCCGCCGACACCAGCAGCAACGCTCCGAAGCATCCAGCCGGAACGAGGTCCAGCTCGGCACGGCCGCTGAGCCGGGCCGAGATCTGCGGGGCCACCAGGGCCACGAAGGCGATCGGCCCAGCCGCCGCGGTGGCCACCGCCACCAGGCCAACTCCTACAACCACCATCGACGCGCGCACCAGCTTGGCATTCACGCCCAGCGAAATGGCCAGCGGATCCCCGCATTCCAGGATCCGGGCATGGCGTTGCAGCAGAACCGCGGCAAGCGCGAAAATGCCAATGCCCAGCAGCGAAGAACCCACTACGGCATTGCCGACCGAGTTCAGCGAACCAGCACCCCATACCGCTGCAGACATGGCTACCTGGCGTTGAGCTGCCAACAGCATGAACGTGTTGGCCGAGGCCAGCATGGCGCCAACGCCAATACCGACCACAATGAGCCGGAACCCTGTGGTCCCGTTGCGGCTGGCGATCATGAAAACCAATGCCGCGGCCGCCAGGCCTCCGGCAATGGAACCCACGGCAATCTGTGCGGCACTCGCGGTGGTGAAAAGCATCAGCGCCAGCGCCGCGGTGTAAGCCCCCGAGCTGAAGCCAATCACGTCCGGGCTGCCCAGGGGGTTCCGGGTCAACGATTGGAAGAGTGCACCAGAGATTCCGAGGGCGAATCCGAATGCCAGTGCCAGGACCACCCGGGTCAGCCGCCAGTCGCGGACCACCACTTCATAACGGTGCTCGGAGTTTCCCAGCAGCGCGGGAATCACCTGGTCCATCGGCACACGCACATCCCCGAGGGCCAGGGATATGAGCCCAACCAGCAGCCCGCACAGGGCCAGGGCCGTACCCACCAGCAGCGAGGTGCGATCAAGCCGCCAACTCCAACGGCCACGACCGATCCGCACTTCCCGTCGTCCGGTTGGCACCTGGCACCCTTGCACACGCGCACCGGCTGTCTCAGCCGGTGCTGGGATCAGGGGCTTGAGGCTCATAGGGTACTCGCGTTCTTGCGCCGGGCCAAGGCCAAGAGCACAGGTGCACCGGCAAAGGCGGTGATGATTCCCGCCGAGACCTCCGCATTGGGCAGGATCACCCGGCCCAGGATGTCGGAACCAAGCAGCAGCACAGGGGCCAGGACGATGGTGAAAATCAGGATCCAGCCCTGTTGCACGCCAAACAGCCAGCGCACCACGTGCGGAATCATGAGTCCGACGAAACCAATCGGGCCTGCCAGCGCGGTTGCCGCGCCGCAGAGCAATGTCACCGCGGCGATGACCGCGATCCGCACCGGGGCGATGCGCACGCCCAGCGCCTTGGCCGGAGCATCCCCCAGGGCAATCGCATTCAGCGACCCGGCGCAGCACAGCGCGATGGCAAGGCCCACTGCCACGAAGGGGACAATCAGCAGCACTGCTGGAAGCTCGTGGCCGTTGAGATTTCCTGCGGTGTATACCCGCATCATGTCGAAAATCTGCGGACGCAGCAGCACCAGCGCGGTGGTGATCCCCGACAGCACCGCGCCGAAGGCCACACCAGCCAGCACCAAGGTCGACGGGTCGGCGGCGCGTCCTCCCTTGGAGAGGGTTAATCCGTATACCGCCAAGGTTGCGGCGAGCGCACCGCCCAAGGCCCACCAGATGGCACCGAGCACACTCAGCGAACCGAAAGCAAAACTTGCCATCACCAAGGAGAATTGGGCTCCGGCGTTGACGCCCAGGATGCCTGGATCCGCCAGCGGGTTGCGGGTCAGCGCCTGGATCAGGGCCCCGGCTACGCCCAACGCGACCCCGGCCAGAACGCCCAGGACCGTACGTGGAACCCGCAACTGCCGGATGACCTGCGCCTCATCGGTATTGAAGGAGGGATTGGTGATGGTCTGCCAGGCCACGGACAGGTCGATCTGGCGGCTGCCGAAGGCCAGCGAGCACAGCACCGTGAACGCCAACAGGGCAATCAGGCCGGCAAGCCATACCAGCTTGGCTCCCGGTGAACCCACCAGCACCCGGTGCCGTTGGTCCGCATCGGTACCGGCCGCGCTGCCCGGTGGTGCTGCGCCGGGTGGGGCCAGCAACAGCCCGGGGTCCCGTGTGGTTGCCACCGTGCTCAGAGCCCCAGGCGTGCAAGTTCGGACTCGTATGCGATCAATGCCTCGTCGTGGTCTTCGAAGCTGTCCCAGAGGGCATCAAGGGCCTCCTTTATACCGGCATCCAAGGCATCCCACTGGGCACGCCACTTCTCGGCTTGCTCGACCCAGTAGCCAATCACCTTGTATTGGGTGCTTGGCCACCGCAGTTCCCGGTGCAGCATCTTGCGGATCTCACGCAGCGCAGCGGATTGCCCAGCCACCCAGACGTACGGGCGGGTTTCCGATCCGGCCGCCGCCTCAACCGCCTTGCGTGCCACCTTGGGCAACACGCTGGGGGCCACGCCGTTTCCGGCCACAATCCACTGCACGCCCAGGTTCGGCAAACCCGACAGGTCCAGGCGCGAGGCCTCATCCGGGATCTCCACCACCAGCTCGGTGCGCACCTGTTCACCGGTCAGTTCCACCAGCCGTACCGCGGCCGGCAGCCCGGTCAGGTCGCAGATCAGCACCTGCGAGGTTGCTTCCGGCGGGCAATCGTACAGCCCGGTCGGTGAGTTCAAGCCGATCCGGTCTCCTGGTTCGGCGGCCAGTGCCCACGCGGCGGCAATGCCTCCGTCATGGACCACGAAATCGATATCGATCCACCCCTCGCCGCAGTCGCGGATGGTGTAGGTGCGCATTGGCGCGTCCGGCTGCCCCGGAGGCGTGCGCCAGGTATCCCCATCGGCTACCGGAAGGCACAGCAGGCTGCGGTCCTCGGTATGCGGGAAAAACAGGCGAACATATTCGTCGCCGACCCCCGTGCTGGTGAAGCCCTGCACCGCGAAGCGCAGCCGCTTCAGCGTAGGCGAGAGCAGGCGGGTGGATTGCACGGTTGCTTCAAAAATTTCCATGAAAGGATCCTGAATCTGGGGGCGTCGGCTGCTTGAAAGGCGAACGCAGGAGGGGTGGTTGGGCTGCGCTCAGGCGCAGGCAATGGCCGTATCCGTCCGGCCGGGAAACTTGACGGGGCCGGACGGATGCGGCCATGGCTGGATTATCCGGCGAGGTCGCTGCGGACCTGCTGCAGGAACGCTGTGGCGCCCGACGGCGAACCGTAGGCCATTTCCATGTTGTAGGTGTAGATCCGCTCATTCTTCACAAAGGGCAGATCCTTCCAGTAGGGCGACTTGGCCATGGAGGCGATGGACTTGTCCAGCTCGGCCTTCGCATCCTCGCCAACGCCGGTGGACATCCACACCGCGTCCACGTCCTTGAGCCGGTCCAGTTCCTCCAAGCTCAGCGACAGGCCTTTTTCGCGGCTCAACTCGGTGGTCTCCAGGCCAATGGTGTCAAAGACTCCGCATTCGAGGTAGGCGTAGCAGTCGACGTTGACCTTGCCATCCCAGTACCCCAGGGTGGCGACGGTCAGGTCGCCGTTTCCGGCTTCGTCGATAGCGGCTTTGGCTTCGGCACCCGCCTGCTGGTAGTCCTGCAGCCACCGGTCGTACTGGGCCTGCCGGTCGAGGTCCTTGGCGGTCCGCTCGAAGTGCGACTGCCACGTTTCGCCGTCAAAGGCGTTGGTCGTGTAGGTCGGGGCAATGGCCGCGAGCTTCTCATGCACCTCGGCGTCATACCCTAGGCCGTTGAGGATGAAGTCCGGGGCGGCGCCGAGGACGCGCTCGTAGTTGAATTCCGGGTAGTTGGCGAACGGGGTGACCCCCTCCAAGGCTTCTTGGTCGAAGTAGTCCGGGAAGGTAGTGAAGCCGGAGTCGCCGCGAATCGGCTGTTCAGCGGCCAGCGGCACCTCCAGGATGGTCAGGATATCCACGTCGGTGGTGTAGAAACCCAGGGCTGCGGCGGGTTGCTGCTCCAGCGAAACTTCGTGGCCTTGCGGGTCCACGGTCTTCAGCGGGGTTCCTTCGGCCGCCGGGGACGATGGCGCCTGGGAGGCCTCGGAGGACTGGCCGCAGCCGGTCAGGGCCAAGGCCGTGGCGGCAAGCAGCGCGGCTGGGGCCAACAAAGTGCGAGTGATCTTGCGGGTCATGCGGGTGATCCTTAAACGGTCGGCCGCCGGGTGCGTGGACTGCGAGGTCCCACGGAGCGCACCACAAATCGGCACTGAGCATAGGCTAACCTATGTGAGTTACGAAAATAATTAATAGCATATTATGGGTAGCATGTCCTCATCTATGCTCACCGGGCGCACTCTGCTGCGCGGCATGCTGCGAGCCGAACGCGGCCGCATCATCGGCGCCATCGCCCTCCTTTCCTGCTGGACAGCGGGCGAAGCGCTTGTCCCCGCGCTGGTCGGTGCCACCATCGACCACGCCATCGCCGGGCAGAGCTTGCCGCTGCTGGTGGTGTGGCTCGCCGCCCTCGGCCTGTGCTTCCTCATGCTGTCCTCCGGCTACCGCTTGGGTGCACGGCTGGGCAACTCCGGAATGAACCGCCAGGTGCACCTGATGCGAACCCGGATCGCAGAGCATGTCATGGACCCCGGCTATCGGCCTGCCACCGCACGGATGCCCGGGGAAATTGCTGCCATCACCTCGGTGGACACCACCGTCACCGCGACGATCATCCGCCAGGCTTCCCTGGGCTTCAGCGCCTTGGCGGGCCTGCTGGTCTGCGCCGGATACCTGCTCTGGGCCAACCTCTGGGTTGGCCTGGCGGTGCTGGCCATCACGCCACTGGGCATGGCCGCCCTGCGCTGGCTGACCCCCAGATTGAGCCGGGCCAGCGACCGGTTGCAGTCCGATATCGCCGCATCCGGCGCGGCGGCCGCCGATCTCATGGCAGGAGTCCAGGTACTGCGTGGCATCGGCGGCCAGGACCAGGCATCCGAGCGCTACCGTGCCGCCAGCCGCAGCGCCGCCACCGCGGGGGTGGCCTCCGCTTCGGCCACCGGACGGATCGAGGGCGCCCAGGTATTGATCTCGGGGCTGGTCCTGCTGTCCGCCGCCAGCCTGGGCGCCTGGCAGGTTGCTGAAGGAGCCATGGGCATCGGCACCTTGCTGGGTGTGCTGGGCGTGGCCCAGTTCTTGTCCACGCCGCTGGGCACCCTGGTCTCAACGGTGGAATCCGGCACCCGGTCCATCGCCGCGGCGGATCGCGTTGCCGCATTGCTGGCCGACGGCGGGCGGCAACCCGGAACCCGGCGTCCGGCGGCCCAGCCGGATGCCGCACTTGCCTTGGATGTGCCCGGGCTTGGCGAACGCCCGCTGGTTTTCGTGCCCGGCAGGTTCACCGTGCTGGTCTGCGCCAACGACAGCATGCGCCACCGGCTGGCCAAGCTGCTCAGCGAAGGCTCGGAAAATCCTGGCACCGCGGCAGTCCGCGAAGGTACAGCGGCGGCGGCCGCGCGGCTGCTGGTTGATGGAATCGACGCCGCGCAGATCGATCCCGCCTACCTGCCGCAGCTGCTGCGCATGGCCCCGCATCAGGCGCACCTCATCGAGGGCAGCGTGAAGGAAAACATTGTGGGCGACGCAGCGCTGCCCGACCCGCAGACCCTGCAGCTGCTGCTGCGCGCCAGCGGCGTCGACGAGCTGCTGGGCACGCTGCCCGATGGGCTCGAACACCAGGTCCAGGGCCGTGGACATAACCTTTCCGGCGGCCAGCGTCAACGCATCGCACTGGCCCGCGCATTATCCGGCGGACCGTTGGCGCGCGTGCTGCACGATCCAACCAGCGCAGTGGATTCGGTCACCGAGGCGAACATCGCCCAGGGCCTGGTCCAGCTGCGCGCGCATGCCGCCAGCAACGGAGCCGGGGCAGGCACCTTGCTGGTGCTGAGCACATCCCCCACCCTGCTACATGCCGCAGATGAGGTGCTTTTCCTCGCGGCCGATGGAAGCATCACGCGTTCCACCCACCGCGCACTTGCAGAAAATACGACCTATGAAAAGGTGGTCGGCCGATGAGCGCTGTTCACGACCGGGCAGAACCCTCCGCTCCCGCCCTGCCGACCGCCAGCGCCGCTGCGGCCTGGCGGGCACTGCGGCGAACGCTTCGCCCGCACCGCCTGCTGATCACCTGGGCATCCGTTATCACCCTGGCTGCCTCCGCAACGGCCATGGTCCCGCCGTTTGCCATTGGCATCCTGGTGGATGCGCTGGGCACCGGCGCACCGGGCTCCGCCCTGGTGTGGTGCCTGGCCTCCATTGCCGCCTCCTTGCTCGGCGGCGCGCTGCTGACCTGGTACGCCCGGGTGCTGTACGCGCGCATTGCTGAGCCGACGGTGGCCACGCTGCGCGAGGACGCGGTAGAGCACGCGCTCCACCTGGAGTCGGGAATCCTGGAGCGCGCCGGTGATGGCGAGCTTGTCTCGCGTGTCTCGGATGACTCGCGCCTGATCTCCCAGGCAGTAGCCTGGCTGCTGCCCGCGTTGTTGTCCGCCGGCACGCTGCTGGTGCTGTCGGTTCCAGGGCTGTTCACCCTGCACTGGGTGCTGGGGCTCACCGGGCTGATCGCTGTCCCGATGTACCTGCTCTCGCTGCGCTGGTACCTGCCACGCAGCGCACCGCTCTACCGCGAAGAACGCGAGATCCTCGCTCGACGCACCAATACCTTCTTGAACGCATTCCATGGCCGGGCTATGCTGCATTCGCAAGGCTGGGCGCAAACGCAAATCGATGCCCTTGAACACGCAAGCGACGATTCACGCCACGTCGCGGACCGGGTTTTCCGCATGCTGACCCGCTACTTCGCACGCAACAACCGGGCCGAATTCATCACCATGGCCGCGCTGCTGACCTCGGGGTTCTTCCTGGTCCAGGCCAATGCAGCGACGGTTGGCGCTGTCACCACCGCGGCTCTGCTCTACCATCGGCTGTTCGACCCGATCTCCGAGGTGGTCACCTTGTTCGACATGCTCCAGGAAGCGGGGATCGCGTTGCGCCGGGTGACCGGAGTGTTGCTGGCCGCTCGGCGCACCCCGCTGGCCAGATCCGCGGTTCCCTCAGCTTCTTCCCCTGCCGAGGGACTGATTCTAAGTGGTGTCAGCCACCGTTTTGAGACCGGCCCGCAGGTCCTGGGCAATCTCGACCTGCATCTGCGCGATGGCCAGTGCGTCGCCTTGGTCGGTTCGACCGGCGCCGGGAAATCCACAGCAGCCAAGATCTTGTCCGGCGTCATCGAGCCGAGCTCAGGCACCGCCGCGTTGGATGGAACCGCGCTGGCCGCCCTGGACACCGCGACCCTGCGCCGCAACATCGCATTAATTTCGCAGGAGACCCATGTCTTTGCGGGAACCGTCCGGGAGAACTTGCTGCTGGGATCCACGGCGCCGTGCACCGATGCCCGGATTCAGCAGGCGTTGGAAACCTGTCACGCTGGCTGGATTAATGCACTGCCCGAAGGCCTTGATACCCTGCTCGGCTCCGATGGGCATCAATTGACGGCCCACGAACAACAGCACCTGGCGTTGGTCCGCATTGCACTGCTCAACCCGCGCATCATTGTGATGGATGAGGCCACGGCCGAGTCCGGATCCAGCAATTCGCGGGTGCTGGATGCGGCTGCCGCCGCGCTGGCTGCCGGGCGCACCGCCTTGGTGATTGCCCACCGGCTTTCCCAAGCGCGTTTGGCCCACCGGATCATTGTGATGGAGCACGGTCAGATCATTGAGGATGGCAGCCATGAGGAATTGCTGGCAGCCGGTGGGCGCTATGCCCAGCTCTGGGCCGCGTGGGAAGGATAGTTCACGTTCTCCTGGCAGCCATGTTCAGTCCGACGTCGAATAGCTGCTGGCTACGGGCTTCGCACCGCTCGGGGCGGCGCTGGTGCTCTCGCGCAGGATTCCCCCTATGCCAAGGCGCCGTGATGCCCTGGACGAGCAGGGCTGGAGGCCCGAGATGTCCCATCCTGCCTCCAGCCCCTGCCCGGTGCTTTATTGTCCGGCTTGCGCGGCTAGCTTGCGCTGCGGTGCTCGTCCCTGATCTGGCCGACCAGCTCTGCGAGCATGTCTTCCAAGGTCACCATGCCGGTGACCTTGCCCGATTCGCCATCACGCACCAGGGCCAAATGGGCTCCGGAGAGCTGCATTTCCTGCAGCGCGGTGCGCACGCTCTGCTGCTGCCCGAAGGACGGCAACTCGCGGATGCCGCTGGGCTGCAGCGGCCGCGTCCGGGCTTGCGCGTCGGCGCCCAGCACGTCCTTGACGTGGACATAGCCCACCGGGGTGCCGCCGGCGTCCACCAGCGGGAAGCGCGAGAAGCCATGCGCGGCCGCCGCCTCGATCTGCTCTATCGTGGCATCCACCGGCAAGGTCTGCACCTTCTCGAAGCTGATCGCCACGGACTCGATGCTCCGGGCATCGAAGTGCAAGGCGCCCAGCAGCAGCTGCTCGTCATGCGCATCGAGCAGGCCTCCCTCCCGGGATTCGGCCACCATGGAAGAGACCTCGTCGCGGGTAAAGGTGCTGGCCACTTCGTTCTTCGGAACGACGCCGAAGATCCGCAGCACCAGGTTGCCCATGGCATTCATCAGCCACAGCACCGGGCGCAGCACCTTGACCAGGATGACCATGCTCGGGCCCAGGATCAGCGCCATGCGCTCGGGTCCGGCCAACGCCATGTTCTTGGGCACCATCTCGGCAAGCACCACGTGCAGGTAGGTCACCGCGATCAGCGCAATCGCGTAGGACAGCGCGTCGATCATGCCTGCCGGAACGCCGATGGCTTCGAAGGGCCCGGCCACCGCGTACTTCACCAGCGGCTTGGTGACATAGCCCAGCGCCAGCGAGCAGACGGTGATGCCCAGCTGGGCACCGGCCATGACCAGCGAAACGTTCTCGATGGCCCACAGCGTCATCTTGGCGCTGCGGCTGCCTTCCATGGCCTTGGGCTCGATGATGCTCCGGCGTGCGGAGATCAGCGCGAATTCG
Organism: Glutamicibacter sp. NPDC087583; assembly: GCF_044743685.1. Taxonomy (NCBI): domain Bacteria; kingdom Bacillati; phylum Actinomycetota; class Actinomycetes; order Micrococcales; family Micrococcaceae; genus Glutamicibacter; species Glutamicibacter sp. NPDC087583. The sequence goes on along the minus strand of NZ_JBIUWY010000010.1, from coordinate 51,723 downwards.
GCGCCGACAAAGTAGAAGTTCGCTGCCAGCAGCGCGACCGTCACCAGAATTCCCATAAGGTCGCTCATCGCGCGTCCTCCCCTTCTGCCTGCTCGGACACCGTCACATCGACACTGGCGATCCGCTGCCCATCGGTGGCGTGGATGGTGAATTCAAGTTCCTTATGCGGTCCACCGGGCTCGCCCGGGACCACGAGGCGCACGACATCGCCCACCTCGCCGAACTTGCCCAGCTGCACGGTCAGCAGTCCTGCCAAGGTCTCGTAGTCCGAGTCCTCGGGGATCTGGCAGCCCAGCAGCTCATTGGCCTCATCCGGCCGCAGTGCCGCATCCAGCCGCCAGGAGTTCCCGGAGAGCACCTGGATGGTGGAATCCTCCGGGTCGTGCTCGTCGCGCACTTCGCCGACGATTTCCTCCACGAGGTCTTCCAGCGTGAGCATCCCGGCGACGTCGCCGGTCTCGTCGATCAGTACCGCCAGTTGCAGCCCGCCGTTGCGCATCTGGTCCATCAGCTCATCGAGCTCGATGGTATCCGGGACCAGGAAGGCCTCTTCGGCGCTGTCCCCGGCCGCGGACTGCTGCCGCTGCGCGTAGGGGATGGCGAGCAAGGCGCGGATGTGCACCATGCCCAGCACGCGGTGCCCGCCCTCGTCCACCAGCGGGAAGCGGGAATGCCCGGTCCGCGCGGCAAGCTCCAGCACTTCGTGCACCGTCTCCTGGGCGGTCACGGTGATCATCCGCGATCGGGCGGTCATCACATCATGGGCCCGGCGGTTGCCGAAGGCCACGGTCCGGCGCAGCATTTCGGCAGTTTCCGAGGGAAGCAGTCCCTCGCGGGCCGAGTGCCCCACCAAGGCCACCAGTTCCTCGGCCGAACGGGTCGAGGCCAGCTCTTCTTGCGGCTCGATGCCGAAGCGGCGGACAATCCAGTTGGCGTTGCCGTTGAAGAATGAAAGGAAGGGCTTGGTCACGACGCTGAAGCCGCGCTGGAACCCCACCACGGCCTTGGCTGTTTCGAAAGGCTTGGCAATGGCCAGGTTCTTGGGAACCAATTCGCCGAAGACCATGGTCAAGATGGTGGCCAGGATCAGCGCAATGGCAATGGAGACCGAGCGGGCCAGGGTTTCGTCGAGGCCGAAGTCCTGCAGCGGCCCGACGACCAGGGCCGCGATGGCCGGCTCGGCGAGGAAGCCGATGCCGAGGTTGGTCAGCGTGATGCCCAGCTGGGCGCCCGAAAGCTGGGTGGACAATGTTTCCATGCCCTTGAGAACACCGGAGGCACGGCGGTCGCCGTTCGCGGCGGCCTGCTTGACCTGATTCCGGTTAACCGTGATCAGCGCGAATTCAGCGGCAACGAATAATCCGCAACCGAGAATGAGGAGAAGCGCTATGAGTAGCGAGATCCATTCCAATTACATGCACCCCCTGACCTGCGGAGCCTGGCCGGCATGCCTTCCGGGCAGAGGGTTGGAACTATGAGATCTACTGTCGCCTGAAGCGTCCATCATTCCCTTCCGACCGGAGTATCTTCCTCCGGCCTGCTGTGTTCCATCAATTATCCGGCATGCTGCGCGCCAAATTGGTTGAACCGTACAATTGTTTGCCCAATCCCCTGCTCTTGCATAGAGATTTCACAAGATTACCGGCAGCCGAGCTGATCGGCTATGCCGGAGATTCAACAAACCTGTATCTTCGGTTCAGATCCATTGGCTTCTTTTAAGTCCGCGAAATACGCTGGTCCGGCGCATGGCGCCCAAGAAGGAGAAGCTCTATTTCCGGGCGCTACCGTCTTCGGCGGTTCCTGACGGGCGTGGCTCACTGGCGTATTGCTCTTAGCTTCTTCCAACGACCTGGACACGCAGTTCAACTAGGCCGAAGACCCGCAGAATTTCGTCATCGTCAGGCACGGCTCCCAAGAATGCGGACGTCGAAGGGCTGACTACCGCTTGCTTGAAGATGCGCAAATGCCTGGGCGGTGGGCACTGAGCCGGCCGCTTGCCGGCTCACCCAACAGCGGAGAGGTTCGCCGCGGAGCTACAGTGCTCCATGGCGAACCTCGTCAATGCCCATGCGTCAGGAGAAGTTGATGCCGCCATCGATCAAGACGGTCTGGCCAGTCATGTGGTCCGAGTCCGGGCCTGCCAAATAACTCACCAGCTTGGCGACGTCCTCCGGCTCGGAAACACGGCCAGCCAGAATGTTGTCCACCTGCGCCTGCAGGGCACTGCCCCTCGGGGTTCCTTCACGCGCCGTGAGCCGCTCGTCAATCAAATCCCACATCGCGGTTCCCACCACGCCCGGCGCATAGGAATTGACGGTGATGTTGTGTTTGGCGAACTCCATGGCGGCCGCTTGGGTCAGTCCTCGCACCGCCCATTTGGTGGCCGAATACGAGGCGAGGATGGGAAACGGACGGAAAGCAACGATGGATGCCGCGCCAATGATTTTCCCGCCGCTGCCCTGCTCAATGAAGCGCTTGGCCGCCAGCTGGTAGGAATAGAAGACGCCTTTGATGTTCACGTCGAGCATGCGGTCCAACGCCTCGGGTTTCACGTCCAGGATCTCCTCAACCTGCGCAATGCCGGCGTTGGCCACGAACACCGTCAGGTCGCCCAAGGCTTCGGTACCCTCCTTGATCATCCGTTCCACGTCTTCGGGGTTCGACACGTCTCCGGCTACCCCGACCGCACGGCGCCCGCGCTGCTGGACGGCGGCGATGACCTCATCCACGTTCTCCTGGGCTCCTGGGACATCGGCAACGATGATGTCCTGCCCATCATCAGCCAGGCGCTCGGCGATGGCCCTTCCAATCCCTCGTCCTGCTCCGGTGATGAGTGCGACCCCTGCGGTGGATCCTGCCATGGTGATTCCTCCTGTTAGATGCTGCTCGGACTTTGAAGCGGCCCCTTGGCCCGTCGAGTCTGCCCAGCTTGGGGCCCGCGCTCGCTCCGGGGATAGCTTCGTTCTCGCAGAGCGATAATGCCCGCAACGTGGCGCCGAGCGAGTTGCCGGGCCATTCTCACCAGCCGATAACGACGCTGGCAGCACTGTGACGTGCACTACATAATCCAAGTAAGGCTTCACTGCCGGTTTCCCTGCAGAATCAGCGCAGGAACTGACCTAACCGTCTAATAATCGAGGTGACAACAATGGTGTTCCCAGCAAAATATTCATCTCTCAACGCCCTGGAGCTCTCGGATGAGGCTCGGCGGATCTTGACCCGGATCATTCGGGTTTCGTTTCCGCACCCGCAGTTCCCGGATGGGCCCTACGAGCGCATGACAGAGAAAATCATCGAGGCTTCAGCCGAATCCAGCTGGTTCCGCATGGCTTTGGCCCAGGGCTTGATGACCCTGGATACGCTCAGCGAAGAGCATTTCCTGGATCTTCCCGATGACCGTGCACTGGCGGTGCTCAAGCGCATCGCGGATCTGGAGTTCTTCGCCTTCATCCGCCGCACCGTAGTCCTCAATTTCTACGATGACCCCGAAGTGCATCAGGCCCTGGGCTACGAAGGCGAATCCTTCTCCAAGGGCGGCTACGTGAACCGCGGTTTCAATGATCTGAATTGGTTGCCCGAACCGCGCATCGAGGAAAGCGGAGAGCCCGTACAAGACCAGGGCCCGCTTCCCTACGCCGTGAAAGCCTACGCATCGGAAACCAGCAGCAAACCCGTGGACAACGTCCTGGGTGATTCAGGAATCCTCGAGGAAGGGACAACCCGATGAGCACCGAAGAGCAATCGGCAGTGCACGACCATGACGACGACTCGGTAGTTGTCGTCATCGGCTCCGGCGCCGGCGGCGGAACTTTGGCCCATGAGCTGGTTTCCAAGGGCGTCAAGGTGGTCATGCTGGAGGCCGGCCCGTATCTGAAGAATGAGGACTACCACCAGGACGAATGGGCCGCCTTCAACCAGATGGCTTGGCTGGATCCGCGGACCACCTCGGGGTCATGGCGCGTGGCCCGCGACTTCCCCAATCTGCCGGCCTGGATCGTCAAGGCGGTCGGAGGCACCACCACCCACTGGTCCGGGGCCACCCCGCGATTCAAGGCACATGAGTTCAAGGCGCGCAGCACCTACGGCCGGGTCGACGGGGCCAACCTGCTGGACTGGCCCATCACCCTGGACGATTTGGCACCGTACTACGACCGTGCCGAGCAGAAGATGGGCAGCACCCACCGCCACGGGCGTCCCGCGCTGCCGGCCAACAACAACTACAAGGTTTTTGCCAATGGAGCCCAGCGCCTGGGCTACCGCCAGTATGCCACAGGGCCCTACGCAACCAATGCCGAACCCTACGACGGCCGCCCAGCATCCATCCAGGATGGGTTCAACTTCCAGGGCGACAAGAACAAATCCAAATGGTCCACAATGGTCTCGGAAATCCCGAAGTCGCTGCGCACCGGCCTGCTGGATTTGCGTCCCGAATCGCATGCTGTTCAAGTTACCCATACTGCTGCTGGCAAGGTGGACGGAGTCATCTACATAGATTCCGAAGGGAACCCGCAGCGCCAAAAAGCCCGCATCGTGGCGGTGGCCGGCAACGCCATTGAAACCCCTCGCTTGCTGATGCTGTCAGCTTCGCCGCTGTTCCCCGATGGATTGGCGAACTCCTCGGGCCAGCTGGGCCGCAACTACATGCGCCACACCACCGGCAGCGTCTATGCCAAGTTCGACCAGCCGGTGAACATGCACCGGGGCGAGACGATGGCCGGGCTGATTGCCGACGAATCCCGCCATGATCCGGATCGCGGATTCTGCGGTGGCTATTACATGGAAACCATCGCCTTGGGGCCGGCGTTCCTCGCCAGCTTCGTGGAGCCCGGCGGCTGGGGACCGGAATTCACTACGCTGCTGGACGACTACTTGAACACTGCGGGCATGTGGATTACCGGTGAGGATATGCCGCAGGAAAGCAATCGAATCACGCTGAACAACACGGTGAGCGACCGCTTGGGCCTGCCGGTGCCGAATGTCCATTTTGACGACCACTCCAATGACCTCGCCATGCGAACGCACGGCTACCAGCAGGGTTCGCTGCTCTTCGAGGCAGTGGGCGCGCGGTCCACGCACCACACTCCCCCGTACCCGTCGACGCATAATCTCGGTACGGCGCGAATGAGCCAGCGTCCTGAAGACGGGGTGGTCAACGCTTTCGGCCAGGCCCATGATGTTGCGAATCTGTTCATCTCCGATGGCTCGCAATTCACCACTGGAGCCGCGGCCAATCCGACCTTGACCATCGTGGCGCTGGCCATCCGCCAGGCCGAGTACATCGTCGAGCAAATGGCCCAGGCCAAGTTGTAGGCTGTCCGGGCACCTCGTTAGTCGGCGCAAGCTGCGCCTAGCATCGAGGTGCCCCGCAGCGCGCGGCTCACCCGCGAAGCCACATCGCGCAGCAGGACGGAGACGTCTCGGTGGCGGGTCTGGAATTCGGCCGGGTCCATGGAAACTGCCACCGATCCGATGACTTGCCCGGCGCCCGTGGTTACCGGGGCGGCCATGCAGGAGGCGCCTCGGATGAATTCTTCGCGTTCGATGGCAATGCCGGTCTCGCGTACGGCGTCCAGTTCTGCGGCAAAGACCTGCGGATCGCAGATGGTCGCGGAGGTCATCCCGGGCATGCCGTGCTTGTCCAGGTAGGCGTGGCAGCGTTCGGCATCCATGGCCGCCAACAGCACTTTGCCGAAGGCGGTCGCATGGGCACCATTGTTGAACCCGAAGCCCATGGGGGTGATGCGCGGGCGCAGTGGCGACTCAACGACGTGGGCCACCACGATATCTTCTCCGCGGTGCACTGCGTAGTAGGCGGCGGCATCGGCCCGCACATGCAATTCGCGGATCAAGCGCGCCACCGAAGGCGGGGTGCCTACCTGCCGGCGCAGCGAGTTATCCAGGGCGTGAAGCTTGTAGCCCAGGGCATAGAGCCCTTCATCGCGCAGGTGGACCAGGTGGCCCGACAGGGTCAAGGTCTTGAGCAGGCGATAAACGGTAGGCAAGGGCATCTGCAGTTCTGCAGCGATCTCCTTGGCAGCCATACCCCGGTTATGCGCGGCCACCACGTCCAGCAAGGCGAATGCTTTTTGAACTGAAGCAAGGCCAGCTAGTGAATCGTTATATCCCATAACCCCATCTTGTCGAGGTGAGCTGGGAACTTCAATATGAGTCGCAGCTGCCGCTGGCCTTGCCCCAGCAATTTCATGGTTCATCGCAAAAGCTGCTAGCTGATTTCCAATTCGCCCATGCGGTCCCAGGTATCGCCTTCGATCTGCCGGCTGACAATGCGCGGAGTTTCAACCAGGGCCGGCGCCATGTCGATCATGGCCTGCTTGAAGTGGTCGCTGCCCACGTGGTCTCCAGCTGCGTCGTCCTGGAAGGCTTCAACCAGAACGAATTCGTTGGGGTCTTCAAGGCTGCGCGACCAATCAAACCAAAGGTTGCCTGGTTCCGCACGGGTTGACTCGGTGAAACTGCGCACCAGATCCGGCCAGCGGTCTGAGCAATCCGGCTTGACTTTGAATTTAACGACAATAAAGTACACGATGACGTCCTTTCGGTAAGCAGCACATCCCTGCAGAAACAGGGCCTACTGCCAGTTTCCCCGGTGCCACGCGGCTGGGCCTATACGCATTATCGACAGGCGAGAATGCGGCAATCCCAAGAGGACAACAGTGTCCTGCAGCAGCCATCCTGACCGAGACTCCAGGCGCGATAGTGGCAGTGAAATCCAAATCAGAGCAGCCTCAGCAGCGAGTGGTTGCCGGCCAGATCCTCATCGCCCATCACGGCATCCTTCGGCGGTCCCGCTTCAATCTTGTATTCGACTGATTGGCCTTCTTCGACGCTCATGAATCCGAAGCTCTGAATTGCACTGCAATGCGCGAAGGCATCGGCAAATCCGCCAGAAGGCTGGATGAATCCGAAATTGCACGCATGATCAGCCTGCATTTCATGATCTCTCTCCTTATGATCGGGGCCAGCTTTCTGTCCCCATAGAAGTCGCCGCACGGCAAAGCCCTGCGCGGCTGAACGTCCCAGAATTCCAGCAACTTCTGCAGGCACTTTCTGACCGGCCGTAAGCATGGGTACACGGCATAGGGCGCTCTTGCCGATAGGGTGGGCCGTAACCGGAACAATGGCAGAATCCACCCGAGATCCAAGAGGAAATGGCACCATGAAGAATCCGATTCCCGATTACCTCCACGAAGTGCTCGATGCGCTGCGCGACGACACCTCCGGGCAGCGCGCCGGCTACATTCCCGAACTGGCCGACGCCAATCCGGATTTCTTCGCCCTGGCCGTGACCACCGCCATGGGCAGCACCTACACCGCCGGGGATGCCGGGATCGAGTTCACCATCCAGTCCATTTCCAAGCCCTTCGCCTATGCGGCGGCCATCATGGACCGCGGGCTGGAGCATGTGCTGGAACATATCGGGGTGGAGCCTTCGGGCGAGGCCTTCAACGAGCTGTCGCTGGAGGATGGCACCAATCGGCCGAAGAACCCGATGATCAATGCCGGGGCCATCGCCGCCCACGGCCTGATGGTCGGCGCCGACGCCACCGGCGAGCAGCGCGTTGACCGGGCACTGGATTTGTTCTCCGCACTGGCCGGGCGCCGGCTGCGCATCGACGAAGCGGTCTTCAACTCGGAGCTGGGCACCGCGGACCACAACCTGTCCATGGCCCACATGCTGCGCAAGCACGGGATCATCGACGATGACCCGCATGAGGTGGTCACCGGCTACACCCGCCAGTGCTCCATCCTGGTCACCGTGGCGGATCTGTCGGCGATGGCCGCCACCTTGGCCAATGGCGGGGTGCAGCCGTGCACGCACGAGCGGATCATGGACGAGGCCACGGCCCGCCAGGTGATGTCGGTGATGGCGGTGGCCGGAATGTACGACGGGGCCGGCGACTGGCTGACCCGCGTCGGGATCCCCGCCAAGAGCGGGGTGGCCGGCGGGCTGGTGGGCGTGCTGCCGGACCAGGTGGGCATCGGCGCGTTCTCGCCGCGGCTGGATTCGCACGGCAACAGCCAGCGGGCGCGGCGGGCCTTCGAGCGGCTGTCCACGGACATGGGCATGCACCTGCTGGCCCCGAGCCATGGCCCGCTCGATGTCATCGACGTGCAGCGCGGCGGAACGCGCGAGACCTTCTCCCTGCAGGGCAACGTGCAATTCACCGCTGCTGCCGAACTGCTCGATATCATGTCCGAGTCGCGTTTCGACGGAGACGTGCATGTGGATATTTCCCGGGTCTTCTCCTTCACCGATGTGGCCCGGCGAATGACCTTGGAAGGGCTGCGCCGGCTGCGCAATGAAGGGCGTCGGGTGTTCTTGCATGATCCGCTGCAGTCGCTGGCAAATCCGGATTTGGGCGATGGCACCTATCCGGAGACGCCCTGAGCGCCGGAATCTAGCGGAAGATGTCCAGGTACGCCAGCGCGGAACCCACCCGGTACTCCGCGGCGGGGTTGTTGGCCACCAGGTAGCGGTCCCGGATGGCCAGTTCCACGTTGTCGGTGACGATGCCGTCCACGCCGAGGCCCAGCAGCTCGCGGATGGTGGACTCGTCATTAACGGTCCAGGCATACACCTCCCGGTCCAGCGCGTGGGCCTGCTCCAGGAATTCGCGGGTGAAGGAGGCCTGCTCCAGGGTGTAGAAATCGGCGTTCGCCTTCGGCAGCCCGCCCACGCTCATGGCAACGGTCAGCCCGACCCGCAGCTCGGGGCGCTGCGCCTTGATTTCCTTGACTGCCCGGGGGCTGAGCGAATGGTAGATGTTCTGCGTGGTGGTCCCGGTCGCGTCCAGCTGCGCCAGGAAGCGCTCCAGGTAGCCCTTGGATTCGTGGCCGGTGACCTTCAGCTCCACGAGCACCGGGATGCCCAGCTCATCGGCGTGCTCCAGGTACTCCTGCATGGTGGGGATGCGGTCGGCGAAGCCGCCTTCGCGCACGGTGACCTTCCGGACTTCGGCCAGGGTCATCTCGTGGATGTTCCGGTTCACCCCGGCGACCACCAGCAGGTTGGTATCGTGGCTGGCTACGAAATGCCCGTCCGCGGTTTCCTGGAAATCGGCCTCGACGATGTCGGCCTGATGCGTTGCCGCGGCTTCCAGGGCTCCCAAGGTGTTTTCCACCCCGCCCGCCGAGTAGCCGCGGTGGGCCAGGATCTGCGCGTCCCCGGCTCCCGTTGCGGTCTGCCCCAAGGCAGGGGATGCGGCAAAGCTCGCTGAAAGCACCAAGGCCGCGGCCGCGGTCCCGGCGGTGGCCTTCAGTGCGCGCGACTGCGCGCTGCGATGCCGCTGCGAGCGCTCCTGCAGGGTGACGGGCAGTGCCAGGTGCTCGCGGCTCAGGGCCACCACAATCTGGATCGCCACCACGGTCGCGGCTCCGATCAGCAGGAAACCGAGCGTGTGTCCCACGCCGATGCACAGGGTCGCCACCAGCGCGGAGTTCTGCACGCCGAGCAGGCTGGCGGCCAGATCCGAGGTCCATACCAGCGCCTCGACCAGCAGCGAGGCGCACAGGGCGCAGACTCCCAGCGGGATCCCGATCAGCAGCAGGTAGCGCAGGCTGTTGCGGTGCGTGGCCTTCAGGCTGGTGCCCAAGGCAGCCAGCGGCCGCTTGGGCCCGACAGCCAGCAGCGGCAAGGTGAGCACCAGGCGGAGGTTGGCGTAGATGATCGCCCCGATCATCAGCAGGTAGATCCCCGTGCTCAGCGGCGCCTTGAGGTACTCGCGGGTCACGAAGGGCGGGATCCCCACACCCTGGATCAGCACCGAAGACAGGCCCAAGCCGCCCAGCGGCAGGGCGAGGAAAAAGTACACCATCATCAGCGGCGAGGGGTAGGACAGCATCCGGCCAAGGCAGGCGGCGGTCTCGCGGCACTCGGCCCGCAGGTTGGGAGGCTTCCCGGATTGCTGGCGGTTGACCATCACGATCAGTGCTACGAACTGCACGCTCACCGCGCCCAGTGCCAGCACCGCGATGGCCAGCAGGAGCAGCACCGAGACCGGATGGGCCAGCAGCACGGTGTAGGTCCGGTCGGTGACGTTGTTCAGCTTGCTGATTTCCAGCGCCAGGCCGAAGAGGTACTTGATCGCAGGGATGACCAGCAAGCCATTAGCTGCCTGCAAGGTGGTGATCACCGCCAGGTAGCGGAAAACGCGCACGTGCCCAAGCTTCAACACGCGCAGCAGGAAACCGAGGATCTGCCTCAGGGCAGGCAGGCCGCGGCCCGAGGGCAGCGCAGCGGCAGGAAAGTTCTGCCTGTCCTTGCGCGATGAAATCCTTGGGTCCACTGCTTTGCTTTGCCTTCCCGCCCGCCGGGTACACCTCGGCGGCTCCTTGCAATTCTATCGCCGCCACGTGCCGTTCGCTGTGCGCCTGCTGGATGGCAGCTGCGGGTAGCTTGCTGGACAAGGGGCGAGTGTCACCGCCAACGGGCAAGACCCAATACGAACTAGTCGAGAAGAACCCATGGATATTTTAAGTTGGATCGTTTTGGGACTGATCGCCGGTGCTATTGCCAAGGCCATCAAACCCGGAGAGCAGGGCGGCGGATGGCTCGCTACTTTGCTGCTGGGCAACGTCGGCGCAATCGTAGGTGGCCGGATCGGCTCAGCAGTCTTCGGCGAAGGCGTGGACCAGTTCTGGTCCCTGTCCAGCTGGCTCCTGGCCATCGGCGGGTCGCTGATCGTATTGGTGATTTGGGGATTGTTCACGCGCAAGCGTGCCTAACTGCACCTGCAAAGCAACGGTCCACCACGGAATAGTGGTGGACCGTTGCCGTATGAGGAAGTGCCTCTCGCATGCCTGCGCCGGATGCTCACTGGCGAGAATCGGATTCAAAGTCCCGATCCCGAGCCGAATCAACCTCGGGGCCAGTGTCCGCTTCCTTGGTGGAAGACTCGCTCTGTTCGAGCTCGTCAGTACTGTGCTCGTGAATCGTCTCGCGTAGACCCTCGACTTCCTGGGCCCGTCCTTCCCAGTAGGCCGGCTCTAAGCCGAAGCCATTAGTCGCTTCTTCGGCCATCTTCTTGAAACCATCTCGATGGTCCTCCAGAGCGTTATTCAGATCCTCGAACTCAGCATGACTGACACTTACATCAACGTGCTTTCGTGGCATTTGCATCATCCTAACTTGTTAGAAAGGCTAAATACTTTCTGGTTTCGTCTAACTTACGCGTCCAAGTTGCCTGCGACAGCTACCACAAGGTTTTCCTCAGAAACCTGTCTTCAAAAACACAGGAACTAGGCCCCTCGCGCGTCAGACGATCACTCAACTGGAGCACGTGGAGAATCAAAATCACTGAAGGAAACTAAACGGGCTACTATCCCTTGGTCGGTCTGCTAACTAAGGTATCGGTCAGATCTTCCAGCGTGGATAAAGCGGTGCTATGCGCTCTGCACCTACCGGGAAGACGCGGTGCTCTCCGCCATCTGAGATTTCCCCCTGGAAGGCTGGCTTGGCTCGTCCTCGATCTCGACGCTGCGGATCATGGCCTTCAGGAACTTGGCAACCGCAACCCTCTCGGCCTCGGAGAGCGTGGATACGGCATCCATCATCTGCTCATGCATCCGATGCAGCGTTCCTCGAACGTCCGTATCACTGTAGTCAGTGGGCACAATTCCCACAGACCGCCGATCTGCAGGATGCACAATACGCTCGGCATACCCATCGCGGCATAACCGGTCGATCAATACCGACACCGAGGCATTGGAGATCCCCAGTTCCTCAGCAAAATCCCGCTGGCGGGGAACCAACCCCTTACGGTGCGCAGCGAGCAGGAAGCGCAGCGCCGACATATCGGTCTCATTCATTCCCATCGAACCGCGGGTCGCAGCTCGCATCTTGCGCTCCGCCTCACGGTACTTGCGCATCAGATTCAGCAAATCCACCGCTTCGGGCACCGAACGGCCCTCGCCGTACCAATACCCACTGGCTTGATACCTACTCATGAAAACTCCTTCCGCCGGATGCGAACGCCATGCCCGCAACCCCTGGGGTTCCAATACCCTTCTTCGCGAGGTCCAGCTTGCTCAACACAGAAAAAATCATGTAACCTATCTAATAGTTAGCTTGTCTAAAGATATTCTACTACGAAACAGCTATCAGTACCGGAGTGAAAGATGAAAGAATCCTTAGCAGTTCCCGTAGAAACAACGATGCATGACACCAATTCGTGGACCACGCGAATCCACAAGATCGCCGCCTTCGCCTCTGAAGAGTGTCGGAGCCGGGACGCGGTGCATTCAGCAATATGCACCATTACCGGGTCCCCGGAGCAGCTGGTCGTGAATTTGGCCTGCACCGCGAAGAGTGAACGGGACGTATCCTCGCTGATGCAATATGTCAACGACACCCTCATGCCGCAGATGGAGACAGCGCTCGGTGTCCGATTCGAGGTGAAGAATCTGCAGTTCGCCGTCGCCGGCAAGGAGAGCCTGCTCGCAGCACCAGAGCACGCGCCCGAAGCTGGACTCCCAGCACATTGGCTCGATCAGCCTTCCGCCGCACCTTCGCTGGCCCCCACCACTGGTTTAGGGTTCGAACCTACCAGTTTGGGAAGTGAATCAGATGGATCCCATGCAGATTTGAGCATGGCCTAGGATCTGCAGCACCCGCCGCACGCCAAGAGCGGCACCACCAAAACGACGGGACCTTTCCGAAGCGCATCTCACTGCGGAGAATTACGTCCACATCGATATTTTTCATGAGCAGTGCACGAAAGGGAAGTATCTAAAATGCCAGGTCGAATCGCACGAACCCGAACCGCAGTCAGAGTCGCTGATTTTCTCGCCACCCGTGAAGGCAAGTCCCACCTGTCCGACTACGGCTGGGCGCAGGGAATGCCGATCGTCATGACGCAGCCTGCCGAATCGCTCAACGATGCCATGGGCATGGCATCAATCCATGGCCGTGCAGTGCTGGTGGCCATGCTCGATCCGCAAACCGAAGAACTGCACATGATGCATGTCACCGTCCCCCAAGCAGCACTGAAAGTCACCAGGGCCTGCGCTGATCGACTCACCATGGAAGAGTTCTTCGAACGCCTGGCGACCGAGCTCATTGCCGAGTTCCGTGTGAAATTCTGGAAGAACACTGCCGTCGCCCACAAGATCCCAGCCTGCCCCGCTATGCAGTCGCGAACCACCTCACCGGCTCGATATCCTCTCCCGGAACGCTGCCACGCAGAAGCGCCCGTCGCGGCGGGCGCCAGCCAGTAAGCCCTTCAGCCCAGCGGTCCTGGCTCATTCTCATGGCTGGTCAATACCCATGTTGGGTTGGACCGCTAATGGGCCAGAACCGGGCTTCTTCTGGGGGCTAGTTGTTGGCCTTGGTCCTCTATCCAGGGTTGCGGATACCAGGATCCAGAACAGCCACTAAGCCACAACAAAGTGCACAAAGCGTGATGGCATTACCCATGAAGCGATGATGCTCCCCTTTCGTAGCCTTCGAACCGGGATCTTCTGCCTGCCAGTTCCCTTTCAATGACGCCTTTTCGTGAAAATCATTAAGAAATGCTCACCATCAGCACGTAAAGTTACCTGGGACGCAGCGTCCACTTCAGTCGACTGCTTCCTTTCGTTGGAACTTCGGCAGTTAAACATTTAAGGACGGATTCCAGGAGCTCAGCGAAAAAGTTCATCCCCAACCGAGTTATGCTCGATATTGACCGCGAAGACGACAGCTACTGCCTCTTTAAAGCGCTCCAGCATTACGGTCGATAGCTTAGCGACCACAGCCGGCTCATGGTCACCGAGCACGGCGTCTAGAGGGTCGGCTCCTTGCCCGAAGCACTCCCTCTTCACCGGGCATGAAGACCTCGGTGCCAGCATATTCTCGGTTCTTCCCCTAGAGATCGGGCAATTTTATTCGCCTGGGTGTCGGCGTCTAATCCGAATTGGCCCTTTGACACCGTCAGCTTCCACGGGCTCGCCATTTTGAGTTGCAACGACTTCACCTTGCACGGCCAATGCCGCGGCAATCTGGCGCACTTGTCCCATGTACTTACGCCACCCTTCGTCCGGCCCGCCCACTATGCGTGCAACATCACTCGGGCAGATTGACGTGTTTGCCCTATGGCTCAGCAAGCTGCGAATGGTCGCGCGGATTCGCTCTCCCATTGAATCCGATTCCGGCTCCTCCCACCACGGCTGTCCACGTTCGCCCAGTGCGAGCTTGGCATTATTCACACGCTTGCTAGCGCCGATTTCGCCTTGCTTGACTGCCCGGCGGGCTGACATCAGCTCGTTGACCAGCTCTTGTCGTAATTTCGCAGGGATCGAGGGATCACTGGCTCTCCACCGCCGCCCCTTGATTATCAGGTAGCGCCCGTCGGTGGTGGTTTGTACTGGCTTCTCTGAAGGTGCCATCCTATACCCCATCTCCATTCAAAGTCCGACTCCCGAAGCGCACCGTCGTGCTGATCGCATCATATGGCGAATGAGTCAACTACTAGAGAATTTGCTTTCTATAAATCGTCGAAAATTAACTTGATGAAGGGCAATTGCATTCGCGGACTGCCGCAGGGTTACAGCTGTTTGATAGCTGCAGGGCTTCGCATTTTATCTTCGTGGCTAGTGCCAGATAGGCGCTGGCACTCCCCCCGATCTCTGGGGATGCTCACTTGGTTTCGGAGCACGCCAACTACTCATCAAATGCTTCCGATACCCGCTCCGATCATGGTTTGGCTGATGCCGGGTTCAATTTTTCCCCGAAGGCAGGGGTCGTTACGGCGCATTCCACGCGTTCGCCGGGCTTGCCGGTTTGCGCCGCGATCTCCTTTACCCCGTCGAGCAGGATCCGGCAGGTGGCGGTGCTGCCTGCGGCAGGCGTAGCCGCGATGGCTGCATCCTTTTCGGCCGTGATGACGCTCTGCGCAGTCCAGATTGATTCGCTGTTCTTGCCAGCACCGCTGGTCGTGGCCACCGCTTGCTCGGTCACTTCGGCCGAGTCTTCGCCGCGGCTGGGCGAGTCCAGGTAGGACACATCACTCAGCGCATCGGCGGCTTCCCCGCTCACGGTGATCTCGTAGGTCACCGCCCAGGCATCCGCAGTCGATTTGTCGAAGCTTTCAATGGCGCCGCATCCAGTCAGGCCCATACCGAGGACAAGCGCTGCGGAACTGGCCGCCAGCCAGGTCGAAGTGCGGTTGGATGCTGAACGCGAAGTGCCGTGCATGGGATTCCTTTTCTCAGGTGGACGCAGCTGCTGCTTTCTCTACGTGTCAACACTAGTTCCGCGCGCCGGCGATGTCCTCCCGACCGGGAATGATATCCGTTGCCCCGCCTCCCCCCTCAGGGTGGAGGCAAGGATCGCCAGCGCTCCCCTGCTTGCCGCGTCTTGGATGCCCCGCTGCCCTGCGCAACGCGGTAAGCTCACTGACTGGACCCTCGCCGTTGAAAGGACATGATCATGCAGCTGCAGCTTGCCCCGGAGAATCGCAAAGCAGGCCTGCCTGCATGAGGCTTTCCATACTTGACCAGGTCCCGCTCACCGAGCATGCCCCCACCGCAGGCCAGGCCTTGTCCAGCGGCCTGCAATTGGCTCAGGATGCGGAAGCGCTGGGCTACCACCGCATCTGGTTTGCCGAGCACCACCACTCGAAATCCTTCGCCAGTGCCGCCCCGGAAATGATGACCGCGCTGGCTTTGGAACGCACGGAGACCATTCGGGTCGGCACCGGTGCCATCTTGCTGCCGTACTACCAGGCGCAGAAGGTCTCCGAAGCCATGGGCCTGCTGGCCGCCGTGCACCCGGACCGGGTGGACATCGGCGTGGGCCGCGCTGCACTCTCGGACCCGCATTACGCGCAGAAGATTGCCGCCCTGGTGCATGATTCGGACGCCGTCCACGAGCCCTCGGATACCGAACCGGCAGGCCGCGTCTGGGTACTGGGCGCTGGCGGTTCCACCGCGCCCTTGCCTGGAATGCTCGGGGCGGGCTACGTCCATGGGCACTTCCTGCGCCCTGCTGGCGGCGAGCCTGCCACCCGGGCCTACCGCGAGGCCTCGGCCAATGCGGGGCACGCCGCCCACACCGTGCTGGCCGTTCGCTTTGCCACCGCCTCAACCGAAGAGAAGGCGCAGGCCCTGGCCAACGCGCTCTTGCTCTGGCGCGTGCGCAAGGACCTCGGCCACGATGGACCGATCCCCTCGACGGCAACGGCGGAGAGCCACCCGTGGAATACGCAGGAACTGGCCCGTGCCGAGGAGCGCAGCAAGGCGCTGATCGTAGGCACCCCGGACCAGGTCCGCGACCGGCTGCTGGCCTTGGCAGAAGAGCACAGCGCCGATGAGTTGATGCTCAATACCTTGGTCTGCGACCCGGCAGACCGGTTGGATGCCTATCGCCTGCTCGCCGAGAGTTTCAACGCCTGATCTCGGATTCTGCGTCATTGCTGTGCATCCCGGTCAGCTGTTCATGGCCCAGCACGCAGGGATGCACCCCGTATCCCGGGATCCCGCGTTCCTGCCAGGGTGCCGAGCCTCTGCCTGCTTCGCCTAGCGCCTTGAACAGAGGATTCTCCTAATTGGCCGGCTCGGCGACACGGACAGCTCCACCTTCAACTCGCTTGCCCGTTCCGCGGCGCCAAACGAAAACTGGCTGGGTTGCTATCGATTGAGCACGAAAGTGTTCAGGTCATCGAGGGTCTGCTGCATGTGGTTGTCCATTGCCTGGCGGGCTTGGGAGCTGTCGTGCCGCTGAAGCGCAACCAGGATGTGCTCATGCTCGGCGATGGCGTGCTGCTGGATCTGCGCGAAGGCGCTGGTCTCACGCCGCCGTGAGGAGAGCACTCGGCCCAGCGGCTCGTAGAGCGCCGAAACGAAAACATTGCCCGAGGCCCGCAGGATCACGTCGTGGAATTCCAGGTCCGCTTCGACAAAGCCGTCCAGATCGGCGGCCGCGTGTGCTGCGCGCATGGCTTCTAGCAGTTCGCCCATTGCTGCCAGCTGCTCCTCGGTGATCCGCGAGGCGGCCAGCTCGCAGGCGCCGGTCTCCAGCATGCGGCGCAACTCGATCAGCTGCACGGCGGCCGCGGCCGCCCCCACGCCGGCGGTTGTGGCGCGTACTACCGCCTCCAGCGAGTTCCACATGTTGACCGGATTCACATAGGTCCCGCGGCCCCGTTCGACGCGGATGATGTTCTGCGCCGCGAGTGTCTTGATCGCTTCGCGCACCGTCATCCGGCTGACTTCCAGGGTCTCGCAGAGTTCCAGCTCGCCAGGAATCAACTCGTCAACCGACAGTTCACCGCTGACTATGCGGTCCAAGACGCTGTCGGCGACCTCTACGACCAATGACTTCCGGGCCATGCTTCCTCCATCCCCGGGACAATTCATCCCGCCAAAGACCTGTCCAGTCTATGTCCCGCAGGCAGTTGCGGCTGACCGCGATCCATGTAACACTAATCGTCATGACAGATGTCTGACATCTTACCTATGATGCAGAGACGTTGCCCAATGACAAAGGAGTCCTTGACCATGCTTGAGTCCGAGTTGCTCGCCGGATACCTCCCGGAGCGCGAGATCGCGCCCTCGAAAATCGCCGAGGCCGCGCGCTCCACCGGCAGCGTGCTGGTGGTCCTGGATGACGACCCGACCGGAACCCAATCGGTCAGCAACCTTCCGGTGCTCACCAGCTGGGACGTCGAGGACTTCCGCTGGGCCTTCGCCCTGCAGCTGGATGGCGAACGCCCGCTGGCCGTCTACGTGCTCACCAACACCCGCTCCCTGGACGCCGCCGACGCCGCACTGCGCAATGAGCAGGTGGCCCGGGCCGCCCTGCAGGCAGCAGCGGAAACCGGCCTGTCGGTATCCTTTGTCAGCCGCAGCGACTCCACCCTGCGCGGGCATTTCCCGCTGGAAACCGACACTCTGGCCGCCACCGTGGCCGCCGTGGATCCGGATTCCTCGGTGGATGCCGTGCTGATGGTTCCTGCTTTCGGCGAAGCCGGGCGGATCACCGTGGCCGGCGAGCATTACATGCGCACCATCGATGGCCAGGTCGCCAAGGTCAGCGAGACTGAGTTCGCCAAAGACGCCACCTTCGGATTCAGCACCAGCTATCTGCCGGACTACGTCGCCGAGAAGACTGCCGGGCGCATCGCGGCCAACGACGTGATGGTCCTGGACTTGGACACCATCCGTTCCGGCGCTTCCTCCATCGCCACCCGCCTGGCCGAAGCTTCCAACGCACAGGTCGCCACCGCGGATATCGTCACGGAAAACGACCTGCTGGCCTTGTCCGAGGGCCTGCAGCAGGCCGAAGCGGCCGGAACCCGCGTGCTGTGCCGCGTGGGCCCGCCCTTCGTGCGTGCCCGCATCGGCCAGCAGCAGCGCCAGCCATTGTCCGCCGAGGAGATCTACGCGGGCAACGGCGCCGAGCGGCGCACCGCCGGCGGGCTGATCGTGGTGGGCTCCCACGTGGGCGTGACCACCCGCCAGCTGGCCGACCTGACCGGCCGGCACTCGAATGCCACGGTGATCGAGCTGGACGTCCCGGAAATCCTAGCCGACGGCTCCGAGGCCTACCTGAAGGGCAAGGCCGCGCAGATCAGCGCCGCCCTGGCCACCCAGGATGTCATCGTGCACACCTCGCGCAAGCTGGTGAAAACCGATGACGCGGCGCAGTCGCTGGAGATCGCCCGCACCGTGAGCGCTGCGGTGGTTTCGGTCGTCAACCTGATCCTGCACGCTACTCCCCCGCGCTTCGTGATCGCCAAGGGCGGGATCACCTCCTCGGATGTCGCCGCCCATGGCCTGGAAATCCGCCATGCCATCGTGCGCGGGCCGATGCTCCCGGGCATTGTCTCGCTCTGGGAATCGGTGGACGGACCTGCCGCCGGCATCCCCTACATCGTCTTCGCCGGCAACGTGGGCGACGACAGCTCGCTGACCGCCGTCACCGCCAAGCTGAGCGCCACTTTCTAACCATCTTTACAATTTCCTGGAGATCCCAATGAGCACTACCAAAGTTGCAGTCCTCGGCCTGGGCGCCATGGGCCTGCCCATGGCAACCCGCCTGGCCACCAAGCTGGAAGTCAACGGATTCGACATCTCGGCCGAACGCATGGCCCTGGCCAGCCAGTCGGGCATCACTACCTACGCTTCCGCCCGCGAAGCGGTCACCGGCGCTGATGCACTGCTGCTGGCAGTACGCAACGGCGAGCAGCTGGATGCCGTGCTCTTCGGCGAGCAGGGCGTGGCCGGGCAGCTCAAAGCCGGCGCAGTGGTCATCCTGACCTCCACCGTTGGCCTGGAAGCAGTGCCCGCCACCGCCAAGCGCCTGGCCGAACTGGGCTTGGGCCTGGTGGACGCGCCGCTCTCCGGCGGCCCGGTGCGCGCAGGCGAAGGCGACCTGCTGATCGTGGTCGGAGCCGAGCCGGCTCAGCTGGAGAAGGTCCGCCCGGTGCTGGAGCTGCTGGCCTCCACCCTGAGCATCGTGGGCGACAAGCCCGGCGATGGCCAGGCCCTGAAGACGGTGAACCAGCTGCTGTGCGGCGTGCACATCGCCGCGGCCGCGGAGGCCCTGGCCCTGGCGGACAAGCTCGGCCTGGACCAGGCCACCACCCTGGAAGCGCTGCAGGCCGGCGCCGCGAACTCCTTCATGCTCGGCAACCGCGGCCCTCGCATGCTCGAGGCCTACTCCGAGGATGGTGCCGAAGTGCTCTCGCGCCTGGACATCTTCGTCAAGGACATGGGCATCGTGACCTCCGCGGCCCGCTCCCTGCACCTGTCCACCCCGGTGGCCTCGGCGGCCGAACAGCTCTACCTGCTGGGCGAAGCCCACGAGCTGGCCGCGGCCGACGATTCCGCTGTCATCAAGGTCGTAGCCCCGAAGGCTGCCCAGTAAAGTCATCAGCGCGCGAGTTCGACACCCGCGCACCGCGTCAAAGGAGACGACACAACCCATGAGCCCGCTAATGCTGCTACTGATCGCAGTGGCCGGAGTGGCCCTGCTGCTGCTCGGCGTCATCAAGTTCAAGATGCCCGCCTTCATTGTCCTGCTGCTGGTCAGCATGCTCGTGGCCCTGGCCGCGGGCATCCCCATCCAGGAGGTGGCCGGCCTGGTCACCGAGGGCATGGGCGGCACGCTGGGCAGCGTCGCCGTGCTGGTGGGCCTGGGCGCCATGCTCGGCAAGGTCATCGAGATCTCCGGCGGAGCCCAAGTGCTTTCCACCCGCTTCACCGCACTCTTCGGCCCGCGCCGGGTGATCGCCGCGCTGACCACCGCGGCCTTCCTGCTGGCCATTCCGGTGTTCTTCGACGTGGGCTTCATCGTCCTGGTGCCGATCATCTACGGCTTCGCCAAGGCCCTGGGGGTCCCGCCGGTGAAGATCGGCCTGCCGGTGGGCGCAATCATGCTGGCCATCCACGTTGTGGTTCCGCCGCATCCGGGTGTGGTCGGCGGCGCAGAGATCCTCGGCGCCGATATCGGCTGGGCCACCATCCTGGGACTGGCGTTCTGCGCCCCGCTGGGCGTCTTGAGCTACTTCGTGGCCAAGCGCATCAACCGCCGCGAGATCCCGATGCTTCCCGAAACCGCCGAGCAGTTCGAATCCTTCGGCGCTTCCGGAACCGGCACCGCCCTGGCCAAGACCAAGGCCCCGACCTCGTCCATGGTCATTTCCATGATCCTGCTGCCGATCGTGATGATCATGCTCGGCACCGTGGGCGGTTCCCTGGTGGCCGCTGAATCCACTGCGGCCAACATCCTGGGCTTTGTCGGATCCCCTGCTGTCGCGCTGCTGGTCACCGTGCTGGTTTCCTACTACCTGCTGGGCGTGCGCAGCGGCTGGACCAGCGAGCAGACCGGCAAGGTCATGGACTCCGCTCTGGCCCCGGCGGCCATCGTGATCCTGGTGACCGGCGCCGGCGGCGTGTTCGGCAAGGTGCTCACCGAATCGGGCATCGGCACCGTGCTGGCGCAGTCCCTGGCTGCGGCCGGCCTGCCGATCATCGTGATGGCCTTCATCCTGGCCGCCATCCTTCGCGCCTCGCAGGGCTCTGCAACGGTCGCAATTATCACCACCACCGGCCTGCTGGCCGCAGCCGTGGAAGCCGGCGATTTCTCCACCGTGCAGACGGTGCTGATCCTGGTCGCTGTGGGCTTCGGCGCCTTCGGCCTGAGCCACGTGAACGACTCGGGCTTCTGGATTGTCACCCGCTTCCTGGGCCTGTCCGTGGCCGAGGGCCTGCGCACCTGGACCGTGCTGACCACGGTGCTGGGCGTGGCCGGGTTCGCGCTCACCGCCATTACCTACGCCATCATCACCGCTGCAGGAGTGTAATCATCCCGATGCTCACCCCCATGAACCAGATGGCCGCCCAGGCCATTGCCGCAGGGCACGCCGTCCCCGCCTTCACCTGCTACGACTTCACCACCGCGCTGGCCGTGGTCGCCGAGGCCGAAGCCCAGGACCGCGCGGTCATCCTGAATGTCGCGCCGAAGGCCGCCAGCTCCACCGCGGGCCTGCGGCTGATCTCCGCCCTGCGCACCCTGGGCGAGCAGGCCGCCGTTCCGGTAGCCATCCAGCTGGACCACGCCAGCGACGCGCAGCTGATCGTGCGGGCGGTGCAAGCCGGCGCCACCGCGGTGCTGGCCGACGGCTCGGCCGGGACGCTGGAGGAGAATACCGCCTTCGTCCAGCAGGTTCGTTCGCTGATCGGCCCTGAGGTGGTGCTGGAAGCCGAGCTGGGTGCCCTGCCGGGCAACGAGGACAAGGCCTTTGAGCAGAGCGCCTCCCAGCTGACCGATCCGGCGCAGGTGGCCCGATTCGTCCAGGACAGCGGCGCGCAGCTGCTGGCCGTGGCCATCGGCAATGTCCATGGCCGGTACAAGGGCGAACCGAAAATCCACTGGGATGTGCTTGAAGCCATCCACGCCGAATCAACGGTGCCGCTGGTGCTGCACGGGGCTTCGGGCATTGCGCCTGCGGACCTCTCGCGGTCCATTTCCTTCGGGGTGGGCAAGGTCAATTTGAACACCGAGCTGCGCACCGCGACGCTGGCCGCACTGGCTGGGCAGCTGGAAGGCCGCCGTTCCGATGGTCAGAACGTGCTGGGCTTGCTCGGCGACTGGGAGCGCGCGGTCACCGAGGTCGTTTCGGCGACGTTCGTCGCGCTGCGCGCCACATAGCTTGCTGCCTTCGAAGGCCGCGGCGCAGGGACTTTCAGGTTCCGGCACCGCGGCCTTCGGCTTATCCGGCGGCGGAAGTGCCGTCACGAACCTCGCGCAGAAGGCACTGGCCTTGCCCGGATCGCTTGCCCTGCATAATATCAGCGTCAGCCAGGACTACCTGGTCGATATCATTGTCGCCAACAGCAGCGAGCTGCAGACCCAGATCATCGACAAGCGGCCGCCTCGGCCACAGATGGCACACTGTTGAAGTGAGCTGATCCTCGGCGAGCTCTGGGCAGCTTCGCTGCACCCGCGTTAGCGCTAACTCGCAATCATGTGAGTTCCCCCGAACAAATATGCCGAGGCAGCCCCTTCGTCTGTCACCGAGCGCTTTTGCAGCATTCACTTGGAATGTGTTGCCTGCGCAGTGATGGAAAAATTGCAATCCATAGTGGACATCGTAATTTTCATTCGCGATTTCGGACAAAACCGTAGCGCGACTGCTCGCTTTTCCTCTCCCCACAAGACAATTCCACTGCTCCTGGCATGCCTGTCCCGGTGGCCAGATCCTTGGCGCCCCTCAAGCCGAGGCCCATGATGTGCTTGATCTGCCGAATTCCGGCCGGACCTTCGTCGTCCCTTCCGAACTCGCCGCTGGCACGAAGCCAGCTTCGTGATCCGGCATCGCAAATGGCCTCCCTGGGCGCGCACTTTACAGTGCATCAAGATCGCTCAGTCAAGGAGGGGCAGTGATCCGCGTGCAACGCACACAGAACACTGCACAAACACCACTGAGGCCAGCTTGCTACTCTGTGGCCGGGCGTTGGCTCCTAGCTCCATGAGTCCAGCCAATGACCAAGTCTGCGAGCAGGAACAGGGCCAGGCTGATCCCCATCAGGGGCAGGAAGACGCCGACGGCAGCTGCAGCCAGCAAGACCAGCAGGTTGCCCCACCACGGGGCGCGGGCTAGGCCGCCACGTGCAGGTGCTTTGCCCACGCGTTGTCCCAGGTTCTTCGTTGGGCGGCGCTTCCACCACATCGCATAGCCCAGCACCACCATGGAGGCGATGGCAGAGGCCACCAGGAACAGCAGGATCTGGTTGGACAGTCCGAACATGGAGCCCATATGGATGTCGATTCCCCATCGCGAGAGTTTCGCTGCGAGGTTGAATTCGCTGAAATCAACGCGGTCAACGACGTCCAGTGTTTGCCCATTGATGGAGACAGCGTCAACTTCGGTCGGGTAGGACCGCTGGATCTCTTGGACCACCCACGCCTTGCCGTCAGCGGCTGGCGGCTTGATCTCAACCAGTCCAGTATTGACATTGACTTCCTTGGCGATCGAGAGCATGGTGTCGAATGCCGCCGGGTTCACCGATTCGCCGGTTGGCGCGGGCGCTGCCCCGTGGTGGTGGGCGTGTTCATCACCTGCGCTGCTCTCCGCGGCAGACAGTTCAGTGTCCACCGAGGGGGTTCCCCAGTTCAGCGCGGCGCGGAGCTCACTGACGTTGGCGCCACCGTAGGTCGACCAGGTGATGCCGGTGGCGGAGAGGAAGAATGCGCCGAGCAAGACCCAGATCCCAAGCGATCCATGCCAGCTGGCCAGGCGCCGGTAGCCCGTTGCCTTGGCAGCGGGGCGGATGAGGTCTTTTTTGCGCTTGGTTTTCCTGATGCGCAGAATCCACAAGGCAAATCCTGCCAGGGCGATCACTCCCAGCCAGGAGGCTGCCAGTTCGCTATACATGCGCCCTGGCTCGCCGAGCTGCAGGTTGCGGTGCAAGTGGTCGATCCACGTTCGCAGGGGCAGCACTCCGCTGGTTCCGTAGGCGGTCAAGTCACCGCGGATTTCAGCGGTGGCCGGGTCGATGAAAATAGCCCTGGTTTCGCTGGCTCCCAGGTTCTCATCCGCATACATCACCCGAGTGGTATCACCGGGGTGTGGTGCCGGTCGAACCGCCACCAGCGCATCACCGCTGCCCATGTAGGTGTTAGCCACCTCTACTTGATCGGCCAGCGGCAAATAGGCGTCGGCTAGCGGCGCGCGCAACTGATCTGCATAGACAGCCTGTTCGATTTGCGGAGTAATTGCATATAAGGCGCCGCTCACGGCGGCGACAAGGATAAACGGGCCGATGAAGATTCCCGCATAGAAGTGCAGCCGTAGCAGCAGCTGGCCGAACCATCCTTTTCTGTTGGGCTTCGAAATCCCGGTCGGCGGCTGGGATTCGGGGGTCGTGGTTTCCAGAAGAGTCATGAGGGATCCTTGGTGGCAAAGCAGGACGAGTATCGGCGGCTAAGCTGCGAAGAGAGTTTCACCGATGAACCCTCCTTCCGCGCAGCCCTGCGGAATCAGGAAGACGGCCGAGCCGATGGGAGTCGTCCACTGGTTCAGCGCATCGAGGTCCGATAGCCGTTGCTGCATCGGGGTGTATTGTTCGGCCACGCTCTTTTGGTAGGACACGAAGATCAGCCCGGAGTTGGAGATCTCGCTCCCGGTAGGCGGCTCGTCGTAGTTATATCCGCGCCGGAAGATCCGCTCGTTCGTGTTCTTGGAACGGGCTCTGCGGATGTGCGCGTGCGCGGCGATGACCGTGAATCCCAGGGCATTGGTCGCTTCGAAATCCGGCTCATCGTGTTCCTTGCTTCCAGTGGTCGGCGCCCCGTTGCCCAGGGTCCGCCCGACACTGAATTCCCGGCCAGAACGGTCCAGCTCATCCCAGGTATCAACATTCATTCGGATGCGCCGGATGACCATCGTGGTGCTCCCATCCGCGTTCCACACCACGGAGTTGAAATCCTCCGAACCTGGAACGGGGTTCACGGTTCCGTCGACTTGTCCGAACAAATTCCGCATCGTGGTGCCGCTGGCTTCGGATCCCCGGGACCGGCGGAACCCGGATTGCACCCATTTCACGGAGGCGAACCGGCGGGCATCCTTGAGCATCATCCGCTGGGCATGCGCAACGGATAATGGATCATCCGAGGCGATATGCAGCAGCAGATCCCCATCGTTCCAGCGCTCTTCGAGCTCGTCGATCTTGAACTCCGGCAGCGGCTGGCTTTCGCCGGCCGAGGAGCCGGCGAGTTCCATGAGCTTCGGACCGAATCCGAAGGTCACCGTGAGCCGTGCGGGAACAGTGCCCAGTTCCGGTTCGGTGTCTGCCAAGGCCGCCTGGCCTTGGGTGAGCCTTGCCGCGTCATCGCTGAGCAGACGGAGCAGGCGTTGCAGGGACTCGTGGTCAAGGCCATCACGCAAGTTCAACGCGACGTAGCTGGCGTGGGCTTGTGGCTCCGTGGTGATTCCTGCCTGGTGTGAGCCGTAGAACGGAATCACGGCTTGTCCGTGCAGCGGCTCCGAGCCGCCGGCCGGCGCTGCGGGACTGGACAGGGAGTCGATCCCCAGAGCTACGATCGCTCCCAGTCCGGCTGCGGCGCGCCGCCGAACAGAATTCCTCGCCTGCTTGGTCCTTGTTTGGCGGGTGCGTCTACGTGTGGCATTAGTGATCGTGGGCGCTTTCGGATTCGGAGTCGTCCTTGTCCATCTCGCCGTGATCCATGCCCTCGTGCTCGGAGCCGTCATAGTTTTCATTCGCGCCGGCGAAATCCTTCACCGGGGCGATGGTCTCGGAGCTGGTGCCATCGGAGAATTCCAGGCTCATGTTCACGGTGCTGCCGGGCTTGAGCGGTTCGGCGAGGTCCATGAGCATAATGTGGCTTCCCCCTGGTTCAAGATGCAGTTCGCCGTGGGCGGGGATGGTGAATCCGCCAGTTTTTTCACGCATCACCATGGCCCCGGATTCGTTGGCTACCGTTTCATGCAGTTCCAGATCACTGGAGGCCGGGCTCGTGACCGAGGTGATGGTGATGTCCTGGCCTCCGGTGTTTCGAATCGTGCCGAATCCCGCCGACATCCCCTCATCGATAGCCTTCACCCAAGGATCTTTCATGGTGACAGTGGCGCCAGCCGGAGCCGGGTTGCTGTTGGCAGCAGGGGTGCCGGCACAACCTGCTAAGGCGATCAATGCGGCTGCGGATAGGGCGGTGGTGCGCAGGGCAAAAGAGGTTTTCACTGTTAATCCTAGGAAAATGAGGGAAGCACGAATAGCGCGCTCTGAATTATTGCTGCTGTGGTGCCTGCAACCACCGAGGCATGGTGCCGGTGGGCAGGACGCATGGTGCTGGGCACAGCAGAGGAGAAAATAGCCCTGATCGGATAGGGCTTGCGAAGGTGAGGTGCGAAGCTGGGTCGGTTGGCCGCTGAAGTTCTAGCCGGAGCGCGCAATGGAGTCCGGACAGGCAATGCCGATAAACGAACTCAGAAGGATAGGTTCACCGGCATGCTTTCAAGCAAGCCAGTGCGCACGAGCATGGAAACTTGTCCCGGGATGGGGCATGTCAGGGCCCGATTCCGGGGCCTTTGAAAGCAAGAGCGGAAAAGCAGCAGGCCAAATGGACTGCAACTGTTGCCTTACACCTTTGCCAGTGCGGGTGGGCCTCTGCGAACGACAGACGTTGCATACACAGCCACTGTGCAGCCAGGGATATCGCGCGGTGCGGCAGGAACTGGTTGCGGTCGCACTGGTTGAACGGCGAAGTTGACCAGTCGCCAGAAGAGTTTCCAGGTGAACAGGCTAATGATGTCTGAAGCGGCGATGAGTAGCTGCTCGCTACGGTGAAGCACCAGAACTGTTGCGAACCCAGCAAGGAAGTGAGCAAGCAGCATGGTGCCATCGCCGTGAATTGCCATGGCGGTACTTGCCGAGCCGGTCGCATCGACCGCCAGGGACATCCCATGATGTGCGTGGATGCCTTGCCCTGCGGATGAAAGAGCGGAATGCCCGGCTCCCATGGAGAACAGGAGATGGAAAAGCACCTGGCTGAACCCCACCATGATGGACAACCGCCAGAAGGTGAACCGCTTGCTGCTGAGCAAGATGCAGACCATGAGCGACAGAGACAGCGGGAGAGCGACGTTCAGGATGTCCGGTATGGCTCCGCCCGCAAGCACGTGGGAAGCCAGAGAAACAAACGTCGCGAAGAACGCGGCGGCGGTGCCTCTGAGAGCACGTGATGAGCGGGAGGTCTTTTGCACACCACCAGTATTACAGATCGGTGACTGTATTTCGACAACGTGTAAAACTGAAGGCGGGATCGTTTGGCCATTCAATGCCGGGCGGTTACGTGGATCGCCTCGGGTTTCATGGTGCTTTCCACTGGGTAAATGGATAGCGGGCCCAATCTGCGCACCGGAAAGCAAGATCCGCGCAGCGCCATGGCGCTGAGGAATGCCCACGCCGCTCCCCGCTGCATGCGTCAATCGGCGGTGGACATTGGCAAGGTAGCCCTGCATCGCTGGGTTCTCCCTGTCCAGATCCATGCTGGAGGCCTCAGGGCGAATTCGCCGCCGATGAGCTCACCGGGACCAAAGTTCGGAGGAGAATTGGGAGCGGCTCGAGA
Organism: Glutamicibacter sp. NPDC087583; assembly: GCF_044743685.1. NCBI lineage: Bacteria > Bacillati > Actinomycetota > Actinomycetes > Micrococcales > Micrococcaceae > Glutamicibacter > Glutamicibacter sp. NPDC087583. Next base: position 24,131 of record NZ_JBIUWY010000010.1, on the reverse strand, counting down.
TCCCGGCCAGGCTGCAGCGCAGCCAGTTCCGCGTCCTATCGAAGCCCGCCGTGGACTCTCTGGTGCGTTCCGCAATATTGAATGCACTGGTGCACTGTTGGAATGCAACTACGCTGTTGAGTTGCGCCGACAAGTTCCACGCGAACACCTGCTCGATTTCAGTAGGGCTCGCTTACCGAGAGCACTTTCAACCCCTCGGCCACCACCCGCCCGTCGTGGATGACGGTGCGGTCGGTGCCCCGGTCCATCACGGTGGAGGCAATGCTCTCGCCATCCACCAGCACCAGATCGGCCCGGTCCCCCACGGCCACCCCTGGGCGGTCGGCCACCGAAACCAGGCGCGGCACCGAGCGGTCCATGATCGAGGCACCGCCCATGGTGGCCACGGCCAGCGCATGCCCGATCAGTTCGTCCTGGCGGAACCCGTTGACGAAAGCCAACTGCCAGGTCCGGTCCAGCAGATCGCAGTTCCCGTAGGGGCTCCAGTAGTCGCGCTGCCCGTCCTCCCCCAGGCCGAATCGCACCCCGGCTCCAACCAGGTCCACCAGCGGCAGATGATTGGAGGTGCTGGGCGCAACGGAGGTCAGCGAGATGTCCAGCTCGGCGAAGGTGTCGATCAGCCGGCGGCTGGCAGCCTCGCTGACACTGCCCAGCTCGTAGGCATGGGACAGGTTGACCCTGCCCTGCATGCCCAGCGCCCGGGTGCGTTCGGCAATCAGCTCTGCCGAGAAGACGGCGAGCGCACCGGGCTCATGCAGGTGCACGTCGATATCCACCTGGTATTTATCGGCCAGCCCGAACACCACGTCGAGGTGGCGGACCGGGTCGCGGTCCAGTGCGCAGGGGTCGATGCCGCCCATGGCATCCGCACCGGCTTCCAGCGCATCCTCGAGATGCTTGACGGTACCCGGCTCGCGCAGGATCCCTGCCTGCGGGAAGACCATGATCTGCACCTCGGCCTCGTTGGCGAACTTCTTTTTCGCGGCCACCACGGCCTCGTATTTCTCCAGCTTGGAATCCACATCCACCTGGGCGAAGGAACGCACCCGCGTGGTGCCGCGGGCAATCATCCGTTCCAGGGTTCCGGCCACGCGCTCGGGCAAGCTGATTTCGGCATCCCGCCAGTTCTCCCGGTCATTGCTCATCATGCCCCACACCCCCGGGCGTCCAGTGTGCTCGCGGAAAGGCAGGCCGATGCGCGTGGAATCCAGATGCACATGCACGTCGGAGAAGGAGGGGAGAAGGATGCGCCCGCGGCCATCGACGTCCGCCAGGTTGCGCACCTGCTGCGGGTCGTGCACGGAGATCGCTGAAATCTTGCCGTCGCCAATCAGGATGTCGCTGGGCGGACCGCCCCAGGGGCGGGCATTGCGGATGAGCATGGTTCAGCTTCCTTGCCGGTATGGACAGTGCTAGTAGAAACGTACCGCATGCGCCCCTAGGGCCAGCAGCGCTTCGGGCCGAGCGCGGTTCTCCTGCTCCAGGCAGGACAATGGCGGGCCCTAGCGGGCCCGCCATCAATTTCATTGGCTATTCGTCAGCCTCTTCTCCGGGCAACGTCGACTGCTCCGGCAGGCTGTCCCAGAACGAGGTGTCCATGGTTTCCACGGAGCCATCGGCTACCGCCTTGATGGTGCTCTCCAGGGTCAGGATGGTCTGCTGGCGCAAGTAGCCATTGGATTTCTGTCCCAGGACATAATCCGGGTTGCTGTGATCGCTCATGCCGCGCATTTCGAAGAGCAAGGTGGAAATGCCGTATTCGGCCGCGATGCCATTGCGCGCAATGGTGTTGGCGGTCCCGCCCACGTACTTGCCCAAGTGGCCCCAGCCGGTCCGGTCGACATTCTGGTAGACCACTGCGCCCAGGCGCTTGGAACCCTCGCGGACTTCCTCAGGCACGTCCGGGGTCGTCGGGTAGAGGATCGAGCCGGACACCAGCTTGCCGTCCACCGCCGAGCGGGTGCCCTGATGGTGCAGATCGATCATGTAGTCGATGCCGTAGGCGGAGAGCACATTGTTGTGCAGCGCCTGGATTTCCGGCTGGGTCTTGGCCACGTGGTCCCGGTTGATGTCCACGTTGTTGGCGTTGTAACGGGTCAGGTGCCGGTCCCCCGAGGCGATGTAGTCATCGAGCGGGAAGTCCACATCGCCCATGGCGCCATCCGGGTTCAGCATCGGCACCACCAGGATGTTGACGTCCTTGAGCACCTCCTTCATCCGCCCCGAGCCCAGGTGCTTGATCACTTCCAGGGTCCCCTCGGTGGTCAGCTGCTCGTTGCCGTGCTGCTGGGTGAGGAACATGATCGTGGGATTTTCCGGGTTAGAAAGGTACTTGGCCAGGAACAGATCGCGTCCCTTGGCGGATTGGCCGATGACTTCCAGTTCCATCGCCGATTGCTTGGCATCCTGCTTGCGCAGTTCGGCGGCCATCGACTCGTGCGTATGCAGGATCGAGGTGTTGATGGTTTCATTTCCGGCGTAGTCCGGCCCGTTGCCTACGGCATTGGCCGGGACAAGCCCCAAGCCGAGGAACAGTGCCGAGCCGGCAACGATGCAGGAGCCCTTCTTCAGCAACTGAGCGGGGAACTGCTTTGGCATATTCTTCATTGAATCTCCGATGTCTTCCTGTGATGGGATGGATCTTGGTCATTGCGCCGTCCTCCGGCGTTTCCAGTCTCAGCTGCCGATGATGAAGTAGCCGCCGTTCAGTCCGTCCACCATGACGCGGTAGGACTTTTTCTCCAGGCTCGCTTCGATCATCCAGTTGGGTTTCCAGACCTTTGCGACACTGCTCTTTTCCCGGACCCCGCCGCGCCAGGCCAGCCGGGCCCGGCGCAGCGCCGCGGTGGACAGCAGGGCCTTGGCCCGCCGGCGTGCGGTGTCGAAATCGATGGTGTTCCACTGCGGATCAGCCACCCGGTCCAGCACTTGGCCGGTTTCCGCATCTTCGGCTTGCCACGGATCGCAGACGAAGGCCTTGCCCGAGTAGTAGTCCACCAAGGCGTGCGCCTGCCCTGACCGCCCGGCCAGCTGCGGCACCTCGAAGATGAACCCCGCAAAGGGATGATGGCGCAGCTTGGCCGACTCGACTCTCAGCCCTGGCGCCTTGGCGGCAAGGATGCGTTGCGCGTCCTGGTCATCGACCAAGGTTTTCAGCACCAGTTCATTCACCGCGGGCCGCCATTTCCGCCTGGCTGGCCAGCAGTGCATCCTGGCCCATGAGCATCTTCTTCGGGATCGGGCCGATCTTCGCAGTCTCATCCAGGGCACGGCCAATATGCTCCGGCACGGGATGCGACTTCTGGCTGGCCAGGCTGCCGATGACCATGGCCGCGGTGGAGGCCAGGATGCCGGTGACCATCGGATCAATGCCGGTGGCATCCGGCGCGCCGGACACCTGCCAGAGCACCGAGACCAGTGTGCCGGCGGCCATCGAGGAGATCGCGCCAACGGTATTGGCCTTCTTCCACCACACCGCGCAGATATAGGAAGGGACAAAGGCGCTGCCCAGCACGGTCGTTGAGAAGATCACCACGGCGGCCACCGCGGGAGGATCAAAAGCGGCAATGCCATAGCCGATGATGGCCAGGGCCAGCACGGTGATCCGCGAGACCCAGACCATCTGCGCATCGCTCATCTTCTTGTTGATGAACCGGGCGTAGATGTCCTGGCTGGCGATGGTGCCGGCCTGCAGCAGCAGGGCATCGGCGGTGGACATGATGGCTGCCATGATCGCTGCCATGACGATGCCCACGGCGAAGGTCGGCAGCACCGCGTCGGCGACCTCGAAGATCGCGGTTTCCGGGTTGGCCAGGTTGGGCAGCAGGATCAGCGCGAACAGGCCCACCAGGTAGGGGCCGGGGATGAACAGCAGGTTGAATACCAATGAGTAGACCCCTGCGGTACGTGCCACCGAAGGCTTCTTCATGGCCATGTGGCTGACCACCACGTGCGGCCAGCCCATGTAGCCGATGGAGAAGACCAGCAGCGCACCGAGAATGACTCCCCACTGTCCCTGGTAGCCCAGGTCCGCTCCCCACATAGTCAGCAGGTTGGGGTTGATCCCGCCCACAGTCTCATTGCCCTTGGTGAAACCGCCCACGGCCATCAGCGTGGCAACCAGGATCCAGACCATGCCGACCACCATGATGATGGCCTGCACGAAGTCGGTGTAGGCCACAGCCAGGTAGCCGCCCAGGAAGGTATAGAGGACAATCACGCCGATGGCGATCGCCAAGGCCACCGGGAAGGACACCCCGGAGACCATTTCCAATCCGCGGCCGCCGGCGATGAACTGGGCCAGCACGTAGAAGAACATGCAGAACAGCGCCACGGGAGCGGCGATGAGCCGGATCCACTTCGAGGGATAGCGGTGCTCCAGATACTCGATGGAGGTGATGGACCCCAGGATCTGGGATAGCTTGCGCATGCGCCGGCCCAGGACCGAGAGGTTCAGGATGCCGCCGCCCAGGTCGCCCAGCGCGTACCACATGCTGAAATAGCCTTGGGTGTAGCCCATGGATCCGGCACCCATGAACATGTAGCCGGACATGGAAGAACTCTGCAGCCGCAGCGCGGTGACACCGGGGCCGAGGCTGCGTCCGCCGAGCAGGAACCCTTCGGCATCTTGCTTGCCTCGCTTCATCGCCCAGAAGCCGATGGCGGCCATGGCGATGAAATAGATGACCAGGAACAGGATTTCGATGCTCACTGCTGCTCCTTCGCATCCTCGCGCTTCCAGCCGCGGCTGAGCCACAGGAAAACAGCTGTGTAGATCACCCAGAGGGCCGGAACCCCGATGATGACCATGGTCGTGAACGCCGGTAGTCCAAACATCGACACATTCCTTCTGGGGGCCGCTGGTTCTTATTTCATGAGCTGGGTCACAAGCACCCGCTTGATCCATAGCCTTGCATAGCCCCAGTGGCCAAGACAAGGATAATTCCTAGGTTAACTTGGGAAAACTTCCGTGCCCCTGCATTCGACCGCACTGTCTTCCCGGCCTTTGCGCCTCCGGTCGAGCGCCTCCGGGCCCAAACGGCGGGCAACAGCAAAGGCCCCGGCCGGGTTCGGCGGGCATCGTCATATGATGTCCGTCGAATCCCCGCCGGGGCCTTTGGCCCGGAGGGTGCTAGCGCAGCACCACAGTGCGCGAGCCGCTGAGGAAGACCCGGTCTTCGCAGTGCCAGCGCACCGCATCGGACAGGGCCTTGCACTCGGTATCGCGTCCAGCGGCCACCAAGTGCTCGGGCGCGTAGCTGTGGTCCACTTCCTGGACGCGCTGGGTGATGATCGGCCCCTCGTCCAACTCCGAATTCACGTAGTGCGCCGTGGCGCCCACGGTCTTCACACCGCGCTCGAAGGCCTGGTGGTAGGGCTTGGCCCCCTTGAAGGAGGGCAGGAACGAATGGTGGATGTTGATGGCCCGGCCGGTGAGCTTGCGGGTGAGATCATCGGATAGCACCTGCATGTAGCGGGCCAGCACCACCAGATCCACCTCGAAGCGCTCCACCAGGTCCATCAGCTTGGACTCCGCCTCGGGCTTGGTCTCAGGGGTGACAGGAATATGGAAGAACGGGATCCCATTCCACTCGACCTGCTGCCGGTGATCCGGGTGGTTGGAGACAACGGCAGCGATTTCCACCGGCAGCTCCCCCATCCGGGCGCGGAACAGCAGGTCATGCAGGCAATGGCCGAACTTGGAGACCATCACCACCACGCGCTTCTTGTTTCCGGCCGGGCGCAAACCCCAGGTGGCCTGGTGCTCATCGGCGAGCTGGCCGAGGCCCGACTCGAGTTCGGCGATCTCAGCGGGGATATCCTCCGCCGCGGCGACCTCGAATTCGATGCGCATGAAGAGCGTCCCGGAAAGCTGGTCGTCATGCTGCTTGAGCTCCCGGATGTCGCCATGGTGCTTGAGCAGCAACCCGGTGACCGCATGCACGATGCCCGGGCGCTCGGCGCAGGTGAGGGTCAGGACATACTTGTTGTTCGGTTCGGTCATCGTGCCGCTCCTTGGTTTCGCCGAGATGGCATTAGCTTAGCCATGGCTCGTAGTGGTTTTTCGGGGGATTTTCATGCGGTTGCACCTGGCTTTCGCGCAGTGCTCTGCGCCGCGGATTCAAAGCCGTCCGGCCTGAGTTTTCCCAGCGGAACTGCGCGCCGCCCCTGCCTTCGGAAGCAGCTGCGGGCAGATTCGCCAACCTCTGGCCGGATACTGATATATCAATTGATGATCACAATACTATGTGTGCTTCAGCACAGCGTCAACAACTTTTCCGGCGGTTCTTCCTGGCGCCTTTCCCAGCGCTTCCAGAGCGGTTTTCCGCTCTGCCGCTAGCCGGCGAGCCAAGGGCTGTTGAGCGCATCGGCGCAGGAAAAGCGCCTAAAGCGAAGCCGGGGCGATACTCTTTGTGTGTCGGCAATTGATTTTTGAACAGTGATAGAGAGCGATATGCCAAGGCCCACCGAACTGACCAGCGCCGCCACCGAGCAAGGCTCGATGGCTGATCGAGCCTATAACGCGTTGCGCGACCGGCTGGTGCTGCTCGAAATCGCTCCGACGCACCCGATCCACGAGCCGCAGCTGGCCGAGGAACTGGGCATTGGGCGCACCCCGATGCGCGAGGCTCTCAAGCGGCTGGAAACCGACCATCTGGTGGTGTCCTATCCGCGCCGCGGCACCTTCGCCACGGCCGTGGATTTCCATGAGCTGAACTACATCTCCGAAATGCGCCAGGTGCTCGAGCCGCTGGCCGCGCGCAACGCAGCCGCGAACAAGGACCCGCAGATCCGCGAGCAGCTGGCCAGTTACCTGCAGCAGATCGATGCCCTGGATCCCGCCCTGGACCAGCGTTCGCTGCTGCTGCTGGATGTGCGCATCCACCGGCTCATCTACAAAGCGGCGGCCAACAAGTACCTGGAGGAAACCCTGGTGCGCCTGGATAATCTGGTGACCCGGATCTGGTGCCTGGTCATCGACCAGATGCCTCCGATCGCAGAGCACATTTCCGAGCATTCGGCCCTGCTGCGCGCCATCCTCGACGGCGACGCGCAGCTGGCAGCGCGGCTGGTCTCCGAGCATGTGGCCCACTTCGAGCAGGCCCTGCGCCGCGCCCCCTAGCTGGATGCCGGGGACGCGAACCGGCCGCTAGCGGCCGGCGCCCTCGGGTTCCAGATCAGTTTCGGGCCGCGGCTGCGGTTCGCGCACCGGGGCTTCCAGCTCCTGGGCCACCGGCTCCGGCCGGTCTCCAGCCGGCAGGCCCGACGCAGCCACAATGGAGTTCTCCCTGGTCATCAGACTGAAGTGCTCGCCTTCGTGGCGGTCGATTCCGTCATCCACCGCCTGCTCCAGCACCTCCATCGCCACCTTGCCGCGCAGCACCAGCGGATCACGGCACAAATCCTTCCACAGCGCCACGCACAGCAGCAGCATCACCAGCACGAAGGGCAGCGCCGAGACGATGGTGATGTTCTTCAGCCCGTTCAGGGCCGCCGCCGGATGGTCCCCGCCGGCCAGCAGCATGACCGCGGCCACCGCTCCCACCGAGACGCCCCAGAAGACCACCGACTTCTTCGAGGGCTCCTGCGCGCCGCGTTCGCTCAGCGCGCCCATCACGATCGAGGCGGAGTCCGCCCCGGTGACGAAGAAGATGGCAATCAGCACCACGGCCAGAGCCATCAGCGCAATGGAGAACCATTCGGGGAATGGCAGTGCGCCCAGCAGCTCGAAGAGCACCGAGTTGAAGTCGATGTCCGGGGCCCCGTCCACCATCTGGGCCAGCGCCTGGCCCATGTCCCCGTTGCGCTCGGCCCGCTCCTGCAGGCCGATGGCGCCGCCGCCGAAGATGGCGAACCAGAACAGCGTGACGGTGGAAGGTACCAGCAGCACCCCGGTGACGAACTGGCGGATGCTGCGCCCGCGCGAGATCCTCGCGATGAACAGGCCAACGAACGGGGTCCAGGAAACCCACCAGGCCCAGTAGAAGATGGTCCAGGAGGAAAGCCACGCGGCCATGTCGCCATCCCCGGAAGCCGCGGTCCGCGATGCCATTTCCGGCAAGTCAGCGATGAAGGAGCCCACCGCATTGGGAATCACGTTCAGGATGAACAGCGTCGGCCCGCCGATGAACACGATCAGCGCCAGGATCACCGCCAGCACCATGTTGATATTGGACAGCCACTGGATGCCGCGCTCGATTCCGGAGACGGCCGAGGCCACGAACAAGGCGGTGAGCACCGCAATGATCAGTACCAGGACCCCCGAACCCACCGAGGACAGCAGCCCGGCGGACTGGATGCCGCCGCCGATCTGCAGCGCGCCGAGCCCCAGCGAGCAGGCCGAGCCGAAAAGCGTGGCCAGGATAGCCAGGATGTTGATCGTCTTCCCGCCCCAGCCGTGGACGACCCTTTCTCCGAAGATCGAGGTGAACATCGAGGAGAACAACTGCGGGCGGCCTAACCGGAAGCTGCCGTAGGCCATGCCCAGCCCGACAATCGCGTACATGGCCCAGGGGAACAGCGTCCAGTGGAACATGGTGGTGCCCATGGCCGTGCCCACCGCGGCCGAGGTCTGCCCGCCCACGGTTTCCGGCGGCGGAGACATGTAGAAGTACAGCGGTTCGCCCACCCCGTAGAAGACCAGCCCGATGCCCATGCCGGTGGCGAACATCATCGAGATCCAGGAAACCGTGCTGAACTGCGGCTTCTCCCCGTCCTTGCCCAGCGGGATGCGCCCGAAGCTCTTGGCCGCGACCACCAGCACGAACAGGGTGAAAACGGTCGCGGCGATCACGAAGACCCAGCCGGTGTTCGTAATCACCCAGTCGAGGGCCTTCCCGGCCGCGGAGCCCAGCCCTTCGGGCGAAGCGAAGCCCCAGGCGATGAACGCCAGGGCGAGGAGTCCGGCAATGCCGAAGACCCAGTAGTCGGTGCCGGAGGACAGGTATCTTCTGGGCCGGCGCCGGCGAGCCGAGTGCAGCTCGCTGACCAGGTCGTTCACGGGTTGCTCAGTGCGTTTCATTTCGGTTTCCTTCAATAAAGGCAATAGGTGGCGGGCCGGCAGGGGAATGCGGGCGCGCCGAATCAGCCGGGGTCCCGGGGTTGCTCGTGAGTGGTGGCCGGGGCCGGCAAATCGGCCGGGCTCAAGAGCCGGCCGGAAGTGCGCCGTGCAGGCCGGGAATTGTTCCCGGCCGGCACGGCGGGCAGCGGTTAAATGCGCGTCAAGCGCGGATCAGGCGCTGATCAGCCCGTGCGGGTCGAGCACGAACTTCTGCGCGGCGCCTTCGTCGAAGGCCGCGTAGCCCTGCGGGGCCCGGTCCAAGCCAATGGCCGTGGCGTTGACGTTCTTGGCAATCGAGACCTTGTCCGAGAGGATCGCCTGCATCAGCCCGCGGTGGTACTTCATCACCGGGCACTGGCCCGTGACGAAGGTGTGGGACTTGGCGAAGCCCAGGCCGAAGCGCATGGACAGCGAACCGACCTTGGCCGCTTCGTCCTCGGCGCCCGGATCCCCGGTGACATAGAGTCCCGGGATGCCCAGGCTGCCGCCGGCACGGGTGATTTCCATCAGCGAATTGAGCACCGTGGCAGGCTGCTCCTTGCCAGCGTCGTGCCCGTGCCCGCGCGCTTCGAAGCCCACCGCGTCGATGCCGCAGTCGACCTCGGGCACGCCCAGGATCTGGGCGATCTGCTCGGCGGGGTCGCCCTGCGAGACGTCCACGGTTTCGCAGCCGAAGCTGCGCGCCTGGGCCAGCCGGTCGGCGTTCAGGTCCCCGACAATCACGGTGGCCGCACCCAGCAGCTGCGCGGAGGTGGCCGCGGCCAGGCCCACCGGGCCGGCGCCGGCGACGTAGACGGTGGAGCCGACGGTGACCCCGGCGCCGATGGCTCCGTGGTAGCCGGTCGGGAAGATGTCCGAGAGCATGGCCAGGTCCAGGATCTTCTCCATGGCCTGGTCGCGGTCGGGGAATTTCAGGGCGTTCCAGTCAGCGTAGGGCACCAGCACGTATTCGGCCTGGCCGCCCACCCAGCCGCCCATGTCCACGTAGCCGTAGGCGGAACCGGGGCGGTCGGGATTGACGTTCAGGCAGATGCCGGTTTGCCCGACCTTGCAGTTGCGGCAGCGGCCGCAGGAGATGTTGAAGGGCACCGAGACGACGTCGCCGACCTTGAGGAATTCCACATCGCGGCCTACTTCCACCACTTCGCCGGTGATCTCGTGACCCAGCACCAACCCGACGGGCGCGGTGGTGCGGCCGCGGACCATGTGCTGGTCCGAACCGCAGATGTTGGTGGCGATGGTGCGCAGGATGACCCCGTGGTGCACCTGCCGCCCGACGTTTGCCGGGTGGACCCCGGGTCCGTCCTTCAATTCGAATTCGGGGTACGGGGTGTCGATCAGCTCGACCTTGCCTGCCCCGGCGTAGCTTACTGCCAAGTTGCCCATAGCGGACCACTTCCTTGAAATATCAGTTGGATACCAAATCGGATGTGCCCAAGTCTGACCACTGGATGTGATCCATGTCAATAGCCCGGCGAGAAATCCGCCGGGCCCGGCAGCCCGCCAGCGGCCGGCTACCCGTCCAGTTCCTCGGCCGAGCGCAGGGAAATGATGTCCTTGGCTGTGCGCTGCAGGATTTCCAGGGATTCCTCGATCAGCGGCGAGCCGCGGCTGCCCTTGCGGGTCACCGCCACGATGCGCCGCGAGGGCTTGGCCGCCCCGGAAATCCGGCGGCGCACCACATTCTGCGCATCGCCCAGGGTGGCCAGCCGGGGCAGCAGCCCCACACCCAGGCCCGCCCCGATGAACGCGATCATGGTTTCCCACTCCACCGCCTCGTGGGCGATATGCGGGGTGACCCCCAGCGAAGTGAAGGCGGCAACGAACAGCGCCCGGTAGACCGACTGCCCGGATTCGGAGATCCACGGGTCATCGGCCAGGTCCTCCAGGGCCACGGACTTGTGCTGCGCCAGCCGGTGCGTGGCGGGCAGCACCACATCCAGCGGGTCATCGAGCAGCACGGTCTGCTCGAACCGGTCCCTGGCGGCAGAACCCCCGGACGTCTGGCTGGCCACGATCACGGCCAGGTCGATCCGCTCCGCGAGCAGCAAGTCCAGGCAGCGCTGCGGCTGCGCTTCGATCAGCTGCACCTCGGTATCGGGCCGAGTGGCTCGCAGGTTCGCGGCCAGCGGGGCAAGCAGCTGCGCGGCAGCGGTGGAGAAACCGCCCAGGCCGAACTGCCCCTGCACCTGCCCGGAGGCGTTGCGCGCGGACGCCGCGAGCAGCTCCCATTGCGTCACAATCCCGTCCAGGCCCGCAACGAAATGCCGGCCCGCGGAGGTCAGCCGCACCCCGCGGCCCTCCTTGGTGATCAGCTTGATGCCCAGGGTGCGCTGCAGTTCGCGCAGCTGCGCGGAGACCGCCGAAGCCGAGTAGCCGGTCAGTTCCGCGGTGCGCGCTACCGAGCCCGTGGAGGAGAAGACCCGCAGGGTGGCGAAGCGTGGATCGATCATGCACCAATTGTGCACGGTTCCGTTCAATTTCTTGCGCTTTTCTTGCCGACTATTTCTTCCTAGTCTCGATTCATGCGGTGACCGGCCTCACATCGGCCCGCGCAACCACAGCCCGAGGACGCCAGCCGCGTCGTGTTCCAAGGAGTAACAGATGACCGCTTCGGTAAGCGCACCGCGCACTACGCGTGGGAAGCTCGCTACGTCGGTGAACCAAGAACAGCTCGCCGAGATCACCGAACTCTTCCGCAACCGGCGCAAGGGCTACTCGCTCGAAGCCCCGCTGTACACCGACCCCTCAGTATTCGATGTCGAAATGCAGGCCATCTTCGGGACCCACTGGCTGTTCGCCGCGAGCATTGCCGAGATCCCCGAGCCCGGGGACTACGTGACCGTGGACTACGGTCCGCATTCGCTGATCGTGCTGCGCACCGAGGAGGGCGGGGTCAACGTGCTGCACAACGTCTGCCGGCACCGCGGCGCCCGCGTGCTCACCGAAGCTTCGGGCAGCACCGGGAACCTGGTCTGCGGCTACCACTCGTGGACCTACTCCCCCGAAGGGGACCTGATCCACGCCTCCGCCCCGGGCGAAGGCAAGTTCGACAAGAGCTGCTTCGCGCTCAAGCGCGCCCACGGCCGGGTCCATGCCGGGCTGGTCTTCGTTTCCCTGGCCCAGGACCCGCCGGCGGACTTCGACGAGGTCGCCGGCATCTTCGAGCCCTACCTGGCCCCGCACGATATCGCCCGCGCCAAGGTCGCCTACCAGCAGGACATCATCGAGGAGGGCAACTGGAAGCTGGTGATGGAGAACAACCGCGAGTGCTACCACTGCGACGGGCACCCCGAGCTGGCCTGCTCGCTGTTCCCCACCTGGGGGCTGAGCGACGACACCGTTCCGCCGCACTTGGAAGAGGTATGGGAACGCAACCAGCAAGCCCAGGCGGCCCTGGAGGAACGCTGCCGCCGCTACGGATTGCCCTACGAGGTCGTGGAGCAGCTGGACACCCGCATCGCCGGCATCCGCATCTCCCGCGAATCCCTGGACGGCGACGGGGAATCCTTCTCCGCCGACGGGCACCGCCTGTCCAAGAAGCTGCTCGGCGAGCTGCGCGACTTCCGGCTGGGCCGCTGCTCCATGCACCTGCAGCCCAACAGCTGGTTCCACTTCCAGTCCGACCACGTAATCACCTTCGCGGCCTTCCCGATCAACGAGCACCAGACCCTGGTGCGCACCACCTGGCTGGTGGCCGATGACGCGGTCGAAGGAGACGACTACGATCTGGAGAAGCTCACCCACACCTGGAAGCAGACCAACCTGCAGGACAAGGCCTTCGTCGAGCTGTGCCAGAAGGGCGCAGCCAGCCCCGCCTACCAGCCGGGCCCGTACATGAAGAGCGAATACCAGGTCGAGGCGTTCATCAACTGGTACACCCAGCGCGTGCTGGAGCACCTGGCATGAGCGCAGGCGCCCAGCTGGCATCGAGCGTAGCGGCCCAGCGCATCCGCGGGCTGGAAATGCCGTGGAACCGGGTCCTCAGTTCCCAGGAAGGCCCGGCGAGCGCGGCCCGCGCGCTGGGACCCTGGCACCCCCAGGAGTTCCTGGCCGAATGCGTGCAGACCATCGAGGAAGCCGGCGGGCTGATGACCTTCGTCTTCCGCCGCGCCGACGGCGCCCCGCTGGCCTTCCGCGCCGGGCAGTACCTGAACATCGCCTTCCCGGTGCATGGCGAAGACCAGGACCCGGTGGACCGCAGCTACTCGATTTCCAGCGCGCCCACCGTGCCCTGGACCTTCAATGTCAGCATCAAGCGCGATCCCAAGGGCCTGGTCTCCTCCTGGGCGCATGAGAACCTGCGTCCGGGCATGGTGCTGGAGATGCTCGGCCCGGTGGGCGCCTTCCACCTGGGAGATTCCGACCGGCGCGCCCGCTACCTGTTCCTTTCGGCCGGAGCCGGGATTACCCCGATCATGTCGATGGTGCGCACCATCCACTCGCTGCCCGGCCAGGCCGATGTGGTGGTGCTCTGCCACGGCACCGTGCCCGGGGACTTCGCCTTCTGGCCCGAGCTGGAATACATCGCGCAGGTCGATTCGCGGATCAAGGTGTTCTACTCGCTGGGCGACCGGGCCAAGCCCAAGAGCTGGAAGGGCTTTGCCGGGCGGCTGACCACGGCGATGATCGACGCGGTGGCCCCGGATGCCAATGGCCGCAAGGTGTTCGCCTGCGGGCCGGAAGGCTACCTGAATTCGGCCACCCAGCTGCTGCGCGAGGCCGGGGTGGATGACACCTCGGTGTTCATGGAGTTCTTCTCCGGGGACCGCAAGACGCTGCTCGAATACCAGGAGGAAATCGCTCTGGCCGGGTCCATCGCCGAGGAGGTGGCCGAATCCGTGGAGGAGTTCTACGAGAGCCAGCCGCCGGAGCTGGGGATGTACGAACCCGAGTACGACCAGAGCGGCACCATCGAGGCCAGCGGCCAGAAGCTGGTGGCGGTCGATTCCAATGCCCCGCTGCCGCCGGCCTCACCGCGGGTTCCCGCGCAGGACCCGCCGGATACCGCTTCCTTCCCCACCGTGGGCGAAGGCGAGCTGACCATGACCTTCCTGCGCACCGCGGTGAATGTCCGGATCAGTTCCCAGGAGCACATCCTGGGTGTCGCCCAGCGGGCCGGGGTGCGCATCGGCGCCAACTGCCAGGAGGGCATGTGCGGCTCGTGCAAGGTCGTCAAGCTCGAAGGCGAGGTGGCGATGAACCACCAGGGCGGCATCCGCGCCCGTGAAATCGCGGCCGGGAAATTCCTGCCCTGCTGCTCCACCGCCCAATCGGATCTGGTCATCGACGCCTAGCCGCGCCGGCCACCACCACACCATCAGCTTTCAAGGAGTCCCCATGTCCCGTCTTTCCCCTCGGATCGTCATCATCGGCGCCGGCATCGTCGGCGCCAACCTCGCGGACGAACTGGCCGCGCTAGGCCACACCAATACCCTGGTCATCGAGCAGGGTCCGCTGGATCTTCCCGGCGGCTCCACCTCGCACGCCCCGGGCCTGGTCTTCTCGTCCAACCCGTCCAAGTCCATGACCGAATTCGCGCAGTACACCATCGAGAAGCTCACCGGCCTGGTGGGCGCCGACGGGCGCGGCTCCTTCCTCCCGGTGGGCGGGCTGGAAATCGCCACCACCGATGAGCGCCTGGCCGACCTGCATCGCCGCGCCGGCTGGAACCGCTCCTACGGGGTCGACGCCGAAGTCATCGACGCCGCCGCCTGCCTGGCGAAGTTCCCGATGCTCAACCCGGAGAAGGTCCTGGGCGGCCTGTTCACCCCGGGCGACGGCCTGGCCCTGGCCGCCAAGGGCACCGCGCTGGTCATGGAACGCGCCAAGGCCGCGGGAGTCGAGTTCCGCGACCGCACCATCGTCACCGACATCGAGGTCTCCGGCGGCAAGGTCGCCGCGGTCATCTGCGGCGAGGAGCGCTTCGCAGCGGACATCGTGGTCTCCTGCGCAGGCTTCTGGGGACCGAACATCGGCAAGATGGTGGGCACCTCGATCCCGCTGCTGCCGCTGGGCCACCAGTTCGCCTGGAGCACCCCGGCGCCGTCGCTGGCCGGAGTCAACGAGCTGCCGGCCGGTGCCAGCCGCCCGATCCTGCGCTACCAGGACCGCGACCTCTACTACCGCGAGTGGGGAGATCGCATCGGCATCGGCTCCTACGCCCACCGCCCGATGCCGGTGGACCTGGACACCTTGCAGGCCTACCGCCCGGAAGAGATCACCCACGAGCGGATGCCTTCCTCGCTGGACTTCACTCCGCAGGACTTCGCCGCCGAATGGGAAGCCAGCCAGGAGCTGCTGCCGGATCTGCGCAACACCCGGATCCAGCGCGGCTTCAACGGCATCTTCTCCTTCACCCCGGACGGCGGCTCGCTGGTAGGCCAGTCCAGGGAAGTGGACGGCTTCTACGCGGCCGAGGCCGTGTGGGTCACCCACGCGCCGGGCATCGCCAAGGCCGTGGCCGAGCTGATCACCACCGGCACCTCCACGACGGACCTGAGCGACTGCGACCTGAACCGCTTCGAGGACGTGCAAACCACCAAGGAGTACGTCAGCGAGACCTCGCAGCAGAACTTCGTGGAAATCTACGATGTCCGCCACCCGCTGGAACCGCGCACCAAGCCCCGCGCCGTGCGAACCAGCCCGTTCTACTCCCGCCAGCAGAAGCTGGGCGCCTTCTTCCTGGAGGGCACCGGCTGGGAGCGCCCGCACTGGTACGAGGCCAACGCGGCGTTGCTCGATGAAATGCCGGCGGAGTGGGTGGCCCCGGAGCGCGACAGCTGGTCAAGCAAGTTCCACTCGCCGATTGCCGCGGTGGAAGCCTGGAAGACCCGCACCGCGGTGGCCATGTTCGACATGACCCCGCTCAAGCGCGTGGAAGTCACCGGCCCCGGTGCCGGGCCGATGCTCCAGGGCTTGACCACGGCGAATATGCTGCGTGCCCCGGGCATGGTCAGCTACACCCTGCTGCTGGACCATGCCGGCGGCATCACCAGCGACATCACCGTGGCCCGGCTCTCCGAGCAGGTCTACCAGGCCGGCATCAACTCCAACGTGGATGTCGCCTACCTGGACCGCGAAGCGCGCAAGTTCAATGAGGCCAGCCCGGGCCAGTGGGTGTCAGTTCGCGATATCACCGCCGGGACTTCCTGCATCGGCCTGTGGGGCCCGCTGGCTCCACAGGTCATGGCCAAGATCAGCGACGACGATATGGGCAACGAGGGGCTGAAGTACTTCCGCACCAAGCAGATCTCCATCGCCGGCATCCCGGTCACCGCGATGCGCCTGTCCTACGTGGGCGAATTCGGCTGGGAACTCTACGCCTCGGCGGATGTCAGCGCCAAGCTCTGGGATGCGATCTTCGAAGCCGGGCAGGAGCACGGCATCATTGCCGGCGGGCGCGAGGCGTTCAACTCCATGCGACTGGAGAAGGGCTTCCGCTCCTTCGGCACCGATATGACCAGCGAGCACGAACCGGAACAGGCCGGCCTGGGCTTCGCGGTGAAGGCCGCCAAGACCGCGGACTTCGTGGGCAAGTCGGCGCTGGCCGAACGTGCCGCGGCGGCCACCAAGCGCCTGCGCTGCCTGACCGTGGATGATGGCGTGTCCATGGTCCTGGGCAAGGAACCGGTCTACGTGGATGGCAAGCCTTCCGGCTACGTCACCAGCGCCGCCTACGGATACACGGTCCGCAAGCCGATCGCCTACGCGTGGCTGCCGATCTCGGTGGAAACCGGAGACCCGGTGGCGATCGAGTACTTCGGCAAGCAGATTGCCGCCACCGTGGTCGATGATCCGCTGTACGATCCGCAGATGGACCGTTTGCGCGGAGTTTCGCTGGCCACTTCGGCCAGCTAGCAGCCAGACGCACGTACCCGGGGCCGGGCACCGCTCATGCGAGCGGTGCCCGGTCCTTTTCCATCTGCACCGGCAGCCGGCTGGCTGGTCCATGCCCATGGGAACCCTGCCGCCTGATGCGGCCGCAGCGCTCTCTTGGACTCACTGGCTTCACTGGCCTTCTAGCCGCGTCCGGGAAAAACCAGCTTGCCCATTTGGAGAGAATACATATAGCCTATCTAATAGTTAGCCTGTCTAAATTAATTAGGCATTGAAGCAACTCAACACAGCGGAGCAGATGATGAGTGGTTCCTTGGCAGTTCCCGCAGAGGTAAGTCCGGTTCACAGCTCGGCCTGGGACAACCGGATCGGCCAGGTCGCTGCGCTGGCAACCCGGCTGTGCCAGGAGAAGGATGCAGTCCACTCCGCCTACTGCAGCATTTCCGGATCCCCGAATGAGCTCATCGTGAATCTGGCCTGCACCGCCACGGGCGAAGAGCATGTCCCGATGATCATGCTCTACGTGAACGACACGTTGCTTCCGCAAATGGAAAGGTCTCTCGGCATCCAGTTCGAGGTGCGAAACCTCCACTTCGCCGTTGCCGGCAGGGAAGTCCATGCTCCCGCAACCGCTGGGTTGAAGGGCTGCTCGCCCACCATGGATTGACTGGACCAGCCATTGACCGAGCCCATCCCTGCCACCTCGAAGGATCCCCGGGGTGCCCACGCGGACCTGACATTGATTTAGCCCCTCCGCCAGTGGAGGAATCCCCTCTCGGGTGGCGATTCCTTCGAGCTTGCTTGTTTTCTTATCCAGCGCAAGAAAAGGAAGTAACTGAAATGGCAGGTCGCATCGCTAGAACCCAAACCGCGCTCAGGGTCGCGGATTTCCTCGCGACGCGCGAGGGCAAAACTCATCTGTCGCAGTACGGATGGGTTCCCGGAATGCCCATCGTGATGACTCGGGCCACAGAATCAGCAGATGACGCCATGGGAATGGTCTCGATCCATGGACGTGCGGCCCTGGTGGCAATGCTCGACCCGCTGACCTCGGAACTGCGGATACTGCATATCACCACCCCGCAGCCTGCACTCAAGAAGGTCCGGGTCTCTCCGGCAGGTCTCACCATAGGGGACTTGTTCGAGCAGCTTGCCTCGACGCTGATCGTCGAATTGCGCGTCAGGTTCTGGAACCACACCGCCGTAGCGCACATCATCCCGTCGTGCCCCGGCATGAAGAATGCGAACGACTCCTGGGGCGCTGCCTTCCCACGGACCCAGCGGCCGCTGGAAACCACTGCCCAGGCAGCTGCCCTCCCCTGATCCGGCGCGACTGCCGGTAACTGGGCGAAGGGATCCAGGAATGGAATCGAAGCCAGTGCGCGCTGGGATCAACTGTGCCTCCTCGCGCTGAATCCCCGCCAGAGAACCTTCCCTGCCCGCCGCGGAACAGCACCCATGGGAAAGCCGCCGCATCATCAACCTCCCAATCGATGATGCGGCGGCGGCACGTGGTGCACCTGGCCGGCGGCAGATCCCAGTTCATGTCCCCGCCGGCGTGCACCGTGCCCGTGGTTCGCTTCGCCATGGCAATTGCGGTTCCGGCATTGAGGGTTCCACTGCCAGCTGGCTTGCCCGCAGCGGAATCCGGAACACCGGCCAGCCAGCTACCGGCGTCCGGCCATGTGCGCTCCCTTCGCCGGGGCCGCCTGCTGGCTTGCCGCCGCGGCCTGCGCGGCATGCAGGACCAGCAACGCCGTCGTCACCGTGCCCACGCCGCCGGGAACCGGGCTCAGGGCCCGCACCAGCGGACGCACCGATGCCGCATGGACGTCCCCCACCAGCTTTCCTTCGGCGTTGACGTTCGTTCCGACATCGATCACCACAGTACTTTCTTCCGCGTCATTGCCGGTGAGCAGGTTCGCCTTGCCCACGGCCATGACAACCACCGCGGCGGACTTCGTGAAATGGGCCAGATCGGCGGTCCTCGAATGGCAGATGCTCACCGTGGCATCGCGCTGCAGCAGCAGCTGAGCCAGCGGCTTGCCCACCACTGCAGAGCGCCCGACCACCGCGACATGCTGCCCGGACAGCGGGATCCGGTAGTGCTCCAGGATCTCGATGACCGAGCGTGCGGTAGCCGGGGCAAAGGCCGGCTGGCCGACACTGAGCCGTCCCAGGCTCAGCGGATTGGCCCCGTCAATGTCCTTGGCCGGGTCGATCAGCGCCACCAGCGCCGCGGCATCCACTCCTGGCGGCAAGGGGGTCTGCAAGATGATTCCGTGCACCGAGCTGTCCTCGTTCAAAGCGGCGATCGCTTCGGACAGCTGCTCCTGGCCGGACCCGGTCAGGTCCACAACCTGGCAGTCCACCCCGAGCTGTGCCGCGGCCCGTTCGATCGAGCGCACATACCAGGCGGTGGCCTCGTTATCGGTGGCCAGCACGACTGCGATCCGGACACTGGTGCCCTCGCTGGCCATGCGCACCACCAGTTCTTCGGTGCGGGCGCGGATCGCTTCAGCCACCGGCTGCCCGGCTAGATTGCGCGCCGTCATGCTGCCACCACCGTATGGGCGTGCGCGCTGAGCTCTTCGGCGTGGGCGATCGCCTCGCTGGCCTCGCTGGCCGCCTGGACCAGCCGGTCGCGCTGGGCGACGTCCTTGATTGAGCTGATATTCATTTCCAGGGTGGCCAGCGCGGTAGCCAAGGCCGCCCGGGCAGCTTCGGCCGCGGCGGCCACGTCGCTGAGGACCGATCGGTTGCCAATGGGCAGCAGGCGCTGGCCCAGCTTGATGATCTCAGTGGAGGCCTCAACGGTAGAGACCAGCGGTGCGGCGGCGGCGATGGTGGCGTTTTGGATGGCCGCGCTGCGCTCCGACTTCTGCTCGTCGCTTTCCTTGGGAAGCTTGTACGCGGCACCCAGGGCGCCGAACAGCCTTTCGTCTTCCTCCGCGGCGAAGAGCCCCTGGCGCATCAGCAGCCGGGCATGCTCGGAAATCTGCTGGGCCTGCTCCTGGACGTCCGCGTACCGCGGTCCGGAAGTGAATTCGGCAACCATGGACACCAATGCCGCGGCCTGCGCCGCATGCAGGCCCGCGGCCGCGCCCCCTCCTGGCGTCGGGGCGCCCGAGGCAAGCCGCTCAAGGTAGCTGCTGACAGTTTCATTGGAGATCAATGGGGTTTCCCCTCGTTCGGGACGCATGGAAGTTGATCCCTGCACCGTTCGGCGGGATTTCCGGCGCGCAGGACCACGGTCCAGGCCGCCGGAAACCCTTGGTATCCGACTGGTATATCAGGTTATCTTGAAGCCTAGAGCACCTACCGAACGCGGGTCAAGGGTTTTCTGCCACCCGGAACACCCCGGCATCCAAGCGCCACGCGACCGGATCCCCCACTAGTCCATCTAGGAACTGCACATGCCGGCCAACGGGGCCCGGAAGGCATTTTCCCTGCGGCGCACACGCGGTCCCGGCGAAGGGCCAGGCGTGCGCGGCACGAGCCGGAATCCATCAGGAGTGCACCACAGCGACAACCACTTGCTGCGGTGGCATGCCCGCGAACCGCGGGGCCAAGCGAGCGAGCACCACCTTCTCGCGCCCGATGGATCGGGGCAGTGTCCAGCCTCACGAGCATTCCACAAGAAACTTGTACAAGTTAATTGTATTCTATAGCTATGGAAATTGATCCCGAGCCCGCAGACCTTCCCCAGCAAATGCTCGAGGTGCTTTCACCATTGCTGAGCCTGATACGCACGGCACGATCCATCTCCCCGGGCAAACTGGGAATCCTGCACACCTTGGCCACCGAAGGCCGGGCTAGTGCCGCCCGGATGAGCCAGGCCATCGGGGTCAGCCAGCAGGCCATCTCGCTGACGACCAAGGAACTGGAAGGCCTCGGACTGATCGAGCGGCACCGGGATGAGGCCGACCGCCGCAAGCTCTGGTTCCAGCTCACCGATGACGGCCGCCAAAAGCTGGACCAGGAAATCCTGCTCGGCCGGACCGCGCTGCTCCAAGCCATGGGCGAGAACCTGAGCGAGGAGGACCATTCCCTGATCCGCTCCGCCTTGCCCGCGCTCAAGAAAATCAATACCGCGGTCCGCCCATGAACCGCAACGCACCCAGCCAGAGCCCGCTGGTGCCCACGCTGGTCTTCGCCGCGCTGGCCACGGCAATCGTCTCCTCGCTGGGCATGCTGCTGGTCCCCTCGATTTCCCTGCGGTTCAATGTCGATATTGCCGCCGCCCAGTGGATGCTCACCGTGAATCTGCTGGCCGGCGCCGTGGCAACACCCATCATGGGACGCCTCAGCGATGGACCGCATAAGAAGCGGCTGCTGCTCGTCTCGCTGGCGGCCATGTTCCTGGGTTCTGTCATGGCAGCGTCCGCACCGAGCTTTGGCGTGTTTCTTGCCGGACGCGTGCTCCAGGGATTGTCCTACGGCATTGTTCCGGTCACCATCGCCATCGCCAGGCGCTATGTAGCGCCCGAGCACGTGCAGAACACCATCTCCACCTTGTCGGTGACGGTTGCTTCCGGAATCGGCATCGGCTATCCATTGACCGGCATCATCGCTGGCATTTTCGACTACTCCTACGCGTTCTGGTTCGGTGCGCTATTCGTGCTGGCCACCATCTGCGTGGTGTGGAAAGTTGTTCCTGCAGGCCCCGATACCCAGGCCGAGCAACGCCCCTTCGACTACACCGGCTCCGGCTTGCTGGCCCTGGGGCTCACCTCCCTGCTGCTGGCCATATCCGAGGGCCCCAAGTGGGGCTGGGCTTCACCTGCCACCCTTGTTTTGGGCGGTTTCTCGGTCATCGTGCTGATCATCTGGGTGAGGGTAGAAAACAGCCTTGGCCACCCGCTGATTAATCTGCGCACGCTCAAGCAGGGCGAAGTCCTCCTGGCCAATATCTCGGCCATCGCCCTGGGCGCCGCACTGTATATCGGCATGTCCGTATCATCACTGGTAGCCCAGGCAGATGCGGCAACGGGCTACGGGCTGAGCCTGCCGGTCTTCTGGGCAGGATTTGTCATCTTCCCGCTCTCGGTAGGCAGCTTGGCTGCCAACCGCGTGGTGCGTATACTTGCAAAACGCGTTGGCATCCAGGTCATGCTTCCCATTGGAGCGATCATCATGGCCGCAGCAGGCACCATGCTCTGGCTGCTCCACTCGGCGCTCTGGGAGATCTTGCTGAGCATGCTGGTCTTCGGCATCGGCATGGGCGCAAGCTATGCGGCCATGCCGGCATTGATCGCCCGCAGCGTAGCGACCAAGGAGCTAGGCAGCTCGGTAAGTTTCAACCAGGTGCTGCGTACTGTAGGTTCTTCCTTCGGCACGGCGATTTCCGCGGCCATTATCGCCACCCACCCCGGACTCAATGGCGAGGCCAGCCCGGAAGGCATCGACATGACCTTCTTGATCGGCGCACTGCTTTGCATCGCCTTGGGTGCTGCGTTGCTGGCCGATTCGGCACGGCGCAAGTTCAAGGGACGCAGGTAGGCGAAAGGGTCCTGGATGCAGATAACGCCCCGATACCACGAAGGCATCGGGGCGTTGCCCGCAGGCTGCTGCGCCTAGAATTCGACGATCTCGAATTCGAGAAGTTCAGCGCCGCTGGCCACTGGCTTCTTGGCATCGTTGCCAGCATGGGCCGCATCAGCGCGCTGGGTACGCCAGTTCTCGAAGTCCTCGCGGGTTGCCCACTGGGTGTACACGAAGTACTTGTCTCCACCATTGACCGGACGCAGCAACTTGAACCCTTCGAACCCCGGTGAAGAATCCACTGAATGCTTGCGAGCAGCAAAACGCTTCTCCAGTTCCGGTCCAGCTTCGCCGGGAACCGATAGGGCATTGATGACGACAATCGACATGTTCAACCTTTCTTTTCCGGGCTTCTTTCACGGGAAACCCTCTGTCTCCACCCTACGCCCGCGCGTTCTCGACCGCAGGCCAGCGTGACGAAGTTCGACCGGCTAGTCGGCATGCTCCTGCGGCCAGCAAATTTCAAAGCGTTCCAAGACCAGCTCTCCCCCGGCTTTGGCGGTGTCTTCAGGGTTCCAGTCGATTCCTATGGATTTCTGCGTTCGGCGCCAGAATTTTTCATGTTCTGCGCGCCAGTATTCCAGCGAGAGATCCCCTTCGCCCTCGGCCGCGGCAAACTGCGCGTCTACCTCGAAGAACGAGGAACGCTCGACGGAAAGTACTCGCAAAATTGCTCGCGGCTGCCCTTGCCCATCGCAGACAATGCAGTGGTCTTCAGGTTGCGGGACACGTTCGTTGTAATAGGCATAATCGCTAGCCAGAGATGAAGTCGCTCGCTTGGTTCCGTGCAGCATTTCATCCAGAAGCTCATCGGCAAGCGCAGGATGATCACCGAACGATTCGGCGACATAGTGCGGTGCCTCGGTCCGCGGAATCCCCTTGCTCACCAGGTACGCAGACCACATCTGTTCAGCAGCTTCTGCATTGACAGGCGGCAACACTGGAAGAGATTTTTCAGTCATGGAACGATCCTAGCCGCGAAGCACATTCCGGATGGCCCTGGAATGGCAATGGAAGGACGATTGGGCTGCGTCTAGAGTCCTGGAATCTTGAATTCGAACTTCTCCTTCGAGTTCCCTTGGCTTTCAAATGCAATAGTCCGGCCCCCAAGGAAGTAGAACTGCTTCAGCTTTATAGTCATTGGGCCTTCGCAGCTTAGCCTGAACGAATTAGCTCGCATGTTCGAGGGAACGCAGTTCCCCTCGTACGTCATGTTATCCACCCAAAGCCAGTTGAGCCGCACCTCGAAACTTATTGGATCGCTTTCAGAAGCTCCGCTGATATCGAAGGTGTAATTCGCAAAGAATCCACCTTCCTCTTGTGCCATGATGACCTGGAATCCAGACCCGTCTTGGTCGTCTTCCGGCTCAACTGTTGGTTCCGAGGTTGGTTCCGAGGTTGGTTCCGCAGTCGGCTCCACCGTTGGCTCCGGGGTCGGTTCTGCAGTCGGCTCGACTGAAGGCTCCACCGTAGGATCCACCGTTGGTTCCGGAGTTGGTTCAGGAGTCGGCTCCACCGTTGGTTCCGGAGTCGGCTCGACTGTAGGCTCCACCGTTGGTTCCGGAGTCGGTTCCGGAGTTGGTTCCGGAGTCGGCTCCACCGTTGGTTCCGGAGTTGGTTCAGGAGTCGGTTCCGGAGTTGGTTCCGGAGTCGGCTCCACCGTTGGTTCCGGAGTTGGTTCCGCAGT
>NZ_JBIUWY010000009.1:0-86038 GCF_044743685.1 Glutamicibacter sp. NPDC087583 | reverse complement strand
AATAGTGTCAAGGATGACGCGACTCATCGGTCAAGATGCGAGTGTCTAGGATGTCCCGACTCATGTGTCTAATATGTCGTGAATCTACACACCCTTACCTCCACCAAATGGAAAAAAACCGGGAAACATCAGAAATGATGTTTCCCGGTTTTTTCGCATTCTCCCAAGTTCCCAACAGGCCATGCTGTAGGGTTGGCTCAATTTCCCAGACGATTCCGTCTTCGAGCCAAGGGAGAATCAATGAGAGAACTAACCTACTTCGTTGCAGTGAGCTTGGACGGGTACATTGCCGGTCCTCACGGCGAATTCGATGCATTCGCGGTGGCTGGCGACCATGCGGCGCCCATCTGGGACCGCTACCGCGGCACCGCGCCGACCCAGCTGGCAGAGTCGGCTGGACTGCCTATCGAGGGGTGCCCTTTCGATACGGTGCTGATGGGATGGAATACCTACGCTGTCGGCTTGCCAGCACTGCCCAGCCCTTACTCGCATCTGAGGCAGATTGTTTTCACGCGCGAGCACTCTTCACCTCCAGAAAGCCAAGAGGTGCAGTTCACCAGTGCGGATCCGCGAGAGGTCATCGGGGAACTCAAATCCCAACCGGGTGACGGCATCTGGCTATGCGGCGGAGGGCAATTGGCCGCCAGGCTCCGGCCGGACATCGACAGGTTGGCCCTGAAGGTGCAGCCGGTGATGTTCGGGTCGGGCATCAGGCTCTTCGGGGACACGGGGTATGCCCCGGATCGCTGGAGGCTGGAGAACATGCAGTCTTTTGCCTCCGGAGTCTGTCTTGCCGAGTACTCGCGCGGCTAGTGGATGTTGGAGGCGGCTACATTCCTTCGTCTCCGATATGACCCGCAGCTGTCGCATCGAGCACACGCTCAACGAACGCCGCATATTCGCCCATGTAGTGGGCCAAGAACTTCTCGGTGTCCGGGTTGCTGATGCTCCCGTCCTCGCCGAAGTCTTCGGGACGGTACTGCAGGTAGACCTCGGGGGAGTTCAGCTGCGGGGCATCCAGGAAGCTGAGGACGCTGCGCATGCTGGACTGCATGACCGCAGTGCCGATGGCTCCGACCGAAGCGCCGAGCAGGCCGGTGGGCTTGCGGGCGAAGGAGTTGGTACCCCAGGGCCGCGAACCCCAGTCGATGGCATTTTTCAGCGCACCGGGAATTGAACGGTTGTACTCCGGGCTGATGAATAGCAGGCCATCCGAGGCTTCGATGGCGGTCTTGAGCGCGGTCCCGGCTTCGGGATAATTGTCATCGTAGTCAGCGCTATACAAGGGCAGATCGCTGATCGGGATTTCCGTGAAACTGAGGTTTTCAGGTGCCAGGGCTATCAGGGCCTTGGACAGGACGCGGTTGATGGAGTTCGTGGCGAGCGAACCAACGAAATAGCCGATGTTGTAATCCATGGAACCACTTCAGCACCGGGGCGAGGGGTGGCAAAAGGCCCTCGGGCAAACTCCCAGCTAAACCAGTCCGCCTGGTTCGATCACCTAGGTATGGATGCCGAATGCGCCAAATTCGGCGTGTTGGTCAGTCGTTGCACGCCCGACAGGTTGGACCGCATGGGTTGGCGCGGACTGCAGCCACGGCATCGATATTTGCCGGGAGTCAGGCTGCGAGGTCTTCAGGGCCATCCTTGGGCTTCAGCCGTTCCTTGAGTTGCTGTATCCATTTCGAGTCGCGTCTCAATTGTGGGAACGGCTTGTGCGCGGAGCCCGTGGCTGGTGGGGCGGTGGACTTGTAGGACATCGCCGAGCCGGGGCAGATCATGATGGTGTGGCCGTTGCCGTAGGTCGTGTATTCGTACCAGCCGGCGGCTTCCTTGGCCTTGTTGCAACTAGCGCATCGGCCATCGCCGTTGAAGACGGTGCTCTTGCCGCCGCGGGCGTATTGCTTGACGTGGTCTATTTCCTCCACGATGCCGTCGCAGAACGGGGTGCGGCAGTGCCGGTCGCGGATCGCGATGAACTTCTTGAGCTTTTCCGGGAAGATCCGGGCTTTGGAGTCCATGGCGATCAGGTCCTGGTCGCCGGGTGCGGTGTAGAGGCGGGCGAGTTCGGTGCGCACGTCGAGCTGTTCGATCAGCTCCGTAGTTGGTTTGGCGTCCATTTGGTCGAAGGTCGGGCTGTTGGGGATCTGGTGTCCGCTGATCCATTCGCGTACGCTCTGGGCGGGGATGAAGCCGTAGCCTTCCAGGTAGGCTGGTTCGCGTTCGCCGGCGAACAGGGCCCGGTCGGTCATGACTACTGCGACTTGCAGGGCGATGGGCATTTTGGAGGGTTCGCCGACCATCATGTAGCTGAAGAGCAGGTCGGCGCGGATCTGGGTGCGGGTGCGGGGGTCGCCTTTTTTGCGCAGGGTTTTCGATTCTTCGTCGAGGTAGCGTTTGAGGCACATGCCCTGCAGCAGGGGGTATTCGCCGTGGATGATGATGCGGCCGTGCTGGTCGTCGATTTTCAGGGTGAGGTTGCGTTGCTCTTCGACGGTTTTCTGCTTGATGGAGTCGGGGTCGGAGATGTAGGCCAGGGCGAATTTTCGGACTGTTTCCCTGATTTGGGTGGTGCCCATGGATTCGAACATGTGCGGGTTCTGGGCGTAGAGGTGGTCGAATTCGGTGCGGCGCTGGGGTTTGAGGTCTTGGAGCGGGGTGAGGATGGCTTGGGTTTGGGCTTCGGTGAATTCGCCGCGGGCGCAGGCGGCGGCGAGGTTCGGGGTGTCTTCGAAGAGGATGCGGCAATTGACCAGGTAGTTGCGCATGCCGTGCGGTGATTGCTTGCGGGCCAGGGCGACGCAGGCGGCTGCGCCGCGGGTTTGGTCATCGAGGTGGATGCCGCGTTCTTCGTGGTCGCGGACGTATTCTTTTTCGATTTGGTGGGCGAGGCCGGCTTGTTTGCAGCATGCTGCGGAGATGAGGGCTTCCAGCAGTTCGATGCCGTGGGCGCAGTCGGCTTTGCTGCCGTGTTCTTCGAGGGCGGAGAGGTCGTTTTGCACGGTTTGGACGTGGAGGTCGAATTCCTCGGGGGGTGCTGGTGGGGTGAGGCTGTTTCCGTGCGCCTTTGCTTCGGACATGTTCTAATTATACTTCGCGTGTTCGAACATGTCTTCGATTCTGAGAAATGAGGATAAGTATTTTTTCGCAGTGCATGGCATCGCTCCAGCGGTGAAGCCGCGGCTAGAGAACGGATCGCACCGACGTCTCGAAATGCACGATATGCTCCAGGGCCAACTCCTGTGCCAGCTGCGCGTCGCCGTCGAGGATGGCTTGGAGCAGCGAGATGTGTTCTTCAATGTGCTCGTCGATGCTCGGCAGGCGATCCAGGGCCATGCACCAGATGCGGGTGGCAAGGTTATCCAGGCGGATCAGTGTCTGCTCCAGGTGGTGATTGCCGGCCGCTTGGTAGATCAGCCGGTGCACTTCCAGGTCGTTCTCCATCAGCGTGCGCCGGAGATTCGCGCCCGACAGCTGGCTGACGGCTTGGAGCGTTGCCTCGATGCGACTGCGTGCACTGCCGCCATGCAGGGCTGCTGCCTTGGCCGCGGCGAGGGGTTCCAGGGCTTCGCGGACTTCGGTGATATCGGCCAGCTCCGTGATGTCCACGCGGGTGGCAAAGGTGCCGCGTCGCGGATAGGACTGCACCAGGTGGTCGACCTCCAGGCGCTTGAGCGCCTCGCGCAACGGCGTGCGGCCGACCCCAAGTTCGTTGACCAGATGGGCTTCGTTGATCGGGTCGCCGGGGGCGATGTCCATCATGATGAGCCGGTCTCGCAGAACCAGGTAGGCGCGTTCAGCCAGGGACTCGGCGCCCACGGGAAGCTGTGTGGCGAGTGTCATCTTGCCTCCGTTTTCTCTGTTCCATACTGCGTGATTGCTACACGCTGAAATAATTTCGGGCTACCCATTGACCGGGCTGTGACTTCCATCATACAGTGAATCGCAGATTGATATATCAGTTGTCGGCAATTCATACATTTAGGAATGGGCAATGGCACAAGCTTCAACTCTCTCGGCAGATTCCCTGACCGCAGACCTCGCGCATCTCGATCCGGAGATCGCGCAGCGTATTGACGCTGAGCTGGCTCGCCAGCAGCGCGGCCTGGAAATGATCGCTTCGGAGAACCACACTGCGCAGGCAATCATGCAGGCGCAGGGTTCGGTACTGACCAACAAGTATGCCGAGGGCTACCCGGGCCGCCGCTATTACGGCGGTTGCGAGGAAGTTGATGTCATCGAGACGTTGGCTATTGAGCGCCTGAAGGACTTGTTCGGGGCGAAGTTCGCTAATGTGCAGCCGCATTCCGGTGCGCAGGCTAACGCGTCGGTGTACCACGCGCTGGTGCGCCCGGGCGATACCGTGCTGGGGCTGAACCTGAACCACGGTGGCCACCTGACCCACGGCATGAAGCTGAACTTCTCGGGCCGCTTGTTCAACATCGTTCCTTACGGTGTGGACGAGGAAACCTATGAGGTGGACATGGACGAGGTGGAGCGTCTTGCCATCGAGAACCAGCCGAAGATGATTGTTGCTGGCTGGTCGGCGTATCCGCGCCAGCTGGATTTCCAGCGTTTCCGCGAAATCGCGGACAAGGTCGGCGCGTACCTGTTCGTGGATATGGCGCACTTTGCTGGCTTGGTGGCAACCGGGTTGCATCCTTCGCCGGTCCCGCACGCTCACGTGGTGACTTCCACGACGCATAAGACGCTTGCTGGTCCTCGTGGCGGCATTATTCTCTCGAATGATGCGGAGATTGCGAAGAAGTTGAACTCGGCGGTGTTCCCTGGCCAGCAGGGTGGTCCGTTGGAGCACGTGATTGCTGGCAAGGCGGTGGCTTTCAAGATTGCCGCTTCGCCGGAGTTCAAGGAGCGCCAGGAGCGGACCTTGGCTGGTGCGCGGATCTTGGCTGAGCGCTTGACCCAGGAAGATGTTGTGGCCAAGGGCATCAGCGTTTTGACTGGTGGCACGGATGTTCACATGGTGCTGGTTGACTTGCGTAATAGCGAGTTGGATGGGCAGCAGGGTGAGGATCTTTTGGCGCAGGTGGAGATCACGGTGAACCGCAATTCGGTGCCGTTTGATCCTCGTCCGCCGATGGTGACTTCGGGGTTGCGTATTGGTACTCCGGCGTTGGCTACCCGTGGTTTCTCGGAGGCTGCGTTCGCTGAGGTTGCGGAGATCATTGCGCAGGCGTTGATTGCTGGTGCTGAGGGTAATGCGGCGGTGTTGCCGGAGCTGAAGGATCGTGTTCTGCAGCTTGCCGCGGCCCACCCGCTGTACCCGAACCTGAAGAAGATTGGAGAATAGCCATGGCTGATCTGCTGCCTGAGCACCCGGAATTCCTCTGGGCCAACCCGGAACCGAAGAAGTCCTACGACGCAGTGATCGTCGGAGGCGGCGGCCACGGCCTGGCTACCGCCTACTTCCTGGCCAAGAACCACGGCATCACCAACGTCGCCGTCCTGGAAAAGGGCTGGCTGGCCGGCGGGAACATGGCCCGCAACACCACCATCATCCGCTCCAACTACCTCTGGGACGAGTCGGCGGGCATCTACGAGAAGTCGCTGAAGCTGTGGGAGCAGCTGCCCGAGGACCTGGAATACGACTTCCTGTTCTCCCAGCGCGGCGTGATGAACCTGGCCCACACCCTGGGCGACGTGCGCGAATCCGTGCGCCGCGTGGAAGCGAACAAGCTTAACGGCGTGGATGCCGAATGGCTGGACCCTTCCCAGGTCAAGGAAGCCTGCCCGATCATCAACATCGGCGACGACATCCGCTACCCGGTCATGGGCGCGACCTGGCAGCCGCGTGCCGGCATCGCCAAGCACGACCACGTGGCCTGGGCCTTCGCCCGCAAGGCCAACGAGCTGGGCGTGGATATCATCCAGAACTGCGAAGTCACCGGCTTCATCAAGGACGGCGAGAAGGTCACCGGCGTGAAGACCACCCGCGGCACCATCCACGCGGGAAAGGTCGCCCTGGCTGGGGCAGGGCACTCCTCGGTGCTGGCCGAAATGGCCGGCTTCGAACTGCCGATCCAGTCCCACCCGCTGCAGGCACTGGTCTCCGAGCTGTTCGAACCGGTGCACCCGACGGTGGTCATGTCCAACCACATCCACGTCTACGTCTCCCAGGCCCACAAGGGGGAGCTGGTCATGGGCGCGGGCATCGACAACTACAACGGCTACGGGCAGCGCGGCGCTTTCCACGTCATCCAGGAGCAGATGGCCGCGGCCGTGGAGCTGTTCCCGATCTTCGCCCGGGCGCATGTGCTGCGCACCTGGGGCGGCATCGTGGACACCACCATGGACGCCTCGCCGATCATCTCCAAGACCCCGATCCAGAACCTGTACGTGAACTGCGGCTGGGGCACCGGCGGATTCAAGGGCACCCCGGGTGCCGGATTCACCCTGGCGCACACCATCGCCAACGACGAGCCGCACGAGCTGAACAAGCCGTTCAGCCTGGATCGCTTCGAAACCGGCCACCTGATCGACGAGCACGGCGCCGCAGCCGTCGCACACTAGGAGCAACCGCCATGATGCTGATTGATTGCCCGAACTGCGGGCCACGCAATGAGAACGAATTCAAGTACGGGGGAGAAGCCCACGTGGCCTACCCGGCGGACCCGAGCGCCTTGAGCGACAAGGAATGGTCCCGCTACCTGTTCTACCGGCAGAACAAGAAGGGCATCTTCGCCGAACGCTGGGTCCACGCCGGCGGCTGCCGCAAGTGGTTCAACGCCCTGCGCGACACCGTCACCTACGAGTTCAAGGCCATCTACCAGGCCAGCGAACCACGCCCAGAACTGAGCACCACCGACATCCGCAGCGCCGAAGGAGGCACCCGATGAGCAAGCCGCAACGCCTGCCTGCAGCGCAGAGCACCCGCGCCCGCATCAACCGCGAGGAACCACTGGCCCTGTCCATTGGCGGCGCGCAGCTCTCCGCTTTCCGCGGCGACACCGTGGCCAGCGCGATGCTGGCCAACGGGCTGCGCAAGGCCGGCAACTCGCTGTACCTGGACCGCCCGCGCGGCATCTTCGCCGCCGGGGTCGAGGAGCCCAACGCGCTGGTCACCGTCGGCGCCCGGCATGAGCAGGACATCGACGAGTCGATGCTGCCGGCCACCACCGTTGCGGTCACCGACGGGCTGGACGCCACCTTGCTGTCGGGCCTGGGCGTGCTGGACCCGGCCACCGATCCGGCCTACTACGACCACGTGCACGTGCACACCGACGTGCTGGTGGTCGGCGCCGGTCCGGCCGGCCTGGCCGCGGCCCGCGAAGCGTCGCGCTCCGGGGCCCGGGTGATGCTGCTCGACGAGCGCGCCGAGGCCGGGGGCACCTTGCTGGACACCGCCGGGGAGCAGATCGACGGCCTGGACAGCAGCCAGTGGATCGAGCAGGTCACCGGCGAACTGGCCGAAGCAGAGGAAACCACCCACCTGCAGCGCACCACCGTCTTCGGGTCCTACGACGCGAACTACCTGATCGCCGCGCAGCGCCGCACCGTGCACCTGGACGGTCCGTCGCAGCCCGGGGTGTCCCGCGAGCGCATCTGGCATATCCGCGCCCAGCAGGTGGTGCTGGCCACCGGCGCCCACGAACGCCCGATCGTCTTCGAGAACAACGACCGCCCGGGCATCATGCTCGCCGGCGCGGTGCGCAGCTACCTGAACCGCTACGGCGTGCGCGCCGGGTCGCGGATCGCGGTGGCCACCACCAACGACTCGGCCTACGAGCTGGTCGCCGAACTGGCCGCCAGCGGCTCGGTCGTGGCCGTGATCGACGCCCGCACCAGCATCTCGGCCGCCGCCGCGGCCGCGGTGGCCGAGGGAGTCACCGTGATCCCGGGTTCGGTGGTGGTGGATACCGAGGCGGATGCCGAGGGCGAGCTGTCGGCCATCGTGGTCGCAACGCTCGACGAGCACCGCGAACTGGGGGCCACGCAGCGCTTCGAAGCCGATGTGCTGGCCGTGGCCGGCGGCTTCAACCCGGTGGTGCACCTGCACTCCCACCGCCAGGGCAAGCTGGACTGGGACACCACCATCCACGCCTTCGTCCCGGCCGCCGCGGTGGCCAACCAGCACCTGGCCGGCGCGGTGACCGGGCGCCTGGATACCGCCAGCGCCCTGTCCACCGGGGCCGCCACCGGCGCCGCGGCTGCCACCGCGGCAGGATTCGCCACCGTGGCCCGCACCCCGCAGGCGCTGGAAACCGCGCTGGGCCAGACCCGTCCGGTCTGGCTGGTGCCATCGGCCAAGGGCGATGACGCCGCGAACTACACCGCCCACTTCGTGGACCTGCAGCGCGACCAGTCCGTGGCCGACGTGCTGCGCGCCACCGGTGCGGGCATGAAGTCGGTGGAGCACATCAAGCGGTACACCTCGATCTCCACCGCCAACGACCAGGGCAAGACCTCCGGGGTAGCGGCGATCGGCGTGATCGCCGCGGTGCTGGGCATCGAGAACCCGGCGCAGATCGGCACCACCACCTTCCGTGCCCCCTACACCCCGGTGGCCTTCGCGGCCCTGGCCGGGCGCAACCGCGGGCAGCAGCTGGATGCGGCGCGCATCACCGCGATGCACTCCTGGCACCTGGCCCACGGCGCGGCCTTCGAGGACGTCGGGCAGTGGAAGCGCCCCTGGTACTACCCGCAGCCGGGGGAAACCATGGACCAGGCGGTCTACCGCGAGTCCGCCGCGGTGCGCGCTTCGGTGGGCATGCTCGATGCGAGCACGCTGGGCAAGATCGAGATCCGCGGGGCGGATGCGGCCGAGTTCTTGAACCGCATCTACACCAACGGCTACACCAAGCTGAAGGTCGGCATGGGCCGCTACGGCGTGATGTGCAAGGCCGACGGCATGATCTTCGACGACGGGGTAGCCCTGCGCCTGGCGCAGGACCGCTTCTTGCTGCACACCACCACCGGCGGCGCGGGAGACGTGCTGGACTGGCTGGAGGAGTGGCTGCAGACCGAATGGCCCGAGCTGGATGTCGTGTGCACCTCGGTCACCGAGCAGCTGGCCACCGTCGCGGTGGTTGGGCCGAAGTCGCGCGAGGTGATCGCCAAGGTCGCCTCCACCGTGGACGTGTCCAACGAGAGCTTCAAGTTCATGGCCTTCAAGGACGTGGTGCTGGATTCCGGGATCGAAGCGCGCATCTCGCGCATTTCCTTCTCCGGGGAGCTGGCCTTCGAGATCGCGGTGCCGGCTTGGCACGGGCTGCGCGTCTGGGAAGACGTGTACGCCGCCGGCCAGGAATACGGCATCACCCCGTACGGCACCGAAACCATGCACGTGCTGCGCGCCGAGAAGGGCTTCATCATCGTCGGGCAGGACACCGACGGCACGGTGACCCCGCAGGATGCCGGCATGGAATGGGTGGTCTCCAAGGTCAAGGACTTCATCGGCAACCGCTCCTACTCCCGGGCGGACAACCTCCGGGAGGACCGCAAGCACCTGGTCTCGGTGCTGCCGGTGGACAAGTCCCTGCGGCTGCCCGAGGGTGCCGCGCTGGTGGCCGCCGACGCGATGGCCACCGAGGGCATCACCCCGATGGAAGGCTGGGTCACCAGCTTCTACGACTCGCCGGCGCTGGGACGCACCTTCGGCCTGGCGCTGATCAAGAACGGGCGCAGCCGCATTGGCGAAGTGCTCAAGACCCCGGTGGGCGGCCAGCTGGTCGACGTCGAAGTCTGTGAAACCGTGCTCTACGACCCGGAAGGAAGCCGTCGCGATGGCTAGCAACACCATGATTGACAGCGAAGTACGCCGTTCCCCGGCCCAGCACCTGGCCCAGGAAATGGAAGCGGCCAGCATCGCCGGCCGCGTGAGCCTGCGCGAAATCGCCTTCGCCACCCAGATCTCGCTGCGCTGCGCGCCGGGCAGTCCGGCGCATGCGGCGGTGGCCGCGGCTACCGGAGTGGGCTTGCCCGCCGCGGTGGGCCAGGTGGCC
The DNA here is from genome assembly GCF_044743685.1 of Glutamicibacter sp. NPDC087583. Taxonomy (NCBI): domain Bacteria; kingdom Bacillati; phylum Actinomycetota; class Actinomycetes; order Micrococcales; family Micrococcaceae; genus Glutamicibacter; species Glutamicibacter sp. NPDC087583. The sequence continues at coordinate 76,076 of NZ_JBIUWY010000009.1, read as the reverse complement.
GGCGAGGCGCCGGGCATTGCGGTGCTGTGGCTGGCTCCGGATGAGTTCCTGGCCACCAGTGCCGAGAACGCCGAGCTGGCCGGGGCGCTGACCGCGGCCCTGGGCGACCAGCCCGGGCAGGTGGTGGACCTCTCGGCCAACCGCAGCGTGCTGGAACTTTCCGGCCCGGATGCGCCGCTGGTGCTGCGCAAGAGCTGCCCGGCGGACCTGCACCCGCGCGCCTTCGGCGTGAACCAGGCGATCAGCACCTCGCTGGCGAATATTCCGGTGCTGCTGTGGCGCACCGGCGAGCAGAGCTGGCGGATCATGCCGCGCGCCTCGTTCACCGAGCACGCCGTGCGCTGGCTGCTCGATGCCATGGCAGAGTTCGCCGCGCCAGCGGTGCCCTAGCCCGGCCTTGTGCGGTGCGCGCAGCGCACGGTGATCCTGCGCTAGCTGCCCTCGTCGATGGCCCGGTAGCGCTGCTGGGCATCAACCGATTCGACCGCGTCGAGATCCCGCAGCGCTGCGGCCACCTGCTCGCTGCCCTCGCCAATAATCTGGCCCAGGGCAGCGAGCACCTGCTTAACCTGCAGTCCGCGGGCTTGCAGCTGGTCAACGATGGATTCGGGGGCCACGGTGGCCACCACGGTGACCACGTAGATGTGCACCTGGACGCCGCACATCCTAGTGGCCTTCCGCCCCGGCCGGGGCTTGGGCCAGCCCGGCACCGGCATCCTCAGCAGGCAGCGCGGCATCGCGGGAGGTGGACAGGAGCTTGTCCCACAGCTCTTGGGCACGCAGCCCGGTGGATTCGGCCAGCAGCGCGGCCACGCCGGCCACATGCGGGGTGGCCATGGAGGTGCCGCTGATCGTGTTGTAGCGTTTTTCTCCCGGCCAAGCAGAGTAGATGTCCACGCCGGGGCCGGCGATATCCACTGCGCCGCCCTGGGCATCCAGCGCCTGTGCCGAGAAGTCGGCGACGGCCAGGTGCGGATCCACGGCGGCCACCGCCATGATGTAGGGGCTGTTGGCCGGGGCGCCGACGAACCCCGGGTTCCCGGCGGAGCGCTGCGCGTTGTTGCCGGCGGCGGCCACGATCAGCGAGCCCAGCTCCAGGGCGCGCCGCCCAGCGGTGACATAGGGCGGGTGCACGGTTCTCACGTCGGCACCGAGGGACATCGAGATGACCTCGCACTTGTTTTCCAGCGCCCAGTTGATTCCGGCCAGGATCGTGGAGTCGGAGCCCGATCCGTTGCTGCCCAGCACCTTTCCGGCGAAGATATTGGCCTCGGTGGCGACCCCGTAGCCCGGTCCCTGCCGCGGGTCGCGCGGACCGCAGGCGGTGCCGATGCAGTGGGTGCCATGCCCATGGCCGTCGTTGGCGTCCTCGCCATCGACAAAGGACCTGGCATCCACGGTGCGGCCGGCGAAATCCGGGTGCGCGCTGTCGAAGCCGGTATCCAGCACAGCCACGTTGATTCCCTTGCCCGTGTAGCTGGACAGCTCTGCGCCCACCGCTTGCAGGCCCCAGGTGAATTCCGCGGTGTCCGCGAACGGGGACTGGCCCGGGGCCTTGGCGGCATCGGGCAGAATCCGGTAGACCAGTTCCGGCACCACCGAGGCCGGCAGCCGATGCCCGGCGCAGCGCTGGCGGAAGTCCTCCAGCTGCTCGGTGCCGCTGGAGACCACCGCGATGCCCAGCATCGGGAAGTATTCGCTGGTGGAGTAGCCCTGTTCGGCCAGCAACTGGGGCAGTTCGGTGTCGCGTTGGACTTGGGCCAGGCCAGGGGCGCCGGCAGCTGGCTGGTCGAAGACGAGCACGTAGCGGCCCGGGACTTCAGCGGCTTCGGTGCTTTGGTGGCGGGAAGTATGCATGGCTGGCTCCTTAGCTGGTTTTCCGGCACACGCCGGTGCGTGCTTGGCGAGTTACTTCGCACCCTACCCGCTGCGCCAGACGTTTAGCCCGGGGCGATGAGGACTTTGCGCAAACTCCCATTCCCGGCTTCGCAAGCTTTTTATCGCAGATCAGCTTGCTTCTGGGCGCACAAGCTACAAGGGTGTAAAGCAGAAGGACAACAATGCAAGGAAGGTTGGAGACGATGACCCAGAAAATCGACGACTCGGACTCCGCGGAGTCCAACAGCGAGCTGCCAAGGCCGCTGGACGCGGAGCCGGAGGCATCCCCGCATACTGCGCCGATTCCGGTGCATATGCATATTGCAGAAAATGACACCGACGCGCAGATCACCGCGAAGCTGCGCCGGCAGGGCGTGCGCCTGGGCAAGGGCGGGATCGCTCCGGCGGTCTTCTGGCCGGCGCTGGTCGTGATCCTCGCGGTGGCCGTGTTCGCCATCGTGCTGCCGGATACCGCAAGCACTACGTTCAACGCGATGCAGAACTGGATCGTGACGAACCTGGGCTGGTACTACATGCTGATCATCGGCGGCTTCGTGGCTTTGGTGATCGTCGTCGGCTTCTCCAAGCTGGGCCGGATCACCCTGGGCAATGACGGGGAGAAGCCTGAATTCGGGCTGTTCAGCTGGTTTGCGATGCTCTTCGCCGCCGGCATGGGCATCGGCCTGGTCTTCTACGGAGTGGGCGAACCGCTGATGTACGCCACCGTCGACCCGAAGCCCGGATGGGAAGGCACCGAAGGGGAACTGGCGGGCTTGGCCATGGCCCAGACCTTCATCCACTGGGGCTTGCATCCGTGGGCCATCTACGCAGTCATCGGCTTGGCCCTGGCCTATGCGATCCACCGCCGTGGCCGCCCGGTCTCCATCCGATGGGCGCTGGAACCGGTGCTCGGGGAGCGGGTCAAGGGCTGGCTGGGCGATGTGATCGACGTGCTGGCCATCTTCGGCACGGTCTTCGGCATCGCGACCTCGCTGGGCCTGGGCGTGCAGCAGATCAGCTCGGGACTGCAATCCATCGGGCTGGTGGATTCGGTGGACAACACGCTGCTGGTCATCCTCATCGTCGTGATCACTTTCCTGGCCACCATGAGCGTGGTCAGCGGCCTGGGCGCAGGCATCAAGTGGCTCTCGAACATCAACCTGTCCATGGCCGGGCTGCTGATGATCAGCGTGCTGCTGCTGGGCCCGACGCTGTTCCTCTTCCAGAACTTCGTGCAGTCCCTGGGCGTGTACCTGGCCAATTGGATGAACATGACCTTCGACGTCGGCGCCTTCCAGCAGGGCGAGGAAGCGCAGGCCTGGTTCTCCAGCTGGACGGTCTTCTACTGGGGCTGGTGGATCGCATGGGCCCCGTTCGTGGGCATCTTCATCGCCCGCATTTCGCGCGGCCGCACCGTGCGCCAGTTCGTTTTGGGCGTGCTGCTGGTGCCGACCATCGTCGGTTTCCTCTGGTTCTCCGTGATGGGCGGCGCGGGGCTGTACCGCCAGTTCTTCGGAGCGGGGGACATGGTCCAGGACGGGGCGGTTTCCGCCGAGGGCTCGCTGTTCCAGATCCTGCAGGACCTGCCATTGGGATCGATCCTCTCGGTGATGGCAATCATCCTGGTGGCGATCTTCTTCATCACCTCCTCGGACTCCGGGTCGCTGGTGGTGGACATGCTGGCTTCCGGCGGGCACCCGAACCCGCCGACCTGGTCCCGCGTGCTGTGGGCGGTGCTCGAGGGCTTGCTCGCCGCGGCGCTGCTGATGGCTGGCGGATTGCAGGCGCTGCAGGCCGGTTCGCTGGCCACGGCGCTGCCCTTCAGCATCATCATGATCATGATGGCGGTGGCGACCATCAAGGGGCTGCGCCACGAGAGCAAGACGCTGGAGATCATCGAGGCCAAGCTCCGCCTCGAGCGGGTCACCGAGCACGTCTCCGACGAGCTGTGGGCCACGCTCGAAGACCAGCCGGAGCTGCGCCGCTACGTCGATGACCGCATCGACTACCGGGTGACGCGCACCCGCGGTGCCTTTGGCCGCCGCGAGGAGAACGCAGACCGGGGGCGCCGGAAGAAGGACGGCGAGCGGTAGCAGCCGCCGGGGCAGGCGGATGACTGACAGCCGGCGAGCTGGCCGCAGGCAGCGGCCCGCTCGCCGGTTTCTCCTTTTCCCGGCAGTGAACTGGCCAGAGGTTGCCAAGCTGGCCATGGGGTGTGAGGATCAAAGTACATCGTCGTTGAGCAGTGGGGTGCAGCATGGAATCGATCGTTGTCCTTGGTGGCGGCCTGGCCGCCGCGAGCGTTGTTGGCGAACTGCGCGAGCTCGGCTACACCGGGGCGCTGAGCTTGGTCAGCGAGGAAACGCAGCTGCCCTATGAGCGCCCGCCGCTGTCCAAGGGGTTCTTGCAGGGCAAGGAGGAACCGGCGGACTTCACCGTCCATGACGCGTCCTGGTACGCAAGCCATGATGTCGCATTGCGTCTGGGCGTCGCCGCCACCAGCATCGAAACCGCCAAGCGGCAGGTGCTGCTGGCCGATGGCAGCGCACTGGACTACGACCAGCTGGTGCTGGCCACCGGTTCGCGGGCCAGCCTGGGCGGCCTAACTCCGATACCCGGTTACGACCTGCCCGCAGTGCACGTGCTGCGCACCTTGGACGATGCGAAGTCCCTGCGTGCAGAACTGGTCGAGGGCGCCCAGGTGGCGGTGGTGGGTTCGGGCTGGATCGGCATGGAAGTGGCGGCCGCCGCCCGCCAGCGCGGGGCACGGGTGACTGTCTACTCGCCCTCCGAGGTCCCTTTGGCCAAGGTGTTCGGCGAACGGCTTGGAAATCACCTCTTGGAGCTGCACCAGTCCCATGGCGTGGATGTGCGCACTGCACGGGTGCACGGCATCGAAGAAGCCGACGGGCACCTGCAGGTGCTTTCCGATGCGGGCTCCTCGCGTGCCGACCTGGTGCTGCTGGCCGTGGGTGCGCAGCCGAATGTGCAGCTGGCCGAGACTGCCGGGCTGGACGTGGACTCCGGCGTCGTGGTGGATGCCTCGCTGCGCAGCAGCGACGCGCGGATACTAGCCGTGGGGGACATTGCCCAGGCCTTCAACACCGCATTGCACAGGCAGCTGCGCGTCGAGCACTGGGATAACGCGATTCGCCAAGGCAAGCTGGCCGCGGCCACGCTGGCCGGGGAGGAAAGGTCCTATGACTGGCTGCCCTACTTCTTCACCGACCAATTCGATCTCGGGATGGAATATGTCGGGCATGGTTCGCCCGGGGATACGACGGTGGTGCGCGGGGATATGGAATCCGGGGAGTTCTTGATGTTCTGGCAGGACGGATCGGAAATCACCGCTGCGGCGAACGTGAACATCTGGGATTCCAATGACACCCTGCGCGGGCTGGTGGGCCGGGAGATCGACGCTGACCGGCTCAGCGATCCGGCCATAGCGCTCAAGGATTTGTGAACTGCAGTTCCTTCGACCGGAACTGCCAATAAGGGAAGCGGGTAGAGCTGATGAGCACTATGGTCATGGGCGTGGAATCGGGCATGTCCCCGGCGGTCTTGGCGGCGGCCGGTGCCCTGGCACGCGGGCTGGATGCACGATTGGTGTGCATCCACGCTGATTCCGGACGCCTGATTGCCGACAAGCTGTCCGAGGGCGACCTGCTGGCTTCGGCCAGCCCGGTTTCCGAGGAGCTCGCCTGGGAAATCACTTCGGTGATTACCGGCGTCGAGCTCGAGAGCTACACCGTGGCCGGCGACCCTGCCAAGGTGCTGGCCGCGGTAGCCGAGCAGCTCGATGCGCAGATGATCGTCGTCGGCACCCGCCGTCCGGGGATCCGCAGCAAGATGGCCCAGCTGATGGACGGGTCGATCGCCGTGGCGCTGGCCCACAAGCAGCATCGTCCGGTGCTGGTGATTCCGCAGCAGCCTGCACAAGACAACGAACTGCCCTGGGACTAGCTGGCTGGCTTCATCTCGAAGTACAAGTCCAGATGCAATTTGCAGCCGGGATTGAATAGGGCCTGGCAGTTCGGGCAGGAACTGGCATCGAGGTACTTCGCCGGGCTCAGCTGCGTGCTGCAGACCCCGCAAAGCACGGCGGGTTCATCGAACCGGTCCGCCGGCCACGGCGTTGCCTCGTGATCGGCCAGTTCGCCATGGCATAGGTGGCAGGGGTAGAAGGTGGCGCAGCAGTCGTGCTTTAGCGCGATCACATCGAACAAAGAGTGGTAGTGGGCGCAGCGGGTTTGCGCATCCATGCGCACGCCTCGCAACGCCACCTGGTGCACGGGGTTTTCCCAAGCCATCATCCTCGACCTTTCATGCAGCCGCCGCTGCGTGTGCAAAAATGCACGCTGAATGTGCAGAATCCGCCTCCCACTATGCCTCGTTTCGCCTATCTTTCGCGATGTGATCTAGGCCATACTCGCTGATGAAGCCGGTTCCAAAGGGGGGACTGGCGTGGGCGGAAGGAACGCACAGTGGCAAGCGAAACGTCATCGAAGGCCGGGCGCAAGGGATTGCGCCGGGTCGTAGCAGCCTCCATGGCTGGCACCGTCGTCGAATGGTATGAATTCTTCCTCTACGCGACCGCGGCAACCCTGGTCTTCAACAAGATCTTCTTCCCGGATACCGGCAACGATTTGGATAACATCATCAAGGCCTTCCTGACCTACGCGGTCGGTTTCATTGCCCGCCCCATCGGCGGCATCGTCTTCGGCCACTTCGGCGACAAGTACGGACGCAAGCACCTGCTGCAGGTGGCGATCGTGCTGGTCGGCGCAACCACCTTCCTGATGGGCTGCCTGCCCACCTTCGACTCCATCGGCTATGCCGCACCGATCCTGCTGATCGTGCTGCGCTTCGCCCAGGGCTTCGCCGTGGGCGGGGAATGGGGAGGCGCGGTGCTGCTGGTGGCCGAGCACGCGCCGAACAAGGAACGCGGCTTCTGGTCCTCCTGGCCGCAGGCCGCAGTGCCGGTGGGCAACCTGCTGGCCACCGTGGTGCTGCTGGTGCTCTCGGCAACGCTGAGCGAAGCGGCCTTCCTGGCGTGGGGCTGGCGCATCGGCTTCTGGCTCTCGGTGGTGATCGTGGTCGTCGGCTACTACATCCGCACCCGCGTTTCCGATGCCCCGATCTTCAAGGAGGCCAAGGCTGAGCTGGAGCAGAACGCGGCTGCCGGCTACGGCGTGGGCGAAGTCTTCAAGCGCTACCCGCGCGGGGTGTTCACCGCCATGGGCCTGCGCTTCGGGGAGAACATCATGTACTACATGGTGGTGACCTTCTCCATCACCTACATGGCCACCCAGCTGGACATGGACACCTCCACGATCCTTGGCCTGATGCTCATTGCCCACGTGATCCACGCGATCCTGGTGCCGATCGTCGGCCGTTTCACCGACACCCTCGGCCGCCGCCCGGTCTACGCCACCGGCGTGGTGCTCATGGCCGTCTGGGGCGTGGCGGCCTTCCCGCTGTTCAATACCGCCAACGATGCGGTCATCCTGGCCACCATCGTGCTGGGCTTGGGTGTGCACGCGCTGATGTACGCCGGGCAGCCGGCCATCATGGCCGAGATGTTCCCGACCCGCATGCGCTACTCGGGCGTTTCGCTGGGCTACCAGGTCACCTCGATCGTGGCCGGGTCCATGGCCCCGATCATCGCCACCTTCCTGCTCAAAGTCTACGGATCCTGGGTTCCGGTGGCCGGCTACATCGTGTTCGCCGCCCTGGTCACCCTGGTGGCGGTGTTCTTCATGAAGGAAACCAAGGGGCTGGACCTCGGCGAGATCGACGAGGCGGACCGGCTGGCAGTGAACGGCGAAAATGCCGCCCGCGATGAACTGAAGATGCAGAAGTAAGCCGCAAGATCCAGCACGACGCCGAAGGCCAGCTCCTCGGAAGGGGCGGGCCATCGGCTTGCGCCGCCGTTGCCGATCTGCGAGTCTGGCAGCCAAGAAGGGCGGGGTTCGGTGGAAATCACCGTCCCCAGCATGATGCGATTGCGAGGTGCACGGGCAGATGGGAATCGAGTACCTGTTGGCGTTCCTGTTCGGTATTGGCTTCGTTGCCGCTTGCGCTTCATACGGGCGGCGCCGGAGCAGCAAGAAGAATAATGAAAAGTAGCCAAGTTTGCCGTCGGGGTTCGGCATGAAGCGGTGCAGGCTGCATATCTTCGGTGCCAGCGGCAGTGGCACCACGACCCTCGCGCGCGCCGTGGCCGATGCCTGGTCCGTGCCGCATGCCGATAGCGACGACTACTTCTGGGTTCCCACCGATCCTCCATACCGCGAGCAGCGTGCGCCGGCTGCCCGAACCATGCTCATGAACCAGGTCTTCGTTCCGCGCATAGCCTGGGTACTGTCCGGATCAGTGCAGGGATGGGGAGAAGAAGTCCTGTCGCAATGCGATGCCTTCGTCTTCCTGACGCTGGATCCCCAAGTGCGCCTGCGCCGTCTTGCAGAACGCGAGAAGCAGCGCCTGAGCGGGCAATCCCTGGAACTCGGAGCCCTGGAACAATTCATGGCGTGGGCAGCTGGCTACGATGACCCGGACTTCAGCGGACGCAGCCGCGCCCGCCATGAGGCCTGGCTGGAGAACGAAGTCCGTCCGGTGCTCCGGCTGGACAGCGCCCGATCAGTGGAGCAGCTGCTGCAAGCCATCGTGGACTGGGAACCCGCCGGGCCACGGTGAACGGCGCCTAGCCGGAGGACAAGTTGTACGCCGGGAATGGCGGGATGAACCAGTCGCCGGCGGTGGCTGCATCATTGAGCGCGCGCACCGTTTCCTGGACCGCGCGGCTGCGCAAGGCTTCTTCGCGTCCCACCAGCCAGTACTCGGACTGGTAGGTGAACTGGTCATGGAGCACCGGAACCATATTCGGGTAGTGCTCCGAGAGGAAAGTGGGGAGCAAGCCGATGCCTGCATGGTTCATGGTGGCCGCATATTGCACCGCGATGCTGGTGGAGGAAATCGCGCGGTGCATTGGCGGCAAGGCGCCGGTGGCCTCGTCGAGCTTGTCCACCGTCAGCGCGGTGTCGATGTAGTAGTTCAGGCTATGCCCGGCCAGGTCGGCAACCTGTGCCGGGGTGCCGTGGGCTTCCAGGTATTCGGCCGTGGCGTAGAGCCGCAGCTCGTAATCCAGGAGTTTTGTGGAGGCCGCCTTGCGGACGCTGGGTTCGCCAATGACAATCTCCAAATCCATGCCGGTCCGCGTCTGCCGTGCACGGGTGGTTTCCGAAACGATCTCGAAGACCAGTTGCGGATGCTTTAGCTGGAGCTTTGCCAGGGCCGGAGCCGCCAGGTGGGCGCTGAAGGCGTCGGGAGCGGCGACGCGCACATGGCCGGCCAATGCGCCGGTCTCCTTCTGGGAGCCGATGGCTTCCACAGCCTGCTCGATGGCTTCCGCGCTGGACATGGCCCGGCGCCCCAGATCCGTCAGTTCCCAGCCGTTGGGAGAGCGCGTGAGCAGGTGGCCGCCCATGGCTTTTTGCAGTGCGTCGATGCGACGGGAAATCGTCGAGTGGTTCACCCCGAGAACATTCGCGGCGGCGGTGTAGCGGCCCAGGCGCGCAACGGTCAGCAGGGCAATGAGGGATTCGAGATGGCGGTAATCGATCTGACGGTCCATGGTCCACAGTCTGCCACGCCTCGTGTGCGCTAGCGCACACTAGGCCTGCGCAATTGGCGTGCCCAAGTGCATTGAGTCTGGCACGCCGCGCCCCCTACGCTGGCCTGACAAGGACAATACTCAAGGACGAGGGGTGTGCAGATGAGCACGTACGCATGGATTGGCCTGGGCAACATGGGCGGACCGATGACCGCGAATCTGGTGGCCGCAGGGCACACCGTGCGCGGCTACGACCTGGACGAGCAGGCCTGCGCCGCCGCGGCCGACGGCGGAGTCCAGATAGCCGGATCGATCGCCGAAGCCATGGACCAGGCCGACGCCGTGTTCACCATGCTGCCCAAGGGAGCGCACGTGCGCGCGGTCTATGAGGGCGACGCCGGCATTTGGGCCAACGCCAGCAGGGACACGCTGCTGCTGGATTCCTCCACGGTGGACATCGAGACTTCCCGCTACATCCACGCGGGCTCCGCGCAGCGCGGCCTGCACTTCGTCGATGCCCCAGTCTCCGGCGGCATCTCCGGAGCCGCGGCCGGAACCCTGGCCTTCATGCTCGGCGGGGCACCAGAACTGATGGAGCAGGCCACCGGATTCATCGCCCCGATGAGCGGGAAGACCATCGTCGCCGGGGGCCCCTCCATGGGCATTGCCGCCAAGATCTGCAACAACATGATGCTGTTCATCGACCTGATGGCCAGCGCCGAAGGCTCCCAGCTAGCCGAAGCCCTGGGCCTGGACCCGGAAGTCTTCTGGCAGATCGCCTCGGTCTCCTCGGGACGCTCCTGGGCGCAGCAGACCTGGTACCCGGTGCCGGGCATCATCGATACCGCCGCGGCGAACAACAACTTCGAGGCCACCTTCCGCACCGACTTGGCCCGCAAGGACATCGGGCTGGCCCTGGACGCGGGCGCAAGCACCGGGGTGCAGCTGCCGGCAGCCAGCTTGGCCCGCGAGCACTTCGACGAACTGATCGAGCAGGGACTGGGGGACAAGGACTGCTCGCTGATCGTGAAGAACCTGCTGCCAGAAGGTGGCGTGCGCGGGTGGAACCCGGAGTCGGCCGAAGCCAACCAGCCAACCGCGGGCTGAGTATGCGCCAGATCCATGCCGCGGTGCTTGAGCGCCGGGAGAACCAGCGGCCCTATGCCGAGCACCGGCCGCTGGCGATGCGCCAGCTGCAGCTCGAAGAACCCGGGCCCGGCGAAGTGCTAGTGCGCATCACCGCGGCCGGACTGTGCCATTCGGACTTGTCGGTGATCGACGGGAACCGGCCTCGTCCGCTGCCGATGGTGCTGGGCCACGAGTCAGCAGGCATCGTCGAGCAGGTGGGTGATGGGGTGGATCTGGACATCGGCCAGCAGGTGATCTCGGTCTTCCTGCCGCGCTGCGAGCAATGCGAAGCCTGCGCCAAGGGCGGCAAGCTGCCGTGCAGCGCCGGCACCGCGTCCAATGGCGCCGGGACCCTGCTGACCGGCGCTCGCCGGTTGGCCCTCGACGGCCAGCCGGTCCATCACCACCTCGGTGTCTCGGCCTTTGCCGACTACGCGGTAATGGATGCGCGCAGCCTCATCCCGGTGGGCGCGGCTGTTCCTGCTGAAGTGGCCGCGGTGCTAGGCTGCGCGGTGCTCACCGGCGGCGGTGCACTGCGCAATGCCGCCGGGGCAACCGGCGCCCAGGATGTTGCCATCGTCGGCCTGGGCGGGGTAGGCATGGCCGCCTTGCTGGTGGCCGCGGGGCAAAGGAGCACCGGCAGGATCCTGGCCGTAGACGCCAATGAGGACAAGCTGGCCACCGCGCTGGCATTGGGCGCCGATGAAGCCTGCACGCCGCAGGCCCTGGGGCAGCGCACCGCCGAAATCGTGATCGAGGCCGCGGGGCATCCGCGTGCCTTCGAAACCGCCTTGCAGGCCACCGGCGTGGGCGGAACCCTGGTGACCGTGGGGCTTCCGGCTCCGGGCGCGATGAGCAGCATCGAGCCCCTGGGCCTGACCGCAGGAGCACGCACGATCATCGGCAGCTACATGGGTTCTGCCCTGCCGAAGAAGGATATTCCCTACTACGAGCAGCTCTGGCGCTCCGGCAAGCTCCCTGTGGAGAAACTCGTGGAAACCAGGCCGCTGGCCGAGGTCAACGACGCCCTGGATGCACTAGCCGAGGGACGGTCGGTGCGCCAAGTTCTGCTGCCCTGAAATCAGGGCAGAAGGCCAGTAGGATTGGTGGGTGACTGATTCCACTGCGGGGCCCCGTGCCCTGGCAACGCTGACTGACATCCGGGTATTCGATTACCTTTGCCAAGCCCCGGCGACCCGTACCCAGATCGCTGCGGATCTGGGGATCTCCAAGCCCACCGCATCGCAGGCGATCTCGCGCCTGCAGGAGAACGGCCTGGCCTCGGCCATCGAGCGGGACAACGAGCCCAAGCGCGGCCGCGTTCCCGAGCACTATGCGCTGGACAGCGGCTTCGGCCACCTGCTGGCACTGTGCCTGCAGGCAGAATTCCTGCAGGTCCGCGCCACCGACCTGGCCGGAAAGACGCTGGTGGACCGCTTCTACCCGCTGACGGCGCAAACCACCGCCGCGCAGGTAGAGCAAATGGGAGCCCGCGAGATCTCCCGCGTGGCCGCTGAGCTCGGCTCCCCATTGCTGGCCGGGGCCGTGAGCCAGTCAGCCCCGGTGCAACGCGATGGCGGGCTGCGAGTCCTGGCCACCCCGATTTTCCCTTCCTCCGGGGCCAACCTTGCCGGCCAGTTCGCCGGCGGGGTTCCGGTGCTGCTGGATAACGACGTGAATTGGATGGCCCTGGCCGAAGCCGGGGAGCTGGCCGGTTCGTTGATGATGATCTACATCGGTTCCGGCCTGGGTGCAGGCCTGGTCATCGACGGTGCGCTGCACCGCGGCAAGCACGGCACCGCCGGCGAGCTGGAGACCCAGCTGGTAGGCACCGCGAACCTGCGCGATGCGCTCGGCGAGGCCGGGATGTTCCAGACCCGCGTGCTCTGGGAAAAACTGGCCGATGAACGGAACTGGCCAGCCTTCCTGTCCCCGTTCGGCCGTGTCCTGGCCAACCTGATCGGCTTCGTCGATCCGCAGCGAGTGGTGGCCATCGGCCCGGGGCTCACGCCTCAATTGTGCGCGGCTCTGGAAAGCGAACTGAACAGCTTGCTGCCCAAACCGGTTCATGTTCAGCTTTCCACCTTGGGAACCGAGGCCGCGGCACGCGGCGCTTTGGCCGGCGCCCGGGAGCTGGCCTTGGCCAACTTATGGGAAAACTACCGGGTACGTTGACCAAAGTGATCCAAGCTATATATTGTAAAGAGTCCTTAAAATTTTATTTGCTTCACCGGGGAGACCACTGATGGCACCATCTGACGCATCGGCATCCACGTCGCAGTTCGCTGCCATCGGGCTTGATCTGGGCGGCTCGTCGATCAAGTACGGATTGGTTGGAACCGACGGCAAGCTTGTTGAGAGCACCTTCAGCAAGGCAGCTACCCCTGAGGGCGCGCATCCGGATGCTGTCGCCCAGGTGATGGCGGGCATCGTTGCCGACCTGCAGGAGCTCACCGGCGACGAGCTGGCAGGAATCCCCGCTGGCGTCACCGTGCCTGGCATCGTCATCGACGGCGTCGTGCACTCGGCGGCCAATATCGACAAGGCCTGGATCGGCTTGGATGCCACCGCCAGCTTCAGCGCGATCCTGGGCCGCGACGTCTTTGTGCTCAACGACGCGGATGCCGCCGGCGTGGCCGAGGTCTACGCGGGTGCCGGAGCCGAGCAGGGCAAGCCCGTCAAGGGCAGCACCTTGCTGCTGACCCTGGGCACGGGCATCGGCTCGGCCTTCTTCCGCGACGGCGTGCTCTTCCCGAACGTCGAATTCGGCCACCTCGAAATCGACGGATTCAATGCCGAGAGCAAGGCCGCCGCGCGAGTCATGCACGAGGAAAACCTCAGCTGGGAGCAGTACATCGCCCGCCTGCAACGCTACCTGTCCCACGTGGAATTCCTGTGCAGCCCGGATTTGATCATCATTGGCGGAGCGATCTCGGAAGACCACGAAAAGTTCCTGCCGCAGCTGGAACTGCGAGCCAGGATCGTGCCTGCCCAATTCAACAACGCCGCCGGGGTCTTGGGCGCTGCGCACCGCGCGCTGAAACCCGGCAACTAGGAACCTATGCATACGATTGACCCGAAGGCCCAGATCAAGCTCGTCGCCGTTGACATGGACGGCACTTTCCTGGACGGCGAAGGCAAGATCCCCGAGGCATCGTGGGCTGTGATCGACAAGCTCCAGGCCCGCGGCATCAAGTTCGTGCCAGCTTCCGGGCGCCAGTTCGCGACCCTGCGCGAGCAGTTCGCCACCTTGGGGGAGATCGCGATCATTGCCGAGAACGGGACCGTCGTGATGCACGGCGAGAACGAGATCTACTCCAACATCATCGACCCGCCATCGGTAGCCGCCGTCATCCAGGCCGTGCGCGGGCAAGCCGCACTGGATGCCGGATTGGTGCTGTGCGGACGCCGCACCGCCTATGTGGAGCGCGCCGATGAACGGTTTGCCAACGCCGTGGCCCCGTACTACCGCGCCGTGCAGGTGGTTGAAGACCTGGCCCAGGTCGAGGACGAGATCATCAAGATGGCCGTCAACGTCGGGACCGGCGCCGTGCAGGAAATGGCGGCAGCGCTGCACGTGCCGCTGCAGGTGGTGATCTCCGGCAGCCACTGGGTGGATGCCATGAACCACGGCGTGCACAAGGGACTGGCCCTGGCAGCCTTGCAGGACAAGCTGGGAATCAGCGCGGATGAAACGGCAGTTTTCGGCGACTACCCCAATGACCTGGAAATGATCAAGGCCGCCACCTACTCCTTCGCCATGGCCAATGCGCATCCGGTGGTGGCAGAAGCCGCGAACTTCACCGCGCCTTCCAACCTCGAGCACGGTGTGCTGCAGGTGCTCGGCGCCTACCTCGATGGGCGTACCCGGCTCTAGCCAAACCGGCAAGAACATTCCGAAGGCCCGGGCGGAAGGAGTGTTCCTCCACCCGGGCCTTGGCATGCCGCCGGCGGCGCGATCGACTTGGGAACCGGAGTCCGCTACCTGGCCAGGTAATGCCCCAGGCCCGCCAGCGCGGCGCGAACCCCTGTTGCCAGGGAAAGCTCGTAATCAGGCAGGAAATACGGCGAGTGGTTCACCGGTGGCGCCTCGTCACGGGGCAGGAACCCGCCGAAGAACCAGTAGACGTACGGCACCGAAATCTCATCTCCCAGAGCCCCGAAATCCTCGGATCCCATGGCAGCGGGCAGGTCGACAACTTTGCCTTCCCCGAGTTCCCGGCTCAAAGCCTCCTTGACCTGCTCGGTGTGGCCCGGATCATTGTGCAGCTTGGGGAAGGAATTCAGCGTTTCGATCTCAGGTGCCGGAGCATTCGACGCGGCGGCTTCGGCGTTCACTATGCGTGAGACCCCATCCAGGATTTGGGTGCGGGTCTGCTCATCGAAGGTCCTGATGTTCAAGGTGAATTCGGCGCGATCCGGGATGATGTTCTCCTTCAACCCGGCGTGGAACGAGCCGCAGGTGAGCACCGCAGGAGTCTGAGGGTGCAATTCCCGCGAAACCAGGCTCTGCAGGCGCGTGATCGTGTGCGCGCCCTGGACGATCGGGTCGATGGAGTCTTGCGGCTGTGAGCCGTGGGACTGCTTGCCGTGCAGCGTCACCTTCAGCGAATCAGCCATTGCCATGGCGGGGCCGCTGGTCAGGCCCACCGAGCCCGCGGCGAAAGGAAAGACATGCTGGCCGAGGATGACCGAGGGTACCGGGGCCTTGTCCCACAATCCGTCTTCGAGCATGGCCCTGGCACCAGCGCTGGTTTCCTCGCCGGGCTGGAAAATCCACACGATGGTTCCGTTCCACGCCCCCGTCTGCTCGGCGAGCCGGGCAGCGGCGGTCAGCGCCGCGGTGACATGGGTGTCGTGACCGCATCCGTGCATGACCGGGACGTCAGTGCCATCGGCCAGCTGGCCGCGAGCTTCCGAAGCATAACTGGCTCCGGTATCTTCCGCGATGGGCAGGCCATCGGTATCGGCGCGGAAGCCTACCACAGGCCCCTCGCCATTGCGTTGGATGCCGACGACGCCGGTACCGCCGCAGACGAAGTTCTCGATTCCCATGGTGTCGAGTTGCTTGCCGATATAAGCGGCGGTCGCGCGTTCCTGCATTGACAGTTCGGGATTGGCATGCAGGTGGCGATACATTTCGTGCATAAGCTCGGCTTGCTCGCCAGTCAGGACGGTTTGCAATGCGCCAGCGGGTTGGGTATTCAAAGTGACTCCTTTAGTCAGCAACGGGCGTGTGGACTGCTTTGCGATCGCGCACGATCCACGAAACGATGATGGAGAAGAGCACAACCAGGGCTGTGCCGAACAGGGCCAAGGATGGAACCAGCGGGATGACCACGAAATACATGGTCAGCGACAGCACGATGGCAACTATGGTCGGGCGAACCTGCTTCATGGCGACGATGGCCTGGACAAGTACCGCTCCCATCAGGGAGGGCAAGATGTAGATTCGGGCTACCTCGATCATGTCGTTTGGAATGATCGAGACCAGCCAGGACCCGAAGATCCCCACGAAGACCAGCAGGCTGGTCAGGTGGACGGTGGCCGCGCCGCCGATGGCCATCACCGAGGCCAGATCGCCGCGCCTGGTGCCGGGCTTGGCGTTGATCGCGGACTGGGCCACGATGGCGGCAGGCAGCAGCTTGTTGGAGATATTGCCGATCATGAAGGCCTGGTACATAGCTGCCGAACCCAGGATCGGGAAATAAGTCAGTGGTTCGACAAACCAGAAAATTCCGAAGGTGGCCGCAACGGCGGCGAAGGCGACCCAGATCATCGAAGGGCTGATGTCGAGGTCCGTGAAGAATACGAGGTAGATCGGGCCGAGCAGCGAGAGGATCAAGCCGGCTGTCATGGTCAGTGAACCGTAGCGTGTGGTCTGCTGCTCGAAGCGGGCCATCGAGGCGTCCGCAGTGGTCATTGCTGGTGAGCTCATGGGTTCTGTCCTTTCTAATTCGCTATGCGGTGTGCATCAGGTAGCCGGCGGTGATCGAGATTAGGATCGCGAATCCCAAGGCCCATTCCTTGAGCCATTTGGCTTGGAGCACTTTGGCCAAGAAGAGGAACAAAGCCATGGAGGCTGCCGAGATCAGCACCAGCGTCATGTGGATGCTGGACTTGGGAATTTCGGCGATGGTCAGCATGCTGAACGCTCCGAGCAGGGCTGCGGTGGGGATCAGGGCCATGGCCGCTGGGTTGCGCTTGGCCAAGGACTTGCCGCCGCGTTTCAGGACCGGGGTCAGCAGCAAGGTGCAGAGCATCCACATGCCTCCCGATAGGCTCATGGCCATGAAGGCCACGGCGAAAACTTGTTGGGTGTAGGTATCCCCGCCGAGCATCGAGCCCATGGATTGGGCTGCCAAGTTGGCGCTGGCCGTTTCCGTGGAGGCCGAGCCGATCAGCCCGATGCGGACAAGAACGGCTGGCGTTCCGAACAGAGCCAGTAATGCGATGGCGACCAGCACCACCGAGAGGGATGGCCCGATCGAGGCGACGGCACCGGCACGGAAGGCTTCCTTGACTTCGCGGACGGGCATATCGACATGGGGTGCTGCGGCCTTGGCAGCACGGACATAGAGAATGGTCTGGACGAAGATCACGGCGAAGACGCCCAGAGCGCAGAACCACAGGAAAGGGCTGTTGGCGACGGCCCAGATGTCAGTTGAAACTGGATCGCCGGCTGCAAGGGGGAAATGCATCGGAACTCCTTCGATATTCACCAGCATGATGTGATGCCGGTCTCATTGAATTCAAGGTTCCTCCTATTGGAGGCCTTCGGCAAGGAATGTCGGAATTAGCCATATTTATGGCGAGATCCCCCAAAATAGCGAGTTTTCTTGAGGAGTATTCCATTTGCGGTCAACGTAGGCGGAAGATTGTGACACATATCGCAATGCAGTCATCCTTTAGAAAGGCACGGCCATGAACGAGATCCAGCAATTGAGCGCCACGGAGCTCACGGCAAAGATCCGCAAGCGCGAGTTGTCGGCGCGTGAGGCCTTGGAGAGCCATATCCAGGCAATCGATGAAGTTAACGCCCAAATCAACGCCGTGGTCATCACGGATTTCGAACGCGCGCGAATCCTCGCTGCTAAGGCCGATGAAGCCACGGCGGGAAACGAGCCGACTGGAGTGCTCCACGGTCTGCCGATGACGCACAAGGACACGTTCAACACCGCCGGCTTGCTGTCCACCCAGGGGTCGCTGGCATTAAAGGACAACGTCCCAGAGCAGGACGACTTGCAGATCGCCCGACTGGCAGCAGCAGGCGCGATCAGGACGGGGAAGACCAATGTCCCGGAATTCGGAGCCGGATCGCATACCTTCAATGAATTGTTCGGCACCACGACGAATCCCTATGCGGTGGATCGATCGGCCGGAGGCTCCTCAGGCGGCGTAGCCGCCGCGGTCGCCGCTAGGATCCAGCCGCTCGGTGACGGCTCAGACATGGGCGGTTCGCTGCGCATTCCGGCCAGTTTCTGCAATGTCATTGGTTTCCGGCCCTCCTACGGGGTCATCCCGCTGGAGGCGGAATCCAATGCCTACTCCTGGCTGGCCCGTTCGGGACCGATCGCACGCACGGTGGAGGATATCGCGCTGTTCATGCGAGCCAGCGCAGGTGACGACAGGCTTCCGACCCCGAACAAGCTCTCAGCCAGCGATTTCGGCACTCCCGAACCAGAATTGCGCGGAGTCCGCATCGGCTATAGCTTCGATTTCGGGATCGGTGTTCCGATCGAGCGCGAGGTCGTAGAGGTATTGCATCGCCAACTCTCGGTTTTCGAGGCCGCTGGCGCAATTGTCGAAGAGGCGTGCATTGACTTTACCGATGCCGACGAAGTCTTCGGCAACACCAGGGCCTTCGATTTCGCCACTAATCTTGGCGGACTAGTGCGGAGCCACGGCTCGCTGATCAAGCCCGAGGTCCTCTGGAATGTCAAGAAGGGGACGGACCTCGACGGAGAAGCCATGATTTCGACGATGGCGGCCCGAACCCGGCTGGAACGAGCAGTTCAGCGCTACTTCTCGCGCTACGATCTGTTCCTCTCCCCGGCAACCCAGGTCTTGCCCTTCGACGCAGCGCAGCGCTGGCCTGAGCAAATCGCTGGAACCCGCGCCGAGACCTATCTGGACTGGATGCGATCTGCCTGCCTGCTCTCGGCCACGAGCCTGCCGGTCATCGCCATGCCAGGAGGCTTCACCGAGTCCGGGCTTCCGGTGGGATGGCAGCTGGCGGCGAATCACTACAAGGACGCCCAGCTGCTCAATTGGGCTGCCGGCTACGAGGAGCAGAACCGCTTCGCAGACGTGATGCCGGTTCTGGCCACTGATCCGCAGTCGGTGGCCGTCAATGCAGTCAAGACCGCCAGCGCCTGATACCGGAATTCTAGAGAGGCAAATATGAACAAGGAACAGCACAGCACCGGACCGCTGTCCGGGTACACCGTCATCGACTTGTCGCGGGCCTTGGCTGGACCGCATGCCACGATGATGCTTGGCGATCTGGGAGCCCGAGTAATCAAGGTGGAAAATATCCAGGGCGGCGATGACACCCGAGGCTGGGGTCCGCCCTTCGTCGGGCCGGAGGAGGACCGCCAATCGACCTATTTCCTCTCGTGCAACCGCAACAAGGAATCCATTGCCCTGGATCTGAAGAGCCCCGACGGAATCCAGACCCTGCGCAGCCTGCTGACGCAGGCCGATGTCCTGGTAGAGAATTTCCGCCCCGGAGTGTTGGACCGGCTCGGCTTCGACGATGCAGCCCTGCAGATGATTAACGGAAAGCTCGTGACCCTCTCGATTTCCGGCTTCGGCCATGACGGCCCTGAAGCCTGGCGCAGCGGATACGACCAGATTCTGCAGGGCGAGGCCGGGCTGATGTCGCTGACCGGTTCCGGACCGGAGGACCCGCAGAAAGTCGGCGTTCCCATCGGAGACCTGCTGGCCGGGATGTACGGATCCTACGGCGTGCTGGCGGCCCTGCTGGAACGCGAGCGCACGGGCAGAGGCCAGCATGTGCGCACCTCGCTGCTCGCATCGATCATCGGAGTGCATGCCTTTCAGGGCACCCGCAGCACGGTTGCAGGACAGGTTCCGCGCGCCCAGGGCAACCACCATCCATCCATCGCGCCCTATGGACTGTTCCGCAGCGCCGATGGCTTTGTGCAAATTAGCGTGGGCAGCCCGAAGCTCTGGGATTCACTGGTGGCGGCATTCCAGCTGCCAACCGAGGGGTTCGAAACCAATGAGCATCGCGTCGAACGGCGTGACGAGCTCATCGAAGCCATCGAAGAAAAGTTCATGCGCCACGGTACCAGCCAGCTGCTGGAAATGCTCGGTGAAGCCGGCGTCCCTGCCGGCATCGTCAGAACCCTGGATGAGGTGTACGAATGGGACCAGGTGCGCTCGCAAGGCCTGGCATTGAATGTCCAGCACCCGTTGCTAGGGGAGCTGACCCTCCCAGGCGCGCCGCTGCGGTTCTTCGAGGGCGGCAAGGAAGTCACCCGGACCGGGCACTCCGCTCCGCCACTGCTGAACCATGACGAGCAGCGGATCCGGGAATGGCTCAAGACCCGCGCGCAGCAGGCGGTGCGTTGAGTATGGTGCAGGAGAAAATCGAGCACATCAGTGCACAGCACATGATCGACCAGGTGCTCGATGTGGGCAGCTTCGAGAGCTGGGATGAGCCGGCGGATTATTCTTTTGCCGATGACGCCTACCGGGCCCAGCTGGAAGAAGCCGCGCGCCATTCCGGGGCCGACGAAGCGGTACTGACCGGATCCGGCACAATCAATGGCCGCAAAGTGGCCGTCGTCCTCTCCGAATTCGGATTCCTGGCCGGATCAATTGGCCAGGGCACCTCCCGCAGGATTGCTTCGGCATTCGAAAAAGCCGCCGCATTGGGACTGCCGGTACTGGCTTCCCCGGCCTCGGGCGGAACCCGGATGCAGGAGGGAACCCCTGCGTTCGTGTCGATGGTGCACATCACGGCCGCGGTTAGGGCGCATTCTGCTGCCGGGTTGCCATACCTGGTGTACCTGCGGCATCCCACCACCGGAGGGGTTATGGCGTCGTGGGGATCCACCGGGCACATCACCATCGCACAGCCCGGTGCCCTGCTGGGATTCCTTGGTCCGCGCGTGTACGAGACCATCTACGGCAAACCCTTCCCGCAGGGAGTGCAAGTCTCCGAGAATCTCCACAAGCACGGGCTGATCGACGCCGTGGTCCCGGTCCATGAGCTGGGCGGGCTGGTCAACCGGGTGCTTGCAATCATCGCCCCGGGAGATCTGATCGACTCGATTGCCGGCTACCCCTTGGCAGATGACCGGAGACTCACCGAATCCCAGGTGTGGGATGCCATACTCGCCACGCGCAAATCCCGACGCCCCTCGGTGCGCCACGTCATCAAGTACGCCGCCAGCGATGCGTTGCAGCTTTCCGGGAGCACCGAAGGGGAAAGCGATCCGCGGATGTACCTGGCGCTCGCGCGCATCGGGGGCCAGCCGGCGGTGGTCATCGGCCAGGACCGGTCGCGGATAGACCACTCCGAAAACCTCGATCCGCTGGGGCCTGCCTTCCTGCGCGAAGCCCGGAGGGGGGCGCTGCTGGCACAGAATCTGGGCATAGCGATGCTCACCGTGATCGACACCGAAGGAGCGGCGCTGAGCCGTGAGGCCGAGGAAGGCGGCATGGCCGGGCAGATTGCCCGCTCGCTGAGCACCTTGGTGGGCATTGGCGTTCCGAGCGTTTCGCTGCTGCTGGGCCAGGGCACCGGAGGCGGCGCACTTGCCTTGCTGCCGGCTGATATCTCCATAGCCGCAGCAAACTCCTGGCTCTCCCCGTTGCCGCCGGAGGGAGCCAGCGCGATCATGTACCGGGACACGGAGCACGCCGCACCGTTGGCTTATGCCCAGAAAACCGATGCATACTCGCTGCGACGTGCGGGGATAGTACAGGTGATCGTCCCCGAGGAGTATGATGTGACCACCGCTCCGAAGCGCTTCTCGCTGGAAATCGGAGCGGCAGTGTCCACGGCGCTTGCGCAGCTTGCGGCGACAGATGCCGCGCAGCTGCCTGGCCGGCGCGCGCTGAAGTATGCATCGATTGGCCGGCCGAAAACGGCCAACCAGGAGGTGCGGGACGCCGCTGGATGACTAGAACAGAGGAACGGATGATCGAGCTGAGCACGGTGCAACGCCGCATCATTGCCGCCCTCCAAGTGGACGGGCGAGCCACCTGGCGGAAGATAGCTGCCGTGCTTGACCTGCCTGAACGCTCGGTCGCCCGCCATGGCGCGTGGTTGCTGGAGAATGGGCTGGTTACGGTTGCGGCGATCCGCCACCGCGAGCATTCGCTGCTGATCGCGTGCACTTGCGCCCCGGGCACCGGGCGGATTGCCAGTGAATCCTTGTCTTCCCGGCCGGATACCAGCTTTTCCTACCAGGTCACTGGCCGGGAGGATCTCGTCGTGGAAATGCACTACAACGGAGATGTGACCGAAGTGCTCTCCCTGGAACTGCCTGCTACGCCGGGGGTCTCGTCGATTGTCGTGTATCCGGTGTTGAAGTACTTCAAGACGATCCGCGGGTGGCGCCTGGGATCCTTGAAGCCCGCAGAAGAGCTTGCCTTGCAAAAGGACCCGGATGTCACGAGCTGGCGCATCCAGCCGAACCTCAACTCCAAGGACGAGCAGATCATCGATGCTTTGCACGATGACGGCAGAGCCAGCTTCGAGTCGATTGCCCGCCGGGTGGCGATGAGCGAGACCTCTGTTGCGCGGCGGATCGATTGGCTCCTATCCACCGGGCAGATCGCCATTCGCGCCCTGGTTGAGCCCCTGGCCGTGGGGTTGCCGGTCGAGGCATTGCTCTGGGTTTCGACGACGCCATCCCAAGTCGAAAAATTGGGCCAGCGACTCGCCACCCGACCGGAAGTTCGCTATGCAGCGGCCGTGGCCGGGGATTGCCAGTTGGTGGTCGACGTGACGGTGGCCAACCAGGCCGAGCTCTATGACTTCATTTCCCACAGCGCCTGGGGGAACTCGATGCTGCAAGTTAAGGCCTCTCTGGTGGTTAGCGCCCGCAAACGCGGTGGGCGGCTGATCAGTAGCTGAACCAGACCAGGAAACCGCGTCGTGCAGCACCAGAATTCAACTGGAGTCCAACTCGTCTTTGGCCGCTGTTCGCCGCTGGGCCCAGGAAGGTGAACGGCAAGTGAACACTTCGCCGAAAGGCGATAATAATGCGTAATATCGCCTCAAGGGTTCGGAACCGCTTCGGAAGTGGCATAGTCTCACGATACCGGGCGGCATGGCTTCGCTCGCGCTGTTAACAACCAGTTAACGCTGCAGGGGTGAAAGGAATACCGGCAACCGTGAGCAAGAGGTTGACCTACGGGACGAACCAGGGAACGGCTACGCCTGAAAGCGCGTGGCGCAAACGCAAGGACGCGTGGGAGCACTTGGGCTATGTGCTCAGCGAGATCTCTTCTGAATACCAGGAGGAAGACCGCCGCACGGAGCACGAACTGGAGGCCGGCCGGTTGCTGGGGCTGCTGGCAGCCATAGAACCGTACTGGGCGAATCCCGGCATCGAATACTTCAACGAGGTTTCCCGGCTCATGTCCGGCGGGCAGTACGAAGATGCCATGAAGCTGGTCTACCAAGCGAACCAGACCTTCAGGACGCTGACCCAGTACATTGACCTTGAAGGCCATGACGAGGCGGAACAGGATCCATCCCAGCTGGGTAACGGTGCACCTGGCAACGCCAGGGTGCAGGCACCGATGGTGGAAATCCTGCTGGTGGATAATGGCCCGGCGGAGGAGATTGAGCTTTTCAAGGAAGAAATCGCCGAACAGCGCCAGCGCACCGATCCGTTCCACTACAACTTCGTGGTGGTGCCCAGCGTGGAAGATGCCTTGGCCGCGATCCTGATCAATCCCGGCATCCAGTCCGTCGTGCTCACCGCCCGCTTTGATGTGCGCACGCGCCGCCGGCTATCCTCGACGCTCAAGAATTTCATTGCCCGGCGGATGGAAGGCTATTTCCAATCCACTAGGCAGATCCAGGGCCTGCTGGATCTGGAAAACATCCTCGATGAACTGCGCCCTGAAGTCCCGGTGTACCTGATCGCCGGGGTCGCCCTGGAATCGATTGCCCACGAGATCACCGGGCGTTTCCGCCGGATCTTCTCGCGCAATGACCGGATGGATCTGCACCTGTCGATTGTCTCGGAAGTGCTCGAACGCTACCAGACCCCGTTCTTCAACGCGCTGCAGAAGTACGCCAAGCGGCCTGGCGGGGTTTTCCACGCCATGCCGATTTCCCGTGCAGGTTCGGTGCAGAACTCCCCATGGGCCAGGGACCTGGTGGACTTCTATGGCAAGAACCTGCTGCTGGCCGAAACCTCGGCCACCTCCGGCGGGCTCGATTCCCTCCTGGACCCGCAAAGTTCCATCAAGAAGGCCCACGAGCTGGCGGCCCGGGCTTTTGGCAGCCACCGCACCTACTTCGTCACCAATGGCACGTCGACCGCCAACAAGATCGTGCACCAGTCGATTCTCGCTCCGGGGGACATCGTGCTGGTGGACCGCAACTGCCACAAGTCCCACCACTACTCGCTGGTGCTCGCCGGGGCGAACGTCAGCTACCTGGAGGCCTACCCGCTCAACGAGCATTCGATGTACGGGGCGGTGCCGCTGGAGGAGATCAAGGGACGGCTGCTGCAGCTGCGCCGCGAGGGCCTGCTGCACAAGGTCAAGATGCTGACCTTGACCAACTGCACCTTCGACGGGATCATCTACGACCCGCGCCGGGTGATGGAAGAATGCCTGGCCATCAAGCCGGATCTGGTGTTCCTCTGGGACGAGGCCTGGTTCGCCTTCGCAGGATTCCACCCGGTGTACCGCCAGCGCACCGCCATGACCGTGGCGGCCGTGCTGGAAAAGCAGCTGGAAACCGCGGATTACCACCAGCGCTACTCCACGCAGCGTGCGGCCCTTCCAGCACCGGGCACCATCGAGCACCCGGAGAATGACCAGGCCTGGCTGGACACCCGGTTGATTCCGGATCCGGAGCAGGTCCGTCTGCGAGTGTATTCCACCCAGTCCACGCATAAGACTCTGACCTCCTTGCGCCAGGGCTCGATGATCCACATCTACGACCAGGACTTCGCGGTGCGCAACCTCAACGCCTTCCGCGAGGCCTACATGACCCACACCTCCACCTCGCCGAACTACCAGATCCTCGCCTCGCTGGATATCGGCCGGCGCCAGGCCGAGCTGGAAGGCTATGCGCTGGTGCAGCGCCAGGTCGATTTGGCGCAGTCGATTTCGCGGGCCATGGCGCGCAACGAGCTGCTGGGCAAGTATTTCAAGATCCTGCACTCGACGGACCTGATCCCGCAGAAGTACCGCCGGTCCACCACGCAGAACCCGGTGCGCGACGGGCTGGCAGCCTGGGACGAAGCCTGGGCAGAAGACGAGTTCGTGGTCGACCCCTCACGCCTGACCTTGGACATCAGCCGCACCGGCGTGGACGGGGACACGTTCAAGCACGAGTACCTGATGGATGGGCATTCGATCCAGGTCAACAAGACCAGCCGCACCTCGGTGCTGCTGATGACCAATATCGGCACCACCCGTTCGGCCGTGGCGCACCTGATCGAGGTGCTGGTGAAGATCGCGGAGGAACTGGACCGCAAACGCCGCCTGGATGGGAGAGTGCTGGCGCTGGGCAAGAAGCCCGCGGCCGAACAGATTCCCTTGCCGGACTTCAGCGCCTTCGCTCCTGAATTCGCAGGAGGCGGTGGAAGCGGGGACATGCGCTCGGCCTACTACCTGACCTACCAGGACCCGGCGACGCATTTCCTGTCCTCCGCGCAGATCCGCACCCAGCTGGTGAACGGAGAACGCGTCGTGTCGGCGGTATTCGTCACCCCGTACCCGCCGGGATTCCCGGTGCTGGTCCCCGGCCAGGTCATTACCATATGCATTCTGGATTACATGGACCGATTGGACACCCGCGAAATCCACGGTTACCACCAGGATCTGGGCTACCAGGTGTTCACCTGCGAAGCCCTGGAACAGGTCGCGGCGCAGCAGCCCTGAGCGGTTTGAGCGGCTTGCCTTGAACGCAGCTCGCGGACCCACCCGGCATCCCCGGGTGGGTTCCGGCTTCCGCGGCGAAGAACGCTGCACGCAAGAACAGTTGCCGTCACGACCCGAAAGGCCCTGATTCGCGCACCGAATGCGCAAATCAGGGCCTGAATCGTAAGCAGCCCTAAGGCTGTATTTTCCGTCCGGCCAGATGCGCCGAGATCGCCTCGAACGCACGAATGGTCGGGAACAGCTTGGAAGCATCCTGCGGCAGCGGCCAGCTGGAAAGCTTGACCGCGACCAGCTTGGTCGCCGGATCCATATAGATCATCTGGCCATGGATGCCCAGGGCCACCGCGGCCCCGGTGGCAGGGTTCGGGAACCAGATCTGGTTCCGGTAGTGCCCGCCGGGCATCATGTTGTCGCCCGGGGACTGGGCGAACGCCTGGACCAGTGCGGGATCGGTGGCGAAGGTGTCGGCGATCCATGCCTCGGAGAGAACCTGCTTGCCGGTCAGCGCACGCCCGCCATTGACATAGAGATGGCCGAAACGCGCCAAATCGCGCAGGCAGGCGTTGAATCCGCCGTCGAACATTCCGGTGCCGAATTGGTCAACGCCCATCACCAGATCCTGCTGGGCACCGAGCTTGGACCAGACATAGTCCGAAAGCAGTTCCTGCAGCGGGGCGCCGCCGGCGGCTTCCAGCACCCAGCCCAGGGCGTCGGTCTCGCAGGAACGGTATTCGAAGACCCCGCCGTGCGGTCCCTTGGCCTGCAGGGTCAGCAAGAACTCGTACATCCCGATAGGCCCGATGCCGCCACGCGACGGGGCCCAGCCGATGGCTTCCTCCAGCTGGCGCACCTCGGCATTGGGATCCAGATACTCTTCGGAGAATTTGATCCCGGAGCGCATATCCAGCAGGTCGCGCACCCGGGCGCCGGCATAGCCGCTGCGTTCCAACGCCGGCACGTAGGTGGCTACCGCCTGCTGGGTATCAAGCATTCCGGCGTCCACCAGCGCCCCGGCCAGGGAACCCACCAGGGTCTTGCTGACCGACATCAGCAGATGATCGGTCAGCGAGGTCATGGTGTTGTAGTACTTCTCCCAGAGGATCCGTCCATTGTGCATGACCAGCACGGCGTCGGTATTGGTCGCGTGCATTACCCCGCGCACGGTCAGCGCCGGGTCGGTAATGCTCGCCTTGGCCACTTCCAGTTTGCCCAGCTTCTCCTCGGCCAGGTGCAGCCTGACGATCGGGCCATCGCCGCGCGAGACCTTCACGGTGGGATGGATCCTGGCGATGTTCTGGAATGAGCGCTTGATGTTCTGCGGGTACTGCCAGGTGGCGATGTTCAGCGCCTTGCTGGGAGGACCTGCCAAGTTGGCCGCCATGTGCCCGGTGGCATCAGTCGCTTCAGTTGCCATGCTCTGATGGCGGAACGTCAATTCCCTTGTATTGGGATCGGATGCAGGAGATGAAGTGCTTGGCATCGATGCTGAGCTTGGTTTTCTTCTTGCCTTCGTACTGCAGCTTGGCCTTGGTGACCAGGACCCCAAGATCGGCTCCCTTCCATCGGTAATCCTCTACGCCGTAGATGCGCAGGAAGAATGCTTCCTTGTGGGTCTGTAGCTGGTGCCAGTCCAATGCGGAACGGGAAAATTGCAGCTTGCCGCGCGAGTCGAGGTAATAGTTTCCGGTGCGTGGGGCATGGGTGATGTACTGCAGGATGTCATCGGTTTCCTTGATGATCATGTGGCTCCAGACATCAGCCCCGCTCATCTCTTCCCAGCGAGCATTGATCTCGTCAACGTCCAGCTCGAATTCCACATCAAGGAATTCAAGCAGGTGGAAGAGGAACAGCGGCACGTCGGCATAGGCTCCGGCGGTGACGTTGGTGATGGCGCTGGCCCCGGAGATGCGCGGGTTCAGTTCGCCCAGGTACACCTCGTCGGTGTCGGTGTCCACCAGCACGTCCACCTCGAAGAAGCCGCGGTAGCCGGTGTCCTTCAGACCGTTGCCCACCTTGCGGACCAGATCGATGGCGCGCGAGCGCTGCGAGTCGGTGACCACATCCGGGTGCATCTCATTGCCGCACCAGCCGCCCTTGTACGGAGTCAGTTCCTTGTAGCCGGCCAGTTCGGTCAGGATCGGCCCCACCACCGTGCCGCATTCGGTCAGCACTGCCTCAACGGCTACCGGCTGGTTGTTGATGCGCTTCATGATCTTGAGCTGTTCGCCGATGATGTTCTTGGCATGCGCCTTGAACTGCGCCTTCGAGTCGATGAAGAAGGTCGTCTTGCCCGAATCCCCGTAGGGGGTCTGGACCACTAGGTCCTTGCCCAGGCCGGCTTCCTCGGCCAGTTCCATGAGCTCGTCGTAGTTATTGGCGGTGCCCAGCACGTTGGGCACCGATGGTGCGCCGGCGGCATTGCCCAGCTCGGTGGTAACGATCTTCGAGTCCAGTTCGGTGCGCAAGGCGGCCGAGGGCAGGATCAGGTCGTAGCCCAGTTCCTCGCAGATTGATTCGGTTTCCTCGTCGAAGAAGACCATCGCGATCTTCGGCCGGGGACCGCCCGGGGTGCACTGGGAATCGATGTATTCGCGGACCTCGGAGTTCTCCAGCAGCCAGTTGTTGATCTCTTCGGCGCTCTGGAAATCGACATAGGGCTTCTCGGCGGGGGTGAAGACCCGCGGGTGGTGGCCGTCCCAGCCGTCGTAGTAGGTGATGTAGCTGAATTTGCGGACCCATCGGTCAAGGCCCAGCAGATTGACCGGGGTGGCGCCGAGGAAGAAGATCGGAGTGGTATTGGTGCGGAAGAAATGGCGAACTTCGCTCATGTTCTTCAGCTTGCGGTCCATGCGCAGGACCTTGGCCGGGAGATTCTCGGGTTCGGACTCGTTGTAGGCCGCGTCGACGGCGACGTTGGCGCTGAGCTGATCGGTAACAACGCGCGCCTTGTGGCGCAGCTTGTCCAGATCGCTGGGTTTGGGTATGCGGTGGCGAGAAGCCGGGGCGTGGGCTTCAAGAATGTTGGCCATGATGTGGAGATGTCCTTTGAAACTGTCCGAAGAAGGGCGGTTGCACGGCACAATGCGTGACAGTTTCATGCTCAGCGCTCATCGTAAGCACCGGCACACGTTCTGCTTAACGCGTGGTGAACATTGAGCCCGCCCCCGCCGATGCGGCCTGTGACTTGGCATGCAACGGCAGGTTCGGGCTCAAAGCTAGGTAAAGGTTACTCCTTATTGCGGTAACTGGCGGCTGCTAGCCAGACACCGTCGATGCGAAATCCAGCTGCTGGAATTCGAATCCGGCCTGCTGCAAGACTTCGCTGGTGACCTTGCGGCCGGTCAACGCGACCCGGGCATTGGATCCCATGACCGCGGCGCCGATCTTGGGCAGCACCGACCCGGTGGGCAGGCCAGGCAGCCCAGCGATGGATCGCAAGGCGGCCATGACCTCGGCATTGCGCAGCGGTTTCGGGCTGGCGGCATGCACCAGGCCGGCAGGGATGGAAGGCTCTTCGAAGCCGAGCAGGCAGCGGATCAAGCGCAGCCAGTCTTCCAGCCCGATCCAGCTGAACCACTGCTTGCCGTCTCCCAGCGGACCGCCCATGCCGGTATTCACCAGCAGGTTCAGCGGGCCAAGCAGGGGAGCGTCGGGGTGCATCACCAGCGAGGTGCGCAAGAGATAGCGCTGCTCGGCGTTGACCGCGGCCTCGGCGAAGGCCTGCTCCCATGCCGAAGCGACCCCGGTCATTTCCGGCAGGGCGCGCTGGTCGCTGGGAACGGGGCTGGACTCGGTCAGCTCTTCCTCGCCGGCGTCACCGAAGATGGCGGTGGTGCTGGCCTGGATCCAGGTGGCCAGCTGGGGCGCCGAGGCTGCGGCTTCGGCCAGGGTCTTGGTGGAGGCCACGCGCGAGTCGGTGAGCGCTGCGATGTTCTCCGGGGTGTTGCGCTTATCGACGCGCTCGCCAGCCAGATTGACCAGGTGCACCGGATTCTTGCTGGACAGCGCGCGGGCCCAGGGCCCCTGGTGCACGCCATCCCAGCTGTACTGCTCGGCAGGGAAATCATTTTCCGGGTTGCGGGTCAGCACCGATACGGAAATGCCGCGGCAGACCAGATCGGCGACGAGGTTGCGGCCAAGGAATCCGCGACCGCCGGAGATCACCACATGGGCATCGCGCTTGCGGTGCGCACCCGGGGCGATGATCCGGTACAGGCGGGCCGCCGCGATGGCGAAGTCCTTGCACAGGGCGTTGGCCACGGTGAATTTGAAAGCGGTGGTGCCCGGGCCGTTGAGCTCAGCGGTGAAGTGCAGCACGGATCCGTGCTCATGGGGCTCTACCTGCCAGCGCAAGACCATTTCACCGGCCGGCTGCGGTTGGGTGAACTCCACCATGAGGGTGTCCTGGTTGCGCCGGGTGATGGAGCCCGAAGGCGCGGTGCTGCGGTGCAACGGGCCGAAGAACTTGCCCGGCGGCAACAGATCCACCTTGGTGCCCACGCCGCGCTGGTCGTCATGCACGATGAAGCCGTCGAAGCTCTTCATCCACTGGCCGGTCTGCGACAGGTTGCCCACGATCGAGTAGACGGCCTGCGGGCCAGCGGCCAGGAACTGCGACTCGGTGCGCTGCCAGTGCGTGAATTTACTCGTGGTGCTCATCTTGGAATAGTTCCTTCCAGCTCGGTTTCTCGGGCATAGCTCTAGGCTACTGTGCCCGGTGCACTTCGGCAGGATAGACATCGAAGCCTGCCTGAACTGTTACACCAGGGTCCTGGAACGGGAAAAGCTCCCTTGGTCCATGCGGACCAAGGGAGCTTCGGATCGGGGCGTTGGCTAGGCAGTAACCTTGGCGCCGACTTCCTGTTCCATTTCGGTGAACTCGCCATCGATGGTCGGGTTCGGGCGGTAGGTTGCCCGGGAAACCAGCCATGCGACAACCAGTGCGGCGAGGAAGCCCGGGACGATCTCGTACATGGCCGAGGCCAGCACGTCCACGTTGCCCCAGATGAACACCACGACGGCGCCGGTGACCATGCCGGCGAAACCGCCCACGGCGGTCAGCTTGCGCCAGTACAGGGCCAGCAGGACAACCGGGCCGAAGGCGGCACCGAAGCCCGCCCACGCGAAGGAGACCAGCTCAAGGATGGAGGAGTTCGGGTTCAGCGCCAGCAGGGCGGCGACGACGGCCACCAGCAGTACGCCGGAGCGGCCCAGCATGACCAGGGCCTTGGGCGAAGCCTTGCGGCCGGTGATGTTGTACAGGTCCTCCACCAGTGCCGAGGAGCAGACGATCAGCTGCGAGGACATGGTGGACATGATGGCCGCCAGCACAGCGGCGAGCACCAGTCCGGCGATCAGCGGGTGGAAGAAGATCTGGCTCAGCAGCAGGAAGACAGTTTCGCTGCTGGCCTTGTCCAGCGGCTGATCGGCGAAGTACGCGACGCCGATGAACGCGGTGGCGATGGCGCCCAGGGTGGTCAGGAACATCCAGCCAATGCCGATGCGCCGTGCGGTCTTCGCTTCGCCCGGGGTGCGCAGCGCCATGAAGCGCACGATGATGTGCGGCTGGCCGAAGTAGCCCAGGCCCCACGCTGCGGTGGAGAAGATGGCCACGGCGGCCAGGATCGCGCTGTTGTCGCTGAAGGAGGAGAACAGGTTGAACGCTTCGGGATTGACTTCGGTGACCTTCGAGGTGATGTCCCCGATGCTGCCGATCTGGATGACTGCCACAATTGGCACGGCAATCAGTGCGGCGAACATCAGCACGCCCTGGACCATATCGGTCAAGGATGCTCCGAGGAAGCCGCCGAACAGGGTGTAGAGCAAGGTGATTCCTGCCACGAAGAACATGCCCGCAAGGTACTGCCAGCCGAAGGAAGCCTCGAAGAACTTGCCTGCAGCCACCATTCCCGAGGATACGTAGAAGGTGAAGAACACCAGGATGATCACCGATGCGCCGATGCGCAGCAGGTGGCTGTTGTCCTTCAGGCGCTTTTCGAAGAAGCTCGGGATGGTGATGGCGTTCTGCGAGATCGCGGTGTAGGAACGCAGCCGCGGGGCGACGAACTTCCAGTTCAGCCACGCGCCGATGAGCAGACCGATGCCGATCCATGCTTCGTGCAAGCCACCGAGGTAGATGGCGCCGGGCAGGCCCATGAGCAGCCAGCCGGACATGTCGGATGCGCCTGCGGAAAGGGCTGCGACCCACGGCTTCAGGCCGCGGTCGGCCAGCATGTAATCGTCAATGTTGTTGGTGCGGCGATATGCAATATAGCCGATGCCAAGCATGGCGGCCATGTAAATTGCGATCGCAATCATCTGGAAAGTCTGGTCGGACATTTTTCCTCATTACCGTTTGTGCCTGGGGCTTTTCTCAGCCGCCATAGGCGCGGATTTCTGTGGTGCGAGTCACCACTATGGCACTAATTCTCCGGTTTGTCGCCGGGTGCCATTTGGTCTGTGATCATTCTGTTATCTAGTCGACCGTATCGAAGTCTGCAGGGGTAGCCAAAATCGCGGAGTTGCTTGCATCACTCATTCCGGGCTGCGCGTGCAGCGATTTCCGCACCGCGCGGATGGCCGGGGATTGGGTGGAGGAATGCCGCATGGCGGTGAAGATGGTGCGCTCGGGAGAGCCGGGAAGATCCACCGTGCGCAGGCTGCTGCGCTGGTCGCGCAGGACCAGCTCGGGGAGCATCGCCACAGCGTTGCCTGAGGCGACTAACTGCACGTGAGCCTGCAAATCAGCGGTTTCGTAGCGCAGGTCTGGCTCGAACCCCGCAAGCCGGCAAGCCTGCAAAGCCCAGTGCCGGCTGGCGGCACCCGCCGGTTCCACCACCCAGGGCAGGGAGTTGGCATGCTCCAGGGTGTGTACCCGGTCGAATTCGGCGTTCCCGGCCGCACCTCGTGCCGGCAAGGCCAGGCGGATCGGATCGTGAGTCAGAACACGCCGATCGAGGTTGTCGTAGTGCGGCGCGGAATGCCCCGAGTACTGCTCCGCGACCACCAAATCGAAACTTCGGCTGCTGGTTTCATTCAACGCGTCCGCCGGTTCCTGCTGGCTCATTTCCACCCGCAGGTTGGGGTGCTTGGTGCGCAGTTCGCGCAGTACCGGTGGCATGAGGCGGAGCATGGCCGTCTGGAAAACCGCTAGTCGGACGGTTCCAGAGACGGTGGACATGGCCGCGGACAAATCCGCTTCGGCGCGTTCCATGGAATCGAGCAGTTCTTCGGTATGGGCCACCAGGATCTGGGCCTGAGGGGTGAGCTTGAGGGTGCGCCCGGTGCGCCGCAGCAGCTCCACTCCGGTTTCGGATTCCAGCTGGCTCAGTTGCTGCGATACGGAGGAGGGGGAGTAGCTCAGTGCATCGGCCACCTCGGCAATGGTTCCGCGGATATGCAATTCGCGAAGCAAGCGCAATCTTCTCAGTTCAAGCACGGTTTTCCCGCCATTCAGCTAGTGGGGACTCTCGGAGTCTAGACACTTCGGCAAAACCGAACGAACATCTTCGGTTTTGTTCACTTTTGCTTAAGACAATATAGGTTCATACTCGATCTTGCACACAGCTTTTCTTGGCGGTTCTCTGGCAACAGCAGACCACCGGATTAGCCATAACGACATCAGCGTTCGGTGCCGAACCACAAGTACGAATTGCATCGAAGGGACCACCAGTGTCTTTCACCTCCACCCAGCACGTAGTGCCAGCCGCACTAGATGCCGACGGCAACCCGCTCACCTCGCCGGCCGAACTCGCTGACGACGTCATCAAGCTGGTGCGCCGCTGGCTCACCGAAGCTTCCGAATACCCTGTAGATGCTGCCGCTGCCCGTCTGGCCGGTGTGCTCAAGGACCCCAAGGGCCTGGACTTCACCGTAGGCTTCGTCGATGGCGTGATCCGCCCCGAAGACCTGAAGGTCGCAGCCGCCAACCTCAAGGCGCTGGCTCCCATGGTGCCAAGCTTCCTGCCCTGGTACATGCGCAAGGCCGTCGCAGTAGGCGGCGCCATGGCCCCAGTCGTGCCGCAGGTAGTAGTTCCCATCGCCCGCAAGGTCTTGCGCGAGATGGTAGGCCACCTGATCATTGACGCCTCGGATGCCAAGCTCGGCGGCGCGATCTCCAAGATCAAGCGCGAGGGCGTGGACCTGAACGTCAACCTGCTCGGCGAGGCCATCCTCGGCGAAGGCGAAGCAGCCCGCCGCCTGGATGGCACCACCAAGCTGCTGGAACGCAACGACGTGGACTACGTGTCGATCAAGGTCTCCTCCACCGTCGCCCCGCACAACCACTGGGCGTTCGATGAAGCCGTGGAGCACATCGTGGAAAAGCTGCAGCCGCTGTACGAGCTGGCTGCCAACAGCCCGAAGAAGAAATTCATCAACCTGGACATGGAAGAGTACAAGGACCTGGAGCTGACCATCGCGGTCTTCACCAAGATCCTTTCCAAGCTGGAATTCAAGGACCTGCCCGCCGGCATCGTGCTGCAGGCCTACCTGCCAGATGCCCTGGGTGCAATGATCCAGCTCCAGGAATTCTCCGCGGCCCGCGTGGCCGAAGGCGGCGCACCCATAAAGGTCCGCGTGGTCAAGGGCGCCAACCTGCCAATGGAAACCATGGAAGCCGACATCCACGGCTGGCCGCTGGCCACCTGGCACACCAAGCAGGACTCTGACACCAGCTACAAGTCCGTGCTGGAATACGCGCTGCGCCCCGAACACGTGAAGAACATCCGCATCGGCATCGCCGGGCACAACCTCTTTGACGTTGCACTGGCTTGGCTGCTGGCCAAGTCGCGCAATGCCACCGACGGCATCGAATTCGAAATGCTGCTGGGCATGGCTACCGGCCAGGCCGAAGCGGTGCGCAAGGACGTCGGCTCGCTGCTGCTCTACACCCCGGTGGTGCACCCGCAGGAATTCGACGTGGCCATCGCCTACCTGATCCGCCGCCTCGAAGAGGGCGCCAGCCAGGAAAACTTCATGTCCGCAGTCTTCGAGCTGGCCAAGAACGAGGCCTTGTTCGAACGCGAGAAGAACCGCTTCCTCGCTTCCCTGGAAGCCATGTCCAATGTGGTCCCTGCCCCGCACCGCGTGCAGAACCGCCAGGTCCAGGATCCGGCGCTGAGCACCCGCGTGGCCGGTTTCGCCGATGGCTCCACCGAATTCTTCAACACCCCGGATACCGACCCGGACCTGAACCAGAACCGTGCCTGGGGACGCGAGATCCTGGCCAAGATGCAGGAATCGCCGCTGGGCAAGGAACTGGTCAAGAACAACACCCTGAACAGCGCCGGCGAACTCGACGAGTCCATCGCCATGGGCGTGGATGCCGCCGCCGGCTGGCAGCAGCTGGGCTCGGCCCAGCGCGCGCAGATCCTGCACCGTGCCGGCCTGCTCTTCGAGGAGCGCCGCGCCACCTTGCTCGAAGTCCTGGGCTCCGAATGCGGCAAGACCATTGACCAGGGCGATGTAGAAATTTCCGAGGCCATCGACTTCGCGCACTACTACGCGGAACTGGGCCGCGAACTGGATGCCGTGGATGGCGCGAAGTTCGTCCCGTCGAAGCTGACCGTGGTCACCCCGCCATGGAACTTCCCGATGGCGATCCCAGCCGGTTCCACCCTCTCGGCGCTGGCCGCCGGTTCCTCAGTGATCATCAAGCCTGCCAGCCAGGCCGCCCGCGTGGGCGCTGTCATGGTGCAGTGCCTGTGGGATGCCGGCGTGCCCAAGGACGTGCTGCAGCTGGTCTTCGTGGGCGATCGCTCCCTGGGCCAGCAGCTGGTCTCCGATGAGCGCGTGGACCGCCTGATCCTCACCGGCGGCTACGAGACCGCGGAACTGTTCCGCTCCTTCCGCAAGGACCTGCCGCTGCTGGCCGAGACCTCCGGCAAGAATGCCATCATCGTCACCCCGAACGCCGACCTGGATCTGGCTGCGCGCGACGTCGTGCAGTCGGCCTTCGGCCACGCCGGCCAGAAGTGCTCGGCAGCCTCGCTGGTGGTGCTGGTGGGCTCGGTGGCTGAATCCCGCCGCTTCAACAACCAGCTGATCGATGCGGTGAAGTCGCTGAAGGTCGGCTACCCGTGGAACCCCGAATCCCAGATGGGTCCATTGATCGGCGAGCCGGGCGAAAAGCTCAAGCGCGGCCTGACCACCCTGGGCGCCGGCGAGCGTTGGGCCATCGAGCCGAAGCAGCTCGATGACTCGGGCAAGCTCTACTCGCCGGGCGTGCGCTACGATGTGGCCCGCGGCAGCGAATACCACAAGACCGAATACTTCGGCCCGATTCTCGGCGTGATGACCGCCAAGACCCTGGAAGAAGCCGTGGAGATCGTCAACGAGGTGGACTACGGCCTGACCTCGGGCCTGCATTCGCTGGATTCGGCAGAGATGGGCTACTGGCTGGAGAACATCCAGGCGGGCAACATCTACGCCAACCGCGGCATCACCGGTGCCATCGTGCAGCGCCAGCCATTTGGCGGCTGGAAGAAGTCGGCCATCGGCGCAGGCACCAAGGCCGGCGGTCCGAACTACCTGATCGGCATGGGCTCCTGGGTGGATGCCCCAGCCACGCAGGGCGCAGCGCTCTCGGCATTCGACGAGCGCCTGCTGATCACCGCAGAACTGGATTCGGAGCAGGCGCAGTGGCTGGGCTCGGCACTGGCCAGCGACAAGCTGTGGTGGAACAACGAGTTCAACCAGGCCAAGGACCGCTCGGGTCTGGTCGCCGAACGCAACATCTTCCGGTACCGCGCCGTTGACGTGACGGTGCGCTTCGAAGAAGCCACCAGCGGCCACGGACTGGCCGAGGCGCTGCGCGTCATTGCCGCCGGCGTCACCGCAGGTTCCCGCGTGATCTTCTCCGCTGACGTGCAGCTGCCCTTGGGCGTGCGCAACCTGTTGGCCGAGAACTCGGTCACCGTGGTGCGCGAAGACGCTGCGGCATTCGCCGCCCGTGCTGCGAAGCTGGCTGCGAAGACCGGTCCGGAGTCCGCTGCCCGCATCCGCCTGATCGGCGGCTCGATGAAGGCTGTCGCCGAGGCAGCCAACGGCAAGCCGGATGTGGCCATCTACGCATCGCCGGTGACCGCTGCCGGACGGGTGGAGATGCTTCCGTTCCTGCATGAGCAGGCCGTATCCATCACCGCTCACCGCTTCGGCACCCCGAATCACCTCAGTGATTCGCTGATCTAGCAGGCAAGCGCATAAAGCAGTGGCCAGCATCCATTTATTTGGATGCTGGCCACTGCTTTATGCCGGATGCTCTTTACTTCTTGCGTACCTTGTACTTGGCGACCAGAAGATCCGCGGTGGCGGAGAGGATCGCCGGAAGAATGTAGCGCGCCAAGGTCACCAGGGTAAAGGCGAGTACGGATCCGCTGGCCGAACCAGCCACGGACAGGGCCGCAAATCCCAGGCCCACCGCGGAGAGCAGGCCGACGATCCAGCCAGCGAGCTTGCGGGGACGCAGGACGAACCAGCCAACTAGCGAAAGCACCGGCAGGAGCAGGCCCCAGACGGTGAAGTAGCCGGTGTACATTCCTTGCAGATCCAGCGCGGAGACCAGGAACCAATCGCCATATTCCACGGTGTCCAGTACCGGCAGCTTCAGCAAGATGTCCAGGACCAGCGACAGCAGGACCAGCAGCATCGCGAAGACCTTGGTGTCCTTGCGCGCTTCGAGCAACCAGAAGCTGCCGATGGCCACGAGCCTGATCACCCATAACGCGATCAGGGAGAGCAGGCTGCCGCCGGTGACATAGTCGGCGGTGGACAGCAGCGTGGATCCGGTGATGCCGGCGATCAGCACCAGCCAAACAATGATCAGGCGGGCCGGCAGATGCAACAGTGGTTTTTCTTCGCTCACTTAGCCAAGTCTAATGAAGCTGGCTGTGCATCGACTTGGTTTCACCCTAATGGAGTACCGATTAGTAGGCCAATACAGGGCTAGGATGACTTGCATGGCGCGTTCATTCACTCTGATCCAGTTGCGGTATTTCATTGAAGTTGCGCGGTTCGAAAACATGCGTGCCGCAGCAGCGTCCTTGAATGTCTCGCAATCGACATTGTCTGCCGCGATCAACCATTTGGAACGCGATTTAGGCGTGCAGCTGTTCCTGCGGTTACCAAACCGTGCGTTGAACCTGTCCGAGGACGGGAAGCGACTTGTGGCAGGTGCCCGGAACCTTTTGGAAAATGCGGAGATCTTGCACTCGTCATTGAGCGGAGCGAGCCATGAACTTAGCGGAAGACTGCGCGTCGGAATTTTCGCGCCGTTGGCACCCTTCGTTGCACCGAGGTTGTTCGCAGCATTCAAATCCGCATTCCCCGGTATCGAATTGCAATTTATCGAAGGCGAGCAACAACAAGTTCTAGATGCCTTGCGCAAGGGCGAATGCGAAATAGCGCTCATGTATGACCTCGGCGTCGGAGCAGAATTCTCGATGGAGCAGGTAGACCGGTTAGGTGCGCACGTCATCGTGGCCCAAGAACATCCGCTGGCGCAAGGCAACGGAACTGTATCGCTAGAGGACCTCGTTGACGAGCCGCTAGTTCTGCTCGATCAAGAACATTCAAGAGAGTACTTTCTCAAGCTCTTCTCCTCGTTGGGACTCCAACCCAATGTGGCCCATTGGGTTTCAGGATACGAGACCGTCCGTTCCTACGTGGCCATGGGGTTGGGATATTCGGTTCTGAACCGGCGTTTGTCGCATGACCTGACCTACACCGGCAAAGCCGTAGTGCCCCTGCAAATCAGTGATCCGGTCATTCCCATTTCAATTGTGGTCGCCTATCCGAAGGAGATGCAGATGACGCGGAAAGCACGGGCGTTCGCAGACCTTGCGGGCGAGATCCTGAACGACGGGTAACTTCTGATCGCTTTTAGCGATCACGCCAATAAAACTTTTGCGTTGGACGACATGACGTGGATCACAGATCGTTGAGTACTAAGAGGCCGGACTGCTCGTCCGCTCCTTCCACAGCAGCTTCCTGAGAATTCGGCGGAGCTTAGCCCGAAAGAAGGCAGACTCGTGACCCTGAATAGCATTGATGCCGGCGCGGTGCCGTCGACGACGAAATCCGACATGAAACAGAAGCGTCGCGTGCTGGCCGGTGGCAGCATCGGACAGTTCATCGAATTCTACGACTTCACGCTCTACGGGTTATCGGCAGTCACGCTGTCCGCACTCTTCTTCCCATCAGACAGCCCGCTGGCAGGCCTGCTCGCGACGTTCGCGACGTTCGGTGTCGCCTTCTTCGTCCGGCCGCTTGGCGGAATGTTCTTCGGCGTGCTGGGAGACAAACTCGGTCGCCGTAAGGTCTTGTTCATCACCTTGATGACTATCGGACTGGCAACATTCGCTATCGGACTGTTGCCGACCTTCGCGCAAATTGGAGCTCTGGCTCCAGCACTTCTGGTGTTGTGCCGACTCGTCCAGGGATTCTCGGCCGGCGGCGAATCTGTCGGTGCACCTGCCTTCGTCTTCGAACATGCGCCAATTGATAGACGAGGCTTCTGGCTGAACATCACTCTGGCAGCTACAGCATTGCCGTCGGTGATAGGTGGAACCCTGATCCTGGTGCTGTCCACGACGATGGACTCCGAAGATTTTGCATCCTATGGCTGGCGTATACCATTCCTGCTCGCCCTCCCGCTCGCACTCTTCGGCCTTTGGATTCGCTCCAAGACCGAAGAGTCGGAAGCATTCCAGCAGGTGCTCAAGAAAAACGAGCACAAGGAGTACAGCCCTTTGCGCCAGACGTTCGCAGAGAACAAGCTCCGGATGCTTCAGGTCATCTTCGTCATGGCGCTGACAGCCATGGGGTTCTACTTCCTCTCCGGATACTTCGTTTCCTATGTCCAGGTAACCGGAAACCTGAGCCTGGAAATGTCGCTAGTGGCAAATGCCGTAGCCATGGCCAGCTACGCGATCCTGCTTCCTATTGGCGGACGGTTCAGCGACCGCTTCGGACGCAAGCCGATGCTCATCGCAGGTTCCGCAGCGCTGATGATACTCAGCATTCCATGCTTCATGCTGGTAACCAGCGGTTCACTCGCCTTGGCAATCATAGGGCAACTGCTCTTCGTGGTTCCCATGTGTATTTATGGCGGCGGTTGCTACACCTTCTTCGTGGAAATATTCACCACCAGAACTCGGTACACTTCCTCAGCCATCAGCTACAACGTTGCCTACGCAATCTTTGGCGGCACTGCTCCATTCGTCGGGACGTGGCTGGTCTCGGGCACCGGTATTGCGATGATCCCAGGCGTGTACATGGCCACAGCCGCACTTATCGTGCTGTGTCTGCTGGTCTTCACCCCAGTGCCGGAAACCCATCCGCTATATGCCAAGTCTTCGCCAGCCACCGGCCAGTAAAAGCGCCGTACTCTAACTTCACAGAAAGGAATTCACCATGCACAACGAATTTCTCGTTGACTTCCACCACGTTGCCGAATTCGGCGCAACGGATAAAAACGGTGTCGACCGGCAAGCAGCCACACCCGAGGACAAACTCAGTCGAGATTGGTTCGCGCGATTCACCAGGAACCACGGCTGGGAACTTCGCGTCGACACTATCGGCAACATGTTTGCATTGATCGAACTTACGCCAGGGGCCCCCTACATACTGCTGGGATCGCATATGGATTCGCAACCACTGGGTGGACGCTTCGATGGTGCCTACGGTGTCCTCGCAGGCCTGCATGCTGCCAAAGCCATTGAGTCAAGGTTGAAAGCGGAATTACAGCAGCCGGCCTTCAACATAGGGGTAGCCAATTGGTTCAATGAAGAAGGCGGCCGGTTCGCCCCGTCCATCATGGGCTCTTCTGTGTTCGAGGGCTCCATGGACGAACAACAGATGCTGCAAACCCGGGATTTGGCGGGGATCAGCGTCGCAGAAGCCCTGGAATCTATTGGATACCTCGGCCACGATCAACGTCCTGAAGTGGCAGGCTACGCGGAGATCCACATCGAACAGGGACGCATCCTGGAACGAGAGTCGATCAACATCGGAGCTGTCGATTTTTCCTGGCACACGCAGAAGCTGGACGTCGAAGTGCTTGGGGAACAATCCCATACCGGTGCAACGGCCATGGCCGATCGTCATGACGCACTTGTCGCTGCGAGCAAGGTGATACTGAAAGTCCACGACGTCGTGGGACACTTTGCTGAGGGCAGCATCGTGTCGTCGGTCGGGCAAATGACGTTGGAACCGAATTCTCCGATTGTCGTAGCTCGTCGGGTGCACTTGGTTGCTGACCTTCGCGCCGAGATGAAAACGGACGTATTGCGAGCGCGACAAATTCTAATTGGGCAAATTGCGGAGATTGCCCGTGAACACGACATTCGGATCAACGTCAATGATTTCGACGTGCGCGAGATTCAGTACTATCCGGAGTCTGGCCTTGAATTAATCGAGAAAATAACCGCCAATCTGGGCAAGAGCGTTCGTCGTATACGCACGATGGCTGGGCATGACTCGGTAGCGATGAACCGAATGGTGCCGACGGTCATGCTCTTCATTCCCTCAATCGACGGCGTCAGCCATTGCGAACGAGAATTCTCTACTGACGAGGACATGATCCACGGGTTGGAAGTCCTCACTGAGATTGGCTGGGAAATGATCTTTGGCGCCCTAGATGAGAATGCAGCGTTGGCTGGCAACGAGAGCAAAGCAATCCATGGGATTTCCGCATGATGGATGATCTAGCTTTCCTCAGCGCAACAGAGCAGTTATCAGCTTTCCGCAGTGGAGAAATCTCTCCTGCAGAGGTCCTTGAAGCCCAGTTTGAATTGATCAATGCCGACAGGGACCGTGGGGTCGAAAGAATCAACGCGCTGACCGAGACGATGGAAACCGACGCATATGCTGAAGCTGCCAGAAACACGGAGGCGTACGCCAAAGCCCGTCGCGCAAATGAAGTGCAACAGTTGCCGGCATTGTTAGGCATCAGTGTCGTCGCGAAGGAAAAACACGGGCTAGCCGGGCACAGCCTTTCGATGGGACTGCTCTCGCAGAAACAGTCTGTTGCCGAGGTCGACCATCCGATCATCGAACGGCTCCGAACTGCCGGAGCCATTATCCACGGCCGAGCGACGAGTCCTGAGTTCAGCTGCGCCACTGTAACGCACTCTCCTATCTGGGGAGTTACCCGCAACCCTTGGAACCCCCAAATGTCACCGGGCGGATCCTCCGGGGGATCGGGTGCAGCGTTGGCAGCCGGATTTACCACGTTGGCTACCGCCTCGGACATTGCAGGATCAACTCGAATTCCGGCTGCCTTCACCGGAACCGTTGGGTACAAGGCCCCATACGGAAGGATCCCCGGGGCTGGGGAATTGGCCGCTGATCGTTACCGCGGCGATGGGCCGATGGGACGAACCGTCGCGGATGTTCTGCTTATGTCATCAATCATCAGCGGTACGCACCCGGCTGATTCGAACTCTTGGGGATCGACAAATCCCAGCCAAGAATTTGAAGAAGCGTCTCTCGCCGACTTGAAGATCGGGGTCTCCCTGGAGCTGGGCAATTACCCCGTAAGCCAAATGGTTGCCGCAGCGTTCGCCTCGACGATCCAGCGGCTGCGGGATCTGGGCGCGAATATTGTGGAAGTCGACCTGCCCTGGACAACAGACCAGGTCAGGGAAACAAGCTTCGCCCATTTCGGACAAATTCTTGCCCCGGCGATGACCCAGATCATCGGGAACTCTAAAAATCCGAGAGCTGCTTATACCGATCAATTCATTGCCGATGCGCTGGCTCAGGCGGAATCAGTGTCATTGGTCGATTCCCTTCGCTTGGACGCACTGTTCAATCAGCAATTGAACACGGCTATGTCAGGCGTGGATGTCTTGCTTTGCCCGACGAACGCAGTCGATTGGCTGCAGGCCGACGGAGACTACCTGGACGGGATCAGCGTGGCAGGACGGAAGCTTAAGCACTATTGGGAGGGCCATATGACCAGTCCTTTCAACATCGCCAATCATCGACCGGTGATGAATCTTCCGTGCGGTGTGGGTGAGGCCAACGTTCCGATTGGACTGCAGATTGTCGGTCAGCCATGGGATGAAAGGACCGTATTCCAGGCTGCGCTCGCTATGGAACGAGTCATCCAGTTTACCAGTGGTAATCCATACCCAGCACTGGCAGGAACACCGACCGGTTAACATCAGGGAATATGCGGGGACCAGTCCA
Source organism: Glutamicibacter sp. NPDC087583 (assembly GCF_044743685.1). NCBI lineage: Bacteria > Bacillati > Actinomycetota > Actinomycetes > Micrococcales > Micrococcaceae > Glutamicibacter > Glutamicibacter sp. NPDC087583. The sequence goes on along the minus strand of NZ_JBIUWY010000009.1, from coordinate 33,151 downwards.
GAATGGACTGGACCCCGCCTATTCTTGCAGGCTCAGACCTCGAGCTTCAGTGCCTTGCGCAAGGTCAACGCGCCACCGGTGTGCATCACTGCCCTGCCGTAGATCTTCTCGGCAAACAGCAGCACGAGCCAGCAGGCAGCCAGGAGAATTGCCAGCGAAAGAATCGGCTCCCAGAAAGCTACCTCGCCGGAGAGCAGGCGGCTAGGCATTGCCGCCGAGGAGACGATAGGAATGTACGAAGCGACCACCAGGAAGCTGCCCTTGGCATACAACCCGATAAACAGCACCGCCATCAGGAGGCCCACCACGGGCCCGCTGGATTGCTGCAGATCCTCGGTACGGGTAGCCAAGGAGCCCAACGCTGCCCAGATCCCGGCCAGAAGCAGGAAACCGCCGAAGAAGAACACCACGAACCACCCGGCCACCTGGGTGACAACTCCGAGGAACGGGATCTGGATCGGGGAAATGTAGGCAGCCAGCAAGCCAATGCTGAGGAAGGCCAGGAGCTGGATCATTGCGAGAACGACATTCCCGATGATTTTTCCTGCCAGCAGCTGGCGCAGCCGGATGGTGCTGGCCAGGATCTCGACCACGCGGTTCTGCTTCTCCTCGATGACCGAGTTGGCGATGGGCATGCCGAAGAGGAATGCGGCCATGTAGAAGAGGAATGAGAAGACCAGCGCCATGGCACTGGCCATCGCGGCCCGTTCGGAATCGCCATGGAGCTGATCGAGAATGAGGTCCTCGTTATCGGGCAGGCTAGCTGATTCCAGTCCGGCCTCGGCCAGCAGCTGATCGGTCTTCACGGTTTTCATTGCTTCGCGGACCAGAGAACTGAGCTCTTGGTCGACCGCGTTGAAACCGGTCAGCGTGAATTCCTGCGCATCGGCCGAACCGGACAAGGTCGCGTTCAGCCGCTCAGCGGATAGCTGTTGCTCCGCCTGTTCAGGAGCGAGCCTGGAAATGCTCAATTCCACGTCTTCGGGGCGATCCTGGATCACCTGCTCCAGCACCCGGAAACTGGCATCGTCGGTGGCAGCCACGGCGAAATTCGACGTGCGATTGGCGAGGAATCCGGTAACGGCGACCGATCCGATGATGAACAGCAAGGTCACGATGGTGCTGATGATGAAAGCTTTGTCGCGCAGCTTGGTTTCGACTTCGCGCAAGGCGACAATGAGCCATGGAGCCGTGGTGGTGTTCACTTGATGATCTCCCGGTAGATGTCGGCCAGCGAAGGGCGATGGATTGCGAACTCTGCGACGGGCCCGCGGCTCATGGCGGTGGCGAGCACGCGTTGGGCATCGGCTTCGGAATCGAAATTCACCAATGCGTCATGGCCTGAAATATCGATAACGGTGACCCCCGGTTCATTGCGCAGCCAGCCCGTGTCGGAGCCCAGGGACAACCGGTGCCGGGATGCCTGCGTCGCACGGAGCCCGGCTGCCGATGAATTGGCCAGGATCCTGCCGTCCTGGATGATCACCAGATGGTCCACCAGCACATCGAGCAGATCCAGCTGATGCGAAGAGAAGAGCACCGGTACGCCACGCGCTGCATAGTCGCGCAGGATGGAGCTCATTGCGTCCACCGCGATCGGGTCAAGTCCGCTGAAAGGTTCGTCGAGGATGAGCACGTCGGGTTCGTGCAGCAGTGCTGCGGTGACTTGCACGCGTTGCTGGTTGCCCAGGGACAGGGATTCGAGTTTCGACTTGGCGCGGTCAGCCAAACCAAAACGGGCCAGCAGTTCCATGGCCCGTTTGCGTGCTCCGGAGCGGGACAGGCCATGGAGCTGTCCGAGGTAGACCAGCTGGTCAATGACCGGCTGCTTGGGATACAGGCCGCGTTCCTCGGGCATGTAGCCGAAGTTGGGGCGGGTGGCTCCATCGAGCGGTTGGCCGTTGAGCGAAACAGAACCGGAATCGGCGCTGAGCAATCCCATGATGATGCGCATGGTGGTGGTCTTGCCGGCACCGTTGGCACCGACGAATCCGGTGAGCGCGCCGCCAGGTACGGTGAAGCTGATGTCATCGAGCACCAAATTCTGTGCAAATGACCGTGACACATGGTTTAGCTCAAGCATGTTTTCCTCTGCCAAGTATTGTTTCTACTCATCAGCTTAGGAAACTAAGCAGCATTTGCGCTCCGTCTGGAGAATGAAACTATTGGATGAGTCCGGCGCGGTGGGCGAATAGCACGCCCTGCACCCGGTCGCGCAGGTGCAGCTTCGCCAACAGGTTCGACAGGTGGGTTTTCACCGTGGCTTCCGAGAGGGAGAGCACTGCGGCGATTTCCTGGTTGTTCTTGCCCTGGGCCAGTTCGCAGAGTACCTGGCGTTCGCGTTCGGTGAGTTTTTCCAGCTGCTGGGCCTCGGTAGTTGCCGCTGCCGAATCCGCGGCAGGGACCGCGCCGGTGCCACGCTGGATGAGCTTGAGCGTGACTTCGGGGGAGAGCAGCCCGTGGCCGGCGGCCACCTGGTGCACGGCGGCCACCAGCATTTCAGGCTCTGCATTCTTGAGCAGGAACCCGCTGGCCCCGGCATCCATGGCCTCGAAGAGGTAGTCGTCGCGGTTGAAGGTGGTCAGCACAATGACCTTGGTCTGGGTGGTGCTGGCGATGAGCTTCGTGGCTTCGATGCCGTCCATCTGCGGCATTTGGATATCCATCAGCGCCACCGTGGGGTTCAGCTCGCGAACCATTTCCAGGCCCGCTTGGCCGTTGCCTGCCGTGCCGATGACCTGGATCTGCGGATCGGTTTGCAAGATCAGTTTCAGCGACGAGAGGATCAGCGACTGGTCATCGCAGATCACCACGGTAATTTTGCTCATGTTGCCAGTCTAGTTGCCGCGTCGGAAACCACGCGCAACCGGGCCCGGGTACGCCAGCCGTGCGGAATGCGCGGGCCGATTTCCACCAGCCCGTGATGCAGCTTGGCGCGTTCGCGAATGCCACGCAGGCCGTAGCCGCCACCGGCGGAATCCGGCCGGGGACGGCCGCTGTCGGTGACCTCGACTTCTATCCATGCGCCATCGGCATCGGTTCCCGAACGCAGCGACAAGGTAGCTGTGCGGGCCGTGGAATGCGCACGGACATTGGCCAAGGCTTCGCCGCTGATGCGGTAGAGCGCGAGCGACAGGCCTGCCGGCAGGGTGGAAATGAAGCCGGGCTGGTGTTCATCGCGGGAGATCTGGATGCTCAGTCCCTGGCGTTCATTGGCTGCGATCAGCTCATCGAGCTGCGCCATGGAGGGTTCGGGGTTCCGTGCCCCCTCAGCGCTGTTCGGCGAATCCTCCGGTCCGCCGTGTTCGCGCAATACGCCCAGCAGTGCCCGCGTTTCGCTGACTGCACTGCGTGCCGAGGACTCGATGCCGCGCATCAGTTCGATGGACTGCTGGGGATCGCGCTCATGCACCATGCGGGCGGCCGAAGCCTGGATTCCCACCGAGGCGATGTGGTGGGCAATGACATCGTGCAGCTCGCGGGCGATGCGCAGCCGTTCCTCGTTGACCGCACGGTCTGCCAGCTGCTGGGACTGGTCGGCAATGCGCTGGGCCTGGGTTTCCACTATTTGGCTGGCGTAGGCATTGGTCCAGCTGACCATGCCCAGGAAGATCGCGCCGCCGAAGTACAGCAGGTTCATCAGCAGGTTGTAGAAGATGAAGGCCGTTGACGTCGGCAGCACGCCTGCTGGATCCTCGACCATGGAAGTTCCGGTGGCCGTGAGCAAGTCGGAGGTGAAGAAGGTGACGATCACCCAGGTAGCCATGAACAGCAGCACCACGCTCATCGCTATCCACAGTCCCCGGCGGTTCTTCGACCACGTGACCGCGGTGTAGATGCCGATGAAATAGGCCAGCTGCGCGCAGAGCTCCATGCCGACTTGGTAGGTATTTTCGCTTCCGGCGCCCACGAACGCAGCCGAACCGATGAGCATCATGGTTATGGGCCAGCGCCGGCGGAACATCAGCGGCACGATCAGGGACACAAGCACGAGATAGGCGAGAAGAGGATCGGGCGCGTTCTCTTGCTCGGTCAGGGAGAGCAGCAGTTCGTGCATGGCCAGCGCCAGCAGGAGGAAGCCCGAAGCGACGATAATGTCGCGGCGCAAGCTCTTCTTATCCGGAGACGGACGTTCCCAATCCACCGGAGGCAGCGTCGGGAGCCTCCGGTGTACTAGCTCGGGGAGTCGGTACATGGTGTTCCTTGATCATCTCGTTGGCCAGGCATTGGAAACGACTTTACCGGTCTGCGGTTTTCCGGGCATGAGCCTGGAGGCTTATCCCTGGCGTTGACCCGGGAGGAAATGCGCTAGGCAGAAAGGTTACTAGGCAGTAATGTGATGGTATGCACATGATTTTCCGAATCCTCATGGTTTACCTGAACAGCAAGAAGGCTTCCAAGCTGTCCATGTTCGACACCAGCTCAGTGGGCATGCGTGCCACGCTGACCGATATCGACTTTGCCGGCCACATCAACAACGGCATGTACTTCTCGATCTTCGATCTCGGACGCTTCGACTTGATGTTCCGTTCCGGTGTCTGGGACATCATGTCCAGGAATAAATGGGTTCCGGTCGTGCAGACCGAGACCATCACCTTCCGCAAGTCGGTGCGCCTGGGAACCAAGTTCTCCCAGGAAACCCGGCTGATCGGCATGGACGACAAGTGCATCTTCTTCGAGCAGCGCATCGTCGTGAAGGGCGAAATCTACGCTCGCGCCTATGTCGCCACCCGGATGACCTCGACAAAGGGTGCGGTTTCCAACGAGGAAATCCTGGCAGCAGTCGGCTTGGAACTGCCAGCAGACATGGTGCTGCCCGAGTGGCTGCACCAGTGGCGCCAGGACGGAGCGCTGCCCAGCACCCGCAAGCCGGCCCCGCACAATTGGATCCGCTGAATCAATTCACTCGCGCAATTCCTGCTGGACCGTGCCGGGGGGGGGACTCAATGTGCGGGATTCGGCGAAGCCTTGGCCGCATCAATGAACATGGCGATCAGTTCGGGATCCTTGACTCCGCGCGATGATTCGACGCCGGAGGAGACATCGGCGCCGAAAGCGCTGGACGCAGCCAAGGCATCAGCGACATTCTGCGGGGACAGTCCGCCGGCCACCAGCCAGCGCCGACCAGCGGCCAGATCCTTCACTGCCGCATAATCCCAGCTTTCGCCGCTGCCGGGGACCGAGGCGTCAATGAGCAGCAGATCTTCGCCCCAATCGGCAAACTGCTCCTCCGGGTCATCGCGCCGCACCGCGCGGATGACCTTGAACCCGGCCTCATGGGCGGTGCTCACATCCGTTGCCGTGCGCTGCCCGTGCAGCTGCACCCAACTCACGCCGGCTTGCGCCGCAAGCTGAAGCACCGTCTGGATCTCTTCGCCGCGGAATACCGCCACGGTGGCAATGCCTGCGGGAACCGCCTTCACCAATGCGGCGGCGCGCTGCGCGGAAATTTCCCGGGCACTGGGCGTGAGCACGAACCCGATGGCATCAGCACCATGGGCCGCAGCGGCTTGCACGTCCTGGGCCGTGGACAAGCCGCACACTTTGACGAAGGGCTTTGCTGCACTCACTTCGCGTTCTCCTTGGCCATATGGATCGGGGTGTAACCGCCAGGCGCGTTGGCGCGGATGGCCAACAAGTCGCGGGCGTGATTCCACAGCCGCTTGTCCTCCCCGGTGACGGGCACCCAGGGCTTGACCGGAACAGCGGTGCCGGTTTCATCGCGGGTCACCATCACGGTCAGGCAGTAGGTCGTCAACTGCATTTCCCGGGTCTTCGGATCGCCAGAGCGCACATGCACCGCAACGTGCATTCCCTTGTTCCCGGTGTAGACCAGGCGCGCCTCCACCTCCACCAGGTGGCCGATCAGCAGCGGGCGGTAGAAACGCACGCCGCCGGAGAACACTGCAACGGTTTCCTGCTGGCAGTAGCGGGCCGCGCACAGCTCAGCGGCATCGTCAATCCACTTCATCACGATGCCGCCGTGGACCTTGCCGCCCCAGTTCACATCGGTGGGCGCCGCCAGGAAGCGCAGCGTCACGCGTTCGGCGGTTCCCTCATCGGTGTATACCTGATCGTTCATGGACGCGACGATCTGCTCGCGGATCTCAATGCGCGCCAGCGCATTCTCGCGCATGGCGATTTCCCGGGCCGTACCCGGGGTGAACGCCGGAACCGGGGTCGGCTTCCCATTCTCGCCGACGGCTACGAAGATCACCAGGCAGCTGCTGGACTTCACCGGCCGCAATTCGCGCGGATCGCTGAAGGACACCTCGGTATGGATGTGCATGGAGCTGGTTCCGGTGTACACCACTGAAGCGGTCACTTCCACCAGATCCCCGGAGTGGATCGGGTCTTCGAAGTGGATATTTCCTACATAGGCGGTGACGCAATAGCTGGAGGACCATCCCACCGCCGCGGCGTAGGCGGCCTTGTCGACCCACTCCAGAACGGTGCCCGCAGGAACAATCCCGGTGACATCGACGTCGGTTGGTGCCGCGAGGAATCGCAAGGTGACAGAATGCGGACGTTGTTTCAGCTCCGGGGTGCTCATGCACTCCAGTTTCGCGCACAACGCGCATCACGGGCAATGTATGACGCTTCACGGCCCAGCCTGGCCGGCAAGCCCCACGGCGCGGAACTGCCGGTGTGCTCTGCCCTAGGATAGGAGGGTGCGTAGGGTCTTTGGAATATTTTCGGCTGCAACAGCCATCGTGGTGGCACTGAGCCTCAGTGCCGCGGCCGGAACCGCCGGCTTGGTGATCGTCGTGGGCCAAGGCCTGGATGAACTCATGGCCCATCGCCCGCTGGGCACCCAATGGTATGCCAGCGCCTTCGGCGAACTGCTGATCATGGCGGTTGCCACCTTCTTGATCCCGGTCGTGATCTCGCGCAACAGCCTCGACCTGACCGAGTACCACCGCATGAAGCTGCTCAAGCACTATCTGTCCATCGGCCCGCTGGCGGTGCGCGCCTCCGGCGATGGGGAGCTGCTGCATGCGGCGATGGACTCGGTGGAGCGGTCCGTGAAATACCGTTCCAGCTTCATCGGGCCGGCAATCTCCGCGGTAGCCACCCCGGTATTGATCCTGTGCTTCATCGCCTTTGCCATCGACCCGCTCAGCGCACTGGTACTGCTGGTTCCCACCGCGCTGGTCCCGGTCATCGTCCTGGGCTTCCAGCGGCGCTTCGGCTCCTCGAACGGAGAGTACCGCCGAGCCCAGGGCATCCTCTCGGCGACCTTCCTGGACGCACTGCGCTCGCTGGGCATGCTCAAGCTCAACGGCGGCAGCCGGTGGATGGGATCGCGCATCGAGCAGGCCACCGAACGCGTACGCCAGCAAGTGATGAAACTGCTGGCCCGCAACCAGTTGATCTTGCTGGTCATCGATTCCAGCTTCGCCGTGCTGCTGCTCGCCAGTGCCGCCCTGCTGGCCTGGTGGCGCGCCAGCTCCGGGGCCATCACCCCGGGTTCTGCCCTGTCACTGGTGATCCTGAGCTTCCTGATGCTCGCCCCGGTCAACTACGTCGGCAGCTTCTTCTACATCGGGATGACCGGCAAGGCCGCCGAGAAGAAACTGGCCGAAGTCGCCGACATCCCCATGCACCGTTCCATGGCCAATCCGCTGCCCGTGGACCTGCGCCACCGTGATCTGATCCTGGAAGAAGTCAGCGCCAGCTACGACAGCGGGCACCACGCGCTGGACAAAATTTCCTGGCATTTCCCGGCCGGTTCGCGTACTGCCATCATCGGCCCCTCGGGCAGCGGCAAGACGACGCTGCTGCGCGTGCTCCAGGGCCAGCTCGAAGCTTCCTCCGGCACCATCCGCGATGCCCGGCAAGCCATGGGCCCGGCAACCTTGAAGGCCAATACCGCCGTAGTGGAACAGCACGCCACGCTCTTCGGCATGAGCCTGCGCGAAAACCTCCTGCTCGGTGCGCCCCGGGCTGCCGACGGCGAACTGCTCCTGGCGCTGCGCCAGGTCGGCATGGGAGCGTGGTTCGAGGCGCAACCCGGGGGATTGGCGCAACGCCTGGGCGAGTCAGGGGCACGGCTTTCTGGCGGCCAGGCCCAGCGCCTGTCGCTGGCCCGCGCCCTGCTGGCGCAGCGTCCCGTGCTGCTGCTCGATGAGCCCACCAGCGCCTTGGACGTCCAGACCGAGGCGGACGTGCTGGGAACCCTGCGCTCCTTGGACCGCAGCACCACGGTCATCACCGTCACCCACCGGCTGGGGTTGCTGGCCGACTACGACTATGTTCTGGTCATGGACCACGGACAGCTCATCCAGGCCGGACGCCGTGACGAGCTGCTGGCCGCCGACGGCTATCTCAAGGAAGCCATGGACGGATTCCGCCAACGCGCTGATGCGCTGCATGCCAGTGGCCGGAGCCAGCTGGGGGAGGGGAACTAATGCGCACGCAGAAAATCTCCACTATCAAAACCGTCGCCTGGCTGATTGGCAGCACCAAGGACCTGCTCCCGCCGCTGCTGCTGGCCTGCGTGCTGGCCTGCGCCACTCGCCTGGCTTCGCTGGGTATCTACGCCGTGGCCGGGTTCGGCCTGGCCAAGGCCCTGCACCTGGGCGGTGAGCAGCTGCCTATGGTCCTTGGCTGGGGACCGCTGATCGCTGTGGTCATCCTGCCGGGGCTGGTCAAGGGAGCGGTGCGCTACCTGGAGCAGTATGTAGGGCACCGGGTGGCCTTCCTGTCCCTGGCGCGGCTGCGCAACCGCATGTACCAGGCATTTGAACGCCAAGCGCCCTTCGCCGCGGACAGCAAGAATTCCGGCGGCATGCTCGCCAAGGCCACCAGCGACATCGACAAGGTCGAAGTGTTCTTCGCCCACACCCTGCCCCCGGCCGTGGCGGCAGTGGCAGTCAGCGGCCTGGCAACCTGGGGAACCTGGGCGGTATTCGGCATGCAACCGGCCCTCGTGCTGCTCGCCGGCTATGTGCTGATCGGGCTGGCCATCCCGGCCATTGGCGTCGGCGCCCTGCGCCGTACCGCGCGGGCCACCGCCAGTGCTCGCGGCACCCAGAACCAGCTGCTGGCCGACACGCTTGCCGGCATCGACGTGATTCACGGATTCAATGCCGGCAAACCCGTCATGGCGCGGATGCGCGAAAGCCTGCACGAAAGCCGGCAAGCGGCGCGATCGGCCGGAACCCTGGGCGCGGTACGGGCCACGCTGACACAGCTGGTGGTCTGGGGCAGCCTGCTCGCGCTCTTTGTCCTGCTGAGAACCGCCGGGCAGTTCGGCACGCTGATCGTGCTGTGCTGTGCCCTGGTCCCTTCCTATGAAGCGGTGCGCGCGGTAGACGGGTTCATCCTGGGCCTGCAGGATTCGCTGGCCAGCGCTCGCCGGCTGTACGCCACCGCGATAACCAGCCATCCGGTTTCCGAACCCGCCAACCCGGTTCCCCTTCCTGCTTCCGGCACCTTGCGCGTGGCGGATCTGTCGGTTGACTTCGAGGGCCATCGGGTAGTTCGCGGCGTGGATTTCGAGCTGGAACCAGGCTCCCTGCTCGCATTGGTGGGCGAAAGCGGCTCCGGCAAATCGTCGGTCGCGGCAGCCCTGGTGCGCTCGGTGGAAGCTGCCGGCACCGCCAGCTTCGGCGATGTGCCGCTGGAGGCCGCCAGCTTGGCGCAGCTGCGCACCCGGATCATCCTGGTCTCACAAGAGGCGGTGATGATCAATGGAACGCTGCGCGAGAACCTCTTGCTGGGTGCGGAAGGGATCAGCGACGCCGAGATGGAGCAGGTCCTCGACGAGCTGGGCATGGGCCCCTGGCTGCGCCAGCAGAAGGCCGGATTGCAGACCCGGTTGGGGGATCGCTTTGCCCGGCTTTCCGGTGGCCAGCGCCAACGCGTGGCCCTGGCCCGGGCGCTGCTGCGCAACCCCGCGGTATTGATCCTCGATGAATCCACTAGCGCCCTGGATGCAGGCAGCGAACAGCTGGTCCTGGAAGCAGTGGAACGCCGCCGCGGTGAAGGGATGGCGGTGCTGATGATCAGCCACCGGCTATCGATCCTGGCCCGGGCGCAGAACGTGCTGGTGCTCCATGAAGGAGTGGTGCTGGAACGCGGTGCGGCGCCAGCGCTATTGGCCGATGGGCAATCCTTGTTCTCCCGCATGGCCGTGCGCGAAGCGGACCGGATTTTGCCAAGCTGATCCACGCCCCGCCCAATGGATGGAACTGACAAGGCAGCGGGGAGGTACTAGGCTCGCATCATGATGCGAATAGTGGTTCTCCTGTTCCTGGCTGTCCTATTCACTGGCTTCGTGGTGACCGCAATCCTTGCCGGCACCTCCGGGGAATGGGTGTGGTGGATCCTCGTCGTGCTCACCGGTTTGCTGGTGCTTCTGGGCATCAGGGACCTGCTGCAAAAGAAGCATGCGATCCTGCGCAATTTCCCGATTGTCGGGCACGCCCGCTACCTCTTCGAATTCATCCGCCCCGAGATCCAGCAGTATTTCATTGAGCGCAATACCGATGGCCGTCCTTTCAACCGCGACACCCGCTCTCTGATCTACGCGCGGGCCAAGGGCGCCGATAGCCATAAGGCTTTCGGCACGGAGCTGAATGTCAATGAAGTCGGCCACGAATACCTGCTGCATTCGGCAGCTCCGGTAGCCCCGGTAGCATCGCAGCACCGCGTACGGGTGGGGTCCAGCCAGTGCTCGCAGCCCTATGAGATTTCGCTGATGAATATCTCCTCGATGAGCTTCGGCTCGCTTTCTGCCAACGCCGTGCTGGCGATGAACAAGGGCGCCGCGATGGGAGAATTCGTCCATGAAACCGGTGAGGGCGGGCTGACCAAGTACCACCTGGAATACGGGGCCGACTTGTTCTGGGAAATCGGTTCAGGCTACTTCGGCTGCCGTACCGAGCAGGGCCGCTTCAACCCCGAAACCTTCGCTGCCAAGGCGAACCATGAAAAAGTCAAGGGCATCACCATCAAGCTCTCCCAGGGCGCCAAGCCCGGGCTCGGCGGCGTGCTGCCGGCTGCCAAGGTCACCGCGGAAATCTCCGAGGCCCGCGATGTCCCGATGGGCGTGGACTGCATTTCACCGGCCAGTCACGCAGAATTCTCCACCCCGCGCGAATTGATGCACTTCGTAGCGAAGCTTCGCGACCTCTCCGGTGGCAAGCCAGTGGGCATCAAGTTCTGCGTTGGTTCCCGCACCGACGTCATGGCCCTGTGCAAGGGCATGCTGGAAACCGGCATCCTGGTGGACTTCATCACCATTGATGGCGCTGAAGGCGGCACCGGAGCTGCGCCGCTGGAATACGAGGACCATGTTGGCGCCCCGCTGACCGAAGGCTTGATGCTGGTGCACAACACCTTGGTGGGTGCCGGACTGCGCGACGAAATCCGCCTCGCCGCGGCAGGCAAGGTCGCCAACGGCTCCGACATCATCAAGCGGCTGATCCAGGGAGCGGATTTCACCTTCTCGGCGCGTTCCATGATGATGGCCACCGGCTGCATCCAGGCCCAGCAGTGCCACACCAACCACTGCCCCGTAGGCGTAGCCACGCAGAACAAGCGCCTGATGCGTGCCCTGGATGTGGAGGACAAGGGCCACCGCGTCTACAACTACCATCGCTTGACCGTCACCGAATGCGCGCAGATCATGGCATCGATGGGACTGACCAGCCCGGAGCAGCTGAACACCCGGATGCTGCGCCGCCGGGTGAACCTGCAGTCCACTCGCTCCTACGCCTCGCTGTTCCAGTGGTTGCGTCCCGGCGAGCTGCTCGAGGATATTCCAGGTTCCTGGAAGGAAGACTGGAATGAAGCAGACGCGGACCACTTCGGCGAGCACGCACCGCTGGACTACGCGGCACCCAAGAGCGTGGATATCACCCCGTCGGTGGTTCGAGAACCAGCAGACGCAGTGAACGCACCGCGCATTGAGCCCAGGGATTCAGCCAAGGTGCGCCCGGTGCATGCAGATGTCACCCGGCCAGAAGGCAAGCCGGGAGCTGACAGCTAGCCTTCAGAATCAGCAGCCAGAGACCGCAACGCCTCGTGGTCCACTTCCTCCAGCGAAGACGGAATCCACGTGGGGTTGCGGTCTTTGTCGATGACCTGGGCACGGATGCCCTCGGCAAGATCGGCACGGTGCATCAGGTAGCGAGCCAGGCGCAGTTCGCGGTCCAAGGCCGAACGCAGGTCCTGCTCCTCACGTGCAGCCCGCACGTTGTAGAACGCGCTGGCCACGCTGGTCGGGGAATTCGCTGCCAGCATCTGCGCGGCACGCTGCGCCGAAGGATGGACCATCTGCTTCAAGCGTGCCAAGACTTCCTGCGGGGTGGCGGCACTGAAAGCATGATCGATCCAGCCGCGGTCCAGTTCCAAGGCGAAGGACTCGGGCGCACCGTGCATGACCTCGATAGCAGCCGCGATCTCTCCGGCATTCAGCCCCGCGAACTCATCGAGCTCATCGAGGATGTTCTGGGCGAAGTCCTCGGTGACAACGGCATCGGCAAAACCGAGAAGTACGGCATCGGCACCGGTGAAGGACTGTGCACTCATCGCAAAGAACTCGCCGAAGTGGCCCGGCGCGCTGGCCAGCAGGTGGCTGCCTCCCACATCCGGGGTGTAGCCGATCTTCGCTTCGGGCATTCCCATGGTGGCGTTCGCGGTCACCAGGCGCACCGGTGCGTGCGAGGCCAAGCCGATGCCCCCACCCATGGTGATGCCATGGGCCAAGGTGATCAGGGGCTTGGGATAGGTGGAGATCAGGTAATCCAGTTCGAATTCTCTCGCTAGCAGATCGACGAAGTCCTGATGGCGTCCGGTGGTGACTGCTGCATGGAAATCGGCGATATCTCCGCCGGCACAGAAGGCGCGTTCGCCGCGGCCGGTGAGCAGCACCAGCGAAATCGACGGGTCCACGGCCCACGCACGCAGCACCCGGCCCAGCTCGGTGAGCATTTCCAGGGTCAACGCATTGAGCTTGCTGGCACGGTTCAGCTCGATGTGGCCGATTGGTCCATGCACGGCCGAGATGACTACGCCATCGCTGGAAGATGCAGGGGTCTGGTTCTCCACCGGGACATTCCTCTTTCTTGGGACAGACGCAGGCACCAGTGGCGCCGCGGCGCAACGAATCAGCGGGAGAGTACCTGGGCGAGCCGGTCCAATACCAGCGCGGCCTTCGGCTTCTTGGAATTCTCCGGTTTCAACGCGAAGATGGAGCGGGCCAGGCGAATCTCGGGGGCATCCACTATGCGGATGCCTTCCGGAGCGTTGGCCATGGCCAGATCGGGAACCAGGGCGGCGCCCAGTCCCGAGGAAACCAGGCTCAGCGAGGCATTGAAGTCATCGCAGTAGGCAGCCACCTGCGGGTGGATGTTGTAGGACGAGAACAAGCGCGAAATCAAGGTGGCATCCGAGGTGCCCGGGTGGTGGAAGATCCATGGCCATTCGGCCAACTGGTCCACGGTCAGCTGGGCGTCTTCAGCGATGGGCCAGGACGCCGGGATCACTACCCGGAACTGGTCATCGCCCAACCAAGTGCGCTCCAGGGACGCTGGCCACGACAGTCCGCCGGGTCCCACCTGGAAGATCAGTGCGAGGTCGAGGTCGCCGCCGGTGCCAAGGCCTGCGACAGTTTGCTGGGGTTCGCCGATCCACAGGCGCAGGTTGATGCCCAAGGAGGACCAATCCGGTGCCTTGAGGATTTGCGGCAGCGCGTAGGTCGCCAGCGAGGGGAAGATGCCAAGCTTGATTTCCTCAAGGTCGGTAGCTTCGGTGGAGATGGTGGCGACGTCTGCCATGAGGGCGTCGAGGTCGGTGAGCACCCGTTTGGCATGGCGCACCATGCGCAGGGCACCTGGCGTCGGGGTGATGGAGCGTGCGCCGCGCAGGAACAGCGTGGTACCGGTGCTTCGCTCCAACGCTGTCATCTGCTGGGAGACAGCGCTGGCCGTGTAGCCCAAGCGGGTTGCGGCCGTGGCAAAGGAACGATGCGCCACCACTTCGAGCAATGTGCGCAGATGAACTGGATTAATCACTTCTAAAGTCTATGGCCTTTAGCCAAAGATTTGCTTAGCCCACGGCCTAGAGTTCGTCCTCAAGGTCAACAAGCTCTGTGCTTTCCTCGTCGTCGTCATCGTCTGCGGCGAATTCGTTGTCGAGCTGGTCTTCGGTTTCCAGGTCATCGTCGTAGAGGTAATTGCGCTGTGCCAGCGGGTCGAGGTTGCGCATGGTTTCCGGCATGTCGCTTGAGCCCTCATAAGCTTGGGAATCGCGTCCGTCATCCGGTTCGTAGATGTCGTTGCCGAACTCCGGCGCAAATTCTGTGGTGTCGAAATCCTTCGTCATTGCGTACTCCTTCGTCGAATACGAGGGATCCGCCGGAAGCCGGGGATTTACCTCGTGACTTCTCGTATCACCAGCGTAGGACGCTGCTTCGGGAAACGAAAGACTTGTTTTCTGCAGCTGACAGTGAATGACTTCTCAGTGGTCATGTTCGGCATAGTGCTCCAGCAGGGGAGCGGCACGGTAGGCCAGGTGCGTATGGAGCGCGAAGGTTGTTTCCGAACGGGTGACGCCCTTGACGCGCAGGATCTGGCGCAGTGCTGATTGCAGCTGGTGGGTGTCGGTGGCGATGAGCCGCACCCAGAGATCTCCACGTCCGGAGGTCTCGTGGATTTCCAGCACGCTGGGGATCTGGCGCAGCGCGGTGACCACGGTATCCAGATCGCGGTGGTTCACTTCCAACGTCACGAAGGCCAGGACGTCGTAGCCGAGCTTGCTCAGATCGATGTCGCGGCCGCCGTCGCGGAGGATTTCGGCGCGCTGCAAACGGCGCAATCGCGACTGCGCTGTGTTGCGCGCAACACCGACCTCATCTGCGAGTTCAGAGATTTGGATGCGGGGATCCTTGATCAGTGCGAGCAGCACTTTCAGGTCTACATCGTCTAATCGCACTATATGCTCACTCCGGGTTATCTGCGGGGACAAAATTTTGAACAATCTGCTCAAATGCTAGCAAGAAATCTCTCTCGTTGCTTTCAGCAGGCGGATATTAGTGAGTGAACGCTCTGTTGTAGTAGACAAACGCAAGCAGAACGCTCAACTAACCGGTGGGGCAGCGAGTGGCCCCACCGGTAAAAACTCTTTCTGGGCATTCTTCGTGCCCAGCTGGTCTGGACTACTTTGATCCCGGGAGTGAATTTGTCGGTTATCAGCGAGCTGCGCATGCAGCCAATGAACCATCGCGTACTCTCCTGGAACCCCGGGCTGACCGCTCGACTGGTGATCACCGTGTCCGTCAGCTTCCTGCTGCTGGTCGGAGCCAACCTGGCCACCCCGCTGTATCCGGCACTCCAATCCGAATTGCACCTTGGCGCCATGGGAACCACCGTGGCCTTTGCCAGCTACGTCTGTTCGCTGATGCTCTTCCTATCCACCGTGGGGCATTGGTCGGATCATATCGGACGCCGTGCGGCGCTGGTGATCGCGGTCGTTGTTTCCTTCGCTGGAACCCTGGTCTTCGGATCGGCCGGCAACCTGCTGGAACTGTGCCTTGGCCGTGGTTTGCAGGGCGCCGGTGTCGCGCTGGCTACCGGTGCTAGCGCCGCGGCCCTGCGTGAACTTCTTCCTGCGCGGCCTGAGTGGGCTTCGCGCTTCACCCTCTTGGCCTCATCGGGCGGTGTCGCCTTCGGACCGGTCTTGGGCGGGCTGCTGGCTCATCTGCCTGGCGGGCGCACTACCGTGTTCATGGTGCAGGCGTTCTTGCTGCTGCTGGTCCTGGTCCCATTGAGCACCCTGCAGGCCCGTCCGGCCATTGCGCTGGTTGAGCGCGGACAGCGAAGCAAGGCCCTGGCCCCACGCCGCTTGGGCGTCCCCAGCTCGGCCCGGGCACCGTTCTGGCTCGCTGCACTCGTTGGCTTCTTGAGCTTCGCCATCTTCGGCTTCGTGCTGTCCTTGGCACCTGGCTACTTCGCCCAAGCCTTTGGCCTGGATTCGGTGCTGGTCATTGGCCTGATTGCCGGCCTGCCCTTGGGCATATCCGCCCTGTCGCAGCTGGTCGTGCGCGGCGGCAAGGCCTTGCTGCCTATCGGTCTGGGATTGATGGCGGCCTCCACCGTAGTGCTGGCCGTGGCTGCCGAGCATCGCCAGCTGCCATGGGCCATCGCGGCATTGGTATTCGTGGGCCTGGGCCAGGGCATGGCCTTCCGCACTGCTTTCGCTCAAGCGGTGGACGCGGTCAACGACAAGCAGCACGCCCAAACCGTGTCCACCATATACCTGGTGACCTACCTGGGCAGTGCTGTTCCAGTCATCGCGCTGGGCTGGGCCGTCGGGGTCTTCGGGCAGCAGCAGAGCATCCTGGTCTTCTCCATCGGCTGCGCCGTGGTGGCGGCAGTGCTAGCCGTCTGGGCACTGGCAGGACTGCGCAAAGTACGCTAGAACCGGGCGTACTGTGGAGGCATGACTAGTCCCCTTCCAGCGCCTGCTAGCCGCGGCGCACAGTGGGCCGTGGCTGCACGCATCTACATTCCTGCACTGTGGCTCGGCCTGATCATCGGCATTTCATTCATCGAGGCACCACTGAAATTCACCGCACCCGGAATCACCATTCCCTTGGGACTGGGCATTGGACGCCGCGTCTTCTTCGCCATGAACATGGTCGAGATCATCTTCTTCATTGCCCTGGTGGCCGGGTCGGCCAAGCGCGCTGCCGGCAAGGCCTGGGGCTGGGGCGTAGGGCTGGTCGGCCTATTGCTGCTGATTAAAACCGCAGCGATCCGCCCGGGCCTCTCTGCGCGTACCGATGCGGTGCTTGCAGGAGTCTCCGATGGCGGATCGCTATGGCATTACGCCTATATTGGCGTGGAATTCTCCTTGACCCTCGCTCTGGTTGCGCTGCTGCTGATGGCAGCCAAGCGCTGGATCAGAATTACCGGGCGCTAGCCAGCTGGCAGGCCTCGGCGGTAATCATCACCGATTCGAGTCGAGCGTGCTCCTCGGTGGGGTAATGGATGGTGATCAGTTCATCTGCCTGAGCTGCCGAAGCGAAGTGGCGCAGGTATTCGGCAACCTGTTCTCCGGTGCCCACCGCGGTGTAGCGCATCATGTCCAGGATCTGCTGCGCCTGCGGAGTATCCATGAGCATATCGATCTCCGCTTCGGTGAATTCCTTCTTCGCGGAACGGCCGATGAAGCTTGCCACGCGATGGCGCTTGGCAACGTCCAGCAGTTCATGCGCTCGTTCAGCCGTTTCCGCAGCCAGCACGCCTACGCCGGCAATGACATACGGTTCAGCCAGTTGCTCTGAGGGGGTGAACTCCTCGCGGTAGATGCGGATCGCTTCATGCAGCGCAGCCGGTGCGAAATGCGAGGCGAAGGAATACGGCAGTCCCAGCTGGGCGGCGAGCTTGGCACCGAAGAGCGATGAGCCCAGGATGTACAGCGGAACGTTGGTTCCTGCTCCCGGGGTCGCCTGAACGGTAGGAACCCTGGATTCGCCGGCGAGATAGGCCTGCAGCTCCAGCACATCGTGCGGGAAGGAATCGGCGGCCGACGGGTCGCGGCGCAAGGCACGCAGGGTGGTCATGTCGGTACCCGGTGCACGGCCCAAGCCCAAATCGATGCGGTCGCCGTAGATTTCGGCCAACGTGCCGAACTGCTCGGCGATCACCAGAGGGGAGTGGTTCGGAAGCATGATGCCGCCCGAGCCGAGGCGAATCTTCTCGGTGTGGTGGGCTATGTGGCTGATCAGCAACGAGGTCGCGCTGGAAGCAATGGTGGGCATATTGTGGTGTTCCGCGTACCAGACGCGTTCATACCCATGGCGTTCTGCAGTTTGCGCCAAGCGGACGGAGGACTTGAAAGAGTCGGAAATAGTTGTTCCGGGTTCAACCGGAGCAAGATCCAGAATAGATAGCTTCACACTGGGTACAACCGGTGGCGTACGGGAAGTATTCCAGTAATTTCGGCCTCAAACGCAAGGAACGGCTATCCGCAGTGCGGATAGCCGTTCCTTGGCTAAGTCTGGCGTTAGCGCCAAAGACCTTCTTTAGAGAGCGCGAATGTCTGCAGCCTGCAGACCCTTTGGACCCTCAACAACTTCGAACTCCACCTTCTGGCCCTCGTCCAGGGTGCGGAAACCCTGGGTCTGGATTGCAGAGAAGTGTGCAAAGACGTCTGGATCGCCGCTGTCTGGAGCGATGAAGCCGAAGCCCTTTTCAGCGTTGAACCACTTGACGATTCCGGTTGCCATTTTCTTATTTGGTCCTTTCAGACGTTTCTCGCCGGTTTAGTTGGCGAGCTTGGTTGTAATCTGCGCATCCTCCGAATTCCAGGATGGAGAACGGATAATGCGAAGCAGCCAAGTCATTCACTTCACGTCTAGAAGGGGGCTCGCGTCAACCGAGGTGGTACGACATTCACAAACTTCTAACGGGTACTTCGCGAATTACTTTGGAACTACATTGCCTAGCCTACGTGTTTGGTGACGACAAATGAATAACTTTGAACCAATTAATCAGAAATTTGGTTAAGCGGTGAGCCGAGTTCACCGAAATGCCGGTTTGATGACGCGGAATACGACCACGGCAGCGATCAGGGACAACGCCGCGGCGATGCCGGATGTCAGCAGGACTCCGTGGTCGAAGGCCATGGCTGCGGAGCCCAGCAGAGCTTGCGCATCGGCGGCGCTCAAATCGGCGGCGACCTGGTGCGCTCCGCCCAAAGTCTCGCCGGCAGTTTGCAGCTGGGCATCGGTCAGCGAGCCGGGCGCGAGCAACCGCGAGGTGTAGACCGTATTCAGGATGGTACCGAGCACTGCAATGCCCAGTACCGAGCCCACTTCGTAGGCGGTTTCCGAGATCGCCGATGCCGCGCCGGCCTTGGAAGCGGGTACTGCGGAGAGCACCATGTCATTGGACAAGGTCTCGGTCATGCCGATTCCCGTACCCAAGACAGCAAACGCGGTCATGAGCAGGAAGGAATTGGATCCCTCCCCGGCCAAGATCACCAGCAGGTAGGCGACCGCGGAGAGGATCAGGCCGATGGCCATGATGTTCGGCGTGCCGAAACGGCGCGAGAGCGCCACCGAGAGCAATCCGAAGCCCATGGTCAGCACCAGGCCCGGGGTCATCCACAGTCCCGCCACCAGCGGGGAGAATCCCGCAATGAGCTGCAGATGCTGGGAGACGAAGTAGATGAAGCCCACCAGCGAGAAGATGCCAATCAGGTTGACCATCAACGCGCCAGAGAACAGTGCGTTGCTGAACAAGCGGACATCGAGCATCGGCTGTTCGGCCTTGAGCTGCCGGCGTACGAAAGCTGCACCGCAAATAATGGCCAGGACGATGGCCGCGGCCGAGAAGTACCACGGGGCAGTTACCGCAGTCTTGATGGCGTAGACAAATGGCAAGAGGGTGAAGACCACCAGCAGGATCGAGAGCGGATCCACGCGGCCCGGGTTCGGGTCCTTGGATTCGGGAACAAGGATCATGCCGCCGATCAGCAGGGGCAGGAGCATTGGCACGGCCATCAGGAAGACCGAGCCCCACCAGAAGTGCTCGAGCAGCACGCCGCCGACAATGGGGCCAAGCACAGCGCCGCCGGAGAAGGCCGCCGCCCACACCGCAATGGCGGTTCGGCGTTCGGTATCATCCGGGAAGATATTGCGGATCAAGGACAACGTGGCCGGCATGAGCATTGCGCCGAAGACGCCAAGCAGGGCACGGGCTGCCACCAGCTGGGTGGCATCCGTGGCGAAGGCGGCGAGGGCGGAAACCAGTGCGAAGCCGGTCGCGCCGATCAGCAGCAGCTTGCGCCGGCCGACGCGGTCGCCCAGTGATCCCATGGGGACCAGCAGCCCGGCCAGGATCAGCGGGTAGATGTCGATAATCCACAGCAGCTGGTTCCCCGAGGGGGACAGGGCTCCGGTGATTGCCGGGACCGCGAAGGAAAGCACGGTGTTGTCGACGGAAATGAGCAGTACAGGGAACAGCAGGACCACCAGTGCCGCCCAACGGCGCGGCTTGCTGAGCACTGTAACGCGTTCGGAGATATTCGAGGTCATGACGTTCGCCCTTGGGTAGGTAGTGGAATGCGCGGCGATTTGCCCGCAATTGTTAACTGTACCGTCTAGACGGTATAGTTACAATTGTTGGTAAAGTCAGATCGATCACGAACTACACCTTGGAACGGAGAACTATGGCTCGCCCACCTGCTGCCCGCGGCAAAGTGCTTGACGCCTATATCGCGCTCTTGTGCGAAGAGGGGGAGCGGGCAGCCACGCTGGATGCCACGGCCGCACGCGCCGGGGTCTCCAAGGGCGGGCTGCTCTACCATTTCGCCTCCAAGGATGCGCTGGCGGACGCGGTCATCGAGGCCGCGGAGGAACACGTTGCCCGTGATGTCGAGGGGATGCGCACCGCAGCGGAAGGGGCTTCCGTTTATTACGTGCGCACCAGCGCGGAAGTCGATACCGAATTGGATCGGCACCTGGTGGCCCTGCAACGCCTGGCCCAGGCCGGGGTCAAAGCCGCGACGGAAAAAATCGAGAGCACCAATGAGCGCTGGTACCGGTGCATTCTGGATGAAGTCGGCAGCAAGGACATCGCGCATCTGGTGATGCTCGCCGGCGAGGGGCTCTACGCGAACCTGGCCCTGCCCGGGACTTGGTACGCACGCAATTTTGATGGCGAGCTCAATCGCTTACTAGAGTTGGTCTCGAGAATAAAAAAGTTGGGAAACCTCAACGAATAGCGAGCAGGTAGAAATCAATGAAGAACAAGAGCGTTGCTTCTCCAATCAGAGGACGAGTTGGAGCGCTGCTTGGCATCCTGCTGCTGGCACTGTCCCTGCGCGCCGCGGTGGTGTCAGTATCCCCATTGCTCTCCCGCATTGAAGCGGATATCGCGTTCACCGAGTTCACCACCGGCCTGCTGGCGATGCTCGCGCCCATTGCTTTCGCAGTCTTCGGCCTGCTCACTCCGCGGCTGATCAAGGCTTTCGGTCTGGAAAAAACCCTGATGATCTCGCTGGGCCTAGCCGTCATCGGCCAGGTAGCGCGGATCTTCATGCCCGAGGTCTACTCCTTCCTCGCCCTGTCCATCATCACCTTGGCCGGCTACGGCATGGGCAATGTGGTGCTGCCGCCATTGGTCAAGAAGTACTTCCCGGACCGTATCGGCATGGTCACCAGCGGCTATGTCACAATGCTGGCCATCGGCACCTGGATGGCCCCCCAGTTCTCTGTTCCACTGGCCAATCTCAGCGACTGGAAGATCTCCATTGGTTCCTGGGCCGCCCTGTCGGGCATCGTGCTGGTGCCATGGCTGGTGCAGCTGGTTGCCGACCGCGGGACACAACGCCCGGATAATCCCGTCCACGCCAGCGGGCATCCGCAGCCTATCGCCAAGATCAACCCCTGGAAGTCCAAAGTGGCTTGGGGCCTGGCAATTTTCCTGGCCGGCAACTCGGCGCAGACCTACGTCTACTTCACCTGGCTTCCGCCCTACCTGCAGAACCGCGGCCTCGACGAAATGGCAGCAGGCAACATGCTGGCGCTCTTCGCGATCCTCGGCCTGCCGGTCAGCCTGCTGGTTCCGCTCTGGGTGCCTCGGCTGAAGCACCCGATCATTGCAGTCCTGGTCTTCACCTCGTGCTGGATTGCCGGGCACCTTGGCATCTACCTGTCGCCAACGCAGAACACTGCGTTGTGGATCTGCCTGGCCGGCCTCGGGCAGGGCACCTTCGCCATTGCGCTGCTGATGATGAACCTGCGCTCGCGCACAACCTACGGTTCAGGCGTGCTTTCGGGCTTCGCCCAGGGCCTTGGCTATGCCGGTGCCGCGGTGGTTCCCATGCTCTTCGGCGTGGTGCAGAAAGCCACCGATTCATGGGGCGCGGCCTTCTCGATGCTCGGCGGCTGCGTCATCGTGATGCTGGTCGGCGCGATCATCATCAATCCGCCGCGCACCATCGAAGATGATTCGCCAGGCACCGAGGACCTGGGCAAGCTCGAGCGCATCGACTAGAAGTGGCGCTGCGGACCTTCGCTGGACGGTGGCGTGGGGCGGGAGCGATGCCAATGGCCCGCGGCCAACGGGACCGACCAGCCGAAGCGGATGGAAGCCACGCGGATGGCAAAAGCCAAGGCGGCAATGCCGGCGCCCACCGGAACGTTCATCAGCCCCAGATGCCAGGCCACGGCGGTGAGCGCGGCACCCACCATGGCGGCCAACGCGTAGATATCGCGCGGGTTGAACAAATCAGGGGTGACGTTGGAAATGACATCGCGCATCAAGCCGCCGCCTACGCTGGTGATGACACCAAGCAGGACCGCGGTGACCGGATTGAAGTCGTGTTCCAGGGCCTTGAGCGTACCGGTGACGCAGAACAGGCCCAGGCCTGCCGCGTCGAATAGCTGGACCAGGCGGTGCAGCTTCTGCACCGCGGGGGTAAACGCGTAGACGCACAGCGCGGCGAGCACCGGAGGCACAAAGTAGACCGGATGCGCGAAAGTCGCCGGGGATTGATTGAGAATTAAATCCCGCACCACTCCGCCGCCCAGTCCGCAGACCCCGCCGAGGAAGGCCGAACCGAGCAGATCGAAGCCACGGCGCGCGGCCATCAATGAACCCGCGACGGCGAAGAAGAAAATGCCAATGAGCTCGATCAGGATGTACATTCCGGGCCTTTTGCAGGTCAATCAGTGGGTCAAGGCTCAATTATTGCTCACCGGCGATCTCAGCCAAGAATCTTGGCGAGCTTGACCAAGGTGTTGTGGTTACGGGTCGTCACAATGCGTTGCTTTGCCTGTGCGGCCATGAGCTTCCCGATGGGATTCGCGGTGCTTTCGCCCTTGGGGACAATCCACGCTACGGCACGGCCCTGGACCAGATAGGCTCCTGGCCCAGCGAGTCCCTGGATAGCGGCGCCCACCGCTTGGGCATCCTCAGCCGATTCGCAGAGCGTGAAGTAGCCATGGTGTTCGCTGGCCGGATCAGGCAAGGGCAGCGGGAAGGGCTGGGACAGCTGCTGGATTTCCGCGACGGTGCAGACAAGCGTGGGAATCGGCCGCTGGTAGTGCCCGGCCAGAACCGCATTGCAGTGCTCCTGGACTTCCAACGGATCAGAACTGGATGCGCTGAGCACCGCATTGCCGCTGGCCAAAAGGGTTTTCACGTCGGTGAAACCAGCAGCGAGAAGCAGCTGGGCCAGGTCCTTCATCAGGACCTTGACCCCACCGACATTCACCCCGCGCAGGAATACGGCGTATCTAGTCATGGATCAATCCAAGCGCATCGGATTGATGCTTGTCGAGGGTCGTTATGAGTCATAAAGATCGCTAGGATCAAGAATATGCCTACGCACTTACCCTTTGGATCATGGCCATCATCGATTTCCGCGCATGACGTCGCTGCCGGAACCAAGCCGCTGGGCGGAGCCTGCTTCTTCTCGGACAAGCTCATTGTCCAGGAAGGCCGTCCTGCCGAAGGCGGGCGCGTCACGCTCATGGAATACGGCACCGACGGCACCGCCGGTGCAGAGCTCATCCAGGCACCATTCAACGTGCGCTCCCGGGTCCACGAATACGGTGGCTCCAGCTGGATGCTCATCGAGGGCGGCACTCCGGCCATTGTTTTTGCGAACTTCGCTGACCAGCGGGTTTACCGGCAAACCGTCGGGGAGCACGATGCCGCGGCCCTGACCCCCGCCAGCGTAGCCGACGCAGACCCGCAGCTGCGCTTCGCCGAATTCACCCCTGGTCCAGAAGGCAGCATCCTGGCCATCATGGAGGACCTGCGGGCAGAGCCGGTACGCCACATCGTGCAAATCCCCCTGGACGGCAGCGCAGCCGAGGACCCGGGCAAGATCCGCATCCTCAGCGCCCCGGCGCGATTCGTTGCAGCGCCACGGCTGAACCCCGCGGGAACCCGGCTGTCTTGGATCAGCTGGGAACATCCGAATATGCCGTGGGACTCCACCGAGCTGCACCTGGCTGACTTCACCGAAGAAGGCGTACTGGAGGACACCGTCATTGCCGGTGGAGCAGAAGTCTCGGTCATGCAGCCGGAATGGCTCGATGATGACCAGTTGGCTTTCATCTCCGATGCCAGTGGCTGGTGGAACCCCTACCTCTACCAGGACAGCTCGGCACGCACCACCCGGCTGGTTGACCGTGCCGCAGAATTCGCCGGCCCGCTCTGGCAGGTGGGCACGCGATGGTACCTGGCAGAAAGCGCCCGCACCCTGCTGTGCTCCTACGGCACCGGCACCACCAAGCTGGCACGCTTGCACGCGGACACCGGGGGATTGGAAGACCTCGCGCTGCCATTCACCGGCATCCGCCCGTTCGCGCTGCGTGACGGGTGGCTGCTCGCCGGCACGTCCTCGATGACCCAGGGCGAAGAAATTACCTTGATCAACCTCGACACCTTGGAACACCACCCGGTGACCCGTGCGATTGCGCAGCTGCCGGATCCAGCGGTGCTTCCGGAGGTTGAAGAGTTCGAGTGCAAGAACCTCGCCGGCCAGTCCGTCCATGCGTTGCTCTACCGGCCTTCCCAGGAAGGCTACGCAGGAATGGAGGGCGAACTGCCGCCCTTCGTCACCTTCGTGCACGGCGGCCCGACCAGCCAGGCTTCCCCGACGCTTAGTGCCACGGTTGCCTATTACACCTCGCGCGGGATCGGGGTAGTCGACGTGAACTACGGCGGCTCCACCGGCTATGGCCGCGAGTACCGCAACCGCCTGCGCGGGGCCTGGGGCGTAGTCGATGTTGCCGATACCGTCGCGGTGGTCAACGCGCTGGTAGCGCAGGGCATTGCCGACCCCGCACGCATCGGCATCGAAGGCGGCAGCGCCGGCGGGTGGACCGTGCTGTGCGCGCTGACCTTCTCCAATGCCTTCACCGCGGGCATCAGCCGCTACGGTGTTTCGGATCTGGTGGGCCTGGTGCAGGACACCCACGACTTCGAATCGCAGTACATGTTCACGTTGGTCGGACCGTACCCGGAAGCTGCTGATCTGTACGAGAAGCGCGCGCCAATCAATCACGTGGCGAAGATTTCCTGCCCCGTATTGCTGTTGCAGGGGGATGAAGACAAGGTGGTGCCGCCGGCGCAGTCCCAGATCGTGGCGGACGCGCTGGCCGAACGCGGCATTGCCCATGCGTACATCCTCTTTGAAGGAGAACAGCACGGGTTCAGGAAGTCGGAGAACATCATCAAGGCGTTGGAAAGCTCATTGGCCTTCTACGCGCAGATCTTCGAATTCCAGTCGGACGTTCCGGCGATCGTGCTGTCCTAGGACAGATCAGGACCTGAGTCCGGGGCCTGCCAGGAATCCCGCAAGCGATCCATTTCGCGGCGGTCCTTCTTGGTGGGCCGGCCGGCGCCGCGTTCGCGGATCGGTACCTGGGGAATGACCAGGCGTTCGCGCGGCGGGGTGTGGTCGATGTAGCATTTTGCGGCAACTGGCGCGCCGACGCGCTTGGAGATCAGCCCGCTGACTTCCAGCTCGCGGTCGAAACCGTCTTTGCGCACACGGATGCGATCACCGGAGACAACGGTTTGCGAAGCCTTCACCGGATCGCCGTTCAAGCGAACATGTCCGGCACGGCAAGCAGTGGTCGCGGACGAACGGGTCTTGTAGATGCGCACTGACCACAGCCACGCATCGAGACGTACTTTGCCGCTTCTTGGAATTTCGACCATGGGAAAATTCTAGATCAGCAGATGGCTAGCGCCGCTGAAGCTGCTAAACCGTAGCCTCGTCGCAAATCCCGATCAGGCGCTGCTGCAGCGCTTCGGGTGCTTGGTCTCCTGAATTTGCGAGCTCCTGGAGCACATCGACCAAGTCTTGCGGCAGGCCACCGCCTTGGACCGACTTCACAATGGACGAGAGGACACGAAGTTCGCTAGCGTCAATGGTGCCGTCCTGTACCGGTGCGCAGGCCTGGCGCACGATTTCCTTGGACGCTGCATCGGTCAGCTGGTTAGCCGCGTCGGCCGCGGTGTCTTCAACAAATGCGCATCCGGTGCTCAATAGAGCCATACACGAAATCGCAACGAGCGCTGTTGCTTTTCGAACTTTCTCAATCCCCATAACAATAAATCATAGCCATGGAGATTGAGTTTCTGCTGAATGCCAACCGAGTCGATCATCTGAAGATCGGATGGCATGATGCACAATGGATCGGTGACTAGCGAGCAGAAGAACACCGCAAATGACAGCGCAACGGGGCAGCAAATCATTGCCCAACTGGCCCGGGAACTCTCCGAGGAATCCGCGGTCGCCCCCTGGCAGGTCAAGGCAGCGATCGAGCTCCTGGACTCCGGATCCACCGTTCCCTTTATTGCCCGTTACCGCAAAGAGGTTACCGGCATGCTCAGCGACAGCCAGCTGCGCCTGCTCGAAGAACGGTTGCGCTACCTGCGTGAATTGGAAGACCGCCGCGCAGCTGTACTGGAAGCCATCGCCGAAGCCGGCAAGCTGACCGACCAGCTTGCCGAGGCGATTCGCGCCGCCAGCACCAAGGCGGAACTCGAAGACCTGTACCTGCCATTCAAATCCAAGCGCCGCACCAAGGCCCAGATTGCCCGCGAGGCTGGCCTGGAAGCCTTGGCCGATCTGCTGCTCGCGGACCCAATGACGGATCCGGTGCAGGCGGCTGCCGACTACCTGAACCCGGATGCAGGATTTGCCACCGACGCAGATGCGCTTTCCGGCGCGCGTTCCATCGTGACCGAGCGCGTATCCCAGGATGTCGTTCTCGCCGGTGAACTGCGCGAACGCCTGTGGAACACCGGCAAGATCGGTGCCAGCGTCGCCTCGGGCGCCACCGCAGAGGGCCAGGGAAAGTACTCCGATTATCTGGACTATGTGGCACCACTTGATCGCTTGCCATCGCACCGGGTCCTGGCACTGTTGCGCGGTGAACGCGAAGGCGTGCTGAATCTGCAGCTCGCTGAAGCTGATCCACGCGACGAACAGGCCTTGGACGAAGCGCGCAGCGCCTACGAGAACGCTATCGCCTCCTCCCTGGGACTGAACGTTCCCACCGGTGCGCCTGCTGCCAAATGGATTGCGCAGACCGTGCGTTTGGCGTGGAAAGCCCGCCTGCTGACCCGCTTTGAATCCGACCTGCGCTCACGCCTGTTCGAAGCCGCTGAAGATGAATCGGTGAAGATTTTCGCGGCGAACCTGCGCGATGTGCTGCTGGCGGCGCCGGCCGGCAACAAGGCCGTGCTGGGCTTGGACCCGGGCCTGCGCACCGGTGTGAAGGTTGCAGTGGTGGACCTGACCGGCCAATCGGTGGAAACTGCAACGATCTATCCCCATGCGCCAGCCAATAAATGGAATGAATCCATCGCGGTACTGGCCAAGCTAGCCCAGAAGCACGGCACCACGCTGATTGCGGTAGGCAACGGCACAGCGGGGCGCGAAACAGACCGTCTGGCTGCCGAGGTCATCAAGGTGCTTGGCGGCGCGGGCGTCAGCAAGGTCATCGTCTCGGAAGCCGGCGCTTCGGTCTACTCGGCCTCCGAACTGGCCAGCCAGGAACTGCCGGATATGGATGTGTCGCTGCGCGGCGCGGTATCGATCGCCCGCCGCTTGCAGGACCCGCTGGCCGAGCTGGTGAAGATCGATCCGAAGTCCATCGGCGTGGGCCAATACCAGCATGATGTCACTGCCTCGAAGCTGGACCGCGCGCTGGATGCGGTGGTCGAGGACTGCGTGAATGCCGTAGGCGTCGACGTGAATACCGCATCCCCTGCCTTGCTGGCCCGGGTAGCCGGCGTGGGACCGCTGTTGAGCCGCAACATCGTGGATCACCGTAACGCCAACGGCCCTTTCGCCACCCGCAAGGATCTGCTGAAGGTACCGCGTCTGGGAGCCAAGGCCTTTGAACAGTGCGCGGGCTTCTTGCGCATTACCGGCGGCAAGGAGAAACTCGATGCTTCCTCGGTGCACCCCGAAGCTTATGTTCTGGCCAAGACCCTGCAGAGCAGCGCGGAGGCGCAGGGCCGCCGGCTTGAAGAGCTGAACCCGCAGGACTTCGCCACGGACCAGTTTGGCGAGCCAACCATTCGTGACGTGATTGCCGAGTTGCGCCGTCCTGCCCGCGACCCCCGTGGCGAATTCGTGACGGCCACGCTCAAGGAAGGCGTTGAGACCATCAAGGACGTCAAGCCGGGGATGATCATGGAAGGCACCGTCTCCAACGTTGCCGCCTTCGGTGCGTTCGTGGACCTGGGCGTCCACCAGGACGGCCTGATCCACGTCTCGGCCATGAGCAGCAAGTTCATTTCGGACCCTCGCGAAGTGGTCAGTTCCGGCCAGATTGTCAAGGTCAAGGTGCTGGAAGTGGATACCGTGCGCAAGCGCATTTCGCTGACTCTGCGACTGGATGACGAACTGCCTGCTGCTGGCGCGGAGGCCAGGAACTCCGGACCAGGCGAACGCAAGGGACCGGGAGCTGGCCGTTCGGCGCGCTCGGGCCAGAACCGCACTGGGCAGAACCGCAAGGCCCAGCCCGCGCAGGGCAAACCGGCTGCACCGGGCAACACCGCGATGGCCGAGGCGCTGCGCAGAGCAGGACTGGGCAAGTAGGTTAGCATCGTATCGGCATGCCTAAGTTAGGTTAGTATCGGCTACATTAACTCGATCCCAACTTGGGATGATTCCCTAATTCAGGTTTGACTAAGTGAGTCCGAACTTCGGTGACAAGGTGGCAAAACAGGTTTAGTCTGATGACATGGAACTTACAGGAAAACTGGCAGAAGCCTTCAGCACCCAGGTAACTCTCGAACTAACCGCAGCAACGGTTTACCGTCAGCTGGCAGTTGAAATGGACGTATTGAGCCTTCCCGGCATTGCTGGCTGGTTCCGCGCCCAGGCCGGCGAGGAAATCGTGCACGCGGAAAAGTTCATGACCCACATGACCGACCGCTCGGCCCACCCGAAGATTGGCGAGCAGCCTGCCCCGACTGTGAACGTGAACAGCGTTGCAGATGCCTTCGCGGCTTCCTTGGCCCACGAGCAGAAGGTCTCCGGAGCGATTCGCGAGCTGTACCGTTTGGCGCAGACCGAGGGCGACATCGACTCCCTGCCGCTGCTGCACTGGTTCATCGATGAGCAGGTTGAAGAGGAAGCCACCGTTGGTGAAATCCTGGATCGAGTCAGGATGATCGGCAACGATGGAAGCGGTCTGCTGCGACTGGATGCAGAGCTCGGCTCGCGTTCTTCCGCATCCTAAGAGGCGGCGAAGCACGCATCTTCTAAAAATGGAATAAACTTAGGGAAGCAACCGGTGGTTGCTTCCCTAAGTTTTTTCATTTGAGGTGGTTGTGAACCAGGTGGGCTATCCACATCAGTCGGCTCGGACGTCGTCCATTGCCAATACCCACCGGACGACTGCCTCGCTCAAGCTGCGCAAGGGCGCCGGCCGCCACTACGTAGTGCAGAGCCACTTGGAGCACGGCACAGAGCTGGTCCTGATTGAGGTCAATGGCTCGTGGGCGCATGTTCTCGTGCACCAGATCTACGGTTGGCTGCCGAATATCTATCTTGAAGCGATCCCGGCGGTCTTTGACGAGCCGGTAGTCGCCGAAGACGATGACGAGCTGGCCGAGCCAGTTCTTTCACGCTATTCATTGATCGAAGCCACCCATGCTACGACGGCAACGTTGAATCTGCGCAAGGGAAGCGGCACGGGGTATCCGGTGCTCAAGGTCATTGACCAGGGGTCCAAGGTCCGCTCGATGCTCCAGCAGGGATTGTGGTCCCAGGTGCAGTGCGGCAAATTGCTGGGCTGGGTTCCCAGCATGTACCTGCAGGAGATTCCCTCCCGTCCAGCCAAGGGCGGGCTGATCGCCGTCCCCAACCAGCGGGCACTGACCACCATCGGACTGAACGCGAGACGCGGTCCTGGCGACCATTACTCGCTAGTGCGGATTCTCCCAGCAGACACGGCCGTGGTCATCGTCGCGCGCCAGGGCGCGTGGCGGCAGATTGACCGTGACGGCGAAGAAATGTGGATCCCTGCCAGTCAGCTTCGCACGGTGTACTGACCAGATTCGATTCTGCTTCAGGCGATCTGCAGATCCGCAGACGAAACCAATCCGGATTCTGTAGCCACTACTGCCAGCTGCACACGATTGGTGACGCCCAGTTCCTCCATGATGCGCGCCAAGTGGAGCTTCACCGAGCCCTCGGAGATGTGCGCGATGCGGGCGATCTGAGAATTGGTGAGCCCGGCCGCGACGAGGCGCACCAGGCTGCGATCACGTTCGCTGAGCTTGCGTACAACGGATTGCTGGTCTGAGCGGCGCACGATTTTCGCGGTCGATTCCCAACCGTCCGACGGCTGGGCAAAAAGTTGGTAGCCTGCAGCGAGCATGCGCAATGCGCTGGGCAGTTCCGAGCTGATGGAGCTTTTCGAGATCAGTCCCGAGCTGCCAGCATCGTAGGCCTTGGAGATGTCGTCCCGCTGGTATCGGGCAGCCAACACCACGATCTTGGTATTCGGTGCACTCTCGGAGATTTCCCGAATCGAGCAATACAGATCCGTCCCATTCAGCGACGATTCCAGGATGACGAGGTCCGGCTCCAACTCGGTTGCAGCTTGAACGGCCTCGGACATGCAATCCGAAACATGCTCGATCACCATGTCGCTGGCCTCGGCTAAGACTCCAGCAATCCCGGCCCGTGAGAAATGGTCACTATCAGCCAGATGAATGCGGATGTGCGACATACAAGAATCCTCCATCACTACGAACTGGTGTTGTCCTGGCCAATCCTTCCTAACCCGTTCTGCGGTGGGGAAAGCTAGCAGGTGATTCACAGTCTATGGCCAACTAGTCAAATCCCTTGGCTTGACAGATAGCATTGCGAGGTTGTTGTCATATTGTTACATCACTGTTTGGGTAAATTTTCAGGTCAGTGGTTGTAAGTGCATTATTTTCTCCAATGGCAAGAAGTTAAATTACTGCCCAGTATTACCTGTTGGCCATCGATTCTGACCGTATGGCCAAGAAGTTTGACCTGAGTATGCAAAGAAATGGCTGAAAGAAACCTGTGAGCCGGGGTTCGTCCAGCATAGGGTCAAATAGGAGCTCTTTGGGGTTCCCTAGATCACAACCAACTTTTGGAGGATAGTGGTGC
Organism: Glutamicibacter sp. NPDC087583; assembly: GCF_044743685.1. NCBI lineage: Bacteria > Bacillati > Actinomycetota > Actinomycetes > Micrococcales > Micrococcaceae > Glutamicibacter > Glutamicibacter sp. NPDC087583. The sequence goes on along the minus strand of NZ_JBIUWY010000009.1, from coordinate 1,999 downwards.
AAGCAAATAATTTGCCACCTAAGAATGGCAAGAAACCGCGTGCCGCACGCCGCGTTCTTGCAGGGGCAGTCGTTGCCAGCCTATTCGTGGCTCCTACCGTAACTGCCGCATACGCGGCACCTGCTGACGGCTCTGAAGCCCTGGGTCGCGTACTGGATCTGAACTTGCTGGACATTCCTGTTGCTGACGCTGGTTTTGCCTATGCTGGCAATCCAAGCGCGCCGGGCCCAGTTCATAATCCACTAAACGTTGAAGCTTTGGGTGCTCTGAACCTCAACTTGGGTACAGGACTCAGCAACGTGCCATTGATCAACGGTGACGGCACTGGACTTCTGACCTTGGGTGAAGCTGGAGTTCTTAGCTCGTACGCCGAAACCCCGAGTGTGACTAGCGCGAAGGCGGGAGCAGGCGCAGTCAGTGCTGATGGAACCATCGGTCTCGACGGCACTAACTCGGGCGATATGACTGCGAACGTCGACTTGACCCGATTGCTTGGTCAACTCGGTGTAGACGGATTGACCGACCAGATTGTCGACGAAGCATCGTTGGAGATCGGCGCGTTGGGCTCAACCGCTGACAAGACCGACGGCACCTTGGATACGCAATACCTAGTCGCAGGCGCGTCTGCCACCGTTAGCAGCCCTGCAGTCGAGGGCTTGACTAGCGCGCTAGGCGCCGTTGTCGATGATCTTGGTACGACACTCAACACTGGTTTGTCGACTGAAGGTGTACTGGGCACCATTACTTCTGGCCTTGAAGCAATTGATATCGATCTGCGCCCTCTCGCGCGTATCGGTGTCACAGATTCAACGGTTGCCCTTAATGGTATTGACGCGGCTTTGTCGCAAGTCAAGAACGACGTACTGACTGGCGTCGTCACTTCTGATACTGGGCTGGTAACCATTGATCTCGGGTCAGGCGACATTAGCGTTGACCTTTCAAAGATCACTACTGGCGGACTCAATGGTAAGCCTGCAAATTATGAAGTGCTAAGCACCACGGCAGTTCAGGAAATTGCAGATGAGATCACTCTTGCACTTTCGAATTTAGTAACGGATCTTCGCGACAGTATGGTTGCGGCGCTTGACCAAATCGACATCGTGGTAAATCTTGGCCTAGAAGCGCGTTTGCTACTTCCCCTGGCATCAGGTACCGCAACCGTAGAAGGAAGCGTTGCTAGCTTCTTGGGATTAGTTGAAGACCAGCCGACGACGAACGTCGATCTGACTCTGGCGGGACTCGACCTCGGAGCCCTTATTACTCCTTTGGCCACTGGTGTAGTGGATGTCGTGGGCAGTGCCTTGGGTACCTTGGTCAATCCGGTAATTGACGGACTGCCTGGCGTCATCACCGGAATCGTCAATGGCGTAACGGATCCTCTGGAACCAGTAGTTGAAGGGGTTCTCAACGAGATCGTTGAGATCACCGTCAATGAGCAGGGAACCACTGTAATCGACGATCCGGATAGCGAGCAGGATTCTACGGAGGCTGGCGACTACGTTGCTGCGCTTTCGGTGACGCTGCTGCCTGCAATGGGTGATAGTGCAAACAAGATCTCGTTTGCACGTTCCGAAGTACGAGCTGCGGATGAAGCATCAGTCATCATCACTTCCCCGGAAAATGGTGCACAGATTCCGGAAGGCGAAGTCGTTACCGTTGAAGGTTCTGCTCAACCAGGCAAGACCATCACCGTAACGCTAGATGATTTGACCGAGGAAGCCATCGTTGGCGAAGACGGGACTTGGACCGTCGAGTTTGAAGGCGTGACTCCCGGTGAAAAGACTGCAGTAGCGACTGACGGCGACGATGATGCGAATTCTACGGACGAAGTCACTTTCGAAGTAGTTGCCGCAGCGGTTGATGCTGACGCTACCGATGCTGATGCAGTTGATGCTGACGCTACCGATGCAGTTGATGCTGACGCTACCGATGCAGTTGATGCTGACGCTACCGATGCAGTTGATGCTGACGCTACCGATGCAGTTGATGCTGACGCTAC
>NZ_JBIUWY010000008.1:0-159178 GCF_044743685.1 Glutamicibacter sp. NPDC087583 | reverse complement strand
CAAACGCTATCTCGCCCGTCGGATCTTCAGAATCTTCAGTGCTTCAAAAATGATTGAAGAGGTTCCGGTTGCGGCTTGACAGACATAGAAGAGTCACTGGTCCCGAGACTACAAGTCTCGAGACCAGCAACTTTGAGCTAGCTTTACGCCAAACGTTCCAGCCAACCGTGACGGTCTTCCACGGTACCCCGCTGAATTCCCAGCAGTTCTTCGCGAATGGACATGGTCACCTCACCGGCTGCAGCATTCTCCTCACCAATGAGCTCTTCGCCGTTCTTCAGCAGGCCGATTGGGGTGATCACCGCTGCTGTACCGCAAGCAAAGACCTCGGCAATATCGCCTGAGGCGATGCCTTCACGCCACTCATCCAGGGTGATCTTGCGTTCTTCGACCTCCATGCCGCGATCCTTCGCGAGCTGGATGACCGACGAACGGGTCACGCCTTCAAGGATGGTTCCGGTCAACGCTGGGGTCACCAGCTTGTTGTCCTTCGTTACGAAGAAGACATTCATGCCCCCGAGCTCTTCAACGGCATTGTCATTGAAGGAGTCAAGGAACAGAACCTGCTTGCAGCCGTTTTCTTCAGCTTCCAGCTGGGCTACGAGCGAGGCCGCGTAGTTGCCACCGCACTTAGCCGAACCTGTACCGCCTCGGCCTGCTCGTGCGTAGTTCTTCGATACCCAAATAGCCACTGGCTTGAGTTCGCCACCGAAGTAATTGCCTGCTGGAGATGCGATGACGCGGTAGGAAACCTCACGCGCTGCACGCACACCAAGGAATGCTTCGGTAGCAATCATGAATGGACGCAGGTACAGGGCTTCGCCGTCCCCGGTAGGAACCCAATCGATATCCGTTGCCACCAGCTTGCGCAGCGAGTCGACGAAAACGTCTTCATCCAGCTGCGGAAGTGCTAGGCGCTGAGCCGACTTGTTCATGCGGGCAGCGTTGGCCTGCGGGCGGAAAGTCCATACCGAACCATCGGCGTGGCGGTAGGCCTTCAGGCCTTCGAAGATTTCCTGGCCATAATGCAGGACCGAGGCGGCCGGATCCATGGCGATAGGGCCGTATGGCTCAATTCGAGCATCATGCCATTCACCGTTACGGCCGCTATCGTCTGCTGACCAGTCGATGACTGCGGTGTGGTCAGTGAAGAAGTCTCCGAACCCAGGATTAGCCAAGACGCCGGCTCGGTCCTGTTCGCTCTTGCGATTCGTTGAGAGATTTTCGGTGAATTCCATCTACCCTGGACTTCCTAGTTCAATAAACAAAGAACGGATGCTCCACGCCTCTGCGGAACATCCGTTCGTGGATTTGGCTACTGGTTATCAGCTAACCAGAAACGTCACTTTCAGCTTATGCCAGTAACGCGACAATTGCATCGCCAATTTCACTTGTGGTGCGATTATCGGTCAATTCTTGACGTGAAGTGATCTCTTTTTCAACAGCTTGCTCAACTGTGCGAGCTTCTTCAGCCAACCCGAGGTGATCAAGCATCAGTGCCACGGACAGAATCGCCGCGGTTGGGTCTGCCTTCTGCTGGCCGGCAATATCCGGAGCCGAACCATGAACCGGCTCGAACATCGATGGGTAGGTACGGTCCATATTGATGTTGCCACTGGCTGCCAGGCCAATACCACCGGTAATGGCGCCGGCCTGGTCGGTGAGGATGTCGCCAAAGAGGTTGTCAGTGACAATCACGTCGAAACGCGATGGGTCCGTGGTCAAGAAGATGGTAGCCGCATCCACGTGCAGGTAATCGTGGGTAACCTCTGGGAATTCCTGCGCCACCATTTCGACAGTGCGCTTCCACAAATGCCCAGCGTGCACCAGCACGTTGTGCTTGTGCACCAGGGTGACACGCTTGCGTTCACGCTCTGATGCACGGCGGAATGCGTCGCGGACAACACGTTCCACACCATAGGCGGTATTTACCGATACTTCGGTAGCGATTTCATGCGCGGTGCCCGTGCGCACCGAACCGCCGTTGCCTACATACGGGCCTTCGGTACCTTCGCGAACCACCACGAAGTCAATTTCACCGGGGTTAGCCAGGGGGCTCTCAATTCCAGGATAGAGCTTAGCCGGACGCAGATTCACGAAATGATCCAGCGAGAAGCGGAGCTTCAGGAGCATTTCGCGCTCGATAATTCCGGACGGAATGCGCGTATCTCCAGGGGCAGCGCCAACAGCGCCGAAGAGAATGGCATCGTGCTTCTTGAGAGCTTCCAGCGTCGCATCCGGAAGTGTTTCGCCAGTCGCCAGCCAATGCTCTGCACCAAGCTTGTAGTCGGTCAGCTTGATCTCGTTCTTGCCACCATTAGTGACGAACTTCAGAACCTTAACCGCTTCGGCAACAACTTCTGGGCCAATACCGTCACCCGGAATGACCGCAATATCAATTACATTTCCCATGGCACAGATTCTATCGACTAGCGTCCGCCATTTGAGAGTTCATCTCAAATAATGAGATTTGATGAGTTTCCGCCGACATATTTCCTCCCTGGGCATGAGGCATCGCCGTCTTCATTGCCGATAACCTTGGATAAACAGATCCTTTGCTTCGCTATACGGATCAACAGCTACTAAAACGTTGAATTGCAGGAACTCTTGATCTTTGCCAATCCCCACCGTCGAATTGACGGTTGGATCCGCGAGAATCCCGGACGGGTAGATTTCATCACCGGCCTGCTGTACACGCTGTTCTGCATACCGGCCGCCCTCAGCCTCGCTTCTTCGATGTCAGTTGCCGCCGTTCTCGCCGTGCTGAGCCTTTCTCTTCTCCAGTCAGCTCCGCTGATGGTGCGGCGTCGCTGCCCATGGGCAGCGACCCTCGTTGTCGCCACCGGGCATGTATTGCAACTGGGCTTTGACGGGCTAATGATGTTCTCGCAAGTATCCGTTCCAATCATGGTTTATACCATGGCTGTCTACGGGAAACGCTGGCAGTCATTCAGCACGCTGGGGCTGGGTCTGATTGGCGCGTTGTTGGCGACGTTCAGCATGTTCGGCGCCTCAAGGTACTCGCCTGATCCATCCCCCGTCTTCACCTTCGACATGATGATTTCTTTCGTGGGTCTTGCATTGGTTGTCACCCTTTCTTGGACCTTCGGTGACTTAGCGCGAACGAGGCGTCTGGCCATGAAGTCCCTGAGGGATCACGCCGAACGCCTCGAGAAAGAACGCCTCACCGAGCGCGCCCTGGCAGCTTCCGACGAGAGAAACCACATCGCCCGCGAGATGCATGACATCGTGGCCCATTCGCTCTCTGTCATCATCACCCAGGCTAACGGGGCACGATATGCGGCGGCGAAAGACCCGGAGATTGCCATCGAGACCCTGAAGACAGTTTCAGATACTGGCCGCGCTTCACTGAAAGAAATGCGCAGGCTTCTGGGAGTTCTACGCAAAGATGAGGAATTGGAGAATCGCCCTCTTCCGTCATTGGCAAACGTACCTGAACTCGTAGAAAGCGTTGCCGTGTCCGGACTGAATGTCCATCTCGAAACTTCTGGAACCCCGCGGAAAGAACTACCGGCAGGCGCGGAGCTCACAATCTATCGATGCGTTCAAGAATCGCTCACGAATGTCATTAAGCACGCTGGTCCTGATACACAGACCCAAGTCCATATTGAGTGGACTTCCCGGGGCCTGAATTTGAGCGTCAGCGACGATGGGCGAGGTGCCGGTTCCATCGTCCTGGAAGGCGTAGGACAAGGTCTGCAGGGAATGAAAGAACGCGTAGCCTTATATGAAGGTACCTGCACTGCACTCCCCCGGACCGGGGGCGGTTTCGCCGTTAATGTTTTCATCCCTTACACCGAGGACTAATATTCAAATGCCTAATACAGATGCCATCAAGGTCGGCTTGGTCGATGATCAGCTCTTGGTTCGCAGTGGCTTCAGAATGCTCATTAATTCCCAAGAGGATATGGAAGTCATTGTTGAAGCTGGCAATGGCCGTGAAGCACTAGCTGCACCACTGATGGCTCAGGCGGATGTCATCTTGATGGACGTGCGAATGCCGGAAATGGACGGCATCGAAGCTACCGAACGCCTATTGGATCCAGATAAGAAGGCCGCTGATGGTCCCAAGATCATCGTGCTGACGACTTTCGACATGGACGAATATGCGCTAAGCGCCATTCAAGCCGGCGCCAGCGGCTTTCTTTTGAAGGATGCGCCCCCAGAAGAACTCTTGGAGTCAGTACGCACCGTCAATCGAGGAGATGCCGTCATAGCGCCATCGACCACTCGACGGTTGCTGGACCACATGGCGCCAATGCTCAAGAAGAGCTCGTCACAGCACAAGGATCACCTGATTGCCGCGGTTGAATCGCTGACGCCTCGCGAGCGGGAAGTGTTTGGCCTGATTGCAGAAGGTTTTTCCAACCCGGAAATCGCAGAAAAACTATTCCTGTCAGAAGCTACAGTCAAAACCCATGTGGGTCATATTCTGGCCAAACTGGAAGCTCGTGACCGGGTCCAGGCTGTAGTCATCGCCTACCAGACCGGAGTCGTCACACCCTGACTGAATGAAAAAAATTGAGGTGTTCTGCTCGGATTCAGAATCAAGCAGAACTCCTCAATTTCCTCTCAGGAAAATTCTTACTTCTCTTCCTCGTAACGTGGGAACACAGGAGAAGGAGCTGGGAGCTCAGTGCCTGGGACCAAAGCGCTATCAAAGGACTCGAAGGTTCGCGCCGAACCTTCGCCAACTGCCAACGCATTGAGCATAGAAGTCATGGCCTGCGGCAATACTGGCTGAAGCAGCAACGCCACCTTGCGGACAATCTCAATGGTCACGTACAAGACAGTAGCCATACGCTCAGGATCGGTCTTCTTCAGCTTCCATGGCTCCTGCTCAGCGAAGTAGGCATTGGTATCGCCCAGAACGTGCCAAACGGATTCAAGTGCCTTGCTGAATTCCTGACGCGAGAAAGCATCTCGGTTGATCTCCAGCAGCTTGCCGGCTGCTTCCAGAATCTGCTGATCAGCTTCCAGCAATTCGCCCGGGGTCGGGACTACTCCCCCACAGTTCTTTGCGACCATCGAAAGTGAACGCTGTGCAAGGTTGCCGAAGTTATTGGCCAGGTCACCGTTAATACGGGCAACGATGGTCTCGTGGTTGTAGCTGCCGTCGGCACCGAACGGAACTTCACGCAAGAAGAAGTAGCGTACCTGGTCCAAGCCATAACGGTTCACAAAATCATCTGGGGAAACAGTGTTGCCCAGGGATTTGGACATCTTCACGCCGTTATTATGCAGGAATCCATGGATCATGACGCGCTTAGGCAATGGCAGTTTTGCAGACATCAAGAATGCTGGCCAGTAGATCGCGTGGAATCGCGAGATGTCTTTGCCGATCACGTGGACATCTGCCGGCCAGTATTTCTGGAAAGAAGCAGACTCAACGTCCGGGAATCCAACGCCCGTCAGGTAATTGGTCAGGGCGTCTACCCAGACGTACATTACATGCTTCTCGTTGCCCGGTACCGGGATGCCCCAATCAAAGGTCGTTCGAGAGATCGAAAGGTCCATCAGACCGCCTTCGACAAACCGTACTACTTCATTGAAGCGGGAACGTGGCGCGCCGAATTCAGAGTTGTTCTGGTAGTACTCCAGCAACTTGTCCTGGTACTTGGATAAGCGGAAGAAGTAGGACTCTTCTTCAGTCCAAGTAACTTCAGTGTCGGTTTCAACGGCATAACGAATACCGTCCTTGCGCACTTCCGTCTGGTCTTCGGTGTAGAAGGCCTCATCGCGTACCGAGTACCATCCTGCGTACTTATCCAAGTAAATGTCATCATTGGCTTCCATGCGGCGCCAGAGTTCCTGCGCAGCCGCATGATGGTCTGCATCAGTGGTACGGATGAAGCGGTCGTAGCTTGTACCCAGCTCATCATTCATGGCCTGGAATGCATCCGAGTTACGCTGGGCCAGCTGAGCCGGCGTGACCCCAAGATTCTCTGCGGTCTGCATCATCTTCTGGCCGTGCTCGTCGGTGCCGGTCAGGAAGAAGACGTCAAAACCATCCAGGCGCTTGAATCGAGCCATAACGTCGGTAGCCACTACCTCGTAGGCATGCCCAATGTGCGGGGTACCGTTCGGGTAAGAAATAGCCGTGGTGATGTAAAAAGGTTTCTGCTGAGAAGTCACGATATAAATTTACCTTAGCTAGCGTCGGAAAGCGGATTTCCAGATTGTACTGACTCGTCACATGATCTTGCCCAAATACTCCCAGAAGGCGCCACGAAGTGTGCGGCGGATGATCTGCTGATCAGTTTTCCATTCCCCAAGCACTTGAGCGCAATCCTTGAGCAAAGTCCTGTCAATTTCGGGTGGCAGCTGCGGCTTGTCAGCAATGAGTTCTACTACGTCAGACTGTGTCGTGAAGGCAAGCCAGGATTCAGCAACCTTTGCGCCGATCTCTTCTGCAACCTTCAACTCTTGTTGCTCATAAGCCGCGGAACCCTGATAGCCAGAAGCTTCACCACCACTGGAGTAGATCACCACAGGTTCGGCTTCCGGTTCAACGGCTGGCCTGATAACTGGCTTCTGAGCCATGACGGCAGGAGTAGGAACCGATGGCTTCGCTGCTGGCTTTGCTTCTGTCTCCAAAGACGCACTAGCAATTAGAGACGTCTTTTCAGAATGATTCTTGTCCCATTCAAGAACCTTGGTGAATGCGCTATCCAATAGTTGATTCGGAACGATTTCAATGTAGTCAGCGGTCAAAGCCAGGTGTTCAGCCACCGAGGCTACTCCAAGACGGCTATCGGATTTCGCTACGCCTAGTAACACTACTTTCATGCCCAAGTCTTGCGCTTCTTCGACGGCCTCGGCGAGGTCGTCATCGCCGGAGACCAAGTAAGCAATTGATGCCGAGCCATTACGGGCAACCCCTACAAGGTCCAGCGCCAGTCTCAGGTCCACACCTTTTTGCTCGCCGTTATAAGAGATACGACCTAAGCGCACTTTAACGCCGGGTATCAAGCCAATCCGCTTATGCTGCTCAGTAAATAGCCCGTCTTTCGAGGCGTCATACCAATACACGCGGAGGTTATTAAGACCCGTATTCTTCTTTACGGTTTGCACGATCCCGCGTACCAGCGCCTCGTAATGGGTTGTAAAGGCTGATCTTAAGGTCGTTCCGGCGGCACGATGACCGCCTAGTGAGAGCAGAAATCCGGCATCAATAAATATTGCAGTTTGATTCATCATGATTCGATCGTACTGATAAAACTAGGCAAACCATATTGAAAGGGCCTGCATCGCATGACTCTTTCCGGTGTAAACCAGAAAAGACCAGTTCAACTGGTGTTGAACTGGTCTTTTGAACGGAACTAGATGCTGGTTGCCCGCATCATGTCTTCTGGATCTGACAGACTGGAATCGAATTCCTCGATACGCGAACCTACGCCAAGCAATTCTGCAATTGCAGCGACGGTACGTACGGAAGCCCTGCCATCACCGTAAGGGTTTACAGCGTTAGCCATTTCGTTGTAAGCCGCTTCATCATGCAACAGCTCAGTGACCGATTCGAAGATGCGGTTTTCATCGGTGCCGATCAGGCGTACGGTACCCGCGGTTACAGCTTCAGGACGCTCGGTGTTCAGGCGCATGACCAGAACAGGCTTGCCGAGGCTTGGAGCTTCTTCCTGGACGCCACCGGAATCGGTCAAGACGACGGTCGAAGCATCAATGATGCGAGTGAATTCGCCGTAAGCCAGCGGCTCGGTCAAAGTCACGTTAGGCAGTCCATCGATTTCCGGAAGCAACGCTTCGCGAACCGCAGGGTTGCGATGCAACGGCAAGATGAATTCAACATCTGGTTCCGCCTTGGAGAGCTTTGCCAATGCACGGCCGATGCCGCGCATTGGTTCGCCTTGGTTCTCACGACGGTGCGTCGTCACCAGAACAATGCGCTTGTCAGAAGAAACCAATTCTTCCAACTTGGGATCCGAGAAAGGAACCTTCTTTTCGACAACAGTCAGCAGTGCGTCAATGACAGAGTTACCGGTGATAACGATGTCACTTCCCTTGAACGTTTCACGCTCAAGGTTACGCTTGCTCAACGACGTTGGAGCCAAATGCAGGCTGGCGATCTGGCTGGTCAGCTTGCGGTTAGCTTCCTCCGGGAATGGAGAGAAGATGTCATAGCTCCGAAGTCCAGCCTCAGCGTGAACCACTGGGATACCACGGTAGAAAGCAGCGATTGCGCCAGCCGTCGAAGTGGTGGTGTCGCCCTGGACCACTACAGCGTCAGGCTTTTCCTTTTCGAAAATCTCGTCAAGACCAGCAATGGTCTTAGTAAGCAGACCATTCAGGGTCTGGCGCGGCTGAATGACGTCCAAGTCATAGTCCGGCGTGATGCCAAAGAGCTCGTTGACCTGATCCAGCATTTCCCGGTGCTGTCCAGTTACGACAACAACGCATTCAAACTCGTCAGCTTCTTTCAAAGCCTTGACGATCGGCGCAACCTTGATGGCCTCAGGACGAGTGCCATAGATCGGCATGATCTTCTTCATAGATATATACCTTGTCAGCTTGGAGAACTAGCGCCAGAGACCGCGAGTGTCGATAACTTCCTTGCCGGCCAGCGCGGTTGCTGGTACGGACTTGAACTGGTCGTGGTCGACCAGCAAAGTAATTACACTTGCCGATTCTAGGGCTTCATCGGTTGCAACCAGCTTCAGGTTGGCGATGCCCGCAAGATTCTTAGGCAATTCTTCTACATGTGGCTCCACTGCAAGGAACTCGACGGTTGGGTTGGCTTCAGCCAACTTGCGAGCGATCGCAATCGATGGCGATTCACGCATGTCGTCAATGTTCGCTTTGAAAGCCAAACCCATGACCGCTACCTTGCCGTTGAAGGATGGGAGTTTGGTAGCTTCTACAACCTTGTCGATAACCCAGTTCGGCTTTGCATCGTTGGTGTTACGAGCCATGCGGATCAGCTTTGATTCTTCAGGAGCAGCCGAGACAATGAACCATGGATCAACTGCGATGCAGTGACCGCCAACACCTGGACCGGGCTGAAGAATGTTTACGCGTGGGTGGCGGTTGGCCAGGGAGATCAGTTCCCAAACGTCAATGCCCAGCTTGTCGGAGATGACCGACAATTCGTTAGCAAAGGCGATGTTCACGTCGCGGTACGAATTCTCGACCAGCTTTGCCATTTCAGCAGTCTTAGCATCGGTGGTGAGGATAGCTGCCTGGCAGAAGGTCTCGTAAAGAGCCTTGGCCTTCTCTGCAGCTTCTGGGGTGATACCGCCGACAATACGGTCATTGGTGACCAATTCTTCCATGACGTAGCCAGGAAGTACGCGCTCTGGGCAGTGTGCTACAAGCAGGCTGTCCTTGTTCAGGTCGGGACGCTTCTTCAGCAGGTAGTCGAAGAGGTGCTGGGTTGCACCTGGAGGCGAGGTCGACTCGAGGATAACCAGTTCGCCGCCCTTCAGCTTTGGAGCGATGCCCTCTGCTGCAGCCTCAATGTATGAAAGGTCAGCGGTGTAGTCATCGTTGAACGGCGTTGGCACAGCAACAATGTACGCTTCAGCTTCTGGAGTATCGAAGCTTGCAGACAAGGTACCTGCAGTCACCGCGGCGGAAACGAATTCGCCCAACGCCGGCTCTACGAACGGCACCTCGCCCTTGTTGACTGCCTCTACAGTTCGAGGAGTTACATCGACGCCTTTTACGGTGATGCCCTTCGAGGCAAGAATTGCAGCAGTTGGCAATCCGATGTAACCCAAACCGATTACGGCGACTTCTTTAATGTTGTTCACTAAAGTGACTTTCCTTCTGGTACGAGCGATGTTCCCTACGAAAGGGCCTGCAAGCTGATCTTGAAGCACAAGAAGTGCAAGATTAGCCCTATAAACCATATCCCATCACTGAGTTCAGCGACAGCCTCATTGTCACGGAGCTTTACTTATTACTTGCTCGTAAACTTGGACAACGCTAAGCGCGTTTTGCTCCCAAGTTCTATTGGCAAGCACGAATTCCCGCCCTGACTTGCCCATGCGTTCAGCTGCCCCTTGGTTTAAAATCAACTTTTCGATATTTTCGGCCCACTCAGCCACATCCCCCGCAGGTATCAAGTGACCGTTCTCACCGTCAGTGATCAGCTCCTGCAGGGCAGGAAGATCGGATGCCAAGACAGGTACGTTCGATGCCATTGCTTCAACTGGTTTGAGCGGAGTTACCGAGCGAGTGACAGCAGAGTCAATTCGTGGCACGACGAAAGCGTTCAACGCAGCATGATAGACATGCGACTGTTCCCGCGGAATGCGACCAGGAAAAACACAACGCGCGGCGATGCCTAGACTTTTGGCAAGACTGATCAGATTCTCGCGATCCGTACCATCGCCAACGATCAACAAACGTAACTCCTTGTGCTGCTTCGCAAGTTCAGCAACAGCACGGACAACTGTCGAAAGCCCCTCATAAGGGACCAAGCTGCTAACCGTCCCCACATAAAATGCTTCAGAATCGAGGTCCAGCTGCGCACGAGCTTGGTCCCTGGGCACGGGTTCCTCTAGGAACTTTTCCCCTATCCCGTTCGGTAATATTGAAATCTTTGATTCATCAACGCCCGCGTCAATCAGGTTGCGTTTCATGGCATCGCCCAAGGTGAAGACATGATCGGCATGCCGAGCTACAAACGCTTCGCGTTCCACGAATAGTCGGTATCGTTCTGAATCTTTCGAGCGCTCGGGACGCGTAGAAAGCCACGTGTCTGCCAGCTGTCCGCGAACTTCATAAACCCACGGTATACCGGTCGCTTCTGCAACGGACTTAACCGCTAGAGCGTTAGAAAAATCTGTCGTCGTGTGAAGTACAGAAGGGGCCTCTTGAAGGACTCTGCTCAGTAGGTCTTCAGCTTGTTGCTGGATTCTTCCGGTGAAGTCATGCTTCGCTGGAAAAGGCAGGCAGCGCTGGTATTCGATACCAGAAACCACGTCAGCTTCTAAGACGGATAGTTTGCCGATATTCAAGGGATAATTCACACGGGTAAGTCCTTTGACTCCCCATCCTGCATCCCTTAATGACGCGAGAATTGAATGAGTTCGTTGTGCGTAACCGCTACCAGTGTGTGGCAACGAATTGGTAGCAACGTAAAGAACAGAACGAGTCGCGCTAGTCGATATACCGGCGGTACGGAGCGGAGAAAGACAGGGCTCTGCCCCCTTGAAGGATGCCAATTCTGATTCATAGTGACGAAGTTGACGGCCACTGCGATTCTGCTGCAACAGCTCAATGGCATCTGTCATCCAGCCCAATGACCACAATAGACGGGCCTTGGCACGTACGTGGGCGATGGAAGGTTTGCCCCTATTGAGTAATTCTTCTGCAAGTTCCCACTCATTGGAAGCAATGCAAAGGTTAGCCAGGAATACTGACTGCCTTGGGTTGCTGTCGGAGCTTAACCATTCTCTGCAGGCAGAGAGCAGGGCACTAGTGTCATCCTTCAGCATGGCCGAGAGCGCGCGTAGCCGAATGCTGGATTTATCACTCCCAAGAGTAATAATCAACGAGCGTAGAACCGGCTTGGACTTGAAGCGGCGAGCAACTTGGAGCGCAAAATAAGTAGGATCATCAGCAATGTTGGAAAGTACCAAATTACCGGTGTTGATTGCATTCGGAATGACTTTTAGATTCAAAAGTTCTGCTCTATCTCTTGGAGTACGCATCGACGACTGTGGCTAGTAGTTCGGCATATTCCCGCCCGGCTTGACGTAGCGATCCATGTTTCCTGACCCAGTCGGTCCCGCGACGATCGGTCCGCAAAATTCCAGGGTTCGCAACCAAGTTGTTAATGTAAGCGGCCAGGGAAGGTACATCTTGTTCAATCACAGTCCCAGCCTCGGAATCACGAATAATTTCCGCTGCTTCTCCTCTGACCAAACCGCTGACGTGCTGATTCAAGTAAAGAAGTTCATAGAGTTTCGAAGGCACTGTGTGATTAAAGCTCGGCCAGTCAGGACGCAGAGAAACTAGGCATGTATCCGCCCACGAGTAATTTTCCAGTACCTCCTGGCCGTAGACAGGGTCTTGGAAGTCAATATCAAGCCCAAGATCCATCGCTAGGCTCATCAATTTACTCTTTTCAGTACCCTGGCCAACAATGCGCAGACGTACAAATTCTGGTACGTACTCCATCGCTCGGATAACGGTCTCCAGACCCTGGCTCCGACCAATGTTCCCTAGATAGAGAATATGGAATTCGCCATCGATCTCGCGTTGAGAAACTGTAAGATCTTCGCGTTCGGTTTCAACGCCGTTGGTGATTGTGGCGACGTTCTTCACGCCATTTCGCTTCATCTTCCCCGCCAGGCCGTACGTCACCGTGACGAGCATATCGCTTTTATTCACAACGAAACTGATGATCTTCGAAATAGCTGGCTCGACCCAGCGGAACTTGATAACTTGTGATTCACTGAGCAAATCTGGCCAAGCATCCCGGAGGTCGACAACTAAGGGTACACCCCGTAAACGGCTGGCCACGAAGCCAACAATTAGCGTTGGAATTGCTGGGACAGTTGCGATAATAACGTCAGGCTTTTGCCCTCGGAATGCAGCAGGGACGCTCAGAACTGCATCAACGCCATGCTTCAATACTTTTCCGAGCATCGTTTTGGAACGACGCATTGATGGATAGTGCTGCAGCTTCAAATAATGATTATCAAGAAGACGACTTTGCCGTTTAGTTGCAATCCGATTTGATTTCGGGGTCACTACAGTAACTTCGTGCCCCAATTGCCCCAGTTCGTCGGCAATAATTGACCAGCGTCGCTGAGGTGGCGAGATCTCAGGCGTGAACGAGTGAGTCAGAAGCATAACTTTCATCTTCTTCACTCCCCTGATTTACCTCGTACTATTTGCACAATAAGACTTTCCTAGAAAAAGACATGTTTATCATTGCGTCCAAACCACTGAATACTACCAGTTGCAGTCAACTCCGCATCACTCAGATCCCAGGTATGCGCTAGCCCATCATTCCCGCGCATCTGGGTAAAGTTGAAACGGTCACTCGAATAAATGGTTCCTCCACGTTCAATGACGTCTTTTAGGAATCTTGTATCTTCGCCACGGTTACGTGTATCAAAGGGTGTCTCGCGGAAAACGTGCGCGCGGCCAAGCATCGTCGGACCCATCACGAGGTTTGTAAAGCGGTGCTCACGTTCGGCAAATCTCAGCAAAGTAGCATCTGAATCCGCGAGGTACATGTAATGCGCCTGCTTGCCTACTATCGAGGCGCCACTGTATCGAAGCGCTGAAACTTGATCGAAGAGATAGTACTCCCCGTATAGGTCGTCATCATCCATTTTGGTGATGAAGTCGCCGTTGGCCATGGCCACCGCGGCGTTCAGGCAGTCACCCAAAGTATTTTCTTCACCCATCTCAAGCAGTTGGTAGTTCGCTACTCCAGCTGCTGATGCCATATCGGCCAGTTGTCCAGTGGCGGCCGAGAACTTATGAGCCACGAGGACGAGCTCAACTTCAACATCCTTCTGTTTCCCTACAGTCTCGAATATATGCTGAAGCTGGTGAGGCCTTATGGTCGAAACAATCGCACTTACCTTTGGAGTGCAGGACATGGACATTGGCTGACCGTGAGCAGAACGGAGCCCAACGAATTGTTCAACCTGTTGAGCACGATGCGCATAAGTATGGTTCTTCCAGATCCTGCGCTGACCCATATGGACCATTCGCTGGCGAAGTTCTGGGCTCCGAACCAAGCTGCGAATCGAGTTAGATGCTTGTTCCCTGGTGGATACCTGAAGTACCTCTGAAGGCGTGAAGAAATTCTCTATCGCTGCGCTTGGAGCCGAAACCACAGGAGTGCCAGCGGCGGTGATCTCGAATATTCGACGGGCACACATGCTTGGCGAATCGACCACGGAGTTGACGTTCAGAAAAACGTTGTAGTTCTTGTACGCAGAAAGCATCTTGTCATAGTCGAGCGAGCCGACAACATTCTGGTCATACGGTGCCGGGAACTGGTACTTCGCGTCTCCGCCGTGCTGCCGGGAGAAAATGTCTAGCCCGCTAGTGAGCTTTGGCGAGATATCCATGGCTCCGCCAAGCACGATCTCCATCTGTTCTTGTCGTTCGGGGTACTTGTCCGCAAAATACATTCCGGCGAAAGCTACATCTCGGCGTTCTTGGCTAAGTGTCCGTACCGGATTATGGAACTTCGGCTGAGCTGCAAAGCTCAACGCTGCGACACGTTCATGGCCCAGTGCTTCATGGTATTCCGGAATTTTGCGGGAATCTGATGTGAAAACGACATCGAACAGCCTTGCAGAATCGAGGAAGTCGGCGAAGTGCGGTGGGTCTTCTTTATTCCAGAAAACTGCTGGAACAGATCGTTCTTTAAACGCTTCCACCATCTCGACAAACGCTGGTCGAGGTGCCGACGGACCGGTTAGGTGGTACTGCCAAGACTTGTTGTTTCCAGCCCAGGCCGACTCCACGAAGAGAAGATCAAATTCTCGTGTTTCAAGTTCATCCTGCCATGAGCTGGGGGTGATAAAGGTGCAGTTCCATTCAGGCGCCCAAGCTTTCGCGCTGAAATCATCAAGAATGACGGCAACGTTTAACTTTCCATCGTGGTCCTCTGAAGGTTCAAATTCTACCGGTGGGAATTGCAGTCCAAGCAATTTCTCAACATCTGTTCGCAAGTAGCGCTGCTGTCCCCCGATGCGCAAATCATAGTTGCGGCGCTGGTACCACTCCTGCAATTGCTGTGGACCACCCTGGCGAAGATGCCAAAGTGCTTTTCGGAAGTCCCCTAATGCAATTTTCACTTCTCAACTCACTTTATCTTCAATGCAGACTAGATCAATAATACAGTGAGGTGCATTCGGTGGCGATTGCCACTGAACGCACCTCACTAGAGAAAAGCACTAAAGAGCGCTAGTTAGCTTCAATTTCATTCATGATTCGAGCAAGCACATCGTTGGAATCGTAGTTCTTCACAGTGAACTCGCGTGCAGCTTCAACCTGCTCTGCCAGTTTCGCTTGATCCTGTACCTGACTGATCACGTATTGAGCTGCTGACGCAGTGTCTGCATGCAACCACTCATTCGGGTACAGCCATTCCGCTCCCGGCCAGGCCAGGCCTACCGGCAACGCACGAGATGCCGCTCCATCTGCAAGAGTGAAGTGGAAGGACTCGAAATCACTGGTGGATACGGCAACACCGATCTCCTGGTACCACTGGGCCATATTATCGCCTTGAGGATCGAAGACCACAGCACCGCGGAGTAGATCAGATTCTTCAATACGAGCATACTGCGCCTCGTAGAAAGCCATTTCTTCCTCGCGTGCAGCCATCCAGGGGTAATCTTCCGGTCGTTTGCCCTTGACGCGCAACGTAAAGCGGCTATCGATTGCACGCAACTTTTCCAGTAGATCAAGCACGAGGTCGAATCGCTTCATCTGCGGAACCATGCCGACGAAGCCCAGTACAAATTGAGAATCATCGGACTTGGGAAGATCCAGCTTCCTGGTATCCACAGAGTTAGGAATGACCATCGTTTTTTCCTCAGGAATTCCGAACTTTTGAATCGCCATTCCTCGGATCAACTCGCTGACAAAGATCACCTTGTCAACCTTCTTGAAGTTCACCGATCGAGGGTAATCCGTGAATAGTTCCTGCGAGTGGAATCTGGTAACCAGTTTCTGCCCGGGCTTCAAATGCGTTGAATACCACGCCAAATTGCCAAGTGACCATTCGCAGAACACCGTGTCAGCATCTTCCAGAAGATCCTGGCTCTCTTCAACATTGTGCTGAGCGTGGCCGTCCCACTTATCGATCTTCAGGTTGTGCCCGTGTTCGGATATCCCGGCCATGATTGACCCGGCAAACTTCAGGTCATGACCCGCGACTAGGATGTTCTGCGAGTCCTTGGACGCAGGATTGTCAATGAGCGTGCCGTCCGCTTCTTCGACGTCAAGTGGGCGTCGAAGGCATATGGTCTCTACGGCAGAATCTGCGATGTTGCTACTGCGCGTCAAGGTGGGCAGCTGCGCATCCACGTGCTCGCGCATCCAGAGCGGCAGGCCCTGCGTACCCACGTACTTGTCAGAGACCTGTACCGTTGCAGCTTGGCTATAGAACATGGCAGTTAGCATGTCTTCAAGAACCTGATGATCTTGGAGAATTTCTTCAGCGTTGGAGGCAATCACCTCTGCTTCACGAACTGCGTCATTGCTCATTACTCCAATTCCTGCAGTTCGCAGAATGTTTACTGCAGTATCATCGTCGCTGAACCCGGCAACGTATACCTGCATAGGTCGCACGCTAGCTGCTACAAGATCCCAAGCAATTTCTTCGGTTAACGTCTTCAGTTCAATGCCAAGTGATGGCAAAGTCGGGATATCAACTGCGAGACCAGCCATGCGAAGCGCCATGGCCAAACGATGGTGCGCCAGATGTTTGCGGAAGGTCACACGCAATGGCTCCCAAGCATCGGCCACGCGATCAGCTTCGGAGTTCATCCACAGTGTTGAAATCAGTTCCGATTCCCGGCGCGAACCGACCACAGGAACCGACCCATCAAACATCCAAGTAACGCCGAAGCTCTTGCCGCTAATTACCGGAGTACCACATGCCGCAAGCTCGAAAACTCGACGGGAGAACATAGTTGGCGAGGCATTCACCGAGTTAACGTTCACGTGCACCGGATGAGACTTGTAAGCCTCTACCATTTCTTCGTAAGTCAGACCACCCTGGACATAGTCCTGCAATGCTGGTGGGAACTTGTATGGCGATTCAGGATTATCGGCTTGGCGATCATAGATGGTCAGCCCCTGGGGACGTGCTCCCTCGAGGATTGCGCGCAGTTCCTTCGAACGCTCCGCATAACGATCACCATAATAGGAGCCACCGTACGCCACAGTATGCGAGTAGGTGCGGGAAGATCCCATTGGATTGTGGATTTCCGCTTGCGCCCAGAAGGAAAGGCTGCCCAACGCCTTGAGATTTCCACCACGGTGATCCCAGTAGTCCCGCAAGCAGTTGGCGTCAGTAGTCAAAACAACGTCGAAGTACTTTGCGGTACGGCGGAATCGATTGAAGTGAACCGGGTCTTCCTTGTTCCAGAAGATTGTTGGGATGTTCTTGCTGCGGCAGTAGCCAATTAGCGCTACTAGATCCGCACATTGCTCATCATCGTAGTAACCGACCTTGCGGGTCCAAGTTCCATCATTGCCTGCCCACGCCGATTCTACGAAGAGCACATCGACCGGATTCGATGTCAAGGCTTCTCGCCAGTTCTCAGGAGTTGGCGACACGACATTAACTTCGCGGCTGATGGTTGAGGTCGTAAATTCGTCAGCGATAAGAGCCATACGAATCTTATTAAGCTTCTTGCCCGTTGGCCTACGGCCCTGGACACTGGCAGCTTGGGAAACGAAAGTTTTTGCCACGATTGGCCATGTACGGTTCTCTACCGTCCACTTACGGGCACGACGCCCCATATCCTGCGCGGTCCTCGGATCATTAGCCAGGATGGCGATCGATTCAGCCAAGGACTGCACATGATCCGCTTCAAAGAGCAAGCCTCGAGCACTATCGGTACCAAGCAACGTAGCAATTGGCGAAACGTTGGATCCGATCACCGGACGGCCTGCAGCCATTGCTTCAATAGGCTTCAATGGTGAAACTAGTTCTGTAACAATATTCGATTTTCGCGGGCAGACCACGGCGTCAAAAATTGCCAGGTAATCGTTGATTTGTTCATTCGGTACGCGCCCGGTGAAACGAATTCGCTCTTCCAAGCCCAATTCGGTCACTTGCCGCTTGAGCGCGGGTAAGACCAAGCCGTCGCCAACGATTAGTGCGCCAACGTGCGACAGAGATTCTGGTAGCTCGGCTACCGCGTTGATTAGTAGATCCAGCCCCTCGTAGTCCACAAGGCTGCCAGCATATCCAAGAAGGAACTCGCCCTTCTTTTTCTTGTCAACGACCTTCGATCGCTCAGCTGGGAGAGGGACGTACTGGAAAATGTTCGCAGCATTCGGCAAGATTTCAATCTTGTCTCTTTCTGCACCGCGCTTCACCAGTTCCTCACGGACTTCCTCCGTGATTGCGAAGGCGCGATCCGCTTCGTTCGCCACCAGAGTCTCAATGCGGCGTGCTAGTTCGAATCGTTCCGATTTATGCCAGGTTTCGTTACCAGCGGCTGCGGTAATTTCCCAAAGCCCACGTACTTCGTAGATGAACGGGATTCCAAGACGACGAGCTGCGATCAATGCTGGCAACGCCGTAATGTGATTGGACGCAGAAACGATCACTGAAGGTCGATTCATCATCGCTTCGCGAACATAGATATCCGCCGCGATCTGCACAAACTTATCCAGTGGATCGCTACGTAGTGACACACCTGGGTTAAAGTACGTATCGACGCCCTGGTAATCGCGAATCAGGCGCTTTTCTTTCGGCATCTTCTTGTTGACTTTGGAGTCCCAAGGGTAGCCAGGTCGCGCTGCAATGAAGAGATCCATGCCGGCTTCGGTGACGGCAGTGGTGAGACCAGTCGTACGCGTCGAATAACCGTTGCTGTTGTATTCGCCAGTGCTGTGCGCGCAATACATCACTTTATCCGGCTGCGGCATATAAGCAGGCGTAGAGGTCTTCGGCGGAACTACCGGCAAGGAATCGAATAGTCGGGCTTGTCCCAGAATCTGATCGTGCAAGGCTCCGAAGCTTGAAGGCGATTCCTCCTTCGCAGCAAGAGCAACTAACCCTTCTGAAGGTTCAACAATCTCGCCCTGGTCGCGGTAACGGGCTATATATGCATCCGCTTCACGCTTAATAGCATCGATGAAGCTTTCTTCGATGCCGGTTCCGGCAGGACTGCCTGGCCGACTTAAATTGTCGAAGTTGGAAATGATTGGTGATGCCGCCAGAACTGGAACATTCTTTTGAACCTGGCGAGGAGCAACAGGCTTACGCGCAAAAGGGCTCTTCAATCCGCGTGCGGCTCGAACGACCGGATGGTTCTTTAGATTCTCATACGCGGACTTGAATTTCTCGGCACGCTCATGTTCATTGGCGAGTTGCGTCTTGAGAATCGATGCCTCACGGCTGAATTTCTGTCGCGCGTCCATAGCGGAAGCAAGTTCTTGCTCAAGCCTTGCGATTAGGCCCTCTGACTTCACCCTACGCGATCGCAAAGACTCGTTCTCCCGCGATAATTTCGATGATTGCGCACGGTACTTAGCCAAATCGTCCAGTACTCTGGTCTCAAAATCACCTTCAAGATTCAGATATTCCTGTTTGATGCTAAAAAGTTCGGCACGCGAACTCATTGCTTGAGCGGTCTTGCGATTCGATCGTTTCAACGAGGAAACTCCCTCAACTTTGTGTTGTTATCCGCAAGTAATTCTAGCGGTTCGATTGGAAGAGCTGAATTCTGACACAATCTAGACACAGAGATTCCGCAAAGCCCTGCTCAACTCATCGCGTTGTCGATAGAACCGACGTTCTATCGACTTTTGGAGGCTCTTCGAGTTTGAGCGTGGAGAACCCGGAAAAGAAGTGATGCTCGCACTCCCCTCTACGAATATGGATGTTGACTAAGTCAATTCATACGCGAAGAGCTACGAGCCGTGTTTAACGGATACCGGCCGAATCGACGCTGCGTCGATTCTGTTGAATGTCGCCGACTACTGCGTCATCACCGTGGTCCAGGAATCTGCCGGACGGTACATACTTGTTGATCCATCGAAACTGCCCCGGGTCGAGGACCATCCCGCCGACGGTGACGTCCTGCAGGTCCTAGTGCGCAAGCGTCGCATGCTTGCCAGGAATCAGCATGCCCACGCCGTTCGTTCGTACAATCCACCGAGCTGTTGCCCTTGCGTGCACGGCTCACCACTCGTCTGTTTATCAGAGGTATTTGGTAGCACCAGTGTTCGGGATCCGACGAAATGAATTCGTCGTCGGTGATAGTCCTCAGGAATTCTCGGTCGGCATAGGTCTGCGGCAGTGAAATCGGCTTGCGCCGATATTAGGTTTGGCAGTTGTCCTTATTGACCCGGACCAGCATCTGATGGCGTACCTGGTCCATGCCAGGCTCGTGCTGCTGAGTTTGCTTCTTCACGAAGTCGCCGGTCTTCGAAACGACAAGGTCAGCGCTGTTCACCTCAGAACTACCGAGTCGGCGCTTCAACAGGTATTCAGCAGCCTTTGTTTCCAGCACCACCATCGGTATCGGCTCGGTAGCCGGTGTGTGTTCCAGCAGCTCCCAGGCTTTCTGTGGAGTTGCCTGGTTCAAGGACTGATGGGGGCGGCGCTGGTTGTAGTGCTCACTGCAGAATAATCCTTGAAGGTACTGCCATTCTTGCAACATGAAACCACTGTTCTTCCAACCAGGTACTGTTCGCCACTGTCGCTGCCCCAAGACGGATCGTTCAACCGCCTTCCGGCCTCGAATCTGTCAACGGCAACTTCGCTTGGCTGAGAAATAAGAAGGCCGTAGCACACCCGGATTATTTGCCAGCGTGGCAGCTCGTTGCCATTCCGAAAGCACCGCGGAGATGCTACCCAAGATTCAATCGACGGATGACCTGATGATTCCCTGGGACCCAGGTTGCGCGGCACGAAGATTCCCCGTCCTTCAGCAGCGACGAAACTACAGCAATGCGTACTACCTCCGACTGTTAGATGACCACATGGTTGGGTTGGTCCGATGCGATCCTCATGGACTCCTAACGCACCAAAGCTCACATCATCAGCGGTACCTTCTAGCAGGTTTTGAAATACCAGGTCGCAAGAATCGCTCGGTACCCGGTCACAGGAACTGAAGTACCATTTCGTGCTATTCGGTAATCGTGGGTGGCATCTAACTTGCCAGCGGGCCCGAGACCTGCCAAGAACCATTAGAGAAGTAATGAGTTTCAGTGTCCACGAAGTCCCGGGAATTCACACTATTTGGCCGGAATACCGGTAGCCTAAAGCGCTATTCATCGATGTGGCCCTCACATGGTGAAAGGAGCATGCTTTGAGGGTTCCAATGACGCTATTGCTGGAATCCAAGCAGAATATTTGTGGTTCGCGGCGGTGGTTCCATAGAGCAATATCGTTGGCCCCACAACGGCTGATATTCATATGATCCTGACCGACAGGGGCCAAGCGAGCTATTCCCTTTAGATCCCTTTTGAGAACCATAGGAACGGCCGCTGCTTGCTTTCAATCACATGCCAAAACACAAAGCAATCTAATGTATCTCAAGGTGTGACACCAATGGAATATCAATGCCACACCTAAGGCACTCAAAGTTGCATTGCCAATCTCGAATTCCAGTATCCGCGATCCGAAATCAATATTCGATTTTGTTAGTCACGAGAATTTCATTCAATATCCGACTAGTGCATGCATGAACCCCACATTTATCACTACTATACGCACTTCAAAAACTAATCAGAGTTTCATAATAAGCTCTAGAGATAGCAAGCGCAGAACCACAATATGGATTAAATGATATGTTACTCTAATCCCGAATCCAAGACCCTGAAAACCATACGCAAGCCGTAAACACACGCCAAACATATTTCGCAAACTCTCGATGAATTTCAGAATACTTTTGTTCTTCACCTGCAGCAACAAGCACTACGTTCTGAACGAAATCAGACTGTAAATGACAGGAAACAAACTTCCAGTTTTCCAGCTCAACCAGTTCCCGACATAGATCCGCGACAATTGGCTTAGATAGCTCTCCACCCTCGCCAGGTACAGAATCAGCAGTCCGCTCTTCGATCTTCGCTGGTGGAAGATCAACCATCTTCATCCTGTGAACATACGAATCACCAGAGAGAACCGGATCTGCACCACCGCTTTCAAAACGCCATGACGAACCGTGGAAGCTGTAGTTCAGCGATTCCGGCCAAATTTTCTTCAGAGCCACAAATAACGCCTTTTCGGAAACCTTTTCAGCCATTGATAGCCGGTCGCATATAGACGTTACGCGCATGTCACTTATCGGATAAAGGAGCTTGGCATCCTGCGAATAATGATTGACATGGGATTGCATATAGAGCCCTGATCGAAACTCCCGGGCAAACAAATAGAGCTTTTCCAACTCACTACTTGCGGAAACGTTCTTACTCCATTGCGACAAGAAGTCATCATGCTCTATCTGATATGCATTAAGCAGAATTCCAGAAGACTGCTTGGCTAACATCAAATTCACATACTCAGTCGTATTTCGCAGAAGCTTCGCCATACCACCTTTCCAAAGTGGCCACTGCCCTAACGAAATTGCTTCACCGGGAAATTCAGGCGCAGATCCCTTGTATTGAGATAAGTGCGCTTCAGATGGTGGAATTCCTAAACAATCACTTAGAACGTTCCGAACTCTTGCTTTCGTCGTATTTCCAGGCACGAATGATGGACGTCCAATAAAGTGCTTGATACCGGACATCGAAGCTAGTGTCGAAGCAAGATGTGTTTCTAAATCAGAGTTCGTTCCGTAAGTGACTGCTCGCACATTAGCGTTGGTGCGCTTTAGAGCCCCTAGAAGCATCCTGGAGTCTTTGCCGCCACTAAGCCTAAGTTGCACCCTAGGATCCTTGAGAGCATCCACTGCATCAGTCGTAGACTCAAGCAATGCATTAGCTAGAGCCTCGCCCCCCTCATTCAGATCATGATCAAATGAAAAATCAGGCACAAGTCCACGAGGGAATTCAGTGAGTGAAAGCCGGCCGTCTTTTATCTTTAGTGTTTTATTAATTGGCAGGCACAACACATCTTCAAATGGAGTATTTCCCGCCAACGAATATCCGTAATTAAGATACTCCAGGAGATAAGAATAGCTAAGAGCAACACCCCGACCGGAAACCTGAGCAAGGGCCAATGCTATCAAAATTGGTCGATTTGATATGAAATGAAAACCAAATTTTGAACTATAGTGAATAGGCTCAAGCGCTGGGGTTGTATTCCAAGCAAATAATCGGTTTATATACCGATCGCCAAAAACTGCACCATAAGTTCCCCACACCGGCTGCTGATATTCTAGACTGCCCCCGATAAGCCGTAAATTTGAATGTACATTATGGGAGGACGACGGATCCGAAGATATAGTCCAGAAATCGCCCTTTGAAACAAAGAGTGATTCATCTTCGCTCCGGGACATGGCAAAGGTTCCATATCGACTTGCTGATGAATGAAGTTTAGAGCCTGCAACAACATTTTTCTGAGCATATTTTTCATACTCTGAAAATGCAGCTTCGAGAATACTACAAATATGATCTTTCAATTCATCTGAGATATTATTTTTGCCAGCAGTAGGTGTAACGACTAGAAATTCGCTCACGCAGACATCTCCTTAGCTATAAGTCCGGCCCAGAGCTGCGCACCGACTGTAACATCATATTTTCGAGCCTGATTCCTAGCCTTCTCAACAAATTTAGTTCGTGTTGACGATGCACGCAACCCAAGAACGAAGTCAGTCATCTCTTCGATGGAATCATGCACAAATTCCTCTGAAAATATCTCTTCTGCTCCTGGACGATCCCACACGACTGGAACCGCCCCGCCCGCCATTCCCTCAATCGGTGCTAAATGAAAACTTTCTCTCGTGCTGCACGA
Source organism: Glutamicibacter sp. NPDC087583 (assembly GCF_044743685.1). Taxonomy (NCBI): domain Bacteria; kingdom Bacillati; phylum Actinomycetota; class Actinomycetes; order Micrococcales; family Micrococcaceae; genus Glutamicibacter; species Glutamicibacter sp. NPDC087583. Next base: position 135,573 of record NZ_JBIUWY010000008.1, on the reverse strand, counting down.
CAGAACTACACCTATCTTTCTAAACCAGGATCCCATATCCGGACCAAAGTCCTCAAACACGACTGAATTAGATAGTTTAGGATCAGAAGCTATAGCTTCGAAGAACTCTTCATACGCGTATCGCTGGAGACCCTTATTCCATTCATAGGTATACTCCCATGGCATCCGCCCGCGAATATGAAGCGTATAGCGTGAATCATGTTCTAGGAGGCTAGAAAGCAGCTTAACAGCTCGGTCAGGGCGCTTAATGAAAGGAACTATTCCCACAAGTCCAATTCGATATTCCGATTCTGGTGCTTTTGGTCTGTCTAAATCTAGGCAGTCAATAAGATTTGGAATAACAGCGATTTTTTCTTCGGGCCAATTGGTAATATCCGCGGTCAATCCTGCATATAGATCAGAAACACAAAGCACCTTGCTAACATTCTTGATGCTAATATCTTTCAGCCAAGCGCCGCGAAGTTCAAAAGCATGTAAACGTACATATAACCGCTGATCAATTCCAACATTCTGAGAATACCAAACTGCATTCGGTCCAGCCCACTCACAAATTACAACATCAGCATCATTTAACAGCTTCCGGCTTTCTTCCTGATCATGTTTATGCAGGGTTGACCATTTATCGATCACCAATTCTACATTCGGCGAAGCTTCAAGATACTGGATTAACTCGCCACAAAACTTAAAATCATGACCAGCAAGCAGAACACGAACCGATCCGACTTTTCCTCGCACTGGAGTATTCACCGGCAAATCACGTTCGAAATAAGCTTCGAATCTTTTTGCAGCTGAGGTCATCGAATATCTAGAAACCGAATCTCTCACTTTCGATTTATAGGCATCGATCTTATTCCGACTTTTATCAAGCATTTCTACAACGCTTTCAATTTCATCGGTTACAAAGAATGGATAATCCTCACCAAATATTTCTTCATGTGCACGAGTTCGATTAACAACCGGGGGTATACCAGAGGCGGCATATTCCAAAGCTTTGGTTGAAATTTCCATACTAGAATCTAAAGCCGACGTTCGCCAGCCTAGACCCAAGTCTGCCTTACGTATCTCAAGCATAGTATTGTGTCGACTTAATCCGCCCAGCCATGAGACATCAGCGTCAACAATTCCGGACTCCATTTGTTCGTGCCACTTCGGGTCACGCCGACTCTGTTGGAATTTATTGCCGACCATCGTGAGTTGTACATTAACTCCGGAATTCTGGCATTTTTCTGGAAGAGACAACATCTCCAATGTCTTCCAGTCTTCGGCGAACTTACCTGCATAAATAAGCTTCAGTGCAGATATTGAGTCATCAGCAATCGCATCGTCGAACTCTTCGAAATAGATGTCAGGAACCATCGGTGACATTAGACGAGTTTTGCCCGCTGCCTGTGGGCAAAGAGCTTCGAGATACGCACGTGATTCTTCTGTCTGAGAGAAAAGCCTGTATGCCTTCGCCGTAATGATGTTCAAATCATCGAGTGACTTTTCGGAAACCTTCTCGATTGGAAATGGAAGATCAGTGACGTATAGCCATGATCTCCGATGCAATCGCTCGGACATTGCAATAAATTTGCAAACCGTCATACCACGAGCAATTATCGCGCTGAAATGATGTTCGGAGTCCAATCCCAAGATTCTCTGCGCAGCCTTACGCGGGCTAAGGGATGAAGATTCCCCTGGTTCTATATCCACTGTTGTCGGCTGATGAATAACGAAATTTGCGTTCTGGCTAAGTCTTTCCAATGAGTCGTTTGAACTCACCTTTGTCTTTAGCAAGACATGCACTTGTACACCTGCGAGCAAGAGGGCCTCGGAGATAGAGGTTAGCCAAATGGCGGAACCGTCAATGATGTTTAGATTAACATCCCCGTAGACTAAGACTTTACGTAGGTTCACTCTATTTCTCTTTCTCATTAAGGTAATCCTGGAGCAAGCGTGGAATCCGCAATTCAGTGTCAAATGCCCAGTCTTCTTCGAATTCTTTTGTGGTGATACACGCATCCACATTACTTTCAAGACTCGACGAGAATGTATTCGCTGACTTACCATTGCCAACTAAGAACGAAAAACCTTGTTTTTCTCGAATTATACCGGAGATTTCTCCAATGGTGCGGTACAGGCGAGTTCCCGACGATGAAAGTGATGATGCCCAAATGCCATCGTCAAGCGCGTTCATCTCAATAATGAAAATTGGGATTACTTGACTCGTAGTTTCTGATAGAGCATTGGTGACCTCATAACCACCAGCTGAGGGATGAAGCGTTGTGACTTGAATCCCTAATTCGTTGGAGAGATGCAGTTCAAGTTGATCGCTGCCGAGGAGAAAAACTCGGAATTCGCGATTAAGCTTTAACCTACTGAAGATTTTGAAAGTTCGTTCCGGGTCAGCCTGAACTGCCGCAGCTCCCCGGCCATATACGGTAGAAGTATCTCGAGACTCATTGTTGTAAGAATGATTTTTTGTGAGCATATTACGCGTCAGGGGAGAAGGATTCCGGTCTGACAGCACGGTCTGGTCAGTGAACTTACGGAGTGCTTTCTCCAGTCCGGCGTTATTACTCTGTTGGATCTTACCAATTTCGTGGATAATATTTCTGCTTGACTGCTCCAATGCGTCGACCAGACTCTTCGTCATGTATGGAACCTCGTAAGTAATTTTTTTCTCGAGCTTCTTTTGATCTTGTATGAACCGACTCAATACGTTATCAAGTTTAGGTTCGAACGAATTCTCTAGTTTCGCGCTCACTTCGCGTGTTGAATTGGAGTGCTTTTTATCAATAAATTCCAACAGTCCCGATAATTCATAACTAACCTGCTCCGTTGATGATTTCTCAACTTGTAGAATTTCCCTCTTGACTCTTTCTATCCTTTTCGCCAGGAATGCCTTGTCCAAATTAGTTTGTACAATTACAAAGATTGATACGATCCAAGTGAACGAAAGCACTAAAGGAAAGGTTATGTTCTTCGTGTTAAAGGCAGTAAACACGATACATACAAGGGCAGCTAATGTGACTGTTACTCCGAGTAACCAGGTTTTCCTATCAAGGTTTCGCATCATGCGCTTTCTCCTTAATTTTTCTAAAGCTTAAAATGGCAATCTCGGCAATTATGTAATCCGTGGAAATAATGCAATATGTCATTATTGATCATTCGACCAAGCTCTGAAAACTTCCGCAGCAAAGGTCTTAGATGGTGCTTGTGTAAAACTCTTTTCCAATAGAGCGGATTCCCAGGTGTTTTTTGGGTCGAACACACCTTGAAGGACGCTTCTGAAAAGTTCCACCGGTGGAGCTATATGACCACGACCCCAGTCACCCATCAATAGAAAGAGATTTCGCGAAGGACGTTTATGGCCTCGAATCCAAGGGGCGAGGTGCTTATCTCTATGATGTCCGTCTCCTATATTCTGAAGATAGGCCACGCTATTGGGAAAACCGTCCGCATAAAGACCAGTTAGGTCACTAACGATTTTTACATCTTTAATAGAATCCGAGCACCAGGCTCTTTGAAGATAGTCGTCTACAGGTCCTTTAGTGTAATTACCAATATCGGTTTGAGGATTCGCTACTAAAGCCAACGATCCGGGGAATAGATAGGAATAAAATAGCGCCGCAAAACCGCCACCGGAAGCACCGAAAAATACCGTTCGCTCAGATGATCGAAGAGACTTGAGCATATGCCTAATGACTCCCGGTAACTGGGATTGGAGGAGCTGTGATTTATTTCCAGCGAACCATGCCAGTTCAAGTCCTAAATCTAAGGAAGGATCCGAAATCGCAATGATATTGGAATCGATTCCTTCCATCATGCCTAATCCAGAAAAGACAGGATAAGAAGACCATGCCTTCGATTTTGCTGCATGAAATATTACAGTGGTGTTCGTTGATTGACGGTCGACCATGAGTATATCTAAAACACTATCGCCATATACAATCGTCGAAATTCCCGCTTCTGCTCTCTTTGAATGAAACTCCTCGAGAGACGAGAATCTATTTTGTTTGTAATGGAAACGATTTATGTTACGTTGGAGCATACTTGAATTCATTACTACTTTCTTGTGCCTTAATGATCAATAACGTTAGGATAAGAGTCAGTGAAGCACATTTTCTGCAAAATTAGATTTACTGTCTTCAGGTACCTTCTCCTGCCATCTTTCTGAAAATCTTGTAAGACTATCGCACGGTTTTCATCAAAGTGATTCGTACCGATAATCAACTCGTCTGACGAAGCTGTCTTCCAAAAAGATACCAATTGCTGAGAAAAATTGGAATTACCGGCCTGTTGTAAGAAAACCATTCTTCTCGGTGTGGTAAACGTTTCAAGCGATCTAACGGATGTTCGAATACTTTGTTCAGTTCTTTTTTTGCAAAAGTCTTTCCAGTCTTCACGTCTCAGTGTCGCATTCGAAACACCAATTATGGCGCGCAAATATGGCTTCACGAATTTAGCGGGAGATTCGTAAATATCTGTATGAGCATCCCAAGTAAGAACGCTTGATTTCCCTTTGAATTTTCTTCCAAATTCTAGCGCCGCATATCCTCCTCCATTTCCACCGGCAAATAGTATTTCTTTGCCGGTCGTCCGTTGGAGGGACTTAATAAGATCCACTAGATAATCGTTAAAATTGTCTTCAGGTTTACCCGTAAACCAAGCTAATTCGAGTTCTGGGTTGGACTTCAATAGCGGATCCGCGATTTGTACAACTGGCAGGTTGCTCTCAAGAATTCGAGTAAATGCCTTTACAGGCCATGCTAATGATTCGTTCATGCGCCGCGCACCGCTAAATAACACAATTATCGATCTGGTTCTCGTGTCAAATACCGGCCCACTAATTTCAAGTTCAATCGATGACCCATCGTCGAAAGCTACTGAGTGGATTCCCGTCAAACTGCTCACGTTATCTTCAAACTCGTCCAAGTCATCCCAAACGTATACTTCGTTCATTTTCTAATTCCCTTTACCCATTCGGTAGCTTTCCGAGAGACTCGCTTAGATTTCCTTGTAAAATCGTATCGTGATTAAAGCAAAAGACTTGGCAACCTACCGAGTAAGTTTTGTTGCCAAGCCTTTTCCAGTTACTGTGCATCAGTTGTTTTACAATGTCATGTTTAGGCGTCTGCCAAGTTGATCTCTCGCGCGACGCTCGCACCAATCGCCGCACCAACGACGTCCAGAACGCCCTGCGGCAGTGCGGAATCAATGTTGATGACAGCCAAGGCCTCCGCCTTCTTTTCATCGCGCGATACCTGCATACCGGCAATGTTGACGCCCTGCTCCCCCAGCACATTGCCCAGCGACCCAACGACGCCTGGACGATCCGCGTAGCGGACCACGATCATGTGATCCGAAATAGGGATTTCAATTTCGTGGCCGTTGATGCCTACGAGCTTCTCGATCTGCTTAGGCCCAGTCAAGGTGCCTGCCACAGCAAGCTGGGTGCCCTCGTTGGTGGACCCCTTGATGGTCAGCTGGTTGCGGTACTCAGGCGAATCAGGGGTGGTGATCAGACGGGTAGCAACACCGCGCTGCTCAGCCAAGACCGGGGCATTCACGTAGGAGACCTGATCCGAAACAACGTCCATGAAGACGCCCTTGAGTGCCGAGAGCTCCAGTGCCTTGACATCCAGTGAAGCGATCTCGCCGGCAACTTCAACGTCAATGCTGGTCAGCGAGCCGGAAGTCAAGGCGTTGAAGATACGGCCCAGCTTCTCAATCAGCGGGATGCCAGGGCGCACGTTCTCATCGATGACGCCGCCGGCAACGTTCACAGCATCCGGGACCAATTCGCCGGCCAGTGCCAGGCGAACCGACTTGGCAACCGAGACACCGGCCTTTTCCTGTGCTTCATCTGTTGAAGCGCCAAGGTGCGGGGTGACGGTGACGTTCTCGAATTCAAAGAATGGAAGATCGGTGCTTGGCTCCTTGACGAACACGTCAATGCCAGCGCCTGCAATCTCTTCATTCTTCAATGCTTCGTAAAGCGCGTCTTGATCCACCAGACCGCCACGGGCCACGTTGACCACGTATGCGGACTTCTTCATCATGGTGAAGGCATCCTTGCCCAGCATGCCCAGGGTTTCCGGAGTCTTTGGCATGTGGATGGTGATGAAGTCGGCCTCAGCCAACAACTCGTCCAAGGTCAGCAGGGTGACGCCCAGCTGTGCAGCACGGGCAGGAGTGACGTATGGGTCGTAGGCAACGATCTCCATGCCGAAGCCCTGCAGGCGGGCAGCAACCAGTGCACCGATGCGGCCCAGGCCGATAATGCCGGCCTTCTTCTCGAAGAGTTCAACGCCAGTGTAGGCGCTGCGCTTCCATTCGCCGTTCTTCAGCGATGCGTTGGCAGCAGGAATGCGACGTGCCAGGGACACGATGTGGCCCACGGTCAATTCAGCCGCGGAGATGATGTTGGAGGTTGGAGCGTTGACCACCATGACGCCAGCCTGGGTGGCTGCCTTGATGTCTACGTTATCCAGGCCCACGCCGGCACGGGCGATAACCTTCAGGTTCTTTGCTGCGGCGATAGCTTCGGCATCCACCTGGGTTGCGGAGCGAACGAGGATTGCATCTACCTCGGCAATGGCTTCGAGCAGCTGGGAGCGGTCAGCTCCGTCGGTCTGACGAATTTCAAAGTCGGGGCCGAGAGCAGCAACGGTTGCTGGGGAGAGTTGTTCGGCCAGAAGTACGATTGGCTTGTTGTCAGACACGGGTGTGGCACCTTTGCGATTTCTTGGGCTGATGCTTGCATGGAGGCAGCTGTTTTCCACTGCCTACATTTCCAGAGTAGCGCTATGCATCCCCCGTTTTCCCTCGAATTCATGCATGTTACGCAGGGAAAAACCGACTTTGTGAAAACTTTCACTTATTGGATAGGATGTATCGAATGCCGGTGCGAAACATTACGTTTCCGCTCAGGATGCCATCTCTCATCCCTGTGTTTCCGGATCCACACCAACTTCGCCGCATTGCTGGCGGATTTTTTGCGGTCCCCCTACTTTTACTTGGATACAAGATCTGAGACTGACTGCTCCTATCGGATATCAGTTTCGAATGGGAAGATCATTTCATGGGGGCAAAGGCATCGAACCGAACGATCGTGGTAGCGCATCCAGGTTCCGAAATGTATGGATCCGACAGAATGCTGCTGGAGGACGTCAAAGGCTTGTTGCGGGGAAGTTGGAGGGTCACCGTCGGACTTCCTGCCGAGGGTCTGCTGGCGTCGGCCTTGCGTGAGCAGGGCGCCAAGGTAGTGGTCTGCAATACGCCGGTGCTGCGCAAGTCAATCTTCACCCCGCGCGGGGCCGTGGGGTTTGCCAAAGACACTTTCCAAGGCGTGCGCCAAATGCATGCATTGCTCAAGAGCACCAAGCCATCCGCTGTCCTGGTGAACACCACCATCATCCCCTTATGGGTCGCCTATGCCCGCCTGTCGGGGCACAAGGTTGCCCTGCACGTGCACGAGTCCGAATCCCATTCCCCCAAACCGATGCGCTTGGGCTTGTCCCTGCCCGGGACCTTCGCTCACAGGATCATCGCCAACAGCCGCTTCACCAATGCCGCGTACCTCCAGCACGTGCCTTGGGCGCAGAAGAACAGCCAAGTCATCTACAACGGCATCGCAGGACCCCCGCATCCAGCGCCGGCCCGGCAGAAACTTGACGGCCCCTTGCGATTGCTCTACGTCGGACGGCTCTCTGAGCGAAAAGGGTTGCTGGTGCTGCTCGATGCCGTCACGATCCTGCAACAGCAAGGCGTGGACGTGTCGTTGAGCCTGGTCGGGGCCGTATTCGAAGGCTACGAAGCCTTCGAACAGGCGCTCAAAGATCGCGTCAAGGCTCTGCCGCGACCCGAACTTGTGGAGTTCCTGGGATTCCAATCCGATGTTTGGCCCCATTATGAATCCGCGGACATCGCTGTGGTCCCCGCGCAGCTCGAAGAATCCTTCGGGAACACCGCGGTGGAAGCCATACTCGCCGAACGTCCGGTCATTGCCTCGCGCATCGGCGGCTTGCAGGAAGCCGTGGAACCGTATTCCAGCGCGGTACTCGTTGAACCAGGAAATCCCCAACAGCTGGCGGCGGCCATCGAGACGATCCGCAGCGGGTGGGAGCAGTTCAGAGTTTCGGCGCAGCAGTCGGCGGTGAAGGCGCGAGAATTCCACGACCCCGAGCTCTTCGGACAGCGCATGGATTCCGCCTTGAAATCGCTTCTTGCCTCCGGATAGTCTCCAGCTCCATGCTCTGGCCCGGTTACGCCGACGCTTCCAGCTCCAGCGACACCTTTCGGAAGTCCACCCCATACCCGGCCGGAATCAGGTTCAGCAGGTTCAGGTAGCCTGGCGCAACAGATTCGCCCAGTTCCGCTGCCAATGCCTCGCCACCGCATTCGGCCAGGATCCGTCCATCCGCCATCACCAGCTCGATCTGCGCCCATTCACCTCCAGAAGGCGCATTCCACATTGCCCTTCCCAGCTTGTGCGGAGTTTTCCCGCCTGCTCGCCAGAGCGATACTTCGCCGTGGCTTTCGAGCTGGAGGTGGAATCCGTCTGCCTGCGATTCCTCGAATGCCCGGTAGGGCTCATCCGTTGGCAGTCCGAAGGCCAGCCCGGCAATCTGGTTTCCGCTTCCCCGCTGCGGCCAGCGGATCTGGGCCTTCAAACGCCAATTGCCGGCCCCAGCCAAGGCCATAGATCCCAGGGCATAGGATGCCTTGCGGGAGTCGCCAAGCGTGAGAATGCCCTCTGCGGCCAAGATCTGCGGCTGCGCTTTCCAGGTGATCGCATCGGGCAGATCACCCGCGGCCCGCAGGCCGCTGGTAAAGCCGTCTGCAACCGTAGGCACGGCTTGCGGTGAAGAAGTTACGTAGGGCAAGTTCGAGCACATCATTCCCCGCACGCCCTGCCGTGCCAGCCAGTCCCTCTGGCTTCTGCGGTGCACTTCCCAGCAGATCACTGGAAGCCCCGTGTCCACTGCGCGTTCAATGGTGCCCGGGTCAGCCGAATCGTGGATTCCTAGTGCATCGAACCCACCAGCAAGCTGTTCAATGCCGCCAAAATTCTCCGGGGCGAAGTAGCCCCAGGTCTTCATCCCGGCGGCCGATGCCAATTCGGCTCCGGTGCCGGTTGCCGGCTGCTTCCACACCGTCGATTCGATAGGAACCGGGGAAGCAGCAATCATCTCGATCAGCTCGGCGGCGTGCTGTCCGCTCTTGTCCTCGATAAAGAGGACCGCCTGGTCCGCCAGTGCTTCCAGAACAGTTTCCAGGCGTGCCAAGGGCTCCAACGCAGCATTCGGTCCAAGCCATTGGCGAGCATCGTTGCGCAGTGCTTGGAGCTCGTCCCACGCGGTTTCGCTGATCAGCCGCGGGACTCCGCACAGGCGCTCCAGGCTGGCGTCATGGTGGCAAATGAAATGGCCGTCCTTGCTCCGGTGCACCGAGATCTCGATGGCTTGGGCGCCATGGGCCAGGGCTTGCCGGTAGGCATGCAGCGTATGCTCGGTCCAGTTATCCCCCGACCCGCGGTGGGCAATGTAGAAGAGATCTTGCCCGAGCAGGTCTGCCGCGCTGACCGCCTTGGGCGAGGCGCGCTTTGCCACCAATTCCCCTGAGCACCCGGCCAGCAGCAATGCGCCGGCAGCCAAGCCCAGGAACGTGCGGCGGCTGACCGCGAGCGGCCCTGCAGTTCCGGTTTCCATGATGCCCCCTCGGCAGCCCAGGCCCGCCAAAGCCTGGGCTCTGGCGGGTCTGGCATTGTGCGGATCCTAGCTAACCGATCACGGACAGGTTGTCGAAGGACGCGGTCACCGGTGCATTGGATGTCGAGCCGGAGAGGTACAGGCGCAGGCCTATGCCTCCTGGAACTTGCAGCGCACTGGTCGAGTCGCTGGCGTTGAGCTGCCAGTCGGCTGGCTCGCTGTCTGCGGCAGCCCAGATCTTTGCCGCCAGCTGCGTCGGGTTGGTTCCTGTCACCGACAGCTTCAAGTGGACCGCCTCGCCAGCCTGGTAGCCGAAGGAGGACTGGTACTGCGTGGCCAGAACACTCTCCGCACCGCCCACGGCACGAATCAGCTGGATCTGGATGCCGCCTGAGGAAGTGAACTGGCTCTTGAGGTAGTACTGGTTCGCATTGCCCAGATACCTCGACGAGAAGGACACATAGGTTCCATTGCCGGTCGGCTGCTTATCCAGCTGCACCTGGACAGCGGCTTCCGTGGTGGTGCTGTCGACCACCGGCAGGTAGATTGCCGGCCCTGAACCGGGATTCAGGCCCAGAAGCTGGCCGACTCCCCCAGCGACGTTGGCGGTCGCCGCGGATCCGGTCCGCGTCCACGTGCCACCGGTATCGGCAGCGCCCCAATTGCCGGTGACATTGCGGCTAAAGGCGTCAACTGCCACCGGCCTTGGCGGTAGCGAGACCTTCACCGTTTCGGTGTGGCTATCCACCAAGCCGTCCGGATCACTGGCTTCCAGGGTTATCGTGTACTCATCTGGTTCGCTGTAGCTGAACGATTCAATGGCTGCGCCCTCCACCCAGTCGCTGCCGTTGCCGAAGGACCAGCGGTAGCTGAGCTCATCATTATCGGGATCAGAACTCTGCGAGGCATCAACGGTAACCTTCAGCCCGTCCACTTCAGTAATTTCGAAGGCCGCTTCCGGAGGCTGGTTGGGTTCGGGCGGCGGCAGGATGGTGACCTGCTTCGTGGCCGTATCCGTCCCGTTGGCATCATCGGTGACCGTCAGCTTCACCTGATAGGTCCCGGGTTCTGCGTAGCTATGCCCGGCGGTGATGCCTTCGGCGCTGTTTCCATCTCCGAAATCCCATCCATAGCTGGCGATGGTGCCGTCGGGATCCGTGGACTCCGATGCATCCACGGTGAGCTGCTGGCCCTGGATCTCATGGGTGAATTCAGCCGTCGGACTGGCATTGGCAGGTCGTCCGATTCCAGCCTGGTAATGGTTCTCCACCGCGGCCGGGCTCAGCTGCTTGCCGTAGACCGCGACTTCGTCGACCCGTCCGGCGAAACCGCCAGTTGGCACCGAGCTCCATCCGCTGACACGGTCATTGCCCACTCGCCAGAAGCCGTCGAGTTCCAATGCGGATTTGGTGCTTGCACGCGAGGCTACTTGCTGCCCGTCCACGTACAGGCGCATGCCATCTTCTCCCAGGCTTGAGACCACATGATGCCACCTGTTGTCGTTGTAGATCCCGGACGAGGTGATCACCCGGCGAGCGCCGCGTTCGGTCACGCCGAAGGACAACCGTCCCAGGGAATTCACATAGGTCAACCGGTCATGGTCGGTCGAGTCCGCATTCTGTCCATTGCCATAGCCGATGAGCCGGCCACGCTGCAGGGGCGAGGCCTTGAACCACAGTTCGGTCGTGAACTCCTGCGGACGCTGCCACCGAACCATGTCCTGCGCCCCGCTGCCGCCCAGGGACAGGCTGCGGCCATTTCCCCCGGCAATAGCTGATGAGGAATCGACTCCTGCATTTCCTGCGAGCTGCAGGTCTTCGCTTCCGGAGGCGTCAAGGGCAGTGGAGTTGTCAGCTGCTCCGAATGGCCAGTAGGCCTTGGGCTTGTCAGCTTTGATGACCTTTTCGTATGCGGTGGAGGCAACGGTGTCCTGCGCCACCGTGATGCTTTCGGTGGTGCTGCGTGCCTCCTTCCCCGTCGGGTCCACGGCGAAGATCCGGTAGCTGTGCGTGCTTCCCGGCTCCACGTCCTTGTCCACGAAGGACATGCCTTGGCGCATCCAGAAGGTCGAGTCGGCTTGGACCGTGTGGATGGGCGCGTTATTCGCTCCGTCCCGGATCACCTTGTAGGCCAGGGTCCCGTTGTCCATGTCCGAGGCTGCCTGCCAGCGGATGCGCACTTCGCCTGCAGTGGTGGAGCTCAGGGTCGGAACGAAGTCCTCGCCGCTTGGCAGCGGGCCCCTGTCATTGGGCGCCAGGCTGCGGATGGCGAAGCGGACTAGCCCCTGCTGGTTCTTGTAGTTCACCCGCTGGAATTCACCACCATAGACAATGTATTCGTCATTGCCTGTGACACTCCATGGTCCTTGGCTCTGCCCGGTATAGGTGCCGGTGCTCAACGCCGGGAACCAGGTCTGCAGCCGCGGATGCGGCAGTCCTTCGAAGTTGGTATATCCGTGGATTTCACGGTCAATTGTCCCTGCCGTTTCCTTGCTGAAGGCCATGGCGCGGTTGTACTGCCAGTTGGGTTCCTGGGCGAATCCGCCGATGTTTCCGCAATAGTGCGGATGCCCGGCAAGGTAGAGCAGGTCTCCGGTGGCGTGCACGGAGTAGGTATCCCCGTGGCAGTCCTCTACCCAGCGTGTTTCGAGGTCTGCCCATTTGATGGCCACCACGCCTTCCAGGGTGGTCGCTCGACCGAACGTGTAGCCGCTGGCGTAGAAAGTGTCCTGATCTGTGGCAATGGAAGTGATGGAACCAGTCTCCCCGCCATTGCGGACGTGCGAGGCTGCCGGATATGGGTACTTCCCGCTGGTCTCGGTGCTCACGACGGCCAGGCCGTTGGCAAAGTCGCTGGTCGAGTTCACCTGCGTGAATTTGCCGCCCAAGGCCAGCTTTGTCCCATCGGGCGACAGCGACATGGACTCGACGTGCCCTCCTCCGACCACGGGCCTGAACGACAGGAGGGCGGCGTCGCTGGCACGCAACGCAGCCGCTTGCTCGCGCCAGGCTTCGCCGATGCGGAAGAACGAACCGCCCAGGTACACCGTGGTGTTCGTGGCGACAATGCTGCGCACGGAATTGGAAGGCTGCGGGTCGAATTCCTCGATGCGTTCTCCGGTTACCGGGTCCAGTGCCGCAATGCGCGAGGCGCTTTGCCCGTCCAAGGTGGTGAAGTCGCCGCCAGCGTAGAGCCGGCTGCCGTCCGGCGAGGCAGCAAGAGTGAGTACCTGGGCATTGAATTCCGGAGTGAAGCTGTTGAGCAGTTCTCCGGTTCGAATGTCGTAGGCGAGGATGTTCTTGCGTGTTGCGGTTTGCGTCCCGGCCGCAGCACCTGCAGGACGCGCGGTAGCGAAGCTTCCTCCTGCATATACCGTGTTGCCAATGACCACTTGGCTCCAGACCACGCCATCGATCTGGACGGTCGGGAGGGCATCGGCGGTGACGGTCGCAGGGGTGAGCGGGTCTGACGGATCCGCGGGCACACTATCTGCAAGTGCCTGCGGCGGCGTGGCTAATGCGGCGGCCGCGATCAGCGCGGTTGCAGCAATCATGGTCATGGCCCATCGGGCGATGGCCGGGGCGGATCTGCGGATCATGGCAATACCTCACCTGCGAGCTGTTGGATTTTCTTAGTTGCGCCAGTTTCGAATTCAAGGGTCACGTCAGACGCTGATTCCGTTTGGGCGCTGAATAGATAGGTGGCAGTAGCCTGCTTGCCTGCCGCCAGTTGTGGAGGAAGTACGGTGCTGCGTGTGTCGGTAAGCACGGCCGCCGGTTCCCTGCCGTCCCCGTAGAACAAGCGCACTTGGGCCTTGCCCAAGTCCAGCATGGTGACTCCGTCGTTGGATAACTCGATTTCAACCAGTGTCGCGGCCCCTGCGATTTGCCCGATGCCTTCTGCTTCAGACTGGGTTTGCTCGATGCGCTTGATCCGCATCTGCGCATGCGGGCCCGCCTGGACTTCTTCAGCAAGGTCCACTGCCTTGGCTGTGGCAGGCGGCTTGCCAGCCGCTTGGGCATCCGGCGCCACTTTCTGCGCATCCTTGTCCTTTTTCCATGTGGACTTCTCTGCTTTCTCGGCAGGAGAAGCTGAATCCTCGGATTTTTCAGCGGCCTTGCCCGCCTTGGTGGAGGGCGCCGCCAAGGCTGATTCGTGCAGCTGCTGATCGATAGTCGCCAATGTAGTTTCGGCTGGTTCCCCAGGCATGGCCGCTTGCGGCGAAGCCTGGGGTTCTACCGTGCAGGAAACCAGGGCGATTCCCAGCAAGAGCAGCATCGGAACGATGCGCATCTTGGCTGGGACATGGCCGCAGGCCGGAGGTTCTGCTGCTTGTGCGCGTTGCATGATCTGTCTGGTTCTGCGCTCAGGCCCGCTGGACCTGGATAGATGGCGAGCTTAGTTGCCCTAAGGCCACTCTGAGCTTGGTGCTGGAAGTATGCACGGTGTAGGGGAAGTACTCGACTCTCACCCCGACGGTTGCAAAGAGCTCTTCTAGTCCTTTTCCTTCGCGGGTGCCCTTCCAGTCATCTCCCTTGAAGAACACATCGAATCTGACATCGTCCCACGTCAGTAATCGGTTCGGATGAAAATCGAGAACCGCCTCATCCACGAAGCCTATCGAGGAGACGATATCCAGTCGTTCGCTTTCCGGTATCACCGGCCGTTTCCCCTTGGTTTGGAGCAGCCTTTCATCACTGACCACACCGGCAATCAGGTAGTCGCATCTGGACTTGGCTTGCCTGAGAATATTCAGGTGCCCGACGTGGAACAGGTCGAAAGCACCTGCGGCGTACCCAGTGATCATTATTTTCCCCAATTTCTCATGAACCAGTTGCTGATTCGATTCCCCATAGCATCCGGGCCATCCCCATGGCCTGGACGCTTTACTGTTTCCCAGAATTCTCGTGCCAGCCTCAGGCGCGGCGGCGGCCAATTTCCGCAGACGGTTCTGCGTCGAATTCCACCGAAGGCTCTCCAGCACCGGCCAAATCCAAGCACAGCTTTTCGTAGGCCCGGGCAACATCGTCCCAGTCATAGTCGCTAGCGCGCTTTCGTGCGAGCTGGGCGCGTTGGCGAACGGCATCGTCCTTTGATTCGGTGCGGTCGAAGAGCCTGGACGCGGATTGCGGGTCATTGAAGTATTCGCCGGCTGCCTGGGCCACTTCGCGGTTGAAGTTCACGTCATAGGCGTTGATCGCCGTACCGGCACCCAACGCCCTGAGCAATGATGGGTTGGTACCGCCGACCGAATGGCCATGCCAGTAGGCAAGTGCATGGGCATAGAGCTCATCTAGCAGCTGCTGGTCCCATACTCCGCCTAGGAAGCGGACTTGTTCCGTGGCCGCGGCATGAACCTGCTGAGTGTATTGCTCGGCATAGGGCGCCGAACCGACGACCACCAGCGGGAGCCTGGCCTGCGACTGGCTGTAGCCACGGACAATCATCTCCACGTGGTTCTCCGGCTCGAAGCGGGCCACTACCAGATGGAACTTTCCGGATTCCAAGCCGAGCTCAGCCAATTTCACTGCAGCAGCCTCGGGAATTTGCGGTGCCCCATAGGTGATGAGCCTCGTTGCCCGCGAGAATTTCGCCGCGTAGTAGTTGGCGATACCCAGGGCATCGGCAATCAATTCCCTGCTCCACCAGACGCAGAGGCGCTCGCATAGCCGGTAGTACTTCTGGCCAATAGGTCCCCACTTGGCCCGTTTCCATTCCAGCCCATCCACGTGCGTGGCGACGGGAATCCTTCCCAAACGCAGCAGCGGGAGCAGCGGGGCATTGGCCGCGTTGAAGACAATCGCCGCATCGGGCCGGTTGAAGAGGGCATGGATCACCGACAGTGCAGTATGGCTCAGCGTCTCGAGGCTCCTTCGCCTCATGGCAGGCAAATGCACCAGCTTCATGCCCTGGTATTCGCTCATGCGCTCGTCTTTGGCAGTGCCACGGCAATATACGGTCACCTCGTGCCCTTGATCGGCCAGGCGGCGCCCTACCTCTTCAATAGCGGTCTCGAAACCTCCATAGCGTGCAGGTACTCCCCTGGTGCCGATCAAGGCGATGCGCAGCTTGGCGCGCGAGTCATGGTGCTCGGTGCGTTGCATTCTGTTCCCCCAAATTTAAACAGCAGAATCAACGTTCGCTTGCTTGCCGCACCTGCGTCGATCCCCAAAATCAACGGCGAGTTCCGGAACATGCCGCAAGCATGCGTTTCTCATCTACCGAGCATATGTGTCGTGCCGTTGCGGCACACGAGTGCACCCGTACTTGCGTTACCCGCGAATTACTTGCTCGGGGGTACTTGGAATACTCACTGGCCACTGGGGAAGTTTCCTCGTCAACCTCGAAGTCCAGGGATCGAGAGAGAAACATCACGATTGAATAACGGTTCATTCCATGCCACCATTTACAGCAGGGCCCGCGTGACCCTTAAACCATCGTCTATATTGAATGAGCAGGGCCTGTTTTGCTGGGGAGCACGGGTTAAGCTCCGAGGATCCTTTGCAGAACCTTTCCCCCAAGAACCTCTTGCCTCTCGGTCCGGATACATCCGGCCAATCTTCCCAGCGGCCGCGCCTGATCGCGGCATTGGCCTTGGCCGCCGCGTGCGGCATCGTTGCCACCTCCTTGAACCCGGTGCCCGTGGCCGCTTCGACCACATTGGTCGCCGATGCCATGAACCGCACAGTTGGCTCCGGCTGGGGCTCTACTTCAAGTGGAATCCCCTACCTAGCCAACAGTCCAAGCCGTTTCGCCGTAGATGGTTCCCAGGGTGAAATTACCTTGGTCCCCGGCAAGCTCAGCCATGCCACCGCCGCCATCAACGCTGCCGACATGCAGGCCGGCGTCGATATTTCCTTCGACTCGCTGCCCAGCACGGGTTCGTCCTATGCGCACCTAGGTGCCCGAAGTACCGCAGATGGCCAATACACCGCTTCGCTTCGGTTGCAAAGCACTGGCAATCTGTCCCTGGAAATTTCACGGACCGTCAGCGGTAAAAAGATCGTGCTCGATTCTCGGCAGATCAGCGCAGCGGCCCGCCCGGGGACTGCGTACCATGTTGACTTCGCCATCACCGGAAGCGGCACCGCGTCGCTCAAGGCCCGAGCCTTCGCAGCTGGCAGCGGAACCCCCGAATGGCAGCTGGAATCGGAAGATGCATCCACAGCGCTGGCCTCGGCCAAAGGCAGCTTGCGCATAGGCGGTTACCTTTCGGCCAGCGCCACCGGCAACTCCGGTCTGCACGTTGATAATCTGGTGGCGCGTTCAGCTACCGAACCGGCGATGCAGGACCCGGAACCGGCACCTGCCCCATCGCCTTCCCCAATTCCCGAACCTGCACCTGATGCCGAAGGAACCGTTCCCCACTCCGAAGAGGTCAGCCTTGGCGAGCAGGCACCGCAGGCGGGAACCCTGGGCGCCATCCCTTCAACAGCACTTTATGTTTCGGCATCCGGAAATGATGCCTCCGGCGGTACCGCCTCAGCGCCACTGCGCACCCTGTCCAAGGCCATTTCCAAAGCCTCCAGCGGACAGACCATCGTGGTGCGTGGTGGCAGCTACCATGAGTCGGTAGTGATCCCCGCAGGCAAGAGCCTCAAGCTGCGCGAATACCCGGGAGAGACCGTCTGGCTCGATGGTTCCAAGGCAATCACGGGCTTCTCCGCCGCGAGCAATGGATGGGTGAAATCCGGCTGGGACTACGATTTCGATACCAGCCCGACCTACACCCGGGGAGCCACAGACAATACGGCTGAAGCATGGGGCTTCATCAATTCCAGCTATCCCATGGCAGCCCATCCCGACCAGGTATGGATCAACGGGACCAAGCAGACCCAGGTATCCTCGGTTGCCAAGCTCAAACCGGGTGCCTTCCATGTGGACCGCGCCAATAACAAGCTGCACCTCGGTACCGACCCAACCGGAAAGTCCGTGCGCGCTTCTACGCTGGTCAAGGCCCTGAGCATCCGCAGCGGCAATTCCAGCGTTTCGGGTATCAATGTGCGCAAGTTCGCTCCTTCGGTGCCCGACATGGGTGCGGTCACCGCGGAGAAGCCGGGCATCACTGTGCAGAACCTGACCATCGAGGATACGGCAACCACGGGTTTGAACGTCAGCGCTGTGAAGAACACCGTGAGCAACGTGAAGATCCAGCGCAGCGGCATGCTGGGCATGAACGCCGTGTACGCTGACGGACTGGTCGTCAACAAACTGGCCTCCACAGGCAATAACCACGAGCGGTTCAACACTTCGCCTGTCTCCGGCGGGCTGAAGATCGGACGCACCCGGGGCGTGACGGTGAAGGATTCCAAGCTCAACAGCAACTACGGTCCGGGACTATGGCTGGATGAATCCGTCTACGATTCCAAGATCCTGAATAATGACCTGATCTCCAATACCGGGCACGGACTGTCGCTGGAGATCTCCGCAAAAGCAGTGGTGGCCAACAACCGCATCACCAAGAATTCCGGATTCGCCTTCAAACTGAACAACACCAGCGATGTGAAGATCTGGAACAACACCATCAGCGGCAAGAACCGGGTGCTGAACATCGTGCAGGATGCGCGCCGCGCAGCGAACAAGTCCGACCCCGGGCACGATCCGCGCCAGCCATTCCCTGACACCACCATGACCTGGATCAATAAGAACATTGTCGCGAAGAACAACGTGTTCTCCAATACCGGCGGTGGCAACGCAATTCTTGCCGTCGAGGACTACTCGGGCAGCTACACGGCAGAACAGATGAAGATCTCCCTGGCGTCCAATGCCTATCACCGCGTCAACTCCACGAATCCGAAGTGGTCCTCCGTCTGGTCCACAGGCGCTGGAAACCCCGCGGTGTTCACCACCTTGCCGGCCTTCGCCAAGTCCACCGGACAAGAGCTGAATTCCTTTGAACTCACCTCCAGCACGGTGCTGAGCAGTACCAATAATCCGACTACCAGCGTTACGGGCAAGAACAGCCAGGCTACCGCATTGCCTAGCGATATTGCCTCCCTGATAGGACAGGCCCCCGCTTCCAAGCGGATCGGCAGCTACCCGCGCTAGGCTCCGGGCCACCCCGTCAGTACAAGCAACGGATCCCGGATCGGCAGTGTGCCCAGCCGGGATCCGGTGCATTCGGGTTCAGTTGCCCATCGCCACCGGCGGATCCGGCGGCTCCGGCGGCTGCTTGCGCTGCAGGGGTGCAGCGTGTTCCCAGTCCAAGGCCGCTCGGCTGCTGGCCGGTTCCAGCATCAGGGCGAACACCAGGAAAATCAGGAATAGCGCACCGGCATCTACCAGCCCGTTTTCCATCACGCTGCGGATGATCACGAATGCCAGCAGCGGGAACAGCAAGCTGCGCAGCCTGCTTGAACGCAATGCGGCGAAAACCGTCAGCAGAACCCAGAAAGCCACAAGCAGCGTTCCGATGATTCCAGTTTGCGCCAGCAAGGAAATCCACGAAGAATCGAAAACCTGCTCGTCCCAGTACTGCCCTTCGACAGCAATGGTCTTCTGGCTCAATCCCGCACCGATCCATCTCTGCCATGAATCATTGGGCAGGTTCAGCACTACCGACCAGCTGATAGTCCGGGAGTTCAACGTCATCACCGAGGCACTGTCCTCGCGAGCCATCAGATTCTGCAAAACCGGAGTCAGGAACGCAAGGTAGAACACCAGCGGAAGGGCCGCCAGCGCCGCCACGATGGTCTGCAACGGGATTCGGCGGAGCATCAGCAGCATGCCAGCTGCCGTGCAAGCAGCCGCGATGAGAGCGGTACGCGACTCGGAGAGCAGAAGGATGGCGCTGAGCAACACCAGCATCCCCACGTGCCACCACCGCACGTGCGCGCGCAGCGATTGGTGGAAAAGAACCAGTGCCGGGATGCCGGAAAGCAAGGCAATCTCATTGGGGCTCAGCGGAGGGATGCCGCCTGTCAGGCGCCCGCCTCCGCCCAGCGCCAGCCCGGTCCCCGCGCTGAGGATGCCCACCGCGGCCAAACCGACGCACATGGCCAGCAGCACCTGGTGGGCCGGGAAAACCCGCATGATGAACAGCACTGTCGCTGCCAGCATCGCCACGCGGATCGCGATGATGGCCGAGGCCATGACATTGCCTTCTGCCATCGCCCCGATCACGCTCAGGGCCAGAACCGGAGCGAGCAGCGCGATACTGCGCACGCCTACCGGCTGACGGGCCCCACTCCACATCCACAGCAGGATCGCCCAGCACAGCACGGCGCCTTGCAGCAGCGCCTTGAGCACGACCACGAGGTCCAGTCCGCCGGTGAACAGCGTTCCTTGGCGCCAAGCAACCACGCTGAAGACCATCAGGATCCACAGCAGGTTCAACTGCCACAGACGCGGAACCCGGTAGCGCCGTGGCACCGGAATCTGCTCCGCCGGCGTCCAGGACGCACTGACGGCCGGAGGCATGATCAGGTACCCCGCCGGTGCCGGAAGCGCGAAGGCTTGCGCACCAGCACCAGCCCGGTCGCTCCGACTCGCACAGCGTTCAGCTCCTGCAGGGCATCGGCAACCTGTCGGTAGGTGGTTCGCCGTTCACGTCCGGTGAGGATCACGCAATCGCTGTGCAGGGCCACTGCGGTGGCGTCCACCGGCTGGCCCTCCATGCTGGCTACGAAGATCACTACATCGAAATCCTCTTCGAGGGAAGCGATCAAGCTGTCCAATCCGGCGAACACATCGAAACGGCGCAGCGTTTCAGGTTGCGGTCCGGCAGGGAGGTAGCCCATCGGCACCGATTCGATATGAGTGAGCGCATCATGCAGCTCGCTGGTGCCAGCGAGCACTTGGGCCAGGCCCGTTCCACTTGCCTCGTCGCGGCGCAGCGGCTCCAGTTGACGGTCGGCCTGCACGATCACCGAGCGCTTGCCCATGGCCGCCAGGGTCTGGGCGAGCTGCTGCCCATCGAGAACCGCATCGGCACGGGTACTGAGCACCAGGATGCGTTGCGGCAGGCGCCCGTCATTGGCCATCAGCAGGTTCGATACCAGCTGGCGGTAACCGACCTGGATGCCGGTCGGGTTGGCACGGGCTCCGTCCTTGGACCGGGCCGCCACGGTGCCCAGCACGCGCATGCGCAATTGCCTTTCGGCGTCGCGGCCGCGCAGGATCCTCGGATCCAACTTGTGCAGCGCCAGGGCCAGCAGCAATCCCAAGCTGGCTCCCGAAACCAGGCCCAGGGCCAGATTCACGGATTTGCGAGGCGCGGTGGCGTACTGCGGTGCCGCGGCCGGCACGGACAGCTCCGCTTTGACTTCGAGCTTCTTGGGGTCGGTGTTCTCCAGCTTCTGGATGGACTCCGCCAGCAACCCGGCAGCCGTATTGGCGATGTCCGCGGCCTGCTGGGCCTCCGGGGCCTTCGCCGTCACGGCCAGCAGCACGGTATCGACCGGATTGGTGGCGTTCACATTGGATTTGACGTCCTGGAAACTGCGATCCAGATCGAGCTCGCGGATCACCTGGTTGATCAGCTGCGGATCATTGACCAGCTGCGGGTAGGACCCCACTCGCTGCAGCGCGAACTGGCCACGGGCATAGGCCGTGTCCTGGCTGGAATTGACGCTGACGAACAAGGTCGACTTCGCGGTGTAGACCGGGGTCATCCCCAGGGTGATGGCGATGGAGGCGAGTATCCCGGCAAGGGTGCTGGCCGCGATCCACCACAAGCGGGTTCGCAGCACGAAGAGGAAATCACTCAGATCCATGCCTGCCGCCTCCCGATGCGCATGCTGTCCCCAGCCCAATTCCGGTGCAGCTGGCCAGGTGCGATGTTCTTGGTAATCAAGCGCTTTGGCCAAGGCCCTTCACCTCCCGGTACCACTTGCCCAGGGCCAGCGCCAGGAAGCCTGCGTTGGCCAGCAGCAGCAGGACATACACCGGAATGAACACCGATGGCAGCCACAGCGTCAGGAAGGCCAGACAGATCAGGCCGAAGTCGGTAGGCACGACGGCCAATGAATACAGGGCCGAGCTCTTGCCCTGGCCCTGCAGGTAGTGCCCCGTTCTCCCGGAGTTCAGCCGGCGCAGCTGATCGGTGAGGATCATGGAGAAGAACAGGCTGCAGGCCACGACCTGGTAGGCAATGGGCACCAGGTACCAGGCGCCTTCTACCGGGTAGAACCGGTACCACGAGATCAGCACCATCGCGTGCAGGGCGGCGGTCTTGATCGCATCGACAATATGGTCCAGCCATTCGCCGGCAGCGGATCCGGAGCCTTGGAGACGGGCCAGCTGCCCATCAGCAGAATCCAGCGCGTAGCCGAGCACCAGCAAAGCCGTGATCAGCAGCGAAGAGCCGAAGGACGGTTCCAGCAGCGCGATCACCGCCAGTCCGCCAGCCGTGCATAGTGCGCTGATGCCGGTGACGCCATTGGGCGTTAGCCGAAGCAGATAGGCCAGTGCCGCCAGCCGGCGGCCCAGTGGCCTGTTGACGAAGCGCGAGTAGGCTGGCGCTCCCTTATTGGTTTTCTGCCGCTGGCGCAGTTCTGCGACTGCCCAACGGTATCCTTGTTGTTCTTGCAGCATGTGAGTCCTCCCCAGTGAACTCTTATGTGCTTGCGGCCGCGATCGGCCGCAAGCGCCCCCGATATTCAGCCCTGTCCCCAAGCACCGCATTTGTGCAGCGCATCCCCAGGGGACAACCCAAGCTGAGTACAATCTAGTTCATTTCCCGTGTTCTATCCATCGAATGCCCATTCCTAGGCGAAGCCGCTGAGCCAGCGCTCGCGATTCGCACCGCATTGGCGCAACGAACCGCGAACGGCCGGGCTCATTCGGCGATTTCCCGCACCTCCAGATCATCGAACCCGCCGTTGAC
Organism: Glutamicibacter sp. NPDC087583; assembly: GCF_044743685.1. Lineage (NCBI taxonomy): Bacteria > Bacillati > Actinomycetota > Actinomycetes > Micrococcales > Micrococcaceae > Glutamicibacter > Glutamicibacter sp. NPDC087583. The sequence goes on along the minus strand of NZ_JBIUWY010000008.1, from coordinate 113,052 downwards.
CGGCGCGTTACCCGCCGAGCCGGAGAGGTAGACCGACAACCCCAAACGGCCTTCGGCCTGCAGTGCGGCGGTGGAGTCGGTGGCGTTGAGCTGCCAGTTCACCGGCTCATCCTGGCCTTGGTTGTAGGCCTTGGCCCGCAAGCTGGTGGAGCTGCTGCCCTGAGCCTGCAAACGCAGCCACACGGCCTTGCCCGGCGAACCGTCTACCTGGCCGATGACGGTCTCGGCGCTCAACGCACTGACGCTGCCGGAGACAACCTTCTCCAGGGTCACCGCCACCGAGCCGTTGGACAGGAACCTGACCTTGGCGCGGTACGCCCCGACGCCAGGAATATCCCGGATGGTCACCGTCTGGTAGATGCCTCCGCCGGTGGCAGCCTTGTCGCGGCTGAGCTTGATGCGCATGTCGCCTTCCCGTACCGTGGCTGGCAGCCACGACAGCGGTCCACTGCCGGCGGAGGACATGCGGATCGTTCCGGTGCCTCCGGCCACGCTGAAGTTGGACGATGAGCCTTGCCGCGTCCAGGTTCCCCCGGTATCGGCGTCACCCCAGCCATCGGAAACGGTGCGTCCAAATGCATCTGAAACCAGCAGGGCCGGTTCGGCGACGGCCGCGACCTGCACTTGCTGGACCAGCTCGGCACTTGCGCCGTCCTCGTCGGTGACCACCAGCTTGATCGGATAGCCGCCTGGCTCGGCGTACTCATGGGAGGCATTCTGGCCGCTGGCGGTGTTCCCGTCTCCGAAATCCCATGCGTAAGTGGCAATCTGGCCATCAGCATCGCTGGAGGCGGCGCCATCGACCTGGACTTCAAGTCCGTTCACTTCCAGGGCGAAGGCCGCCACCGGTGCCGAATTCTGGACATCCACTTCGGTTTCAGTGCGTGATTCCAGCCCGTTCCTATCGCTGACCGTCAGGGTGACCGTGTACCGGCCGTCCTCGGCGTAGCGATGCTGCGCAGTTTCTCCCAGAGCGTTCTGCCCATCGCCGAAGTCCCACTGGTATCCGGTAATCGGCGTATCCCCGGCCGTGCTGCCCGAGGCATCGACGCCCAGTGCGAGTCCGCGTACCGCGGTGCTGAACTGCGCCTGCGGACCTTGGGCGGCGGCAACCGTGGCCACCTGGCTGATGGTGCTTTCCCGCTCCCCTGCCTGGACGGTCAGCGTCACCGAGTAGGTTCCGGCCGACTCGTAGCTGTGGCTGGCCGCCACTCCGCTGGCCTGGGTTCCATCGCCGAACTCCCACAGGTACCCGGTGATCTCCCCGCCGGCTGCCGGAGGCAGCGAATCGGAGGCGTCCACGGTAATCGCGAGCTCATCGGCTTCCCAGGTGAAGGCCGCGGTCGGATCCAGCTCGGCCGGGTCCTGCACGGTGACTTCGCTGGAAGCGGTGCCGGTGGCGCCCTCGTTGTCGGTGACGGTCAGGGTCACGGTCTTGGTGCCGCTGCTCGAGTACTGGTGCATGGCTTCGGCCCCGGTTCCGGTGGTCCCGTCGCCGAAGTCCCATTCCCAGGACACGATCTGCCCATCGGCATCCTGCGATGGTGCGGCGGTGAAGACGGCGGCCAGTCCGTCGACGGTGGATTCGAAGGCAGCGTCCGGTGCCGTGTTCGGCACCTTCACTTGCACCGAATTCGCCACCGTGCCGGTGGCCCCGTGCTCATCGGCGACCACGAGGGTGACCTCGTAGGTTCCCGGTTCCGCGTATTCGTGGGCGGCTTCGGCCCCGGTGGCCTCGGTCCCGTCGCCGAAGTCCCAGGCATAATCCAGTACCCCGCCCTCGGGGTCTGCGGAGCCAGCACCGTTGACTTGGATGCCCAGGCCGTCAACAACCACTTCCATGGCCGCGAGCGGAGCGGAGTTTTCCACCGTCAGGATGCTCTGCGCCTGGGCGGTGGCCCCAGCGTTGTCTGTCACCGTCAGGGTCACCGTGTACTCTCCGCCTGCGCCATAGGCATGCTCCACGTCCTGGCCGGAGGCCTTCTGGCTGCCATCGCCGAAGTCCCATTCGTAGGACAGCTCTCCTTGTTCCGGATCCTCGGATCCGGAACCGCTCAGGCTTACCTTCAAACCGGTCTGTTCGCTGGCTATCGCGGCCACCGGCGGCTGGTTGACCGCCTTGGCCTCGACCTGCTGCGTCTTCGTGGCAGTGCCACCGCGGTCATCGGTAATGGTCAGCACCACCGTGTAGGTGCCGGCCTGGGCGTATTCATGAAGCACTCCTTCGGTCTGCACGGTGGTGCTTTGCCCGTCGCCGAAGTCCCAGGCGTAGCTGGCGATGGTGCCGTCGGCATCGGTTGATCCGCTGGCGTCGAAGGCCACCGCCAGACCTTGGCTGGTGCTGGTGAAGTCGGCCACCGGATCCTGGTTCGGCTCGCCGGCAATCCCGTAGTGCTCATTGACCTCGGCCTGGCTCAGTGCCCTGGCGTAGACGGCGGCCTCATCGATTTCGCCATCGAACCATGCGGAGCTGGCTCCGGACCATACCCGGTCCCCGCCAATGCGCCAGTAGCCGTTGAACGGCTCGGCCGCGGTTTGCGGGTTGGTGCCGGTGAGCCCGCCATCGACGTACAGCTTCATGCCCTCGCCGGACAACGTGGCAACCAGATGATGCCAGTCCCCGTCGTTGTAGGCACGGCCGGTGGTGACCAGATTTTCAGCTCCGGTGTAGACGCCGAAGACCAAGGTGCCGTCATTGCGCATGTAGACATGCCGGTCATAGCTGGAGGACAGGCCGCTGGCCGCATTGCCGAAACCGATGATCTTGCCTCCATTGCCCGTGGTTGTCCGGAACCAGGCCTCGGTGGAGAACACTGTCGGGTTCTGCACCGCCCGGTTCGAGACCACCGCGGCATCGGACTCCCCGAAGCCCAGCGATGTGCCGTGGCCGATGGCGGAATCTTCTGCGTAGCGGACCGGGCCGTTGATGGTTCCGTCGTTGCGGGCGATGGTGCTGTCCGTGGCCACGTTGCCCCCGGTTTCATCCAGGCGCCAGTACATCTGCGGTTCATCGGCGTAGACCGCGATGCCGTAGGCATCGGCTGGAGGCTCGGGAATGTCCGCAGTGCGCCCGGTGGATTGGAAGAGCTGCAGCACGGTGGCTGCGTCAATCTGCTCGTTGAAGATCGCCACCTCGTCCAGCTCGCCGTTGAAGGCCTTGCTCGACGGCTGGTTCGGCCAGCCGTTGAGGTTGTCCCCGCCGATGCGCCACATGCCGGAGTAGGCCTGGCCGCTGCTGGCATCGGTGCGTTCGGCGACCTTCAGCCCGTCAACATACAGGTGCATTCCGGCTTGGCCCAGGGTTGCGGTGAGCTGGTGCCACTGCCCGTCGTTGTAGCTCGCCGAGGAACTGACCGTTGCCGCCCACCCCAGCCATGTGCCAAAGTGCAAGCGTCCGGAATTGTCCATCCAGGCATGGCGGTCGTAGCTACCGGAGTCGCCGGTGGCCGAGCTGCCATAGCCGATCAGCTTGCCGCCCTGGTCGCTCTCGGTCTTGAACCACAGCTGGGTGGTGAAGGTGTCCGGCGCGGTCGCGGCATTTCGGCTCGCCAGCGACTGCCCGCTGAACCCGCTGGCGTCATCGTCGCTGATCGCACCGGGCAGGCCGCGCTGCAAGACCGCGCTGGCGTCGGCATCGACGAAACCGATGTTGTCAAAGGCTACGCTGCCATCGGATTCGTTCAGTGGATAGTAGATATCCGCGCCGGTCTCTCGCAGGACCTGCGTATACGGACTCTCGGCGCTGTTGCTGACGGTCACCGGATCCGAGCGCGGACCGATGTAGTTATTGCCCCACGGGTCCGAGACGCGTACCCGGTAGGTGTGGGTGCTGCCCGGAGCCACGCTGTCATCGCGGAAGCCCAGCGACTGCTTTTTCCACCAGATGGAGGACACATCCTGGCTGTCGATGGCGGTGAGCGAATTATCGCGCAGCAGCTCGTAGGTGAGCGTTTCGTCATCGATATCCCAGGTGGTCGGCCAGGCCACGCGCACGGAACCGCTGCGTTGGGAAATCGCCGACGGCTTCAGCCCCGCGGTGTACTCGGGCCGTATCGAATTCGACGACAGCGACCGCTTGGGGAAGACAGCCAAGCCCTGCTGGTTGGTGTTGTTCAACCTGGTGAACTCGCCGCCGAGAACCAGGTAGTCCCCGTTATTGTCCATGGCCCAGCCACCTTGGTACTGCCCGGTGTAGGTACCGGTATTGATCGAGGGATACCAGTGCAGCAAGGTCGGGATTGGCTGGTTGCGCACCAGCGAATTATTCGACGGCGCAGTGGCATCCGTACCGGTGGCGAAGGCAGTCTCCGCCAGCGCGCGCTTCCAGATCATCGGATTCTCCTCGGGGAACCCGTTGACCGACGAACAGTCGTGGGCGTGCGGGGTCGAGTAGACCACGTCGCCCATGATGCTGATCGATGAGGTCGATCCATAGCAATTATCGAGCCAGATCAGGTCTCCGGTGGCGTAATCGGCGGCAAATCGGCCGTCGAACCAGTGCCAGCCCATGCCGTTGTTCGCCGCGTAGATGACGCCGTTTTCCAGTTTCAGGTCCACGACCCATGCACGGGCATTGTCATCGATCCGCGCCGGGACCGGAGTGGAGCTCCATGCCGCCTGCTGGCCGGTGGTCGCATTCACGGCGCCGATGCCGACCTTGGGCTCGTTGTTGATCGTCTGGAAGCGTCCGCCAATGACCACGCGGTCGCTCTGGTCGGTGGCGATGATGCCGTGGACGATATCATCGGTGGCCGGTGCCCACGCCTGAAGTTCCGCGTTGGCGCGGTTCAGCTTGGCGACATTGCGCCGGGTCTGGTTGGCCACGGAGTTGAAGGAGCCGCCCAGGTAGACAGCGTCGCTGGTCACTGCAAGGGTTTCCACGGACCCGCCCACGCTGGCGGAGAAGGAAGTCAGCGCCCCGTTGGAAGTGGTGAATTCAGCGATCTTGCTGCGGGCTTGGCCGCTGACGGCGGTGAACTGTCCACCTGCGTAGAAACGGCTTCCATCCGGAGAGAACTCGATATCCATGACTGGAGCGTTGAAGTTCGGGTTCCAGGGCAGGATTTGCCCGTTGGTGATGTTGAAGGCCATGGCGTTATTGCGAACCACTTCCCCGGCGCCGCCAGGATTCGCACCGCTTGGCCGTACCCGGGTGAACGAACCGACCACATAAGCCACATTCCCGCGCACACGCAGGTCCCAAGCCACCCCGTTCAGCTGCGGGGTAGGAAGATGATTTGCGCTGACCGTCTCGGGCAGCTCGATTTCCTCTTCGCCAGCGGCTGTCGCCGGAATTGCGCTCAGGCCGGCAATGACCAGCACAGCCGCGGCGACCGAAGCCAGCACCCGTGTGAATCGCCGCACGGGTGTGCGCCGGCCTGCCGTTATCTGCTGCTCTTCCATGTCCATTCCGTTCATTGTTGATACCGGGGCTTTGCCAAGTCAGCGCTGCTGGGCGAATCGGCCCGCTGGTTGCCCCTGCCGGGGCAAGTGCACGGCAACCGATTTCTGCAGCCACCGCCGCATGGCCAAGCCGCCGGCCAAGGCACCAGCGGCGGCGGCCCACGGAACCAGCCGGTAGTCCGAAGTGAATACCAGGACCGAGGCAATCAGCACCACGGACAGGATGCTGTCCATGAACCTGATAGCAAATACCGGCCGTGCATTCTCGTGTACCGCAGCCAGCAGGCCATACGGCGTGGATGCCGCCACCGCGCTGGCATACGCCAGCCACCCGGTAACAGCAAGACCTGACGGGCGGATGCCCGTCAGCAGAGGTCCGCCCCAAGGCAGCAGCACCAGCCCAATGGCCGCGCAGCCTGCGGTGGCCAGCAAAAGCTTGAGCACCACCGAATCAGTGTTCTTCAGCTGGCGCCAAGGACCGGCATCTCGGTCGCGGGCCAGTGACGCAAACAGGTAGGCACAGGTGCCGGTGACCAGCAGCATCGCAGGAGCAGCATAAAGCCTAGCCGCCTCCAGCGCGCCGGCTGCGGCCAGGCCGATCAAGGCGGTGACGAGCACGCGCATCACGGTCAGCTGGGCCGGGCGCAGTCCTTGCAGGGCAGAGCGCCAGATTCCGAATCTGGCCACAGCCCGGATTTGCGCCGGACGGTGGGCCAGCGTTTTTTCGCTGTTTGGCAGGCGCAGCCAACCGAAGGCGGTTCCGGCGCATTGCCCGGCCAGGACCGCCAAGAAGAACGCTTCCAGCGTCAAGGTGGAGAAGACGCCGAATCCCAGCAGCACCATGCTGGTGGTTCCCAATACCACCAGGTCTACCGCGATCAGCTTTCCGAAGCTGAGGATCACCATGTAACTGCGCCGAACCAGCTCTTCAGCGACGTAGGCAACCACTGCCAGGCCGTAGAGCACAGCTCCGAGCAAGCCCAGCTCGGTACCCGCCCAGCAAAGCAACGCTCCGATGGCCCCGAGGGACAGGGCCAGCAACGCGAGCCAGAAGCGCAGTCCGGCCCGCACATGCGGATCATGCCGGTCCAGTACCGTCAACGAGTCGCCGACAAAGCCGGAGATGATGGCGGCTGCAAGGATCAGCGCTCCGTAAAGCGTCGAAATGAGGCCCAGCGCCTCCAGCCCGAGAAGCTTGGCGGCCAGCATCAGCACAATCAGGCTCGTCAGGGACTGGATTGCCTGTGCCGTGGAAGATGAAGCTACACCGGCAATCTTGTTCAGCAGGGTTCTGGCTAGAGTCATTTCTTCTCTGCCTTCAACGTGAACAACCCTGGAGCGTGCTGGTTGTCCAGATCCACCTGCACCTTTGCCACGGCGCCGGCATCTTGGACGATGAAGGCGTAGTGGGCGCTGGCCTGCTTTCCTGCCTCGATCGTGCCAGAGAAGTCATAGGCCTCGACCTCGCCGTATAGCGGCAGTGCTGCCTGCTGGCCCTTGCCCGGCACGAGGTTAATGATCACACTGGAGATGTCCAGTTCCTCACCGGATCCATTGCTAATCCGGACCTCGTACACCCGGTATTTCGCTCCGGTGAAATAGCCTGGTCCCTCGCTTTTCACGATGCCATTGCCGATCGCGGCAACCGTGACGTTGACGCCGTCCCGATAGCTGGCTTGTGTCGCATCCTTCATATTCGCCGGCATGCGGTCTGCGGCCCTGACTGCTTCACCGGAGCGCTTCACCACCGGCAGCTTTCCATCGCCGGCTTCGAAGGCTATCCCGCTGTAGTCCGCTGGCTTCTCTACTTCGGGTGTTGGCTCGTCGCTGGGCACTTTGGTAGCTTCCAGCTGCGGCGCACTGTCTTCCGGTGCCTTCGTCGGATTGGCCTGGGGTTTCCCAGTTGGCGGTGCGTAAGGTGATGGTGCTTGTTCTTGCGGCGCCGCATTGTCCAGCTCGCTCGCCTGGGGCGCAGCTGAAGTGCACGCTGCAAGCAAGAAGATCGACGAGCAGAGCATCGCCAGCGTTGACAGAATTCTTATCCGTCCGGCGGGTTTCGTGGCAAAGGAGTCGGCGGCAGCTGGGGGGCAAGTCGTGTTTTCGCGCGACTGACATGCCGCCGACTCCGCCTCATGAGCCCACCCGGAACTCGCAAGCGGGAATTCTCCCGCGCAGGAAATCGGATGGACTGGTTGATGCGCATCCGGCGGTGTCCCGCCAGAGCAATTCTTGTTGATAGCCCGAGTGCTTCCAGGCTCATGTGCTCGCAACGAACGCATTTTCTGATCCCCCACAGAATCCGTACTGCTTTGTTTTCGAACATTGGTTGCGCTTGGCACCCGATGAGAGGTAGCGCATGCTTGCGGATCCTGGCTGCAAATTGATGCGGCCCGATATCTTCTTGTCCCAGTGGCCCTGCCACGGCGTGCCCGCGGGCACGCTGCAAGTTCTCATCCTGGCTCCTAGTAGGCACCGTCGGGCTTGACCATGACCTGGAAGGTACGCCAGATCAACCGCAAATCGCTGAGCACGGTCCAGTTCTCTGCGTAGTACAGATCCAGCCGCACGCTTTCCTTCCACTCCAGGTTTGACCGTCCGGAGACCTGCCAAAGTCCGGTCACCCCCGGCTTCAGCAGCAACCTGCGGCGGGCCTGGCCCTCATAGGTTTCCACTTCGGCGAACAGCGCCGGACGGGGTCCGACCACCGACATGTCCCCGCGCAGGACGTTGAGGAACTGCGGCAGCTCATCCAATGAATGCTTGCGCAGCCAGTTGCCGCACCGGGTGACCCTCGGGTCGTCTTTCAATTTGAACAGCGGCCCTGCCCCTTCATTCAGCTTTTGCAGGGCGGCCAATTGCGCTTCGGCATCGTGGACCATGGTGCGGAATTTGATCATCTTGAAGGGGCGGCCGTCCTGTCCGGCCCGTTCTTGGAGGAAGAAGATCTTCCCCGGGCCCTCGCGCCGGATCAGCAAGGCGATCACCAGGAAAACCGGTGACAAGGCCAGCAAGGCGAGCAGCGAGAAGACGATGTCGAAGCCGCGCTTGCAGAGGTATCGCGCTCCGGTGAACTTTGCCAGTTCCACATGCAGCAGCGGCATCCCATCCACGGGGCTGGTCCGCACGCGGCGGCTGGCAACCCCGATGATCGAGGAGGCCACGATGAGCCTGGTCCCGGTGCCCTCAAGCCGCCAGCCCAGTTGCTGCAAGGCTTCATTGCCACCGGGTAATGGTCCGGCCACGATCACCGAATCAGCATGCAACCGCTGGATTTCCTGCTCGATGGCGCCGGTGTCGTAGGCCAGAGGAAGGGTCGGATCGGTTTTGCGGATATCGCGTTCGGCTTCCGGATCCGCCGCGCCGTCCATCAGCGCGCCAACAACCCGGTAGGCGGGCCCGGATTTCTTGGAAATCTGGCGGACGGCGTACGGGACGTCGGTGGGCTGGCCGTAGATCAGCACATTGCTCAAGGCGTAGCCGCTTCGGCTGCGCCAGCTCAGCCACTGGCGACAGGTCCACCTGCTCAGCAGCAGTGCGGGCAGTCCCAGCGGCAAAGAGAGGACCAGGAAAATTTTCAGGCTGTCTTGGCCGGTGAGCACGATAAGTACCCCCATGAAGCCCGACAGTGCCAGCCCCGAATAGACCATGATCTTGTATTCCTGCATCCCCACGGCAACACTTCCCAGCCGGTGGGCCTTGAAGGATAGCAAGCTGGCCATCCAGGCGAAGGTGAGCAGCAACCCGGCCAGCACGTAGTAATGCGTGCTACCCGCAATGAACTGCGGCATCTGCGAGCTCTGGAATTGCGTGATTGCCGGCAAGGAGCTCACCAAGGAAATGACCAGCAGATCAGTGCCGTAAAGCCGACGCAGATAAGCGCGGCCCCGGGCACTGGCGGTACCGGTTTCCTGATTTGTCCTTGGAGGTGCGAACGTCCAGGTGCCGAGAGAAGATACGCGATCTTCGCGCAGCCTGCTGCTAATTTGCGACATGTCTTGTTCCCACCCTGGCTAGCGATTCGACGCAGCAAGGGTGGTCGCAGACCGGCAACACAACGTCAATCATCTGTATTCCCCCAAGAAATAAGCGAGTTCCCCAATACACATGGCAATCGCGCTGTCCCACCAGCCCGGCTGCCGTTCTCGACCTTGAGCCTATGATGCGAATGCATCCGATGCACGAGTGGAAGAACACTCAAAAGATGGCCTGCATATCCTTCAAATACTCACACGGCACTTGGTTCATACTCGCTCGCTACTTGGAAGGAAGTTTCCGGGCATGGAAAAACCCTGCACCGGCGCAGAGGGGTTGCCGATACAGGGCCTTTTCGGGAAGGGACCGGCGGTAGCGCTGGGGGTAATCCTCGCGGATTCGCTGGCCGCCGGCCCCGTTTCAGGAAAGAGCTTCGCCGCCACGGCACCGACCGCGCACCCTACGGATAGGCACTCGTTCGCAAAAGAACGCCTGCGTAAGTCTCCAGCTCCCGCAAATCACATTACCCACCTGTGCTGGGCCGGGCACGGGTGGTACCTACTCCAAGTTTGCGCAAACCGGCACGTGCTACCTGCCGGTTGTACCCGCTTCAAGCCCTGCGTGATCCAATTCCGCGCGCTCGGTAATCCCCAACTTCGAAAATACCCGGTAGAGATGCCCCTCCACCGTGCGCTGCGAGACCGTCAAGGTCCGGGCAATCTGCGCGTTATTCAATCCCTGCCGGGCCAAACCGACGATTTCCGCTTCCCGGGCGGTCAATTCGGTCAGCGCCAGGACACGGGCGATGTACTTTCCCGGGTCCATCCCCTGTTGGTCGATCAGTTGGGCGGCCCGGCGCAGCAAGGCGCCGCAGCGCCGCTGGTCCCCGGACTGGGCGTAGCGTTCGGCCGCCCGGGCCCAGGCCTCGATCACCACCAGGTATTCTTTCTTGGCCAGGGCGTCCTGGGCCAGCTGCTCCAGCGGCTCGCCAAGCTCTGAGCCTCGCAAGTCCATCAGGCGCGCCAAAAACGCCGCTCGCGATCCCTGCTGCCCCGCAGCCAAGGCACGCAGTCTTTCACCCATCTGGGATTCGGCCAGCTCCTGGTCCCCCAGCTGCCGGGTCATGCTGAAAAGGAATTCGCGTTCCACCAGCGGGAAGCACTCCAGCGACTCACCCGGATACGGATGGCCCAGTCCCGCTGCGAAGGCCCGTGCGAAGATGCGCTGCTTCGACGACTCCTCGCCCAGTTGTCCGTTCAGCGAAATCGTACCGCTGGAACTGAAGGACTCGGGCCCGGTGACCAGGGCTTCAGGCACCGGAAAGCCCAACCGGGCCAGCAGCAGCCGGTACAGATTACTGGCCAAGGCCAGCAGTTGAGTGGTGTCCGCAATCTGCAGTTCCGTCACGGCCTCGGCCATTTTGGCCATGGCGAGCTGTACTCTGCCTTGCAGCAGGTGGCTGACGCCGTCGAGCAGCGAGATTGCCCCCTGGTAGTACTGGATGGAACGGAGCCGGGCATGGCGGTAGGAGTCGATGAATGCCGCGGCGCGCTCGTATTGTCCCAAGAACAGCAGGTTCCAGCCAATGCGGAAGAACACCCGGACCTCGTACATGGACTGCGGGGCCGGGTACTCCTTGAGGTCTTGCAAAGCCGGTTCCATCAGATCCAAGGCCTGCTGGCACCGGCCGGCGGACGTGTGCAGGTCGCTGAGCACCATCATGCCGATGAAGCGCACCTGCGCGGGCAGCAGCCGGTCCTCCAGGAATTCTTGCAGCTCGGAAACGCTCGGCAGTGGACCGCGGGCGGTATTGACCCTGAGCCAGAAATCCAGGACCCTGGCCCCTGCGCTATGCAGGGCCAAGAAGCTGGCTACCTCTTCTGCGTCCGCGTGCCCCAGGGCCCGATGCTTCCAATCGTCCAGGATCCGCCCCAATTCGACGCCATCGGTTCCGATATTCGTGGTGACCTCCAGCAGGTAGGCGTAGGCCTGCCCCAGCAGCGCCAGATCGGTCAGCTGATCGATCAGGCGCAGCAACAGCGCGCGCGCGGCATGGTGCCGCCCCATGCTCAGCAGCATCCGCGCTTCGAGCAGCGCTCCTTGCCCATGATGCCGGGCGAGCTTACCCAGGACGCATAGGCGCAGGGCCAACCCGAAATTCAGTTCCCGAGCGGCCTGCTCGGCCAGATCCAGGACCAACTTCATGGGCACCTGCTTACCGGTTTCCAAGGACCACAGCACCTCGCGGGCGTTTGGCTCGTTTCCCAGCGAGACCGCCGCGGTAACCCACAGGTCGTGCAGCTGTGCGATGTCATGTTCGGTGGCCAAGGCGCGGACGATCCGCTGCATCAGCTTGGATTTCAAGACCATTGCCGGGCCTTGCTGCATCAGCTCACCGATTTTCAGCAGCCGTTGGTAAGGCAATCCGCACTGCTCCAGCACTTCTGGGGGCTGCGGGCCAGCCAAAGCCAACAGCAACAGCGACTGCTGCTCCTGAACGGACAGGGTCCGGGTGATTTCCCGGCCCAGCGTCAACATTGGCGTATCGATTTCCGGAAGTGCGCGGGCCACGATCCATACCGGCTCGTGGAGCCCGTGGCTCTGCAGCAACCTGTCATCGTGGAAAAGCGTGCCTTGTTCCAGGCAGGATGCAGCGTAGGCTTCAACGAAGCTGGGATTACCGCCGGTGACCACGTCGATCAGGCTCACCGTGCCCTCGGCGAGCTTGCGTCCGATCACGCCTTCGGCCACCGCGCGCACTCCTTTGCGGTCCAGGCGCTGCAGGGCCATGGTGGTGAAGGATCCCAGCTCGGCCAGCGCGCCCAGCGGGCTATCCGCTTCCAACGACCCGCTGCCCAGGGCCAGCACCTTCACCTCGGCGTTTTCCACCAGCAGAGAGAGGATAAAGCAGGACTGCGGGTCCAGGAACTGCGCATCTTCGACGACAACGATATGCGGTTCAAGCTGCCCGCGGCTGGAAAGCAGGCTCCGATTCAGTTCGCGCAGCACGCTCACCGGCTCGTCGATGCTCTCCAGGGCCCCAAGATATGGCGACAAGGCACCATGGGCAACAGTGCTCAAGGACGGCGTGCCATACAGCGTCATGACCGGCTCGCCCGCGCCCGAGGAGGCAAGCACTGCCTCCACGAGGCTTGTCTTGCCCACGCCCTGCTCGCCCAGCAGCAAGACGCCGGCGGGACCTGGCCTTTGCAGGATCTGCAGCAGCCGGTTGTATTCAGTTGGCCTGGTCTTGGTAATCAGTTGATGCTGTTTCATCGCAGCCCTGCGGTACGGCGGCTGGTGCGGTCAAGCGCAGTGAGCTCCTGGCGATTTCGGACCTGGAGCTTGGAATATACCTGGTACAGATGCCCCTCCACGGTGCGAATCGAGACGCCATTGAATTTTGCAATTTCCGAATTCGTTTTGCCAGTTATGGCCATCTTGGCGATCTGGGCCTCACGCTTGGTCAACTCGCGCATCCAGCCCGGCTGCTGTTCGATGGCTTCAAACTGCAGCTCGTCGTGCTGCTGGATCTGCGGAGCCGAGTCCCGCTTGCGGCCGTTGACTGCCCGGGCAAGCTTGCGCTGATCCCTGGCTTCCATTGATGTGACGAACTCGTTGTTCGATGGCACGGACATGAGCAAGTGCCCGGCCTCGACCATGCTGTCCAGAGCCGCTGCCAAGCGCGGCGAGTCCTTGGCCGCCGCCGCGTCTGCGAGCGCCTCCAGATTCTGTCCGACAAGGCCCTCGCAGCGTCTGGCGGCGCTGCGCAGCTGCGGCAGCACCAGCTGGTCTCCCAGCCGCGCGGCGAACCCCAAGGTCAGCGCTTCGAGCAGGGTGTGCTGGCCGCCGCGGGCACGCTGGGCGAAGGTTGCCAGCCGCAGCCTTGCAGCCTGCGGCGAGCCGAGTTCGGCCAACGCAAGGCAGGAGAAGACTTCTGCCGCCCAGGAGTAGAAGCTCAGCGGCATCTGCATCGCTCCGGGGGTCCCGTATTCAGGGCATACCAGTGCGGATGCCTCCACCCGCCTCCCGGAGCAAGCCAGCGCATAGGCAATGACCGACCCAATCAGCGCTTCGGTTCCCCGGTCTCCGGCCACTTGCATCTGGTGCAGGTTCGGTTCCAGCAGGCGCAAGGCAGCGTCGTAGTCATTGCCCAGTCCCAGCAGGATCCCCCGCATGATGTCCCCGTAGGAAATGAGCAAGGGACTGATGTACTGCCCTTCGGCCAGGCGCTGGGCGCGGGCTGATGCCGCGTTCCAGACTCCGGAGAGCAATTCGGCCTGGAGCAGCTGGAACTCTATGTCTGCTGCGTCCTCGGAATGGAAATTCGAGACCGTCGGGCCGTTGAAGCGGATATTGCGCAGTTCCCCGTCCACGTAACTGACCAGCTTCATGGCATCGGCCTGTCGCGACTGCGCCGCCCAGCTGGCAGCTTGCAACGACAGGGACCGCAGGTGCAATGACTCGCTCATCCAGCCTGACGAAGACAGCAGTGACTCGCTGCTGCCGGCGATGCTCGTTTCTTTGGTCATCTCGGTGCTGAATAAGGTCGCGAACGTGCTGAGCAGTTCCAGTTCCTGGAATGCGGTATCCAGGGATTCGCGCGGACCGGACTCCCTGGCGGCCTGGGCCAGTCCCGCCCTGGCCAGGTCGATTGCTTCGAGTCCGTTGGACAGCTGGCCGAGCATGGCCTGCGCGCGCACGTGCATCTCCACGATGGCCACCCGGGCGCGCGGGTCAGTTGGCCAGCATTCGGCGTGATAGCCCTGCTGCTGGAAGTCTTCTGCCACCCTGAGCTGCGATTCGTAGTCGCCAAGGTCGTTCAGGGATTTCAGTTGCGCAAGGATCCGGGCAGCCAATGGGTCCTTGTGCAGCTTGGCCAGCAGTTCCACACCGTGAGGGTGGGCCTGGTTGCTGGATTCGGCGCGCACGAGCAGGGACAGCAGCGGATTGGATATGCCTACCTTGTAGGCGGCGCCGGGCAGGTACTTGGCCTGGCCACGGTTCAGCAAGCCGTCAAGCTCGCAGGTCAGGCCCGAACGCCGGATGCGGTTGAGTTCCACCGGCCCGCCCAGTGCCAGGGCCCCGAGCAGTTCGCGTTCACCGTCATCGAGCCCATGGACCAGCGAAGCGTGCAGGGCCTGCATCGCTGGCCCGGAATCGAGCGCGTTCATCCGCAAGGCCCAGGTACCGTTGCGCTGCAGCAGCTGGCCGTCTTCGCGCCAGCTGTGCATCAGCTTGAGCATCAGCGAGCGGTTGCCCCCGGCCAAGTAGCACAGGGTTGCCGAGGCGTAGGCGGAGACCCGCCCTTCCAATTCCTGCTGGACGAAAGCGTGCGTTTCCATGCTGCCCATGCGCTCGACGCGCTGGTGCGCCAGCCGGCCCGAACGGTACAAGGCGAACAGGTCCCCAGGAAGATCCTGCACGTGTTCGCAGATCACGAAAAGCTTGATCTTGCCCATCGTGGCCAGCTGGGCGAGCAAGGAGCTGGATTGCTCGTCGATCAATTCAGGCCGCCCGAGCACCACCATTGACGGGCGCTGGTCGGTGCACAGCACCCGGCCCAGCTGGTGGATCAGCTCATGACGGCTCGAAGCTCCGGCCACGTCGACTTGGGCAAGCAGGAATGAAAGCACACCGAAAGGCACTTTCGTGCCGAAGTTGCTTCCGTTCAGCCGGATCAGCTTCGGCGGCTCGGCCATCTGGCCCAAGTCGGTTTCCAGCTGCGCCCTTCGACCGCTGCCCGGTGGTCCGGAGACCACAGCTCCGGCGCAATGCGGGTCGTTCAGGACCCTGCCCAAAATGCCTTGCGAAATCCGCGAAAGTTTCGAAGTTGTCTTGCTATCTCCCCGCTGCGATCGAGCATTGCGAGTGCCCGCCAGCGAGAGAATTCGTGAATATTCCATTATTCAAACCGCCCCAATCGGTTCGTTCCCCCAAATTAACCGTGAAAGAATCTGTCAGGACTCTTCCTCGTGTTTCCCCATCCTAGGACTTAAAGGCAGCGAGAACACTGGGTTCGGCAGGATAAATGAAGCTCAGTCACTTTTTCTTCTTTTCCCAGTGATTGCACAGCACTTCGCCTTCACTCGGGAACAACGAGTTAGTGCCCATGACTTTTCTAGTTGACTTGGAATAACTCGCACCTTGGGAAGGATTGCCGAGCCTGGATGAGGGGTTCTGGCCGTTCACCTGCCATTCACTGGGACCACACCCGATTTTTACCTACCCGGTTTTTATGGCGTTACGCGATTCTGGCCAAGGAACTGATCCAGCAAGTCGGTTAACGGCTTCGGCGCGAAGCCGGTCGCTTGCAATTTTGCGGTGTCCAGCGTGCTGTTCGCCGGCCGGGGTGCCAACTGCGGCCGGCCCAAGGCATACTCCCGGGTGGAAACCGGCTGCACGGAATCCGGGTCATGGCCGCACAAGGCGAAGACCTCGCGGGCAACCTGGTACCAGCTGGCGGGTTCGCCGCCACCCTGCAGGTGATAGGTCCCCGGGGCGCTGCCGGCATCAATCAAATGCATGATGCCGCGGGCCAGCTCGCTGGCGAAGGTCAACCGGCCAATTTGGTCATCGACCACCCTGGGCGCGATTCCCTGCTCGGCGAGCCGGCGCATGGTGGACACGAAATTGTTGCCCTGCCCGATAACCCAGCTGGTGCGCACCACATAGTTTCTGGTGTGGGCCAGCACGGCCTGCTCGCCGGCGGCCTTGCTTTGGCCGTAGACTCCGAGCGGCGCGATCGGATGCAACTCATCAACCTCGCGTTGCGCGCCATCGAACACATAGTCGGTGGACACATGCACCAGCGGCACCCCCCGCTCGGCGCATCGTGACGCCAGCTGGCGCACGGCCACGGCATTGACCTGCCACGCTTCGGCACTGCCCGCAGGGGTTTGCGCCCGGTCCACTGAGGTCATCGCCGCCGCGTTGACCACGTGGCTGCAATTTGCAAGGTCCAGCGATGCCGCGAAGCCCGGGGACTGCAAGTCGGTCTGGGCGCGGGTATACAAAGCGATCCGTTCATCTGACTTCGCCAGCTGGGCGAAGGCACGTCCGAGCTGACCGTTCCCGCCGAGCACCGCAATTTTCTTGGGCTGCACTGGTTTCGCCTGCGCCAGCGGTGGGTGCTCCTTGTCCGCCTGTGAAACTATGGCCTCATCCAAGCTGATGGGCCAGGGGATGTCCAAATCCGGGTCGGCCAGATTGACGTAGCTGTATTCCAACCGGGCTGGCTCGGTCCAGTGCTCGGTGACCAGGTAGGAGTACACGGTATTCGAGGCCAAGGTCTGGAAGGCGTTGGCCACCCCGCGGGGCACGAAGACCGCTTGGCCTTCGCCCACCTGAGCGGTGAACAGCCTGCCGAAACCGTGCCCGGGACGCAGGTCCACCCAGGCGCCGAAGATCTCCCCAGACAGCATCGAAATGTATTTGTCCCATGGCTCGGCGTGCAATCCGCGAGTGGTCCCGCGCTGGCCATTGAAGGAGACATTGTTCTGCACCGGACGGAAGTCCGGCAAACCCGCAGCCACCATTTTCTCCCGCTGCCAGTTCTCCTTGAACCAGCCGCGCTCATCGCGGTGCACCGGCAGGCTGACCACTTTGAGTCCCTGAATCGGGCTGTCCTCTACCCGTAGCTGTGCCGCGCCGCCCATCAGCTGGCAACCTTGAACGCATCGGCCTGCTGCGCATAGCGCTGCTCGGTCTGTGCCTTGGCCGGCTCCCACCAGGAGCGGTGCTGACGGTACCAGCCAATGGCCTGCTCCAGGCCCTGCACCAGGTCGGTGTACCGCGGCTGCCAGCCAAGCTCGGTGCGCAGCACCGTGGAATCGATGGCATAGCGCAGGTCATGGCCGGCCCGGTCGGCCACCGCATCGAAGTCATCGGCTTTCCTGCCCATCAGCTCCAGAATCAGTGCGAGCACTTCGCGGTTGCTTTTCTCCCCGTCCGCACCAATCAAATAGGTCCGCCCGGTCTGGCCCGCTTCCAGGATGAGCTGCACCGCCGAGGAGTGGTCGCTGGCGTGGATCCAGTCGCGCACATTTGCCCCATTGCCGTAGAGCTTGGGCGGCAATCCCCCCAGGACGTTGGTGATCTGCCGCGGGATGAACTTCTCCACATGCTGGTACGGACCGTAGTTGTTCGAGCAGTTGGACAGCGTCGCCTCGATCCCGAAGGAACGGACCCAGGCCTTGACCAGAAGGTCGCTGGAGGCTTTGGTAGCCGAATAAGGGCTGGATGGCTTGTAGGGCGTAGTTTCGGTGAAGCGCTGCGGATCATCGAGTTCCAGGTCCCCATAGACCTCGTCGGTGGAAATATGGTGCAGGCGCACACCGTGGTTACGCACGGCTTCCAGGAGTTCGAAAGTTCCCAAGACATTGGAATTCACGAAGCTGCGCGGGTCATGCAAGGAATTATCGTTGTGCGTCTCTGCCGCGAAGTGGACCACAGCATCATGCTGCGGCACCAGTTCGTTGACCAACACGTAGTCGCAGATGTCGCCAACAACAAGGTTGACGCGTTTGCTGTCCAAGCCTTCCAGCGACTGCCGGTTGGCGGCGTAGGTCATCTTATCCAATACGGTGATTTCACTGTCGGAATGCGCAATCATATGGTGCACGAAATTTGCCCCAATGAATCCTGCTCCCCCAGTTACAAGGATTCTTTTCATCTCACCAATGTAGCCAGTGGGCACCGCGGCCAAGCAGCTTCCTAGCAATTCTCGAGTATGACTACTCTGACAAGATCGCTGCCCGCTTCATTAGGCTCGATAGCCATGAGGGGAATAATTCTAGCTGGGGGAACCGGGTCTCGTTTGCACCCGATCACGCGAGGCATCTCAAAGCAATTGGTGCCTGTCTTCGACAAGCCGATGATCTACTATCCGCTGACCACCCTGATGCTCGCTGGAATCAGGGACATCCTGGTCATCACGACGCCGCAGGATGAGGGGCAGTTCAAGTCCTTGCTCGGCGATGGCTCGCAGTTCGGCATCAATCTGTCCTATGCCGTGCAAGCCCGGCCTGAAGGCCTGGCCCAAGCGTTCATACTTGGCGCCGAGCACATCGGAGGGGAATCCGTGGCGCTGGTGCTGGGTGACAACATCTTCCATGGACCGGGCTTCGGCACCCAGTTGGGAAGCTACGCCGACCAGACCGGCGCGACGATCTTCGGCTACTGGGTCAAGGATCCCAGGTCCTACGGCGTCGTCGAGTTCGATAGCTCCGGAAGGGCCGTATCGCTGGAAGAGAAGCCGCTGGACCCGAAAAGCCACTACGCTGTTCCGGGATTGTACTTCTACGACAATTCCGTGGTTGGCAAAGCCCGGACATTGCAGCCTTCGGCCCGTGGAGAGCTTGAGATCACCGACATCAACCGCTTGTACCTCGAAGAGGGCAACCTCAACGTCACGGTGCTGGCCCGCGGAACTGCGTGGCTTGATACCGGAACCTTCGATTCGCTCAACGACGCCTCCAACTTCGTGCGCACTGTCGAAGCGCGGCAGGGTTTGAAGATCGGTTCTCCCGAGGAAGTTGCATGGCGCCAGGGGTTCATCTGCGATGACCAGTTGCGCACTTTGGGCCGGGAGCTGGGCAAGAGCGGGTATGGCGATTACTTGCTTCAGCTGGCAGAAAACAGTTTCGTCGATCCCCATCATTCAACGCGTCCTGCCGCTATGCCGGCTATCAGCTGATATTCGAGGGCTTCGCGGCTTCCGGACGCCGTTGGCACCCGGAAGCAGTGCGCTGGCTAGCGCGTCGAGCGCAGCGAGAAGAACAGGAAGCTCAAGAACGCGTCGCGTTCACGCAAGGCTTCTGGAATCACGCCTTCGGGCGCATCCTTGGCATACGGCGGCTCCCAAACACGCTCCACCGCGAACCCTGCGGAGATCAGTGCCTTCATAGTTTCATGCAAAGGCCGATGCCAATAGGTCAGTTCGGCAGGCTTCCCCTTGAAAGTCACTTCGTCGGTGTACTGGGTGAGCTGGAAGTAGTCCTTGCCTCGGTGGTTGAACGGGTAGAGAATCGGATGGTTCACCGACATGATGAGCCGGCCGCCGGGCTTGAGGACCCGGCGGACTTCCTCCAGTGCGTAGTCCCAGTCCGGCAAATAGTGGAACACCAAGGAAGCAATGGCATCGTCAAAACTGTTGTCGGCATACGGGAGCTTCTCCCCCAATGTCGCCACTTTCAGGTCGGCATCTTCGCCCAGCCGCTGGCGTGCCAGGTCCACCATGGCCCGGCTGGTGTCGAAGCCCGAGACGCTCGCTCCACGGCTCATGAGCTGTTCCGACAGCGGGCCGGCGCCGCAGCCGATATCCAGGATGTTCCGGCCGGCAACGTCTCCTGCCAGTTCCAAGGTGGCCGGCCGCTCATAGTAGGCGTTCAGCATGCTGAATTCGTTCTCGTCAGCGTAGTCCTGGGCGAAATCGTCGTAGTTGCTTTCCTGTGGCACGGGCGCGCTCCTTTGCATGGTTTTGCCCGAGCCTAGCAAAGGCTTCAACTAATCATTGGGAAAACACTCGACTGATCGAGTAACGCTTTGACTGCAATAGCCGCAATCGATCACAATCGCGTCCAGCCATAGTTTCTATTCCCAGTCCAGATTAGAATCAGCACATGGGACCGATCAGTGCCCATGCTCGTTCGACTTTCCATGGGGAGAAATTGAATAAATTAGTTCAGCGTTCACTCGCTGTCATCGCTTCGGGAGCACTTGCATTCTCCGGTGTCTCCGCGGCCTCGGCCGCTCCGTTGCCCACCAGCATTTCATCTGCCAGCATCGTTGCTGCGAAGAAAAAGGCTCCTGCGGTAACGATCAAGAAAATTGGCACGAAGACTGTCAAGGGTTCAGCCAAGGCAACCATCAAGCCTAGCTATTCCAAGGCAAAGAACGTGAAGATCAAGTCGGCGTTGCTGAAGGTGGTCAAGGGCAAGAAGACCGTCGCCAGCAAGAAGAAGTCCGTCAAGCTCGCAGCGGGCACCTACAAGGTCACCACCACGGTCAAGTACCAGCTCAAGGGCAAGACCTCGACCATTCAGAAGACGCAGACCTTGCTGGTGAAGAAGGCGGCCGCCAAGCGTTCCGTGAAGATGAGCGGGAAGGCGAAGAACTGCCCTGCAGGCTACCCGGTGAAGGGCAACCGCACCGGCAGCCAGAAGGAGTGGAAGTACCATGTCAAGGGACAGCGCTTCTACAACATCACGAAGCCAGAAGAATGCTTCAAGACTGCAGCTGATGCGCGCAAGGCCGGCTACCGGGCTTCGAAGCTCTAAACCTGCCTGGCTGGTATCCGACCCAGCAAACTAAAAAATCGACCTCGGTTGCTTCCCATATGGGAAGCAACCGAGGTCGATTTATTTGAAATGCAATGGAGCCAAGTGCGAGGGAAGAATCTAGTTCCGCCAGCTCCTACTTCTCAATGGCTTCTGGAGAATCCTTCGCGGACTCCCCACTGCGGCTTTTCTTGATATTCTCGGCAAATGAAGTTGCTACGTCCTCGGCTTTGTCCAAGGCACGGTTCTTCGTCTCGTCCCCAAACTGCTTGATTGCGCTCAAGCCATCAGCGCCTGCATCAGTCACCTTGTCCCGAACCTCGGAGACAGCCTTGAGCCACTTCTTTGACTCCAGTGCCCCGTAGGCGCTCTCGATTCCCAATCGGCTTTGGAATTCCACTAGATCATTCGAGACGGCATTCGTCGCCTTCACGACTTCGCTCGATGACTTCGGATGCAGCAGCACCTTTGAATTCGCCAGTCCGGCGACGACAGCGATTCGCTCAAGAAGCTGCTCGGTCACCTTCGTAATGTGTGCGATTCTGCGTTCGCGCGCGATCTGCAGCGCGATTCGATGATTCTCCAGTTCGTCAGGAGACCCGTTGAGCACACGGTCCAGTTCCAGAACAGACATGCCGTCTTCGAGTTGGAAGCAACGTGCCAGTACTGCCAACCACTGGGTGGCCTTTGATTCGATCTCGCGGGTGATCTTGGCCAGTTCACCCATCTTCGTTTTGTCTTCCAGCTTTTCAGCTAATCCTGCCAAGGCCCGCAGCGCATAGGACTGGGTCGTTGCGATGGTCTTGGCATTCGAATTAACCTTTGACCATGTCGTCTCGCCGATATGCCCCACTTGGTCGCGCACGACCATGGCATCATCGATGAGCATTCCAACACCATCAAGATCCGCTAGGACCGCGTCATTCTGCGCACGGAGGATATCGTCAATTTTCTCGTCGATCACCTTCAAGTAATCGGTGATCTCATCCATGCTCTGCTGCATCGCGTATTGGGCTATAATCCCACCCACGCCTGCCAGAACAGCCGGGTTTGAAAGCATCGCCGTTGGGCTGGTGACGATTTCAAGCAAATTGCTGATCTTGCCATCTTTCATGACGACTGCACGCGCCAGGCCGTTCTCCGATCCAGCCATCAGGTTCTTGGCATTGAAGATCCGTGCTGAGTCTTCCGAGAGCTTGATCCAGCGTCCGGACGTCTGCGCAATCCCGCTACCGGCTTGCATCGCGGTTGCACTGAGGCCAGCTGCTTTGCTTACGCGTTCCAAGGGCAGTTCCTTGGAAATCAAGCCGACGGATTCCACGAATTTGTCAACGGCGCTGCGTTCGCCAAGGACTGCCACGCCATTTCCATCAGAAACGATCTCAATATCTTCGCTAGCCACTTTTGCTCCTTGAACTATCAGCTATTGAACAGCGGCGGCGGCATTGTTCGTTCTGCTCTCGCCCGGAACAATTCTTACACTAAAAGATTGAATACTAAAGTTCCTTCAGGCCGCGGCACTTCAGCACACAGCAGGAGTGCAGCTCCCTTTTCGATGCGCTCATCGCAGAATAGACGCAACATGCATTTAAACGAAAACCGCTGGCTCTAAACGATATTCCTATCGTTCAGAGCCAGCGGTTTTCAGCTTATGAAGCTAGTTGTCACCTCGCAATTAGCGGGCTACCGAACCATCGACGTAGTCATCCGAGGATGCATCAGAGATCCAGGAGAACAGCGAGCGCAGTTCGCGGCCGGTGGTCTCGATTGGGTGGGCTTCGCCCTTGGCGCGCAGTTCCTTGAACTCCGGAGCGCCAGCCTTCTGGTCTTCCATGAAGCGGTTGGCGAAAGCACCGGACTGGATATCGGCCAGCACAGCCTTCATGTTTTCCTTCACCTCTGGGGTGATCACGCGTGGGCCGGAAACGTAGTCGCCGTACTCAGCGGTGTCGGAGATCGACCAGCGCTGCTTGGCGATGCCGCCTTCCCACATCAGGTCGACGATCAGCTTCAGCTCGTGCAGCACCTCGAAGTAGGCGATTTCCGGCTTGTAGCCAGCTTCGGTCAGGACCTCGAAGCCGTACTGGACCAGCTGGGAGGTGCCACCGCAGAGCACAGCCTGCTCGCCGAACAGGTCGGTTTCGGTCTCTTCGGTGAAGGTGGTCTCGATAACGCCGGCACGGGTGCCGCCGATGCCTGCAGCGTAGGACAGTGCCAGTTCCTTGGCGCCGCCGGTGAAGTTCTGCTCCACGGCGATCAGGTCAGGGATGCCACGGCCGGCTTCGAATTCGCGGCGCACGGTGTGCCCTGGTGCCTTGGGAGCAACCAGTGCAACGTCGACGTTGGCTGGTGGCTGGATGAAGCCGAAGCGGATGTTGAAGCCGTGGCCGAAGAACAGCGCGTTGCCCTCTTCGAGGTGCTCGGCGATCGACTCGGTGTAGACCTGGGCCTGGACCTGGTCCGGGGTCAGGATCATGATGACATCTGCCCAAGCCGCTGCCTCGGCAACGGTAGCTACCTTAAGGCCTTCGGCCTCGGCCTTGGCACGGGACTTGGAGCCCTCAGCCAGGCCGACGATAACCTCGACGCCGGAGTCGCGCAGGCTCAATGCGTGGGCGTGGCCCTGGGAGCCGTAGCCAATGACAGCTACCTTCTTGCCCTGGATGATCGAGAGGTCTGCGTCGTCTTCGTAGTACAGATCAGCCACTGTAATTCTCCTTATTTGTGCTTCTGGTAAAGAAGTCTTGTGCTTAGGCACTGTTGCTTTCTTCTAAGCTAGGTGCCAAATACCTAAATTTGTAGTTCGTGTCTCTTGAAGTCGTTGTGCGCTTAGGCGGACAGCGTCTTCAGGGCACGGTCGCTCATCGACTTTGTTCCGCGTCCCACGGCCAGCGTTCCGGCCTGGACGATCTCGCGGATGCCGAATGGCTCAAGTACTGCCAGCAGTGCTTCGATCTTCGCCGCATTGCCGGTGGCCTCAACGACCAGCGAGTCCGTGGATACGTCGATCACCGATGCGCGGAACAGCTCCGCGGCCTGGGTGACCTGCAGTCGCGTCGCCGCATCGGCGCGCACCTTGATCATGATGTGGTCACGCTGCACCGAGGTTTCCGGCAGCAGTTCCACGATCTTGATGACGTTGACCAGCTTGTTCAGCTGCTTGGTGACCTGCTCCAGGGAATCCCCTTCGGCGTCCACCACCACGGTCATGCGGCTGATGCCGGCAATTTCCGTGGGGCCCACGGCCAGCGAGTGAATGTTGAAGGCACGGCGGGCGAAGAGGCTGGCGACGCGGGTGAGCACGCCGGGAACGTCTTCAACCAGTACCGAAAGCGTATGCTTTGCCATGTCCTAGTCCTCCTCTTCCCATTCAGGGGTCATGCCGCGGGCAATCTGGATCTGGTCGTTGCTGACTCCCGATGGGACCATTGGCCACACCATGGAGTCGGCCGAGACCACGAAGTCGATGACCACCGGACGGTCATTGATTTCCAATGCCTTCTGGATGGTCGCGTCGATATCCTCGTCGCGTTCGCAGCGCAGGCCCACGCAGCCGTAGGCGTCGGCCAGCTTCACAAAGTCCGGAATCCGGGCGGTTCCGTGGCCGGTGTTCAAATCGGTGTTGGAGTAGCGGCCATCGTAGAACAGCGTCTGCCACTGGCGGACCATGCCCAGCGACGAGTTGTTGATGATGGCAACCTTGATGGGGATCCGGTTGATCACGCAGGTAGCCAGTTCCTGGTTGGTCATCTGGAAGCAGCCGTCTCCGTCAATGGCCCAGACCACGCGGTCCGGCTGCGCCACCTTGGCGCCCATGGCGGCAGGCACCGAGTAGCCCATGGTGCCCAGGCCGGCGGAGTTCAGCCACGAGCGCGGGCGCTCGTACTTGACGAACTGCGCTGCCCACATCTGGTGCTGGCCCACGCCTGCCACGTAGACGCCTTCCGGACCGGTCAGCTCGCCGATGCGCCCAATGACGTTCTGCGGAGCCGAGAGGCCATCGTGGGTTTCGGTGTAGCCGATCGGGTAGGTTTCGCGCAGGCGGTTGAGCAGTCCCCACCAGCCAGCCAGATCCTGCTGGGCTTCGTTCTCGAAGCGCGAGGCGCAGGCCTCGTGCAGCTGCGGGATGATTTCATCCAGCGAGCCGACGATCGGCACATCGGCCACGCGGTTCTTGGAGATTTCCGCAGGATCGATATCGGCGTGGATCACCCTCGCGTTCGGCGCGAAGGTGGAGAGTACGCCGGTGACGCGGTCATCGAAGCGGGCGCCGAGGGTAATGAGCAAATCCGACTGCTGCAGTGCGGTGACCGCAGAGACGGCACCGTGCATGCCTGGCATGCCCACGTGCTGTTCATGCGAGTCCGGGAAGGCACCGCGTGCGGTCAGCGTAGTGACCACCGGAGCGTTGACGAATTCCGCGAATTCCTTGAGCTGCTCATGGGCGTTGGCCTTGATCACGCCACCGCCAACATACAGCACCGGGCGGGTTGCCGAAGCGATGAGCTTGGCGGCTTCGCGCAGCTGCTTGTTGTGTCCGCGGGTGACCACACGGTAGCCAGGCAGGTCGACCTTTGGCGGCCATGAGAAGGTCATGTCGCTCTGCTGGGCATCCTTGGTGATATCCACCAGCACCGGACCGGGACGGCCGGTCTGCGCCAGGTAGAACGCGCTGGCCAGCGTGCGCGGAATGTCTTCCGCGTTGGTGACCAGGAAAGCGTGCTTGGTAATCGGCATCGTGATGCCGACAATGTCTGCTTCCTGGAATGCGTCAGAGCCAATGAAAGCGCTATTGACCTGACCGGTGATTGCCACCATTGGTACCGAGTCCATATTGGCATCGGCCAGTGCGGTGAC
This sequence comes from Glutamicibacter sp. NPDC087583, assembly GCF_044743685.1. NCBI lineage: Bacteria > Bacillati > Actinomycetota > Actinomycetes > Micrococcales > Micrococcaceae > Glutamicibacter > Glutamicibacter sp. NPDC087583. Next base: position 87,541 of record NZ_JBIUWY010000008.1, on the reverse strand, counting down.
GAGGTTAGTTGCGCCTGGTCCGGAAGTAGCGATGCATACGCCCACTTCCCCGCTCACCATGGCGTAACCCTGTGCGGCATGGCCGGCACCCTGTTCGTGGCGGACCAAGATGTGGTTAATCTTGGTCGAATCCATCAGTGGATCATAGGTGGGAAGGATGGCCCCACCTGGTAATCCGAAGACGTCTTTGACGCCCAGTTCTTCCAGCGAGCGGACGATGGCTTGTGAGCCCGTCATCTGTGTGGGAGCAACGATATTATTCGGACCCTGTACCGGGTTCGAAGCCTCCACGACGGAAGAGACAGCGGCGGCGGCATCCTTGGTTCGATTGATTGACTTCGCAACCGACGCCGGATTGGCGGGTGTTGAGTTGCTCATCGGGATCCTTTCCATATCTATCTCTTCGTTTGCGCATAAAAAACGCCCCGCGGCCGTCACTACTGACGAAAGGGGGCTTGCGCGTTACCGACGTACTGTCCGTGTTGTTGGACAGTGCCTCAGGCTCCGCGCCTGATAACTAGTAGTACATCGGTGTTTGTTTGCATGCCTCTAGTTTTCTCCACCTCACGGCAAAGAGCAACTAGACACCCTGTTTATCTCATTATATGAGATGGATGTCCAAGCCTTGGACGCGACACCGCAAACAAGACTTGGTTTTTTCGCTTCATAGGCACCAAAAGTGCCTGTCGAAACGGGATTAGCTGGAGACAAGCACCAACTGCCGGGAATGCGCATCGCTCGCGCTGCGCACCCCTTGCTCCAAGGAAGTCCCCTGCCATGCAGTTGGTTTCGCTTGCAGCGTTGAGCCGGGAAAGGCATGAGTTCCGTCGATGGCCACACGGGCGCATGGCTTGGCGACTCAATCAGCATCCTGGCTCATTAATCCCATTCTAGAAGTCAATATGACCAATCAGATAACCCATGACGTGCCGATGACACATTTCGATAAATGTTGCGACTGGTCAAATTGTCCAAAGTTATCGGTAGAGTATTAGTTATGGACAAGCGCCCAGACGAAAATCCAACCCAGCAGGTAAAGGCCCGCCTCCATGAGGCCTTCGACTCGCAGATCCCCAACTTCGCCAGCTACAATCTCGTGGCGGGCACCGGCATCGCCGGCTCCGGAGGGCTCAAGGTCATTGGATATCGGCGCCAACCAGCGGAACTGATTATTGCGCCAGTGAATGCCAGCAGCTTGGAAGCATCCGAGGATGCGATCAACATCAACAATACGAATGTGAACCAGCTCGCCGAGCTCAGCGATGGCGGCTACGAAATCGCGATCTCTTCGGGCCGAGTGTTCCGCTTCAGCATTCCCGAAGCGCCGAGCATCGACTTGCATGTCGATGATGCCATCAGCATTGGTGCCACCATTGACCAGAAATCCGATGCAGAGGACTTCGCTGATTTCATGGACCACTTCATGAACACCATCGAAGGCACCGAGAACTTCGTATAGCCGGCAAGAGAATTCCCGATAGCAAAGGCCATCCCGCCAGCTAGCTCCATTGGAAGCTACGCGGCGAGATGGCCTTTTCGCTTACAAAGCCCCGGGATGATTCCCGCGGTAGTCGGAGGCGAGCAGCTGCCCTTCGACGGTGAGGATCTCAACCCGGTCCAACTCGATTGATTCGTAGCCGACGGAGGTCATGACCCGCTCGGCATAGCCGGCAGCACTGCCCTCCGCGATCCAATCGCTGCCCTCCACGACAATGGCGAGCACGCCCTGGACTGGAGAGAGCCACCCCACGGTGGCGTACTGGATGGAATCCTCGGCGAATGAATGGAAGCCGGCGGCGCCCTGGCCATTGAGGTACTGGAAGATCTTCTGATCCGCCCATTCCTGGCGCCCTTCGACTTCCTGGAGGTTGTCGGCATACTTCGGCAAGGCCGCGATCTGCGGGCTCACGCCAGGAGTTTGCGCGGATGCTTCGAACTGGAGCGGGGCACAGCTGGCCAGGGACGAAGCCAGCACCAAGCCGCCGGCGACCACACTGGCCTTGCGCAACGCATCGATGGCCACGCAGCGCCGCTGGATTCCGGAAGAAATTACTTGAAGCACCATGCAATCGAGCATAGCCAATGACCCGGACAATTCCACAGGAATCACCCTGCACGGATTCCACGCCGGCGGCGGGCCCGGAATCAGCCTTGCTCGACCTGGTACAGGGACATCCCTGCAGCCTGCATCACCAGCCACGGGCTGAAGGCCCACGGGGTGGCGCGCAGGGCTTCACCGAGTTGTGCCGGATCCGCCCAGCAGTAGTCCATGACTTCGTCCGGGTTAGCGGAGATCTCGCTGTCGATTATCGCGGTGAAGACCGGGCAGATTTCGTTTTCCACAATGCCCGAGGCATCCACGGCGCGATAGCGGAAGTCCGGCAGCGCCGATTCGATGCGGCTGACCTTGAAGCCGAGCTCATGGGCCGCGTGGCGCGTAATGGCTTCTTCGAAGCTCTCGCCGGGCTGGGGATGCCCGCAGAAGGAGTTCGTCCAGACCCCTGGCCAGGTCAACTTGGACAGGGCACGACGCGTCACCAGCACCTGGCCAGCTTGATTCTGCACATGGCAGGAGAATGCCTGGTGCAGCACGGTATCCGTGGTGTGAACCAATTCTTTCGGGTGCGTGCCAATAGGCTGGCCTTGATCCGAAAGCAAAATGACGTCCATTGAAATCCTTGAATCCCCATCCGGGTCTAGTAGGTGAAAAGTGCCGAAAAGATCAGGAGCATGGTCAGCAGGAAACCGCACAGGTAGTTGATCCACAAGAATCTCTTCCATCCTCGATTAACCGTACCCGAGCTTGCATCGCTGATTCCAAGATGGGGTAGGACGTTGAGCACATAGGCCAGGGCCAGCACCGCCGCCCAGCGGCCAATCCCCGAAAGGCCCACCGCCACGAGCACTCCGGCCAGCAGGTAGGCGGCCAAGACCAGGTAGATGGTCGTGCGGGCCGACAAGGCGGTGGCGATCGAGGACAGCCCGCCTTGGCGGTCGGGAACAATATCCTGGATGGCGCCCAGGGCGTGGCTGGCCATCCCCCAGAGCAGGAACGCGCCGAAGACCAGCCACTGCTCGGCCTGCACGCTGGCGCCAGCAAGCACCCACCCGTAGACCGCCGGGGAGACGAAGTGCACCGCGCTGGTCAGCGAGTCCAGCCCGGGCCTTTCCTTGAAGCGCAGCCGCGGTGCGGAGTAGGCCAGCACCGCAAGGATGGACACGGCCAGAACGAGGTTGGCTGCGCCGTCCCCGGCTGCCGCGAGCACCACGAGGAACGGCGCGGCGCACAGGACGCAGGCGATGAGCAGCGCCTTATGGCTCTGCCTGGACAGCAACGCCCCTTCGAATCCTCCCTTGCGCGGATTGCGCAGGTCCGATTCGTAGTCGAAGACATCGTTCACGCCGTACATCAGCAGGTTGTAGGGGAAGAGGAAGAACACCGTGCCCAGGACCAGGCGCCAATCGATCCCGCCGCCGGCCAGCAGATAGGCGGCGGCAAACGGGTAGGCGGTATTCACCCAGGAGATGGGGCGTGAGCTCAATACGATTCCGCGGATCATGAAGCGTCCTTTCTGTGGCTGCGGGCACCGAGCAGCCACCACAGCCCGGGAACCAGGAAGACCGCGCAGGCGGCGTAGAAGAAGTCTTCAATCGGGGCCAGGCCCAGATGCACCCCGGACAGCGTCCCGCTGCCGTAGCCGAACAGCCCGGCGTAGATCATCAGGTTGTCGAAGATCGCGGTGAGCACGAGCATCAAGGCCATGGCAGCGCCCAGCGGCTTGGCGACCGAGCGCAGGCGCTGCTTGCTGGCGGCCAGACCGGCGGCAAAGACGGCCATGGCCGCAAATAGGAAGCAGAAGCTCAATTCAAGGAACATGGTTCTCCCCTAGCGTGCGCTTGGGTGCTTTCGGGTTTCGGTTGCGCAGCATTCCGGCCAGCACCGGCAGCCCGGTGAAGGCAATCATGGCGCAATAGCACAAGAAGACCAGGAAGAAGACTTCTTCCACAGGGAACTGCTCGCCCACCATGATTCCGGTCATGAGCTCTGATTCCTTGTGCAGGAAGATGCCCTGCCTGATGGCCAGCACATCCCAGAGCACGAAGAATCCGGTGCCCAGCCCCAGGGCCAGGATCCCACGCACCGGGTGGCGGAAGATGAAGAGCTTTCCCTTCGCGTCCAGCAACCCCATGCAGGCCAGCAGTGCCAGCAAGATGCCCAGGTAGATCATGCTCCGGCCTCCTGACGCACCGTGGCCGCGAAGTTTTCGTCCATGGGCCCCGCGGATTTGATCCCGAGCACCGCTTTGGCAGCCAGTTCCCCGCTGATCAGGCACATCGGCACGCCGATTCCAGGGCGCACGGTGCTGCCGGCATAGTGCAGCCCGCCCACCTTGGCGCTGCGGTTGCCCGGACGCAGCATGGCGCTTTGCCCCAGGGTATGGGCCAGGCCCAGCGCACCGCCTTTGAAGGCGCCGTACTGCTGGACGAAGTCCCCCGGGCCGATGCTCTGGCGCACCACGATCCGCTCCCGAAGATCCGTGATGCCAGCCCATGCGGCCAGCTGGTCGATGGCCGCGTCGGCCACCGCTTCCACCGCGGCATCTCCTGCCCCATCGGCTGCGCCAATCCCCCATTCGGGCATGGCCGGAGCCGGGACCAGGATGAACAGGTTTTCGCAGCCCTCCGGGGCCACCGAGGGGTCGGTGGCACTGGGCTTGCAGACATAGATGCTGGTTTCCGCCTCCAGCATCCGCCCTTGGCGAATCCGCGAGAAATTCTCTTTCCAGTCGGTGGTGAACAGCAAGTTGTGGTGCTCCAGCTGCGGCAGCTTGCCGCTGATGCCCAGGCAGAGCAGCACCGCGCTGGGGCCGGGGTCTTTGCGCTGGAAGCTCTTGGCGGTATGGGTCTGCAGCGCTTCGGGCAGCAGTTGGCCTTCCAGGTGGCGCACATCGGCGGCTCCGATCACCTGGGTCGCCGAGGTGAGCTGCTGCCTGCCGTGCGCGTCGATCCAGCGCACCGCGGTGACCCGGGGATTTTTTCCTGCGCTGGTTTCAATGGCCGTTGCGGTGGCGCCCAAATGGATGGACGCGCCGTGTTTCCGTGCCAGTTCAGCCATGGCATCGGCAACGGCAGCGAAGCCTCCCATCGGGTATTTCACCCCGTCGGTGAGGTCCAGGTGGCTCATCAGCTGGTAGAGCGCAGGGGTGCGGCTCGGGCTGGAGCCCAGGAACACCGCCGGGTATCCGAGCAGCTGGCGGATCTCGTTGCTCGAAAAGCGCCGGGCCACATGGCTTTCCAAGCTGGAGACGAGCAGCTTGGCCAGTTGCGGGGTCCGGCGCAGGATCCTTGGGTGCAGCAGGGAGGTGAGCGATTTGAAGTCGTCGTAGAGGAAATGCTCCAACGCCAATTCATACCCTTCCTTCGCGGTACGCAGGTACCGCGCCAAGGCTGGCGCGCTGCCCGGTTCCAGGGCCTCGAAGAGTCCGCTGGCCGCGGCGCCGGTTGAGACATCCACCGGTTCTTCGCGGTCCTGGAAGAAGGTGCGGTAGCCGGTGGACAGTTCGCGCAATTCCAGCTGTTCGCTGGCGCTGGTGCCCATGAGCTTGAACCAGTGCTCGAAGACCTCGGGCATCAGGTACCAGGAGGGGCCGGTGTCGAAGCGGAACCCGTCGCGCTCCAGGCGCCCGGAGCGACCGCCTGGATGCGGCTGCTGCTCGATCAAGGTGACCTTGCAGCCTCGGGCGGCGAGCAACCCGGCGCTGGCCAGGCCGGAGAATCCGCCCCCGATGACTACGACTTCTCTTTGTGCGTGGTTCATCTGCTTGCTACTTCCATTCTTGGCTTGCGGCCGGTGGTGCCCCGGGTGCCCAGCAGCACGCGGGCGGCGATCAGCGCCTTGCGCGGGGCGGAGACCGAGATGCGGGTGCGCAGCAGCTGGGAGGCCGGGGCCTTGTCCAGCTGGGAATTCAGTTCGCGGAACAGGTCATGGGCCAAGCGCACGGCCCGGGCAGCGGACGGAGCCAGATAGGGCAGGCCGGCGCGGGCCTGGGCCAGGTCCTGCTCGATCTGCGCAACCAGCTTCGCTTTGCTTGGCTCATCGAATCCTGCCGGGTCCAGGCCGGGAAAGTAGCTGCGTCCCAAATCTTCGCTGTCTTCCGCCAGGTCGCGCAGGAAGTTGACCTTCTGGAAGGCCGCGCCCAGGCTGCGGGCGGCGTGCTTGGCGCGCTGCGCCTGGGCAGGGGTCAAGTCCGGCGCGGCGGGCATCGCCTGGAAGACCTGCAGGCACATCAGCCCGATGACTTCGGCCGAGCCGTAGATGTAGTCCTGCAAGCTGCGCGCATCATGCTGCCCGGTGCCCAGGTCCGCGCGCATGGAGGCGAAGAACGGGGCGGTGAGCTCGGCGTGGATGCCGGTGGCCCGGGCGGAAATGGTAAAAGCGTGGACCACCATGTTGGTGCTGTACCCGCGTTCCATGGCGCGCAGGGTTTCTGCTTCCAGCTCGTCCAGGCACGCGGCGATGGCCTGGTTGTCCAGGCCGGCCTGGCAGGCCACCCCGTCCACGATTTCATCGGCCAGGCGCACCAGCGCATAGATATTGGCGATGTGCCTGGCGCTGGCGGCATCCAGCAGCCTGCAGGCCAGCGAGAACGAGGTGGAGTATTCGCCCAGTACCACCCTGGCGCTGCGCTGGGCGGCGCGCGAATAGTGCTCCAAGGCGGCGGTGCCTGCGGTGCTGTGAGGGGAATTGTCGGGTTTCATGGCGTTCAGTTGCTTCGATCCAGGATCAGGCCGGTGCATTCGCGCAGCAGCGTCCGGGCTTCTTCGGGCAGGTCCAGGAAGGCCGCGGAGCCGGTGGCCCGCGAGCAGAGTTGCTTAGCCAGCTGCCGGGCGAAGCGCTCGGCCCCCTGCGCGGCCAGTTCCTGGCGGATCCGGCCGGCATCCACTGTTCCTTCGCGGAATCCGCCCAGCAGCTTGGCGAATTCGGGTTGCTCGCTGGCCAGGGCCAGCAAGATGGTGCTCTTGAATTCGCGCAAGTCCGATTCCACCGGCTTGCCGGTGCGTGCCGGATCCCCGAAGGTGCCCAGCACATCATCGATGATCTGGTAGGCCACCCCGAGCTGGCAGCCCACCGCGCCGAGGGCCTCGGCCTGGCCGGGGTGCGCCCCGGCCAGCAGCGCTCCGGCCTGCAGCGGCAACTGGAAGGAGTAGGCCGCGGTTTTCATCTGCTCCATGCGCAGCACCTGGCTGGTGGTGGCTGGAGCCGGGCCCAGCGAGTAGAGCAGGTCCTCGAGCTCTCCGGCCCCTGCCTGCTCGATGGCTTGGAAGAAGGCCTGCTGGACCCCGGCTTCGCTGTCGCTTCCGGCCGCGGCCCTGGCTGCGAGCTTGATCGCTTCGCTGATCAGCAGGTCCCCGGCGATGATGCCCACGGAATTGCCCGCATGCTCGGCGTCGGCCCGGTTCCGGCCGCTGGCGATGGCGTGGTCGCGGTAGAGCGCCGAGATGGTCTTTTCCCCGCGGCGCACGAAGTCGCGGTCCACCACGTCGTCGTGGATCAGCAAGGCGGCGTGCAGCAGCTCGAAGGCGCAGCCCAGGTCTATGGCGCGGGCCTCATTGCGGCCGCCGAAGGCCCGGTAGCCGAGCATTACCAGCCCCGGGCGCATCAGCTTGCCGGTAGCCAGCCGTTCGGAGATCCGGGACCAGAGCAGCGCGGTCTGCGCGGAGTAGGCGGCGCTGCGGCGCTGGGCCTGCGTGGCCAGCAGTTCCAGCCGATCGCTGATGGCGCGCCGGGTGGGTGCATCGATGAGCCCGCCTGAGGCTGGCGCGCCAGCCGCTGCGGCCGGCGGGGCCTGGTGTGTGGTGGTGTGCATTCTCATGGTTCCCTACTGAAAGGATGTGGTGGGGTTTGCTTGGTTCTCTTCGCTGCTCACGGTGTCCCGCGTCTCCAGCTCTCGCCGGGCATCTTCGAGCAGGACGCCCAGATTCCTGCGCGACGGCTCGTCCAGCTGCGCGTATAACGTGTGCAGCTTGCGCAGCAGCACCTGCCCTGGCCCGGTGGATACCGGGAAATTGCTCCCCGGGGCCACCAGGGTGCGCCGCCGATCCGCGGCATGGTGCCTTCTTTCAACCATCCCGCGGGCTTCGAGCCGGTCCAGCACCGAGGTGATTCCTGCCGATGACACTCCCAGTTCGCGGGCCAGTTCCCCGGAGCTGGGCGTTTGCATGGAACGCAGCAGGTTCACCGCACGCAAATCTGTATCGTTCAGGTCAAGGCTGTGGCGCAGGCGCGCTTCGCTCAGTGCATAGGACCGCTGGAGCTTGAGCAGCAACCGGAACACTTCCGAGGCAATCAGCGGACGTGAACAATCCATGATAACTTCTCTCGCCTAGTTGATATTTAGCTTTTCTAGATACATCATGGTTTAACTATCTCGTTTTGTCGACTCGAAGCGGGAAAATTTTTCAACCGACATCAGGAGCACACGATGAGCAGTTCCACGGATTCCCCGAATTTTCCCTATCGAGCCCCCGCGTCGGCCACATCCTGGGCACTGCCGGTGTTCACGGCGATTGCCCTGGTCCTGGCCATTGCCGTTTCATTTATCGGAAGCGGGGCCCTGGGCGGAACTCCGGTCCAGCAGGCAGCCGGCGGCTATCTGGGCGCTGACTCGACGCTGCTGGCCCCCGCGGGTCCGGCCTTCTCCATCTGGAGCGTGATCTACGCCGGGCTGGCCGTCTACGGAATTTTCCAGCTCACTCCGGCCGGACGCCGCTCGGCCTGGGCCGCCAAGCTGCGGATTCCCGCGCTGCTTTCGGCATTGCTGAACGCCGCATGGATTACCGTGGTCCAGCTGGGCTGGCTGGGCGCCAGCGTGGCAGTGATCTTCATCCTCGTCGCGTGCTTGGCTTGGATGTTGACCATCATGGTGGCAGGCACCCCGGCCTCGCGCACCGAATACTGGATCATGTGGCTGACCTTCGGCATCTACCTGGGCTGGGTCTGCGTAGCCAGCATCGCCAACACCTCCGCATGGCTGCTCTCCCTGGGCTTTGGCCAGGACGCCTCCTGGGCACCAGGAGCGGCAGTGGCACTGCTGGTGGTCGCAGCCGTCATCGGGCTGGGCACCACCGCCTACTCGGGCAGGATCTTCACCGCCTTGGCCATCGCCTGGGGCCTGGGCTGGATCGGCGTGAGCCGGCTGTCCGGAACCAATCAGTCTGAACTGGCCGGGTACGCCGCGCTGGGCTGCGCCGCGCTGCTCCTGCTCGGATCCATGGTGATCGCCTGGCGCAAGCGCGGTGTTCGAACGCCATGAGCTTGATAGCAGTGACCGGAGCGACCGGATATATCGGCGGACGGCTGGTGCCTCTGCTCTTGCGCAACGGGCACCGGGTCCGAGTATTCACCCGTGATGCGCAGCGCCTGCGCGATACCCCGTGGCGCAGCCAAGTCGAGATCATCGAGGGAGACCTGCAAGATGAGCACGCCGTGGCCAAGCTCTGCAAGGACGCGGACCTGCTCTACTACCTGGTGCATTCGATGTCCGGGACCCGGGATTTCGCGGCCCAGGAAAAAGCGTGCGCGCAGGTCATGGCGCAGGCCGTACGCGAACAGGACGTCAGCCAGCTGGTCTACCTTTCCGGGTTGCATCCGGCAGGCGAACTCAGCGAGCACCTGGCTTCGCGCGTGGCCGTGGGGCAGATCCTGTCAGCGGCCGCCAGCACCCTGGTGCTCCAGGCGGGCCTGGTGATCGGCTCCGGCTCGGCCAGTTTCGAGATGGTCAGGCACCTGAGCGATGTGCTCCCGGTGATGCCGGCCCCACGCTGGGTGCTGAACCAGGTCCAGCCCATCGCCATCCGCGACACCTTGCACTATCTTGCGGCTTGCGCCGAGCTGGCGCAGCCCGCGCAGGGAACCTATGACATCGGCGGCCCCGGCACCTACAGCTACGCGCAGCTGATGAAGATCTATGCCCAGGTGGCCGGCCTGCGCGAGCCGAAAGTCTGGCCATTGCCGCTGCTGACCCCGCGGCTGGCTTCGCACTGGGTGAATCTGGTGACGCCGTTGCCGCGCACCTTGGCTTCCGCGCTGGTGCAGTCGCTGCAGCATGATTGCGTCATGGGCTCGCGGGACATCGATAAGCTGATTTCTCCGCCTGCCCAGGGCTTGTGCGACTATCCGCGAGCGGTGCAGCTGGCACTGGAAAAAATGGATGCCGACGCGGTGCAAACCAGTTGGGCTACCGCCCAGCCGATTTCGGCACCCGCCGAACCGCTGCCCTCTGATCCGCAGTGGTCCGGGCGCAAGGCCTATACCGACATCCGCCGCATCAGCACCACGGCAACCGAGGCGCAGCTCTTCAGCGTGCTGCATCGGCTCGGCGGGGAATCACCATATTTCGCTTTCCCCGCCCTGTGGAAGCTGCGCGGCTTGATGGACAAGCTGGCAGGCGGCGTGGGGTCGCGGCGCGGACGCCGCTCGCACAGCACGCTGGCACTGGGAGATGTGGTGGATTGGTGGCGCGTGGAAGCCCTGGAGGAAAACAGCTTGCTGCGCTTGCGCGCGGAGATGCGCGCCCCGGGCCAGGCATGGCTGGATTACCGGATCGAAAAGCGAGCTGACGGGCGAAGCGAACTGATCCAGCGAGCTGTGTTCTTCCCGCGGGGCTTGGCCGGACGCTGCTACTGGTGGGCGGTATACCCGTTCCATGGGGCCATCTTCCCGGCCACCATCAAGAACATTGTGCGCGCCGCGGAAAATTAGGTGGCTGGCTGAGGATCCAGTACGTCCCGGAACTACTCCGCTTCGCCGGCAGCGGTTGAATCGAGGCTGCTTTCCAAGGCATCGGAGGTCCCGGCAAGGAACCGGATCACTACGTCCCGCTCCTCAGGGCTCATCGCGTTGGCCACTTCGAATCTCTTGGCATGGTGCCGACCCACTTGCTCGCGTGCTGCCAGGTGGGTTTCTTCGGTGACCTCGACGCATTGCGAACGCCGGTCGGTTGGATGTCTGGTGCGCCGCACATGGCCGTGGGCTTCCAAGCGGTCAATCATCTTGGTGACCGATGCGCTGGAAATTCCCAGATACTGGCTCAGCGCACCCGGGGTGACGGATTGGCCCGCATGCTTGGCGGAGATCATCTTGCGGATCGCCCGCATGTCGGTTTCGTTCAGCTTCATGAACTGCTGGGAGCTGCGCATGATGCGGCGTTCGATTTGGCGCATCCGGCCCATTTCAGCCATGATGCGGTCGATTTGCTCCAGATTGGCTGGGGCTATGCCTGCCCGCTTGATCAGGTCCTGGCCAGGATCGGATTCAGAAAGCCCATACATGGTGGGCAGTTCCTTGGCTGCCATGGTGCCCCTCCTCCTCGGATCGCGGCCGCTTGCCTTATTTGGATCATACGCTTGGTCAACCGCTGCGGATGCATGCAAAAACCCTGCGGCCGATGGAATCAGACCGCAGGGTTCAGTTGGTGCGAGTAGAGAGACTTGAACTCTCACGTCCGAAGACACTGGAACCTAAATCCAGCGCGTCTACCAATTCCGCCATACTCGCTAGCGCTACACCGGAAACACTGTTTCCTCGAAGGCGACCTCATTTAGTGTAGCGGAAGTTCTGCCTGATATGAAATCAGCCAGAGGAGGGGTCTACTTGGGATCAATGCCCAAGTCACGACGCAGCTTGGCCACATGGCCGGTGGCGCGAACGTTGTACTGCGCCAGCGCGATTTTGCCCTCTTCATCGAGCACGATAGTGGAGCGAATCAGGCCCTCGTAGACCTTGCCGTAGTTCTTCTTTTCTCCCCAGGCGCCGTAGGCTTCAGCTACCGCGTGGTCCTCGTCGGAGAGCAGCGGGAAGTTCAATTCTTCCTTGGCGACAAACTTTTCCAGCTTGGCGGTCTTGTCCGGGGAAATGCCCAGAACTGCGTAACCCAGGGACTGCAAAGATTCGAGTGAATCGCGGAAATCGCAGGCCTGCTTCGTGCAGCCCGGGGTGGATGCGGCTGGGTAGAAGTACACGATGGTCTTCTTGCCGCGGTAATCAGCCAAGGCAACAGACTTGCCAGCAGCGTCCTGCAAGGTGAAATCAGGGGCCTGGTCACCGATGGACAGACGGTTAGTCTTTTCGGAAGTACTCATGAGCTGATCCTCTTTTCTTTGCGGTATACAAAAAATCCGACCTGACGAATCAGATCGGATCTACTGTGCGCCCTCCGGGACTCGAACCCGGAACCTAATGATTAAGAGTCATTTGCTCTACCAATTGAGCTAAAAGCGCTTCCTCGCTCTGACTAGTTCTTTTTCAGAACTCGTCTTTGCGACGTAGACAATCATAGGCAGAAATGATGCAAAAGCAAAAATCGGCCAGTACCCGACCTCAGAACATAAAATTCCAAGTCAACTCCATAATATCACCAATTGTCCGGCTTGAAAGTAATCTAAAACACACATAACATCTTGTTCTTCAGTAGTCGTTGAGCACTGAAATGCAGGCACTCTTGGCATGGGTTCGACTTTCACCATCCGGGTGGTGAAAGCAATGGAATGATTGTCCACTTACTATCGCGACGGCATGGCAACCTATCTAGGCATCGAAGGGCAAACACCAGCGAAGCATGCAGTCGATTGCAGACTGTCAACAGTGCCCGCCCTAGTGATCATGGCCGGCGAAAGCTTCTAGGTTCATAAAGCCGTCAGTTGAGGCTAGGCTCATATCAACCATCACTTGGAGGACTCATGTCGCGCTCGGCCAAACGAATTCTCGGGAACGTTTCTGTACTAGTTGTACTTGTCGCACTTGTGGCCGTACTCGTGGTTTCAGCGACTAGCCCCACGTTGCTGAAGAACGACGCGAAGCTTACTGCTGAAGCAAATGCCGGAACGCCTATTGTTCAGGCGCAGAACACGCCGAGCCCTACCCCAGGGTCGACAGCCAACGCCCAAAGTACGCCAAAGACGATGAGCGAAGTCAGCCAGGAATGGGCAGATGAAAAATAACCCAGTACCTAAATGGAAATGGTGCTCATAGTTTCGACGCTTTCCCTGGTAGCGCGCAAGGTGACACGATCCGCTGGAGCTCCCCATCCGAAGGCAAGCTTGTGATTACCGTACAGGATGGCTGGTCTTCAGAAGACCTGGAGGCCTATGCGAATCTGGTCTTGACCACGGTTGGCCACGAATCCCCTGAACTCACAAACGTCACCGTGAAGACCGACAACAATGTGGTGGTCGAAACCGTGGCGGCAAAAACCTCGCAGGACTAGGTCAAAAAGACAGTAACAGCTCTGGTTACGCTGGATTCCCTCGCCCTAGTGGGTGACCCCTGAGGCTATCGAGTTCGAAGTTAGGCCAATCATCGAGCCAGCTGATGAGTCGAGTCCATCTATCGAGGCTGTGTTCATGCGAGGGATCATGATGAGCCTGCTCGAACGCTATCGACGTGCTGAACTCACTTGACGTTCATATCTTGAAGAGTGCGATCAACGCCCGAGCTTCGGATGCGAACACCGTAGTTGCCTGGAGACCATGGCTCCTTGTCCTCGCCGAGCGCCGTCCTGAACTTGAAGAAGAACCACCGGGACAAACAAAAAGGCCAGACCGAAGCCTGACCTTTGTTTTGTGCGCCCTCCGGGACTCGAACCCGGAACCTAATGATTAAGAGTCATTTGCTCTACCAATTGAGCTAAAAGCGCGTATTAATTTATGCAAACAAGTTGTCTGGTGAACCGAACAAATTGTTCGTGCGCCCCCCGGGACTTGAACCCGGAACCTAATGATTAAGAGTCATTTGCTCTGCCAATTGAGCTAGAGGCGCCCGCTGCGATGTTCTAGAAGCTTTTCGGGCTTCGCGCTTTCGCAACGAGATAAAACTTTACCAGCAATTTCCCTCAGCGCAAATTCGGGGGCCAGTATTCTGCGGTGACCTTCATTACAGGACATGACTAGGGGTTACTACCAAAGCGCGGATGGGGTTTGTACAGTGTTTCCATGAGCACCCAACGAACGATTTCATTCCCGACACAAGATCTGATTGATGCGGTCGGTCCGATCCCAGAAAACCTCAAAGCTGTGCTCTGGGACTTGGAGAGCACCCCCGGAACTGCGCTGGAAGAAATCGACATTGCCATTCTTCCCTATATGTCGAATCCCCAGACGCTGAAGAACATCCGCAAGGCACCGAACGTCAAGATCGTCCAGACGCAGACCACCGGCTTCGACGGAATGGTTGACCTGATTGGCGATCGCGCAGATATCAATACCGCGGCCGGCGTCCACGCGGCGGCTACCGCCGAGATGGCCATCGGCCTGGCCATCGCATCCCTGCGCGGCTACCCGCACGCGGTCCGAGATCAGCAGCAGGGCCGATGGAATCCCCAGCAGTGGCCCGGCTTGGCTGATCGGACGGTGGCATTGGTTGGCGTGGGCGGCATCGGCGAAGAGATCCGCAAGCGCCTGGAGCCCTTCGAGGTCAACCTCCTGCGCTTCGGCTCCACGGCCCGCACCGATGAGCATGGCGAGGTCTTCGCAACTTCTGATCTCGCAGCGCGCGCGGCGGAGATCGAAGTGCTGATCCTGATCGTGCCGCTCAACGATTCCACCCATCATCTGGTTGACGCTGATCTGCTGGCCCAGCTTCCCGACGGTGCAACCGTGGTCAACGTCGCTCGCGGCCCGGTGGTGGATACCGAGGCAATCGTGGCAGAAGTCGCTTCGGGCCGCTTGAATATGGCATCGGATGTATTCGATCCAGAACCCCTGCCGTCCGATCACCCATTGTGGCAGCACCCTAATGCCTTGGTCATTCCCCACAACGGCGGCAACACCAAGGCGTTCTTCCCGCGCATGGTGAAGTTGCTCAAGAAGCAGGTGCAGGCCTGGGCCGCGGGCAACGACGGCGAGAACCTCGTGCACCGCAGCTAACAATTTAGCGACAGTTGACGGCTCCGGGAGTTTTGGCTCCCGGAGCCGTGGCCGTGGTGCGCTATCTTTGATAAATACCTTTGCGCACATTTACTTGCTTGTTCCCTGCGCGAAGCAGTACCGCCTGCCATAGGAAGATGAGTCATCCCAGTGCCCGAATTGCCATTGAAACTCGTATCACGACGCGCATTGCTGACCGGTACATTGGCGACTACCGCACTGGCACTGACCGCCTGCACCGGAAATTCGGGGCCCGCGTCCTCCGCTTCGCCCACAGCCTCGGCCAGCGCACCGCGCATTCCCCGGACCCTGCGCCTGGCAGCAGCCGCTCCCCCAGTCAAGCTGGATCCGGCCATCGTGGCGGATAACGAATCCTTCCGGATCACCCGCCAGGTGTACGAGACGCTGGTCGATATCGATCCCGATACCGGTGGCGCCGTAGCCGGCCTGGCCGAATCCTGGACCGAAAGCCCTGATGGCTTGCGCTACACCTTCACCCTGCGCGAAGGCGTGCTCTTCCACGACGGCACCGAATTGACCGCAGAAGCAGTTGTCGCCAACTTCAACCGCTGGGAAAACTTGTCCCCGCAGCTGCGCGCTTCATCCAGCCAGGGCTTTGCCAATGTCTTCCACTTCGACAGCGACATCCCCAAGCTTCCAACCGCCAAGGAACTCGAAGAAGAGTTCAAGAGCGCTGCCGACGCCAGCGAAGAGGAACTGGCCACCCAGCAGCTGCGTACCAAGCAGCTTGAAGAGCTGACCAAGAAGTTCGACACCAAGCTCTTCGAGGGCAAGTCCGCAGCCGGTTCCGCCAGCTATTTCGAATCCGTCAAGGCAACCGGCAAGTACCTGGTCGCCTTGAACCTGCGCCGCCGGCTGCCAGGGCTGATCGAAGCGCTGACCCTGCCGGGCATGGCCATTGCCGCGCCCAGTGCGTTGACCGGCGGCCCTGGGCAGAACCCGGCCGAGTCGCTCTCCACCCACCCGGTAGGTACCGGGCCATACACTTTCGTTTCCCATGAGGACAATGTGGTGCGCCTGGAGATCTTCAAGGACTATTGGAATCAACCGCGGCTATCCAATAACACCGCGCATCCCGAGGTTGCGCTGATCTCTGCTGTGCCTTCGCCCTACAACCGCGAAGGCGCGCTGCTGGCCGATGAAATCGACGGCTTCGACATGGTCTCGGTGGACATCATGCGCACCCTGGTGCGCAATGCCAAGGTGGTTGTCCAGCGCGATCCCTTCTCCGTGCTCTACCTCGGCATGAACCAGCGCAATAAGTGGCTGGCCAAGCCGGAATTCCGCATGGCCATTGCGCACGCGGTCAACCGCAGCTCGCTGGCCGAGAAGCTGTTCCTGCAAGGATCCAAGCACGCTTCGACCCTCTTGCCGTCCGCCTTGAGCATTCCGGCACCGGAAGATACGCCGAACCACGATGCATCGAAGGCCAAGACCTTGCTGGCCGAGTTGGGCTACAAGGGCGAACAGATCGAGTTCGCCTACCCGCTGCAGGTTTCGCGCAACTACCTGCCGCTGCCTGAACGCACGTTCGCGCAGATCGCCGAGGACCTCGCCGCAGTGGGCATCCGCATCAAGCCGCGCCCGATTGCATGGACCGACGGCTACGTGCAGACCGTGCAGTCCAAGGACTTCGCGGGATTGCACCTGCTGGGATTCTCCGGCGGCTACCGTTCGGCAGACGACTTCCTTTCCGGCATTTTGGCGGCCAAGGAGAATGAGTTCGGATACACCTCGACGTTACTTGACTCACAGATCATGCTGGCCCGTTCCATCCCTTCCGGAGAGGAACGGACCGCCGCCTATGCCGATATCCTCAAGACCCTGAACGCGGATCTGCCCGCGCTCCCACTGGTCTTTCCGATCTCTGCGCTGGCGTTTAACGGCAATGTCACCTTCTATCCGCCATCGCCGATGCTCAATGAGTGCTACGCGGATGTGCAGATGGCAAACTCGCCGTCTATCTCAAGTTAGTGACCGTTAACCCAGTTAACGATTTCTAACCCCCGGGGATATAGGTCTACTCTGGGAGAGAGCAAAGTATCACTGTCGATGGAGATCCTCGTGCCTTCTGAAACGTCAACCGAATCTTTTGACGTAGTACTAATCGGTGCCGGCATCATGAGTGCCACCCTTGGCACCATGATCAACCAGCTGGAACCAACCTGGTCCATTGGTCTTTTCGAGAACCTGGACAAGGCCGGGCAGGAATCCTCCTCCCCTTGGAACAACGCAGGTACCGGCCACTCGGCACTGTGCGAACTGAACTACACCGCTGCCAAGGCTGACGGATCGGTCGATCCGGCCAAGGCCATTGGCATCAACGAGCAGTTCCAGGTTTCCCGCCAGTTCTACTCGTGGGCCGTCGAGAACAACCGCGTTGCCGACAACAGCTTCATCAGCGCCCTGCCGCATATGTCCTTCGTCATCGGCGAGGACCACTCCAAGTACCTGCAGACCCGCTACGAGGCACTGAAGCCCAATGCGTTGTTCGAGGAACTGGAAATCACCAACGACCTGGACACCATCAACCAGTGGACCCCGCTGGTGGCCAAGGGCCGCGATGCCTCGCAGAAGGTTGCCGCATCCCGCGTTGTCTCCGGTACCGATGTCGACTTCGGCCGCCTGACCCGCGACCTGACCGACTCGCTGGGCGCCGCTGGCGCCTCGGTGAACTACGGCCACAAGGTCAAGGGCATCAAGCGTTCGGGCGCCGGCTGGGAATTGAGCGTCAAGGACAACGCTTCGGGCGCAGTCAAGAACGTCAAGGCCAAGTTCGTGTTCGTCGGTGCCGGCGGTGGCGCACTGCCACTGCTGCAGAAGGCTGGCATCGACGAGATCAAGGGCTTCGGCGGCTTCCCGGTCTCCGGTCAGTTCCTGCGCTGCACCGATGAGACCGTCATCAACCAGCACCACGCCAAGGTCTACGGCCAGGCTTCGGTGGGCGCTCCTCCAATGTCGGTACCGCACCTGGATACCCGCTTTGTCGACGGCAAGCGCTCGCTGATGTTCGGCCCCTACGCCGGCTTCTCGATGAACTTCCTGAAGTCCACCGGCCAGCTGGATCTCCCGTTGTCTCTGCGTCCGCACAACATCATCCCGATGCTGGCTGTAGGCAAGGACAACCTGGATCTGACCACTTACCTGATCAAGGAAGTACTCAAGTCCCGCTCCAAGAAGGACGAGGCGCTGGCCGAGTACTTCCCGGATGCAGATGGTTCCAAGTGGGAGCTGATCACCGCTGGCCAGCGCGTGCAGGTCATCAAGAAGGATGCCAAGAAGGGCGGCGTGCTGCAGTTCGGCACCGAGGTCATCACCTCCTCGGACGGCTCGATCTCCGGCCTGCTCGGCGCTTCGCCAGGCGCTTCGACCGCTACCCCGATCATGGTCGGGCTGCTGTCGCGCTGCTTCCCCAAGCAGTTCGCAGGCTGGGAGTCGAAGCTCAAGGACATGATTCCTTCCTACGGCCAGAAGCTGAACGAGAACCCAGCACTCTACGCTGAGGTCAAGGCAGCCACCGACAAGTCCCTGGGACTGTAGGCACCAAGCACAACGAGAACCGCCCACCAGCATTGGTGGGCGGTTCTCGCGTATCCGGGCACTGGTCGGGCTATGGCCGGTCCAGCGGCTCGCCGTAGGGGTAGTCCACCCAAGCACCAGCGCCAAGGTCGGGGCAATGGCGTTCGGCGCCGTGGCGCGTGCACGAGGCGTCAGCGGGATACCGGTGCCCTTGCAGCAATTTATCGGCCTCGGCCCAGCCCAGGCCGGAGACTTCCCGCCCGTCGGCGTAGCGCAGGGCATAGCTGAAATAGCGGTAGCGGATCCTGATCAGCCGCCGGATCCCTTGCTGTGCGGTGGCTTGCACCGCAATCGGCATCTGCAGACTCATGTCCCCAGTATTCCATGCGGCCACCAGCCGCCGCCTTCCCTTAAGAATCGGGCAGGCGCTCCAGCACCACTGCGCGCGCCGCGGCATCGGCAGCATTGGCACGTGCGGGCGGGGCTGCCCCAGGCCGCTTCGGGGTAATCCATTGGGATGATTTTGCGTGCTTTACATCTCCCGGTGACTGTTGAGCAATGGCAACCAACTAAAGTTGAGATCAGCCCTTCCCACTGCGACACAGCTAGGACCACACCCGCATGCAGCGCTTGGCCATCTTGTCATTGAAAAACCGGGCGCTCATTGCGCTCATCACGGTTTTCGCCGCCGTCTTCGGCGTGATTTCCATGGGATCGCTCAAGCAGGAGCTGATCCCCGCCCTGGAATTCCCCCAGATCTCGGTCATGGCAACCCAAATGGGCTCCAGCCCCGAGGTGATCGACGAGCAGGTGGCCGAGCCGCTGGAAACCGCTTTGCAGGCAGTTGAGGGCCTGGAATCCTCCACCGCTACCTCGCAGACCGGCTTCACCCGCATCTCGCTGACCTTCGAATACGGCACGGACATGGATCGTGCCCGGACCCAGGTGGAACGGGCCATTGCCAATTCCAAGGCCCAGCTTCCCGAGGATGTCGAGCCCACCGCTTTCGCCGGCTCCATCGCGGACTTCCCGGTCCTGGCCCTGGCCGTCTCCTCGGACCAGTCGCTGGAAGCGCTCAACGACGACGTGGAACGCCTCACCCTGCCCAAGCTGCAGAAGATCGAGGGGGTCCGCGAGGCCTCGGTCTCCGGTGGCGCCTCCCAGCACATTGCGGTGATCCCGAAAGACGACCAGATGCGCGATGCCGGCTTGGCCGTCACGGATCTGAAGGACGGCATCGAGAACGCCGGCTCCCCCATGCCCATCGGCAACATGGACGTCGATGGCCTGGAACTGCCGGTCATTGCCGGCTCCACCCCGGACAGCTTGGAGGCCATCAAGGAAATCCCGCTGGTCACCGATGGCGGTCCGGTGCTGCTCAAGGACGTCGCCGAGGTCTCGGTCAAGGCCGATGAGGCCACCAGCATTACCCGCACCAACGGCGAGGAGACCCTGTCCATCCAGGTCACCAAGACTCCCGATGGCGATACGGTAGCCATTTCGCACGCGGTCACCGCAATGCTTGCCGAGCTGGAGTCCGAGCTGGGCCACAAGGCCACCTTGACCACGATCTTCGACCAGGCGCCCTTCATCGAGGACTCGATCAAGCACCTGGCGCTGGAAGGCGCCCTGGGCCTGGGCTTCGCGGTGATCATCATCTTGGTGTTCCTGTTCTCGGTACGCTCCACCCTGGTCACCGCGATCTCCATTCCGCTGTCCCTGATGGCCACCTTCATCGGGATGAATGCCTTCGGATACACGCTGAACATGCTCACCTTGGGCGCCTTGACCATTTCCATTGGCCGCGTGGTGGATGACTCGATTGTGGTGATCGAGAACATCAAGCGCCACCTGTCCCATGGCGAATCCAAGGCGCAGTCGATCCTGCTGGCGGTCAAGGAAGTGGCCGGCGCCATTACCGCGGCGACCCTGACCACCGTGGCGGTCTTCTTGCCGATCGCCCTGGTGGGCGGCATGGCCGGCGAACTGTTCAGCCCGTTCGCGCTGACCATGACCATCGCACTGCTGGCGTCGCTGCTGGTATCGCTGACCATTGTTCCGGTACTGGCGTACTGGTTCCTGCCGCACCGCCCGGGCAGCGGCGAAACCCATACCGTGCATGTGGCCGAAGACAAGTCGTGGTTGCAGCGTGCCTACATTCCGGTGCTGGAGGGGACCCAGAAGCACCCGGTCATCACCTTGCTGGCCTCGGTGCTGGTCCTTGCCGGCACCGTGGCCATGACCCCGCTGCTGAACACCAATCTGCTGGGTTCCACCGGCGAGAACTCCATTTCCATCACCGCCAAGATGCCTTCGGGCACCTCCATGGAAACCACCGAAAAGCAAGCGGCAAAGATCGAGACCGGGCTCGCTGATATCGAGGGAATCGAAGATGTCCAGCTGACCGTGGGCACCGCCAGCGGCATGGCTGCCATGTTCTCCTCCGGCTCGGATACCGCAAGCTTCACCGTGATCACCGATGCCGATGCCGACCAGGAAGCGCTGACGAACACGGTGCGCGAGCAGGTGGAAGGCCTGGACCTGGCCGAGGACCTGGACCTGAGCTTCGGCTCGAACTCCTCGGCCATGATGTCCAGCGATGTCACCATCGAGATCAAGGCCCCGGACGAGGGGATCCTGCGCGAGGCGACCTCCACAATGCGCGAAGCACTGGAAGGTACCGCGAACGTCACCGAAATCTCCGATAACCTCTCTGCCGAACGCGAGCAGGTGTCCATCGATATCGATGCGCAGAAGGCTGCCGAGGCGGGATTGACCGAGACCCAGCTCGCTGGCATGGTCGCTTCGCAGGTCTCCCCTGTTCCGGCAGGCACCTTGCGCCTGGACTACACCGACATGACGGTGCAGATCGGCGAGGGGATGGATCTGGACAGCCTGGCGAAGCTGCGCGAGCTGCAGATCCCTACCGCCACCGGCATCAGGGAACTGCAGGATCTGGCCACCGTTGAGCGTGCCAAGGTGGTCCAGCAGGTCACCACCTCCAACGGCGAGCGTATCGCTACGGTCACCCTGGCTCCGGTGGAGAACATGCTCGGAGAGGTGTCCAAGGACGTCGCCGCGAGCCTGGACTCGGTGCAGCTGCCCGAGGGCGCCACCGCGGAGATCGGCGGCGCGGCAACCGAGCAGGCCGAGTCCTTCAACCAGCTGTACCTGGCGCTGCTGGCAGCCATCGCGATTGTCTACGTGATCATGGTGGCCACCTTCAAGTCGCTGATCCAGCCGCTGATCCTGCTGGTCTCGATTCCCTTCGCGGCGACCGGCGCTATCGGCCTGCTGCTGATCTCGGGGATCCCGCTGGGCTTGCCTTCGCTGATCGGCATGCTGATGCTGGTGGGCATCGTGGTGACCAACGCGATTGTGCTGATCGACCTGATCAACCAGTACCGCCAGGACAGCGCCGAGCGTCCGGCCATGTCCCTGGAGGATGCCATCATGCACGGCGCCCGCCAGCGCCTGCGCCCGATCCTGATGACCGCCCTGGCTACCATCTTCGCGCTGGTGCCGATGGGCCTGGGCCTGACCGGCCAGTCCGGATTCATCTCCCAGCCGCTGGCAGTGGTGGTGATCGGCGGCCTGGTCTCGTCCACCGTGCTCACCTTGATCCTGGTGCCGGTGCTCTACCGCTTGGTCGAGTCCCGCAAGGAGAAGAACGCCAAGGCCCGCGGCGCGCGCAAGCATTCGGCGCAGCAGCATACCGCTGCCCAGGACCTGTCCCGGGCGATGGACAGCGCCAGCGCCAAGATCGTTCCGGGCGCTGCGCCAGAAGCCGCGGCCACGGAGGCCTCGAAGACCGCGGATGCCGGGAAGAGCCCCGCGGCTAAGCCTGCGCCTGCCGAAGCCGCTGGCCAGGTCGTCAACCCGTTGACCGGCCAGATCCCGGTCTCGCGCAAGGAACGCCGGGCCTTCGAAGAGCTGATGAAGCAGGCACCGCCAAAGCCCAACGACTAGGCTTTGGCGACGCTATGACTCGGGCCTGCAACCACCTTCGTGGTTGCAGGCCCGAGTCCGTTTGCGCGCTGTCCGCGACCGCTGGCCCTAGACCAGCCGCAGCTCCGTCAGGCAGGTTGCGCTGGACTGCCCGGCGGTAGACACCGTGGTCTTGGCGCTCTTCCCCTGGTAGGTGAATTCAAGGTCCAGCGTGATTCCCCGCGGAACCCAGAGGCCGATGAATCCGTTGTCGAAGGTTTCCATGCCCTGGTCCACCAGCACATCGCCGGTCTCGGCGTTCACGGCCTTGACCTCCATCTGCCTGCCTTGCAGCTGCCCAAGGCAGGTGGTGAGGCTATGGAAATGGCAGCTGTGCGTCTGGTCCACATAGGGCGCGGCCGAAAGATAGTACTGGCCTTCCGGCAGCGGCAGGTTCGCGGTGCGTCCCGACGCATCGGCCAGCACCAGCTGCGTTGGCTGCACCATGGCGGTGAAGTTCTCCGGCCGCTGCTCCTGCGGCAAGCGATCAAGCCGGTCGATGGCCGCCTTGGCGTCGAGTCCTTCCAGTCCAAGGTCGGCGAGGAACTGACCGGTGTCCTCTGCTGCAACCACCGTAGGCTCGGGCTGCGCAACGGGTGCCGCAGCGGTGCTGCATCCGGCCAGCACGGCCAGCGCGAGCAGCGAACCGGCGCCCGTGGCCGCAATGCGGGCACGGTAGCTCTTGCCGCCGGCAAATATTCCAGACATGGCCACTCCCAACCTTCCTGTCTCCAATTCCGGGCTACAGCGTCTCAAGCAGCTGCTTCATCTCATTGATTTCCCTGGTCTGGGAATCAACGATCTGCTGGGCCAGGTCGAGGGCCGCCGGGTAGCTTCCCTCGCTGATCTCGGTCTTGGACATCTCCACGGCGCCTTCGTGGTGCATGATCATCTGCTCGAGAAAGAGCCGGGCAGCGTCGGAGCCGGTCGCGTCTTCCAGCGCCTTGATGCCCTCCTCCGGGACCATCCCGTCGCCGTGGTCCATGCTCCCGTGATCCATCCCGCCGGGCATATTCCACTCGGAAAGCCAGCGGTACATGCGTTCGATCTCCGGGCCTTGCGCAGCCTGGATCCTTTCGGCCAGGGATGCCACCTCGGCGGGAATCCCGGATTTGCCCAGCAGGATGCCGGACATCTCGATCGCCTGTTCGTGGTGCACCTTCATGCCCGCGGCGAAGGCCATATCGGCGTCGTTGGCCGACGCAGACTGGTCCATGGAATGCCCGGAATGCGAACCGGAGGCCGAGGCGCTCGGCGCCTCGGTGCTTGCTGGTTCCCCTGCGCATCCGGCGAGGGTGAGAGTTGCACCCAGTACGAGGGCGCTGGAAATGAGGGTCTGCTTGTTCATGGTGATTCTCCTGGTGGATCTGGAACGTGAGCGGCGCCCGCCTGCGGCGGCGCCGGAACTAGCTGGAGGCCAGTGCATCGACCGGCCAAGCTCTCACCTTCGGCAGATCCCCAGCGCAACCAGATCAGGTTTATCCGGCGCGATCCCCCGCAGTTCCGGTCCCGCGCACAAGATCCGCGGGAACACCGCCCGGAGAACGGCTACAGTCTGCGGCGGCCGCAGGAACAGCAGGATGGCCAGCAGCGCCAAGACGCAACCGGCGGCGGCCGTCTCATGGCCCATCGGGCAGTCGGTGCAGCCCTGCTCTCCGCCGCCTGCATCGGCTGGCGGAGCATGGTGCGCGGGCTGGGTGTGAGCCGGATGCGCCTGCGCGACCGCGGCCGGGGCCGGGGATTGCGCCGAGGCTCCATGATGCATCACATGCATCGAGAACAAGCCGAAAAGCACCGCGCTGATCAGCAGCAGCGAGCGGACGACCGCCAGGCAAGGGCAGGTGCGCCCTCCGGCCTTCGCCAGGTAGTTGCCGATGCTCATGGATCCCAGCTTAGCGACGCCACTGCAAGGGCGCGAAACATGACCCCATCAGCCGGCGGGACAAGATCCCTGCCGGTGCTCCGACCCGTCGTTTTCCCCGATTCCAGTGCCGGCCCGGCTCCAATTCCAAATCCGATTCCAAGCCCCGTCCTGCGCTCCGCGCAGCGCCGTGCCTGGAGAATCAATAATATAAGTTGCGCACAATTGAATTGCGTGCAATCATTATTCCATGGCAATAGTTGACGACATGGTGTGCTTCTCCCTCTACTCGGCCAGCCGGGCCACCACCCGCGCATATACCGAGCTGCTCGCCCCTTGGCAGCTGACTTACACCCAGTACCTGGTGCTCGTTGCGCTGTGGTCCGAAGGCGATAAGCCAGTGCGCGAAATCGGCGAGATGCTCCAGCTGGACTCCGGGACCCTGTCCCCGCTGCTGCGCCGGCTGGAACAAAAGGACTTCATCGAACGCCAGCGCGATGACCAAGACAGCCGCGTCGTCAACGTCAGCCTG
Source organism: Glutamicibacter sp. NPDC087583 (assembly GCF_044743685.1). Lineage (NCBI taxonomy): Bacteria > Bacillati > Actinomycetota > Actinomycetes > Micrococcales > Micrococcaceae > Glutamicibacter > Glutamicibacter sp. NPDC087583. The sequence goes on along the minus strand of NZ_JBIUWY010000008.1, from coordinate 62,699 downwards.
ACCCCCGCTGGCGTGGCCCTGCGCAAGGAACTGGCGCATATCCCGGCGCAGATTGCCTGCGGCACCGGGTTGCCGGATATGGAAAGCGCCAAAGCGCTGCTGGCATCCCTGCACCGCATCACCGCCTCCATGCAGCAAATCCCCGCTCCGGACCAACCCTCCGGAAAATAGCTACCAGATTTCACCCTCATCGAAAGGCAGTTTCATGGAAACCCTGTACACCGCTGAATCCCTGTCCACCGGCCAAGGCCGCGAAGGCCGCGTCCAGACCCCGGACGGCAAGCTCGATCTGGCCCTGGCCTCCCCGGCAGAACTGGGCGGCTCGGGAGCCGGCACCAACCCGGAACAGCTGTTCGCCGCTGGCTACGCCGCCTGCTTCCACTCGGCATTGAATATGGTGGCGCGTGGCCGCAAGGTCAAGATCGAGGACTCCAGCGTCGGAGGCCGAGTCCACCTGAACCGCGAGGGAGAGAACGGGTTCAAGCTCTCGGTTGAGCTGGAAGTCATCATTCCCGGCATGGAACCCTCGCTGGCCCAGGAACTGGCCGACGCGGCCCACCAGGTCTGCCCCTACTCCAATGCCACCCGCGGCAACATCGATGTCCTGGTCAGCGTCAGCGATGACTAGGTCTCCCGCGGCGAAACCCCTGGGAATCGCCCGGCACGGCGCAAGGATTGCGCTCGGGGCATTCCTGGTCTTCGCCGGGGTCAGCCACCTGAGCTTTGCCCGCGAGGAATTCCGCGCGCAGGTCCCTGACTTCGTCCCGCTGGATCCGGACCTGACGGTCATCCTTTCCGGTGTCGCCGAAATCGGCCTGGGACTTTCCTTGCTGGCGCTGCTCAAGAAGCGGGTCGCCGTGGGCTGGATCGCCGCGCTCTTCTTCGTGGCGGTGTTCCCCGGCAATCTCGCCCAGTGGCAGGAGGGACGCGACGCGTTCGGCCTGGACACCGACGGGAAACGGCTTGCCCGGCTCTTCTTCCAACCAGCGCTGGTAGCGCTTGCACTGTGGAGCACCGCCGCATGGCGAGACCGGGCCCAGCTTCGGTCCAAGGCCTAGCAACGCCAGCCACGTGCGCACAGCGGGGTATCGGGCATCACGCCCGATACCCCGCTGTGCGCTGCCTGCGGCTAGGCGTCGCGCCGCTTCAGCGAAACATATCCGGCTCCGGGCAGGGCCACGGCCCAGCCTGCCAGCACCAGCAGCGCCACCGTCGGCCCGTAGGGTTCGGTGGCGCCGGTGGCCATGAACGTCGCCGCATTGCTGGGCAGGTAGTCGGCCACCGTCTGCACCCATGAGAAGGGAATCAGCTGCAGGATCTGCGGCAGCCCGGTCACCAGCATGATCGCCGAGACGATTGCCCCGGCCGAGTTCCGGCACAGCAGCCCGAGCCCGAGCACCATCAAGCTCAGCAGCGCCAGGTAGGTTCCGGCGCCCAGGCAGGCCGAAACCAGGTCGGAGACGGCGAATGCCCCGTACGGCCCCGCGCTGAGCGCTGCCGGAATGGTGCCCACGCCGATCATGGCCACTCCGGCAGCGAAACCGAGCCCGGAGAGCAGCAGCGACTTCGCTGCCAGCAGCAGCCCGCGGCGCGGTACCGCTTGCAAGGAGGTGGTGATGGTGCCGCTGGAGTACTCGCTGGTGATGTGCAGGGCCGCGGCGGCAGCGAAAAACAGCTGGCCGAATTGCAGGGTTGCGAAAACCATCAGCGGGGCGGGCATCGCCGTGTCGAAGCCATTGTCCCCGCTGGCTTTCGCACTGGCACCCAGCAGCCACCCCAGGGCGATGGACAGCGTGATTCCCAAGGCATAAAGCCAGAGCAGCGACCGCAGCCCGAAGAATTTAGCGGCCTCGGCGCGCGCCGCCGCCAGCAGCTCTGCGCCCAGGTATCCGGATGCGGACCCTTTGATCTGCAGCGTGCTCATTTGCTTCCCGCTCCCCTAGCTGATTCGGCGGAGTACTCCACCATGCCATGCGTCAATTGGTTGTAGGCGTTTTCCAGCGATCCGTGGGCAACGCTCAGTTCATGCAGCTCGATGCCATGGGCGAAGGCCAGCGCACCGACATTTTCCAGCGGCAGGCCGATGACCTCCAGCCGGTCCTCGCCAGCGTTCAGCTCGATGCCCGGTCGCTGCAGGAGCCCGGCGAGCGCCGCGAGCTGCGGCGAGCGCACCGTAATGACCTGCTGGGTGAATTGCCTGATCAGCTCCCTGGTGGGGGCTTGGGCGATCAGCTCTCCACGGCCGATCAGGATCAGCTGGTCCGCGACCTGCTGCACCTCGCTCATCAGGTGGCTGGAGACGAAGACGGTCCCGCCGCGATCCGCCCGGGCGCGCAGCAGCTGCCTGATCCAGACGATCCCTTCGGCGTCCAGCCCGTTCATCGGCTCGTCCAGGACCAGGATCTCGGGGTCGCCCAGCAGCGCCGCGGCAATGCCCAGGCGCTGGCGCATGCCCAGCGAGAATCCGCCGATCCGCTGGGTGCCCACGGACTGCAGCCCGACGTCGGCCAGTGCCTCATCCACCCGGGTTGCCGGGATCCGGTTGCTTTGCGCCAGGGATGCGAGGAAGGTGCGCGGGGTGTGCCCCGGGTGCCCCGCCGTGCCGCAGATGTGCGCTCCGAGAACCTGCAGCGGGTAGCGCAGCTGCGCGTAGGGAACCGAATTGACCAGTGCCCGCCCGCTGCTGGGCGCGTCCAGTCCGAGGATCATCCGCATGGTGGTCGATTTGCCGGCCCCGTTGGGTCCGAGGAATCCGGTCACCTGCCCGGGTTCTATGGTGGCGGTCAGCGCATTGACGGCGCGGGTGGCGCCGAAGTCCTTGCTCAGCGCTTCAAGTGCGATCATGGTGTGCTCCTTTGGTTCTGCGCTCAACCCTAGGATTCGCCCGGGCCGCCGCGCACCGGCTGGAAGTCGGCCATCGCGCGGCCCCGAACCCCTACCTTGGTCGGTGTCTGGCTGCGTCGATTCTGCGTAGCATGTTGATCATGACTACCTCGTGGAAGCAGCCGGTCCTGTTGCTGCTGCTGGCACTGTGCGCCTATCTGGTTCCCATCTCCACGAACGGGGCTTGGGTTGTGCTCGCTCCCCTGGCCGCGGCCTGCAGCTACCTGGCCGGACGGCATGTGTCCGCGCTGGCCCATGGATTGCTGGCCCTCGGGGCAGGGACGCTGGCCTCCGGGGTGACGCTGGCATGGTCCTCGCACCTGAGCCTGCTGGCCTTCGCACTGAATATCCTTACCGGCCTGGTGCTTTTCGCGTTGCTGCCCTGGTGGGCGGGCCGGGCGCGGCGCAATGCGGTGCTGTTCCGCAGCCAGGAGCGCCGGCATGTGGTGGTGCAAGCCGAGCTGCGGGAAAGGGCGCGCATTGCCGAAGCCATGCATGACCAGCTGGGCCACGATCTGGCGCTGCTGGCGCTGTCCACCGGCGGGCTGCAGGTGTCCTTGGAACAGGGCACGCCGGCCTACGAACAGGCTAAGCGGATCCGCGAGCAGGCCGATGAGTCCATCGAGCATCTGCACCAGATCATCGGGGTGCTGCACGAGGACGGCGAACAAGCGCCGCTGGGCCCGGCAGGTTCATCGCTGGAGCAGCTGGTCGAACAGGCCCGGGCCAAGGGCATGACGATCAATTTCTCCCGGAAGGGCCCCTCGCCCCAGGCTCCCGGATCCATCCGGTGGGCCGCGGTGCTGCGCCAGGTGGCCCAGGAGGCGTTGACCAATGCGGCGAAGTACGCGCCGCACGCCGAGGTGGACCTCGATCTCGATACGCGCTCGGAGCAGGCGGTGCTGAGCATTTCCAATCCGCTGCATGGCCCCCTGCCTCCCAGCCGGGTTGGGGCCACCGGGATAGCGTCGCTGCGCGGCACCCTCGAAGCTGCCGGAGGCTCGCTGGCGGTGCACCGCACCAAGGAGCGTTTCGAACTGCGCGCATCCATTGCCCAGGCATCCCCGCACCCGGCGCCTGCCGGGGTGCAGCCGCCGGTGAAGCGCACGAGCACCTCGATGCTGGTGCTGATGCCGGTCCTCGCCGTCACGGTGATTGCCGCGGCCCTGCTGCTGTTGCAGCATGCCACCTACCAGGCCACCGCCCTGCACCCCTCGGACTTCCAGAAGCTCTCGGTGGGCATGGACGCACGGCAGGTTGCTTCGCTGGTCCACGCCCCGGGCCTGGATGAGCCGCTTCCCGTGATCGACGAGCCGGCACCGCCAGGGGATGCGCAGTGCCGCTACTATGCGGCCCGGACCGGGCTGCTGGATCTGGGCAGCGAGATGTTCCGCCTGTGCTTCGCCGATAACGTACTGGTTTCCACCGACCACCTCTACCCCGCCGGCTAGCCAAAGGAACTGCAGATGAGCATGGATACCCCCGTCAGCGTCCTGCTGGTGGATGACGATGCGCTGATCCGCGCCGGGCTGCGCGCGATCCTGTCCAGCGACCCGGGCATCTTCATTGCCGGGGAAGCGGAGAACGGGGTGCGCGCCATCGAACTGGCCGCGCGCTTGGACCCTTCAGTGATCCTGATGGATATCCGCATGCCGCAGCTCGACGGACTGGGAGCCATGGAAGCAATCCTGGGCCAGGCTCCGGAAACCAAGGTGCTGGTCCTGACCACCTTCGGCGAGGAAGAATACATCGACCAGGCCATGTCCGGCGGAGCCTGCGGATTCATGCTCAAGAGCTCGGGACCCGAGGAACTGCTCGGCGCCATCCATGCGGTGGCCGAAGGCGCCGCGGCGCTCTCCCCGCGCATTGCCCGGAGGGTGATCGACAAGGTGCGCGGGATCGACACCGCCGCGCAGTCCCGGGCCCGGTCCCTGGTCCACGGCTTGACCGTGCGCGAACGCGAGGTCTTGGCGCTGGTGGGCCAGAGCCTGTCCAATGCGGAGATTGCCGCCCGGCTGGTGCTCACCGAGGCGACAGTCAAGGGGCATATGACCGCGATCCTGCTCAAGCTCGGGGCGCGCAACCGCGTGGAGGCCGCCCTGATTGCCTATCAGGGCGGAATCGTCACTCCACGGCGCCGGTAACCCCGTGGCTGGAGTTCGCATCGAGTTTGCGGATCCAGCGAGAGCCTTCGCCTTCCGCGGCGGCCTCATCTCCGGGGTTGACCAGTGAGCAATTCTTGATCGACAGGCATCCGCAGCCGATGCATCCATCCAGCGAATCCCGCAGCGATTCGAGCTGGAGCATGCGGCGATCGATGATCTGCTTCCAATGCGTGCTGAGCTGTTCCCATTCACTCTGCCGCGGCGCCCGGTCTTCGGGCAGCTCGCCCAACGTGCCGGCGATTTCAGCCAGGGTCAGGCCCACGCGCTGGCCAGCAGCGATAATCGCCAGCCTGCGCAACGTGTGCTTGGGGAACACCCGCATGTTCCCGTTGGTCCGCGTGGAGAAAATCAGGTTCCGCGACTCGTAGTACCTGATCGCCGCCACTGATACTCCCGCGCGCCGAGCGAGATCCCCGATGCCTAATTGGCTTTTCCTTGTTGGAACTGCGGACTGGCTGGAGGATGTCATATGAGGAATTATTCAGGTCCGGCCGCTTGACCTCAAGTTAGCTGGAGCCTGTTGGCTGTCGTATGAACTTCTACGAAAGGCCAACTCATGACCGCAACCCAGATTCCGCCATGCACCATCCTGTTCGCTCGCATCCAGGAGCAGCAGTCCGGTACGGATACCGGATCCGCGCTGACTGCGCGCCAGCTGCGACGGGCTTTGCGCCAGTTGCGCAAGCACAGGCGCAATTGCCGGTGCGTGCCAGGGCAGCCCTCTTTGGAACCGGCCCACGAGCAAGGCAACTTGTTCTGGGGTGGCGGTTTCATCCCCACCCGCCGTTGACTCGTTGCCCATTGACTCATTGCACGTTGCCGGCAGTGCGGCGGGCACCCGCCGGACGGTGCACCCCAGGAAGAAAGATCTCCGAGGAGCCCGGGAATATTTGACGCATCAACTTGTTATTACATGCATACGCATATAAATTGGTGGCAGGACATAACGCTTGCACCAGGAAAACAGGAGTGGACATGCAATTCGGAGTATTCTCAGTCAGCGACATCACCCGCGACCCGACTACCGGCCGCATCCCTACCGAAAAAGAGCGCATCGACGCATCGGTGGCGATCGCCAAGAAGGTCGAAGAAATCGGCATGGACGTCTACGCCATCGGCGAGCACCACAACCGCCCGTTCTTCTCCTCCTCCCCTACCACCACGCTGGCCTACATTGCCGCCCAGACCGAGCGCATCATCCTTTCCACCACGACCACGCTGATCACCACCAATGACCCGGTGAAGATCGCCGAGGACTTCGCCATGCTCCAGCACCTGGCAGATGGACGAGTGGACCTGGTTCTGGGCCGCGGCAACACCGGGCCGGTCTACCCATGGTTCGGCAAGAACATGCAGGACTCGGTCAACCTGACCGTGGAGAACTACCACCTGCTGCGCCGCCTGTGGGATGAGGACGTGGTGAACTGGGAAGGCAAGTTCCGCACCCCGCTGCAGAACTTCACCTCCACCCCGCGCCCGCTCGATGACGTGGCACCATTCGTCTGGCACGGCTCGATCCGCACCCCGCAGGTAGCAGAAATCGCCGCCTACTACGGTGACGGCTTCTTCGCCAACAACATCTTCTGGCCAAAGGAGCACTACCAGCAGCTGATCAACCTATACCGCGAGCGCTACGAGCACTATGGGCACGGACGCGCCGACCAGGCCGTGGTTGGCCTGGGCGGCCAGTTCTACATGGCCAAGGATTCCCAGCAGGCAGTCAAGGAATTCCGCCCGTACTTCGATAACGCCCCGGTCTACGGCCATGGCCCGTCGCTGGAAGACTTCACCTCCCAGACCCCGCTGACCGTTGGCTCCCCGCAGCAGGTGCTGGAGAAGACACTGTCCTTCCAGGAGTACTTCGGCAGCTACCAGCGCCAGCTGTTCCTCATCGACCATGCCGGCCTGCCGCTGAAGACCGTGCTGAACCAACTGGACCTGTTCGGCGAGTACGTGCTGCCTGAACTGCGCAAGGAAATGGATTCCCGGGCACCGAAGGACCTTACCCCGGCTCCTACCCATGCGGGATTGGTTGCTGCTCGCGACGCTAAACTGGAAGCTGAGCAAGCAAACACCAAGGAGCCTGTAGCAAGTGACCGGGACCAGTAATCCAGCAGCCTCATTGAAGGTCGCCACCGATGCCTGGGAGGCGCTTTTCCGGGCACAGGTGGCGGTCATGCGCCAGATCACCGCAATGCCGGAGTTCGGCAAGCTGTCCATGCGCGAGTACGACGTGCTGTTCAACTTGCGCACCTGCCCCGGCGGCAAAAGCCGGATGGTAGACCTGAACAAGCAGTTGCTGATTTCGCAGCCCAGCCTCAGCCGCATGGTCACCCGATTGGAAGACCAGGGGCTGGTAGTTCGCGAGGCCGACCCGGATGACCACCGTGCCATGCAGCTCTCGCTAACCGAGGCAGGCCGCAAGCTCCAGCAGGAAATCGGAAGGGAGCACGTCAAGCATCTGCACAATTTGCTGGGCACCGCACTGACCGAAGAAGAATTCCATGAGTTGGAACGCTTGAGCACCAAACTGCGTGAAGCGGTGCAGTAGCTTTTGCCCCAGCCCGGAAGGACATGCCATAGGCAGCTCCTTCCGGGCTCCCGGGCATTCCATGGGATTAAATTGATTCAGCATCAACTGTTCAATCACGGCGCACAGAAGGCAGAACACTCTTGAAGGACGAAAAGCTATTCAGCTTGGAAGAAGCTGCCAGCACCCTTGGCGTAGAAACCAAGGAGTTGCGCAGCTATCTGCGCCAGCATCGTCCCAAGGGCGCCATCCAGAAGCCGCCTCAGCCAGGTGGCAACTGGCATGTCTCCGCCGCTTTGCAGACCCAACTTCAGTTCGCCGGCGCGCCGGGGCTGGAAATTTCCCTCACGCCCATTGACGACCAGGTCATTGAATCCCTGGACTGGTCGCCGTGGGACTCCTTTGAAGCCACCGCCGACTCGGCGCCAGTGGCCCCGGGCGTCTACATGTTCCGCCGCGCGGGCGCCTCGGACCATGAGCCAATCTACGTGGGCCAGGCTGGTGAACGCAGCGGCAAGGGACTTCGCGGAAGACTGAAGATCTATTCCAGCGGCCAGGGCGCGACCTCCGGCATGGGCAAGTACGCTTTTGACGAAGGACTAGCGGATCCCCAGTGGCTGCGGGACCTGGCAATCGAGGCGGACCGCGGTGAATCCCGCTCAATCCAGCAAGTGGCACGCCTGGCCATTGACCGCTTGAATCTTGAAGGCCGGTGGGTCACCTGCATCCACCGCAAGGCGGCCCTGCTCCTGGAAGCAGCGCTGATCCGGAAATACCACTTGTCGCTGTGGAATGTTGCCGGTGCGCCAAAAGACGTGGAGAGCTAGGCGTCTGGGTGCATTGTCCCGAACCTGGGCTTGATTCTGCCTCCGGGCAGGTTCATTGTAGGAGTAGCCACTCTCCCGCCGGCATGTAGGTTGAATCGAGGCATTTGCCATGGGCTCGGTAGTTTGCGATGTCACCGTCTCCCTGGACGGATTCTGCGCTGGACCCAATCAGAGCATGGATAATCCGCTGGGCGAGGGAGCCGAAGCCCTGCACCGCTGGCAGTTTGAGCGCCTCGACGAGAACCAGGCGGAAATTTCCGCTATTACCGAAGCCTCGGCTTTCATCATGGGGAGCAAGATGTTCGGCCCTCCAGCCGGTGAGGACGACGCCGACTGGATCGGGTGGTGGGGAGAGACCCCTCCGTACCATGCCCCGGTCTTCGTGCTCAGCCACCATCCGAAGCCGATGCTCTGCCTGGAGGGCGGGACCAGCTTCCAATTCGTCCCCGATGGGATCGAGGAAGCCCTCGCCGAAGCCCAGGAAGCGGCGGGAGAGAATCCAGTGGCCATCGCCGGTGGAGCAAACACCATTGTGCAGTTCTTGCGAGCCGGCCTCATTGACGAGCTGCGGCTGCATATCGCGCCCATCCGCCTCGGGCATGGCGAACCGATCAGCGTTGAAGATATAGAAACGCATATGGACCGCGTGTCGCGGCGCGAAACGACGCTTGCCACGCACGTCTACTACCAGCGCCGCCGCTAGCTGCCGATCCCGGCTATTTGTAGAACCCCTCGCGGAGGTTGATCCCGTATTCCAGCCACGCCTTCATCGCGGCCAGCATCCCGGTCCAGCCCTCGCAATTCCCAAAGGCGGCCTTGGCTCCTTCGGAGGTCGCCACCCAGCTGGCCTCGCTGATGGTCACCTTGGTTCGGGTGCTGTCTTCCAGAGAAGCGAATTCGAACGTCACGGTATTCATGCCATCGGCAGCGGTGGATTGCTGGCCGCCCCATTGCAGGACAATGCGCTTTGGCTCTTCCACTTCCACGACCTTGACCGGGAACGGGCCGGGGAAATCATGGAAGTCCCAGGTCACGGTGGCACCGTTTTCCATGTGCCCGGATGCTCCGCCGGTAGTGAAGTAATGTGAAAGCTGTTCTGGATCAGCCACAGCTTCGTATACTTGCCTGATCGATTTGGAAATGATTCCCGACACGGTGAAGGACAGTTCGCGAAGCTCTTCATGTGGTTCCATAAGACAGGTTTACGCCCGAAGAGCACTAGTGACAATAGATATGGGAAAATTCCCAGCGAAAATTAGCGCTTAGACGCCAAACGGCTTGGCATAGCGGTAGTTGCCGCGCGGCAGGCGGTTATCGTCGAAGACCCGCACCATGAAGTGCTCGCCCCATGAGGTGCGCGTAGGCAGGATCCCGCGACCTTGCGCCGCTTCGTAGCCGAAGCGGCGGTAGTAGCCAGGGGCGCCCAGCAGAACGATACCGCTGATGCTTTCTTGCTCGGCCCTGTCATGAATTTCTTGCATCAGGATCGACCCGACACCTCGGTGCTGGTATTCCGGGGCGACAGCTAGCGGGCCAAGTCCCAGCAAGGGTTCCCCATTCACTTCTCCCCATGTAGCGATGACGTGCCCAATGACCGTTGTGTCATCCAGGGCAACGATTGAGAAACGGTTATCGTACTGGTCGCAGTCGAATAGACGCTGCAGCAGTCCGACTTCCTCAGGCTCAACCATCGGATCGATGCCGGAGAACGCAGCATGGGTTATTGCATACACCGCAGCTCGGTCATCGAAGACTTCTGGACGGATACGCATGCACGCAAACCTACCAAATCTCGCCGAGCTAGAAAAATTGGCCCTTCGTGTTCTTCCACCAACTTGACTCCAGGAACGGGGCATTTTCCTGGCGGCTGGCGTGAGGATTGCGACTTCTTGCAAGCAAAGTTCAGCGAGCATTTTCCCAGGCCGTGCTCCTTGCGGCACGCCTGGCCGACTGGAAAACCCAGTTGCGAAGACCCTGCGGCCACGGCCCATGGAATACTTGCGGTGCCTCAAGTGGGAGGCCGTTTATCCATATCCACACCGCCAGCAGCAACTGGTTGCCGGCCTCTGGCGCCAAGTGCGGAACTGCCGCGCTAGTTGATTCAAAAGATGCGCCCAACGAGACTATTCCTTCTCTAACGTTTGCAGTAACGTCTTGAACGAGTCATGGATAGATGATGGAATGATGGTCGCATCGCTTGTCACCTCTATCGGAGAGTTCCATGAAACTGCCTCGGGCGTTCAAGACTTCAATGGCTGCCGTCCTGTCGGCCGCACTGCTTGCAACAGTGCTTCCGGCAACCCCGGCACTAGCCGCAGCCCCTGCTCCAGCAACTTCAGCGGTACAGGCTCAGGCACTGGCAGTTGATGGCGGACTGCAGATTGCCGCCAAGAAAATCCAGCGCAATCCGAGCAAGGATGACGTCTTCGTCAACAAGAAGTACCCGCTCAGTCCCGTTAAGTACGCACCGAAGACGGTAGCGGTCAAGGGCACCAACGTCCGGCTGAAGTCCTCGGCGGCCAAGGCCTACAGCAAGATGGCCAAGGCAGCTGCGAAGGACGGTGTCAAGATCCGGGCTGTCAGCGGTTATCGTTCATACAACCGCCAGGCTGAGCTGTTCAACTACTACACCCGCATCTATGGCAAGAGCTACGCTTCACGCATCTCCGCTGTACCGGGCACCAGCGAGCACCAGACTGGCCTGGCCATTGACGTGGGAAATACCAACGGCGCTTGCGGTTTGCAGGCCTGCTTCGCCAACACTCCCGTGGGCAAGTGGGTCGGCAAGAACGCACACAAGTACGGCTTCATCATGCGCTACCAGAAGGGCCAGGAATCCGTCACGGGCTACTCCTACGAGCCGTGGCACTTCCGCTACCTGGGTACCTCCTTGGCCAAGAGCGTGAAGAACTCCGGCGCCAAGAGCCTCGAAGCCTTCTATGGGGTTTCTGGCAAGAAAGCCAAGAGCACTCCCAAGCAGACCAAGGGCACAGCGCGGACCACCGCGAATCTGAATATGCGCACCGGGGCAGGCGCCGGAAACCGACTGTTGGTGACCATCCCGAAAGGCAAGAGCGTCCAACTGACCGGATCCAAGAAGTCCGGTTGGTACCAGGTTCGCTACAGCTCGAAAACCGGTTGGGTATCGGGCAAGTACCTGAAGAACATCTCGATGCCGGCAGCACCGAAGAAGGATTCGAAGAAGAGCGCGCCTCAGAAGAGCACCAGCAATGCCAAGTCTGCCAAGACCACTGCGAACTTGAATATGCGTGCCGGGGCAGGCACCAGCCATCGCGTCGTGCTGACTATTCCGAATGGCAAGAAGGTCGCCATTCGCGGCGCAAAGAAGTCCGGCTGGTACCCGGTGAAGTACGCAGGGAAGAATGGCTGGGTCTCGGGCACCTACCTGAGCAATTTCTCCTCCTCCGGGACTGCACCGAAGACCACCAATCCCAAGAGCTCAAAGTCCTCGTCCAAGAAGACCATCGCGAACCTGAACATGCGCAGTGGTGCGGGAACAGGCAAGCGTGTCATCCTCACTATTCCCAAAGGAAAGACGGTGACCATCCGCGGCTCGAAGAAGTCCGGCTGGTACCCGGTGAAGTATGCCGGGAAGAACGGCTGGGTCTCCGGCACGTACTTGCGCTAGGGCGCCGGCATCGGCTGGCTGCAGTCCTGCTTCCAAGAACTTTTCTGTTCCGGGAAGCAGGATTTTCAGCTTAAGAGCCCGGAGACGCAGGAAACTACAGCCGAGGCCACCTGGCTGATCTCATTTTCTTTTGCGGTGCGCATGAACGAAAGACGGACAGCAGTATGGGCCAGTTCTTCTTCATAGCCCATCGCAGTGAGTACCGCCGAAGGATCGGTCGAGCCTGCTGCGCATGCAGAACCTGAAGAGCATAGGACTCCCCTGCGGGCCAATTCAATCAGCACAGTTTCACCGGCGGTCTTCGGGAAAACGAAGGAGACTATGCCTCCAACACGATGTTCCGGATCCCCTGTCAGCTGGACGCTGCCCGGATGCTTGGCATTGAGTTCCTTGAGAATCCGTTCAACCAGGTACGGGCCAAAGCTTGCGCCCAGTCCTGCTTCGCGCTGTGCGGTCGCTGCCTGCAATGCCGCGGCTATGCCCACGGCAGCGGCCGGGTTCTCGGTTCCCGAACGTATTCCGCCCTGCTGTCCGCCACCGTGCAGCAGCGGCACAAAGCGATGCTTAGCGGACAGGTACAGTGCTCCGCTGCCCTTGAGGCTGCCGAGCTTGTGCCCGGAAATGCTCAATGCGTCCACTGCGGCGCACAACGGCTTGAGATCGATCCAGCCGGCGCCCTGCACGGCGTCCGTATGCATGATCGCCCCAGCGTTGCGGGCCAGTTGGGCAACCTGCACTACCGGTTGAATGGTGCCGACTTCGTTGTTCACTGCCATCACCGAAACCACGGCAACAGCTGCATCGATCAGCTGGCCGGCCGCATCCAGATCGACCAGCCCCGTGGCCGATACCGGGATGATGCGGTGTTCGAATCCGTGGAATTCAACAAGGTACTTGCAGGCTTCCAGTACCGCTGGATGCTCAATGGAGCTTGAGACCACCACACGTCCACGGGGGTTGGCCAAGGCCGCCCCGATCACGGCAGTGTTGGCTCCCTCGGTGCCGCCGGAAGTGAAATAGACTTCCTCTGCTGCCACGCCCAGCTGGCTAGCCAGCTGCGTTCTTGCCCAGTCGTTAGCCCGCTTGGCTTGCTGCCCGGCTTCGTGCAAAGATGCCGGATTACCGAAATCCTTGGTCAACAACGGATTGAGCATGTCGAGAACGTCTTGGCGAGGTGGCGCGGTGGATGCGGCATCCATGTAGATCATGCAATAACCATATCCAGTCCAAGGTCAATTGCTTTCACCGAGTGTGTAATGGCACCCGAGGAAATGACATCAACACCGGCTTCAGCGACAGCCACGACTGTTGATGCGTTGATGTTTCCGCTGGCTTCTACTACTGCTTGCCCGTTGATCAGTTCAATGGCTGCGGGAATGTCAGCGGGATCAAAGTTATCCAGCATGATAATGTCCACTCCGGCGGCGAGCACTGGTGGAATCTGTGCAATGGAATCTACTTCAACTTCCATCGACGTGGTGTGCCCCAGCCGCGCACGTACCGACTTCAGGGCAGCGGTAAGCTGCTCTCCGTTATCCAGCAAAGCCAGGTGGTTGTCCTTGGCCATGAAAGCATCCGATAGGTTGTCCCGGTGGTTGACTCCTCCTCCGCAGCGCACTGCGTAGCGTTCAAGGACGCGAAGGCCCGGCGTCGTTTTCCGGGTATCGACAATGCGGGCTTTGGTATGCGCAACCAGGCCGACGAGCTCAGCGGTCGCCGTGGCGATGGCACACATGCGCTGCAGGAGATTGAGCCCCACGCGTTCAGCGGTCAGCAAGCTCGCCGCCGGCCCGGAGACCTTGAGCAAGCTGTCACCGGCGGCAAACGTGTTTCCGTCGGCAATCAGCTGCTCTACCTCCAGCTGCGCATCGACTAGCTGCATAGTCCGGGTGAATACTGCCCCTCCGGAGAGTACGCCTGGCTGGCGGGCCTGCACCACGGCGGTAGCTGTCGCGCCTTCGGGAACGATGGTAAGTGCGGTGATATCGCCGCGCGGATTGTCCTCGGCGAGCGCCAGCTCGATGATGCGGTCCATGGCAGCGTTGGGTACCGGATGGATCAAAGTGTTCACGCGTTCATTTCCTTGCTCAAAAGGTTCTCGTTGTTCAGCTTGCTTGGGTGCAGGGTCCAGCCATAGCGCACACCCTCATCTGACAGGCTGCTGGTGAATTCGGTTGAATCCAAGCGGTGGTGTGCACCCAGGCTTTTTGTGCGTGCCATGGAACCTGCAGCGATGATCCTTGCAGCGATCCACAGATTGCGCAGTTCCGCCTGCTCTCGCGCAGTGGCAGCGACAGGCGCGCTCGTCGCCAGTATCTGGGCCATTTCTTCGAGCTCCTCGCCGGTGCGGTAGACACCAAGTTTGCTGCTGGCTGCCGTTTGCAGCTGTTCAAGATCCAGGGGTGCTTCCGGGGCAGGCTCGGAGAGTTGCTGGATAGTCAGCGCATCGGTATTGCAGCGAGCATCTGGTGGGTCGCTGATCAAGGCCAGGATGGCTTCTCGGGCAAAAATCATTGCTTCCAGCAAGGAGTTGCTGGCCAAGCGGTTGGCACCATGAACTGTCGTGTTGGCGCATTCGCCGGCCGCATAGAGGCCTGGGACAGAGGTTCGTCCTGAGATGTCGGTGTGGATCCCGCCCATGAAGTAGTGCTGGGCCGCTACCACCGGAATCAGGTCATGAGCCATGTCCAGGCCGGAGCCGCCCGCGGTGCAACTTGCGAGCCGGGCGGTGATGGATGGGAAACGGCCTGCGAGGAATCCTGTGCCACGCGTTTCTTCCACGGCCCGCGCATCAAGGTAGACCTGGTGCCCGGCTTGGATCTGTTCATGGATGCCTCGGGCCACGACATCACGGGGTGCCAGCTCAGCATCCGGGTGAATTCCAGGCATGAAGCGCTGCCCGGCGTCATTGACCAAAATGGCACCTTCACCACGTACGGCTTCGGAAACCATCCCGGCTTCTGGATATCGGGCGGGGTCAACCAGCGTTGGATGGAACTGGATGAATTCGGCATCCGCGATGACAGCACCTGCCCGGGCGGCCAGTCCCAGGCCGTCGGCGGTTGCTCCTTGAGGATTGGTGGTCGCTGAATACAACTGGCCCAGTCCACCGGTAGCCAGCAGGATCGCTTCTGCCAGGAGCAGTTGTTCTGCCTCGTTGCGCAAGTAGTGCACCCCTGAGACTTTTCCATCATGCAGCTGGAGTTCGGTGGCAACTGCATCCTCGAAGATGCTGAGCTTGTTTGCAGTTTCCAATTGGCGCACGGCACGAACCAAGGTTTGCACCAATGAAGCGCCGGTGGCATCCCCATTGATATGCAGAATACGGTGTGCGCTGTGCGCGGCTTCAAGGCCAAGCTGGTAGGAGCCATCTGCATTACGGTCAAAATCCACTGCATAGGATTCCAAAGCCTGCACTAGCTCTTCGCCTGAGGAACACAGGTGTTCCACCGGTTCCACGCCGCAGTGGCCCGCGCCAGCTTTGAGCGTATCGGCAACGTGTTTGGAAACAGAGTCGCCTTGGGCCATGGATGCTCCGGTAACAGCTGATAGCCCGCCCTGCGCGAGCTCAGAGTTCGAGTCCCCCAGTTTCCCTTTGGTCAGCAATACCGGCTGGATGCCCAGCTCTACGGCGTGCAAAGCTGCGCACAGTCCAGCCACACCGGAGCCGACGATCACCAGCTTCTTCGGTTCTTGTTGGACCTGGCTCATGGCTTGGCAGCTAGCATGCGCTCCAGGGCGATCTTTGCATCCCCTTGTTGTTCCTTCGGTACCGAAATTTGGTTGACCACTCGTCCGGCAACCAGCTCTTCGAGCACCCAGGCAAGGTAGCCCGGGTGGATTCGGTACATCGTGGAGCATGGGCAGATCACTGGATCAAGGCAGAAGATGTTGTGCTGCGGGTACTGGGCAGCCAAGCGGTTGACCATATTAATTTCGGTACCGATGGCAAAAGCAGTTGGCTCGGTAGCAGCGGCAATAGCCTTTTGGATGTAGTCGGTAGAGCCGGCTTCATCTGCCGCGTCCACAACTTCCATGGGGCATTCCGGATGCACAATCACGCGCACGCCAGGGAAATCCTCACGCGCCTTGGCGATCTGCGCGGGGTTGAAGCGCTTGTGCACGGAGCAGAAGCCGTGCCACAAAATGACCTTGGCATCGAGCAGCGTGTCAGCTTCGTTGCCGCCCAATTCCTTGCGCGGAGTCCACATCGGCATCTGCTCCAGGGGAATGCCCATGGCCTTAGCGGTGTTGCGTCCAAGGTGCTGGTCCGGGAAAAACAGGACGCGGCGTCCTCGCTCGAAAGCCCACTCCAGAACAGTTGCAGCGTTGGAGGAGGTGCAGACCAGTCCGCCGTTGCGACCGACAAAGGCCTTAAGCTCTGCAGAGCAGTTCATGTAGGTCACCGGAATGACCGGCATCCGCCCATCATCAGCTTCATCCGCATATAGGGCGGTGAGCTCTTCCCAGCACTTTTGCACGCTCGGACCGTCTGCCATGTCTGCCATGGAGCAACCTGCTGCAAGATTCGGAAGGATCACCGATTGGTCCTCGCGGCTGAGAATATCTGCCGTTTCGGCCATGAAGTGCACACCGCAGAACACGATGGCTTCCGCCTTGTCTCGGGTCAATGCTGCGTTGGCCAGCTGGAAGGAGTCACCCACGAAATCCGCATATTTCACCACTTCATCGCGCTGGTAGAAGTGCCCTAGGATCACTGCCCTGTCCCCCAGGGTTTCTTTGGCAGCAATGATGCGAGTATCAAGCTCGGCGTCGCTAGCCTCCAGGTATTCCTCTGGGATGGAACCCTGCACCGGGTAACCAGCTGGAACCGAATCCTCTTGGGAGGCACCTGGCCCGTAGCCCGCAGGGGTGTCCCACGGGTTGGAGGCCAGATCGGTGGAGCAGGTGGATTCCGGAGCCAGCAGATTGAGCCGAGCGATGTTCTGGGCTACCGAGGCATTGGCGTTGTCAGTGATTTGGGTGCTCATGGGTTCGTCCGTTTCTTACAGGATGACGGTGAAAAGTATGAATGGTGCTTGCTAGTCGTGCAGCGGGTCGACTTCCAACGGGTCTGGTCCGTGGCCCACGTAGCGGTATAACCGTGGCGGCCGGTGCTGTCCGCCGGCCAGATACTCATCGGTCTCCTCGATGGAGGCAGTGTTCTTGAGCGTTCGGCGGAAGTTCGCAGGATCCAGGCGGCGTCCGAGGATAGCTTCATAGACTCCGCGCAGGGCCGCCAGGGTGAAGCGTTCTCCTAGCAATCGATGCGCTATCTGCCCGTACTCGGTCTTGTTGCGCAGCCTCCACATGGCGTAGTCCAAGATCTTTCGGTGGTCGAAAGCCATCTGGGCAATCTGCGGATCATCGATATCGAACCAGGCCACGTTGTCGTCTTGGATGGTGGCACCGACCTGGTCAGCGTTCAGCAGCGCAAAGTAGGCGATGGTGACTAGGCGGTGGGTTGGCGAGCGGTCGATATCCCCGAAGGTGTAGAGCTGTTCCAGATAGGTGGGGCGTAGGCCTGTGGTTTCAGCAAGGTTGCGCCCTGCCGCTTGGCCGAGGGATTCCCGCGGATCAACTGGTCCGCCTGGCAGCGCCCACATTCCAGTGTGGGGTTGGCGAATGCGGCGTACCACTGGCAAGCAGAGTTTGTCGGGTCCGCCATCTTTGCCTTCACGGATTCCCAGGATCACAGTGGAAACCGCAAGAGCGGGCGGGAGGTTGCGGCGTTCGTCGACATTCGCCCAACCCGGTACGGATGACATTTCTTATTTGCCTCGTTTTCAGCACATTCGGATTCGTTAGAGTCATTCTGACATTAACGCTCTTGAGGCGCTAGCCCAGATCACATTTCAAGGGTGAATGACCTATGATCAATGGCATGACATTGGATCTGAATCTTCGAGTGGTTCGCGCAAACGCTGAGGTGAAAAGCCCATCCGTGCTTTTCATCCACGGCTTCGCCTCATCCGGCGAACTGAATTGGGACCGCTCGCGGTGGCTGAAATATTTCACTGATGCAGGACGCGATGTCCTTCTGGTTGATTTGCCGGGCCATGGAGAAGATCCTCGCCGCAACGACGGCAGCTGGGCACCAAGCCAGATTCGCCAGGCCCTGGCTGCCATCGTGATGGATCTGGACGATGGACCCGTAGATGTCATCGGCTACTCTTTGGGTTCCCGGCTGGCCTGGGAATTCGCCGCTTTCAATCCGGATTTGGTGAATCATTTGGTCATCGGGGGTCCAGGAGCCGGTGATCCGCTGGCCGCCTTCGAATTGGACCAGGCCCGCACCTACGTTGAGACCGGCGAAAAGATCCATGACGACTACACCGCCGCCATCATGCGGATTGCCGAGGCTGAACCGTCCAATGATCTATCGGCGCTCTTTGAGCTGATTGAGGCAATCAAATCCGAGCCCTACGATCCGGCAGCCAAGGTGCCATCGGTTCCCACCTTGCTGGTCGCCGGAGACCAGGATGATCTCGCGACCACCATGCCGCATTTGCGTCGCCTCCTGAAGGACGAAGGAACACGCAATGAAGTGCTGTGGCTGGCAGGACGCAATCACGCCAACGCGGTAACCAGCCGCGAGTTCAAGGAAAAGGCACTAAACTTCGTTAATGCTGAATTCTTATAATTTACATTTCGCCGCTACTCTGCAGTCAAAATAGTTCGCCTATTAGACACCTCCGCCCTTTCGTCGCTGTATGCCTATAAGCTGATCCCAACAGAAATCGATTGACAGCGCTAATTGCGCGATAAGCCTGAGGAATGATTCCATGGCGAGTACTAAAACACCTGAGCAGCACATTGCTGTCTTCGGCGAAAGTGGTAGCGGAAAAACAGTTCTACTGTCCGCTTTATACGGAGCCGCGCAAGAACCGGAGTTCACCGAACGCAACCTCTATCGGATAGTTGCCGACGACTTTAAGCAGGGTGCAAAACTTCATAAGAACTACTTGGGAATGCGGGAAAAATCGCGCACACCGCTAGCCAACCGCTTCAATAACGAAACGTACTCATTCACTTTAAAGCTGAAAGAAAACAACGGACAAAACCATCCGAGCATCCCTTTCAATGCGCTCAGGCTCGTATGGCACGATTATCCAGGCGAATGGCTCAGCCACGGAGCCAATACTGAAGAAGAAGCCGAGATCCGCCTGAAGACCTTCAACGACTTGATCCGGTCGGACGTTGCCTTGATCCTCGTCGACAGTTCTCGACTCCTTGACGATGACGACGACATCGAGCGTTACCTCAAGTCCTTGCTAGGAAATCTCAAGAGCACCCTCCTATCACTTCAAGACGAATTGCTGCATGATGGCAAGAAGCTCGTCAGGTTCCCTCGAATCTGGATGTTTGCACTGACGAAATGTGACTTGCTGCCAGATTATGATGCGTATCGTTTTCGCGATCTTTTGATCGGTAAGGTCGCAGGCGAAATCGCAGATCTCCGGCAAATTTTGTCAGGGTTTGTCACTGGAAATGAAGCACTGTCTGTGGGGGAAGACTTCGTGCTGACATCATCAGCGAAATTTGAATCTGGCCATATCGATCTCGGTGATCGCGTTGGCATCAATCTGGTCCTACCCCTCGCTTCAGCGCTGCCAATGCAACGCCATCTTCGCTGGGCGAATGCACGTGTCCTGCCCGGCAAGGTTGCGAAAGAACTGCTAAATGGCGTAGGACTAATCGCTGCGGCGGTTCAACTGGTCCAACATCGATTCCCCAATCGCATCGCATCGCTATTTAATCATGTCCAGCCACAAGCTATGGCTCACGTAGCAAACATGGCGGATGAAGGTTTGGAGAAACTCCAGAAGAAGGCAATACAGAAGAAGGACTTTATCAGTGCCATTATTGCGGGTTTCCAATTAGAACTCTCACAAGCTGAATCTGACAAGGTATTGCTCAGGAGCCCACGTTGAGCGTCATTTGGGCCACACGGGGCAGGATTTGGGGATTTCGATTTCTTCGAGATGGGAGTCACGAAAAGCCTCTGGAATTCTACAATCGAGCGTTTTCTGAAGTCGACGACGAATTAGAAGTATTCCACCGAGACGCCGATTCCATAGCTATTCGTTTCGCTGATCCGCTGGACCGCAAGGACAGATCGGGCCGAGTCATTCCTCATGAATTTGTCCTCACAGGCGACGATATGAAGGGCATTTCGTGTCTCGATGATGTTCGATCCAAAATTTGGCCCGCCTTCAGCACGGAATACAGTGAAATTTGGGATAAGGATCTTTAAACGGAGCGTTCGGTTTCGGGACTAATTTGCAGTACTGGAACCGAATGGCAATGTGATGCGTTCTGTTACGAAGCTCTCCCTACGACAAACTCATTGCGAAATCGGTTCCATCTACAGCGGCGTGTACATCAACAAGGTCAGGTCCGAGGCTTCGGTAGGGGTCAGGTTGTGCTGCTCATAGCGGGTCAGGCCTTTAGCTGGGTGCCGGAACACCCGTTCACCAGTACGGAAACCGGCAACGTCCCGTTCATTCCAGATAGCGGCGAATTCCGGGGAGGCCGCCGAGACCCGGGCAACAATGCCGCTGTCCCCCGATGGGCTGAGCCATCCACGCGTTTCGGCACGGAAGCTTCCCACGAAACCGCGGCTTTGCACTTCCCAATCCGGGAGCATCTCACGCAATTGCGCATCGGTGAAAACGAGCCACAACAGGTTCCGATCTTCGCTGTCCAGTGAAGCCACCCGCGGATACAGCTGTTCATAGGCCTCATTCCAGCCCAGGATGGTCCAGTCGGCGGAGAGCAGGAAGGCCGGGAACTGCAACGCATCGAGCAAACGCTGCAGGGCTGGCGTCATGCCGCCGGTGCCAATGGGGTCAAGCTCACCGTGCCCTGCCAGAGAAAACAGGTACGAGGATTCCACCGGGGTGAGCCGGAACAGCCGCGCCAAGGACTGCAGAACCTGGCGCGAGGGATTAATGTCGCGGGCCTGCTCAAGCCAGGTGTACCAGGTAACAGAAACGCCGGCCAAGGTGGCGACTTCTTCGCGGCGCAGGCCGCGCACGCGGCTGCGTCCGATCTCCGGCAATCCATGGGAAGCCCTGTCAGCCCGGGCCCGGCGGTCCTTGAGGAACGCGGCGAGTTCTTCGCGACGTCTTTGACTTGGAGTCACGGGGTAAACCTCATTGCATGGTAGTAGTACTACTAGTATCGTCACCGTCTGGGTTTGAGGGCAAATATATGGTGAGATTTTAGGTATGACCACACTTCGTTCACACACTGTCACCCATGGCCGCAATATGGCCGGCGCTCGCGCACTGTTCCGCGCAGCCGGCGTGAACGGCGCTGACCTCGGGCGCAAGCCGATTATCGCTGTCTCCAACAGCTTCACTGAATTCGTTCCAGGGCACACCCATCTGCAGCCGGTAGGCCGCATTGTCTCCGACGCCATCACCGCCGCCGGTGGCATCCCCCGCGAATTCAACACCATTGCCGTGGACGACGGCATCGCCATGGGCCACGGCGGCATGCTCTACTCGCTGCCATCGCGCGACCTCATTGCCGACTCCGTGGAATACATGGTCAATGCCCACTGTGCCGACGCACTGATCTGCATCTCGAACTGCGACAAGATCACCCCGGGCATGCTGATGGCCGCATTGCGCCTGAACATCCCTACGGTCTTCGTCTCCGGTGGTCCGATGGAAGCCGGCCGCGCCACCCTGGTAGATGGCACCGTGCGCACCTTGGACCTGGTGGATGCCATCTCCGAGGCCGTGAACGAGAACGTATCGGATGCAGACCTGCTGCGCATCGAAGAGTCGGCCTGCCCGACCTGCGGCTCCTGCTCGGGCATGTTCACCGCCAACTCGATGAACTGCCTGACCGAGGCCATGGGCTTGTCCCTGCCGGGCAACGGCTCCACCCTGGCTACCCACACGGCCCGCAAGGACCTGTATGAAAACGCCGGCAAGCTGGTAGTCGATATCGCCAACCGCTACTACGGCGAAGACGACGAGACGGTCCTGCCACGCAGCATCGCCACCAAGAAGGCCTTCGGCAACGCCATGGCACTGGATATCGCCATGGGCGGTTCCACCAACACCATCTTGCACCTGCTGGCCGCCGCCCGCGAGGCCGGCGTGGAATTCGGCCTCGATGAGATCGATGAAGTGTCCCGCCGTGTCCCGTGCCTGGCCAAGGTTGCACCCAACGCTGCCGGCAACGGCACCATCTACTACATGGAAGATGTCCACCGTGCCGGTGGCATCCCCGCAATCCTCGGCGAGCTGCGCCGCGGCGGCCTGCTGGATGAAACCGTGCACACGGTTCACTCGGCAACCCTGGGCGAATGGCTCGATGACTGGGATATCCGCAGCGGCAAGGCCAAGGAGGAATCCTTCGACCTGTGGCACGCGGCCCCGGGCGGCGTGCGCTCCTCCACCGCCTTCTCGCAGTCCGAGCGGTGGGCGGCGCTGGACACCGATGATGCAGAAGGCTGCATCCACTCGGTTGAGAACGCCTACTCCAAGGACGGCGGCCTGGCCGTACTGCGCGGCAATATCGCCGTGGACGGTGCAGTGGTCAAGACCGCTGGCGTTGACCCTTCGATCTGGACTTTCTCCGGCCCGGCAGTGGTCTGCGAATCACAGGATGAAGCCGTCGAGAAGATCCTGAACAAGCAGGTGAAGGAAGGCGACGTAGTAGTCATCCGCTACGAAGGTCCCAAGGGCGGGCCGGGCATGCAGGAAATGCTCTACCCCACCTCGTTCCTCAAGGGCCGCGGCCTGGGCAAGGCCTGCGCACTGATCACCGATGGCCGCTTCTCTGGTGGTACCTCGGGCCTGTCCATCGGGCACGTCTCCCCCGAGGCCGCGTCCGGTGGCATGATCGCCCTGGTGGAAGATGGCGATACCATCTCCATCGATATCCCGACCCGCGAGCTGACCCTGAACGTCTCTGACGAGGTCTTGGCACAACGCCGCGAGCGCTTGATCGCTACCACCGGCTACCGCCCGAAGAGCCGCGAGCGCGTGGTCTCCCCTGCGTTGCGGGCCTACGCCGCCATGGCGTTGTCCGCTGACAAGGGTGCGGTCCGCGACGTGGATCGTGTAGAGCGTGCCATGCGCGAAGCCGATGAGCGTGAAGCCGCAGCCCAAAGCGCAGCCCAAATCTAGCCAGAAGGCTTGCCCCCTGCAGCCGGCCCGGATCTCTTATTCGCATAAGAGGTCCGGGCCGGCTCTGTTCATTCTCCTGCACTGTTGATTTCACGAAAACTTACGGAAGCTGCAATGCCTGTCAATGCTGTAATTGATCGTGTTAGAACTATTCGGTTGCAATTCACCGACGCACTTGCCATCGGCAACAACTCACCGATGGAAAGCGTGGCTTTTTCTTCCAAACGACTTTTATCCAGGCTCATCGTCTACATCTTTGAATCAACATTTCTGGTGCGCCGGACAGCGACAGATAGACTGATGCCGTCTTCACTCGGCTTCAATCCATTGTTCGGAGCCGTGCTTTTCACCGTCATGAACCACTCGCGTAGAAAGTCCGTTGAATGTCTAACCCAGAAGTTCCCGCACCCGATACCCCAGAATCCAATGGAAACAATGCGTCCAGTTCGGAATTGGCCTCGCAGGCGTCCGACATTGCATTGCTGGAGGTTGGTGACGGATATGCGATGCTTTTCGCGGATCATGCTCCAAAAGACGTTGATCTCTTCAGATTCGATTTACTGGGTGCGAACGTAAGTCAACACGTGATTGACCACTTTTCTATTGCAACCGGAGTAGGAAATCTCGCTGCTGCAGGTTTGAACCCATTGCCCCAACTCCAGGGCATCGTCCAACTTGCCCCGGAATCTTTGCAAATCTTGAACCAAGCCGGTAATTCTCTGATGCAGTCTGCGGGCCAGAGCATGGGCACGATAGTGAATAGCAGCGGAACCGTCGTTGCACAGGCCCGGTTCCTTCCCGTCGAAATGGCTCCGGCAGCCGCCTTGGGACCAGCCTTCGCTCCAGCAATGGTGCTTCTGGCAATTCAGCTCCAACTGGCATCCATCTCCCGCAAAGTCGACAAGAATATCGAACTAACACGAGATGTATTGCGCGCCATCCACGAGGATCAGTGGGCCAGCTTGATCGGACTGCATGAAACCAGTATTCGTGCGCTTCAGGAAGCAGACGCAGCAGGAACCGTCAACAATCATATCTTTGCCCCTTTGGCTACGCGCGAAGCGGATCTGAGCAAGTACCGAAACCTGTTTGCCGGCTTCGTAAAGAACCATGTTAAAAACCTCGACGGTAACGCCAGATCACGGCGAAGCTATGTCAAGCAAAATTTTGACCAGATCATCGCCGACTCCCACGGCATGTTGATGGCAGAATTTGCTTGGTACCGTGCTCAGGTACTGCGCGGAGTCCTCATCAGCCAGGACTCGCTGGAATCTGAGGCCACCGCTCGGCTACTTTCCCATCATGTCGAGAAAACGAAGTCCGAGCATGCAAAAGCAATGGGTGAAGTAACCAATCTACTGGCGGAAGTCGAAAGCCAAGTGCGTTTGCTCGCGCTCCTGCCAGCTGTCCGAAATCTTCCATTCACGGGTAAACGCCGCAGCCTAGACGACGCGCTTAACATGGCCGAAGCGCTAGCAACCGCCGTAGCTGACTTGCGCAACCAACTGCATTCTGGGCGAGAAACACTGGCCCCAGCAGTTCCGGTCTTCAAGGAAGGCACGCCGGACAAGGTGGCAGACATACTTACATGGGCACTCCCGGAAAACGCTCAATTGCTTGCCCTGGCGGATGCAAATCAAGAGAAGCTGCTCGCGAACAATGTTTACCTCGGAATTACCGATAACTATTTCTTTGTCGCTGACCAGAGTGACCTCATCAAAGAAGGCGCTATCGAAAGCGTGGTTCCTCTCGCAGATGTCCGTTACGTGCGGTTCGCGGAACGGACCAAGAAAGGCCCCAAGCTGGACATCATAACCAGGGACGAGAATTACTCATTCACATTCGATTCCTGGGCAAGCGAAGGCACGGCGCTTGAGGCAACTCAGCGGATGGCAAACGTCTTCGCTAGCGTGATGAATCTGCCTGCTGAAGAGCAACGGACAGATCCACTCATTGAGACCAGTGTGGAAGGCAAGGCGACGCGCGATCAGATCGAGTCCTAGGACTTTTCCGCCATCGGCCATCAGCCGGACGATATCCTCCACTTCGGTCGTTCCCAGCAGAAACCTCTTCAGCGGACGGTTCGCTAGTTAGATTCGCCGACGCAGCCCAAATCTAGCCAGAAGGCTTGACCATGGCAACAGGCCCGGACCACTTATGCGAATAAGCGGACCGGGCCTGTTCTGTTTCCAAGGCACTAGCCCCGAAGCAGCAGGGATTGTTCCCCGCACGCCGAATGCCGGCCCTGCCCCGAAAGGCCAGACCGGCATCCAGCTGGCGCGCGGACTATGGGTTCCGGCGACGGTACCGAAGCAGGATCAATGCTCCGGCGATAATCACCATCCCTGCAGCCCCTGCCAGCCACAACGAGCCCTGGTCAAGGCCGGTTGCCGCAAGCGGTGCTGGCGGGGCAGGTGGTGCTGCCGGCGCTGGCGGCGCTGGCGGAGCCGGAGGAACCGGTGGTGCCGGTGGCGCTGCCTGCGGAGCCTCGGAGCAAACTTCCACGTCCGCCGAATCCGAATTGTTCCCATCCTCGCCGGACTTCTCCGGTATCGAGGCCGTATTCGTCATCGTCTGGCACGTGCCGGCTACGCCGTCCAAGACCAGTTCGTACGTGAACTTCTTGCTCTGCTCTTCGGCCTTGACCGTGCCCAGTTCCCGCGGCTGGCCGGGATTGGTGTAGTCATCGAAGACCGTCACCATTTCATCGGTGGCCGAAGCCGCCTCGAATTCCAGCGGAGCCTTGGCACTGACCGTGCGGGTTGTCCCTTCCACGTCGGTCCAGCTGGCGTTCACCGTGTTCTCGTGGCCGGTGTAGTCGGCCTCGGCAACCGGTGAATCGAAGGTGCAGCTGTACTTCACGGTGCGGGTTTCCCCGGCCGCAAGCTCCAGCTTCCCCTCCGCCAATCCTTCGATGGAGCAGGTGGCCCCGTCGATGGATAGCTTGTCTTCCAGGAGCACTTGCGTGTCCTTGAAGTCATTCGGATTGGCCACGGTGATCTCACCGGTGACGGTGAAGTCCTGGTCTTCGTAACCCACCAGCATCGCCTGGACCGTGTACTTGGCCGTGGCTTGCCCGTCCGGATCAACCTCGAACTTCGTTTCCTTCGCGTCCTTGCGGGTCGACCAGTCGTAGTCCCGGACGTACCGGGCGTCGGCGCTCTTGGCGATCATCAGGCCCTGCTCGATGCACAGTTGCAGGTCCACCGAGGATTCGTCCTTGCCGTTGCCGTCGGTACTCTCATGCACTGCCGCGGTATTGGTGTATACCGTGCAGGTTCCGGCTTCAAGTTCCAGCACCTGTTCGTATTCGAACTGCATGGGAGCTTGCGGGACGTGGACTTCTCCGAGCACCTTCGGTTCGGCGCCAGGATCCATCATGTCGTCGGTGACTCTCACCGATTCGTCCGTGACTGCGTCGATCGTGAAGCCGATCGGTGCCTCGGCACGCACTTCGCGGTCATCGAAGGTGGCAATCACCGTATTGACTGCTCCTTCGAAGGCATCGGTGGTGAGCCAGCTAGCGAGGTCGCATTCATACCGGGCCCCCAAGTTCTCCCCGGCATCGAGCACGACCTGCAATCCAGCGGCCGCTTCATCGGCATCCTCCAGATCGATCCGGCAGCTGGTGCCAGCGGTATCGATCCGGTCTTCCAAGGTGGCGGTGATGGAACCGAAATCATTCGGGTTCTGCACCATCACTTCACCGGCCAGCCGCAAGTTCTGCTCAACGGCTGCGGTGTTGCGAGCCTGAACCCAGTAGTGCGCGGTGAAGGTTCCATCCCCGTTCGCGGTGAGCTTGCTCTGGTCGATCCGCTTCTCTACCTCCCATTCGTAATCCAGATCCACCAGTCCCTGCGCGGTCTTCTGCAGGCCCAGGGCCTTCTGTCCGCAGAGGGTGACGGTGGTCGAATCATCGGCCCCGGTCTGCTGGATCACCGCGGTGTTGGTGAACTCGGTGCAGGTGCCGGCCTGGGCCTGGTGGCGCAGGGTGTAGTCGAAGTCGACCGGGGTGCCTTCGGCATTCCAGATCGCTTCGCCCAGCACTACCGGCGACTCGGGGTTGGTCTTGTCATCGATGACGGTGACCTGCTGATCGGTTTCCGCATCCAGCAGGTAGTCCACCGGTGCGGTTGACGTGGCCACCGAACCCTCGCCCCAGGTTGCCGTAACCGTGTTGCTGCCGTGCAGCTGGCCGGGGGTGCCCGAGCAGCTGTAAGGCAGCTGCACCGTGGCGCCGGTTCCGTCGCTGCCCACCAGGACCGCGACTTGCAGGCCCCCGGTTTGCGGATCGGCGTCCTCGGCGTCGATGGTGCACGTGACCCCTTCGATGCTGATCTCATCGGTGATGGTGGCTACCGTCGAGGCTGCTGCGAAGCGGTTCGGATTCACCAGCACGATCATTCCGTGCACTTCATGGCCGGAATCCTCCGCTCCGTCCGGGATGGCCGACACGGTGTAGGAGAAGTCGGCGGTGCCGTCCTCGGCAACGATGGTTTCGGTGCGGTCAACCTTCTTCTCCAGGTCCCACAGGTAGGTCCGATCGAAGCTGGCTTCGGCATCTTTGGCAATCATCAGATCGAGCAAGCCGCATAGCTGCACGGTCGCCTCATCCCTCGGATCCTCCCCTGCCTGGATATCGACCCAGGCGGTGTTCGTGTAGCTCATGCATTCACCGGCCGGAGCATCATGCTCCAGCTGGTACTCGATGAGCACCGGCGAATCATCAATGTCCACGGTGCGCAGCAGCACCGGCTTCTGGGGATTCGACTGGTCATCCCAGATCTCGACCTGCCGATCGATGCGGGAATCAATGGCGAATTCGATGGGCACCTGCGTGCTCGATGCCCGGTCATCGCCCCAGCTGACCGTGGCGGTGTTGGTGCCGCCGCTGTAGGAGCCGGGATCGACTCCCGCCGAGACATCGCAGCTGTAGCCGACGGTGATTGTTCCGTTGGCCGGGATGCCCACCAGCGATTCAGAGGTGGTGCAGGTGACCGCGTCCAGATCGACCACGTCCTGGATCGTGGCGTCGATGCCCGTGTACTGGTTCGGGTTGGTGATGGTGATCTGGCCTTCCAGCACCCATCCCGAATCCTCGTACCCGGTGTTCTCTACCTTGACCACGTAGTCCACCGGTTCGCTGGCCGCCCCGTTGGTGGTGATCTCCTGGTCCT
Source organism: Glutamicibacter sp. NPDC087583 (assembly GCF_044743685.1). Classification (NCBI taxonomy): domain Bacteria; kingdom Bacillati; phylum Actinomycetota; class Actinomycetes; order Micrococcales; family Micrococcaceae; genus Glutamicibacter; species Glutamicibacter sp. NPDC087583. The sequence goes on along the minus strand of NZ_JBIUWY010000008.1, from coordinate 34,315 downwards.
GGCCTTCGGCCAAGGCCTTGTCGATCTGCCATTGGTAGGTGCGGTCGTACGCGGCTTCGACGGTCTTGCTGATCTCCAAGGCCGCCTCGCGGCAGGCTTCGGCGAGCGCATTGTCCGTCGCGGTGAAGCCGTTATCGCCGGTGAGCGTGGCGACGTTCTCGAAGACCTGGCAGGTGCCTGCCTGATCCACGGTCCACGTCACCGAGTAGTCCCGGCTTTGCGGCCCATCGGCCACATCCACTGTCCACGCCGGATCGAACTCGTGGGCGCTGTCCGTGATGGTGACCGTGTCGTTCAGCGGCGTCTGGTTCCAATCCTGTTCCGAGATCCCCACGGTGTCCGAGTCCTGGCTATTGGCCGTGCTCAGCGCCTGGGCGTCCCAGTCCACGGTGGCGGTGTTGCTGCCTTCGTAGTCCGGCTGGGATGCGAAGGTGCACGAGTAGTCCATCACCCATTGGGCCCCTGCGGGGATCACCGTCTGGAAGCCGGCTTGCTCGGCGGACATGTCAGCCACCGCTTCGCCCTGCACCCCGGTGATCGTGCAGGCCACGTCCCCGCCGACATCGGCGAAGTCCTGCACCGTGACCGGCGCGTCCTGCCAGTCGTTCGGGTTGGCCAGCGTGATTTCTCCGCTCATCGCCCAATTGCCGTCCTCGTGGCCTTCGGGGGTCACGGTGATCCGGTAGTTCGCCGTGGCCTCGCCGGTACTCGGGTTGGCTGCCAGCGGTTGCCCGGAGAGCAGCTCCTTGTCCAGCGACCACAGGTAGGAGCGGTCGAAGGAGGTCACGACGTTCTTGGCGATATCCAGATCTGCTCCGGCGCACACCGTGGTGCTGGCCGAAGCCGTGTTCTCCTCGCCCTCGCCGGTGGCCTCATCGAGCACCGCGGTGTTGGTGTACTCGGTGCAGGTTCCGGCCACGCCCTGCAGTTCCAGGTCGTATTCGAAGGCCTTCGGCGATTCACCGGCCATGGCGGTGCCCAGCACCACTTCCTGGCCTTCAACGGTCTGGTCATCGGTGATGGCGACTTCGCCGTCGGTCAGCAGGGCCTGCTCGAACCCGAAATCGACGTCCGTTTCAGCCTGGCGTTCCTGGCCCCAGGCCACGGTTGCGGTGTTCGTGTACTGGGCGGTGATGTCGGTGTCCGCCGGGACCTGGCAGTTGTAGCCCAGGGTGGTGCTTTCCCCGTCACCGAGCACGAGCTGGAAACCGCCGGCGGTTTCATCCGCATCGGTGCCCTCGATGGTGCAGCTGGCCGACGGGATGGAGAGCACATCGGTGACCGTGGCCGCCAGGTCCCCGACTTGCGTGTTCGGGTTGCTGATGGTGATGGTTCCGGACACCTGCTTCGCGCTGTCCTGCGCTTCGCCGGCGGTGGCCACTACCGTGTAGTGCGCGGTGACCGTGCCGTTGCCGGCGACCGTGAATTCGCTGCGGTCCACCTGCTTGTGAAGCGACCAATCGTAGTCGCGTGCGTAGCTGGCGTCCACGTCCTTGGTGATAACCAGATTCTTCTGGTCGCAGATGCCCACGTCCTGCGAGTCCTCGATGTCCTCGCCGGCCAGATCCACCCACGCGGTATTCGTGAAGACCAGGCATTCATCGCGCGGCACTTCGTAGGTGATCTCGTAGCTGAAGCTCTGCGAGGCGTCGGCGTAATGGACCGTGCCCAGCAGTACCGGGTCCCCGGAAGGATCAGCCTGGTCATCCCAGACGCCAACTGATTCATCGGTGCTCTCATCCAGGGTGAAGTCGATGGGTACCGGCTGGCTCTCAGCCTCCATCCCATCACCCCAGGTGACCACCGCCGTGTTGGTGTTGCCGGTGTAATCGCCCTCCGCCACGGCCGATGCATCGCAGTTGTAGTCCACGGTGATCGAGCCGATGCGCGGCACCACCTGCTGCATGCCTTCCATCCCCGGATTCGAGTCCTCGGCCACGATGGTGCAGGCGGCCGAGAGGGTATTCTCGTCGCTGATCGTCACTTCGAGGTCTTCGAATTCGTTGGGATTGGCCACGGTAATGGATCCGGAAAGCTGCTGCCCGGAATCCTCGTAGCCGGTGTTGTCCACCAGCACCGTGTAGTGAACGGTAGCGGTTCCGTCTTCTTCGACGACGGCATTTGGCCGCTGGCCCTCGGCCAGCTGCTTGTCGATGCTCCACAAGTAGGTGCGGTCATAGGAGGCCGTCACGTCCTTGGTGACGGTCAGCCCTGCCTGGCGGCACGCTTCGACTTGGGCGTCATCGCTCTTGACCAGCTGGTTGCTGCCGGTGATCGTGGCGGTGTTCATGAAGCTCTGGCACGTGCCGGCCTCGTCCACGGTCCAGGTGTATTCATAGGTCCGAGTCTGCGGGCCATCGGAGTAATTGATGGTCCAGGCCGGATCGAACTCATGCAGCGGGTCGGTCACGGTCACCGTCTGGTTCAGTGGTGTCTGCGTCCAGTCGCCTGCATCCACCGGTACAACTTCGGTGGCGCTGCCCGAAGCGGTGGAGGCCGCGCTGGAGGACCACGTCACTTCGGCGGTGTTGCTGCCCTCGTAGTTCGGCTGCGATCCGAAGGTGCAGCTGTAGCTGAAGGTCAGCGTTTGGGAGGCATCCAGTGTTGCCTGGAAGCCCGGTGCGGCCGGATCGGCGTCCATCGTGTCCGGTTCGCCGGCAATGCCGACCACCTGGCAGGTTGCGTCCCCGCCCACATCGACCTGGTCGGTGACGGTCACGTCAATGGCTTGCCAGTCATTGGGGTTGGATACCGTGATGGTTCCGCTCATGGCCCAGTCGCTGTCCGAATAGCTTTCGGGAGTGACAGTGACGGAGTATTGCGCGGTGAATTCGCCGGTTTCCGGATCCGCGGTGAATGGCTGCTCGCCTACTGCGTCCTTGGCGATGCTCCAGTCGTAGCTGCGGTTGAAACTGGACACGACCAGTTTCTCGATGGCCAGATCCTGGCCGATGCAGATTTCCACGGTGGCATTGTCGGTCAGCGTTTCGCCGTCGTCTGCGGCGAGGCTGGCGATGTTCTGGTAGTCGGTGCATTCTCCGAGCACGCCGTCCCACTCGATGGTGTACGCGAAGGACTTCGGGCTTTCCCCGGCTGTAACGGTATTACCGCCGGCGATGCCCGAAAGGTCGATTTCACTATCGGTGACGGTGACTTCCTCGTCGGTCACCGTTGGCGAGACGGACGCGAAATCGTAGCCGGCCGAGGCGCTGGCTTGTCCATCGGTGCCATAGTAGGCCTCCGGGTCCCAGGTTGCGCTGACCGTGTTGGTGCCGGCGCTGGAGGCACTGGTTCCCTCGGGCAGGTCGCATTCATAGGTGAAGGAATTCTCGCCGGGCTGGATGGTCACCGGATTGGCGATCGGCGAACCGCCAGCGGAGATGACGCAATTGGCTCCATCAAGCTGGTCGGCCAGGGTGATCCCGGACATCGCCGTGTCATTCGGGTTCATCACGGTAATGGTGCCGGAGAGCTGGAAGTTGCTGTCCTGGGCCTCGCTGGCGGTGGCGACCACGTTGTAGTCGACGTCCACTCCGGTGGCCGTGGCCTTCACTGTGGCTTGCTGGCCCTGGGCCAGCGACTTGTCCAGATCCCAGTCGTAGTCGCGGTCATAGGATGCCTGCACATCCTTGTGGACCGTGAGCTCGTCGTAGGTGGTCTTCGTATTGGTGAAGGTACAGGTGACTTCATCGTTGTCGCCCAGCTCGAAGGTGATGGCCGAACCGCTGCGGATGGCGGCGGCGCCGGTGCAGGCGATCGAGGAAAGATTCCAGCCAGCTGGCAAGTCCTCTTCGGTGACGGTGATCGTAGCTGGCGCCACGGTGTAGGTGACGCTCTGCGGCAAGCTCGCGCCGGTATCGGAATCGGCACTGTCATCGAGGTTGAATGATGTCGAGTCGCCGAAGCGGTCCTCGGCGAGGGTGAAGTCGAAATCCGTGCCGTCGGCAGGAACCGCGTCCTTGATGACGGTTACGGAACCGGCTTGGACCGCACCGGCCTGGATCTGGTTGTCGCGTTGTCCAATGGACTTGCAGTTCAACGACGAGATCAGGACGTGGTACGGCGAACCGTTGATTGAGGAAGCACCGGTGCCCGGGCCGTGATCCAGCTCCGAGGCGATATGCGCATCGAAGTAGAGGGTGACGCTTGACTCGTCGCCTTCTTCTCCGTCGACCATCAATGTGATGAAGACGGTGTCGACGCGGTCGTTCCCGGCGCCTTCATCGACAGTCCAGCCGGTGATGTTCGCGCCGTCCACTGTCTCGTTGAGCAAATAGTCATAGGCCCATTTGCCGGCCTGCTTGACCTGGTAATTGATGACCAGCTCGTTTTCGCCTGCGGGCAATGTCATTTCCAAGCGCTGGTGAACCACACCGCCCTCATAGAGCCCGTCGTGGACATTGCCGTTGGCGAAGGCGGGCATCTCATCGGACTTCTGCATGAAGGTGTCGACCGAGCCGTCTCCTTCGTTGTACTCGCAAATCCGCGGAGCACCTGACTCAAGGGCAGCGGCCGTGATCGGCTCGCGGGCCGCTGTCGAGGACCCGGTAGAATCTTCCGATTCCGAAACTTCGGCCTTCGGCTGCGCAAGTTCCGGTGAAGCCTTGTCCACTGGCTTATTCTCTGTCTTGGGCGCAGCTGATTCCACAGGTTGCGCTTCGGGTGCCGGCTGCGTGGTTTCCACAGCTTTTGGCTTTTCTGGCTTCTGAGTTGCCGGTGCCGGTGCAGGGGCGGACTCAGGTTCGGCCGCTGCTTCTTCCTCTGGCGCCGAGGTCTTGGCGCTGTCTACTGCTTCAGCAGCTGGCTGTTCTTCCCCCGTGTCAGCCGTGGACGATTCGTCGGCTTCGGCCTTGGTTTCCTCCGCCGAGCCGGTGGCCAGGACCGATTCAGAGTTCTCCGGTTCAGTCCCCTGCTGTTTGGCCTCGACTTCTTCCCCAACAGAAGTTTCGGCAGCAACTGCCATGCCCGGAATGGTCATGACAAAGCACAAGGAAATCGACGAAATTATCGCCAAGCATCCTTTTAATAATCTGTTTAAAGCTGTTTTACGGCGCAAATTTGGCACAAGAGTGCCACGCCTTTGATGCCTAGACATTTCTCCCCCATACAAGAATGTCCTGAGTGGATCGCGCGGCGTGCAGGAGCGATCCACCCGAAAAAGAGCGAGCTATAGTAAGGCTTTGACCTCAGATAATGAAAGCCTGGCCCATGATTCAGCCACCCCATGTGGCTCAACTGCTCAGGATAAGTTCCCCAATGCATCTAAAGATGCGAAATGAATGCGAGTGTTTCAATTCGTCTTTAAATCCCCCAATTCAAGACAACGATATGCCGACATCCTACGCCGGCATTCGGCTTTGTGCCAGCAAATGGAAGGAAATAAATTTGGCTGAAAATGAAGCGATCGGTGCACTTCTTTGCCCATGGATTAAACGTGCTTGTCACCTGCCAAATTCACGATTCAGGCCCTAGCGGACAGCAATGAAGGTCGATGCTCTGCGACAGCGGCTTTGGCACCCCCGCTCGCCCGCGGCACCCGAAAGGCTTGGCAGAAACCGGCCTGGAACAATCCTGCCGACCCCGGGGCCAGTACAGAAGCAATGGCACTACGCCTCGGGAGCTCCACATCCACCGAAGAGCTCCGCGGCATCGAGCCCCGGAGACTGCCCCGCTTCACCCCGGGACGTCGAGAAGATTCACTACGACCTTCAACTACTAATTTGAGTACCCGGTCTGACCTGCAAAGTAAAAATAAATCTCAATCTGATAAAGGTTGCGTGTTTTCTCCGTTTGAGCTTGGTAGTTGCTGAACACTTTGGTAATCATTGAATGGTGAAAAGAGCAACCCTATGAGCCAACGACGCGCGTTCCGTCGCATATTCCTTCCCGCTGCATGGCTAGTTATCGGCGCCTTGATCGCCGTCAGCCTCGTGAAACTCGCGTTTGCCGGCGGCACTGCCAGCGCCGATGATGACCTGTTCCCCACCGGAGAGATCCCGGCAGAGACCATCTTTGCTGAGAAAGCCACGGTAGAGAACAAGCTGTCCATTCCCGGAACTATTAAGCTCACCGAATCGAAAGAGCTGAATGCGCCCGTGGACGGCGTTGTCAATTGGGCTTTCGTCAAGCCAGGCGACAATGTCTCCCTCGGCGATCGAATCTTCCAGGTCCGCGCCGAATCCCAGCCAGAGAGCGTTGAGGCCAACGACTCGGATAGTGAAGGTTCACAAGACGAGCAGCAACCGCAGGAAGCTGCGCCAGTGGTGAAGTACCACGACGTCTACGCAACGGCCACAGGCAAGGTCGGCGCTTTCCAGATCGAGGTTGGCGATGACGTCACCAAGGGCACAGGACTCGGCGCGATCCAGCCCCAAGAATTCTTGGCCGCCGGTTCGATCGATCCGCTGGACCGCTACCGGTTGCTCGATGAAAGCCTCGAAGCAACGATCACCATTGACGGCGGACCGGAGCCATTCACCTGCAAGGACCTGTCTGTCGGTGACAGCGCTTCGAAGAAAACCAGCGCCGGCTCCGCAGACCAGGACATGGAATCGCAGATGGATCCAATGGCATCCGGAGAATCCACGGAGAGCTCTTCGGGCAGCGAGATTTCTTGTGCCGTACCTGCAGACATCGTGGTTTTCGACGGCCTGAGCATGAACATGGAAATTGATGCAGGCACCGCCGAGGACGTATTGACCGTACCGGTATCGGCTGTTCGCGGCCTGGTTGGCCAGGGTGCGGTGTGGCGGCTGGATGAAAACGGCAAGGAAATCCGCACCGAGGTAGAGCTTGGCGTGACCGACGGAAAGGTCATCGAGGTGATTTCAGGACTGAAGGATGAGACGGAAATTCTCCGCTTCGTCCCAGGATCCACCCCGGCACCTGAAGAAATGATGGATATGGAGTCCTACTCAGATGAGTGGTGAGCCATTGCTGAAGCTCGAGAATGTCACGCGCAGCGTCCTGCTGCCCGATGACAGCGAGCTGCATATCCTCAACGGGATTGATCTCACGGTGTCCGAAGGCGATCACATAGCCATTGTCGGCCGTTCGGGTACGGGCAAGTCCACGCTGCTGAATATCCTTGGCCTGCTTGATCGGCCCACCAACGGTAGCCTGCTGTGGCGAGGCAAGGATGCGACCCGGCTGAGCGCCAAACAGGCGGCCCATGCACGCGGGCGCGACCTCGGTTTCGTTTTCCAGCAGTTCAACCTCCTGCCAGGACGCACTGCCCTGGAAAATGTCATGGCTCCACTGATGTACGCCGGTGGACGCGACTTCTGGAATCGGCGCAAGCTAGCAACCGAGTCCTTGGAGCGCGTGGGACTGGGCAAACGCTTGGATTCAATGCCCCAGACCCTCTCCGGTGGTGAGCAGCAACGTGTGGCCATCGCTCGCGCGCTGGTCCGCCGGCCACGAGTCGTACTGGCCGATGAGCCCACCGGTGCCTTGGATGTCACTACCGGACGTGCGGTGATGGATCTCTTGGATTCCGCCACGGTTGATTCCGGCGCTGCCCTGATCACCATCACGCACGACAGCAATGTTGCGGCCTTGGCCCGAGAACAGCTGCAGTTGGATGGCGGGCGGCTGCATCCGCTCAGTGAGGTGGCGGCAAGATGAAATCCTTAACTCGCTTAGGAACCGGTTTTGTTGCTGCGCTGCTGGAGGCATGGCAGGAACTGCGTATTCACAAGTTGCGCGTCTTGCTCTCCTTGGTTGGTGTCACCATTGCGGTGGCCTCGTTAACTACGGCATTGGCCGGAGCTGGCATGGCGCGTCAGATGATGACCGAAAGCCTTGAAAGCGAGGGTCGGCCAGCAATGATTGTTGTCTACGCCTACGACCCGAACTCGGATGCTGGTCCTGCGGGCAACGACCAAATCGATGAGGCCTTTCAAAAGACCAGTGACCGGTTCAAGGTCGAGTACACCACCATGATGGGACGCAGCTACGACCAGAAAGCTTCAGCCCAAGGGCTGAGCCTTGATGCCGAGATCATGGTGGTTGATCCCGACTACGCTCCAATGCACCGGTTAGTTGTTACTGACGGCCGCTGGCTGGAAGCCGAAGATGCACAGAATCTTGCCCCAGCGGCGGTGGTTGACCACACCTTCATCAAAGAATTGGGACTGGAAGGCCAGCGACTGCCTTTAACCGTGGATTTGATGAGCAATGGGAACACCGTCTCAGTTACTGTCATCGGAACCACCAAAGCATCTAGCTACGGCATGGGCGGCAAGCTGTGGATGCTGCCGGCCACCTATGAGCACTGGTTCGGCATGCAAGCTCCGCTCAATGAGGTCAGCTACAAGCTGTGGGTGCCCATCGAGGGATCCGAAGAGCTGGCCATGCACTTCGGCCAGCAAATGCAGGCAGAACTTCCTGGTCTCACAGTTGATGCGCACCGCGAAGATTATCTGATGTGGGGTGCTGATGAGAGCTTGAAGATGTTGACCATGGTGGTTGCCGGGATCGCAATCATCATCTTGCTGCTTGGTTCCCTGAGTCTGCTCAATGTTGCCATGGTGACCATGAAGCAGCGTATCCGCGAAGTGGGTATCCGACGCAGCTTCGGTGCAACAACCGGACGCGTATTCTTCTCGGTGATGATGGAAAGCGTCGTGGCCACGGCCGTAGCAGGTGGCATTGGCGTGCTCATCTCCGTTGCCTTGGTCTCCAACGAGAATCTGCTGAATATGGTGATGGCTACCGAGCTGGATCAAATGCCGGCATTCCCTATCGGTGCGGCCCTACTTGGCATGGGAGTTTCCATCGCCGTAGGCGCACTGACCGGTGTGCTTCCCGCGCTGGTGGCAGCCCGAGTCAAGATTGTGGATGCTATTCGCGTCTAATATGCAGATGCCGCTAAGGCGCTGGAACGGAATCATGACTTCCGTTCCAGCGCCTTCTGCGTACCCCTGGTGAGTCGGCTGATTAACTGCGGTAGCCGAGGACCGTTGAGAAAGCCTCCGTCGCCGAGGTCGCAAACCAAGAGGTTCTTCTCCAGCTCAGTGGCCGCGAACTGTGTTGAGCTGATCTGTTTATCCCTTGTTCACGGCAGGGAGGGATTCGTCGCTGCACGATGCGCCTCCGGACGCGCGTTTTCTATCCTTCTTCCTCTTTCTACCCTCCGTCTTCATCCAAGCAATCAGCCCGATAGTAGTGACAGCAGCGATGCCGATCCAAATAGTTCCCCAAAGTGTGGATAACTGGATCCCCAGACCTCCGGTAACGGTGAAAATCAGTGTGGCCGGCAGGAATATAAACGCAAAAATATTCACTCGGTGACTGAACTTTTCACGCTTAACCGCCTCTTCGCGCAGTTGTTCGGCTCGTTCGCGATTCACCTGCTCTTCTTCGGCGCGCTGGTTGGCTTCCAGATAATCCATGATGGATTTCTGCTCGATCAGTGAATGCTTGATTCTTTCTTCCAGCATGCGCACGTTCTGCATGGCTTGCAGCACCCGAGTTGCAGATTCACGTCCGGGTATCTCCTGCAACCAGCGCTTGCCGTGGAACTCGATAAACCTTTTTTGAATGTCCTTGTATCGCTTAAGCGAAGCAGCGGAATCCTCAAGGTTTCCGGTTGCCGCTAGATTGGCCAGGTGTCCCGCGCGCTGGGTCAAGAATTCATCTTGCTGCATCGTCAAGACCGCCAAATCGACGAAGACTGAATGCGCTAAGGCCACCGTATGCCCAGTCTCTGCGATCCAGTGTTCAGGATCGCCATCCGGACGGGACTGGGCAACAATCCCCATCCCCCGATCACTGCACCAACCAATTGACGGGCCAAGGGAGACTTGGGCTTTGCTAACTCCGAGGTCGGACCAGTCGCTCAAAGTTGGCTTAGGCGTGGCGGTTTGAGCAATGCTCAGTGCATGCGCCCAGCGCACTGCAGGGTTGTCCATCGCGCTCGGTCCGTGCCAGTGTTTTTGGCACTGAGGAATCTTGTCTTGCGGAATAAAAGTGGAGATCGTATAGATGTTCCCCCATGGATCCTGCTTGTCTTTTGATTGCAGAGCGCCACCATTATTCAGTTCTACTGCCAAGCCTGCTGAACGCAAGGCGTTGTTTACACCCGCTCGCAAGTCCTTGCCATCGATGTTTGTGCCCGGCAGTAGCCCAGCACGAGTCGGCCGGTGCAGCGCAGAGGTCACCCAACCGGGGGTTTGCAATGCCTCTTTCGAAAGCTTCACGTGCAAGGCGACGTATTCAGCGTTGCCGGCTCCTGTTTCCGCCTCACTACGAGAACGTGAAATTCCAGCGATCCGGATACCGGCGCCGGTCAGCTTGCTGATTACCTTCTGGTTGTCGAAAGCAAACGTTGGAGCACCCGATAGTGCTTGCTTCGCGTCGGCAGTCATGGCCAGGAAATGAGGTCCGACCGAAGTCTTGTCGAACCAGCTTTTTGATGCTTTATGCAGATTTCCCGCGTCGTTTTGGAGAAACTCAGAGGTTTCGCTTTGCAGATCTTTGCAGAACATCTTCCACGTGATATCCGCGGCATTCGACGGGACCCACCACAAGTTTCCATCAGGTTCCGTGATCGAAGATGCCGGAACTCTGGCGACCAACGCCACGGATCCCCACATCCAGCTATTTGCGTGGACCTCGGTGGGGTGCGACGGCAGCGTCGAATCAATCACGCCTGTGTTTTGACCTGAAGACATCTTTTTCCTTGCGCTCTCATCTCAGCGAGTTTCGGATATTAAATACACTCCCCATAAATACAGGCTATCTACAATTACCCGGCATGCAGGAGGAAGCAACGGAATATTTCTCGTGAACAATCCATGACTCCACTTGCCCTCACCCTCAGTGAAATGGCCTATTTCCACGATCGGCAAAAGAGCGCCTGCCGTAGCTCGGCTTCGGTTCGCGAGCGAGCTTGCCCCTGCCGCCCAGCTGGCAAGAGGATAGCGCCGGTCGGGCATCCTTTGCCGACTACAGGGCAACGATGGCCGTGCAGGGAATCCGGCATCAGATCGACTGGCTAGCCAGGATTCCAGCTATCGATTGTGTGCTGCAGTACATCCGTTCCGGCGCCCCGCAATTGTCCATTTCGAAACATTCCCGCTCCCGGAGAATTCCGCGTGATCTTGCGGATTCCCAGGCCTTCACGATAATCATTTCCAAAGATTTCCAAAGCCCGCTTGACACCGTTTGAGATTCGGCGCACACTGATCGTATACGATTTGATGTACGAGATGATGTTCGATGAAAGCAGGCCGATCAACGGTGAGCAATATTGTCCCAGTAACCGAAGAGACCTTCGCGCAGGCAGGCAAGATCCTGGCCGTACACCTTAGCTACTCCTCGCGTGCGGCGCAGCGCGGACGCACCCCGAAGTTCCCCAGCTACTTCATGAAGGCCACCAGCTCGCTGGCCGCCAGCGGTTCCACCGTGGAACGCCCAGCTGGCACCGAGCTGCTCGCCTTCGAGGGCGAGATCGCACTGATCATCGGCAAGACCGCTCGCCGCGTCTCGGTAGACGAAGCCTGGGGCTACGTCGGGCAGGTCACCGCATCGAACGACCTCGGCGTGCACGACATGAAGTACGCGGACAAGGGCTCGAACATCCGCTCCAAGTCCGGCGACGGCTACACCCCGGTGGGTCCCAACGCCCTGGATGCTGCCACCTTGGATCCTGCCAAGCTGCGCGTGCAGACCTGGGTCAACGGCAAGCTCGCCCAGGACGCCGACACCTCCGAGCTGCTCTTCTCCTTCGCAACCATCATCGCCGACCTGTCCCAGCAGATGACCCTGCAGCCAGGTGACATGATCCTCACCGGCACCCCGGCCGGCTCCACCGTCTTCTTCCCCGGCGACGTTGTCGAGGTCGAGGTCACCGATCTGGTCTCCGGCGCCACGACCGGCAAGCTGGAGACCACCGCCGTCGAGGGCACTGCGGCCTTCGCCGCTTTCGGCAACCAGCCAAAGGTCACCGACAAGGACAAGGAAGATGCCTACGGCGATCGCGAGACCGCCGGCATGGCCCCGATCATCACCGGCAAGGACGTGCTGACCGACAAGGTCCGCGAGCAGCTGGCTTCGGTGGCTACCGCCACCTTGTCCGCCACCTTGCGCAAGCGCGGCCTGAACAACGTGAACATCGAAGTCCCCGGTGCCACCAAGGGCATGCAGCGCGTGATCGGCACCGCCCGCACCCTGCGCTACATCCCCAACCGCGAGGACCTGTTCAAGGCCCACGGCGGCGGCTACAACATGCAGAAGCAGTCCATCGACTCGCTCAATGACGGCGAGATCCTGGTCATGGAAGCCCGCGGCGAGACCGGCTCGGCCACCCTGGGCGACATCCTGGCCCTGCGCTCCCAGCAGCTCGGCGCCGCCGGCATCATCTCCGATGGCGGCGTACGGGACCTGGACGCCGTGTCCAACCTGCAGATCCCGGTCTTCTACAACGGCGCCCACCCAGCGGTTCTCGGCCGCAAGCACGTGGCCTGGGACAAGGACATCACCGTGGCCTGCGGCGGCGTATCGGTGCAGCCAGGAGATGTGATCGTGGCCGACTCCGATGGCATCGTGGTCATCCCGCCAGCAATGGTGGCCGAGGTGGCCGCTGAAGCCGCGGTGACCGAATCCAATGACGAATTCATCTTCGCCATGGTCCAGCGCGGCCACGGCATCGAGGGCCTGTTCCCGATGAATGATGCGTGGAAGAGCAAGTACAACGCCTGGAAGGACGCAGGCAGCCCGGATCTGGACTCATGGTCGCTGTAATGACCGCCTCCAAGTCCGAAGCCGCCTACCAGCTGGTTTCCGAGCGCATCGTCAACGGGGCATACTCCCCCGGCTACCGGCTGGTGCTGGGCACCATTGCCGACGAGCTGGGCTGCTCCGTGGTTCCGGTGCGCGAGGCGATCCGCCGGCTGGAGGCCGAGGGCCTGGTGCACTTCACCCGCAACGTCGGGGCGACGGTGGCCCACGTGGATTCCACCCTGTACCTGCACACCATGCAGACCCTGATGGTCATCGAGCCGGCCGCTACCGCGCTGGCTGCGGATGCCATGGATGCCGCCTGGCTTGCCAAGGCGCGGGCGCTGAACGAGAACATGCGCCAGTGCTTGGCGGATTTCGATCCGGTGGCCTTCACCCGGATGAATACCGAATTCCACCAGCTGCTCTACGGCCAGTGCCCCAATCCGCACATCCTGGACCTGGTCCAGCGCGGATGGCGCCGGCTGGCGGCCATGCGGGCCAGCAGCTTCACCCACATTCCCAACCGGGCTCGCGCTTCGGTTCAGGAACATGAGGCGCTGCTGGATCTGATCGGCAACCATGCCACCCCGGCGCAGATCGAAGCCGCCTGCCGGGACCACCGCTCGAATACGCTCAACGCCTATTTGAAAGCGGCCGGCATGGCACCTAGCGCCATCTAGCCAGCAGCACCGAGAACTTTCATAGATTTGCCACAACCCATCCGGTGAAAACACCGGAACAGCACGAAAGGAACTGCCATGAGCAAGCACTTCGTACCGGAAAACCTTCCGACCCACCTGCAGCACTACATCAACGGCGAATTCGTTGACTCCATCGGCGGAGCAACCTTCGACGTGCAGGAACCGGTAAGCAACACCAACTACGCCACCGTGGCTTCGGCACAGCCTGAAGACGTGGACCTGGCAGTTGCCGCCGCCAACAAGGCCTTCAAGGAAGGCCCTTGGGCCAAGATGCTGCCACGCGAGCGTTCCCGCGTGCTGCACAAGATCGCTGACATCGTCGAGTCCCGCGACGAAGAGCTCTCGCTGCTCGAGTCCTACGACTCCGGCCTGCCGATCACCCAGGCCAAGGGCCAGGCCCGCCGCGCCGCGGAGAACTTCCGCTTCTTCGCCGACCTGATCGTCGCGCAGGTGGATAACTCCTTCCGCGTCCCGGGACGCCAGATGAACTACGTGAACCGCAAGCCCATTGGCGTCGCCGCGCTGATCACCCCGTGGAACGTTCCGTTCATGCAGGAATCCTGGAAGCTGGCTCCGGCCATCGCCACCGGCAACTCGGTGGTCCTCAAGCCTGCCAGCTACACCCCGCTCTCCGCTGGCCTGTGGCCAGAAATCTTCCGCGAAGCCGGCCTGCCAGAGGGCGTCTTCAACCTGATCTTCGGTTCCGGCGGCGTCGCCGGCGACTACCTGGTCAAGCACCCGGATGTGCCACTGGTGTCCTTCACCGGCGACTCTTCCACCGGCGCCACCATCTCCACCGCGGCCGCGCCATTCTTCAAGGGCCTGTCCCTGGAACTCGGCGGAAAGTCCCCTGCAGTGGTCTTCGCCGACGCTGATCTGGAAGCTGCCCTGGACGCCACCGTGTTCGGCGTGTTCTCGCTGAACGGCGAGCGTTGCACCGCCGGTTCCCGCGTGCTGGTCCAGCGCGATATCTACGATGATTTCGTAGCCAAGTTCGCAGAACGCGCCAAGAACATCCGCGTTGGCCTGCCAAGTGACCCGAAGACCGAAGTCGGTGCACTGGTGCACCCTAACCACTTCGAGAAGGTCATGGGCTACATCGAGATCGGCAAGACCGAAGGCCGCTTGCTGGCCGGCGGCGGCCGTGCCGAAGGCTTCGAAGAGGGCAACTACGTTGCTCCGACCGTCTTCGCCGACGTTGCCCCGGATGCGCAGATCTTCCAGGACGAGATCTTCGGCCCGGTTGTTGCCATCACCCCGTTCGACACCGACGAGGAAGCACTGGAACTGGCCAACAACACCAAGTACGGCCTGGCAGCCTACGTGTGGACTTCCAACCTGAAGCGCGCGCACAACTTCGCGCACCAGATCGATTCGGGCATGGTGTGGCTGAACTCCAACAACGTCCGCGACCTGCGCACCCCATTCGGCGGCGTGAAGGCTTCGGGGCTGGGCCGCGAAGGCGGCTACCGCTCGGTGGACTTCTACACCACCCAGCAGTCCATCCAGATCACCCTGAACGAAGCGCACTCCCCTAAGTTCGGCGTCTAGGAAGCACGCGCTTCCCGCCCCTAGTTTTTCTTGCTTGCAAAGGAGCAAATCATGAGCAAAGAGATCGCAAACCCGATCCCAACCCCTTCGGTTCCAGCACCGGATATCCTGCGCTGCGCCTACGCTGAACTGGTCGTCACCGACCTGGAGCGCTCGCGCAAGTTCTACGTGGACGTACTGGGCCTGCACGTATCCTACGAAGACGAGAACCAGATCTACCTGCGTTCCTTCGAGGAATTCATCCACCACAACCTGGTGCTGACCAAGGGCCCGGTGGCAGCACTGAAGGCCATGGCTTTCCGTGTGCGCAGTGCCGAAGAGGTCGACAAGGCCGAGGCCTACTACAAGGAACTGGGCTGCCGCACCGAGCGCCGCAAGGAAGGCTTCGTCAAGGGCATCGGCGATGCACTGCGCGTCGAGGATCCACTGGGCTTCCCGTACGAGTTCTTCTTCGAGACCACCCACGTTGAGCGCCTGCACATGCGCTATGACCTGTACTCGGCCGGCGAACTGGTCCGCCTGGACCACTTCAACCAGGTCACCCCGGATGTGCCGCGCGGCCGCGCCTACCTCGAGGACCTGGGCTTCCGCGTCACCGAGGACATCCAGGACGACGAAGGCACCACCTACGCAGCCTGGATGCACCGCAAGGGCACCGTGCACGACACCGCTTTGACCGGCGGCAACGGCCCGCGCCTGCACCACGTGGCCTTCTCCACCCACGAGAAGCACAACATCATCCAGATCTGCGACAAGATGGGCGCACTGCGCATCTCGGACCGCATCGAGCGCGGCCCCGGCCGCCACGGCGTCTCCAACGCGTTCTACCTGTACATCCTGGATCCAGATGACCACCGCATCGAGATCTACACCCAGGATTACTACACCGGCGATCCGGACAACCCGACCATCACCTGGAACGTGCACGACAACCAGCGCCGCGACTGGTGGGGCAACCCGGTTGTTCCATCGTGGTACACCGAAGCTTCCAAGGTCCTGGACCTGGATGGCAACGTGCAGGAAGTCATCGAGCGCACCGATGACTCCGAGCTGGAAGTCACCATTGGCGCCGACGGCTTCTCCTTCACCCGTGCCGGTGACGAAGACGGCTCGTACCATGGCCAGGCTTCCAAGGGCTTCAAGCTGGGCAACCAGCTCTAAGCCAGGCAAGCTCTTCTAGACCCAGAGCTTGGCAGCTTCCCTGAGCTGCAACACAAGAATCCCGGGGCATCAGCGAATTTTTTCGCCGATGCCCTGGGATTCTGCTTTTATTGGCCACGCTAATTCCTAGTCCATCGGCGAGACCCTGATCAGGTTGCCATCTGGATCCGCGGCAACAAAGGTCCTGCCAAAGACTTCGTCGTAAGGTTCTTGCACGATGCGCACTCCCTTGGCGGACCATTGGCGGCAAGTTTCGTCAACGTCACCGCCGGAGCCGGGGACCATCAAACCCACCTCGCTGGTGCGCGGGGTTTCCGGGACCGCATCTTCATTCTTGCCGGACCACACAGCGAAGCTCACCTGCTCGCTGAGGGCGAATGCCACATAGCGCGGCGAGACGAAGACGGGATCCATATCGAACAAATCGCCATAGAATTCGGCAGCTTTCCGGGCATCCTTGACATAAACGAGGAACAGGTTCGGGCGGGGCATCGGGGACTCCTGGGATCAATGAATTAGTGGACATTAGCAGTCCACCAGAAAATCACGACAGAACATGTCTTCTTTTCTGGGATACTTGGAGGTCATGAAAGCTTCCAGGCTGTTGCACCTGCTCTTGCTGTTGCAGACTCGTCAGCGCATCAGCTCCTCGGAACTGTCCCAGACGCTGGAGGTCTCGCGACGGACCATCCTGCGCGATGTCGAAGCGCTGTCCATGGCTGGCGTCCCTGTCTACGCCGAGCGCGGGCGCCACGGAGGAATCGCCTTGCTGCCGGGCTCCCGATTGAATCTGGCCCATCTGGAGCCGCCGGAGCTGGAAGCCTTGTCCGTGGCGGGGCTCGATGAACGGCATTTGGAACTTCTGGGCTTGCGGGACGCACATGCTACGGCGGCGCGCAAGGTCGCGCTGAAGCAGGACGCAGCTCCAGCGGCCCATCCCCGGGCTACGTTGGCCGATATTGTCATGGTGGATAGTTCTGCCTGGCTGTCGGGCCGGAGCCTGCTGGTCGATATCGCGGATCTGGCAACCGCGTTGCGGCTTCGGCGCCAGCTGCGCATCAAGTATCGGCGCAGTACCGAGGCGCACCCAGCGTTCCTGCTCGTGGATCCCTATGGACTCGTGGCCAAGTCCGGTCGCTGGTATCTCGTCGCCGAACAGCAAGGTGAGCAGCGGCTGTTCTCGTTGGAGCGGCTCTACTCATTCGAAATCCTGCAGGCGCCGGCAAACTTGCAGGTCGACGCCACCCTGCGCACGGTGTGGCTCTCGCTCAAGGAACGCACAGAGGCACCCGGGGACGTGATGATCACGGCCCGCCTGCGTGCAACTCGACTGGATTTGGCCCGGCGAATCTTGGGCGAGCGTCTCCGGGACGTGGACGCAGCCGAAGGAGGGTGGTACCCGATCACTATTGTGTTCCGGCAAATCCAAGACGTGCGCCAACTGCTCCAATTTGCCGACCATATCCACGTAACTGGTCCCCCAGCGGCACGTGACATGATTCGCGCGCTGGCCACCGATCTGGTTTCGCGCCATCAGGATCCATCCGCCGCACCGGTGCCCGGAGAGCCGGATCGTTCGTGATCGTCGCGAGCGCGCAAAGGCCGGCAACCGCTGCGGTTGCCGGCCTTGTGCTTCCTGCGCTGCTTCACCAGTGGCGGGGTCAGCGCACCGCCCGGAAACGGAAGGCGGAGCCCAGCGCCGCGATGCTCACGATGGCCAGCACCGCCAGGTAGTAGCCCGGGGCAATCGGCTGGCCAGTGGCCTCGATCAGGAAGGCGCAAATCATCGGGGTGAATCCGCCGAAAATCGCCACAGAGGTGTTGTAGCTGAAGGACAGGCCCGTGGCCCGCGAGGAATCGCTGAAGACATCAGCCATCACCGACGGCAGCGCACCGAAGTACAAAGCCTTGAGCAATCCCAGGATGACCATTACGACCGCGAGGACCAGGAAGGTCTTGCCCGCAATCAACCAGAGGAACAGCGGGATGGTCAGCAGCATGATCGCCAGGGCGGCGGGAATCATGATGCGCAATCGTCCGAAGCGGTCCGAAAGGTGGCCCACCACTGGCGTGGCGAAGGTCAAGATCGCCCCGGAGATAATCAGCGAGGAAAAGGAAACGGTAGGGCTCATGCCCAATTGGCTGATGCCGAAAGTCGGCATGTACTGCAGCACGAAGTTCAGCGCTGTCGAAATAGCCAGCGCTCCGCCGGCGATGAACACCGAGGCCTTGTTCGAGCGGAACAGCTCGCGCACCGGGGCATGCACCGCGTTCTTGGCGCTGTGCCGATCCCCCGGGGCCGCTTCGGGCAGCGGCGCTTCATCGACGTGGCGACGGATCCACCAGCCGGCAGGGCCCACCAGCAGACCGATGAAGAACGGTATGCGCCAGGCCCAGTCGTTCATCTGCTCCGTCGTGAAGATACTGGTCAAAGCGACCACCGTGATGGCAGCCATCATCGCGCCCAGGCCTTGGCTTGCGAACTGGAAGCTGCCCAGGAATCCCTTGCGCCCCTTGTCCTGCGCCAAGAGGTACGAGGTGGCGGCACCGAACTCGCCACCGGCGGAGAAGCCCTGGATGAGCCGCCCCAGGATGAGCCCCAGCGGAGCGAAGATGCCGATGGTGTCGTAGCCCGGCAGCAGTGCAATGATCGCCGTACCCACTACCATCAGCCTGATAGTGAGGATCAACCCCTTTTTCAAGCCCTTGCGGTCCGCATAGGATCCGAGTACAAGTCCACCTAGAGGGCGGATCAGGTAGGAGATACCGAAGACCGCAAAAGCCTGGATGACCTCTACTGCCGGATTTTCCGAGGGGAAGAAGTTGTGGCCGATATAGATTGCCAACAGCGCATAGATGGCCATGTCGTACCACTCCAGCGCATTGCCAATGGTGGCTGCGGCGATACCGCGAGCGGTGGACTGGCGTCGGGCCGGCGCTGTCTGGTCTTTAACTGGTAATTGCTGATTTTCCATGCTGGAGTCCTAGATCTTCTCGCTGCTAGCCGCTACCGTGCGCGGCAAGGTCGTGTTCGTTGCCAGGTCATGGAAGAGCCCGCACATCATTTTCAGTCCTTGGCGCAGCACCGGCTCCAGGGCGTGCTCGTTGGGCCCGTGCTGCTGGCACCCCGGATAGGAATGCGGGACCCACAAGGTCGGCAGGCCAAGCGTCGATTCGAAGACCGTATTGGGCAGCGAACCGCCGATATTGGGCAAGACCACCGCGGGCACGCCGGTGCTCCGCTGGATGGACTCGCTGGCCCAGCGCACCCAAGGGTTGTCGGGGTTGGTCCTGCTGGCCGGGAAGCACTGTCCCATGGCCAGCTGCACCATCGGGTAGCCGGCCTCGTCCAGTGCCCGCCGGATCGCCGCTTCCAGTCCCGCCAGATCCGTTCCAACGACGAAGCGCAGTTGCAGGACCGCCCGGGCCTCACCCGGGATGGCATTGACCGGCCGGGCGACGTCGGCCGATTGCAGGGCGATCACCTCCAGGGTGTTCCAGGCGTAGAGCCGTTCTGCCGCGCTCAGCCTGGTGTCGCCCCAGCCGTCGGCCAATTGCGGGTCCTGCGCTCCTCCGCCCACCTGCACCGATTGGAGCGCTTGGCGCACCGAGTCGGGCAGTTCGTCGGGAAGCAGCCCTGGTACTTGGATACGCCCATGCCCATCGACCAGTGCACCGATCGCGCCAGCCAGCGTGGTTGCGGGGTTGCGCAGCAGGCCGCCCCAATTCCCTGAATGATAGCCGCCCGCGCGCAGCGGAATGCTGAGTTCGAAGGTCGCCCCACCCCGTGCGCCAAGGAATATCGTGGGTTCCTGGGCTGACAATCTGGGGCCGTCCGAGGCGATGAAGAGATCTGCGGCGAGTTCTTCGCGGTGCGCCGCGGCGTATTCATCCAGCTGCGGGGACCCGATTTCCTCGCCGGCTTCGAACAGGAAGACCGCGTTGAATCCCAATTCCCCGCGCTGGGCCAGCAGCATCTCGAAGGCCTTGAGGTTCACCAGGTGCTGGCCCTTGTTATCCGCCGCGCCGCGTCCGTACCAGCGCTCGCCCTGGGCATCCAGCACGAAAGGATCGCGCCCCTGCTCCCATTGCCCCGCTTGGCCGTCAACCACATCGGCATGCCCGTAGCACAGCACCGTAGTGTAATCCCGATGTTCTGTGCGAACCGCGCGCAGGAAAGAATTGCCCGATCCCCGCCAGTCCAGATCAAGCCGCACAGTAAAGCCCATGCCTTCGAGCCTCGATCGTAAGTTCTTATCCAGATATGAGTTCGTTGCAACCCTCTGGCTGGGGTCGGTGCTGACCGTCGGGCAGGCAACCAGCTCGGACAAGTCCTCGAACAGCTCCCCCGAGTCGACATACTTGTCCGCAGCTACTAGCAAATCTTCTCTATTCGGCATGATTTCTCCCCGTTCGGCGTGTTGTACTGTAGATCACATTAGGAGATGGGCGCGACGGGAACCAGTGCCGTTTCGTGCATCAGGTTTGAGTTAAATGCAAAATGCTGATCGAACGGGAACAAGAGAATGCAAACATTGCCAACGGCGCTGCGCTACTTCCATGAGGTGGCTAGCACGGGATCTATTTCCGATGCCGCCGAATCGCAACATGTTTCCGCGTCGGCGATCAGCCGGCAGATCAGCCAGCTCGAACGCCACGTCGGCGCGGCAATTTTCCGCCGCCATGCCCGCGGCATGGAATTGACCGATGCCGGGGTGCTGCTGCTGGCCCATACCCGCCGCATGCTCTCCGAAGGCGAGCAACTGGCTCAAGATCTGAGCGAGCTCTCCTCGGGGGCTTCACGAGTCATCGAGGTGGCCAGCTCGGAAGGACTTGCTGCCTCGGTGACTCCTCGCGCCGTCTCCGCGTTCTGCAAGGAACATCCCGAGGTGACGGTTCACCTGAGCGTCTTGCCCTCGGCCGAGGCCACCAGGCAGGTTATCGAAGGCACTGCGGATCTCGCGACGATCTTTGCCCTGGGCCCGCAGCGCCATGTAACCGTCGAGCATTCCTGCCCAGCTCCGGCTTCTGCCGTGGTTTGCGCCGACCACCCCCTGGCTGAGCGGACGCAGCTGTCGCTGGCCGAGCTCTGCGAGTACCCGATGTCCATGCCGGCCAAGGGCATCACCCAGCGCGAGCTTTTTGACATCGCCACCTCCATGGCCGGACTCACGCCGAAGATCGCGCTAACTACCGATCACATCAATCCGGCCATGGAGTTCGCGCGTTCCGGCGCGGGGGTGACCTTGCTCAGCCGCTTCGCTCGTCGCGATGGGCTGAGCCAAGGGCTGAGGTTCATCCCGATTGACCATCCGGCTCTGGCCGAACGCAGCGCACAGATCCTCACCATGCCGCGACGCCGGCAACCAGCCTTGGTCAGTGCGCTGATCCAGCAGATCACGGCCCTGATGCAGGAATACTGATCCGGGAAGAAGACGGCCTCGCCGCAGGGGCCGGCATGGGATTCTACTGGCCGAACAGCGGCCCCAGCTAATGGGTGGCGGTGCGGCACGGAGGCAGTCGCATGTACCGTGATGGCCCCTCCGAGGGATCGCTGATTGCCGGAGGCTTCGCTCGTCGGGTGCACCCGGGATTTGAACGGCGAGTATTTGCGCAGGCGGAGCCGAGCGAGCGCCGGAAGCGTTCGGAGCAGTCGTGGTTGACGGCGCTCTTCCTGATCGTGATGACGTGCTTTCCTAGGTGCCTTTCGAGCAACTGTCGGCCCAATTGATGGAGGGGCTTCCGTGCCGGAACACAAGCCGGGGGCAGTGACCCGCGAGCTCGTATCATTGCCGGCAGGCAGCTCAGCGCTGGACACGGTGGCACGGACTCCCACCTGCCATTCAGCGCGTTCAGCCCCGGGCTGTGCCCCGTTCCCGCACAGCCTTGCGCCAGCCGTCAACGATATCCCAGCCAATGCCGGCCGCGATTCCGCACCCGAGCAGCACGGCGAGAATGCGGAAGATGCCGCCATTGCCAGCGGCCTGTGCGTTTCCGGCGGCGAACCCGTCGCCTCCGGCAACCGCAACGAACGAGAGGAATTCCGGGTTGACGAGCTCGCCGCGCAACAGCAGGATCAGCGCCCAGGCCGCGAAGGCCAAGGCGAGCACGGTGTTCAGCACCGCCATGGCAGTTGTCCAACGACGCAGGCGGAACAGCGCGACGGCGAAGACGGCCTCGAGGATGATCAGTGCGAACAGGATGCCGATCCACCACGGCCACAGCCCCGGGTTGAGGATCGGGATCGGTTCACCGCCTGTGGGGAAGAATCCTCGGACCAGGTCCCATACCACCGCCCCGGCGGCGATGCCCAGGAATACCAGTGACGCGGTCAACTCGCTGCGGCCCGCGCCATCCTCGGGAATTTCCGGCAGCTGGTCGACATCCCACTTCACGCCAGTGTCCGCGCCAGTGCGCTCGAGCACGACGAACACGAGCGTGGTCCAGAAGCCCACGTGCACGATGACCTGCAGCCCGACGGAAAGCGACTGGACGATGCTTTCGCCCACGTCCTGTCCAGAGACCAGCAAACCCAGCGCCATTGCCCCTGCCACGCAGAGCGGCACAATCCACAGCAGCAGTTTCAGCAGGCGCCACCAAGCCAGGTAGTACTTCGGCCCGAGCAGGTGCAGCGGCCGGTCTGCGTAGCCGGCGGCGAGGATGCCGGGGTCGCCGAGTTCGGCCAGGACGCGGCGTTCTGCCTCCTGCGCGGCTTCGCCTTGGGCTACGCGCGCCTCGATGGCGTCGGCAATGGAGGCTTCGAGCTCGGCGCGGATGTCGTTCCGCATGCCGGGCTCGAGGCTGCGGATCGTGGCCGAGATGTAGCGTTCGGTCAATGTGGCAGTCATGTCAGTGCTCCTCTTCGGTGAGCGAGGCGATCGCCGTTGCCAGTGATCGCCATTCCGTGGTCAACGTGTCGGCAAGACGGATACCGTCAGGCGAGGTTCGGTAGAACTTGCGTGGCCTGGCCTCCTCGGTGTTCCACTCGCTGGTGAGGTAACCCTGCTTCTCCAGACGCCGCAGCAGCGGATACAAGGTGTTGGCATCGGTGGAGAAACCGTGGTCGTCGAGCTGCTCCAGCAGGCTGTAGCCGTATCCTGCACTGCGCAGCAGCTGCAGGCAAGCGAGCACAACGGTGCCGCGTCGCAGCTCTTGCAGTTGGGTGTCGAACTCTTCCATGCCGCTCACATTACCGTGCGCCACACACTATCGTCAATCACACATTACTGTCACAAGATGAGAGCAGGTGTTCAATGCTATTCGTTGCAGAACTGGGGGCTGCAGCCGGAAGTGAGCGGTGGCGCTGAGCCCGCACAAGCCAAACCAGCAAGTAACGCATCGCGTAGCGGCAGGACTGGCGACTGGACTGGAGTGCCAAGATCCGTTGAATTCCAGCGCAGCGTGCTCCACGCTGCGCGCTCAAGGCCTTATGCGGCGACGAGATCAACAGCCTCGGCTTCCCCGAGCCCGGCAGCGTGGTCCATAGATCGGCAGTGGCCGCGCTTTTCCAGCCCATCGCCCATCGCCTTTTGATAACTGCGAACTTTCCGCAACAGGCCAACCTCCGGCCACGGAGGCCTTCCGCGCACTGCGCGCGGGAGAATAGCAAAAGCTAGCGGCCGGCAGCACCTCGAGCCGCCCGGACATCGAAGAAAACGACTCCGGCGAAAAAGGGCCAGCCTCGCCCGGCAGCAATTGGCTGAACGGCTTTGCGGCTACCTGCCGTCCCTGAGCAGGGCCACGTCGGAGACCATTTCTATATGCTCGCCCATCGCGGCGGCGGCACCCGTGGCATCACCGCGGCGAATCGCATCGGCGATTTTCAGGTGCGACTCCAGCGAACGCTCCGGGCGTCCTGGCTGCCCCAACGATTCGATGCGGGTTTCGAGCACCATCTCGGCGATAAACGTCATGAGTTTTTGCAAAACCGCTGATTTGGCTGCAGCGGTAATTGCCTCGTGGAAAAGCTCATCACCGTGCTCGCCACGGCCGCCCTCGCCAATTTCCGCGGCCATCACCTCCAGCGCGTGATCGATTTTGCGCAGGTCAGCCTCGGTGCGGCGTTCGGCAGCCAGCGCGGCCAGCTTGACCTCCAAGGTACTGCGCGCCTCGACGATATCCGGCAACCGATTCTTGTGCTCGCGCAGTTCGCGCAGCACCGTGGCGACGCTCGGACGGTGCACGAGCACCGCGCCGGTTCCATGCTGCACGTCGATGACCCCGAGTACTTCCAACGCCACCAGGGCCTGGGCCAGGGTCGCTCGCGAGACGCCGAGCTGCTCTGCCAGCTCGCGCTCGGCCGGCAAATGGTCACCGGGCCCCAACTGCTCAGCCTCGACGAAAGCCAGGATCTGCTGCATCAACTGCTCATAGAGCCGAGGGCGTTGCACCTTCGCGAACGCCCTGGCCTTCTTGGCTTCAGCCACAACCACTCCCCACCTGAAAATGTGTTCTTCCTCAAACTTACACCGAAAATTACCTTGACAAGACACCGAGAGTCTAGGAGGCTAGGCCAGTGAGCCAGTGACACCCGTCACATCAAAACCATTCAGTGCAAAGCCTCCCGAAAAGGATTTCCCATGTCTGTCGCACTCGTCTCCATCATCGTCTTGGCGGTGATGTTCATAATTGCCACGATGTTCCCGATCAACATGGGAGCCTTGGCCTTCGTTGGCGCCTTCCTGCTCGGCACGATATTCCTCGGCATGGATGCCAAGGACATTCTCGCCAGCTTCCCCGGAGGGCTGTTCTTGACCCTGGTCGGGGTCACCTACCTCTTCGCCATAGCCCAGAACAATGGCACCATCGACATCCTGGTTGACCGGGCGGTGAAACTTGTCGACAACCGGATCTCGCTGATCCCCTGGGTCATGTTCGCCATCACCGCAGCCATTACCGCCATTGGCGCCCTGGGCCCGGCAGCGGTGGCGATCATCGCCCCGATCGGCCTGCGCTTCGCCCAGAAATACGAGATCAACCCGCTCATGATGGGCATGCTGATCGTGCACGGCGCGCAAGCCGGCGGCTTCTCCCCGATCGCCGTCTACGGCGTGATCGTCAATGGGCTGATCCAGGAAGCCGGGTTCGCCTTCAGCCCCACCGCCCTGTTCCTCACCAGCTTCGCCTTCAACCTGGTGATCGCCATCGTGCTGTTTCTGGTCCTGGGCGGGCGCAAACTGGCTGGCCAGCGGGCCAGCGCCATCGCCGAACGCGTTGCCGAGGCCCGCCTGTCGGTCTCCGTGGGCTCGCAGGCAGCCGATGTCGATTTCAAGGGAAGCGGCTCGGGAACCTACGGTCCCCGCGATCCTGCCGGCGACGGCGCCGCGCCGCATGCCCCGGGCCAGCGCTTCGGCCAGGCAATGACCATCCTCGGCCTGGTCGCCCTGGCCGTGATCGCATTGGGCTTCAAGGTCGACGTCGGCTTCGTTTCGATCACCATCGCGGTCGTCCTGGCCTTGGTCAACCCCGCTGCCCAGAAGGGGGCGGTCAACAAGATCAGCTGGTCCACGGTCCTGCTCATCTGCGGCATGCTCACTTTCGTCGGAGTCCTGGAGGAAGCCGGCACCATCGAATACGCTTCGAACGCCGTGGCGACCCTGGGAGCACCGCTGCTTGCGGGCTTGCTCATCTGCTACATCGGCGCCGTTGTCTCGGCTTTCGCATCATCCACTGCCATCCTGGCCGCGCTCATCCCGCTGGCGATCCCGTTCCTGGGCTCGGGCTCGATCAGCGCTACCGGATTGATCTGCGCGCTGGCCATCGCCTCGACCATCGTGGATGTCTCGCCCTTCTCCACCAACGGCGCCCTGGTCCTTGCCAACGCCCCGGAAGGCACCGACAAGGACCGCTTCTACAAGCAGGTCCTGGGCTACGGCGGCATCATCGTCCTGGCCGGCCCTGTCCTGGCCTGGGCGCTGCTGGTCTTGCCCGGCTGGCTGTAGGCACCAGCGGAACCGCCAATCTTTCCACTCCTAGGAGGTATCTCTTGAGCTCGATTACAGTCCAACCCGAAGAAACCCTGGCCACCGGCACCGGCCCCCTGAGCGGCTACGTGGTTCTTGACCTGACCCGTGCACTGGCCGGGCCGCATGCCGGAATGATGATGGGCGACCTGGGTGCCAAGGTCATCAAGATCGAAGCGATGGGCACCGGGGACGACACCCGCGGCTGGGGCCCACCCTTCGTCGGGCCGGAAGACAACCGGCAGGCCACCTACTTCCTGTCATGCAATCGCAACAAGCAGTCTGTTGCGCTGAACCTGAAGGATTCCGCGCACCAAGCCAAGCTGGCCGACCTGGTCAGGAACTCGGATGTGCTCATGGAGAACTTCCGCACCGGCGTGCTGGACCGGCTCGGCTTCAGCGTCGAGGTGCTCCATGAATTGAATCCGCGGCTGGTGATCCTGTCCATTACCGGCTTCGGGCACGACGGCCCCGAATCCCACCGCAGCGGCTACGACCAGATCCTGCAAGGCGAGGCCGGGCTGATGTCCATTACCGGCTCCGGCCCGGAGGATCCGCAGAAGGTCGGGGTGCCCATCGCGGATCTGCTCTCGGGGATGTATGGAGCGTACGGGGCGCTGGCAGCGCTGCTGGAACGCGAAAGGACCGGTCGCGGCCAAGTGGTCCGCACCTCCCTGCTGGCCTCGATCATCGGGGTCCATGCCTTCCAGGGCACCCGGCAGACCGTGGCCGGGGAGAATCCCCAAGCCATCGGCAACCACCATCCCTCCATTGCACCCTACGGCCTGTATTCCTGTGCCGATGGGAAAGTGCAGATCAGCATCGGCAGCGAAAAGCTCTGGCAGGCCTTCGCCTCCCGGTTCGGCTTGCCCGCCGGGGATCCCCGCTTTGCCAGCAACTCCCAGCGCGTGGAGAACCGCGCGGCGCTCAATGAGCTGATCGAACGGGCTTTTAGCGCATACGATGCGGCGCAGCTGCTCAACTCCCTTGACGCAGCCGGCATTCCAGCGGGAAAGGTGCGCTCCATCGAGGAGGTCTATGACTGGGACCAGGTCCAATCCCAAGGGCTCATCGTGGAGGTGGAGCACGAAGTGCTCGGCAGGGTCAGCCTGCCCGGCCCTCCCCTGCGCTTCTTCGATGCCGCCACCAGCAAGGAGACCACCCGCAAGGCGCATACCGCTCCGCCCCTGCTCAATGCAGATGCAGCGGACGTGGACCGCTGGCTCGAAGAGCGGAAGGAAGACCAGTCATGAGCACCAGAACCCAACGGATTGACGCGTCGGCGCTACTGTCCATCGTCTTGGATGAAGACTCCTTCGAGTCCTGGGACAGCCAGCCGCAGCAGCCCGAGCTCAGCGAATCCTATGCGGCCGACCTCGATGCCGCCCGCGCAAAAAGCGGCACCGATGAATCGGTGCTCACGGGCAAGGGGCTGATCCAGGGCCGCGAAGTGGCGGTGATCGTCTCGGAATTCAACTTCCTGGCCGGTTCCATCGGGCAGGCTGCCGTGAAGCGCATTGTCGCGGCCATCGAGCGCGCAACGGCGGCCGGACTGCCGCTGCTGGCGGGGCCCGCTTCCGGGGGCACCCGCATGCAGGAAGGCACCTTGGCCTTCCTGGGGATGGTCGCCATCACCGATGCGGTCCGCCGGCACAAGGCGGCAGGACTTCCCTATCTGGTCTACCTGCGCCATCCCACCACCGGCGGTGTCATGGCCTCCTGGGGCTCTTTGGGGCACATCACCGTTGCCGAGCCAGGGGCGCTGCTGGGTTTCCTGGGTCCACGGGTCTACCAGGCACTCTACGGACAGGACTTCCCGGAGGGCGTCCAGGTCTCGGAGAACCTGTTCCGCAAGGGCTTGATCGACGCGGTTGTCCCGCCGCAGGACCTTCCGCAGCTAGTGGACCGGGCACTGCAGATCCTGCAGCCGGTACGAGATTCCGGCGCTTTCCCGGCACCGGTGGGCAGCATCTCGTGCAGTGCGGACGAGGACGCCTGGCGCTCTGTGCAAGCCAGCCGGAACCCGCGCCGACCGGACACCCGGATGCTGCTGGCCTCAGCTGACGACGCGCTGCCCTTGAACGGAACCGGACAGGGAGAGAAAGACCCCGGGCTGATGCTGGCGTTGGCGCGGTTCGCAGGACAGCGCTGCGTGGTGCTCGGCCAGCAGCGGCCGCGGCACCCGGACACGGCCAGCCTCGGGCCCGCCTCGCTGCGCGAGGCCCGCCGCGGGATGCAACTGGCCCAGGAACTCGGCCTGCCGCTGGTCACCATCATCGACACCACCGGCGCCGAGCTCTCGGTGCAGGCAGAGGAAGGCGGGTTGGCCGGAGAGATTGCCCGTTCGCTCAGCGAATTGATCGGCTTGCGGTCCCCCTCGGTGTCGGTGCTCCTCGGCCAAGGTACCGGCGGCGCCGCACTGGCGCTGCTGCCGGCGGACCGGACCATCGCAGCCCGCAATTCCTGGCTCTCGCCGTTGCCGCCCGAGGGCGCCAGCGCCATCATGCACCGCAGTACCAGCCATGCCCCGGATATGGCCCGCCAGCAGAAGATCGGCGTTGCTTCGCTGTGCGACTTTGGCCTGGTGGACCACGTGGTGGACGAGTTCGATGACGCTGCCACCCGGCCGCGCGAGTTCTGCCAGGAACTCGGAACGGCTATTGCTGCGGAAATCTCCCTGGCCCTTGCCATTCCCGAAGCAGATCGGTTGGAGCGCCGGCAGAAAAAGTTCCAGAACTTGGGACAAGCCTCCAGCTAGTTCCGCACTGGGACACCGGGCCGGTCCGGCAACGGCTGCTGGACCGGCCCTTGGCTCGGCTGCCCTCGCCGGGCCGGCCGGCTGCACCCTGCAGGCACGTGGAAGTTCAAGGATCAGGCTACCTCCCCAAATGCCGGCCGCCATGCGTAGAGTGGGACTCGACAGGAACTACCCAGCGAGGCGGACTATGCGCGAGCGCAAATCGATGATCGATACGGCCAAGGACATCGCGTCCGGCGCCCACGAAGGACAGGTCGACAAGCTCGGCGCCGCGTATATCGGGCATCCGGCACGAGTGGCCGGGCACGCCCGCGACCTCGGCGGTTCGCCAGAAGCCATCGCAGCCGCCTGGTTGCATGATGTGATCGAGGATTGCGACGTGAGCGCGGCGGACCTGCGTGCCGCAGGCATTCCCGACACGGTCATCGTGGCGGTGGAACTGCTGAGCAAGCGGCCCGGGCAGAGCCTGGAAGAATATTGCGCCGGGGTACGCGGCAATGCGCTGGCCTTGCTGGTCAAGGAAGCGGACCTGGCCGATAACACCGACCCGGAACGCACAAGCCAGCTGGATCAGGCTACCCGGCAACGGCTGGCCAAGAAATACCAGCGCACCCGGTCCCTCCTGGGTCTCTAGCAGCGCCCGGAATCCTGGGTCCAACCCGGGTCTGCCCGGAAATAGTTCCTGGCCATAAACATTCAAGATCCCCGCCACGCACGGCCAGCACTTCTTCGCCGGCATCCGGTGGCGGCACCTGATCACCGCGCAGAACTCGGAATGCTGGATATTTCCCGCAGCCCCCTTGCAATCGGGCGCCATTGGGCAAGACTTGGACTATGGCAACAGGCAGAAGCACAGTGTTCGAAAACCGCAGCCATGCCGGCTCCGTGCTGGGCATGAAGCTGTCCACCCTGCTGCCCGCCGGCGAATACACCGTGCTGGGTTTGCTGCGCGGCGGAGTGCCCATCGCCCATGAAGTGGCCAAGGCCCTCGGGGCCACCCTGGGCGCGGTGGCAGTGCGCAAGCTCGGGGTGCCCCGCAATCCCGAACTGGCATTCGGCGCCATGGCCCGGTACGGGATTAGCAGCGCTCGCCACATCAACGAGGCGATCTACCGCCGGGCTCTGCAGTATTTCGGCAAGGACGAACTCGAATCCCTCGAACGCGGCACCGGTGCCGACCTGCTGGCTCTGGCCAGCACCTTCAAGGACTACTGCCCCGATCTGGCCGGGCGCGACCTGCTGCTCTGCGATGACGGAATGGCCACGGGCGCCACGATGAAGGCCGCGCTGGATCTTATCCAGGGCCGGGCTCCCGCCTCCATCACGCTGGCAGTTCCGGTGGCTTCGCCTGGAACGGCTGCCGAATTGGCACCCCTGGTCAATGGCATCTGCCAACTGCTCACCCCGGAAAATTTCACTGCCGTCGGAGCCTTCTACGAGGACTTCGGGCAAGTGGGCCAGGACCAGGTCCTGGAAATGCTGCGCTCCGCGCGGTGAGGTCCCAGGACCGCAGCCCGGGACATTGCGTCCAAGTTCCGGGTTAGCCGATAGCACCGGTCAGCTTCGCGACTGAACACATCCAGCCCCGCACGGGCAAGGGCCGGCTAGGAGGAATCCAGCGTCATTCCCAGCTCCCGGCTCCAATTGCGCCTGCCGGTCCTGCTGCCCGGGTGATGTCACCCCTGGTGCGCCGAAACCGTTACCGGGCGCCACGAGGCAAATGCCAGCACCGTACCGACCACTCCGATGCCGACCAGGACCAGAGCCGCACCCCACAGGCCGATTGAAGCGCCCAGGGCGCCGGCCACCGGATAGGTCAGCAAGAAGCATGCATGGGACAAGGAAAATTGCGCGGCAAAAACACCGGGGCGGTTTTGCTCGGTGCTGTTGCGGCGCAGCAGCCTCGACGAGGGCGTGAGGATAGTTGCGGTCGCCGCACCCAGGGCCAGCCACAGGCCAAGGAGCCCGGCCCATTGGCCAGAACCCTCGCCCCAGCCGATCACAGCGGCACCGATGAACAGCAGCAGCGGCATCATCACGGCGCCGGCGAGCATCACGCTGCGGTCTTCGAATCGCTCCAGCAACCCCGGCATGCCCAGTGCCACCGCCATCGAACCTGCACCGTATGCTCCGAGCAGCAGCGCCACATCCACCTGCGAGCGGCCCAGATCCCCCTTCACCAGCACCACTGTGTTGACGATGACCATGGCGGAGATCGCGGCGACCACCAGATTCAGCGCCATCAGGCTGCGCAGTTCCCGTGCCGCCCAGAATGCCCGGGTTCCCCCGGTGAGGCGATGGAAGAAGAGCGACTTCTGGGGCGGCGGGATCGCCGGGAAGCGCGTCGCGGCAACAAGCAGAGCAGACGCGGCAAAGCCGAGCACGGTCCCGGCGAAGAGGTTGTGGTAGCTGGTGACGGTCAGCAGCGCGGCCGCCAGCATCGGGCTGGCCAACGACTCCATGTCATAGGCCAGCCGCGACAGCGACAAGGCCCGGGTGTAATCCCGCTCATCGGGCAGGATCGAGGGAATGACCGCTTGGAACGCGGGGGTGAAGGTCGCCGATGCTGATTGCAGTACGAAAATCAGCACATAGATCTGCCACGCTTCGCTGGCGAATGGGAGGCAGAGCGCCACTAGTCCACGAATGATGTTGGACCCGATGAGCACGGGTTTGCGCGGAATATGGGAAACCAGGGCATTGGCCACAGGAGCAACGGCCACATAGGCGACCATCTTCACAGTCAAAGCCAGCCCAAGCACTAATCCCGCGTTGCTGCCGGCAATATCGAAAGCCAGCAGGCCCAGGGCAACGGTAAGCAGGCCCGTGCCCAGCAGCGCAATCATCTGGGCGCTGAAAAGCTTGGCGTACGCCTGGTCCCTGAGTACTGCGAGCATCTTTGCCGACTCCCGTATCTTTTGCCGCTAGCCTTGCGGGGCTTCGTGGTGCAGCGGCAGCTGTCCGTTGGATACCGAATGCTCCGCCTGCTTGATCGCTTCGCTGACCAGACGCGCCGGGTGCTCATCGGTGAGGCTGTACAGGACCTTGGTTCCGTCCTGGCGCGTGGTCACCATGCGCGCCATGCGCAAACGGGCCAGGTGCTGGGATACCCCCGAAGGGCTCTTCTCGACCAGCTCCGCGAGCGCGTTGACCGAGAGCTCACCGGCACGGCGCAGATGCAGCACAATCCGGATCCGGGTGGCATCGGACAGCAAGCCGAAGACTTCCGCGGCCAGCTCCACGAAATCCGAGGAAGGATCCGGAGCATAAATCTTATTATCTGCATGCATGCTAATAGACTAATACTCTCGCCCGGTATTACCTAGGGCACACCGGAAATATTCCGCGTCCGACTGGAACTAGAATTGGAGCCATGACTGCAACGCTCGTGGCCAAGGACCTGACTGGCGGCCACGCCCACCGAACCCTCTTCTCGAATCTGAACTTCACCGCCGCACCCGGTGATGCCTACGGCGTAGTGGGTGCCAACGGCGCTGGCAAGTCCACATTGCTCTCGCTGCTTGCCGGGGCCGCGGCCCCGCAGGCCGGAACGGTGAGCACCGCCCCGGATTCTGCGTTCATCGGCTGGATGCCCCAGGAACACGACCGCGTTCCAGGTGAAACCATCACCGCGTATTTGGCCCGCCGCACCGGTTGCGCCGCCGCCACCACCGCCATGGAATCCACCGCCGAAGAACTTGGCAGCGGCAAGCCCGGTGCGGATGACGCCTACACCGCTGCATTCGACCACTGGATGGCCTGTGGCGCCATGGATCTGGAAGACCGCATCCCCGAGGTGCTGGCCAAGCTCGGCTTCACCCTCCCGGTAGAAACCGAGATGACTGCCCTGTCCGGCGGCCAGGTAGCCCGCGTGGCTCTGGCAGCCCTGCTGCTCTCCCGCTTCGATGCGGTGCTGCTCGATGAACCGACCAATGATCTCGATCTCGAGGGCCTGGAGCATTTGGAGCATTTCATCAATTCCCTGCGCGCGCCGGTGATCCTGGTATCGCATGACCGCGAGTTCCTCTCCCGCTGCACCACCGGCATCATCGAATTGGACCTGGCCCAGAACCAGGTAGCCACCTATGAAGGCGGCTACGACTCGTACCTTGCCGAACGGGCCATCAACCGCACCCATGCCCGTGAGGCCTACGAGCAGTTCGAGAACCAGAAAGCCGATCTGGTCTCCCGCGCCCGCACCCAGCGCGAATGGTCCTCGCAAGGCGTGCGCAACGCCATGCGCAAGGCGCCGGACAACGACAAGATCCGCCGCCGGGCCAACTCCGAGTCCTCGGAAAAGCAGGCCGCCAAGGTGCGCCAGATGGAATCGCGCATCGCCCGGCTCGACGAAGTGGCCGAACCGCGCAAGGAATGGGTCCTGCAGTTCTCCATCGCCGCGGCTGAGCGCGGGTCCTCGGTGATGTGCACGCTCAACGAGGCCTCGGTATCCCACGGGGACTACGCTTTCGGACCGGTTTCGGTGCAGGTCAACGCCGGGGACCGGATTGGCATCACCGGCCCGAACGGAGCAGGCAAGTCGACCTTGCTGAACCTGCTGCTGGGCAAGCTGGCCCCGCACAGCGGCTCGGCATCCCTGGGCAGTTCGGTGAATATCGGAGAAATCGACCAGGCGCGCACCCAGCTGCCCGGCGACCTGCCACTGGGCGAAGCCTTCGAACTGGAAGTGCCCGAGTACTCCGCCGCGGAGGTGCGCACCCTGCTTGCCAAGTTCGGATTGAAGGCCGACCAGTCCTCGGCCCTGGTGGATTCGCTCTCCCCCGGCGAGCGAACCCGCGCATCCATGGCGCTGCTCCAGGCCCGCGGGGTGAACCTGCTGGTGCTCGATGAGCCGACCAACCACCTGGACGTACCGGCCATCGAACAGCTCGAAGAAGCCCTGGAAGCGTACACCGGAGCACTGCTGCTGGTCACCCATGATCGGCGCTTGCTGGAGAATGTGCGACTGGACGCCCGATGGGAAGTTGCACAGGGTCAACTAACGGCCCATTTCTAGGGCCTCACTTGGGCACTTATTGCACTGGCAAGTTCACAGCTATCCAACGTAGGATTGGCACTATGGGAGCCGAGTTTTTCAGTTCTTTCGACTGCGAGGTCGACGCCTAGTACCCAAGGATATTTTCTTGAGCAGCACTGCAACACTCCATCCCCAAGGGCCAACGGTCAAGCCGGGCGACCCCAAGAGCTTCTTCCACGTCAAGAAGCTGGTCACCGAAGCTGGACTGGTCGGCCGCCGCCGCGGGCACTATCTCGGGTTGGGCATCGTGCTGACGGTGCTGCTAGCCGGTACCGTTACCGGTTTCATCCTCCTGGGCGACAGCTGGTTCCAGTTGCTGATGGCCGCAGCCTTGGGCCTGCTGCTCACCCAATTCGCGTTCCTGGCGCACGAGGCGGCACACCGCCAGATCCTGGCTTCGCACAAGCGCAATGACAAGCTG
>NZ_JBIUWY010000007.1:0-163264 GCF_044743685.1 Glutamicibacter sp. NPDC087583 | reverse complement strand
CTCCATCGACCCCGGCAAATCCTATTGGCCCGATAAACAGAAATCCCCCGGCCGGTGGCCGGGGGAAACTGATAATAATTTGTAAAGCATGTCGCTACTCATCTGTAAACGATGTCTCGACTCTTCACACGGCGGAGGATAGGGGATTTGAACCCCTGAGGGCGTTAACCCAACACGCGTTCCAGGCGTGCGCCATAGGCCGCTAGGCGAATCCTCCTCAGTTTGCTCCGTGGAGCAGGATCCAGCATATCTAAATTCTCGCTCAATCACGAATCGGACGTTTCCACGTTGCTTCCCAGCTCATTCTTGAGGCGTCAAACCCCTGAAATTCGGTCATTTTGCACCTTTTCACCATCCCGATCTTTTCTCCAAAGGCTGCCGTTTGAACAGATCAATACTGTAAACATGAGTAAAAGAGAGGTATTTCACAGCCAAGACGACCCTCGCCGACTGCCTATCAGCCCGCCCGGGACAAGGAGTATCCCCGGAATCGATGGTCTTTGGGCCGCGAACCTGGACAAAGACAATCTCTTTACCCAGATCGCCGCTACCGCCATAAACCTTTATGACCAGTCGCCGGTCACTGCATCCGCCCAGGGCCTGGAGCGGCTGAAGACCATTGCCCGGCTGCACAGCATGCTGGATGCTGCCGAGGCAGCGGTGTTGGCCGATAGCTACGAGTATTCGGTCGCCGAGACGATCAGCCACGGAACCCAAGAGCCGCTGCTGGATGACCCCGGCACAACGGAAGAAACAGCTGAAACTCATTCTGCCTACTTCTACGGTGTCAATCGCTCCGACGAGTCGCTGATCCGTTCTTCCTTTGTTGCCGAGGCATCGGTGGCAATGCGCTCCTCGGAAAAGAAAGTCCAGGACAAGTTGTTCTTCGCCGAAGGACTGCGCCATCTTTGCGCAGACACTTTGGATGCCCTGAGCGTCGGTGAGATCACGACCAGATCCGCGCAGGAGATCGTCAAGCACTCTCAGGATCTGGCACCCGAGGACGTGGCACTAATGCAACGAACCTTGCTGCCGATAGCGCGGCAGGCCGCTGACTCCGCGATAGCCCTACGTGCCAGGAAAATGCGTGAGCGATTGCATCCAAAGCCCATTGAAGAACGCCACAAGAAAGGTGCGGAGGACCGCAAGATCACCTATTGGCACGAGGCCAATGGAATGAGCGTGATTCAGCTGCATCTGCCGGTGGAAAAGGCGTTGGGCATTATCAATACGGTCAATTGGCATGCCGTACGCAATGTTGATCCAGCTGATAATCGGACCGAACAGCAACGACGGCTGGACATTGTTTGCGATGCGTTGCTCGATGGTTGGCCCGCAACCGAAGGGACCCCGCTCAAAGCTCGTGTAGCTGTCACGATTCCTGCGCTGGAAATGCTGGCCAACCCTAAACGCGCACTAGCTGACCTTGAGGGCTACGGGCCGATCCCAGTAGGGACAGCGCTGCTGATCGCAAAAGACGCCCCGTCTTTCATCAAGGTGCTCACCGATCCTTGGTCAGGGGCAGCTATAGACGTGGGCCGCGAAAAGTACCGTCCGTCCAAGGCGCTGCGTGATCTGCTGCGAAATCGGGATATCGTCTGCCGCTTCCCCGGGTGCAATCGGCCCGCCGAAGCATCCGAGATTGACCACATCGATGCATGGGCAAAGGGCGGGCACACCACGCGCAGCAATACGCATTTATTGTGCAAGCGGCATCAGATGTTCAAGCACGTGCTGGGATGGCAAGCCACCTATCTTCCGGACGGTTCAGTGAACTGGCGCTCCCCCAACGGCATGATCTGTGTTGAGCTTCCCGGCAGCGTCACCAGCGTCCAGAACTTCGACTTCGAGAAGGAGCAGACGCCCATGTTGCCTACCGTCCAGCTCAATGACCGCGTTCGACGCGTACTTGGGTGGCTAGAACCGCCTGAAGAAGCGACCGGCTGAGGACGAACAGCATTTTTGGTCAAGCTCTCTGAGCCATGATTTGCAAGCTGAGAGCAAGCGCACGCCTGCCGATTTTCATCCAAGCGCCAACCTCGGGTAGTATTTTTGGTGACCCCTCGTGTGGTGTCATCCTGTTGAACTCCCCCAGGACCGGAAGGTAGCAAGGGTAGATGGGCTCTGGCAGGTGCATGAGGGGTCTTTTACTTTCTTACGCAAGCCGAATGGAGTCCACGTGGGCGCTGGCCGTTTCGCCCCTAGCCCCTCGGGGCCACTCCACCTTGGCAATTTGCGCACGGCCATCCTCGCTTGGCTTTTCGCCCGCTCCTCGCAACGCAAATTCCTACTGCGCATTGAAGACTTGGATCGTGTTCGTTCCGGCGCCGAAGCCACCCAAATTGCTGAATTATCGTCCTTGGGCCTTGATTTCGACGGCGAAATCCTCCGACAGTCCGACCGCCTTCCGATTTATCTCCAGGCCGTTGAGCGGCTCAAGGCCCGCGGCTTGGTCTATGAATGCTTCTGCTCGCGCAAGGACATCGCCGAAGCCGGAAGTGCTCCGCATGCTGCGCCCGGCGCCTACCCGGGAACCTGCCGCGATCTGAGCGCCAGCGAACGCTCGGCTAAAGCGCAGAACCGTCCAGCCGCCTTGCGACTGCGTTCAGAAGTGAACGATTTTTCTGTTCATGACGAACTATTCGGCGATTACACCGGTGCGGTAGATGATTTCGTCCTGGTCCGCAACGATGGAGCTCCCGCCTACAACCTTGCGGTTGTCGTCGACGATGCGTTCTCAGGCATCGACCAGGTCGTGCGCGGAGATGATTTGCTCTCTTCTGCGCCGCGGCAGGCCTATCTGGCAACGCTACTGGGCTACACGGTCCCGGCCTACGCGCACGTACCGCTGGCACTGAACACCAAGGGCCAGCGCTTGGCTAAACGCGACGGTGCAGTAACACTCGAAGAGATCACCGAACAAGGTGTGCATCCAGCCAACGTTGTGGCGATTTTGCTAGAGTCATTGGGCTTGCCCAGCACAAGTTTGCAGGCAGCTCTGGAAGCTTTCGATCCGGCGAATCTGCCACGTGAACCGTGGACCGTCGAACCATTGAATATTGTCCAACAGCTGATGCCTAAAGCATCAGGCAACTGATAGGGAACCGGTGTGAGTACAGCGCTATATCGCAGATATCGTCCCGATACGTTTGGCGACGTTATCGGCCAGGAGCACGTTACCGCGCCCTTGATGACGGCGCTGGAGAAGAACCGCGTCAACCACGCCTACCTATTCTCCGGTCCGCGCGGTTGCGGCAAGACGACTTCTGCCCGCATTTTGGCCCGTTGCTTGAACTGCGAGCAGGGCCCTACGCCCGTTCCTTGCGGCACCTGCCCAAGCTGCGTGGACCTTGCCAATGGTGGCCCGGGTTCGCTGGACGTCATCGAGATTGACGCGGCCAGCCATGGTGGCGTCGATGATGCCCGCGATCTGCGCGAGCGCGCAACCTTCGCGCCAACTCGCGACCGCTACAAGATCTTCATCATCGATGAGGCCCACATGGTCACGGCGGCAGGCTTCAATGCCTTGCTGAAGATCGTTGAAGAGCCACCGGCGCACATCAAATTCATCTTCGCGACTACCGAGCCGGAAAAGGTCATCGGCACCATCCGCTCGCGTACCCACCACTACCCATTCCGCCTGGTTCCGCCAGAGGCATTGCTGGCGTACCTGCAAGTGCTCTGCGAACGCGAAAGCGTCGCGGTAGCCGAAGGTGTACTGCCACTGGTGATCCGTGCTGGCGGCGGTTCGGTCCGCGACACTCTTTCGGTGCTGGATCAGCTGATCGCTGGTGCCCGCGATGGCAACCTGGATTACGAGACGGCCATTGCACTGCTGGGCTACACCCACTCGACACTGCTCGATGAGGTCACCTTGTCGCTGCACGAATCCGATGGCGCTGGTCTGTTCGGTGCGATTGACCGCATCATCCAGACCGGTCTGGATCCCCGGCGCTTCGTTGAAGACGTGCTGGAGCGCTTCCGCGATCTGATCATCGCCAAGGCCATGCCAGAAGGCCTTGAGAAGATCTTGCGCGGCGTACCCGAAGACCAGCTTGAATCCCTTCGCTTGCAGGCTGGCCTGGTCGGCGCAGGCGAACTATCGCGCTGGGCCGATGTCACCAACAAGGCCCTGAGCGAGATGACCGGCGCAACCTCGCCTCGTCTGCACCTGGAATTGCTGGCCGCGCGCTTGATGCTGCCCGGTTCGCAGAATTCCGACAGCGCTTTTGCCGCTCGGCTGGATCGGTTGGAGCGCCATGCGATGACCGGTGGAGCGCTGCCTGCGCTTGATGAGAACGACGCTGCAAGTGCTGGTGCCTCAATGAACGCCACTCCTAACCCGGGCGCCGCGCGTCAGGGTGCTGCCGCAGTACGCGAAGCCCTGGCCGCCGCCAAATCCCGTCGTGACGGTGCACCCGAACCGGCTGAAGCGCAGGGCGAACCAGTGGCTGGCGAACAGGCCCCACAGGTTCAGCCAAATCATGCCCAGCCTCAACCGCAGGCTCCAGAGGCTCCAGCGCAAATGCAGCAGCCCGTGCAGCACGCAGAACCAGTTCTAGCTCAGCGCACCGAGCAGCCTCAAGAGACTCCGCAGCCAGTACCTGCCGAGCAGGAAACGCATCCTCAGCAGTCCGCGCCATCACAGCCACAGCCACAGCCACAGCCACAGCCACAGCCACAGCCACAGCCACATGATGATGATCCAAATGCTCCGCTGGATCCAGGCGCGGCAGCGTCGCTGAACACTGGTGAAGCCGCTGACTGGGGCGCAACTTGGGGTCCAAAGGGCGAAAACTACTCGGTGACCACCGAGGTGCAGCCTGGTCCGAGTATTCCGGCAGCTCGTCCGGAAGGCGTGGCACCATTCAGCTTGGTTCCCGATCCTTCCAGCGGTGAAGACCTGTCATTCGGCACCGGGGTCTCCATTGATGACGTGAAGCAAAATCCTGCCATGGCCGAATTCGCACGTCGTGCAGCTGCCAACCGAACACCACAAGCACCGCAGTCGGCACAGCCACAACAGGCGCCGCAGTCGGCACAGCCGCAACAGGCACCAGAAGCTAGCCAGGCTGGCGTGGGTGCTCAGCGCCATGCTGCCCACCAGGCGCAAGAACAAGCCCAACGCGAACAAGCTGAACGCGAAGCACAACAGCGCGCCGCACAAGAACAAGCCCAACGCGAACAAGCTGAACGCGAAGCACAACAGCGCGCCGCACAAGAACAAGCCCAACGCGCTCAAACACCGCAACAGCAACAGCAACAGCAACAGCAACAGCAACAACAGGGTGCTCAGCAACCTCAACATGGTGCCCCTAGCGGGATGCCGCAGAGCCAGCCAGCACCACAGGACACCGGCTCACCGGTGGCGATGTTCCAGCAAGCGTGGCCAACGATCTTGCAGCAGTTGCAGGGCAGCTCGCGCGTCCTGCATTCCATGGTTGCCACCTATGGCTCTGTGGCAGGCTTCGATGGCCGCACCCTCACCTTGGCGTTCAGCAATACTGGCCCAATCGTGAATCTGCGCAACCGGCCGGATCTGATGAATACGCTGACCGGGGTTCTGTCCCAGGTCACCGGTGCACCGATCGAAGTGGTCCTCACCGAAGGCGGCTCCAACCCCAACGGTGGTGGTTCCCCAAAAGGTGAGCGCCGGCCAATCCCGGCGCCAACCCCAGCACCAACTAAGTTCACCAAGGCTGTAAGTTCTGCTGGGGCGGCTGCGCGCGCTGCGGCACGGGCCCAAGCTGCCGCTCCGGCACCGCAGCAGCGTCCGGTATCCGCTGTGCCAAGCTCGGCACCAGTCGCGCCTGCACCACGCGCCCATGACGGGTACGACAGCTCCTACGATGACGTCCCGCCTCCAGCGGATGAACCCTACTTCGACGAGCCACCGTTCCCGGATGACCCGTACTACGTGCCAGCTGGTTCTGTTCCGGAAGCGCAGCAGGTTCAGCCGCAGCAACAGGCTCCGGTCCCGGCCGTGGCTCCGCAGCCGACCCCGGCAGCGCCAGCACCGGCGCCGGCGCCGGCGCCGGCGCCGGCGGCTAGTGCACCACGGAGTTTCGGTGGACCTCCGGTGGCTCCCAAGCCCCGGATGACTGCCGGAATGACGGCGCGCCAGGCTGAGGGCGGCGTTCCGAACATTGCACGTCCGGTTTCTTCGACCCCGTTGCACCCGGAAAGCACCACCGATTCCTTCGGGAATCTAGCGGTTGGCGAATCCGGGCAGCAGGCTCCACAAGCTATGGCGCCATCAGCTCCATCGGTTCCGGAAACCCCGGCGCCGCGGGCTGCCCAAACGCAGCCGCAGGTCCGCCCCCAGCACCAGGAACAGCCTCGCCAGGAACCGGCCGCACCGCTGCAACCCCCGGCAGCCCCGCAGCCGGCCCCTGAATCCGCTCCGGGATGGGGCGCTCCACAGGCTGAACCGGCACCGGATCCTGCGGATTCGGCACCGGCGGTCTCAGGCCGCATGAGCCGATACCAGCAGCTGATGGACCAGGCGAAGAACGCACCCAGTGCCCCGGCGCCTGCCCAGGCGGCGCGCGGCTGGGGCGGTCCTGCTTCGGCTCCCGCGCCTGCTCCGGTGCAAGAGCCCGAGGAATTTGTCCCGAGCGACGATGATATCGAGGTCGAGGATTCGGCACTGATCGGTGTTCCAGCCGTGGAACGCCTGCTCGGCGGCATGGTCATCGAGCAGCGTGACGTCAACGGGAATGTAGTGGAAATCAAACGAAGCTTGTAGCCGGCACCACGGCGAACTGTCGGAGTGAGACACTAGGGTGTACCACGGAACGATTTCACGGTATTGAAGCAAGCTAGAAAGTAGGCGCACGTGTACGAAGGTGCTGTACAGGAACTGATCGACGAGCTCGGTCGCTTGCCTGGCATCGGCCCGAAGTCGGCTCAGCGCATTGCTTTCCACATTCTTGACGCCGATGCCGAGGACATGACCCGGCTCGCCGCCTCGATCCAGCTGGTCAAGGAAAAGGTGAAGTTCTGCGAGATCTGCTTCAACATCTCGGAGCAGGAAACCTGCGCCATTTGCCGCGATGAACGTCGCGATGGCACCAAGATCTGCATCGTGGAGGAGTCCAAGGACGTCCTGGCCATTGAGCGCACCCGGGCGTTCTCCGGCAAGTACCACGTGCTCGGCGGTTCCATTAATCCGCTGGCAGGCATTGGCCCGGAACAGCTGCACATCCGCGAGCTGGTAACCCGCTTGGCCGATGACTCGATCACCGAACTGATCCTGGCCACCGACCCGAATCTCGAAGGCGAAGCCACCGCCGTGTACCTGGTGCGCGCGCTAGCCCCTTTGGGCATCCACATCACCCGGTTGGCCTCCGGCCTGCCGGTGGGCGGCGATCTGGAATACGCCGATGAAGTGACCCTGGCCCGCGCCTTCGAGGGACGTCGCGCTGCCGGCCGCACCGCGCCGGGTCCGGCCCGCGCCAAGGCCCAGAAGCAGGGATCCGAGGAGCAGGCGCCGCAAGATCAGTCCGGAGAAGCTGCAGAGAAGCCAAAAGCCCAGCTATCCGAACCTCGCCTGCTGCACGTTGGCGGTGCGCCGGTTCCTTCCAGCAACGCTGGCGAAGGGCCTTCGCATCCGGTAGTTCCCGAGATGGATAACCGTCGCAGCCAGTAGTTCTGGTTGCCTTGGAACGCTCTGCACTCTTCCGGTTCGCCGGCTTGAGCGCAGGGCGTTTTTCTATGCCCGCACGGTGATGTGGGGTGAAACACGCTTAGTTGATAATAGTCAACTATCGCCGTATAGTTGATATCAATCAACCATTCAGGCCCTCTATGCCTGACCCTAAATTTTTGGAGCTTCCATGACCGCAACCGCACCGGTCGCCAAGCCCAAGATGACTCACCGCGAAATCCTCACTGCCCTCACGGGCATTTTGATGGGCATGTTCGTCTCCATCTTGGCCAGCACCGTCGTTTCCAGCTCGCTGCCAGTGATCGTCTCCGATCTCAACGGCAGCCAGACCGCCTACACCTGGGTGGTCACCGCCACCTTGTTGGCGACCACCATCTCCACTCCGATCTGGGGCAAGCTCGCCGACCTGGGCAACCGCAAACTGCTGCTGCAGATCTCGCTCGGCATCTTCGTGCTGGCCTCGGCCGCCGCAGGTTTCTCGCAGGACACCAGCTTCCTGATCACCATGCGCGTCGTCCAGGGCCTGGCCGGTGGCGGCGTAGGCGCCTTGGCGCAGATCGTCATGGCCGATTTCCTCTCCCCCCGCGAACGCGGCAAGTACATGGGCCTGTTCGGCGCGGTCATGGCCGTTGGCACCGTGGGCGGCCCGCTGATCGGCGGCTTCGTTACTGACACCATCAACTGGCGCTGGAACTTCTTCATCGCCCTGCCTTTCGCCATCGCTGCGGTCATCCTGATCCAGCGCACCTTGCACCTTCCGGCCATGGCCAAGCGCAAGGTCAAGATCGACTACTGGGGCATCGTCCTGCTTTCCTCCGGCGTCTCGCTGCTGCTGATCTGGATGTCGCTGGGCGGCTCGCAGTTCGAGTGGGCCTCGACGACCAGCTACCTGATGATTGCCGGTGCGGTAATCCTGCTGGCGCTGTTCATTCTGGTCGAAGCCAAGTCCTCCGAGCCGCTGCTGAGCCTGGGCCTGTTCAAGAACCGCACCTTCACCTTCGCGGTCATCGCATCGCTGGCCGTTGGCGTTTCGATGTTCGGCACCTCGGTGTTCCTCAGCCAGTACATGATCATGGCCCGTGGCGCATCAGCCACCATGGCCGGCCTGATGACCTTCCCGCTGATGGGCGGCCTGCTGGTCATCTCCACCATCGGCGGTGCGATGATCTCGCGCACCGGCAAGTGGAAGGCACTGGTTGTCACCGGTTCGGTGCTGATCGTCGTTGGGCTGTTCCTGCTGGGAACCATCCACTACGACACCAACTACGCGTTGGTCGCCGCCTACATGTTCATCCTCGGCGCCGGCATGGGCCTTGTCATGCAGAACATGGTGCTGGTGGTGCAGAACTCGGTCCACGTCAAGGAACTGGGTGTAGCCTCCTCGGCCGTGAACTTCTTCCGCACCTTGGGCGGCACTGCGGGTACCGCAGGCCTGGGCGCCATACTGGCGACCACTGTGCCGAACA
The DNA here is from genome assembly GCF_044743685.1 of Glutamicibacter sp. NPDC087583. Classification (NCBI taxonomy): domain Bacteria; kingdom Bacillati; phylum Actinomycetota; class Actinomycetes; order Micrococcales; family Micrococcaceae; genus Glutamicibacter; species Glutamicibacter sp. NPDC087583. The sequence continues at coordinate 154,129 of NZ_JBIUWY010000007.1, read as the reverse complement.
TGATCGCCGACCGGCAATCCGATTTGGCTGCAGCCCTGGCTTCCCTGGGCGACCAAGCCAAGGAGCTGACCGCAGCATTGGGATCGGGCACCCTGCCTTCAGTTGCAGCGATGCCTGAACCGGTCCGCGTGATCTTCGAGTCCATCTACGGCGACGCAGTGCCTTCGCTGTTCACCATTGCCGCTCCGCTGTCGCTGCTCATCGTCGTGGCTGTCTGCCTGATCCCCAACCAGTCGCTGAAGACCCAGACTGCAAGTGAACGCATGCAGGAGCTGGCTGCTGAGGACCAGGACGCAGCCAAGGCAGAAACGCCAGCTGGCAACTAGGAGATCCGGTGCAGGTTTCAAGCAAAGCCGAAGACGTTCCCGCCGCTCAACGTCCCGATCTCTATGCCTCAGCCGAACAGGAGTTATTTTCACTGATCGCGCTGACGGCGCGTGCCAAGCGGGAACTGGCCACTCGGCTCGACAGCCGGCTCACCCCGGGATACCTGCCCGTGCTCGGGATGATTCTGCGCAGCCAACGCATCACCCAGTCTGAAATCTGCGAACACTTGCTGGTCGATAAAGCTGCGCTATCGCGCATGATCACCAAGCTGGAACAGCTGGCGCTGGTCAAGCGTGAAGTCGACCCGGAAGACCGGAGGGTGTTCCACATCCTGCCTACCGAGCTTGCGGTTGAAAGGTGGCATGAATGCTTCCAAGGGTGGCGTACAGAGCTCCGCTCGCGCATGACCAATTGGGACAATGAGGATCTGTCGGCACTCATCGACCTCCTGAGCCGATTGAATTTGGAAATCAAGTCCCTCTAGAGCGGTCCAATCCCAGGCCGGTCTTCTCGGAATTACCGAGAAGACCGGCCAGGGGCTTTTAAAGCCCACTACATGCACCGGCAGTTCACGGCTTCGCACAGCGCCCTCGCTCAAGGCCCATTCCCCGGCGCCAGACAGCGGCGCCGCGGCCACCTTGTTGTTGGAGCGCGTCAGGTTTCGGCACATGAGCACTTCACTGGGCAGATCAGGGAAAATCGAAATCCGCACTGGTTCAAGCGTGGAGGATTGGGCAGGCATCATGGATGCCGCGGGCCTGCGCGACATGACGCAGAACGAACGGGTTCAGAGGCTGCTTCCGCTGCTGCAGGACCGCAGAAAAGCGGCAGGCTCCTGCGGGCCCGGCGCATCGCTTCGGAGTACCGACAGCTCTAAGTCCGCCATAGACTGTCCTCATGGCAATAAAAAGCAGCAACCTCCCGGCCATCGCCAAGGCCACCGGCATTGAATGGGATCAGTGGTGCGCCAAACTGCGCGCTGGCGGAGCCGATCAACTTACGCACAAGCAGATAGCCGAACTGGCTTTCACCCACATGCCCCCAACCGTGGATACTCCGGGCTGGTGGGCTCAATCCGTGGCTGTTGCCTATGAGCAGCATATTGGCCGACGCCTGCCCGGCCAATCCCAAGACGGCACCTTCCAAGGTTCGGTGAGCAGCACCATCGATGCTGATTTGGATACCACGCTGGAACGCTGGATCGCCTGCGTCCAGGGGCTCCAGGAGTTCAACGGCCACCAGCTTTCCGAACCTGCACGCACCAGCGGCTCAGAGCGATGGCGCTATTGGCGAGCTGATTTCAGCGACGGAACCAAGACACAGGTAGACATTGGCCTCAAAGGTGGAAAATCCTCGGTTGCCATAAACATTACTAAGGCTGAAACACCTGAACAGGTGTCTGGATGGAAGAGCTTTTGGCGACAAATTTTGGCTGAATTCAAGGGGTAGCCAGTGTTTTTCAACAACCTGCATTGAGGTTCCTAGGCAATATGACCAATGGTTACCTTCACAACTAGGACATGTCGCCCCGTAGCTGTCACAATATTTATCTGGTAGATGTCTCGCGCCACAGTTCCATCAAAAACCACCGGCGGCGAGGCACAGCTTTCAACAGGTGGAGTGAGTGCCCATGGGCCTAATTGTTCAAAAGTTTGGCGGTTCTTCCGTTTCAGATGCCGAAGGCATCAAGCGTGTAGCGCGCCGAATTATTGATACTAAGTCCAAGGGCCATGACGTCGTTGTCGTTGTTTCCGCAATGGGCGACACCACCGATGACTTGCTGGACCTGGCAGGCCAGCTTACCGATGATGCACCAGCCCGCGAGATGGACATGCTGCTCTCCGCTGGCGAACGCATCTCGATGTCGCTGCTGGCGATGGCGATCAACCAGCTCGGCGAGCAGGCTGCTTCATTCACCGGCTCGCAGGCAGGCTTGATCACCGACTCCACCCACGGCAAAGCCCGCATCATGGAGGTCTCCCCGCAGCGCGTACGCCGTGCCATCGACCGCGGATTCATCGCCATCGTCGCCGGTTTCCAGGGCATGAGCAAGGAATCCAAGAACATCACCACCATGGGCCGTGGCGGCTCGGACACCACCGCCGTCGCGCTGGCCGCAGCGCTGGGCGCCGATGTCTGCGAAATCTACACCGACGTGGACGGCATCTACACCGCCGACCCGCGCGTGGTCGCCTCGGCCAAGAAGATCGAGAAGATCACCAGTGAAGAAATGCTGGAAATGGCCGCCAGCGGCTCGAAGATCTTGCACCTGCGTTGCGTGGAATACGCCCGCCGGTTCGGCGTGCCGCTGCACGTGCGCTCTTCATTCAGCACCAACGAGGGCACCTGGGTGCTCCCGGATCCCGAAGACAAAATCAAAATTCAAGAGGGAGAACCCTTGGAACAGCCAATCATCTCAGGTGTCGCCCACGACCACTCCGAAGCCAAGGTCACCATCATTGGCGTTCCGGACATCCCCGGCAAAGCAGCACAGATTTTCGGGGTTATCGCCGCTGCGCAGGCCAATATCGACATGATTGTGCAGAACATCTCGACCCGCGGTTCGGGTGCCACCGATATCTCCTTCACCCTGCCGATGACCGAGACCAAGCATGTGCTTGAAGCACTGAACACCGCGAAGCCGGAGATCGGTTTCGAGGAAATCGAGCACAATGACGAGGTTGGCAAGCTCTCGCTGATCGGTGCCGGAATGCGCTCGAATCCAGGAGTCTCCTTCACCTTCTTCGAGGCATTGCACCGCGCGGGCGTGAACGTGGACATGATCTCCACTTCAGAGATCCGCATCTCCGTGGTCACCGACGCCGACAAGCTCAACGATGCAGTACGCGCTATCCACACCGCGTTCGATCTGGATACCGACGTGGAAGCCACCGTCTACGGCGGCACCGGCCGCTAAGCGCCGACAAGCTGAAAAGGAGAACGCCTGCGAAACAATTACTGTTTCGCAGGCGTTCTCCCAATTAACTGCTATTTATTCGGTTCCAGCGTCTTGGTGTAGACGATTTCGCCCAAGCCATTGCGCAGCGTGACGGTGAACAGGTCCTGCTCATCGAGGTCGACGTGGCCGAAGAACTGGCCCTTGCCATCGCGCGGCGACTGGTTGGTGCTGCCAGACAGCGAGAAGTCCACGCGTGGTCCGAAAGTGCCATCCATTTGGTTCGGCCCGAAGGAACCGGCATTGACTGGACCGGCCACGAATTCCCAGAACTCATTGAACTCGCTGAAGGCTGCACGCTCTGGAGAGTAGTGGTGCGCCGCGCAATAGTGCACATCCGCGGTCAGGAAGACGACATTCTTGATGCCGCGGTCCTTAATGGCCTTGAGCAGGCGGGCAAGTTCCAGCTCGCGGCCTAGTGGTGCGCCGTGGTCTGCGTTGGAAATTGATTCCTGCGCCTTGCCGTCCGGAACAATGATGCCCAGCGGCAGGTCGTTGAGAATGACTTTCCAGGTTGCCTTGGACTTGGCCAAGGAATCGACTAGCCAATTCAGCTGCTCTTCGCCGAGAATTGAAGTGGACTTCTCTTCCATTCCGGCGGTGTTCTCGGACTTGTAGCTGCGCATGTCCAATGCGAACAGGTCCATTGCTGGACCACGCGAGATTTTGCGGTAGATGCGTGCTGCCTCGAATCCGGTGCCTGCGCGCATGGCGCGCGGGTCGGCGATCGGCTGGTATTCCTGCCAGGCCTGGCGGCCGCGGGCGGCAAGGGTGTTGATATCGCGCACCGTGTAGCGCTCATCTTCGATGACCTCACCCGGCCACCAGTTATTATGGGTCTCGTGGTCATCCCACTGGGCAATCACCGGAACCTCGGAATACATGGCACGCACGTTGCGGTCCATCAGGTTGTAGCGGTGCCGCCCACGGTACTCGGCCAGGGTTTCGGCCACCTTGGAGACTTCCTCGGTGACCAAGTTGCGCCAGATCTGGCCGTCCGGTTCCACAACTTCTGCGGCAATCGGGCCGTCGGCGTAGATGGTGTCGCCGCTGTGCACGAAGAAGTCCGGCTTGGTTGCATGCATGGCCGCGTAGGCGCGCATGCCACCGATTTCTTCGTTGATGCCCCAGCCCTGGCCAGCGGTGTCGCCGGACCACACAAAACTCTGGGCACGGGAGGCGTCGTGGTTGCGGCGACCGGTCAACGCCGGTGCGGTGCTGAACCAGCCGTTCTGAGTCTCGCCAAGGGTGCCGTTATCGTCCTCGAAACCGATGCTGACCGCGAAACGGGTACCGGCAGGCAGATGCTCGGCATTGATCTTTGCAGTGAAGTCAGTGGCCTCGCGGGCGTAGGCACCGCGCAAAGTCTTGGCGAAGGATCCACGGCCGCGGATGATTTCCCCCGCTTCGTCCACCGCACGCAGCTGCGCGCGCAAGCGGCCTTCCCCGGAGCTGCGAGCCCAGAGTACGGCATTGCTGGCAGAGACATCCCCCATGGAAAATCCGCTGGTCAATCCCAGGCGGGAACGCACGAGTCGGGGACTGCTGGAAGCCAGCGCTGTTCCAGTGGGCCCAACCAAGGTCAAAGCACCTGCGCCAATGGCGCCGGTGAGCAATTTGCGTCGCGAAATATTATTCATGGGATTCAGTGTTCACGACTTGATCAGCCATTTCCTTGAGCCCAGATGAACACCAAGAGAAATCGTTCGTGTCCAGTCCACACCACGAATCCAGAGATCCTGAACTCCAAAGCACGCCCATTACTGGCAGACTAGAAAAATGAGTTCACCTCAAGTCATTTCTGGCCCGCCGTCGGCTGGCCACCCAGTTCCTCCAGCTGTGCGCACTGCAGCCGGCCAGGCGGAAATCGAGGGTATCTGGCAGAACGCATTTGGCGGGATAACATACCGGCTTGGGCAGGGCGAGCCGATGCGCTTCGCCAAGTGGTCGCCGGGATGCCCTCCCGAAGAGGACGGCGATCTCCTGGCTGAAGCCCTGCGCATGCGGTGGGCGGGAGAATTCATCAGAGTCCCCGAAGTGCTCAGCTGCGGACAGCATGCTGGCGGCCAGCTGCTCGTCACGGCAGCATTGCCCGGGCACAGTGCAGTCAGCGAGCTTGGCAAAAGCGATCCGGCGCGATCCGCGTTTGCAGTGGGCGCCGGTCTGCGCCACCTGCACGATCGGCTGCCGGTCGACCAGTGCCCCTTCAGCTGGGATCTGGAATCCCGCATCCAGCACCTGCCTGCCCGGGAGCAAGCTGCTTTGCTGGCTGAAGTCCCGGAGCTTGATCTCGTGGTCTGCCATGGCGATGCTTGCCTGCCCAACACGATCATCACCGACAGCCATGATTTCAGCGCGCATGTGGATATGGGGAAATTGGGTCTTGGAGACCGCTGGGCGGATCTCGCCGTTGCCGCATGGAGCACCGAGTGGAATTACGGGCCTGGTTTCGAACAACATGTCTACGCCGGGTACGGAATCGAACCCGATGAGCGGAAGGCGTCGTTCTACCGAAAGGTCTGGGACGCAACCTAGGAGGCCGAGCCGCTAGCGTGCCACGTAACGGTGCTCGGGACGGCCACGAGTTCCGTATCCAAGCTGCAGCTCCAGGGATTCATTGGCCACCAGCGCCGCCAAATACCGTTGCGCTGTCGCACGGGCAACCCCAATTGCCTCCGCGACCTCGGCGACGCTCATGGGTTCGGTAGCATCCTTGACGCAGGAAAGAACTGCCTGTTCGGTGGGGGCGGCACCCACCGATGCGTTGGTTTCTTCGCCCCCTTGGAGCGCCCGGTACAACCGGTCCACGCCCTGCTGGTTGAACTCCGCGGTCCCGGTCAATTGGCGACGATAGCGAGCCCAGCCTTTGAGCTTGGCGGCCAGGGTCTTGGCCTCAAAGGGCTTGATGATGAACGCCAGTGCGCCCGAGCGCAACGCTTTGTCAATGTTCTTCGGTTCAATCGCCGCGGAAATCATGATCGCATCAACATCGAGTTCTCTCAGCAGCTCGATTCCACTGACATGCGGCAGGTAGAGATCCAGCAATACCAAATCAGGTTTCAGGCTCTGCACCATTTTGGGCACAACACGCGGATCCTGCACAGGCTCCAGGGCCTGGAACCCGGGAATGGCGTTGACCATCTCAGCGTGCAGCTCTCCTACCCGGAAATCGTCATCGACAATTAGCACCCGGTAGTTGCCGCTGGAATTCTCGCTCAATGTTGCGCTCCTTCAATCTCGTCGTTTTCCGTATTGGCTGGCTCGACCAGTACGGCCGGCAATCTTGCTGCGATAACTGCCCCGGAACCATCCGTCCCGCGGTCCGCTATCCAGACGTCCCCGCTGCGGGCTTGGGCGAGCCGTCTGATCAGCGGCAATCCGACGCCATGGCCATGATCACCGCCCAGATGGGATCCGGTGCTGACGTCCCGGGTGAAGATATCCTCGTCGGTGGTAATGCCGGGTCCAGAATCGGCCACGGCTATGTGCAAGGTGTTCCCTTCGGAGAGCAAGTCGATTTCCACCCAGGGTTCTGCATCTGTGCAAAGAGCTGCAGTGAAGGCGTTATCCAGCAGATTCCCCAGGACTGCGGTGGCGTCTTGGGCATCGTGGGCCGAGGCGATGTGTCCGAAAAGCATGGATTGGGCAGACACTCTCAGTTCTATGCCTTGTTCGTGGGCGCGCACCGCCTTCGCCGAAATAAACGCCGAGAGGTAAGCGTCCTGGATGGCCTCCAGCCCGGGAACCTGAGCGATCTTCGGCCCGGATTCCATCACCTCACGCAGGTAGTCTTCTGCCTGTTCGATCTTGCCCAAGTTGATCAGCCCGAGGACTGCGTGCATCCGGTTGGCGAATTCATGGCGCTGGGCGCGCAGCGCATCGGCCATGTCCTGGACTGCATCGAGTTTGGTGCCCAGCGCTTCAAGGGTGGTGACATCATGGAGCAGCACGACCAGTCCGAGGTCCACTCCGTCACGGTCGACCTTGGTCACGCGGGCTATGAGCGAGTTGCCATTGGCCGCAAAGCGCACCGGTGCCGGGTCGCATTCCTTGATCGCCCTGACCAGCCGGTGATCCAAACCAGCGGATTCAAAGTGGCGGCCGACCACGTCTTCCAATTCGGTGCGGTGCGGCAGTCCCAGCAATTGCCTGGCGGCCCTGTTGCGCACGGTAATCCGGCTATCGGCGCCAATGCCCATGACACCTTCGGTAACACCGTAGAGCACGGCCTGCTGGTCCCTGACAAGCTGGGCAATTTCGGCCGGTTCCAGCCCAAGGGTCTGGCGCTTCAAACGGCGTACGGTGACTCGTCCGGCAAGCACTGCCAAGGCTGCGCAAATCACCGCAAGCAATACAATCCAGGCGAAGGACCCAAGCAGTGCCCCGGTCAAGGAGTCAGTGGTCACGCCCACGGAAACCTCTCCGATGACCGCACCCGCGTTACTGTAGACCGGGACCTTGGCGCGCACCGATTCACCAAGGGTTCCGTGTTCCCGGGAGACCGCTTCAATGCCTTCCAGCGCCACCGGGTCAGTAGAAACCATTTGGCCCAGTTCCTCGGGGTTCGGATGGCTCAAGCGCAGTCCGCGGTCCTCGGTAATCACCACGAAATACGCTTGCTCTTGCCCAATGACAGCGCCTGCCAGTTGCTGCAGTTTTCCATCGGCGAGCGCCTTGGCATCCAGCTCGTCCAGCTTTGCATAGTGCGAGACCTGCTCAACTACTTCCGGCAAGACGGCCACCGAACGAGCTATGGTCAGCGAGGTATCTTCGGCTTTTGAATAGACGCGGTCATAGCTGGCGAAAAGCGTTCCGGCGGTAACGAGAACAATCAGAACACCTACGACCAGAAATTGAAGCCGCATGATGCGTGATGCGAAATGCCGGGTGCCGGCGCCAGAACGGAACATGCCACCCAGCATAAACCCATCTTTCCACTCTCGTGATTTTAATGAGCAAAAAGTTGGCAAAGAACTTAAGCCTTCAACAATAAGCACAAGACGCGCAAAGTGAGCACCGACACGTACCTTGAATGGGTGCCCCTCCTAGCTTGTGGGGACTAAGGATTCACTCACACTGAAATGGAGGTCGGGTCAATGCTCGTTGTACTCGGATTCCTCATGGTCGCCACCTTCATGGTGCTGATCATGACAAAACGCATGACGCCGCTGCTGGCATTGATTCTGGTTCCAACCATCTTCGGCTTGTTCACCGGTGCTGGATTCGGCCTTGGCGACATGGTCATGGACGCGGTCAAGGACATGTCCAGTACCGCAGCCCTGCTGATGTTCGCCATCATGTACTTCGGCATCATGATCGACGTCGGCTTGTTCGACCGATTGGTCTCCGGCATCCAGAAGCTAGTGGGCAACGACCCCGCCAAGGTCGTCATGGGCACTTCGCTGCTCACCGGCGTAATTTCCCTCGATGGCGATGGCTCGACCACCTTCATTGTGGTTACCGCGGCTCTGCTGCCGATCTACCAGCGCCTGGGCATGAGCCCTGTGGTCCTGACCTGTGTTGCAGGCCTGACCAATGGCACGCTGAACATCGTTCCCTGGGGCGGCCCAACGGCCCGCGCGGCAGCGGCACTTGGCGTTGACGCCTCGGAAATCTTCGTGCCGATGCTCCCTGCGCTGGGAATTTCCCTCATTGTCATTGCCCTGTTCGCATGGCAGATGGGCGTATCCGAACGCCGCCGCTTGCAGCGCGAGCGTCCGGAAATCTGGGGCACCGAACTCGGTGGCGGCAACGTTTCCACCCCAACCGGAGGAAAGAGCCCTGCTGGCACTTCCCCTGCCGGAGGCAACCTGGCCGTACTGGAATCCGTGGCTCGCAAGGGCGATGGCACCGAAGCTTCCACCTTGGACGGCACCGTCCTGGATCCGGATCGCGAGACCCTGCGCCCCAAGACCTTCTACTTCAACCTGGCACTGACCGTCGCCATCATGGTGCTGCTGGTAGTCGATGTCACTCCGTTGCCCTACCTGTTCATGGTGGGTACCGCGATCGCCTTGATCGTCAACTTCCCCAAGGTCTCCGACCAGGTGAAGATGATCGCCGCGCACTCCAGCGAAATCATTGCCGTGGTCTCCATGGTGCTCGCCGCGGCAGTGCTCACCGGCGTGCTCTCCGGCACCGGCATGGTTGATGCCATGAGCCAGTGGCTGGTGGATGTCATTCCTACCTCCATGGGTCCATACATGGCAGTACTGACCGGGCTGATTTCGATTCCAGCTACCTTCCTGATGAGCAATGACGCCTTCTACTTCGGTGTCTTGCCAGTTCTCGCCGAAGCCGGCGCGCATTTCGGTGTACCAGCGGTGGATATGGCTCGCGCCTCCATCACCGGACAGCCAGTGCACATGCAGTCTCCGCTCGTTCCAGCCATCTTGCTGCTGGTGTCGCTCTCTCGTGTGGACTTGGGCGATCACCACAAAAAGGTGCTGTGGCGTGCGTTGGTGGTCTCCTTGGTCATGCTCGCTTCGGGCATGCTCCTTGGTGTCATCCACATGGGCTAACGCCCCAGGACCAAAGGTCCGTCGTCAGCCAGGCTCCGTGCCACCCGGACATTTCCAAGCGGGTGGCACGGAGTCCGGTGTTTAACCCGGGCTGACCCTGTTGGCAGCCCGCCGGAGGCTGCCGCATGCAGCTATTCGAGCACCCAGTTGCTTCTTCCCGCCAGCCATTGACGGTCTGCACAGGGCGCCGGTTCAGCAAGCACAGTTTCCCGTGAAAAACTGGAGGCAGGGCAAGACGTGCACAGCGCGTGCTTCCCCTGGACCGGATGGACACGCCACTGGGCCACACCGCGAATTCGACCGTCTTCTCCCGACGCAAAGGAAGGCTCCAGCGCATGGAAAGAGAACCTCTGGACAACAGCATCTCCCTGGCCCAGCTCGAAGCGGTTGTCATGATTGTGGACTATGGTTCCTTCACCGCCGCCGCGGATATCCTTGGTATCTCCCAGCCCTCCTTGTCCCGGCGCATTAGTGCGTTGGAGCGCACTCTTGGCATGCCCGTGTTCCGGGCCGCTGGAAGGGACATGGTGCTGACCGAGGTTGGCCGGAGCATCATTCCTGCCGGCCGCCGCGCACTGCGTGAAGTCGCCGCGATCGGAACCATTGCCTCTTCCACGCGTGCATTGGCCACCGGATCCCTGCGCATCGCGGGGTTGCCTTCCCTGGTTGGAGGAATCATGCCCGAATACATCGGCCCCTTCCATCGCCAGCACCCCGGTGTCCGGATAGAGATCCTGAGCGTGGAGGACGACGAGCAGCTTGCCGATGCGCTTCGCCTGAATCGCGCCGATGTGGCTTTTGGCGTGAACGAGCGCATCCCCGCGGACCTCATCGGCAAATCCCTGCGCGATCAGCAATTCTCGGCGGTCGTATCCGAGGATACCGAGGTGGACCCGGACACTGGGCTAAGCACTGAATTGCTCAATTCCCTGACTCTGGCCACCCTCCCCCAGGGCACGTCGATTCGCAAGATCACCGACGAAGTTTACCGGAGCTTGAAGGCCACCGCTCCGCGGCTCATCACCACAACGCAACGCGACGCATTGGTCCATCTGGGCATCGCCGCCGGCGGCATCACCTTGGTTCCACGGATCATGGCCAGCACCGCAGTGATCTTCGGCGGCAAGCAGGTCCCGCTGAGCTTGCCAGCCAGCAGGCCCCTGGGCGTCATCTACCGCCGCGAAGAATACCGCAATCCGGCGCTGGGCGAATTCCTCGAATACCTCTGAGACAGAGATCTCCAGGCGGTTTCCGCTCTCCTGAACCTGCGCGCGAAATCGGCCTTTCATGCGCTGCATGCATGGCTCTAATCAATCATGCTATTGGTTCCAGCGGCGTTCCACGTGGTCAGCTTGATGGGTAATCCGGCCATGGTCCTACCAAGGAGAGCAAGATCGTGAATTCCCAACGAACACCTTCCTCTGCCAGGCGTAGTTCCAAACGGCCGCGGCGCCGGGTAGCTGCCATCATTGCAGCGGCGCTGGTGCTAGCAGTAGTTGTGCCGACCAGCATTGCCTTCCTGCGCCTGCAGGGAAATATTTCCGTCTCGGCGCTCAGGGCGTCTGAAGCGGATGTCCCGGACTCCAGCGAAGGCCTGAATCTGCTGGTGCTCGGTTCCGATAGCCGGGATTTCAGCTCCACCGGCTTCGGCACGGATAACGGTTCCCGACGCAGCGATTCCATGCTGCTTGTCCACTTGTCGCCAGGCAACGAGCGCATCGAGGCGGTCCAGATCCCACGCGATACCGTATTGCAGCGCCCGGCCTGCGCGGATACCGGGTCCGGCGCCTATGCCGGAGGATACGGCATGATCAATTCTGCGCTGAATTACGGTCCCGCATGCTCTGTCGCCGCGGTGGAAACGCTCACCGGAGTTCACCTGAACCACTTCATTGAGGTGGATTTCGAGGGATTCATTTCAATCATCGACGCACTCGACGGAGTCAGCGTGTGCCTGGCCCAGCCAATGACCGATCCGAAAGCGAACCTGGATCTTCCAGCCGGGCTGCAGGAGCTGGACGGAACCGATGCGCTTGCCCTGGCCAGGACCCGCCATGCCGTTGGCGATGGAAGCGACCTCGCTCGGCTCGGAAACCAGCAGAAGGTCATGTCCGCAATAGTCCAGCGTGCCACCAGCAAGGAAGTTCTCGCACGCCCGGACCGGCTCTACTCTTTCCTTGACGCGATTACCTCCTCGATGACCGTTGACCCGGAACTGAGTTCGCTACCGGAACTTGCAGGATTGGCTGCGCGGGTCAAGGACGTTCCCACGGACAAGATCACCTTCATGACCATGCCGACCCAGCCTGCACCATCAAACGCCAACCGGGTTGTCCCGGCTCCCGACGCGACCCTCATCTTTGAACGCATCAAGCAAGACATCCCGGTGAATCCGGATTCCGAGTCCGAATCCGGCTCCGAATCCGATGCAGGAGAAACTGCCACGGCGAAAACCTCCGCCCGGCAGCTTCCTGTCAGCATAGCCAACGCAGCGCGAGTGAGCGGACTGGCCGGCAAATTCGCCAACGAAGCCACGGAGCAAGGCTTCACCGTCACTTCAATCACTACCGCGGCGTCCTTGCAGGCGCAAACACGGCTGCTGATTCCGGATACTGATGCAGCCAGGAAAACAGCCGACGCATTCGCCAAGGCAGTCGATCTCGACATCGAGGCAACAGTCGCCGATGTCGAAAGCATCGAATTGATCCTGGGCCAGGATTACCCAAACCTGGGGCGGCCAGAAAAGCAGCCCGTCAAGGTGAACAGCCGCAAAGCAGACCAGAAACTCTGCGGCTGAGCCGGCCCCAAGGGCAGGCCGCGCCACCGGAAAATCCTGCCATGCCGCGATGGCTGCCAGGCGAATCTCCGTTTGCCCGCGGCTGTTGGCCTTCGTATTCCGGCTGGGCTGCACCTGCCAATTCCGTTTGACCGCGTCCCTTGCAGCGAGGTGATTCACAGTGAGCATTGCAGGCATCAATGGCAATGAATTCATCGTGCTGGCCATTTTGGCGGCCGTGCTGCTCGGACCTGAAAAATTGCCGGACTACGCAAGGAAACTAGCCACGCTGATTCGCGAGTTGCGCCGACTCGCCTCTGGTGCCCAGGAACAACTCCGCGAGGAGCTTGGCGAGGATTTCGCGGACATGGATCTGAAGAAGTTCGATCCGCGGCAATATGATCCTCGAAGGATCATCAGCGAAGCGCTGCGAGATCAACTCGAAGAGCCGCCTGCCCAAGGATTCCCGGATTCTGCCCGCTCAAGGGGACCCGAGACCAGGAGTTCATCATCACCGCCAGAACCCTCCGGTCCGGCCCCTTTTGACGACGAAAGCACTTAGGACGCCACTGCTCCTTGCCGCAAGTGTCCGCTGGCCGCGCGAGCAGTGAATACGGATCCGGTGGACAGGATTCATTCATCGCAGTCCCCAAAGCTCCACCCGGTTCCTTCATCCGGATCGCACGGATTCCGGCATCTATCCGCAACCGGTCCAGCTTCGCTGATTCGCCGGCCAACCGTGATGGCCGGCGAAAAAGGATTCCCGGGATCGGCCACCAGCCTGCTGCCGGCCTAGCTTGCAGGCATGCCGGCGCTCCAATTCGGAACGGTATTTTTCCTAGTAGTGCCTTCACAGCAATTCAGGGAGCAGGCGCCACTGCCCGGGCCCAGCGCTTTGCTTCCGGCGATGGTCGATGACTCCGGCTGCTCGCCACGCACTTGCGCTGCCCGTTCCAGGACCAGATCGACCAAGCCGCTGACAAACGACGGTGAGGTGCCAACACTGCCGGCACGGAGAAACGCCATCCCCAACTCGCGCGCGGTATCTGCCGCTTCGGTATCCAGATCGAATTTGACCTCCATGTGGTCCGAAACGAATCCGAGGGGTACAACCAGAACGCCCTCAGTTCCAGTTTCCGCAAGCTCGCGCATGCGGTCATTGATGTCCGGTTCCAACCAGGGAGTGTGCATGGATCCAGAACGGGAGCAGTACACCAGTTCGGCATCCAGCTGCTCCTCACCAGCTAGTTCCCCGCCAATCCAGGCCATGAGCTCCTCATGCTGCCGCTGGTAGCCGGCGGTGAACTTCTGCGATGATTCTTGCATCGCAGTAGGGATCGAATGGGTGACATATAGGATCTTGTGCCGGTTGCGGTCCAGGCCGCCGACGAGCTGCTTGAATTCCTTCAATCCCTTCCGCACGCAGTCCAACTGCGCATGAGCGAATCCCGGATGATTGTAGTACTGCCGGACTTTATCGATCACCACCTCGAGGCCCTCTTCTTGCAGTGCCGCCACAGTTCCGGCGAAATCCTCACGGTATTGCCGGCACGAGGAATATGAGGAGTAGGCCGACGTATCGATGGCCAGGAACCTTCTCGAGCCGTGCCTGCGCGCATGGTTTCCGACCACTTCGGTGAGGTACGGTTCCCAATTCCGGTTCCCCCAGAGCAGTGGCGTATCGATGCCGCGGGCTGCGAATTCCTCTTGAACGGCTTGCTGCAAAGCCTGGTTCTGCTCATTGATCGGAGATTTTCCGCCGAACATGTAGTAGTGCTCGCCCACCTCTTCAAGGCGCTCGTCCGGAATCCCTCGTCCCCGGGTAACGTTTTGCAGGAAGGGCAGAACATCTTCGGGCTTTTCCGGCCCGCCAAAGGACATCAGCACAACTGCATCAAACGGCGCTACCTGCATGTTTCCCATCGGGATCGTCCACGCTTTCTTCTCGGGCAACTGCCGCCATGGGCAAAATTCCCCGGAGCTGGCAGTCGCAAGCAATTACCTAGATTAGCTTTTATCTAGCCAAGCTAACAATAATTGCTTTGCCTCCTAATCGCCAGCGGGCGTCGCCGACCCCTAACGACTGCCCAGGCTATGAGCCAGTTCCAGCTCAATGCGCTCATTGCGGAACTGATGACCGGCATCGAGCAATTTGCGCGGGACAATTTTCTGATCGGCCATGGCCAGAAGGTGGGACCCTTCGGCTCCCAGCAGCAATTTGGGAGCCGCGGCAGGAACCGGAATGATGGCAGGCCGCCGCACTGCGCGCGCCAAGGCCCTGGTGAATTCGGCGTTGCTCACCGGCTGCGGTGCCACCGCATTGACCGGACCTGCCAATTGCGAATCCCAGAGCGCGCGATGGTAGATGTCCAGCAGGTCATCAAGCCCGATCCACGAAAGCATCTGCTTTCCCCCTGCAAGGGGACCGCCCAGGCCTGCGGAGAATACAGGACGCAAAACGGCGAGCATCCCGCCTTTGGGGCTCAGCACGATACCGGTCCTGATCTGCACCCGGCGCATGCCGCTGTCCCCGGCATTCGCCGCACGTTCCCAGCGGTCCACCACGTCAGCCAGGAAATCCGGAGTCCCGGCCCGCGGGGAATCGGTCTCGTCCAATGGGTGCGGTCCGGCTGAAGCACCGTAGAATCCGATGGCCGAAGCGCTGATGAAGGTCCGGACACCTGAACGTGACGCCAGCAGGGCAAGGGATCGGGTCGGTTCGATGCGGCTGGAGAGAATTGCCTGCCGATGCGCTTGGCTGAACCGGCCGAAGATGCTGGCTCCGGCCAAATGGATGACCGCGTCGCAGCCATCGAGCAGGCCCGGGTCAGGATCCAGCGGATTCCAGCGCCGTTCGCTTGCCGATTCCGGCTCGTGCCGCACGAGCTTGACGACCCGGTGCCCGCCGGTGGACAAGAAGGCGCACAAAGCCTGTCCGACTAATCCGCTTGAACCGGTCAGCGCTATCACCAGCGGCTTCAACCCGGCCTGCGCCGCCCGCTGGTGTGCGGCAAAATCGTCTGCCAGCTGGCGGTGGCGGTATGCAAGCATCGATTCGATCTGCCGTCCTGGCATATTCGACTGGATGCAGTCACCCACGGTCGTGCACTGCGCGCCCGCGGGCTCGAAGTAATGCTCATGCCGCCACTGCACCACCCGGGCAGGAAGGCCGCGAACCCCTTCGGGTTCAAGCTGGTCGACGAAACTGCGGTTCTCCGCGAACCCCTCAGGCTGGTGCTTGGCATTCCACAGCACTCCGCCGGGAAGGCCCAGCACGGCCGTCCCGTCCTTCAGCGAACCGGCTTCTTCAATGACCTTCAGCGGAAGCCACGGTGGCAAGAGCCGCTGCATGGCCCCGGGTCGCGAGAACCAGTCAAAGACAACGGATGCAGATGCCGGAAGTTGGCTGGAGCGCTCAGTGTTCATGGCCCCATCCTAGAGGCTTCAGGCAGGCCGGTTCCCGAGGATGGGAAATTGCTGGATTCCGTCGCAATGTCTGGTCCGGCGCCGCAATGAATCCCTCGGTTTCCTGCAGCACGCTATCCCGGCAGACTTGGAGCAGGAACAAGAACTTCTGGACAGAGCTTGATTGCGGACAACTAACGGACCGGCTGTTGCCCGAAGCGGCTGCCAATGCAACCAGAAAGCTAGGCATACCATGCAGGAAGATAGTCGAAGGGAGGATCCTCGCCCACCCGCCCGTCGATGGCTTCACGCAAGAGATCCGCATGCCCTGCATGCCGCCCATACTCTTCAATCAGGTCGCAGATGATTCTGCGTATCGACGCATGCTTGCCTTCGAAGGCCAACCCCGAGCCCGTGTCCAGCTTCCTTTCCTCGATAACGGACTGCTGGATTCCTCGGCTTTTGGCCACGGCCCGGTCGTAGCGTTGATAAAGATTCTCCGGATCCTCTTCCAGATCAACCACGAAGTGCTCGCGCCCGTTGGCAGTGAACCCAAGGAGGACTTCAGGTCGTTGCCCGGCAATGAAGTAGGTGAATTTCTCATCTTCGACAAGGGCAAGATGCTGGAGCAATCCGCCCAGGCTGAGCTGGCTGCTGGGCAACTTGGTTGCCAGCTGTTCGATGTCCAGCCCGTCGGCCTTGTATCTGAAAGTGGCGCGCAGCCTGTCAAGCATCCCGAACAGATGCTGCTGGTCGGAGCCGCTCATTGGCGGTTCCCAGGGAGGCAGGATTTCCATGGCGTACCCCTTTGCGAGAAGTGTGAGTTGGCGTACCAAACTGGTTTCATCGGCCCATGAATTGAATAATTAGAAGTATGCCTCTGACCGCCGCCATTTTGGAACCCTCGCAGTGGATGCCGCATGCCGCTGAGCATGAAGCACGGGCTCGGGCCTTTGGCGAACCTTTCGTGGAACGGCGGATGAAGGGCAAGAAGCATCCCATCGAGGACTTCCTGTTCACCTATTACACGCAAAAGCCGGGCCAGCTCTACCGCTGGCATCCAGGGATGAACGTGGTTCTAGCCGGAGACGCGGCCCAAGAACGCGGCGAGTGGAAGTTCTACCGCAGAGTCCAAACCGGCCACGGTACGGGATACCACTTCGATGCGGAGGCATTCGGCAAGGCGCGTGCCCGGGCCATCGAGTTCGCCCGCATCATTCTGGCCGGCACCGCGCAGCGGCCAGGAAACTTCTCCTGCTTCGGCCTGCATGAATGGGCGATGGCCTACAAATCCGAGGCCAACGGCATCCGCCATGAATACCTCCCGCTGCGCTTGGGTGCGCAGGGAACCGACGAAGTGGTGGAAACACACAAGATCCGTTGCACCCACTTCGATGCATTCCGCTTCTACACTCCCCAGGCGATCGAGCTCAACGAGCTGCAGCCGACCAGGGAAACCCAGCGCGACCTGGAACAGCCCGGTTGCCTGCACGCCAACATGGATCTGTACAAGTGGGCCTATAAGCTCTCCCCTGCGGTGCCAAGCGACTTGGTCATGGACTGCTTCGAGCTCGCCTGGGACATTCGCACCATGGATATGCAGGCGTCCCCCTATGATCTGGGCGATTGGGGCCATGAACCCATCCGCATTGAAACTCCCGAGGGCAAGGCCGCGTACGTGAGATTGCAAAAGGAATTTGCCCAGCGTGCCGACTCGCTGCGCAATCAATTGCTGGAAGTCGCCAACAACCTGCCAATCTTCCCGGAAGACTAGAACTTATTCGCGGCCGCAGGCAAGATTGATCCATGGTTACTGCACGGGGCCTTCGCCTGATTCCGGCCGGTATCGCGCTCGGCTGCGTGAGCCTCTCGCTGGCTTCCTGCGCCACCAGCATCGGACAGGGGCCGCAGACCCAATTGGAAATCACCATTCGCGATGACGGCAGCGAAATTTCACAGCAGTACTCCCTGGAATGCACCGGCGAACAAGCCGCTGAATCCAGCACATTGCCGAACGCATCCAAAGCTTGCTTGCAGCTCGAGCTTGAACCCGGTGCCATTGCCGGAGAAGTTGATCCCCAGGAAATCTGCACCGAAATATACGGTGGACCGCAACGGGCCGAAATAAGCGGAACCCTGCACGGCGAGACGGTGAATACGAGCTTTTCCCGGCATAACGGCTGCGCCATCGATCGTTGGGATGCCGCCTCGTTTCTACTCGGTTCCGTGAAAACATGAGTCGATAACCCCTGAATAACTGCGCGGAGAAACTAGAATAGTAAGACTATGGAGTTTTTCCTGCTGGTTATCGCGCTGCTATTCGCCACGATCCTGATTGTCGGCATCGGGGAACGCATTAAATTGCCCTACCCGATCTTGATGCTGATTTTCGCGACGCTGGCAGGTTTCTTGCCGTTCATGCCCGAAATGCATATTGAGCCCGAGCTGATCCTGCCGATCTTCTTGCCGCCTTTGCTTTTCGCTACGGCCCAGCGCAGCAGTTGGTCGGTGTTCCGCTTCCGCTGGAAGGCCCTGATCCGGCTGGCCGTGGTGCTCATCGTGGTGACAGCAGGCACCGTGGCCGCTACCGCGCTGGCCTTCTCCCCCATCGCTTCCATTCCGCTGGCATTGGCGTTGGGCGCAGTAGTGGCCCCGCCTGACCCGGTCGCGGTGGATGCAATTGCCACCAAGGTGAAAATGCCGCGGCGCCTGACGTCCCTGCTGGAAACCGAGGGCCTGTTCAACGACGCAATGGCCATCGTGATCTTCCAGTTGGCCGTCCAGGCAACCCTGAATGGCTCGGAAGTCGGACTCGAAATCATTCCGCAGTTCCTGCTCGGTGCCGCAGGGGCGGTAGTCCTGGGTCTGGCCATGGGCTGGGCCATCGGCGCCTTGAACCGCTTCGTTCCCAACCTGGCAGCGCGTTGCGCGGCCACCTTGGTGGCACCTTATGCGGTCTACATGATTGCGGAGGAGCTGCATATTTCAGGGGTCATCGCAGTGGTGGTGACGGCCCTTGAAATGGTGCGGCGGGACCGCCCCCAGGACTCTGCCGAACGCCTAACCCGGCAATCCTTCTGGGAAGTGCTCGAGCTGCTGGCCACCGGCCTGGCTTTCGGCTTGATGGGCATCGAGATGAACCAGGTGATCCAGGAGGAAGGCAGCAACCTGATCGGCTTCATCCCGGGCATCGCCGCGATCTGCTTCGTGGTCATCGCAGTGCGTGCGCTGTGGATGCTGGCGACCTACTACCTGCCCAACCGCAGCAAGCCCAAGATTCCTGCGCGCAAGGATGCGCTGGTGCTCACTTGGTGCGGCATGCGCGGGCTGGCGACTTTGGCCTTGGCCCTGGCACTGCCCAAGGTCGCAGCGGATGGATCGGCCATCGAGGGACGCAACTTCGTGGTGGTCGCCGCTTGCTCCGTCTTGCTGTGCACTTTGGTGCTCCCGGGCCTGACCTTGCCAGCGCTGATGCGCGTGCTGAAGCTGCGCAACAACGAGCAAGATGCCAAGCGTGCCCGCCGGGCCCTGGCCCGCCGCGCCGAGGCTGTCGCACTGGCGGCGCTGCGCAAGAACGTGCAGCTCGAAGAGCTGCCGGAGAATTACCAGCAGGCAGTGCGCCGGCGCATGAACTCGCTGCATACCATCCTGGCCAAGGACCCGGATCCGCACGATGCGATCTCGGACGAAAAGTACACGCAGATTCGCGCGGTGATCGCCAAGGCCGATTCGATCCAGGCCATCGCCCTGGAAGCCGCCCGCGACGAGCTGCTCAAGGCCCGCCGCGAACCGAATATCGACCCGCACATCGTTGACGAGATTGTCGGCCGCCTTGACCGACGCACCGCAACCCTGGATCGCTAGGCGGCCTTGCGCTCCAGCTTCACGATGACTTCGTAGTGGCTGGTCTGCGGGAACATGTCCATGACGCGAGCCTGCTGCGGAGCGTAGTTCTCCAAACGCTCCAGGTCCCTGGCCAGTGACTTCGCGTTGCAGCTGGAGTAAATGATGTGCTGGACATCGGACTCGTTCAGCCACTTCGATAGCTCTGCGGAGATACCGCGGCGCGGAGGATTCACGATTACCGCCTCTGGCGCCCAGCCGGCACCCAGCGCGAATTCGGTTGCGTCTTGGACCCTGAAATGGATGTCATCCAGCTCCATGGTCTTGGCGCTGGTCTTTGCCGATTCAACGGCTTCCCCGCTGGTCTCGATGCCGTACACGGTACGGTCCTCGGTAGCGCAATGCAGTGCGAAACCACCCACCCCGCTGTACAGATCCCAAACGCTTTCGGGGTTGGCATCGTTGATCCATTGGCGGGCCTGCCGGTACAAGGCGGCAGCGATCTCGCTGTTGGTCTGGAAGAAGCCCTGGGGGCGCAGGTGCATCGGTACGCCGTTCAGCCCGAATTCCAAGGTGGTTCGGCGGGTAAGAATGATTTCTTCTTCGCCTTCCAGCACTGCCTTGTGCTCAGGCAAGAAGTTCACCGACACCACGCTGTGGCGTGGAAGCTGCTCAAGGAATTGCGGCAGCGAATCACGCAGTGCCACAAAATGCTTCTTGGTGCGCAATACCCAACGGACCATCACCGAACCGGTATCCGACAGGGTGAGAATCACATGCTTGAGTTCGCCCTTGCGCTTGGGAACGTCGTAGGGAATGAGCTTCAGATCATGAATGAACTGCTCGATGACCGGGAATACGGCACGTAGCGGTGCTGCGATGACTCCGCAGTTGCGCAGATCGACACCGTGGCCGTCGGCATCCAGGATGCCGATGGTCGGCTGGCCGGTGGTTCCGGAAATGACCATTTTGGCTTTGTTGCGGAAGCCCTGTTCGCTGCTGGCTTGGGGCGGAAGGAATTCCAGGCCCGGGAAGCCGGCCAGCAGCTGCTGGCAATCCGCCACCTTAGATTGCAGTTGCTGGGCGTAAGGCACCGTCATCAAGGTGCATGAGCGGCAACGGGAGGCAGAAAAGTAAAGGCATTCCATGGTGCTTATGATTTTAGCGAAGATCGGCCGGCACCGAGCACAGAGAAATCTTGGCGCTGATTGACCGCAAATTTTCAGCTTTGGCCGCTAAGCTCTCAATTGATCAAAAGTTACTGAGCAGAATCCCTGCATGATGCGAAAGCCATACGGGGAAGGGTTGTTTAACCGCGAAAGGACAGATGGCACTTCATACCGGGCTATCCACGCATCGCCGTGGCATTGCATTGCTTGCACTCCCCCTTGCTGCCGTGATCGGCGCCTGCACGAGTTGCGCCGCTTCTTCACCCCAGGCTCATGAAGTTTCTTCCACCCCGGTTCCCGCCCCGTCTTCCAGCAGTGCCACCGAAAAATCCCTGCCCGCTCCGAGCAAGGCCGCAGCAAGCTCCAGCGTCCCGCTTCCGGCTCCAACCGGGAACAATGCCACTGCTCCCACCACGACTCCGAGCAATTCAGCCAAGCAGCCCGCCGGCACTCCGGCCAAGCCCGAAAGCTCCAAGACATCGCTGTCGCCCCTGGCCTCGGGTGCCAACACTGGTGCCTCCATCAAGGCGCTTCCCAGTTCAGCGGCCGAAATGTCCAAGGCCACCACGCAGCTGTTCGCTGCAGTGAATCGAGGCAAGCTGAAGGACGTCAAGTCAGCACTCAAGGATGGAGCTGACCTCGACGCGCAGGACGAGGCCGGTCGCACCGCGCTGATGCGTGCAGTCATCAACAAGAACCCTGCCATCGCCAAGACCCTCTTCGAAGCAGGCTCGGATCCCGACAAGAAGGACGACTTCTACGAGTCGCCGTTCCTGCGCGCGAGCGCCAATGGCCAGGTTGAAACGCTGAAGCTTCTCATTGACGGCGGGGCCGACCTCACGGCGGTAAATCGCATGGGCGGGACCGCCTTGACCGTCGCCAGCGAGAATGGCCGGGTTCAGGCCGTGCGCCAGTTGCTCCGCACCGATATCCCGGTAGACCAGGTTAATGACCTGGGCTGGACGGCCCTGCACGAAACCATTGTCCTGGGCCAGGGCACCGCCAATGCCATCACCATCGCGCGTTTGCTGATTATCAACGGGGCAGACCCGCATTTGGAGGACCACTCCGGTTCTGATGCATTCAAGCTAGCGCGTGAACGCCAACAGAGCCAGATGCTGACCATGCTGCAGGCCGCAGCCAAGCGCTGAGTCCTAGAGGGCGTCGAGGTAGAACCAGGCGCCGTCCTGCTTCACGAAGGTGCTGACCTCATGCTGCTGCGCTTCATGCCGGCCGTCGCGATAGTTGGCAGCGAATTCAACCACCCCGCGGGAGGCCGCCGCGCCGCCAGCACGGGTTGAAATGATCTCCAAGCCGGTCCAGCGCATCTGCGAATCCACGTCCAGTTCCTTGGGCCTCGTGCTCTCATGCCAGGTCGCCAGCAAATACTGCGACAGCCCCAGCACGAAGGCGCTGTAGCGTGAGCGCATCAGCTGCTCCGCGGTCTGCGGCAGCAAGGAGCCATCTTCCCTTCCGTCATGCAAGGGCTTGCAGCAGTTTTCGTAGGACGGCTTCACAGCGTCCAGGGCTCGGCAGGCGCAGACGGTTTGACTAGCATTTTTCACAGTTTCAGCATACGCGTCGAGCGCGCTTCGACAACCCGTGAGCCTAAGATCACATGACTTAAACCGCAGGATATCGGTGCTATCGCGCACAGGGACGTTTTCCCCATCACATTCACGGGTAGACTATGAAGGCAAGCTCGCGGAGCGCCAAATCCCCCTGGTGTGAGACGGCATCTCCGTGTGGCATTTAACTTAACCTCGCCAACAGGAGATATGCCGGATGCCCCGCATCGTTGTAGATGTCATGCTCAAGCCAGAAATCCTTGACCCTCAGGGCAAGGCCATCGCGGGAGCTCTTCCCCGCCTAGGCTTCACCTCCTTCGAAGCTGTCCGCCAGGGCAAGCGCTTTGAACTGTCCGTGGACGGCGAGGTGACCGAAGAAATCCTCGCCCAGGCTCGCGAGGCTGCAGAAACCCTGCTTTCCAACCCGGTGATCGAAGATGTCGTCAACGTCGAGGTATTCGAAGACTAATGAGCGCCGAACTTCCCCTGATTGGCGACTATTCAACGCCAAGCACTGCACTTTCCGGAGCGCGCATCGGCGTGGTGACCTTCCCGGGCACCCTCGATGACCGCGACGCCGCTCGCGCCGTGCGCGCAGCCGGTGCCGAAGCGGTGTCCCTGTGGCACGCCGACACCGACCTGCAGGATGTCGACGCCGTGGTGATCCCCGGCGGCTTCTCCTACGGCGACTACCTGCGCGCCGGCGCGATCTCCCGCTTCGCACCGATGATGGCGAAGATCGCAGATGCCGCGAACTCCCATGCCAAGCTGCCCGTGCTGGGCATCTGCAACGGTTTCCAGATCCTCACCGAGTCGCACCTGCTGCCCGGATCGATGATCAAGAACGACCACTTGAAGTTCATCTGCCGCGATCAGCTGCTGCGCGTGGAGAACAACCAGACCGCATGGACCAACGGCTTCGAAGCAGGCCAGGAAATCACCATCGTGCTGAAGAACCAGGATGGCCAGTACGTGGCCGACGAGAAGGTCCTGGACGAGCTCGAAGCTGAAAACCGCATCGCGTTCTCCTACGTGGGCTGGAACCCGAACGGCTCGCGCCGCTCGATCGCCGGCGTGAGCAACAAGGCCGGCAACGTTGTCGGCCTGATGCCGCACCCGGAGCACGCCATTGAGGCCGGCTTCGGCCCGGACCACCGCGGCACCGACGGGCTGGCATTCTTCACCAGCGTTCTGACCCACCTTGTTGGAGGCAAAAAGTGAGCCAGGAAGCCACTAAGGAATTCAATATCGACACCGTCGATAACGCAGCGGGCACCCCGGATGTAGAACTGCCATGGGCAGAGCTGGGCCTGAAGGACAACGAGTTCGCCGAGATCGTGAAGATCCTGGGCCGTCGTCCGACCGCCGCTGAATTGGCCATGTACTCGGTCATGTGGTCCGAGCACTGCTCGTACAAGTCCACCAAGAACCACCTGCGCCAGTTCGGCCAGAAGGTCACCCCGGAAATGAAGAAGGACCTGATGGTCGGCATGGGCGAAAACGCCGGTGTCACCGACCTGGGCGACGGCTGGGCCGTGACCTTCAAGATCGAGTCCCACAACTCGCCTTCCTACGTCGAGCCGTACCAGGGTGCCGCTACCGGCATCGGCGGCATCGTGCGCGACATCATCTCCATGGGCGCCCGCCCGATCGCCGTGATGGATCCGCTGCGTTTCGGCGCGATCGACCACGAGGACTCGCAGCGCGTCGTGCACGGCGTGGTCTCGGGCATCGGCGGCTACGGCAACTCGCTGGGCCTGCCGAACATCGGCGGCGAAACCGTCTTCGACCCGATCTACCAGGGCAACCCGCTGGTCAACGCACTGGCCGTGGGCGCACTGCGCCACGAGGATCTGCGCCTGGCCAACGCCTCGGGCGTGGGCAACAAGGTCGTGCTCTTCGGTGCGCGCACCGGTGGCGACGGCATTGGCGGCGCGTCGGTGCTGGCCTCGGAGTCCTTCGACGACACCAAGCCCTCCAAGCGCCCTGCGGTGCAGGTGGGCGACCCGTTCGCCGAGAAGGTGCTCATCGAGTGCTGCCTGGAACTGTTCAAGGCCTCGCTGGTCGAGGGCATCCAGGACCTGGGCGCCGCAGGCATCTCCTGCGCCACCAGCGAACTGGCTTCCAACGGCGAAGGCGGCATGCAGGTCGAGCTGACCAACGTGCTGCTGCGCGATTCCACCCTGACCCCGGGCGAAATCCTGATGTCGGAGTCCCAGGAACGCATGATGGCCGTAGTCACCCCGCAGAACATCGAAGCGTTCGAGGCCGTCATGGCCAAGTGGAACGTGGAGTACTCCTGGCTGGGCGAGGTCACCGACACCGATCGGCTGATCATCACCTGGAATGGCGAAGTCATCGTGGATGTGGACCCGAAGACCGTCGCCCACGACGGCCCGGTCTACGACCGCCCGTATGCCCGCCCGCAGTGGCAGGATGCGCTGCAGGCTGACACCTTCAAGTCCTCGGAAGCCGGCGCCAACCTGCCAGCTACCGGCGAAGAGCTGAAGGCCGCCGCCCTGGAGCTGATCGCCAGCCCGAACATGTGCGACAAGTCCTGGATCACCAACCAGTACGACCGCTACGTCGGCGGCAACACCGCGCTGGCCGCCCCGGATGATGCCGGCGTGATCCGCATCGACGAGTCCACCGGACTCGGCGTGGCCATCGCCACCGATGCCAACGGCCGCTACACCTACCTGGACCCGTATGCCGGCGCCCAGCTGGCGCTGGCCGAGTCCTACCGCAACGTCGCCACCTCCGGTGCGATCCCTGCGGCGGTTTCGGACTGCCTGAACTACGGCTCCCCAGAGGACCCGGATGTCATGTGGCAGCTGGCCGAGGGCATCCGCGGCCTGTCCGATGCGTGCATGGAGCTCGGCGTCCCGGTCACCGGCGGCAATGTCTCGCTGTACAACCAGACCGGCGACAAGGCCATCCACCCAACCCCTGTGGTGGCGACCCTGGGCAAGTTCGACGACGTCGCTCGCCGCACCCCTTCGGGCTGGCGCGAAGAGGCCGACGGCCAGGCCATCTACCTGATCGGCACCACCGCCGATGAGCTGGACGGCTCGGAGTTCGCCAACCTGCGCGGCCACCTCGGCGGCCTGCCGCCAAAGGTCGACCTGGCTGCCGAGAAGGCACTGGGCGCAATCCTGATCAACGCCAGCCGCGACGGCATGATCGACGCCGCGCACGACCTGTCCGAGGGCGGCCTGCTTGCAGCGCTGTCCGAGATGGTCCTGCGCTACGGCGTTGGCGCCCGCGTGGCCCTGGACGAGATCAAGCAGCGTGACGGCATCGATTCCTTCACCGCGCTGTTCTCGGAGTCCCAGGCACGCGCCTTGGTTGCCGTTCCACGCAGCGAAGAGGTCCGCTTCAACGACATGACCAGTGCCCGCGGTGTCACCGTGGCCCGCATGGGCATTGTCGATGCGCAGTCCGGCGTCCTGGAAGTCCAGGGCGAGTTCACCGTTTCGGTGGACGAGCTGCGCGAGGCTTCCGAGGGCACCATGAAGAAGTACTTCGGCTAGTTTCTGGCCCACCCCTGGACGGCGGTTCTCCTCATCGAGGAGAGCCGCCGTTTTGCATGCCTGGATGATGTGGCGCTAAGCAGTGCTCCAAGGTCTGCTCCAGCCCCGAGTCCGATGCGTTCTGGCGCCTGTGCGGCTGGGCTGGAGACCGGTCGAGGCGCAATCTCCGGATATAGTTGACACGTCAATAACTTTGAGTCATGATTGATGCATCAACAAAGTTCTGGACTACAGGGAGCACGCAATGAACGCCTTCGAGAACATCGAATTCGGCCTCGACACCTTTGGCGACGTACCCAGCGACAAGTCAGGCAAGCTGGTAACCCATGCCCAGGGCATCCGCGCCACGGTCCAGGAAGCCATCGCGGCCGATCAGGCCGGCGTCGATGTGATCGCTGTCGGCGAGCACCACCGCCCCGAATACGCCATCTCAAGCCCCGAGACCGTTCTGGCGGGCATTGCCACGGCGACCGAGCGGATCCGCCTCGGATCCGGCGTGACCGTGCTGTCTTCCGACGATCCGGTCCGCGTCTTCCAGCGCTTCGCTACTGTGGATGCCTTGTCCAACGGCCGTGCCGAAGTCATGCTGGGCCGCGGCTCCTTTACCGAGTCCTTCCCGTTGTTCGGCCATGACATGGCTGACTACGAACTGCTTTTCGACGAGAAGATCGACCTGTTCCACAAGCTGCTCGACGAGAAGCCGGTGACCTGGCAGGGAACCAAGCGTGCACCGCTGGAGGATATGGAAGTCTTCCCGAAGACCGAGTCCGGCCGCCTGAACACCTGGGTGGGCGTGGGCGGTTCCCCGCAGTCGGTCATCCGCACGGCGCACTACGGATTGCGCATGATGCTCGCTGTCATCGGCGGGTCCCCCGAGCGCTTCGCACCCTACATCGACCTGTACCGCCGGGCCAACGACCAGTTCGGCCACCCAACCCTGCCGGTGGGCCTGCACTCCCCTGGCTTCGTGGCAGATACCGACGAGTTGGCCCGCGAGCACATGTTCGACGCCTACAAGGAACAGCGTGACCGCATCGGCGCGTCCCGTGGCTGGAGCCCAATGGGCCGCGGTGAATTCGAGCACGAGATCAGCGAAGGCTCGCTATACGTCGGCTCGCCGGAAACCGTGGCCCGCAAGATCGCCAAGACCCTCAAGACCTTGGATATCGGCCGTTTCGATTTGATCTACTCCGGCGGCGCGGTAGAAGTTGGCGCCCGCTTGCGTGCCGTGGAACTCTACGGCGAAAAGGTCATCCCGCTGGTACGCGAAATGCTTTCCGAGAGCTAGACCCGGATTCGAAGACATGCCTGAAGGAGAGAAAATGACACAGCAGACCATCGGCATCCTCGGCGCTGGAAAGATCGGCACGGTTCTTGCCCGCCGCGCCTTGCAGGCCGGCTACAAGGTGCTCATCGCCGGCTCCGGCGACCCCGGCGCCATTGCCCTGACCATCGAGATCCTGACTCCGGGCGCGCTGGCCGTGGATCCGGCAACCGCCGCGCGGGAAGCCGACATTGCCATACTGGCCCTGCCGCTGGGCAAGTACCGGAATATTCCGGTTGCCGAGCTCGAAGGCAAGCTGGTCATCGACGCCATGAACTACTGGTGGGAAACGGATGGCATCCGCGAGGACCTGAACGGCCCTCAGGTCTCCACCAGCAAGTTGATCCAGGAGTTCCTGCCAGGTTCGCGGATCGTCAAGGCCTTCAACCACATGGGCTACCACGACCTCGAGGACGAGTCCCGTCCGGCCGGCGCCGAGCACCGCAAGGCCATCGCGCTGGCCGGTGATCTGGACTCCGACGTTGACCAGGTAGCACTGATCGTTGATGATTTCGGCTTTGATCCGCTGCCGATCGGCCCTTTGGCTGAAGGCTTGCGCCTGCAGCCGGGCCAGCCTGCTTTCGGCGCGAACAAGCCGCGGGCCGGGCTCGCAGCGCTCATCGATGCCGCGCAGGTCCAGGCCTCAGCCTAGCTGCGCGAGCACCTCGTTCAGCGCTTCGGTGGACGAGGGGTGGGTGAAGATCTGGTCGCGCAGTTCAGCGGCAGTCATGTGCTGCCGCATGGCCAATGCCACCAGGTTGACCACTTCCTGGGAGTCCACGTGCATCAGCGCCGCTCCGAGGATCTTCTCGCTGCGCGCATCGACAACGAACTTGATGATGCCCCGCGGGTCGCCCACGATCTTGGGGCGCGGCATGGCGGCGATCTCGGAAACTTTCTTCACCGCGATCCTGACCTGCAGCCCCTGTTGTTCAGCCTGCTCCTCGCTCAAGCCGACGCGAGCCAGCGGCGGGGTGGTGAAGATGGTGTACGGAACAGCAACCCGGTCCTTGGTGCTGCGTGTTCCGTCTCCCAGCAGCCCGCTGGCCACGACCCGGTGATCGTCGAGCGAGACATAGGTGAACTGGGGACCGCCGTTGGCGTCGCCCAGGGCATAGATGCCCTGGACATTGGTGGACAGGAACTCGTCCACCACGACTTCCCCGCGGGTGCCCGTCCGGACCCCGGCGGCTTCCAGCCCCAGGCCGGCAGTATTCGGCACCCGCCCCAGGGCAATCAGCACCGCATCCGCCTTCAGCTGGTGCATCCGGCCCTGGCGTTCGTAGCTGACGGTGGCGCCATGCTCGTCCTGGCTGATCGAACGCACCGAAGCAGAACTGGTGATCACGGCGCCGGCGTCTTCCAGGCAGGACTGGACTTCCCGGGCCACATCCGGGTCTTCCTTGGACAGTGCACGGCTTCCGCGATCCAGCACCGTGACTTTCGATCCGAACTGGGCAAACATGGAGGCGAACTCGATGCCGACATATCCCCCGCCCACCACAGCCAGGGTCTTGGGCAGCTGGGCATGCTGGATCGTTGTGGAATCATGCACCCGCCCGCCGATCTGCGCCCCTTGAATGTCCGGGACCGCGGGAAGCGCGCCGGTGTTGATGATGATCTTCGCCGCGCTCAGCTCCAGCTCATCGGAACCGGCAGTGACCCTGACGCTTCGAGGTCCGGTGAATGCGGCCTTGCCGTTGACCAGCAGCACCGACTCCAGGTCGTCGAGCATGGAGAAATTCTTAGCGCGCATCATGGCAGTGAGCTTGTCCCGGCGCTGGACGGCGGCTTGGAAGACCTGCTGGTCGTATCCGGCGCCATCGCGGGATTCGGCATCGTGGATCAAGGCCTTGGTCGGCACGCAACCGATATTGATGCAGGTACCGCCATGCATCTGGGTGGACTGCTCGATTAACGCCACCCGCTGCCCGGCCCGGGCCAGGGTGCCTGCCAGGGTCTTGCCGCCTTTGCCCCACCCGATGATGATCGCGTCGAGTTGTCCGTCCGCGCTTGCTGAACCCACGATGAACTCCTAGCTCTTGCCGCCTTGTCCTAGCACGAGTCTTGTTCGCGCAGGCCGCTTGCGTCAACCTTTGCCCGGACAGCCCGGAGATGAAAAATGGCGGACCACACCTTCTACAAGATGCGATCCGCCAGTTACAGGACGCTCACCTGGCTATTGGCCGGCACGGCCACGAGCAGCTGATTCGATGAGGTTATCGCCGGGCAGTGCAGCACCCGAGGCCACTGCCTCGATCCAGGTAGCGGTCGGGGCCACCGCAGCCCAGCTGGAATTCAGCACGGCCATCAGGGTTTCATGCACCTGCTGGGCGGGGATGGAACCGGCAGCGTTGACAATGTCGATCGCGCCGGTAGCATCGGAGAGCACTTCCACGGCGAACCCCAGCGGTTCGGCAGCCGCGGCAGAACCGATCACGCAGTTATTGGTCATGTAGCCCACCAGGGTCAACGTGGTGATTTCACGCTCGCGAAGCCACTCTTCCAGGCCTGTACCCGCGAAGATGCTGGCATAGTTCTTGGAGAATTGGTGCTCTGCAGCTTCCATCCGATCCTGGATCTGCGGGTGCAGGGCATAGGTAGCGGATTCCGGGGCGAAGACGGGGAATCCCTCGGGCGCTTGGTGCTGCACGACAACCACCGGGATCCCGGCCTTTGCCGCTTCGTCCATGGCATTGGCGATGGTGGCTACCGACTGCTCGCGATCCGGGTACTGGATCTGCAGCAGGCCATCAAAGTATTCCTGCTGTGCGTCGATGACGATTAGTGCTCTGCGTGGTGCGGACATAGTGAGTTCCTCTTTCCGATGTGTCGAGATGGCGCCATACGGCACCGGGTGTTTCAGGTTTTATTTAGCCGGCCGGTAGTGCTGGGCCATGAGCTGCACGGTTTGCACCGCTGCGCCAGGGGTGTGGCTGCCAAGGACCATCATCAACTCATCCGCTCCGGTCCACTGCTGCAGCGCTTCCAGGCGCTGGGCCACTTCGGAAGGCGTGCCGGCCAGGGTGCGGTTGGTGTACATGTCAATGATCGCTCGCTCATTGAGCGTGGCCGGATATCCTGCGACCTCCTGGGCGGATAGCAGTGCAAAGGGTTCACGCTTGAACATCCGCAGCATGGCCATCGCCATAGTCGAGGCCTCGGCACGGGCGTATTCTGGATCCTCGGCCGCGATGACGCTTTGGCTGATGAGCACGTACGGACGGTCGAGCACTGCCGAAGGCACGAAGTTCTCGCGGTAGATGCGCAGCGCGGTGTCGATATCGGCATCGCCGAACTGCAAGGCGAAGGCGTAGGGCCGGCCCAGCCGCGCGGCCAGCTGCGCCGAATACGGCGAGGAGCCCAGGATCCACAACGGGGTCTGCGTTTCCGGTGCGGGCAGGCGGTTCTGCTCGTTCTGCCACGGGCCGGGCACTGCATGGACTTCGCTGTAGGGGTGCCCTGCAGGGAAATCATCATTCAGGAATCCCACGAGCTCGGCCAGTTGCTCGTCGAAGGTTTCGTTGGATCCGGTTCCGCGGCGCAACGCGGCCGCGGTGGCCCCATCGGTACCTGGCGCGCGCCCGACACCCAGGTCGATGCGCCCCGGAGCCAGCGCTTCGAGCATGCCAACCTGCTCCGCGACCACCAGCGGCGCATGGTTGGGCAGCATCACTCCACCCGCGCCCAACCTGATCCGCTGGGTGTCGGCGGTAAGCCGGGCCATCATCAGCAGCGGCGATGCCACGGACAGCGCGGGCATGGCATGGTGCTCGGACATCCAGAAACGGTGATATCCGGATTGATCCGCAGCCTTGGCGATATCGATGGTGTCCTGCAGGCCATCTTGGGCGGTTTGCCCTACACCGGGTCCGCCTCCGGTGTGAACCGACAGGGCGAAGGGAGCGGAGCCGAATCGTGGCACTGGCTGCAAGGCCAACCTCTTTTCTCATGTTATTTCAATTTTTTACCGTGATACACACACTAGCAGATGATCACGGTAAAACAATACTGATACCATGAGGAACATGTCCCAGATGCCCCTTCCCCCGAGCCCCGGAACCGCGCAGCACTGCAGCATCGATCTGGCCAACAGCGAAATCCAGCTGCCTGGCGGCAAGAGCTTCGACGCGCTGGCTAGCCCGGAGGACACCACGCAATGGCTCATCGTGCGGGGTCTCGTGCCCCAGGAAGCGGCGCTGCAAAGCTATTGCCAGAATCGGCTGGTCACCCTTCGCAGCCAGATCAGGAAAGCTTTCCATGCCAGCGCAACGGGCACGCCCGTGGCCCGGGAAGTGCTGCAGGGCATCAACGCCGCACTGCTGGCAGCACCGAGCACCCCATTGCTGCACCATGAGCCGGGCAAAGGATTCTTCCGCGCATTGGAACACCCCGCCACGCAATTGACCGAGCACGCCATGTCGCGACTTGCCGAGGACGCCGCAGCACTGCTGAGCAGCGAAGAAGCGGGCCTGCTGGCCCAATGCGAGGCCGAGCCATGCACCCGCTACCTGCTCAAGACCCATGGCCGCCGGCATTGGTGCTCCACGCGTTGCGGTGATCGCGTGCGGGCGGCCCGTTCGTACGCCAAGAAGAAGAGCCAGCAGGATTCTTCTGCCGCCTAGCCCATGGCCTGAGGATTCCCGCCAGCGGCGCAGCCGAGCACCTTGCATGCCGTGGCACGTGCCAAGCAGCATGGAACACTAAAGGCTCCCACCATCCGTAGATGCTGGGAGCCTGAGGAACTGCGGGCGGAACGCCTAGATCTTCTTGACGATGGAAGACTTCAGTTCCATCTGGCCGAAGCCGTCCACCTTGGCGGCGATATCATGGTCGCCAGAGCCTTGGACCAAGCGGATATTGCGCACCTTGGTTCCAGCCTTCAGCGCACTCTGCGCGCCCTTGACCTTCATGGTTTTGGTGATGCTGACGGTATCTCCGTCCTGCAGCGCATTGCCGACAGCATCCTTGATCACTGCTTCGACAGCTTCGGCTACTTCGGCCTCAGCGTTCCATTCATGTGCGCACTCTGGGCAGACCAGCAGGGCATCCATTTCGTAGGTGTACTCGCTGGAGCATTCAGGGCACGGTGGCAAGGTATCAGACATGAAGCTGATTTTAGTGACCGGATATGCCCCATGTCGAATGAATCGGATATCGAATAATCCCCGGAATTCCGCGCTGGAAATGGCACGAACCCCAGGCCTTGAACACTTCCTGCCCTCCAGCTTGAAATTACTTGTTTTCCACGCCGGATATACCCCATACTCAGGCATACAGGCTGGTGCCCACACCGGCCGGGTTAGGGGCACACCATGTCTAAGCACCACAAGTACAAGAGCTACGGTCCGCAGTACACGGTGACGCCAAGGGAAGGGCTCACCCTGGAAATCCTCGCTCAGGCCGAAAAGGCCGGGGCAAAGGCAGGATACGCGATGGCCAAAGAGCAGCTGTACCGGAACATCGGCAACAGCTCTGTGCTCAACGAGCAGGAAACCGACGAATTGCTGGCCGCTGCCGAACGTGCCGGCGCCGCGGCGGCACTCACCGCGGCACGCAAAGTCCTGGATAAGACACTGCGCACCTCGTTCAAGCACTACCACCACTCAACGGCGCAGGGGCCCGCGCAGCAGCTTGCCCCGCAGCCATTTGCTCCTGCGCAGACGCGCAGCTACTCGGAAACCTACGAGGAGCCCTTGGCCCAGCACACCCCCGCCTTGGGATATCTGGATCCGCCAAGGGAAAAGGTGGATCAGCACATTCTGACCATCACCCGGGTAGAACAGCTGAACGCCCAGATGGTGCGCATCATTGCCGGCGCCCCCGATCTGGATGGCTACCGTTCCAACGGGGCGATTGATGAATACGTGAAAGTCTTTGCCGCTGACCCCGCCCTCGGATTAGAGCCTCCCTATGATCTGCGCGCCTTGCGGCAGCGCCTGCCCCGCGACCAGGTTCCGCGTTCCAAGTCGTACACGATACGTTGGATCAACGCGGTTGTGCCGGAAATAGCGATCGACTTCGTAGTTCATGGGGAGCCTGGGACTGTTGGCCATTGGGCCGGGACAGCGCAGCCCGGGGACCCACTGGTTATTTCCCCCTCACGGAGCAAGTCATCATTGTCGCTGAATGCCGACTACTACGTGCTGGCCGCGGATGAAGCAGGCATCCCGGCGATCTGCAAAGCCCTCGAAGCATTGCCCTCGGATGCGCGCGGTCTAGCGTTGCTCGAAGTTGCCGATCAGAACGCAATGTTTGACGTGAAACATCCTCCAGGCGTTGATTTACGCTGGGTGCCGCGTGACGGCGTTCCGGCGGGCCGCAGCTCACTGCTGGCCGATGAGCTCCGTTCCTTGCCGCTGCCCCATCTGCGGCTTGGGCTAATCGCTCATGCCGAGCGTTCCACGGTCAAAGAGATCAGCCAAGTTGCGCGGCACTGGCACCTCGACAAGCGTTCCTCCCACATTTCCTCTTACTGGACCCTGCGCGAGGGGAGATTACGCCGCTAAAAGCTGGATCAGAGTGATCCGCAGCATCACAACGGCACGCACAGGGACAAGCTCTTTAACTCCGGATAACCTTGGAAGCATCGCATCCGCACTGGTTATCCGAGGAGTGTCCATGGCTCAGCCCGATAGCACCAGCAACTTCGCGCGCTTTCTCGGCGGTGTTTTGCTGATTGCCCTCGGACTCGTCCTGATGCTCAACTCGGCGAGCGCGGTCCGGCTGATTATTTGGCTGCTGGGCGCTGGCCTGTTGATTGCGGGCCTGGTGCGCCTTGCCGAGGCTCAACAGGACTCCGTTCGCCGCTGGCCAGTGATGCTTTCTGGCGGCCTGCTGGCGCTCAGCGGGGTCGCCCTCCCGCTCTGGCATCGCGCCAGCTTGCCGGTCCTGGCTTTGGCGACTTCACTGGTTCTTCTCCTGGGCGGAGTGCTCAGACTTGCAGCGGTGCTCCGCGGGCAGCGGCAGCATTCCTTCCGCGGCGCTCTCACAGCACTTGCCGGTGTCTTTGGCGCGGCTCTGGTGATGTTTTGGCCCAGGCTTTCCTTGTGGGTGCTCGGCGTCGCTTTCGGCGGCTGGTTATTCCTTTTGGGAGTCCACTGCTTGTGGTCTTTTCTCCGGCCTCGCCTTCCGGCAATTCCTGGCTGGCTCCGCGCTGCGCGTAGCGCTAGCCTGACAGGATTGAGCGCCATTGGCCTCGTCGCCGTGCTCGGACTCGGAACGATCACCGCTTTTCTGCATAGCCAAAGCGATACGGCCGCCGCGGATGATTTCTATTTGCCGCCAGCTAGCGTTCCTGCTGCCCATGGCCAGTTGCTGCGCGCGGAACCGCTGGCCAAGAGCACTCTGCCGAACACTCTCGCCTGGCGAATTCTGTATACGACGCAAGGTCACGATGGCTCTCCTGCAATAGCTTCGGGCGTGGTGACCGTGGCCGAGTCCGCCACGGGAACCCTACCTGTCATCTCATGGGCCAATGGGACCAAGGGCGTCATGTCCCAGTGCGCGCTGTCCATGGGACCGAATCCTTATGATGATGGTCCAGCTGCTGCCCGTGAAACCATGTTGGCTGGCGGATGGGCAGTAGTCGCTACCGATTACGTCGGCTTGGGCACCGCCGGCCCTCATCCCTATTTGATTCCGGCTGCCGAGGCGTACGCGGTGCTTGACGCGACTCTTGCTGCAGGTCAGCTGCAAGACCTGCATTCACGAGGAGTCCGGCTAGGACAGTCCAGCGTAGTGTGGGGCCATTCCCAGGGCGGGCATGCGGCTCTGGCTACGGCTGAAGCCGCCGGGGACTACGCTCCGAACCTGGAGATTCTCGGCATCGCCGCCATGGCCCCGGCAACCAACCTTCCGGAATTGGCCGAGTCGGTTGCTGATACCGCGGCGGGAAAAATCATTTCCAGCTACATTGCCGCCAGCTGGAACCAGCTGTATCCGGATCTGGGCATCGACGAGCGGTTGACGACCCGTTCTCGCATGGCGGTAAACCAGCTATCCCAGAATTGCTTTTCCGGTACGGGCGCGCTGACCGGCTTGGCCCAGGCCAGCCAGCTCTTCGAACCGATTCTCAGTTCCGAGGCTCTCGACGGCCAGCTGCACTCGGTGCTGAAACGCAATTCGTCCATCGTTCCGGCGGGCTACCCGGCGTTCATTGCCCAGGGCGCTGCTGATTCATTGGTCTTGCCCTCGATGCAGCGCGAGTTCTTCAGAAGTTCTTGCACCCCGGATGCCCAGATTGGTTACCTCGAGTACTCCGGACTGGACCACATGCCGCTCGTCGGGGCAGACTCGGCACTCAATGAAGATCTTGTCGCCTTCACCCACTCGCTGCTTGAGGGGAAGCCAGCTTTCCCTGAAGGCTCCACCCTGTGCAGGAAATAACCGTTTGCGATGCCACTCTGATTCCTTTTGTTCTTGTACCAGCGCACGGGCCCGTGTCTGGGGAACATAAAATAGGTTCGGAAAGACTTCCAGTAATTCATTGCCGTTCAATGCCGCCTAGCCATTTTCTGGCCGTCGGCCCAGGAGAATCCTAGTGCGTCCCAGCTTGTCCCGAATCGCAGTTGCCTTGTGCCTTGGCATCTTGGCCTTTTCCCTTGGCTCTTGCGCGGCGTTACCTGACGAGCAAGGGAGAGATGCGGGCACCGCGGCATTTGAAGCCGGGCATTGGCCACGCACCTTGACTGATTCAATGCATGACCCCATACGGATCCCGGCAAAACCTGAACGTATCGTCTCGACCTCGGTAGGACTCACGGGTTCACTGCTGGCCCTGGACGCGCCGGTCATTGCCAGCGCAACGGCGCCGGCGGGGCCTGATACCGATGGCGACGGTTTCTTCAAGCATTGGGCTGATGTTGCCTCGGACCGCAAAGTTGATCCGCTCTACGAGATCGGGAAGTTCGATCTGGAAGAAATCGAGGACCAGAAACCCGACCTCATCATCGTGGCGGCAACAGGAGCAGACTCCGAAGTCGACAACGTAGGTGCGCTGAGGAAGATTGCACCAACCATTGTCGTGGACTACGCAGATAAGGACTGGAACGAACTTTCAAAGTTGCTCGGGGAAGCCACTGGTACCGAAGAACGAGCACAGCAGAACACTGCAGCCATTAACGAACGGGTTTCAGCACTGAGAAGCATGCTGGCAATCCCATCCGGAACCACGGCTTCAATCATTTCCTACGCAGCCCATGGCATATCCCCGATCGCTAAAACCACCGGGCCGCATGCGCAGCTGTTCAGAGGACTCGGCTTCACGGTGGTATCCACGCCAAAGAAGTTCGACACTTCCACACAGCCAAGGGAAGATTTCAGTTTCGTCAGCTACAGGGATCTGCCAGCAACGCTCACTGGAGATGCCACCTTCCTCTTGGCCGCAAACAAGAAAGCGACCACGGCATTTACCTCGGATGAATCACTAGCCCAGCTGCCATCGGTGCAGAGCGGCAGCGTCTTTCCGCTCACCACTGCCCACCTTCTGGACTACTACGCAACCCAGAAGATCTTGGACTATTTCGAACACGATTTTCCAGGTCTGGGCTCTTCTGAGCTCGAGTAGCAGCATTCCTTGAAGCCGGTACATCCGACCTCACGCCACAACACGGATCATGGACGGCTAAATGGTCCGCTCCACTGCCTATAGTTCAAGTCAGAGCATCTTCTAGCTCAAGCACCAGCCACCTTAGGAGTAGTACTACCGCATGCGTTCGCTGCGCCGCACCTTATCTTTGTTCGCCCTCCTGTCCACCCTGGTTCTGAGCTCGTGCTCTTCATTGGAGACCATTGAGTTCCCGCCCCTTCCTGATGCCCAAGCCGCACCGACGCCAAGCACCGCAGAACAACGTGATATCTACGCAGAATCCCTTGAACTGCTCAATGAAGTTACGGTCAAAGGCCGCGCACCAAAAACCGGCTACGACAGAGCGGAATTCGGCAAGGGATGGAAAGATCCGGACCGCAATGGATGCGATGCGCGCAACGACATCCTCTCGCGTGATTTGGTGGACGTGACATATAAACCGGCCACGCGACCCTGCGTTGTATTGAGCGGAACGTTCGATGATCCCTACACGGGCAAGACCATCGAATTCAAGCGCGGCCAAGGCACCAGCACCTCCGTGCAAATCGACCATGTTGTCGCCCTGTCCGATTCCTGGCAAAAGGGCGCGCAGCGCTGGGATGCCGAGATCCGCTTGGAATTTGCCAATGACCCGCTGAACCTGCTGGCTTCCGATGGCCCCACTAATGCTTCCAAAGGCGACAAGGACGCGGCATCATGGTTGCCACCCAACAAGAGCTTCCGTTGCACTTACGTCTCGCGGCAGACCCAGGTAAAAGCCAAATACGACGTTTGGATGACCAAGGCAGAGCACACCGCGATCGGGAACATCCTCAAATCCTGCATCTAGCAGTCAGGCAGCTTCGCCGGCCCTCATAGCCGTACGCAGGACATCGCACGGAAACATCCACCTTAAGGCTTATCGTCAAATCGATGGACTTGTGGCAAAATGGATATTATTCAACACGTTAGCGATTATGTTCTGCGATGGCTTGGCCTGATCCTCTACTGCAAGGGCGCATGATGAAGACACGAATCCCCGGAGTCCTCCTACTGGTTTCCAGCGTGTGCATCTTCAGTTTTGCACTGACCACCACGCAGCGCGAGGCAGCCACTGCCTGCTGGGTCGTCTCCACCCTCATGTTCATTGGAGCAGCCATGCTGCTGCTGAGTGCGATCCTTGGAACTTCCACCGTCACCGCAGGTGACCCGCGGCATAAGCGTCAGCAATAACTGCATACTCCTCTAATCAGAAGCAACCTCTTGGCCTATGGCTGGGAGGTTGCTTCTGTTGAATAACCGACAGTACTTGTACTTCTGCACCTAAATTTAACGCCAAAGCATCGACAGGTTCATTCAGATGCGATAGACATATGTCTTGTCACACTCGTCACTTTTAGGAGTACCCATGCCTGCATTCAGGCAGATAAGAAAACT
Source organism: Glutamicibacter sp. NPDC087583 (assembly GCF_044743685.1). Taxonomy (NCBI): domain Bacteria; kingdom Bacillati; phylum Actinomycetota; class Actinomycetes; order Micrococcales; family Micrococcaceae; genus Glutamicibacter; species Glutamicibacter sp. NPDC087583. The sequence goes on along the minus strand of NZ_JBIUWY010000007.1, from coordinate 115,702 downwards.
CGGTCTCGCTTCGCTGGCAACGATTTCGCTGGCCGCCACCGGTGCCGCAACAGCTCAGGCTACATCCACGCAGAGTGCTTCCCTGTCGCCAGCCGCGGGTACTGAAGCCGTCACCATTGATCTAGTTGGCATCAATGACTTCCATGGCCGCATTTCTGCTGACAGAAGCTCTGCCGGCGCTGCTGTGCTGTCCGGTGCTGTAGATGGAATGCGTGCAGAAAACGAAAACACCCTATTCGTCTCCGCCGGCGATAACATCGGCGCCTCAACCTTCGCTTCCGCCTCGCAGGATGACGAACCAACCATCGCTGCCCTGGGTGCTGGCGGCCTGGATGTCTCGGCAGTAGGCAACCACGAGTTCGACAAGGGATTCGCGGACCTGACCGGACGCGTCATCGACAGCTACGCCGATTCCAGCGGTGTCAACGGCGCAGACTTCGCACTGGGCGCCAATGTCTATGAAAAGGGCACCACGGCTCCTGCCCTCCAGGAATACGCGATCCGCGAGATCTCCGGTATTTCCGTGGGCTTCATTGGCACCGTTACCGAAGACATGCCTTCACTGGTTTCCCCAGCTGGCATCGCCGACCTGGATTTCGGCAGCGAACTGGAAGCAGCGAACCGTGTAGCTGAGCAGCTCTCCGATGGCGATGAAGCGAACGGCGAGGCAGATGTAGTGGTGCTGCTGACCCACAACGGTTCCGCTGGCGATCAGTGCGCAGATATTGCCGAAGAAGACAGCGCCTATGGCGAGCTCGTTCGCGAGGCCAGCAACGAGATCGACGCGATCTTCTCGGGCCACACCCACCAGTCCTACGACTGCGAAATCGCGGGCCGCCCGGTGATCCAGTCCCACCAGTACGGCACCACTTTGGGCAAGGTTTCCTTGCAGGTAGATCCTGAGACTGGCGAAGTCACCGAGGCCGCTACCGAGCGCATCGCCTTGGCAACCGAGGGCGCTGACGGCGAATGGGTGGGCAACTTTGATGCCAATGCCGAGGTCGCAGAAATCGTTAGCGCCGCTGAAGCGGAAGCTGAAGTGGTCGGCAGCGTGAAGATCGGCGCCATCTCTGAAGACATCCTTCGTGGTGGAGAAGAACCCGGCCAGGACCGAGGCGTTGAATCCACCCTGGGCAACACCGTAGCCGACATCCACCTATGGGCTACCTCTAATGAGGATTTCGCCAGCGAACCAGCCGAGATCGCATTCATGAACCCAGGCGGCCTGCGTGCCGACCTGCTCTACGGCCAAGATGGCACAGTGTCCTACAAGGCCGCAGCCGAGGTCCAGCCATTCGCCAACACCCTGATCACCTTCAACCTCACCGGGGAGCAGATCCGCGAGGCCCTGGAGCAGCAGTGGCAGCCTGCAGGTTCGGAACGCAACAAGCTGCATCTGGGCATTTCCGAGGGTCTCGCCTACACCTACGTCGAGGATGCTGCCCAGGGCGAGCACATCAAGGACATCACCTTCAAGGGCGAGCCGCTGGACGAGGAAGCAACCTTCCGTGTCGCAGCCAATGCATTCCTGGCTACCGGTGGCGATAACTTCGCCGCGTTTGCCGCCGGCACCGATCATGCTGACTCCGGCCAGATCGATTTGGACGCCACCGTGAACTACTTCAAGGCACATGACGTTGTTGAGCCGGCTCCGCTGGGCCGCGCGGTCCTGCAAGAGCCTGTTGCGCCAACGCAGTCGCCGGATCCTTCGGATGAGCCAACCGGGGAGCCAACTGAATCGCCGGAACCATCTGAGGATGCAACCGACGACGCGACCGAAGAACCTACCAGTTCGCCAGAGCCAACTGGGGACGCGACCCGGTCCCCTGACTCGTCTGGCGAGCCTAAGGACGAGCAGAAGGATGATTCCCAGAACCGGGACTCCGAAGATCTAGCCGATACCGGATTCGGCACCAGCTGGATCGGCATCGTCGCCGGTGTCGTTGTCCTGGCAGGCATCGCCTTGGTACTGATACGCCGCTTCGGCAACAAGGCCGGACGCTAGAGCCCAAGGGCAAAGATAAAGGCAAAGGGAAGAACCAAGAGGTTCTTCCCTTTGCCTTTGTCCCAATAACTTAGTCGATGACCAGTTCGCCCATGGAATCCCAGCCTTCGCCGTCTACCTTGCGGGAAACGATCTTCGGGGTGGAGACCAGGTGTGGTCGCATGGACTCAAGACCGGCTGCGAAGTGGGCGGAGTTCACGTGGTTTGCCGCGGCTTCGTCATCGCGGAAGGCCTCAACCAGGACGAATTCGTTGGGGTCTTCGACGCTCACGGACCAATCGAAGAAGATGTTGCCCTCTTCGGCGCGGGTTGCCGCGGTGAATTCAGCGACATGGCCCATGAAGTTCGGGGTGGATTCTGGCTTTACTTGGTATTTAACAACGATGAAGTACATGTCTCTAGTCTAGGGTTCCCTTGTTAATTGCGCCTTGCAAACGAATGTATTCTTTATCCCTTAGGGGCATGCCGTCGACCACTAAATCGTATGAATCCTCGATGAGCTCGCCCATCAGTTGCGGGTCGAGTCCTGCACGAACCGAATTCCAGTGCTTCTTATTCATGTGATAGCCCGCGGTGATCTGCGGATGCTCGCTGCGCTGCTGGTCTGCCAGAGCCGGTTCGCATTTCAGGTTCAGCACCAATTCGCCTTGCAGGTGCATGAGCAACCCAAATATTTTGCCTTTGCCCGGATCCCTGCCCGCCACCTTGAATACGGTGCTGTCAGGGCCAAAGGGATAATCGGCGTAAGCGCACGGCATGCGCAGGCACAGCTGCGTCCACGCATTTTCCAATTCTTCTTGCCCAGCTGTTGTTGCCATCAATGCCTCGCTAGCGAAATGGGTACTCGATCTTGGGACAGGTATCCATCACTACATCCAGTCCCGCATCCTTGGCCCGTCGGGCGGCGGCTTCGTCAATGACGCCCAGCTGCAACCACACCGCCTTCGCTCCCACGGCGATGGCTTGGTCAACGATGTCTCCCACCTTGGAAGAGTTCACGAAGCAATCCACCACGTCAATGGGGCCTGGAATGTCAGCAAGCTTCGCGAAGCCCGCTTCGCCCATTACAGTTTCCGCGCCTAACGACACCGGAATAATCTGCATCGACAGTTCATCACGCAGGAAACGGGCGATGGACGGAGCTACGCGAGCAGGGTTGTTGGTCAGCCCGACAACCGCCCAGCGTCCAGGCGTGCTCAACAGCCTGCGGATTGTTGCCGAATTATTTACGTGCTGCGTGTCCATGCACGACACCATACCGCGTCGCTGGCACTTTTGGCGTCCAGGTACTGAAGTTCGTCCAGTTGGCAGGACCCGCCCATGCCACTGGCCTTCCAAGCGTTCGGAATTCACTGCTGCAGCTGAACCGCTTTCCCAGTGGCTGCCGCGCTGTTCTGCGAGAACGCCCCGCGGTGCTTAGCCGCCGGATGATGCGCGGGCAGGTAATCGCCACGGCCAAAGACCTTTTGGCGCAGGCTGCCCTCGGCATATCCACTTTGGGCCAGGCCACGGCGGCGCAGTTCGGGCAGCACTCCGTCAATGAAGTTGTCGTAGGAGCCGGGAAGAACATGATTCATCACGTTCAGGCCATCGATACCAGCATCCTGCCAGCGTTCGAGCTCATCGACAATTTGTTCCGGGGTCCCCGAAATCTGCTGTGCCTTGGCGCGGTAGTAGGCCAAGTCGCGCAGGGTCGGATTGCCGCCGGGCACCGAAGCCCGGGCTGCTTCAAGTACTCCCTGCGCGCCCTCGGTCTGGATCTGGCCGATCGGGGTATCCAGGTCCAGTCCGCCCAGATCCACTCCGATACCGCCGCCGATATGCGCGATGATGGCGTCCAAGTCCAGGTACTCGTCGTATTCGGCTTCCAATGCCTTGGCTTCAGCTTCCGTGGAACCGACGAGGAAGGACAAGCCGGCAAAGACCTTGATGTCATCGCGGCCGCGTCCGGCAGCAGCCAGGTGCTCGATCAGCTGGGCATTCTTCTTCGCCACGTACTGTGCGTGCGGGGCAAAGAGGAAGGTCGCCTCGGCGTGAGTGGCCGCGAACTGCGAACCGCGTGCCGACGAACCAGCCTGGAAAAGGAACGGGGTGCGCTGGGCACTTGGCAGTGCCAGGTGCGGACCGTCAATGGAGTAGTAGTCGCCGCGGTGGTTGATTTTGTTGACCTTGGCCGGATCTGCGTAGATTCCGGAAATCTTGTCGGCCAGCAAGGCGTCCTCTTCCCAGGAGCCCTCCCACAGCTTGTAGGCGGCGTCGACGTATTCTTCGGCCCAACCGTAGCGGTCATCATGCCCGACCAGTTCTTTCCCGCCGAAATTGCGGTGCGCATTTTCCAGTACGCTGGTGACGATATTCCAGGCCACACGCCCCTGCGAGAGGTGATCCAGGGTGGAGATCTGCCGGGCAAACTGGAATGGATGGGATTGGATGACCGAGCTGGTCATCGCCAGGCCGATGTCCTTGGTGCTGGCGGCCAATGCCGAAAGCAGGACCAGCGGATCATGGCTGGGGACCTGCAGTCCCTTTCGTACGTGCGATGCCCAACCACCCTCATGCTCGCCGTAAAGGCCAACCACGTCAGCGAAGAACAGCGAATCGAACTTTGCCTCTTCCAGCTTCTTGGCCAGGTCAACCCATAGGCCCAGTTCATGGAACCGATGCTGCTGCGCTTCGGGGTGGCGCCACATTCCGCCAAGGATATGGCTGGAGGTGTTCATCAAGAAGGCCGAAAGCAGCAAGCGCGGGCGTTCGTTGAAAGTACCCATGATTATTTTCCTGCCTTTGCTTCGCCGATCGAGTTCAAACCAGTAGGAATGCTGCCGTTGATGAAGTAGTCCCCCACCGAGCGTGCCTTGAAGGCCACCGGATTGTGGGTGGCCACCGTGCGGGCATTGCGCCAGAAGCGGTCCAGCGACTTGGAGGTCGAAATCGCCGAGGCCCCGGTGACGTCGAAGAGCTCGCTGGTGGCGTCCAGGACCAGCTTCGGCGTGGCCACGTGGGCTTGCTGGACGGCAAGCTCTGCGCGCAGGTAGGCCGCTTGCGGGTCCAAGCCCAGATCCTCGTCGAGCGCCGAATCCAGTTCCCGGGCTGCGGTGACCACGATGCTCTCTGCAGCGAAGACATTGGCCGCCAAACGGCCGACAAGTTCCTGGATCTGCGCGTCATCCTTGAACAGCGCGCCGGAGCCGGTGTTGAAGGTTCGCGTGCGGTTGGCAACGATGCCTGCTGCGGCATTGCGGGCCCCCTTGCCGATACCTGCCAGTACGGCGAGCAGGCACAGCTGGAAGAAGGCAGGTTCGAGGGTGGAAGCTATCTTGCGCTGAATGATATTGGCTTCTTCCACCGCAACGTCAGTGAATATCGCGGTGCCGGTACCGGTCAGCGGCTGGCCGAAGCCATCCCAGTCGTCAAGGATCTCCACGCCCTCGGCATGGCGATCGACGATGGCGTATTGGCGCCCCTCAATCCCGTCGGTGGTCGCCATGACCACTACCCAATCGGCGAAGATCGAGCCAGTGGTGTAGTACTTCTCGCCGCGCAGCACCCAGCCTTGCCCGGTCTGGACCAGCTTGGTATTGGTGGTGCCAAGGGCATTGCCGCCACGCTCGGTCGCAGCGTTGCCGAAGATTTCCCCGGCAAGCACCCGCGGGAACCAGCGGTCCTGGAACTCTGCCGGCTGCAGGGAGATGGTTTCGACGAAGGAGAAGTGGCTGCGCAGCAGGTGCGCTACATTCGAGTCCGCCGCGGCCAGCTCGATCAGCAAGCGGAACAGATGCTCGTGGCTGATAGGCGAACCGCCATGGCTTTCTGGCACACGCAGCGTGGTGAAACCGGCATCCTTGAGCCACTGCACCTGCTCGAAAGGCAGGATGCGCTGCTGCTCGCGTTCGGTAGCGCCCTGCGCGACACGGGTGAACACTTCGTTGAAGTGTGCCAGCAGTTCCTGGTAAGCCGCTTCGGTATGCTGCTGGGACGAAGGGCGGAAAATTGCCAAGGCTTCAGCGCTCATGGTTGCTCCTTTATGATCTGGGAAATGGTTTGGAATGGCTAGGCGCTGCGCGTGCCGGCCAGTTCGCGAAGTACGTTGCCGGGATTCGCCGCAAGCAGCGTTCTGGTGTACTCATGCTGGGGGTTGGAGTAGACCTCTTCGACAGTGCCCGACTCGACGATTTGCCCTCGGCACATCACGCCGACGCGGTGACTAATCCGTTCCACTACATGCAGGTCGTGGGAGATGAACAGATAGGTCAGTTGCTCTTCACGTTGCAGCTGGTCGAGCAATTCAAGGATCTGTTCCTGGGTCAGTACATCCAATGCACTCAATGCTTCATCAAGAACCAGAACTTTTGCGCCGCTAGCTAGAGCACGGGCTATAGCTACCCGCTGGCGCTGGCCTCCGGAAAGTTCACCCGGACGTCTGCCAACCAGCTGTTCAGGAAGGTTCACTTGTTCCATCAGCTGCGCTGTACGCTTCGCACGCCAAGCGCTATCACCCAGGCGGTAGTTGACCATTGGCTCAGCGATGATCGAGCCGATTGCCTGGCGGGGGTCAAGTGCCGAGTCAGGGTTCTGGTAGACCAATTGCGCTTCCCGCCACAGATCATAGCGCTGCTTGCCGCTGATGCCGGCAACTTCTTTTCCGTTGACCAACACCGAACCTTCGGTGGCTGGGTGCATTCCCATGATGATTTTGGCTGTAGTGGATTTTCCTGAACCCGATTCGCCGACCAGCGAGAACGTGGTGCCTCGCTGCACTTCAAAACTGACGTTGGAAAGAACTTGGTGTTCGTCGCGGCCTTTGCCGAAGACCTTGCTGAGGCCATCCACAGTGATTGCCATATCCTCCGAGTCTGAAGGTTGCTGTCGATCCTGATGCGCATAGGCCTGATCGAGCAGTGCCTTGGTATATGGTTCGGTGCTTTGCGCTACCAACGCTGGAACGCTGCGGTCCTCCAGGATCCGGCCAGAATTCATCACCAGTACGCGGTCCGCAATGTCAGTCGCAACAGCAAGATCATGGGTGACAAAGAGGACTGTGGTTCCCCTCTGGCGTGCCAGTGACACGAAAACTTCCAATACCGTGCGTTGCACGGTGACGTCCAAGGCGCTGGTTGGTTCATCAGCGATGAGCAGCTGAGGGTTCAAGGCAAAGGCAATCGCAATCAGCACGCGCTGCTTCAGGCCACCAGAGAGTTCGTGCGGGTATTGGTCCAGTCGGCTTTCCGCACGGTCGATATCAACGCTCTCCATCAGCTCAATTGCCTTGGAACGCCATTGCGCCTTGGGAACTGAACGTGACGGATGCAAACGGAAGACTTCAATGATCTGAGAGCCAATGGTCTTCACCGGATCCAGAGAAGCACCAGGATCCTGTGGAACTAATCCAATGCCTGCGCCACGAATCGCACGCCAATCGGCCATGGAAAGATTAGTGACTTCTGTACCGCCGAAACGCACGCTTCCCTTGACCTTCGCGCTTTGCGGCAATAAACCGATGAGTGTCTTGGCCAGGGTGGATTTGCCCGAGCCGGATTCACCAACAATGGCAATGATCTGCCCCGCGGGGACTTCCAAATTGATATTGTCAGCAGCTACTGTGCCCTGGTCGTACTGGACCGTTAGATCTTCAATGCGGATCGCTGCTGAAGAAGCGTCGTTCGTTGCGTTCATGGTCTTGTCCGTTCATCAAAGAGTAGGGCTAGAAGCGGAATGCCTTGTTGATGGCACGTCCCAGTACTGCTGTCAGCATTACCGCCGCCACGATAACCAATCCCGGCAAAGTGGTCAGCCACCATGCCACCGAAAGATACTGGCGTCCTTCGGAAATCAGCAGTCCCCATTCAGGGGTCGGCGGTGGCGAGCCGAAGCCCAGGAACCCCAAACCGGAAATTGCAAGAATCGCAGCACCCAGATCTACAGCCAGCAAGGAGAGAACCGGACCGATGATGTGCGGGATGATGTGGCGACGTAGCACAGTGAAGTATTTGCCGCCGCTCATCAAGGCCGCCTGCACGAAATCGCGTGATCGGACCCTGAGCACTTCAGTGCGCACGAGGCGAGCGAATGCCGCGATCGAAGCGATACCCACACCTAGGCCCAAGGACAGCGGTCCCGGTTCAGTTGCGGTAACCAGAATCAGCGCGATCAGGAAGGCAGGAACTGCCAGGACAACATCGACAAAGCGCATTGCAACGGTGTCTGCGAACCGTCCGGCGGTCGCCGCCAGCAGTCCGAGGACCGAACCCACTACGCTTCCAACCAAGCAAGCCAGACCGGCGGTCAGCAGTGTCTGGTGAGTTCCGTAGACAACTCGGCTGTATACGTCACGCCCCAGATGATCTGTTCCGAACAGGTGCTCCGCATTTGGCGCTAGCAGTTTGTCAGCCGGCACACCCGTAATTGGGTCTTGTCCAGTAAAGAACGAAGGGAAGAAAGCCCACGCCGCAAATAAGAACAGCGGAATGAGAACCCACCAGGCAGCTAACCAGCGTACTGCTGGATTACGTTGACTGGTTACAGTGCTGGTTGGAACTTGGCGCTGATCTTCATTGGCCACTGATCCAATGTGCTTGGTCAAGAGAGTCATTAGTCCTTCTTTCCTTATGCAACCAGCGAGCGGGTTGACCTGCTTGTCGAAGCGACGATTCGCGGATCAATCTGAGGGTGGATGAGATCTACCAGCAAGTTGACCCCCGTGAAGACAATGGCTGTCAGAAGCACCAGTCCTTGGACCAATGGGATATCCTGCGCGGTAACTGACTGCAAGATCAGCTGGCCTAATCCTGCACGCGAAAACACCGTCTCCGTGATAACCGAACCAGCAAGCAGAGCGCCAATGGTGATACCCGCAATGGCTAGTGCGGCAGGGGCCGCGTTCTTCAAGGTGTGCCTGTAGAAGATCCACGCTTCGCTGGCGCCTTTGGCTCTCAGCACGTCGATGAATGGCTGCCTATTAACTTCCTGCACGCTTTTGATTAGCACCTGGGCGATCGGAGCGCTCAGGTGCACGGCGAGTACGAAGATAGGCACTGCCAGCGACATGAATGAGCCGTCCGGGAACAGTGACATCACTCCGAGCTGCACTGCCAGCAGCTGCAGGAGCACCAGGCCCAACCAGAAAACAGGAATGGACACCATTAGCGGTGGCAGATTCAGCAGCGTCTTGCGCAGTTTTTCGCCCTTGGACAGGCTCGCCGCTGAGGCGATGATCAGGGCGAATACCACCGACAAAACGAATGCGCTGCCAGCCAGAATCAGGGTGGATCCAGCTACTTCACCGATTCGATTCGCTACTTCCGAACCGCTGGACAAGGAATATCCGAGATCTCCGCGAAGCAATCCCAGCAGCTGCGTGAAGTACTGCACGAAGACCGGCTGGTCGTATCCGTAGTACGCCTTCATCTGTGCAATGGTGGCCGGATCCGCGGCTGAGTCAGTGCTCAGGAAGATCGTGACCGGGTCATTCGGCAAGGCCTGCACAGCGATGAAAACCGCCGTGTAGGCCAGCCAAATGACCAATATTGCCTGTCCCAATCGTTTTGCGATGTAAATGCCCATGAGCTCGGTTCCTAGCCGTCGTTCTTCCAAGCACCTTGGAAGATTGGTGCGGTACCGGAAGTGAATTCAACGTTGGCGGAGTTATTGGCCCCATAGACCTGAACTTCGTCCCAAAGAATCAAGGTCAAGGCTTGGTCAAGCACCAGGGTACGCTGTTCTTCTTCCACCAACTTCAGGTGCTCTTCTTCGGTGGTTGCTGACTGCTCTTCGGCGAAAAGCTTGTTCAGTTCAGGATCGGCGCGAAGTGTCTGATTGTTGTTCGCAGTTGCGTAGACCGGGCCCAGTCCGCCGTATGCGAACTGGCGGGTGCCGAAGAACTCCACTTTGTCGTCGACAAGCGCGTTGGTCAGGAAAGTATTGTCCGCCGCGCGGTTGACCAGCTGGACGCCAATCTCTCGCCATTGCTGTTCAATCAGTTCGAACGCTGGCTTGATGACCACGGAGTTATTGGAGGTGGAGACCGTTACTTCCAGTTTCTTTCCGTCCTTCTCGCGAATGCCATCCGCGCCCGGCTTCCAACCGGCTTCATCCAATAATTGCTTGGCCTTTTCTGGGTTGTACGCCAGTTCGGAAGATAGGTCTACGAAACCTGGAGCCTTATGGTTCAGGATCGATCCGGAGATGACGTAGCTATCCGAGAGAACGGTTTCCTTAATGGCCTGGCGGTCGATTGCAATCTGCAGCGCTTGGCGGACTTTGACGTCTTCAAGCTTTCCCGAGCCAACACGTACTGCTGCGTGGTTGGTGGTCAGGTCTACGCCTTCAGCAGCTAACACCTTGCCACCGTTGGTACCCAGCACTTGTTCATCCACCGGTTGCAAGCCTCGGACGAGATCTACCTGCGCGGACTGAACTGCCCCGGCACGGCTAGCTACCTCAGGAAGGTATTTGATAACCAAGGTATCCAGGTATGCATCGCCCTGGTTAGAGGCAGATTCTGGTGCCCAAGCGTAGTCATCGCGGCTGGTGAAAACCACTTCTTCATCAGGCTTTTCCGATTCAAAGACAAACGGTCCGGAACCAACAATCTTGGAGATCGAGGACTGCGCGGCGTTATCCAGTTCAAGGGTTTTCGGGGACACCAATCCAGCAGTTACTGAAGAAGTCGCCCGAAGGAAATTGGCATCCGGACGCTTGAGCGTGACCTTGACCTTGTTGTCCCCAACGACCTCTGCCGACTTGTAGGCGGCAAAGTCAACGTTCGGTGCAATCTGAGCTTCCTTGATGCCCTGACCCAGCGCGTCCAGGTTCAGTTTCACGGCTTTGGCATCCAGTTTGGATCCGTCTGAGAAGGTGACTCCGTCGCGAATGGTGAACGTGAACTCGGTCTTGGCATCGTTGGCTTCGAATCCGCTGGCGATCCAGCCAACCAGCTTGCCAGCTTCCACGTCGTAGTAGGTCAGGCGATCAAGGACGGAATTCAGTACGTTGGCCTTCTCATAGAAACGCGCTGCCTGAGTCTGCCAATTGTTGATGGGGGTAACTTCAGCAAAAGTGAAGGTACCGCCTTCTACTGGTTCCCCTGGATCGGCTGCTGCTTCAGCGGCGCCAGTAGTATTGGCGTTGTTTCCGCATGCAGTGAGTGACAAGCCCAGAACGGCAAGGATTGCAGTGGCCTTCAGGCCAAAATGTGCTGTACGCATGGTTACAGATGTCCTCTCGGTTGGTGCCCCGAGGATTACGCATAGATTCCCTGTACGTTCTGCCTTGATTCCGGGACTACCCACGGCGAGTTTCTTCCGGCAGACCGTTGAGAAATTTAGCAATCTCCATCGGTCCTGGCCTTAGCACCGCTCCCGTTTACGGGTGGTTGCTGCGACTTCAACGAGCCAGGTCTCTCGGTCGCTCTGGATGGGGTGTCCGGCTGTACCGGCCGAACAGTTCAAGTCTGCAACCCCTGAATTCAGCAGACAAGCGTTACGTAAGCAGGGGTCATGAAGTCGCAGAACGCGTCCTGAAACAGCCGATACACGTCATGCTGCGCGTCATAAAATGCAATGCGCCGGACATAAAACGCTTTGTGACGCCAACTGTGGACAGATCCATGCGAATCCTTGCTTAATCGGCATTCCCATTCGATGGTTCCGGGAATTACCTCACGTCCTCGCCGGTTGTAGCAGATGCAGACCAACGAGAGGACCCCATGAAGATCGCAATTACCGGTGCCACCGGACAGCTTGGAAATCTAGTCATCGACGCGCTGCTTGCGCGCGGGGCGAATGCCGCTGATCTGGTCGCCATTGGCCGCTCCGAGCAGAAGCTGGAACCACTGGCAGGCAAAGGCCTGGAAACCCGCGTTGCCGATTACAACGCCCAGCCAACTCTCGTGTCCGCACTCGAAGGCATAGACAAGCTGCTGCTGATTTCGGCCAGCGAGGTGGGCCAGCGCGTTGCCCAGCATGAGAACGTCATCAACGCGGCCAAGCACGTGGATGTCTCGCTGATCGCCTACACCTCAATTGCCAACGCCCTGTCCGGCGGCATGAAGCTCGCCGACGAGCACATCGCCACCGAACGGCTGCTGGCCGGATCCGGCATCGACTACGTGCTGTTGCGCAATGGATGGTACATCGAGAACTACACCGACCAGCTGATGGGCTACCTCAACAGCGGCACGGTGCTCGGTGCCGCCGGCGATGGCAAGATCAGCGCTGCCGCCCGTGCAGACTATGCGGATGCCGCTGCGGCCGTGCTGCTTTCCGAGGAGGACCAGAACGGCAGGATCTACGAGCTGGGCAGCGATAAGCCATTCACCCTCGCCCAGCTTGCTGGCGCGGTTGGCGCTGCCGCCGGCCAGGACATCGCCTACCAGGAAATGGATCCAGGGCAACTGGAAAAGATCTACGCTGATGCCGGCGTCCCCGGACCGTTCGCGCACATCCTCGTCGATACCGACATGCGCATTCGAGAAGGAGCGCTGGAAGTGGACTCCGGGGAGCTGGCTCAGCTGATCGGCCGCGCCCCGGCTTCCTTGGGCAAAGTCATCAAGGACAACCTGGACAAGTAGCCCAGGTGCACTAGGGTTCCAGCGGGCAGGCATTGGCGGCGATCGAGGCCGCGGTGCCTGCCCGCCGCTTTAACGCGTCACAACCCGGAATATTCGCGCGGCAATGCCGAAATTGCCGCGCAAACCCATGGTGCTGCGTGTCACAACCGCGCGGCGAGTTCCCGCTCCCGTAAATTTGCGCATACTTCATCCCCACCTGCAGAGGAGATCAAAGCATGCCACGAGTACGTTTAAGATCAGTTGCCTGCGCGGCAGCCATCGCCTTGGGCCTGGGAGCTTTCTCAGCGCTTCCGGCGAGCGCCGAACCACGGCACACCCAGAAGGACCCGACCGCCATCGGCACTGGAGGCGCAGTCTCGTCGGTCGATCCGGAAGCCACCGCTGCCGGCATCGAAATCCTGCGCAAGGGAGGCAACGCTGTCGATGCGGCTGTGGCAACCGCGGCGGCACTGGGCGTCACCGAACCCTATAGCGCAGGCATTGGCGGCGGCGGATACTTCATGCACTACGATGCGAAGTCGGGCAAGGTCAGCACCATCGACGGCCGCGAAACCGCACCGGCAGGCATTGCGCATGATGCATTCATCGATCCTGAAACCGGCGAGCCGTATAACTTCACCCCGGAACTGGTCACCAGTGGCGTGTCCGTGGGCGTGCCCGGGACCTTGGCCACGTGGCAGCGCGCACTGGATAATTGGGGTTCGCAGAACCTGAAACAGGTTCTGCGGCCGGCAACCCAGATCGCTTCACGCGGCTTTGTCATTGATGAGACGTTCCGTGAACAGACCCTGGATAACAAGGAACGATTCGCCGCGTTCACCTCCACGAGCGAATTGTTCTTGCCCGGCGGAGATGCCCCGGAGGTCGGGAGCATTTTCAAGAATCCGGATCTCGCACACACCTACCGGATGCTGGCCAAGCAAGGCCTCCAGGGATTCTATGAGGGCGAATTGGCTGCCGAAATCGCCCTAACGGTGCAGGCTCCGCCAAAGAGCGAAGACACCGCCCTCCCGGTTCCCGCAGGGCAGCTGGGCACTGCCGACCTGGCCGGCTACGAAGTGGTGGAGCAGGCACCAACTAAGGTGGACTACCGGGGCTATGACGTCTTCGGCATGGCTCCTTCGTCCAGTGGCGGAACGACCATCGGCGAATCGCTGAACATTCTGGGCGAGTTCGATTTGCCAGCTATGGAAGCACCCGATGCCTTGCATCATTATTTCGAGGCAACTGCGCTCGCCTACGCTGATCGCGGCAAGTACGTCGGCGACCCCGCTTTCACCAACGTCCCGACCCAGACGCTGACGGACAAATTATTCGGTACGGATCGTGCTTGCGCCATTGATCCGGAGCAGGCTGCAACGAAGCCGGTCGCTCCGGGCGACCTTGAAAACTATGATGGCCAATGCCCCGCTGCCACCAGCGAACCGGTAGAAGAGCAGGATACGGAAAACATCTCCACCACCCATTTGTCGGTCGTGGATCGTTGGGGCAATGCCGTTTCCTACACTTTGACCATCGAACAGACCGGTGGCTCGGGCATGGTGGTTCCCGATCGCGGATTCTTGCTGAACAACGAGCTGACCGATTTCTCCACGGTGTACGACCCGCAGGATCCGAACCGCATTGAACCTGGCAAGCGCCCACGTTCCTCGATGGCTCCAACCATTGTCTTGCAGGACGGCGATCCGGTGCTGGCCATCGGTTCCCCCGGCGGTTCAACCATCATCACCACGGTTCTGCAGACCCTGGTGAACCGCATCGACCTGGGCATGAGCATCAGCGAAGCCATCGCCGCTCCGCGTGCTTCCCAGCGCAATACGGCCGCTGTCACCGCGGAACCGGAGTTTATCGAAGCCCACGGTTCCGCGCTCGAAGCCTTCGGCCACAAGCTCACGCCAGCTGGCGATTCCTTCACTCCGCAGGCGGAAATCGGAGCGGTTGAAGCGGTGGAAATCGCTGCCGATGGCACGCTCACCGCAGCGGCCGAGCCCACGAGGCGCGGCGGCGGTTCAGCCATGGTGCTGAAGCCAACCGAATAGGCCCGCAGGCAGATGGCGGCCCCGGCGACTTCTTCCGAAGTTGCCGGGGCCGCCATTTGCTGCGCTATCAGGCTATGCGCCTAGGCCTGCGCAGCCATCCGGTTGGCGATCTTGTACTGGGCTGCGCGGTGGGTGTCCTTCACGCGGTCTCCCTCGCCGAACATCTTGTGGCGCAGCGAGCCCTCGGTGTATTCGGTCTTGTAGACCCCGCGCGCCTGCAGCTCGGGAACCACGTACTCGACGATGTCCTCGAAGGTGCCCGGTGTGACGGCATAGGCGAGGTTGAAGCCGTCCACGTCGGTGTACTCCACCCAGTCGATGAGCTTCTCGGCTACCTCGGCGCCGGAACCGACGGAGACCGGGCCGAATCCGCCCACGCCGATCCATTCGGCCAGCTGGCGGATGGTCCACGGCTTGCCGGTATCGCCGCTGGCCTTCTTGAAGGTTTCCACCGAGGACTGGATGGCGTTGGACTTCACGTCGTCGCCGATGACATCGTCGGGGCCGTAGACGGACATGTCGATGCCGGTCCAGCCCGACAGCAGTGCGAGCGATCCCTCGATATCCACGTAGGAGCTGTAGTCCTGGAACTTCGCCTGGGCAAGTTCGGTGGTTTCGGCGGTAATGATGGTCTGCATGGCGAAGACCTTGATGTCGTAGCGGCCACGCCCGGCGGCCTCGGCAGCGTCACGGATCTTGCTGACCGCTTCCTTCAGCAGGTCGCGGGTGGGGCAATTGACGAAGATCGCTTCGGCGTTCGACGCGGCGAACTCGGTGCCGCGCTTGGAGGCGCCGGCCTGGTAGATCACCGGGGTGCGCTGGGTGGACGGCTCGGTGATGGCGATGCCCGGAACCTTGAAGTACTTGCCTTCGTGCTCGATCGGGTGCACCTTGGCCGGGTCGGTGTAGACGCCGGTGGCCTTGTTGTTCTGCACCGCGTCGTCTTCCCACGAGCCTTCGAGCAGCTTGTAGACCACCTCGAGGTACTCATCGGCGTGGTTGTAGCGCTCGTCGTGCTCCATCTGGTCTTCCTGGCCCATATTGCGGGCCGCCGATGGCAGGTAGCCGGTGACGACATTCCAGCCCACGCGGCCGTTGGTCAGGTGGTCCAGGGTGGCCAAGCGGCGGGCGAAAGCGTACGGGTGCTCATAGGCGGTACCTGCGGTGACGCCGAAGCCGAGGTTCTCGGTCACAGCGGCCATGGCGGAAACCAGCATCATCGGGTCGTTGACCGGCGCCTGCGCGCCGGAGCCCAGCGGGGTCACGTTGGTGCCCTTGTACACGTCGTAGGTGCCCAGCACGTCGGCAAGGAACAGCCCGTCGAACTTCCCCTTTTCCAGCACCTTGGCCAGGTGGGTCCAGTAGCCCAGGGTGTTGTAGGTCGAGGCCTTGTCCTGCGGATGGCGCCACAGGCCCGGCGACTGGTGCACCACGCAGTTCATGTCGAATGCGTTGAATAGGATCTCGCGCTTGTTCTCGCTCATGGCTTTGCCCCCATAGGTTGGTAATCGTGGAAAGTTGCTGGTGTGCGTCGCAGGCCCTCAGGCCCGCTGGGTCGAATCCTCGCCGGTGACGGACAGCCGTTGCGGCTGGACCCCATTGATCTCGTAGTCCCCGACGATGCGCGCCTTGTAGATCGCCGGGTTATGCGTGGCGATGGTGCGCGCATTGCGCCAGTGCCGGTCCAGGTTGCAGCCGCTTCTGGTGGAAGAGGCGCCCAGTGCGTCGAAGAGCTTGCTGGTCACGCCGATGGCCAGTGGCTGCACCACGGTTTGCGCGCGGTTGGCGGCCAGCTCGCATACTGCGTAGCGTTCCTCGTCGTTCAGTCCCGGATCGCCCAAGGCGGCTTCAACTTCAAGGACTGCGCCGATCACCACGGAGTCGGCAGCGAAGGACTCCGCGGAAACTTCGCCCACCAGCTGGAGGACCTGGGGTTCCTGGTATACCGGCACCCCGGTTCCAGTGGTGAAGATGCGGGTGCGCGCCTGCACCGCGTGACGCAGGTCGTTCAGTGCGGCGCGGGCGATGCCCGCCTGCACGGCCATGAGCACCAGCTGGAAGATCGCCGCTTCGGAGTCATTGGTCTGCTGCGGCATGAAGCAATCCACCGGGACCTGGTGGAATTCGGTGGTGCCGGTTCCGGTGAGGCCCTGGCCGAACCCATCCCAGTCGTCGAGGATCTTGACGCCGCTGCGCTGGGTGGAGACCACGGCGATCTGGCGGCCGGCGAGCTCCGGGTGGGCCACCGCAACGGTGGTCCAGTCGGCAAAAATGGTGCCGGTGCAGTAGTACTTTTCACCGTCGATCACCCAGCGTCCATCCAAGACGCTGGCCTTGGTGTTCAAGGTGCCCAGGGCGTTGCCACCGCGTTCGGTGTAGGCGTTGCCGATAATCTGCCCGGCAGCGATGCGAGCGACCCACTTCTTGCGCAGTTCTTCGTCGTCCAGCACCAAGACATTCTCAACGAATGCGATATGCGCGCGCCACAGCTGGCCTACGTGGGAGTCCGCCTCGGAAAGCTCGATGAGCAAGCGGAAGACATCCACCAGCCGTGCACCATAGCCCCCGTCGGCAACGGAAAGGCGCAACGCACCGAACCGCTCGCGATTCAGCAGGCCTACCTGCTCGAAAGGAAGCACGCGGTTCAAGTCGCGGTCCTTGGCGGTTGCAGCGATCTGCGCAAAAACGGGACGGAAGATTTCGGCCAGCCGGTCGTATTGCTCATCCGCACTTGGTCCGGGGGTGATTTTCAGCAATTGCCTAGTCGGCAACTGTTCTTCAAACTTGTCCAGGTCCATTGCGGTGGCCTGCGAAGGGTCACTGAGCTGGTTGAAGTCCAGTCCGAGGGCATTGTGCGATTCACCAATAGGCATCAGGGTTCTCAATTCTTTCCATCGGTCCTGGCGGTAGCACCGTCCCGCTATTGGGGTGGTTGCTGCGGCGTCGTGGAGCCAGATCTCTCAGCCGCTCTGGATGGGTCGTAATTCATTTGTAACGGTAATAAACCGGTGATTCCAACCCGCGAAGTCACATTTCGTCCCAGTGCCGGCAGTGCCCATCTTCAAATTTCACAGCCTATTCCGTGTCCTGCCGAAGATGAGTTGCAAAGTTTTGCTTAATGTCGAGCAAACCGGCCTGCAATAAAATAAATAACGAAATTTCTGGGCAATGTGACGTAGTTGTCGAAGATTTTTTCATATTACGCGAGATTTGCGTTCAAATCGTTCGACTCGTTGTAATGGACACGTAACCATCCCGAGCGGCCGAGAGATCTGGCTCGTTGACGCCGCAGCAACCACCTTTGGAGTTTTGCTCTGCAGGCCGGTGCTACCGCCAGGACCGATGGAGATGAACATGACTCTTTCCTTTGCAGCGCCCGAGGCAGCTCCCGTTGTCTCAGCTTCAAGCGCCCTGGACGTGCAGTTCAGCAACGTGTCGCGGACCTTCACCACCAAGATGGAAAACCGCACCGTCCTGGCCGATATCAACCTGCAAATTCCAGCAGGTCAAGTCGTGGCCATTCTTGGAGCCAGCGGTTGCGGAAAATCCACGCTGCTGCGTTCAGTATCGGGCTTGGACCACCCCACCACCGGCACCATCCGCACCGGCACCCGCGAGGTCACCGGCATCAACGAGTTATGCGCCGTTGCTTTCCAGGAGCCCCGGCTGCTGCCATGGCGCTCGGTTCGCCAGAACATTGCACTGGGCCTGGCACCGGAAACCGATAAGCGCTCCGGCAACGCGCTGATCGAGGAGTTGATCGAGCTGACCGGTCTGAGCCATGCAGCCAGCTTGCGCCCACGCGAGATCTCCGGAGGCATGGCGCAGCGGGTTTCGCTGGCTCGCGCGCTGGCTCGGCGCCCGGGTGTATTGCTTCTTGATGAACCCTTTGGCGCCCTCGATGCGCTGACACGCTTGAAGATGCAGGATCTGCTGCTCTCGATTCACGCATCGTTCCCCACCACCGTTCTCATGGTGACCCATGATGTGGACGAGGCGTTGACTCTGGCTGACCGCGTGATTGTTCTGGGGCGAGGCGCTGGGCATAGTGCAGCGGGCGTCATCGAAGATCTGTCCATCTCAGCTGGGCATCCACGCCGGCATACCGATGAAAAGTTCGTTGCAGATCGCCTGCACCTATTGCGCCTGCTCGGCGTCGACCCAACCAACCATTAGTCCCGGCCACGCCGTGGGTCCCGAACCATTCGTCCCCTTTGCCTTTTCACCTACACCGCTTGCACGCACAATTCTAGGATTCTCCATGCTTTTGAACCGTCTCACCCGCCGCACTGCATTGTCCGCCGCCGCCTTGATCGTTGGCGCAGTTGCCCTGACCGGCTGTGCTGGCGAAAACGCTACAGCCTCCTCGGATGGTCAGACCCTGTCCATCGACTTTGCCACTTACAACCCGCTGAGCCTGGTACTCAAGGAAAAGGGATGGTTGGAAGCAGCCGCCAAGGAGCAGGGCGTAAATGTCGAATGGATCCAGTCCGCAGGTTCCAACAAGGCCAATGAAGCTCTTCGCGCCGACGCAATCGATGTTGGTTCCACAGCCGGTTCCGCTGCGCTCCTGAACCGTTCTAACGGTGCACCCATCAAGACCATCGCACTGTATTCGCAGCCGGAATGGGCGGCCCTGGTAGTGGATAAGGACTCGAAAATCGAGTCCGTTGAAGATCTCGCTGGCAAGACCGTGGCCGCTACAAAGGGCACCGACCCATACTTCTTCCTGCTGCAGGCGCTGGAATCCGCGGGCTTGAGTGAAGCTGACATCAAGCTGCAGAACCTCCAGCATGCCGATGGACGTACCGCCCTGGCCAACGGCTCGGTTGATGCCTGGAGCGGTTTGGATCCGATCATGGCCGCTGCCGAAAAAGACGGCGCGCAACTGGTTTACCGGAACTTGGATTTCAACACCTACGGTGCGCTGAACGCTCGCGAAGACTTCATTGATCAGAGCCCCGAACTCGCCCAGCTCGTTGTCGATGCCTACGAAAAGGCTCGTGGCTGGGCAGCTGACAATCCCGAGGAAACCGCAGAAATCCTGGCCGACGTAGCAGGGCTCGAACCAGGAGTTGCTGCCACCGTCATTGAGGAACGCTCCAATCTGGACGTTCCGGCAGTTCCCGACGCCAAATTCACTGGAGTCCTGAGCAAGATTGCTCCCACGCTGGTCGCTAGCGGCGATGTCTCGGAGCAGGAATCCGTTGATGAAGCTCTGGAAACCCTCATCGATGACCAGTTTGCCGTCAAGGCAGACGCAACAAAGATCTCCGGAGAGTAACCAGCCATGAGTCCCACTAACGTGGCTGGAACCCGCGGAAGCCAAACACCTGCCAAGCAGAAGGCCAGCATGGCCGCAACGATCCTGCGTGCCCCGAAATGGCTGCTTGCGCTGGTCTTGCCGCTGACCACCCTGGCTGTGTGGCAATTTGTCACCGTTACCGGAATCGTTGCTCCGTGGACACTGCCAACTCCGGGTTCAGTGGTTTCTGCTGCCATTGAGCTCTTCCAGGATGGCGAACTCGGAAAGCACATCGGCATCTCCACTCAGCGTGTTCTTCTCGGTTTCGCCTTCGGATCATTGCTGGGCTTGGCGCTGGGTGCGCTTGTCGGGCTGTCCAAATTGGCAGATGCATTTCTGGGACTGAGCATCAGCGCCCTGCGTGCAGTCCCTTCCTTGGCTTGGGTTCCGCTGCTGGTGCTCTGGATGAAAATGGGTGAAGATTCCAAGGTCACACTCGTGATCATTGGTGCCTTCTTCCCGGTCTTTACCACCGTCGCCTTGGCGTTGCGCCATGTCGATGCCCACCTGGTCGAAGCAGCCCGCGCCTTCGGGTTGAAGGGATTGAAGCTGCTGCGCACCGTCCAGCTGCCCGCAGTGGTCCCTTCGATCTTCTCCGGACTGCGTTTGGCACTAGCCCAAGCTTGGCTCTTCCTGGTCGCAGCCGAACTCCTCGGCGCGTCAATGGGCCTTGGCTTCTTGCTCACCGACTCGCAGAACAACGGCCGATTGGACCGCCTAATCATGACCATCGTGCTGCTGGCCGTCTTTGGAAAGATCACCGATGCCCTGCTGTCGATAGCAGAACGCTGGGCTATCAAGCGCTGGACCTGAAACCGGACCAGCTAGTACCCGCTGACAAAACTACCCCTCACCAAAGAAAGTTTGCGATGACCACCGAATTGGCAACAACCTCAACTCAAGTTTCAGAGGCAGCACGCCAGGAATTCTGGGACGAAGCGGCGAACCTCTTGGATTGGGACACCCCGTGGCACACCACCAGCCGCATCATTCCGGCCGATCCGGATGCCAAGCGCGGACCGGAAATTTCTTGGTACCTCGGCGGCAAGCTGAACGCCGCAGTGAACTGCGCCGACCGCCATGTAGCTGCGGGACGCGGCCAGAAGGTCGCACTGTATTTCGAAGGCGAGCCCGGTGACCGGGTAGCCGTCACCTACAAGAATTTGCAGGAGCGGGTCTCCCAGGCAGCCAACGCCTTGGAATCCCTGGGTGTGGTGAAGGGCGACCGCGTGGTCATTTACCTGCCGGTGCTCATTGAAACAATTGTCATCACCTTGGCTTGCGCCCGCATCGGCGCCATCCACTCGCTGGTCTTCGGCGGGTTCTCCGCCGAAGCGCTGAGGTTCCGTGTGGAGGACACCAAGGCAAAGGTCCTGGTCACCACCGACGGCCAGTTCCGCCGTGGCACTTCGGTTCCGGTCAAAGGCAACGCCGATGCGGCCGTTGCCGGCGAGAACGAAATCGAAAAGGTCCTGGTTATCCGCCGCACCGGCGACGAAATCCCGTGGACCGAAGGCCGCGACATCTGGTGGCATGAGGTGGTTGATACCCAGTCCACCGAGCACCACGCGCAGGCATTCGATGCGGAAACACCGCTGTTCATCATGTACACTTCGGGAACCACCGGCCAGCCGAAGGGCTTGGTTCACACCACCGGCGGGTACCTGACGCAGGCGGCCACCAGCTACAACCTGCTGTTCGCCAACCCGGACGAGTCCCAGCGCGCCAAGGACGTGCACTGGTGCACCGCCGACCTCGCCTGGGTCACCGCGCATACCTACGAGATCTACGGCCCGTTGGCCAATGGCGTCACCCAGGTAATCTACGAGGGCGTCCCCAACGCCCCGCACCCGGGCCGCCACTTCGAGGTCATTGAACGCTACAAGGTCACCAGCTACTACACCGCTCCCACCTTGGTCCGCTCGTTGATGGGCTGGTTCCCGGATGGCATCCCGGCCCAGTACGATCTGTCCTCGGTGAAGATCGGCGGCACTGTGGGTGAAGCCGTCAATCCCGAGGCATGGAAATGGTTCCGCCAGCAGATCGGCCGGGACAGCGAAGCAGGACTGCCGATGGTTGACACCTGGTGGCAGTCCGAATCCGGCGCGACCGTGCTTTCTCCCCTGCCGACCGATGGACATTTCAAGCCAGGCTGCGCCGCACGCGCGCTGCCGGGCATCTCGGTGGACATTGTCGACGATGGCGGCCTGAGCGTGCCAGCCAACCAGCAGGGCAATATTGTCATCACGCGCACTGGCCCGTCGATGGCCCGTACCGTATGGGGCAACCCGACGCGCTACTACACCAGCTACTGGGAACAATACGTAGAGCAGGGCTGGTTCTTGGCTGGCGACGGTGCCCGCTTCGATGAGGACGGCGATATCTACATCCTGGGCCGCACCGACGACGTGATCAATATTTCCGGCCATCGGCTTTCCACCATTGAAATCGAATCGGCATTGGTCACCCACCCCGGCGTGGTGGAAGCCGGCGTTTGCCCCACCCCGGATTCCAAGACCGGACACGCTGCAACCGCCTTCGTGGTACCGCTGGACAAGACCCTGGTTGCCGAGTCGCCTGACGAGCAGCTCGTTGCACGGCAGGCCGAGTTCATTGCTGAACTCCGTGATACCGTCGCGGTGCAGATCGGCCCGATTGCCAAGCCGCGGGAAATCGTCCTGGTTCCGGATGTGCCCAAGACCCGTTCGGGCAAGATCATGCGCCGCCTGCTCACCCAGCTGTTCGAGGGCACCACGCTCGGCGACACAACGAGCCTGCAGAATGAGCCGTGCATTCCGGAGATCAACGCGATCTGCCGCGCGCGCGGCTAATCGCTGCTCCCAAGCCCCTTGGGGTTAAACAAATGAAGCTTCTTCCCCGGCTGGGGAAGAAGCTTCATTTGATTTGCCGGTTAGGAATCCCCGGCCGTTGGCTTCTGGCTCTGGCCATCGGCCGCGCTGCCCTTGCCGTCCTGCACCGGGTCAGCGGTGGCTTCGGTGGCGAAAAGCTTCACTTCGGAGGCCCTTCCCTCGGCCCTGACCAAAGGGATTTCGGTGGTCATCAAGCTGAACTGGCCACCCTCATGGCGGTCAACCGCCTGGCCCACGGACTGCTCCAGGACCTTTCGAGCCACCTTGCCGCGAAGCACCAGCGGATCCTTGCTCAGGTCCTTCCACAACGCCACGCAGAGCAGGAGCATCACAATCACGAATGGCAGCGCCGAAACAATAGTGATGTTCTTCAGCCCGGTCAATGCCTCCGCCGGATGATCGCCGCCAGCCAGCAGCATCACCGCGGCCACAGCGCCGGTGGCCACGCCCCAGAAGATCACGGCCTTCTTGGATGGCTCTTCAGCGCCGCGTTCGCTGAGCGCACCCATCACGATCGAGGCCGAGTCTGCGCCGGTCACGAAGAAGATCGCAATCAGCAGCACGGTGACGACCATCAGCACGGTAGCCATCCAGCCCGACAGCGGGAGGCTGCCAAGCATGTCGAAGAGGATCAAATCGAAGTTGATGTCTGGTGCGCCATCAACAATGCTGGCCAGCTTTTCCCCGGTTTCCCCGGCGCGTTCAGCGCGTTCCTGAATACCGATGGCGCCACCGCCGAAGATTGCGAACCAAATCAGGGTGACACTGGATGGAACAAGCAGCACACCGGTGACGAACTGGCGAATAGTGCGGCCACGGGAAATGCGGGCGATGAACAAGCCGACGAATGGGCTCCAGGAGATCCACCATGCCCAGTAGAAGACAGTCCACGAGGACAGCCAATCAGACATTGCACCGTCGCCGGCGGCCGTACGCGAGGCCATCTCTGGCAAGTCGCCGATGAAAGCGCCAATGGCATCGGGAATGACGTTCAGGATGAACAGAGTTGGGCCGCCAATGAAAACGATCAATGCGATGATCAGTGCCAATACCATGTTGGTGTTGGACAACCACTGGATACCGCGCTCGATGCCGGAAACGGCAGAAGCGACAAACAATGCGGTCAGAATGCCAATGATGATAACCAGAACGCCGGAACCGACCTTCTCCATCATCCCGGTGGCCTGGATGCCGCCGCCAATCTGCAATGCGCCCAGACCCAGCGAACAAGCCGAACCGAAGAGCGTGGCGATGATGGCCAGGATATTGATGGTGCGCCCGCCCCAACCATGGATGGCCCGGTCGCCGAAGATCGAGCTGAACATGGCTGAGAACAGCTGGGGGCGTCCCAGCCGGAAGCTGCCGTACGCCATACCCAAGCCAACGATGGCGTACATGGCCCATGGGAATAAGGTCCAGTGGAAGAGCGTGGTGCCCATAGCGGTGCTCAATGCATCACTGGTGGAACCTTCCACCGTTCCCGGAGGAGGCGACATGTAGAAGTACAGCGGCTCGCCCACGCCGTAGAAGACCAAGCCGATGCCCATGCCGGTTGCGAACATCATCGAGATCCACGAGACCGTGGAGAACTTTGGCGTCTCGCCGTCCTTGCCCAGCGGGATGCGTCCAAAGTTCTTGGCCGCTACGACGATGGCGAAGACCGCGAAAACCGCGGCAGCAATGACAAAAAGCCAGCCAGTGTTGGTGATAACCCAGTCAAGGGCCGCGCTGGAGGCCTTGCCCAGCCCTTCGGGGCTAGCGAAACCCCAAATAATAAAGGCCAGCGCTAGAGCGCCGGCGATTCCGAATACCCAGTAATCCGTACCGGAAAGTGAGTACTTCTTAGGTCGTCTGTGACGAACTGAATGCAGTTCCTCAACGAGGTCGCCGATTGATTGATCCGTCTGCTTCATTGCGGTCTTCCTTCACTGGTGAGATCCCGCGGATAAGATCCGGGCGGAATCTGCCGAGCCATCGCCTCTCGAGTAAACGATCGCCATGCAGTGTGATTGATTGCGAATTGCTTTTCGGGTGTCGGTCCACTGTGTCTAAATCTCGCGTTGAAGCAGCCTGAAAGAAACAACCATTCTCCGCTAATATCCCGCGAATTATTCCTGCGAGTTGACTCGATTTAGCACGATTTTGACACGATAAATCCCAAAATGGGCCTTTTCCAGCATGGTCGACATCTCATCAAGGGTCAAATCAGATCCTTGATTTCTCGCCGTTTCCGGATCTTCAGCACCCCGGGATCACATTGTTTACGCTGGCAGCGCCATCCATGTGAGCTTCCTCGCCCCACAGGATTTTTCGCTCCCCGAACCCGTGGAATCATCAATTGGACCGCAATATTTCCCAAGATAAAACCACGCACTATTCGCTTTCTTATTTCGGGTGAAATGTCTGCGATTTCGTAATTTTCCTCCCCCAGAAGCAAACCACGCTTGAACATGCATCATACGGAATACTTACTAATGAAGCACCGATTCAACCAGTCAGCTGGAGTCCACCCACTTTTAACGCGAAATACACTGGAACTTATCTTGACTGATTCAAAATAAGCAGGCATGCTGGGTACATGACATCACAGGCAAGGATCGAGCAGGTGCTGAAGGCGGCATCGATGCGGGTCACGCAACCGCGCGTTGCGGTACTTTCCGCCGTCGCGACGCACCCGCACGCGGATACCGAAACTATCATTTCGGCTGTCCGTGAAGATCATCCCAATGTGTCGCACCAAGCTGTCTACGATTCACTCAGGCTCTTCACGAAACTGGGTGTCATTCGGCAGATACAGCCACAGGGCCATACTGCCCGCTATGAAGCCCGCGTTGGCGACAATCACCACCATGTGGTGTGCCGCCAGTGCGGAACGCTGGCGGACGTCGACTGCGCTGTCGGCGGCGCCCCGTGCCTGCATGCTTCCAATGACCATGGGTTCAGCATTGATGAAGCCGAAGTGATCTATTGGGGCACCTGCCCGGATTGCCAGGCTGCGAACGCATAGTTGCTGTCTAAGTAAACCCCTAGATTTGCCATCGTCATCAGCGCAGCTGCTGCGCGATGGATAAAACCAGATAAACCCTAAACAATCCGGAAGGAAAGAGCACATGTCTGAGATGACTGCAGGTCAGTGCCCAGTAGTTGGC
This sequence comes from Glutamicibacter sp. NPDC087583, assembly GCF_044743685.1. NCBI lineage: Bacteria > Bacillati > Actinomycetota > Actinomycetes > Micrococcales > Micrococcaceae > Glutamicibacter > Glutamicibacter sp. NPDC087583. The sequence continues at coordinate 89,767 of NZ_JBIUWY010000007.1, read as the reverse complement.
GGCGCGGGTCGAATTCACCCTACCCAGGGCAATGCCAACACCGAATGGTGGCCGAATAAGCTGAATCTGAGGATTCTGGCCAAGAACCAGCAGGTTTCCAACCCGCTGGACGAGAACTTCGACTACATTGAAGCCTTCAATGCCCTCGACTTGTCGGCAGTAAAAGCCGACCTGACCGAAATCATGACCCAGTCGCACGACTGGTGGCCAGCAGACTTCGGCCACTACGGCCCGTTCTTCATCCGCATGGCTTGGCACTCCGCAGGCACCTACCGCTCGCACGACGGCCGTGGCGGCGGCGGCGCAGGCCAGCAGCGCTTCGCTCCGCTGAACTCGTGGCCTGACAACGTTTCGCTGGACAAGGCTCGCCGCCTGCTGTGGCCAGTGAAGAAGAAGTACGGCCAGTCGATTTCCTGGGCCGACCTTATCCTGCTGGCTGGCAATGTGGCTCTGGAAGACATGGGCTTCGAGACCTTCGGTTTCGCCGGCGGCCGCAAGGACGTTTGGGAAGCAGATGACGATGTCTACTGGGGCCCTGAAAAGGTCTGGCTGGACAGCGAACGCTACACCGGCAAGCGAGACCTGGATGCTCCTCTGGCAGCAGTGCAGATGGGCCTGATCTACGTGAATCCTGAGGGTCCTGACGGAAATCCGGATCCGCTGGCCTCGGCCGTAGACATCCGCGAAACCTTCCGCCGCATGGGCATGAACGACGAGGAGACCGTCGCGCTGATCGCCGGTGGCCACACCTTCGGCAAGACCCACGGCGCGCATGCCGATGACAAGATCGGCCCGGATCCAGAAGCAGCTCCGCTCGAAATGCAGGGACTGGGCTGGAAGAACGGCCACGGCACCGGCAAGGGCGCGGACACCGTCTCCTCGGGTCTTGAAGTCACCTGGACCTACCACCCAACCCGCTGGGACAACGAGTTCTTCCACATCCTCTTCGCCTACGAATGGGAACTGTTCGAATCCCCAGCAGGCGCCAAGCAGTGGCGCCCGGTCAACAATGGCGGAGCCGGCTTGGTCCAGCCTGCATTCGAGACCTTGGAACACCGCGAGCCACGCATGCTTACCAGCGACCTGGCCCTGCGCTTCGACCCGGTCTACGGCCCGATCTCCAAGAACTTCAAGGAGAACCCAGACCAGTTCGCAGACGCCTTCGCCCGCGCATGGTTCAAGCTGACCCACCGTGACATGGGCCCGAAGTCCCGCTACTTCGGCCCAGAGGTTCCCGCTGAGGACCTGCTCTGGCAGGATCCACTGCCAGCAGCTCCGCAGACCACCTTGGGTGCAACTGAAGTTGCCGCACTTAAAGCCCTGATCAACGATTCGGGACTGACCGTCCAGCAGCTGGTATCCACGGCTTGGAAGGCCGCTTCGACCTTCCGCACCTCGGATAAGCGCGGCGGCGTTAACGGCGGCCGCATCCGCCTGGAACCACAGGTCTCCTGGAGCGTGAACCAGCCTGAGCAGCTCAAACCGGTAATTGCCAAGCTGGAAGAGATTGTTGACAACTTCAACGCCACTTCCGGGATCAAGGCTTCCTTCGCGGACGTCGTTGTCCTAGCCGGCAACGTCGGAGTCGAGCAGGCAGCCCTGGCAGCTGGCCAGCAGGTCGAGGTTCCATTCACCCCGGGCCGCGTAGACGCAACCCAGGAGCAAACCGACGTTGACCAGTTCGCATGGCTGGAACCAGTTTCCGACGGATTCCGCAACTACGACTCGGGCTTCGTCAAGCTGCCTAGCGAGTACCTGCTGATCGACCGCGCGAATCTGCTGGGCCTCTCGGCACCGGAAGCGACCGTACTGCTCGGTGGACTGCGCGTCATCGGCAATAACTGGGACGGCTCCAACTTGGGCGTCTTCACCGACACCCCAGGCGCGTTGACCAACGACTTCTTCGCGAACCTGCTGGAGCTGGGGTTGGAATGGACCCCGTCCGCTGACGAGCAGACCTACACCACCACCGATGGCCGCTGGACCGGTAGCCGCGTGGATCTGGTCTTCGGTGCCAACTCCGAGCTGCGTGCACTGGCCGAGGTTTACGCTTCGGATGATGCCAAGGAGAAGTTCGTCAATGACTTCGCCTCCGCTTGGGCCAAGCTCATGGACGCAGATCGCTTCGAACTGCGCAGCAAGTAGCAGCTGCTGGGCTGCAAGCCCGTAGCAATTAGTGCTGGGCTGCTGCTTCCCGCAAGGGAGGCAGCAGCCCAGCACTTGTTTCATGCGGGAACTGCCCGTCAGAACAGCGTCGCGGCGCCGCTGGCGAAGTCCGGGTTCTCCAGCTTCAGCAGCTCGGACTTGGCTTCCAAGCCTCCCAGGTAGCCGCCCAATGAACCATCGGTGCGCAGCACCCGATGGCAGGGCAGCACGATGGGAATCGGGTTGGTGGCGCAGGCTGAACCGACGGCCCGCACCGCCTTCGGCTTGCCGATCTGCTGCGCCAGCTGGGCGTAGCTCAGGGTACGCCCGTAATCGATATGACCCAGTTCCAGCTGCACCTGGCGGCGGAACTCGGTGGAGAGCTGCAAGTCCACCGGAAGATCGAAGCCATGCCGTTGGCCCGCGAAATACTCATCCAGTTGCCGGACGGCACTATCCAAGCTCGACTTGTCGCGCAGGATCCGCGGGCTGAGCCTTTCCGAGAGCACCTCCAGAATCCGGTCATGGCCTTCGGATTCAAAAGCGACCCGGACCAGCCCGGCATCGGTACTGGCCAGCAGCAAGGCCCCCACGGGGCTATCGACCACGCGATAGGCAACATCAACAAGTTCCCGTGCACGGGCCCGTTCAACGAGCCGGTCCTGCAGCGAGTCGAGGACTTGCGCTTCAGCGGCCGTAGCCTGCTGCCGATAATTTTTTCCGTTCATGGCTGCTCCCGCCATAGTTCTTGGTCATCCATCCGGGCCCGCAGATTCTTGATCCCATCGGCGCCCGAACGCCGGGCGGCAGCTTCGGTGCCGGAAAGGATTCCGGCAATTTGCGCGTAGCTCATTCCGCCCAGGTAGCGGTAGGCCACCACCTGCCGCTGCGTGCCAGGAAGCTGGTTCACCTCATGCCACAGCTGCAGGTTTTCCAACTGCAGATCCGGCCGTTGGGCTGATGGGGCCAGGCTGTCCACGTCTTGGCCGATGAGGATTTCCGGCTTGTTCCTGCGCAACTCGTCAATGGCTTTGTTCCGGGCAATACGCACTAGCCATGCCAGGACATTGGCGTCCTCCGGCAGTTGCGGGTACGCCTTGAGCGCGGCAAGGAACGTTTCGGACCAGGCGTCTTGCGCGCGATGCTCATCAAGCAGGGCACGGCAAACGCGCAGGACGTTCAGTCCATAGTCCTGGACTATCCGCTCGAACGGTGCTTGCATGGCTCTCCTGGAATTCTTGCGCCTTCATGGCTTCTCACCATGTAAACGTACGAGGAGACCATTTTGTGAGGCGTGAACGAAAAAAAATTTACTTCTCGCAGAGACCCCATGGATTCCTAGAATGCCACCAGATCCAATTCGCTGGCGATCTGCTCAAGGCGGATCAAGTCCAAGTGGAGCATTTCGCCATTTTCCACGCCTTGGGGATCCGTGGTTCCGGCCAATGCGTCGCGGATGGTGCGCATGGTGGCCCCATGGCTGACAATCATGACCTTGCGCCCGGCATGCCTGCTGGCCAAGTCCAGCAGCGCTGGCACTGCACGGCTCAAGATCTGGGCACGCGGCTCACGCAGGTCCTTGGCAGCAGCCGATTCCGCTTCGCTGACCTCGGCCATGATCCGGCCTTCCAGCGGGCCGAAGCCGCGTTCAATGAGTTCCGGAACAGCGTTCCCCGTCTCAGCCCCGATCTGCTGGGCAATCAGCGCGGCAGTTTCCTGGGCACGTTCCAAGGGTGAAGCAAGTACCAGCGACCAATTCTGGCCGATGAGCCTGCGTCCGACCTCGCGAGCCTGTTCGCGCCCGGTATCGTTCAACGGAATATCGGTTCGTCCCTGCAAGCGTCCTGCAAGGTTCCAGTCTGTCTGCCCGTGTCGAACCAATGCCAGAGAAGTATCCATGAATCCAGCCTAACCGGGGCAACAGGTATCGAAGAATCTCCGATATCAGCTCCAATACGCAACGTTACGACTCATAGTTGGGTCACGAACGGTCATGTTGCGAAGATTATTACACCATCCCGAGCGGCTGAGAGATCTGGTTCGATGACGCCGCAGCAACCTGCCACATCCGGTGGATACGGTGCTACCGCCAGAAACGATGCAGCCGCTTACCCGTTGGACCACGGCAGGAAGCGACATTGATTCCGGGATTCCTGCCTCGATCGCGGCCCGCCCTGCGGTGCACGCGAAACCCCAGTCGACAAGGAGTCGTAAGCCACCATGGCAGATCACAAGTTTGGTTTCCGCACCCGCGCATTGCATGCCGGAGGCACCCCCGATGCCGAGCACGGCTCACGCGCAGTGCCGATCTACCAGACCACTTCGTTCGTTTTCAAGGACGCTGACGATGCGGCCAACCTCTTTGCCCTGCAAAAGTACGGCAACATCTACTCGCGTATCGGCAACCCGACCGTGGCGGCTTTCGAAGAGCGCATGGCTTCGCTGGAAGGCGGCATCGGAGCGGTAGCCACCGGCTCGGGCATGGCCGCGGAATTCGTCACCTTCGCGGCCTTGGCCCAGGCAGGCGACCACATCGTGGCATCCTCCAAGCTCTATGGCGGCACCATCACCCAGCTGGATGTCTCGCTGCGCCGCTTCGGCATCAACACCACTTTCATCGACTCCAATGATCCCGCCGACTTCGAAGCGGCGATCCAGGAGAACACCAAGGCCGTCTACACCGAAGTTGTGGCCAACCCGTCCGGCGACATCGCTGACCTGAAGGGCCTGGCCGAGGTGGCGCACCGCCACAATCTCCCGCTGGTGGTCGATTCGACGCTCACTCCCCCGTACATCCTGCGCCCTATCGAGCACGGCGCGGACATCGTGATCCACTCGGCTACCAAGTTCATCGGCGGGCACGGCACCACCCTGGGCGGCGTGGTCATCGAGTCGGGCAAGTTCAACTGGGGCAACGGCAAGTTCCCCACCATGACCGAACCGGTAGCCAGCTACGGCAACGTCTCCTGGTGGGACAACTTCGGCGAGTACGGCTTCCTGACCAAGCTGCGCAGCGAGCAGCTGCGCGACTTCGGACCGGCCCTGCCGGCCCAGTCCGCATTCCAGCTGCTCCAGGGCCTGGAGACCTTGCCGCAGCGCATGGACAACCACCTGTCCAATGCGAAGCAGGTCGCGGCCTGGTTGCAGGCCGATGAGCGCGTGACCTACGTGAACTACGCGGGCCTGGAGTCCCACCCGCAGCACGCGCAGGCCAAGGAGCTGCTGCCCATGGGCGTCGGCTCGGTCTTCAGCTTCGGGGTCAAGGGCGGGCGCGAAGCCGGCTCGAAGTTCATCGAGGCCCTGCAGCTGGCCAGCCACCTGGCCAACATCGGCGATGCCCGCACCCTGGTGCTGCACCCGGCCTCCACCACCCACCAGCAGCTGAGCGCCGAGCAGCTGGTCTCCGCGGGCGTGCCAGAAGATTTGATCCGACTGTCGGTAGGGCTGGAAGATGTCGAGGATATTCTCTGGGATCTGGACCAGGCGCTGGCCGCTTCGCAGGAAGTGATTGCCGGTTCCGCCGCAGGGTTCGAGGCACCGGCCTATGACGGTTCCGCCTGCGCATTGCCAACCGCTTCGAAGGGAGCAATCTAATGGCTGCCGTTGAAACCACTTGGGAAGGCCCGGGAGCCGCACAGCGCCTGGAGATCCTGCGCGACACCAAGTCCATCGCCATTGTCGGCGCCTCGAACAAGCCATCGCGCGCCAGCTATTTCGTGGCTACCTACCTGCTCTCCTCCTCCAAGTACAAGGTGTACTTCATCAACCCGGTACTCGATGAGATCCTGGGCCAGCCGGTGTACAAGTCGCTGGCCGATCTGCCGGAAACCCCGGATCTGGTGGAGGTCTTCCGCAAGCACGATGACCTGCCTACCGTGTTGGACGAGGCTCTGGCCGTAGGCGCGAAAACACTGTGGCTGCAGCTGGGATCCTGGCACGAGGAAGTGGCCCAGCGCGCCGAGGCCGCGGGCATGAATGTGGTCATGGACCGCTGCGTGAAGATCGAGCACGCGCGCTTCCACGGCGGCCTGCGCCTGGCTGGATTCAACACCGGCGTGATTTCTTCCAAGCGCCAGGTACTTGCCTAGGGAGTCCAAGATTCCAGGAAATGGGTGCATGCAACATTGCGTTGCATGCACCCATTTTTCTGCGGCAATTCCCCGGAATCGGCCGGTTTGGTCAACGACGCTGAACTTTTGCACGGAGCATTCCGAAGGAAGAACAAGACCTCTAACGAACCATGGTCGACGCAATTGGCCCACGGCATGCCGTGGGTGTGGCCCCGAAGTGCTCGACGCGTTCAATCACAGATCGAAAAATCTGCAAACCACAGCACTGCAACGCAAGGCCAAACGACCCAAACCCTAAAACAGGCAGAGAGAATCGATTTCGATTCGCTACGAGCGCGAACGAAAGAAGAAAAATCCCGCCCGCACTGCTATATGAAAACTCAATTCCCCTGGCCCGAGAACATTCCAGCATCTCGCAATAGCATTGCGCCTGAGCTGGTCAAGTTTTTGGGACACGAACTTTGATCTTTTTGTACATTTCCTCAAGCCGTCAAAGCTAGAGGATCCCTTTCCTGATATGAGTCCAGAACCGCCTGGGGCTAACTCCGCCATTTGCCGTATACGGGCGCTTCCGGTTGTACCAAACCGCGATGCACTCCTTCACTGCGGCACACGCAGCCACCCTGCTGCTGAAGAACCTGTGGTGGAACATTTCCTTCTTGGTCGTCCAGAAGGCTGACTCGGCGACGGAATTATCCCAGGGACACCCCGGCGCGTCCCGTCGACTACCGCACCCTGTGCGCAGCACACCACCTCTGGAACGCGCCGAGGTACATTGGGGCCTCGGTCTGAATGGAACACACTACCAAACTGGATGAACGCCTGCGACGCAGCAAGCCCCCTCGAGTCAATGGCCAACTACGTTTACATGTTCTTACCCATTGACCAGCCCACGATCTGTCGCGAATTCAAATCGATCACCGTCGCCAAATACAACCAGCCTTCACCGGCGCGCAGGCAGGCAATATCGCCTAACAGTTTCGCCGCAAGCCGCGAGGAGCGGAAGTCAGGCATGCCGAGATTGTCGACCCTATGGTTTTCTATACGCACCGTCCGGGATTGGCGCTCACGCACGGTCGTGGTTTTGAAGGCGCTCATCCGCCTGGCCCGGATTCTCAGCTCTTTCATGAGCGACATCACCGTGGATGTCGAGATGTCTTCCTCATGGTTTTTGCGGATCAAATCCACTAATTGTCCGCCACCGGCGACCTGGTTGGACGCCTCACACTCGTCCTGGAGCAGTTTCGTGCGGTGTGCTCGCAGGACTTAGGCTTCGCTCAGCTCTTGGCAGGCGTTCAGACATCGGTAGTGACTGCCCCTGGAATTCTGGGTTTCCTGCCCATCCAGTTCACTGGATACTCGCCTATGTGGGCTTCGATGAAGTCTAAGACCGCGCTTACTCCTTACTGTTCGAGGCGCGATAGGCACCGACAACTTTTATGAAGCCGTTCTCCCGTTTCACCTTCAACAGTTCTTTGCGCAGGTTCTCGTTGTGGACCGTTTCACTGGGCCGTGTTCTTCGGTTTCCGCTATGGGACGCTCGGCGCGGTCGGCGCGGGATTCTGAGCGCTCATTGACCTCTATTTGAAATAAGAGCGCCATAGGTACGTCTAGTACTGTTTAATGCATTTAAGAGTTTTTTAAATTTACGACATCGAAAGGCTTTGGATGTCGCGCTCACAATCAATTACCCTGCGTCCATTTCGCAGCGCAGACACCGAATTCTTTGCCAGCATGGCCTCGGATGAACGTGTAGCTCGTTTTATTGGGTATGGGGAGCCATGGGACCGGCAAACCATCAACGCCTGCGTTAAGCAATCCCTCCAACATGAACCACTCGACACTGTGGGGGGCTCTCGATGGTTCCTAGCTACTGAAGCAAATGCAGCAGTGGGCCTCGTGTTTTGCACCCGGCAGGAAAGTTGCGTGGAAATCGGTTACTGGGTATCTCCAGATCAATGGGGGCGAGGAGTTGGTGGAGCCGTGCTCGATAGCACCCTGATTTCAATTCCCAAGATATACGGAATTACGAAATTCAGTGCCCGCGTAGCTCCGGCTAACACTGCTTCAACCCGACTGCTCACCAGTCGAGGATTCAGACTGGAAAAACGTGATGACATGCTTGAGTACTACACACTGGAATAGCCTTCTGTGGGTAACCGAACGCAGCCTAGATTCCTGATTGAACCAGTTGGGGGTGAAATGTATTTGGTTTAGTAGCCGATCCGTAGAATTTTGGCACGCGATTATTGAACCGTTCTTCAAGGGGTTCGGTAGAACTAACATGAAACCTGCTATGTCATGCCGAATACTTTCTATACTGCAAATATGACTTCCCCTCCTACCTCGACCATCGGGCTTGGTACTTGGTCCCGTGAACCAGGTACTGCTCTAGTGCAAGCAACTGCCTTGCCTAGCGATGCGACCTCATCATTTGTGATTCTGAGCGAAACGCACACCATTGATGTCTCTACGGAGTGGGAGCCTCATTCGCACCTGGCCCATGAGCTCTTATGGACCCAAGATGGGACACTCACCGCTCGAATCGAAGGACAGATTTTTACGGTCTCCGAGGGTCATGGTCTGTGGATTCCGTCCGGAGCGCTGCACGGTGGACGCCTGACCGCAAATGTAGAACTTTTCAGCGCGTTCTTTTCCCCTGAACGAACCACCACCCCATTCAGTACCCCTACAGTGATCGACATGAAACCGTTGCTTAAGTCGTTGCTGGTCCATTTATCCAGTCGGGAACTGAGCCAAGAAGCCAGAGCGCGTGCGGAGGCTGTAGTTTTCGACGTACTCAAACCATCAGCTCATCAGCTAGCGCTGCGCTTGCCCGATGACCCTCGTATCCATGGCATTGCCAACCGTTTACTAGCCAACCCTGCGGATAACCGATCTCTCGAGCGATGGGCGGTAGATGCTGGAATCAGCTCACGAACCATCACGCGAGTCTTCCGCGAAGCAACCGGCTTATCCTTTGCCCAGTGGCGTCAAGCGGTGAAAATTCATCGCGCCCTGGAGCTGCTCACCAACGGTGAAGGCGTCCAAGACATCTCTGAAATGCTGGGCTACGCGCAGCCGAGTACTTTTATCGACGCTTTTCGACGCACCTTGGGCTCCACACCTGGCACATTCGCCTTAGCAAATGTGAATAGGTGACCGAAAAGCCGGATGCACTGTCAGAAATCATCGATTGCTGACATCGATTAGTTAACTTAGACTTACCTAAGTGAAAATACCTATTCAAATCGGACGTATTCAATCCGTTCCTTACGCATGCTAGACGTGGCGTCCGGAGCAGCATCCGCCGCAGCCGGAACGATGCTCGCCCACGAGGTAGTACTGCGCTACGGCAAAAGCACTGTAGTGGACGGTGCTTCCATCCGTTTATCCCCGGGTGAAGTCACCGCACTCATTGGACCCAATGGCAGCGGGAAATCCACACTTCTCCGTTCCATGGCAAGGTTGCATGAGCGCGCCGCGGGGGTGATCACGCTCTCCAATTCTCACGGGGAGGCCCGCGAAATTAGCACGCTGAATGGACGAACATTCGCCCACGAAGTTACGCTCTTCGCGCAGTCCCACGCCACCCCGGAAGGGTTAGCCGTGGCAGATATCGTCGCCTTCGGTCGCCATCCATATCGGCGCGGTTTCTCGGGGCTATCCGATGCGGATCATGCGGCGATTGCCTCGGCCATGGAACTGACTGGCACTACCTCGATGTCCCGGAAGGCAGCTGGGGAACTATCCGGTGGAGAACTTCAACGTGTCTGGTTGGCCGTGTGCTTGGCACAGCAAACCAATGTGGTGCTTCTCGACGAGCCGACCAATCACCTCGACTTGAGATATCAGGTCGAGACCCTAGATCTGGTCCATGATCTGGCCCGTCAAGATCGGCTAGCCATCGGCATCGTCCTGCATGACCTGAATCAAGCCGCCGCGTTGGCTGATCGGCTGGTGCTGATGAAACACGGCCGGGTATACGTCTCAGGAACTCCCGCTGAGGTCCTCACAGCAGATAACCTCTCGGAGGTCTATGAGATCCCTGTGCAGGTCCTCTCTGATAAGCAGAATGGATTGTTGCGCATCGAACCGGTTAGCCGCCACCGGATGAGCTGACCACTTTCTTTCTACCACCGAAACATATAATTACAAGGGAAAACCTATGCCTACACTCGCTCGAAATGCAGTCACTTCAGCGGCCGCTCTAGCACTGTTGTTCTCAGCCACCGCTTGCGGTACCACGGACATTAGCAGCGCTGGTGCCGAACGGAGCCCCGCTGCCGCATCCGCAAGTTGCGCGAATGACACCACCGCCACTAGCACAGATCCGGTATCTATGACCGATGATCTGGGTCGCACACTTGAATTGGATAAACCAGCCGAGCGCGTGGTGGTGCTCGAATGGCAGGAAATTGAAGATGTACTGACCTTGTGCGTCACTCCGGTGGGCGTCGCTTCCCCAGATGGATATAGCACCTACGTCACTGCAGAGGAGCTGCCTGAGGGTGTCGCTTCGGTGGGTGAACGTGGCGAGCCAGATCTGGATTCGATCTACGCGCTGGACCCCGACTTAATCATCGTGGACGCTTTTAGTGAAGAAGACCCCGTGCTGTCGCAGCTTGATAAGGGCGACGTTCCCGTATTGGCGGTCAAGGGCAACGATTCTGCGGATCCCATCGGCAACATGAAAAATGTCTTCTCACAGGTCGCCGAAGCCACCGGCCGCACCGAGCGTGCTGCCTTAGTGCTCAACGAATTCGACGCCCACTTGGCGCAGAAAAAACAGGAAGTCTCCGAGGTGAAGTTGGAAACCACCGACTTCCTCTTCTTCGACGGTTGGGTTGACGGCTCCAACCTGACGATTCGCCCATACACTGATGGGGCTCTGTTCACAGAGCTTGGCAAGGAACTGGGCCTGAGCCCAGCTTGGAACGATGACATCAACAAGTCCTTCGGATCCGGCGGCGTGAACAAAGAATACGGGCTGGCCCAGACGGACATAGAAGGCCTAGCGGGCGTTGGCGACGTCAACCTGTTCTACTCCAACGACGCAGGCACCGGGTGGACCACCGAGCTGGAATCCAGCGAGATCTGGAACAACTTGACCGCAGTCAAGGAAGGCCGGACCTTCCAGTTCCCAAACATCTGGGGTGCCGGCGGGCCGAAATCCACCAGTCAAGCGGTAGATGCCTTCACCGATGCACTGACCTCCGCCTCGGAAGCCAAGTAGCGTACAACTGAAATGAAAACCGCTGAAAAATCAGCAGAGCGACACATCGTGGACAGCGGGGTCGGCATCCAAATGACCGGCCTTGGTTATTCCCCCGCGCCGGTCACCGGTACCCGTCTCGCCACTGGCCTAGGTCTGCTAGCCGCCTTAGCGGCAGCGGTACTGCTGGTGGGTGCTTGGCACCTCACCCAGGGGACCTCTGGTATTGGTTTGGGTGAACTGCTACGCGCACTCACCGGAGATGACACCCGTATCGGAGGGGTGGGAGCCGCCGAGATCTTCACCGGCTCCCGGCTACCGCGCCTCTGTGCGGGTGCCGCCGTTGGTCTGGCTTTGGGGGTAGCAGGTTCACTGCTCCAATCCGTCACCCGCAACCCGCTGGCCTCGCCGGACACATTGGCTGTCACCTCAGGTGCATTCTTCGCGTTGAGCGTGGCTGCTGCCTTGGGAATAAGCATGTCCACGCTGGCTTCCAGCACTCTCGCATTCGCTGGCGGGCTGCTCGCCGCCGGGATCGTATTGGCTATCTCTGGGCGCAGCGCGGGAACCGCCACCACCCGGTTGATCCTCGCTGGCTCAGCCATCGCCATGGCGTTGGAAGCAGGCAGCGGAATCATCTTGCTGCTGTTCAAGGAAAATACGACTGGACTGTATGCCTGGGGTTCAGGGTCGCTGGCCCAACTAAATCTCGATGCATTCTTGCGCAGTCTGCCAGTGATCTTGGTGGTGCTGGCCATCTGCCTCTTGCTCTCTCGCCGACTGGATGTCCTGTCCTTGGGTGATGAAAACGCTGCGGTGCTCGGCATCCCGGTGCGCTCAACCCGCGCTCTGGCCGTCCTGTGTGCTGTTCTGCTCACCGGCGTTTCCGTTTCGCTGTCCGGCCCGATTGCTTTTGTAGGGCTTGGCGCCCCCGTGCTCGCCCGACTGCTGTCGCGCCGCCTGGTAGTGTTGCGCCGTCAACTGTTCTTGCTCCCCGCCACCGGCCTGATTGGTGCGCTACTGATCCTGCTGGCCGATGTTTCGCTTCGTGCCTCGCTCGGTGCGCAAGGTGCGGCTTCCATTCCTACTGGAGTTCCCACCGCGATCCTGGGCGGCGTGCTGATCATCATCTTGGCAATGCGACTGCCCGAAGCTTCCAGCTCTCGCAACCCGTTACAGGTAGCAAGCAAATTGCGTAGCAACCGCCGATTCATTCTCACCATGACGCTGGGATTCAGTTTGCTGTTGGGAGCGGTGATTCTAGGCCTTTTGGCCGGGAGCATGTTACTCAAGCTGGGAGATCTCGCCTTGTGGTTCCAGGATGATGCGCCCAAGCTCATTGCCCGCGCCTTCTCCGAACGTGCACCACGGACCAGCGCGGCGCTGGGTGCCGGAGCCGCCTTGGGACTGGCTGGTTGTTTGGTGCAGGGCGCCGTGCGCAACCCATTGGCCGAGCCCGGAATCCTGGGTATTACCGCGGGGGCAGGGCTGGGCGCGGCTGTAGTGGTCACCGCCTTTGGCGGTTCCCGCTCGCTACTGGTGATTTTTGCGGTGATTGCCGGGCTCGCGACCTTCGCTGCCATCACCGCCCTAGCCTGGCGTCGAGGATTCTCCCCTGAACGTTTTGTGCTAATCGGCATCGGTGCAGGCTACACGCTCTCTGCGGTCACCACCTACCTGCTGCTGAGCATTAATTCGTGGGAAACTCCGCGCATCTACACCTGGCTGTCTGGCTCAACTTATGGACGTCAGTTCGCAGACGTGTTACCTGTTCTGACGGTGTTGGCATTAGCTCTTCCGGTCGTACTGCTCATGGGACGCAAACTGGACCTGCTAGCCATCGACGAAGACCTGCCCCGGGTGCTGGGCGTCAAGACCATTCGCATCCGATTAGTCTCATTGTCCATTGCCGCGCTGCTTGCGGCACTCAGCGTCGTGGCCGTAGGTGTGGTTGGCTTCGTCGGACTCATCGCCCCGCATCTGGCGCGGTCGTTGGTGGGTTCCCGCCATCACCGGGCGATCCCGGTGTCCATGGTTTTCGGAGCCTTGCTAGTTTGCCTGGCCGATACCTTGGGCCGTACCGCAATCGCGCCGGCACAGATTCCCGCCGGTCTGATCGTGTCGTTGCTCGGCTCCCCGTACTTCATTTGGCTTTTGTACCGATCACGCGGCTAGGTGTTAAGCGAGGATCCTAACCGACTCCGCCTCCACCCCACCTAATAGTAAGGAATCATGGCGAAACGCTCTGCCCGGCAAACGAGAATCCAGGCCTTTGACCCCGAGCAGCACCCGGCGCAACTACGGCATCTGGGTTCCATATCAGGTCCGTGGGAAAGTCTCATGGCAACGGTCAACGCTCGGCTGCTCACGATACAGTCATCAGATGCCACCATACTCGGTGCCGCATTGCTTACCGCCCGTTCGGCGACTGCATACGTGAAGATCTCTGGGGTTCTTGCCCGCGACACAGCTGCATATGAAGAGCTCGTCCGTGCGGTGCTGGACTATGCCAGGGAAAAAGATCTGGCCTGCGTGAAATGGGAAAGCTGGTCGGGAGAACCGTGGCTAGCAGACCTGGCTGAACAAATGGGTTTCCAGTCGTTGCCTGCTCCACGCTTCACCACAGATGCTTCGGTATCGATTCCAAAATTCGGCTATGTGCACTGGTCACATCCAGCCCGATATCTGCGTACCTCGCACTACCAGCAAAGCGAGAACTTCACCTGCGCGGCGGTTTCCGCGCTGGCCGCGCACGGGGAAACGATGAGCATTGCAACGATGGATCGCCTACGTACCGCCGAGTTGTTACTGTGGCGTCAAGCGACTAATTTCATGGCTTGCGAACCCGTGGGGCTCGGGCTGGCCATCGCTGAGCGCTGGCCAGCAAGCTCAGTTCAGGTGTCTTTGGATACCGATAAGCCAGTAATCGTCGACTATTATCCCGAGGTTGAACGTGGTTGGCGGGGCATCTTGCAGGCTGACTCGCGCCGCCGTGCAGAAGCTACCGGGTTGCCGGTGACCTCTATGCGTATGGAAATCTCACAGATTCACAAAGTATTAAGTCAGGGTGCCCGCGTCTTGTTGCTGGTGTCATTGCAGCAGATGCTCGGCTACGATGTTCCGCACTGGCTACTCTGCCATGGAACGGCTGGTTCCACGGAACGTCCCGTCATTCTCATCGAGGACTCTTGGGTCGATGTTAGTAGCGGGGAGAGCTGGGTGGATGCTACCTGCCTACCGATAGCTTTCCAGCAACTAGAAGCAATGTCTTGTCTCGAGTCAGATGGCTATCGAGCTGCGCTAATTCTGACTGAGAGTGCTCAGTAATCACCAATCAAGTTCGTCAATGACAAAAGAATTCGACACCCATCCAGAGACATATTGCAACTCCATGGTTGCGAGAAGTCTCGCCGGGCACCGCTCCCCAGCCGAGAATCCTTGAGAACTCACTAGTCCTAGAATCTCCCAACTATGTGTCGCACTAATATCGTTGGATCATGCGGGCCCTATTAGTCGCGAGAGGCTTTTCAAGGACTCCATAACCAGTCTCTTCGGATCCCCTCGCGGATCAATCAAGGCTAAGGCCGCCGATCGCCAAGTCCAGGGCTTCCTCGTCATTCGATTCCGCTGCGATGACCACTGGATTCATCACGAGCTATTCGGTGCTCTGGTAGGCCGGCCCGAATTCGATACAGCCCTCGACGCGATACTTCCCCGATGCTACTCCGGTGATCATGTACTTGGTTTGGGAGGAACGCTCGAACTAGATAACAATCGAACTCTCCGACGAAGTTCGCGAATACAACCTCGAGCTGCGGGCCTCTGGCTTCGACGGCAGTGACGCCGATCCGAGATTGCCGGTGGGCCCCATGGTTTTCACCGTCATGGTAAATTCGACCCCAATGCAACTAGGAAGCCTGCAAGAACGCAATAACGAATCCATCGCCAAATGCCAATCCAACGGAAAGACTTTAACAGACGCCCACTAGTGCAAATATCAGAGCTGACCTCAGATCGCCCCCATGCTGTTCCGGTCGAAGTTATACCTTGGCAGAGTAACATCCGAGGAGAAAAGGAATGCACAAAGGGCTGTTGCATTTCAGCCAACTCGACCGAACGCATTCAAGCGCGGAGAGTGGCATGGCTTGATCCAGGCACGTCGTCCTGACGCAACTCATTCGCCCAGCAACCTATGATTCCTGTCGAATTCATGAACTGCCCGCCCTGGTTCCTGGCCGTACAGACGTCTTGCTCATTAGCTGGGTTTCCAGTCAACTGAGGCCGCACAGATGGCGATTTCAGGAGGACAGAATCAAGTCGCACGCTGCTTGGGTTGCGCGTATCCCCCACCGTTGATTCTGCATAACCCCTAGCAAACCCACTCAAAACCAACTAAAGCCAAATATTCCCCGGATTTTCACTTGACGATGCCACACAATCGGGCATAAAGTCATGGAAACACAGATCGATGTGTTGCAGGTCATGAGGAATTGCGGAGGCAAGAATGTTCGCCGAAGAACGACACCGGCTGATCGTTGAGCAGCTGGAAGCTGACGGGAAAGTAACCGTCGCCCAGCTCGCGCAGCGCTTCGATATCACCCGGGAAACCGTGCGGCGGGATCTGGCCCAGCTGGAATCCGAGAACTACCTGCGCCGCGTCCACGGCGGAGCGGTCACCATCACCGAAGCCAGCACCCGCGAGGAAAGCTACGTGGTGCGCACCGCCATCCATTCCGAGTCCAAGGCCCGCATCGCCCAGCGCGCCCTGAGCCTGCTGCCGGTCTCCGATGCCTCGGTCATCATCGACGCGGGAACCACCACGGAAATCCTGGCCGAACGCATGCTCAAGAGCACCGCGGGCACCGGACTGGTGGTTATCACCCACGCCCTGCCCATTGCCTCGGTGCTGGTCCACAGCCCGGATGTCGCCTTGGAGCTGATCGGCGGGCGGGTCCGCGGCATCACCGGCGCCTCCAGCGGAGCCCGCACCGTGCAGGAGTATTCCCAGTACCGGGCCGACATCGCCTTCATCGGCACCAACGGGCTGCATGCAGGATTCGGCCTGAGCACCCCGGACCCGCTGGAAGCTGCCGTCAAGCGCGCCCTGGTCGCCAGTGCCCGCCGCGTGGTGCTGCTGGCCGACGGATCCAAATTCGACCAGGAAACCCTGGTCTGCTTCGCCCGGCTCGAAGACATCGACACCCTGGTCACCGACCAGCAACCCGGCACTGAACTTGCCGCTGCGCTGGAAGCGGCGGATGTCGAGGTGGTGATCGCATGATTATCACGCTGACCGTCAACCCGGCGCTGGACAAGACCATCGAGCTAGGCGCGCCACTGGCCCCCGGCGCCGTGCAGCGCGCGGCTTCCAGCCACGTCCAGGCGGCAGGCAAGGGAGTGAACGTCTCGCGCGCCATTGCCGCGGCCGGTGTTCCCACCCTGGCAGTGCTGCCCGGAGCCGGCACCGACCCGCTGATTACCGCGCTGTCCCGCGACCAGCTGGCGCACCGGAACCTGCCGATCACCGAAGCGCTGCGCACCAACACCACCCTGACCGATCCCGATGGCACCACCACCAAGATCAATGAGCCAGGCCCTACCCTGGACGCGCAGCAGCTGGCCGATCTCGGCGACCTGGTCGCCGAGGCCGCCGCCGGCGCCAGCTGGATGGTGATGGCCGGTTCGCTGCCGCCGGGAGTTCCTGCCAGCTTCTATGCGCAGCTGACCGCAAAGCTGAGGGCGGCCCTGGGCGGGAAGTGCCCGAAGATCGCCGTGGACACCTCCGGCGCACCGCTTCTGGAGCTCTTCGCCCACAGCCAGCAGCACATCCCGGATCTGGTCAAGCCCAATGCCGAGGAGTTGGCGCAGCTGGCGGGCGGCTACGGCGAGGCGGCACTGGAAGGCTCCCGCGAGCTGGCCACCGGCTGCGCGCAGCAGCTGCTGGACCGAGGCGTCGGCGCGGTACTGGCCACCCTCGGGGCGCAGGGCGCACTGCTGGTCACCAAGGCCGGTGTCTGGCACGGATCGCACACCCCGATCACCCCGCGCAGCACCGTGGGGGCTGGCGATTCCTCGCTGGCCGGCTACCTGCTGGCCGATGCTGCAGGGGCCAGCGCCCCTGAACGGCTGCGCAATGCCGTCGCCTACGGGGCCGCCGCCACGCAGCTGCCCGGCTCCACCATCCCGACCCAATCCGATCTCACCGTTGGCGCCGTCACCGTCCACGAACTTACTTCAACGCAAGGAACCGAGTCATGAGTGAACTAATCACTGCAGAGCTCGTGCTGCTCGATGCCGACCTTGGCAACAGCACGAGCGAGGTCATCGAGAAGCTGGCCCTGCTGGTGGCCAACCAGGGGCGCGCCACCGACGCCGCCGCCCTGGCCGCCGATGCCAAGGCCCGCGAAGCCAAGACCGCTACCGGGGTGCCCGGAGGCATCGCCATCCCGCACTGCCGTTCGGCTGCGGTGACCGAGCCGACCCTGGCCATGGCCCGCCTGGAACCGACGGTGGACTTCGGCGCCAAGGACGGCGAAGCCGACCTGGTGTTCTTCATTGCCGCCCCCGATGGCGCCGACCAGGCCCACCTCAAGCTGCTCTCCAAGCTCGCCCGCGCCCTGGTGAAGAAGTCCTTTACCGCCTCCCTGCGGGCAGCAGCCAGTGAAGCCGAGATCGTGGAACTGGTGCGCGCGGTGGTTTCCGATGCTCCGGCCGCGGCTCCTGCCTCCCTTGCTCCGGCCGCCCCCAAGAAGAAGTCGATCGTCGCGGTCACCGCCTGCCCCACCGGCATCGCCCACACCTACATGGCCGCCGATTCGCTGGCCCAGACCGCCGAGCAAATGGGTGTCGGCTTCGCGGTGGAAACCCAGGGTTCCTCGGGTTCCACCCCGCTGGACCCGGCGGTCATCGAAGCCGCCGACGCCGTGATTTTCGCGGTAGACGTCGATGTGCGCGACCGCGGCCGCTTCGCCGGCAAGCCGGTGATCCAGGTTCCGGTCAAGCGCGGCATCGACGAGCCGAAGAAGCTGATCAATGACGCCATCGCCGCCTCCGAAGATCCCAAGGCGCGCCGCGTTCCCGCCGGTGCCGCCGCATCCGGCGAGGAATCCGGCGGCAGCGAATCCTTCGGCGCAGGCCTGAAGCGCGCGCTGCTCACCGGCGTCTCCTACATGATCCCGTTCGTCGCCGGCGGCGGCTTGCTCATCGCGCTGGGCTTCCTGCTCGGCGGGTACTCGATCAGCAACGTGGCCGATGGCGTGCTGGGTTCCAGCACCCTGTTCAACTTGCCAGGTGCCGAGATCATGGCGCAGCTCGATACCCCGTTCGGTCCGCTGGGCGCCTATCTGGGCGCCGTCGCGTTCAAGATCGGTTCCCTGTCCATGTCCTTCCTGATTCCGGCGCTGGCAGGCTACATCGCCTATGCCTACGCCGACCGTCCGGGCATCGCCCCGGGCTTCACCGCGGGTGCCGTGGCAGGCTTCATGGGTGCCGGATTCATTGGCGGCATCATTGGCGGACTCATCGCTGGCCTGGCCTGCCGCTGGATCAATTCCTGGACCGTGCCACGCTGGCTGCGCGGGCTGATGCCAGTGGTCATCGTGCCGTTGCTCGGTTCCATCATCGCTTCGGGCCTGATGTTCCTGTTCCTTGGCGGGCCGATTGCCCAGCTCACCGAAGCCCTCAACGGCTGGCTGGCGGGCATGTCCGGCACCGCGGCGGCGATCCTCGGCCTGGTCCTGGGCCTGATGATGGCCATCGATTTGGGCGGGCCGATCAACAAGGTCGCTTATTCCTTCGCGGTAGCCGGCTTGGGCGCCGGTTCGGTGGCCGAGAACCCGGCCCCGCTGATGATCATGGCAGCCGTGATGGCTGCCGGCATGGTTCCGCCGCTGGCGATGGCCCTGGCCACCGCGGTGTCCCCGAAGCTGTTCACCGGGGCGGAACGCGAAAACGGCAAGGCGGCCTGGCTGCTGGGTGCCGCGTTCATCTCCGAAGGCGCCATCCCCTTCGCCGCGGCCGACCCGCTGCGCGTCATCCCGGCCTCCATGGTGGGTGCCGGGGTCACCGGCTCGCTGATCATGAGCTTCGATGTGCTCTCCCAGGCACCGCATGGCGGCATCTTCGTCTTCTTCGCGATGGACAGCACCTGGCCGATGTTCCTGGTGGCCACCGTGATCGGCACGCTGGTTTCCGCGGCGCTGGTGATCATCCTGAAGAAATATGTCCGCAAGGCCCCCGCACGGGCCGCTGAAGAGGCAAAGGCCGCAGCATGAGCCAGAAATTCACCGGAGTAGGCGTCAGCGCCGGACGGGTCATCGGATCCGTGCGCCGCATGCCCGACCCCATCCTCCCGCCCGCCGACGGCGCGCCCCTGCCAGCAGGTTCCAGCGCGGAAGCCGAATCCCTGCGCCTGGCCGAGGCCACGCAGGCGGTCGCCGCGCAGCTCAAGGAACGCGCGGCGCAGGCCACCGGCGATGCCCAAGCCGTGCTCAAGGCCACCGCGCTGATGGCCAGCGACCGCACGCTGCTCAAGTCGGCCACCAAGCTGGTGGCATCGGGTACCTGCGCCGAATCGGCCATCTGGGAGGCCGCCGACGCGGTCGCCACGCAGCTGTCGGCGCTCGGCGGCTACATGGCCGAACGCGCCGGGGATGTGCTCGATGTGCGCTCGCGCATCGTCGCCGAGCTGCGCGGCGTGCCCGCCCCGGGCATCCCGGACTCGGACCAGCCCTTCATCCTCGCCGCGGTGGACCTGGCTCCGGCCGATACCGCGACGCTGGATCCGGCCAAGGTCCTGGCGCTGGTCACCTCCGATGGCGGGCCGCAATCGCATACCGCCATCATCGCGCGCTCGCTGGGCCTTCCGGCCATCGTGGCCGCTGCCGGCACCACAGCACTGGCCGACGGGGACCATGTCTTCGTGGACGGCATCGACGGGCTGGTCATCACCGGTCCCGGCGAGGCCGAAGAGCACCTGGCCGCCACCTACGCCAACCGCGAGGCGCTGCCGGAGTTCTCCGGCACCGGGCAGCTGCGCGACGGGCACCGCGTGCCGCTATTGTCCAATGTCGGCAGCGGCGACGACGCGCAGCTGGCCGCCGCGGCGGGCGCCGAGGGCGTGGGCCTGCTGCGCACCGAGTTCTGCTTCCTGGGCAAGGACAAGGAGCCCTCCCATGACGAGCAGGTGGCAGCCTACGGTGCGGTCTTCGCCGCCTTCCCCGGCCGCAAGGTCGTGGTGCGCACCTTGGATGCGGGAGCGGACAAGCCGCTGCCCTTCCTGACCGATGCCAGCGAGCCGAATCCGGCCCTCGGCGTGCGCGGCTACCGCACCGACCTGTCCAGCCCGGGCGTGCTCGAACGCCAGCTGCAGGCCATCGCGCAAGCCGCCGGCGAGCACCAGGCCGAAATCTGGGTGATGGCGCCGATGATTTCCACTGCGTCCGAAGCGCAGGAATTCGCGCAGCTGGCCAAGGCCGCTGGCCTGGCCACCGCCGGGACCATGATCGAGGTCCCTTCGGCGGCGGTGCTGGCAGGCCAGATCCTGCAGCGCTGCGATTTCGTCTCCATCGGCACCAACGACTTGACCCAGTACACCATGGCCGCGGACCGCCAGCTCGGTGCCCTGGCCGAGCTCAACGACCCCTGGCAGCCGGCAGTGCTGCACCTGGTGGCCGCCACCGCCGCCGGTGCGCAGGCGGCCGGCGGCAAACCCGTCGGGGTGTGCGGCGAAGCGGCCGCCGACCCGGCGCTGGCCGTGGTGCTGGTGGGCCTGGGAGTGGACACCCTGTCCATGAACAAGCGGGCGCTGGCACCGGTTGCCGCGGTGCTGCGCACCGTAGACCTGCCCACTGCGCAGCGCCTGTCCCAGCTGGCCTTGGACGCCGAGTCGGCCGAGGCGGCACGCACTGCCGTGCGCGCGCAGCTGGGCGAGCTGGACCGATTCGGCCTCTAGGCCCCCCGAATTTACCGTAATCAACCGTTCAAGAGATCCTGAAGGAGCCATCATGGCAGAACGTACAGCAATCATCGGCAGCCGCGTCGGCCTGCACGCCCGCCCGGCAGCCATCTTCGCCGAGGCCGCGGCCGAGGCGCCGGTCGAGGTCACCATCGCCCTTCAGGGCGAGCCTGTGGACGAGGCGCTGGACGCGTCCAGCATCCTCTCGCTGATGGGCCTGGGCGCGGAATACGGAACCACCGTAGTGCTGCGTGCCGAGGGCGAAGGAGCCGAAGCTGCCCTGGAGCAGTTGGCGGCCATCCTGGAAACCGACCACGACGCCGAGTAGCACGAAGCCGAGCTCCGGGGACCACGCGCCATCGCGTGGTCCCCGGAGTTATTTAATTACCATCCACTGATTGACAAAGCTCAATCAGTGGATGGATGATAGTTCCTACGCACTACCGCAGGAGCTTCCATGAGCGCGCTCAAAACCTCTGCACTGCGCCTCATCAAGCCGTTCGCCTACCGCGACTACGCCCTGCTGGCCAGCGCACTTGTCCTCTCCACCTTCGCCGCCGGCATGTGGGCCGTGGCAATGGTCTACCAGGTGCGCCAGCTGGGCGGCGGGCCCATCCAGCTTTCTGCCGTGGCCACCGCCAGTGCCGCCGGGCTGCTCTGCTTCGTGCTGCTCGGCGGGATCATGGCGGACCGCCATTCCTGCCGGCGGATCGTGATGCTGGTCGAGGCGCTATCGCTGGCGGTCATGGGCATCACCGCGGTGCTGGCCATGGCCGGTGCCCTGGAGCTGTGGCACCTGATGCTCGCGGGCTTCTGCGGCGGGGCCGGGTCGGCCTTCTTCTACCCCGCCTACTCCGCACTGCTGCCCAAGATGCTGCCCGCCGAGCAGCTGCTGGCCGCCAACGGATTGGAAGGGACAGCCCGGCCGGTGGTGCACACCGCCCTGGGCCCGATGGCCGCCGGATTCGTGGTGGCGGGACTCTCGCCGGCGCACGCCATCGTCGGCATCTGCGTAATCCACCTCGCGGCGCTGCTGATGCTGCGCCGGATCCCCAACCGCCAGGCGTACAACGCGCCAGGCCCCGTTGACGGCCAGGGACAGCCCGGGATGTTCCGGCAGCTGCGCGAAGGCATCGGCTACACGGTGCGCACCCGCTGGCTGCTGTGGACGCTGCTGTTCTCGGTCATTTCGGTGTTCACCTTCATCGGGCCCTTCGAGGTGCTGCTGCCCTTCATCGTCAGCGGCAACCTGCACGGGGACGCGAAACTGTTCAGCTTCGCACTGGCCTTCTTCGGCCTCGGTTCGGCGATCGGCTCGCTGCTGGTCGCGTCCGCGAAATTCCCGCGGCGCTACTTGAGCTTGATGACCGCCTGCTGGTGCCTGGGCACCTTGCCCCTGGCCCTGGTGGGCTACGTCGATGCCGCGTGGATGCTCTTCGCGATCCTGCTGGCCTTCGGCATCACCGACGCCGTGGGCATGGTCATCTGGGGCACCTTGCTCCAGCGCCGGGTTCCCGGACACCTGCTCGGGCGGATCTCCAGCCTGGATTTCTTCGTTTCGCTGGCGCTGATGCCGCTGTCCATGGCGGCGGCGGGACCTTTGACCCAGGTGCTCAGCTTGCAGGCGATATTCGTCATTGCCGGCCTCGCCTCGCCGCTGTTCGGAATCATCGCATGGTGGGCCGGGAAATTTGCCCGCGACGAAATAGCGCATCCGCTCTCGGACCCCGTTCCGGCGGAGCTGGACGGCGAGCGCAGTTGACCGGTTGCGACCAGCTGGCGCTGGGCCGGCACTGATCAAACTCCCAGCAGATTTTCGCGTGTAGTTCCCGGGCACGGACCGGGCATGACGGGAAGGTGGAAGGATGACTTCTCGATTGCCCGACATGGCGCGCCTGGCCCTGTTGGCGCTGTTGGCGCTGGGCCCGGCATTCCTGGTTTCCTGTTCCCCTGCACCAGCGCCTGCTCCCGATGCGCAGCCCACGGGCTCCGCGGCAAGCGAGCAGGTGGATTGCGCCGTGGCTCGATGCGTGGCGCTGACCTTCGATGACGGACCTGGCCAGTACACCGGGCGGCTGCTCGACGAGCTGAACGCCGCGGAGGCGCCAGCCACCTTCTTCATGGTCGGGAAGAACATTGCCAAATACCCCGACGCGGTCAAGCGCATGGCCGCCGAAGGCCACCAGCTGGGCAGCCATACCTGGGACCATGCGGATCTCACGACGCTGACCAGAGAACAGATCCAGCATGAGCTGGGATGGACCAGCGAAGCGGTAGAAAAGGCCTCCGGCCACGAGCCCACCGTCTTCCGCCCGCCCTATGGGAATCACGGTGCCGTCTATGACCGGCTGGTGCCCTACCCGTTGGTGCTGTGGGATGTTGACACCCTGGATTGGAAGCACCACGATCCGGAGAAAACGGTGCGCATCGCCATGGACGAAGCCCATCCGGGCTCCATCATCTTGATGCATGACATCCATGAGAGCTCGGTCAAGGCACTGCCGGATCTCGTGGAGAAGCTGAAGGCCGAGGGCTACACCCCGGTCACCGTGGACCAGCTATTCAATGGCCAGCTGGAGAATTCGACGGCCTATGCTTCGGCTCCTGCTCCCGGCGCGACGAAATAGTCTTGCGCCGCGCAGGTGCTCAGGGGGCCTGCTCTGCGTACAGCCGCAGCTGGTCCAGCTTGTCCCCTTCGCTTTCGCGGATATTTGCCGCCAGCTCCTCGCACTGCTCCACCGTCAGATCCGGGTTGATGATTGCCACCTGCAGCACTACCTCGGTATGCCCCGCGTCGTCCTTCAGGTCGTAGCGGTAGGAGAGCCCATCGGGATTCTCCGAAGTGTGCAGGATCAGCAAGCGGTTCTCGATCAGGTCATGGACGCGATACACGCGTTCATGGCCGGCAACGCGGTATACCAGCTGGGTGCCGACCTTGAGCTGCGGGTCGTCCGAATGCATGGAGCCGATCCCATGGATCCACAAGGGTGTTGCTGCCCAATCGGTAAGCAGCTCCCAGACACGGTGCACCGGCAGGTGAATGACCACGGTGCTCTCGAAAACGCTGAACTGGCTCATATCCGCATAGTGCCACCCTCGGCGGCCAAATGGAATAGCTTCATGGCTGTTGGCATGCAATCCGGTTTCCGGCCGCCCGCAGCAAAGGCCGGCACCCAGCGCGCGTACGCTGCTGGGTGCCGGCCCCTGGGCGGCAGAAGGCTTACCAGTCTTCTTCGTCGTCGCCATCCGCCTCGGAGATACCCAGTTCCGGCTCATTCTCGAGGTCGAAGTTGTACCAGGCCTCGGTGAAGTCAACCATCGCATCCAACGCGTCCTGCGCATCGGAATCCAGGGCTTCCAGCGCCTCTGGGCTGTTGAGCACTGCGGTCACCGCGAGGAATGGGTGATTATCGAAGTAATCGGTGGGGGTGGCCTCCCCATTGAACGTCAAGTTCTCGCTCTGCGCGAATAGGTCGACGTACTGAGCCACTGCCTCGGGCAGACGGCTCAGATTAATGCCAGTCAGGGACTCATTGTAGATTTCAGCAGTTGCGTCAGCCCACTGCTCAATGAGCTCTTCGCTCATCTGTGCCATCAGATTATCCACCTCGTGGTTGGGGTTCTAGTGCTCACGGGAATCGGTAGCAATTCATCTTATTTCTTCAGCGGGCGCGTGCCAAGACAGAAAGGCCCACGGCGTTGTGATCTTTTCCGCGTAGGTTCCTGCTCACTGGTTCGGGACGCCGAGGGACGGAATATCGGGCATGTCCGGCAGCGAAGGGATCGAGTATTCACGGGGCTGGGAATCCGGAGTTTCCACATCCTTGAGCTGATTCAGCAAGTCTTCGTCGAGGACGCTATCCTGGCTTGGATGACGGGGCTCCGGTGGCGAATCCAGCGAACCCTCCACTCCCGATATGAGCAGCCCCAGCGAAGCAGCTGCGGCAAACAGCCCGGCGAACAGATGCACTCCGATGAAATACAGGCCGCCGATATTGCCGCGCAGCATGGCCCAGTTCCGGTTTTTGGCCGAGGAGCTGACAGCCAGCCCGTAGGCAAAGGCATTTTCCTTGAATCCAAGACGGACTTGGGCTGCCAGCAAGGAAATGCCAGGCACCAGCAGTCCGGCGGCCACCGATCCGGCTGGCACGGCAGCGATCCTGCTTTCATTGGCCAAGCAAATCCCTAAGAGCACTAGCTGGATGAGCGCCAGGCACGCCCGCTTCCAGAAGCCAGCCGCGTGCAAGCCGCTGCACCGGACCAGGTACCGGCGTTGCTCGTGGCGGTCGGAGCCCTTTCTTGGCGGGCCAGCATTTTCTTGCAGGATCCACAGTGCTCCTAGCTGGCTTGCCAGCACACCGAGCAGCATCACGATGATGCCAGCCACCGGCAGGAAACAGCCCAGGACCGCTCCGCTCGTGCTCAGGAGCCAACCAATCCGGTAGGAGCGAATGGCTCGGGGCAGTTTGGGGAAGCGCGCATCAATGTCCTTGGCGTAGCCGGCGGGCAACGACCTGGCCGCCTTGCTGTACGCCTTCTTGTTCCACCATCCAAAGAGCCCGGCCACGATGGCAGTGGCGGCAATCGCCAGCAGCGCCCCGGTTCCACCAGCCCGCTGCCCCAGGGCGGCGGCAACTGCCAGCACCGGAGTGAAAAGCCAGAACCGATTAGCGTAGGCAGTTTGCTTCGCAACGAAGGTTTCCGCGTAGTCCTGATGCAGGCCTTCGTTCATCGGATCCATGGATATCAATCCACGCAGCACATCGCCTTGTTCCCCGACGATTTTTTCGCCATTGCCGATACTTCCGGCCGCCCGCAACAGCCCCTGGTGATTGGGGTCGATCTGCAGCCCGGATTGGAGGAATCCGAGAGCCGCCAGGTTGTCATCTTGGGTTTCGGCAGCAATTGCCGCGCCCTGGTAGTAATCGGGGTTCCCCGGCTCCAGCCGAATCGCGTGCTCGATGGCTTGGCGGGCCAGCACCCTGTCATCGTTGCTCCGAATATCGCTGAGCGTGATCATGCTCAGCCAGTAGTGCCCGTTGCCGTATTCCGGTTCCTTTTCGATTACCTGCCGGATCGCCAGCAGCGCCTCCTCCCGTCGATGCTGGCGCATCAGGGCGACGGCCAGGCACTCCCCGGCCACCGGGTTGGCAGGATCCAAATTCAGCCCGGCTTTGGCAGCGGACTCCGCTTCGGCCCACTGCTTGAGGCTCAAATGGCATGACGAATAGAGGATCCAGAAGGCAGGGACCTGATGGTGCTCGTTGAGGTTATCCTTCAGCAAGGCAATCGCTTCGGTTTCCCGTCCGATCGCCAGGTGGTGGGTGATCCGGTGATGCAGTCGCTCGAATTCCATGCGGTGTACTCCCCCGGTGCTTTCTAGAGCATGTTCTGCGAAACCAGATACTCGGATAAATCATCGTAGCGGCCATGCTGGTTGCTGAAGCGCACCACATTTCGCGCGGATTCCAGCCACGGCAAAGTCGACGCCTTGATTTCCGCCAGGGCAGTTCTGATATGGCTCATGTCCAAGGGGAGAACCTCGTTGCGCTCGATGGATTGCATCATTGCCTTCTCGGCGGCAGTGGTGCATACGTGCTCCAGGTCCGCACCCGAGAACCCGTCGGTCTGTGCCGCAATCCATTCCAGGTCGATTCCGGCAATCGGGCGGTTCTTCAAGTGGTACCGCAAGATGGACTCACGTGCCGGCGCGTCCGGCGGAGTCACCAGCAGGGTCCGGTCCAACCGGCCTGGACGCAGCAGTGCTTCGTCCAGATCCCATGGGTGATTGGTAGCCCCCAGAACGTAAAGGCCATCGTTGTTTCCCGCAAGCGAATCCATCTCGATCAGCAGCTGATTGACCATCTGGCGCATCCACGCGCCCGATCCAGTCAGCGAACCGCGGCGGATGCCGATGGCATCAATCTCATCGATGAAGAGAACCGTTGGAGCCTTCTTGCGGGCCTGGTCGAAAATCGCCTTGAGCCGCTTTTCCGTTTCACCGATGTAGGAGTCAACCACATCGGTAATGGTGACAGACATGAAATTGGCTTTCAGCTCACCGGCCACCGCGCGAGCCAGGAAAGTCTTGCCGCATCCCGGTGGCCCATACAGCAGCAGCCCGCCGCGCAATGATTTGCCAAAAGCCTTGGCAATTGCGGCGTTGCGCATCGGTGCCAGGAAGGATTCGTCCAGGCGGTCCTTGACCGCCTGCAAGCCACCCACATCATCCAGGGTGACACCCGTTCCGGCCGGGTTCTCGATGGGAGCTTCCGGGGCATCGGACCCCGCATCTGAGCGCAGCGGGACCCGTCCTTCAATAAAGGGCGCCGGCAGCGAACTGCCGAGTTCCTTGGAACCCGCTTCCCAGTCGTAGCCTGGTGGCGTATCGTTCTGCTGGTTTCCAGCCGGCGCGGCATCCGCTGCGGGTTCGACGGGCGCCTGCGGGGCCATCGCTGCGGCCATCGACGCGCTGATCGTTCCAAGCCTTCCCAGCGCGGACGCGTTCCCCGGATCCTGCTGCAGCACGATGCTGACATGGGACAGCGCTTCGGCGGATCGGCCGGCACCATCGAGCTGTTCAGCCAGGTGCAATCGCAGGGCATGGTCGTCCGGCGCTGCTTCTACGGCCCGGAGAAGGCTAGCAATAAGGGCATCGTTCATTCTAGGGCCGCTCCACGGTTGAAGGTCTCGGTCTGTTGCCTCTGCTGGTTAAAGCATCCAGCGGGTATCGCTAGAAACGACACCCGCTGGAATTATACGTCGCAGACCCGACTGTTCGCTGAGCGCACCCAGTGCCTAGTAGGCCTTGACTCCCTGCTCTACCACCAAATGGATCAACGCGAATTTCTTGTTCTCGTCAATGGCCTTCAGCGCATTTTCCAGGGCAGCCGGGACATCTGAATCATTCTCGACGCGGACGCCGAACCCGCCGAAGGACTGCGCCATCAGCGCGAAGTCGGGGTTGGCCAACTGGGTTCCGGAAACCCGTTCCGGGTACTGGCGTTCCTGGTGGGTGCGGATGGTGCCGTACTGCTGGTTGTCCATGACGATCACCAGCGGGGTGGCGCCGTACTGGGCAGCGGTAGCCAGCTCCTGGCCATTCATCAAGAACTCGCCGTCACCTGCGATGGTCACCACGCGGCGCCCCGGGTAGTTCAGCGAAGCGGCGACGGCGGAAGGAATCGAGTAGCCCATGGAACCGTTGCGTGCCGAGAGCATCGAAGCGTAGCCGTTGGTTGGGAAGTAGCGGTGGGCCCAGTTGGTGTGCTCGCCAGCGCCGAAGGTCACCAGGGCGTCTTCGGGCAGGGATCCAACCAGATTAGCCATCATGGTCGCCATCCTCGCCTGGCCCGCGGAAGGCTGCGCTGGTGGAAGTTCGGCGAACTTCTCCTGCTCGCCGCGCATCCGGGAAGTCCACTCCTTCCAGGATTCCTTGACCGGCAAATCCATCAGCAGCAGGTCGCGAACGAAGACATCGGGCTTGGCGACAATCTGGTGCGATACCGGGCCGGAACGTCCGCGCAGCGACGGGTCGATGGTGACCAGGAAGTTCTTCTTGTCCCAGTTCTGGCGGACATTGAAGCCGTCGGTGATGACGTCGCCTGGAACCGTGCCGACGAAGATCAGCAGATCAGTCTCTTCCAGCAGGTCATAGGTCGGCTTGGGGCGGCCGTAGCCGATCGGGCCAACATAGGATGGCGAGTTGAAAGGCACGGTACCCTCGCAACGCCATTCGGCAGCGGCTGGCAGGTCGTGTTCCTCGAGCCAACGAGTGAAGTCCGCGGCGCCTTCGTGGGACCAGTCGTTGCCGCCGAAAATGAACAGCGGCTTATCCGCTTCCTGCAAGGCAGTATTCAGCGCCTTCCAGTCGGTCACGGTCATGCCGCCGGTAGCCACCGGGATTTCCGGATGGACTTCGGCGGAAACTTCGTTGCGGATGATGTCTTCTGGCAGGCCGACGACCACCGGGCCCGGGCGTCCGGACATGGCAGCAAACATGGCCTCGGCGACGACTTCGCTGGCGCGATCGGCGTGGTCCAGGATCATCACGCGCTTGGCGCCGGTGCCGAACCATGCCTTGGGATCGAATTCCTGGAAGGCTTCCTTTTCACGGTGCTCGAACGGGATCAGCCCCACGAATAGCACCAGCGGGGTCGAATCCTGCCATGCGGTATGCAGGCCGACGTGGGCGTTGGCAGCTCCCGGGCCACGGGTCACCATGGCAATGCCGGGGCGCTGGTGCATCTTGCCTTCGGCTTCGGCCATGTAGGTGGCTCCACCTTCGTGGCGGCAGACCACGGTTTCGATTGGCGAGTTGTGCAGCCCATCAAGGACATCCAGGTAGCTTTCACCCGGCACCACGTAGGCGCGTTCCACGCCGTGCGCGGCAAGCGTGTCGACAATGACGTGTCCGGCCGACTTCTTTGTCAGGCCCTGACCATTTTCACTCATCTTCTAGGCGTCTTTCTGGTTTCGAGAAATCGTCTGACGCAACGGCGGAGAAAACGGCCCTGCTGGCCAATGATGCAACGCTGCGTCAACGTGAAACAGTACTAAACAAGCTGCGATTGCACACATTGCCGATCGAATGCTACGCATATGTGACACGATGCCGTATGTGAATCATATTTGAGTGCAAAATGTCTAGAAAGTTTCACTGAATGGAACGGTTTGCTTCGTCACATTGCGGCTGGCCAGAGCAGTGCGGTGGGCAATGTTCGCGATTTCCATTGATCGGCAGCGCCAGCGCTAGTAGCCTGTGATGCAACAAAAGTTTACTTAAGGTAAGCGCTGCTTTTATCCGGACATCGAGGTTCTCCATGGAATTCATCAACGGCGCGATTGTCGCCGCCTACCTGGCCGCAATGCTGGCCTTTGGCTGGTGGGGCAAATCCCGCACCAAGAACAGCAGCGACTATCTGGTGGCCGGCCGGCGCCTGGGCCCCTTCCTCTACACCGGAACCATGGCGGCGGTGGTGCTCGGCGGAGCCTCGACCGTGGGCGGCGTTGGCCTGGGCTACAAGCACGGGATCTCCGGCATGTGGCTCGTGGTGGCTATTGGCGCAGGCGTGATCCTGCTGTCGCTGGCTTTCGCCCCGACGCTGCAGAAGCTCAAGGTCTTCACCGTTTCGCAGATGCTGACCCTGCGCTACGGCAGCGCGGCGGCAACCAATACCTCCGGCATCGTCATGCTGGCCTACACGCTGATGCTCTGCGCCACCTCAACCAGCGCCTACGCCACCATTTTCGTGGTGCTCTTCGGCTGGGAGAAATGGCTGGCCATCGCCATCGGCGGCGCCATCGTAGTCATCTACTCCACTATCGGCGGCATGTGGTCCATCACCCTGGCCGACCAGGTGCAGTTCATCATCAAGACCATCGGCATCTTCGCCCTGATGCTGCCCTTCTCCATGCATGCCGCCGGCGGCCTGGATGGCATCCGCGAGCGCATGGGCGCCGAATTCTTCAGCTTCACCGGCATGGGGCTGCAGTCGATCATCACCTACTTCGTGGTCTACACCCTGGGCCTGCTGATCGGCCAGGACATCTGGCAGCGCGTCTTCACCGCCAAAACCCCGAAGGTCGCCCGCTGGGGCGGGATGACCGCCGGCATCTACTGCATCTTCTACGGAGCTGCCGGCGCACTGATTGGCATGGCCGCGAAGGTGGCGCTGCCGAACATCGCGGGCGCGGCGGAGAACAAGGACGTGGTTTATGCCGAGGTCGCCACTCAGCTGCTGCCAGTTGCGGTGGGAGGTTTGGTCATGGCCGCAGCCGTGGCCGCGATGATGTCCACCGCCTCCGGGGCGCTGATCGCCGCCGCAACCGTGGCCCGCACCGATGTCACCCCATTTGCGGCCAGCTGGTTCGGCAAGCGCGTGGAAGTGAATACCGATGAGAACCCCGAGCATGATGTTCGCGCGAACCGCATCTGGGTGATGGCGCTGGGCGTCGTCACGGTCACCTTGGCGATCCTGGTGGACGACGTGGTCGCAGCACTGACCATTGCCTACGACATCCTGGTGGGCGGATTGCTGGTGGCAATCATCGGCGGCCTGCTGTGGAAGCGCGGCAATGGCGCTGGGGCCACAGCCTCCATGGCGGCAGGATCAATAGCTACTTTGGGCACGATGATCATCTTGGAGATCCAGGCTGAGAACAAGTTCGACGGCGTCTACGCCAATGAGCCGATCTACTACGGTCTGATCGCTTCGGCAGCAGCGTTCATTGCTGTTTCGCTGTTGACCAAGTCGACGGACCGACAGGTGATTGAGCACTGGAACCTGCGCGTTGCGGGCAAGATCCAGGACGCTCCGGTCAATGCCACGGCACAAGAGCCTACGCTCTAGTCCGCCAAGAATACCGAGTGGAGCATATAAGATTCGAGCCCTGTGCCCAGCGGTGAAAACCGCTGGGCACAGTACTCGTTTTCTGTTCGACATCCAGCGCCCCAGAATAGGCTGCGCAGGAATCCAAGCGGAACATGAAATTATGAGTTCACAATTCAGCAGGACGCGTCTTTGCCGCACGGGAACTTAGAAACGGCAGTATTGCAGCGTTGGCATCTCGGCTTCTTTATCGCTCCCGCAGACTTGAAACCCTTTATTTCTGATCTGTCGTTGATGCTCATATTTTCATCACCCGAAATAGATGGTGTGGCAGCTGACCCAGGCCGATCATGATGATTGCCAGCACCACCAGCACGACCAGCTTGCTGGTGGTGCTGGCCTTTTGGCACCTTAGCGGTAATGCGCAGTTTTTTGGTCTTTAGTGGCACACAGTGATTAAAGATCAAATTTCTGGGCATTAATGCTCACCATGCGCTAATGCACAAGATTCTGCTCATTAAAGCCACTGACCTACTAAAGCGCAAAAATCAGTACATTATGATGTCATCGGGGTTAATTCACGATAAAATGGGCTTTAAGAGAAAGGCGGGCGCATGCGAAACGACCCCAAAGCCATAGGAAGCACCTTGCGCAAACAGCGCATCGACCTCGGACTGAGCCAAGAGGACGTCGCCGACCAGCTCGGCATCTCCCGCAACACCATCAGCGCGATCGAAAACGGCAAGCTCGGCAACGCCAACATCCTGCTCGAAATCATGTCCATCCTCGGCCTGGATCTGCTCATCGCCCCGCGCCACTCCGGCGAGACCAACGCCATCCGCAACAGCATGGCCCACAACGCCCGCAGCATCCACCACCGAGTCAAGAGGAGCTGAGGTGGCGGACCCACAGCTGGCACTATGGTTCGATGGAGTGCACACGGCCACCATCACCGATCACGGCTTCGGCACCATTTCCCTGCAGTACACCCCCGAAGCTCAAAACAGCAGCGCACTGCTGTCCACCAAGCTGCCCATCCGGGAAGAACCCTACCCCTGGGTCGAATGCGTCCACTTCCTGGACGGCCTGCTGCCAGAAGACGACATCCGCAAAATGCTCGCCGACAAGGCGAGAATCGCTCACGTGGACACCTTCATGATGCTCGGCGCCTACGGTAAGGACTGCGCCGGCGCCGTCCAAGTGCTCCCCCTGGGCGAAGAACCCAACAACGAACCGCACAATATCCGCTGGACCACCGCCGAGGAACTGGCCAAAGCCATCACCAACCTGCCCACAGCACCCCTGGGCATCGGCATCGACAGCTCCATCCGGGTGAGCCTGGGAGGACTCCAAGGCAAGCTGCTCGTAGTCCGCGACGGACCCCGCATCGGCATGCCCCTGGACGGCAGCCCCACCACCCACATCCTCAAACCCGCGCGGCTGAACGAAGACGGCACCGAACAATGGCCGTCCATCGCCGAGCTGGAACTGTTCGGCCTGAGGCTGGTCGAAGCCTCCGTGCGCCTGAGCCGCTCCAAACGCCAAATCGCCGCCGCCGCCGAAGTCATCACCGTCCAAGGCCGCAAAGCAATCCTGGTTGAACGCTACGACCGCGACGCCCAATCCGAACCTGTGCGGCGCATCCACCAGGAGGACTTCTGCCAAGCGCTCGGCATGAAGCAGAAGTACCAGAAACCCGCAGAGAAATCCCCCACGCTGAAGCTAATCGCCCAGGTCCTCACCGACAACGCTTCAAATCCTCCGCGAGAGCGCGAACTCCTGCTCAAATACCTGACCGTGAACTTGGCCTTGGGGAACTGCGACATGCACGCCCGGAACATCGGGCTGACCATCGACCGCGGAACCGTGCGACTGGCGCCGGCCTACGATGTGGTCCCCACCGCAGCATGGGAGCACGCCGACCGCGAGCTGTCCCTGCACGTAGGCGCCGGCGTGCACATCGACGAAGTCAACGGCAGGCACCTGATGGACGAAGTGTCCTCGTGGGGTATCCCAGCGAAAATTGCCGCCAGGCAGATCCGCGCCACTCTGGAAGCGATGCTGGATGCGCTCCCGGCGCTCATCGAGCAATCGCGCGCAGAAGGCTGGTTCACCCCCATGATCCTCGACGTTGCCGCTGACACCAGAAAACGGATCGACCGGCTCACCCCGCCAGGTACATAACAAGACACGGGGTTGTCCGTAGCTCCTCACTCACTTCTCGCACGGCCGCATCGATAGGAGGTCCGTCCGGCTCCGGCTTGCCACCCGGAAACATGAAAGATGCCGTGCCTCATTTGCGGCCTGTCAGAACCTGCCCGGCCTCATGCACGGCAATGCCCGCTGACAAGTAATCTGTTCCGGCATTCGAGTTTCTTCGTGATCCATCCACGTGCTGGTTGTGCATGTCCGAAGAAACCGCCATGCCCGCCATCCAGTCCGAGAATTTCATCTTGGGGTGCCTGAACCGCACTACCAGCATGTCTTAGGTTCTAGTGCACGAAAAGGAGCCGCCGCAGTTCATCAGCTGATGAACTGCGGCGGCTCCTTGGCTACAGGAACTAGTCCTTGATCAAATCGTGGCGCACGATCGTCTGATCGCGGTCCGGGCCTACGCCGATGGCGGAGATGCGGGTTCCGGAGATCTTCTCCAGGGCCAGGATGTAGTTCCGGGCGTTCTCCGGAAGATCTTCCATGGTCTGTGCGCCCGAGATGTCCTCGGTCCAGCCCGGGAAGTACTCGAAGATCGGCTTCGCGTGGTGGAAGTCGGTCTGCGTCATCGGCATTTCGTCGTGGCGCACGCCGTCAACGTCATAGGCCACGCACACCGGGATCTGCTCGATGTTGGTGAGCACGTCCAGCTTGGTCACGAAGTAGTCGGTGAAGCCGTTCACGCGCGAGGCGTGGCGAGCCAGCACGGCGTCGTACCAACCGCAACGACGCGGGCGTCCGGTGTTTACGCCGAATTCGCCACCGGTCTTCTGCAGGTAGAGGCCCATGTCGTCGAACAGCTCGGTAGGGAACGGACCAGCACCCACGCGGGTGGTGTAGGCCTTGATGATGCCGATGGAGCGGGTGATGCGGGTCGGGCCGATGCCCGAACCCACGGACGCGCCACCAGCAGTCGGGTTGGAGGACGTCACGAATGGGTAGGTACCGTGGTCCACGTCCAGGAAGGTGGCCTGGCCGCCTTCCATCAGCACGACCTTGTCCTCGTCCAGAGCCTTGTTCAGCTCGTAGGTGGAGTCGATGACCAGCGGGCGCAGGCGCTCGGCGTAGGAGAGGAAGTACGAGACGATTTCCTCGACCTCGACGCTGCGGCGGTTGTAGATCTTGACCAGCAGCTCGTTCTTCTGGCGCAGTGCGCCTTCGACCTTCTGGCGCAGGATGGACTCGTCGAAGACGTCCTGCACGCGGATGCCCAGGCGTCCGACCTTGTCCATGTAGGCGGGGCCGATGCCGCGGCCGGTGGTGCCGATGGCCCGCTTGCCCAGGAAGCGTTCGGTGACCTTGTCCATGGTCTGGTGGTACGGGGCCACCAGGTGGGCGTTGGCCGAAACGCGCAGCTTCGAGGTGTCGGCGCCGCGCGATTCCAGGCCGTCGATTTCTTCGAAGAGGGCTTCAAGATTCACCACGCAGCCATTGCCGATAATCGGAGTGGCGTTCGGGGAAAGGATGCCGGCAGGAAGGAGCTTGAGCTCGTACTTCTCGCCGCCTACGACCACGGTGTGCCCGGCGTTGTTGCCGCCGTTTGGCTTCACTACATAGTCGACCTTGCCACCGAGCAGGTCGGTAGCCTTTCCTTTGCCTTCATCGCCCCATTGGGCTCCGACGATCACGATTGCTGGCATGGGATCCTCCCCCTTGCTTAAAGCAGCGGTTGCGGCGTGCTTAGCGCCGTCCCGGCACGGTGCCGGACAAAAAATATGCCCCTGTCCTGCTCACTGAAACCTGAAGGTCCGTTGCAAGAGTTAGGGGCTCTTACGACCAAAGTTTACCGAAACGATTAGCGAATCTCGAGTTGCACGTCACGATGTCGCCCACGCAGGCCATAAGCGACAACCAGAAAAGCTATTCCCGCGAAGAGCACGGCAATGGAAACAACGTACAGGGCAATGACGGGGTATCCCTGATCCGGGTCGAGGAACGGGTAAGGAACCCATCCATCGGACGCTCCGCGAATCAGCACTACCCCGGTCCAGAGCAACGGGTAAATCAGCAATAGCGGCACTGCCCGGTAGGACAGGGAAGTACGGTCCCTGGCCAAGAGCCAATCGGCCAGAACCAGCAGGGGACCGAGAATATGCATTACCCAATTCGCCCAAGGAAGCGGAACCCCGCCTGCGGCCCCTAAGGGTGCCAGCAGCGTGAGGTAGATCAGCCCGACCACGACCATGCACACGCTCGCCATGGCACGCAGGCCCACAACCCAGCGGGGCATCGAAGCACCCTTGGCTAGGCCCATCAGTCCTGCGATAAGCCCGACCAGAACCACCACCAGATTCGACTGGATGGTGAAGTAGCCAAAGAAATTCAGTGGCTGCACCGGGCCCCGTGAGGCAGTGTCGGCGTAGGTCGCCACGATAGCGCCCAGGGTGGCCAGCGCCCACAGTATCCGAGCCAGGTTGAGGAAGCGCAAGGCGGTTTGACGGGTCTTCACCCTGGAAGACTATAGCCAGCTGCTGCCTCATCCAAGGATTCATGCGTAGCTGCTCGGAGATTCCGGAACTTTGCCGGCCGTCAAAACCGCCCGGGAGAACTCTCGCGATGCAACAATTATTCCAAAACCAGCCAAGGGCTTGCCCCTGACACAGTGTGAGGGCGGAGAACTGAAGCATGCTATCCATCGGGGCGTTTGCGCAGATCGGCCAGGTTACCCACCGCATGCTGCGGCACTGGGATACCGCCGGGGTGCTCAAGCCCGCCCACGTAGACCCGTGCAGCGGCTACCGTTCCTACGACCCTTCCCAGCTCCAGCGCTTGCATCAGATCGTGGCCTTGCGCGAGCTGGGTTTCGGCCTGGAAGAGGTTTCCCTGATCCTGGATCAGGGAGCCACCGCGGAAAAGATTGCTGAGCACTTGCAGAATCGTGCCGCGCAGGTCGAGGCCGAACACCGGCTGGCCACGCAGCGGCTGCAGGATGTGCAACGGCGCCTGCGCTTGATCTCAAAGGAGAATCTCATGTCACGCATTGAAATCATCCACAAGCCACTGCCCGCAGTGCGCTTGGCCGCAGGCCGCTTCACGGTGTCCGAGCAACCTGAAATCGCTGGTCGCATCGGCCCGCTCTTCGACAGAATCGCGCAGTCCATTCAGGGCCAAAGCCTTGCCACGCCCATTGCGCAATACAACGGAACTGAGGATGGAGTAGAGGTCATTGCCGGATACGCCACTAACGCTCCCAACCTCGCCGATGTCGAAATCATCGAGCTCCCCGCGGTGCCCGAAGCCATCTGCGGAGTGCACCTCGGCTCCATGGACACCATCCATGAAAGCTGGCAGGCCGTGCACGAAGAAGTCCTAGCCCGCGGTTTGGTTCCGACCGGTCCGTGCCGCGAAGTCTACGTGCGTGCCATCTCCGAAGACCAAGGTGATTGGGTGGCCGAACTGCAGCAGCCGGTAGGCGTTTCTCAACCCACCAGCTGATGCGGGGCCTCCAACAGGTCCCCCGCCACGCTGCGCGCGGCACCGACCAGCGCACCTGTTTGACCCAGCGGCGAGCACAGCAGTCGAGCCTGGCCGGCGATGCTCGGCGCGTGCATCTGGAGGCTGGCTTCCATGGCAGGACGTAGCCACTGTTCCAGGGCGGCAAAGTGCCCGCCAAAGACTACCGTGGAAACGTCATACAGGCGCATGGCCGAGGCCACCGCAATTCCCAAGGATTTTCCGGCCTCGGCTACCGCGCTCAGCGCGGGTTCGGTTCCGGTTTCCAGCGCTTGGAATAGCTGGTGGATCCGCCGTTGGCGCGAGGCGCTATCGACCATCGCCCCTAGATCAGCGGCAGCCAGGATCGCTTCCTGCCCGGCAATGGTTTCCAAGCATCCACGACCGCCGCAGCTGCAGGCCCTGCCCTCGGGGGCAATCACCACATGCCCGAGTTCACCGGCGTGTCCCTGGGGACCGGCAAAAAGTTCAGCGTCGATTATCAATCCGCCACCGATGCCCACTTCCCCGGAGACAAACAGGAAGTCGCGTTCTTGGACGTCCATCAACTGCTGCTGGGCCAGCGCTGAGGCGTTGGCTTCGTTAAAGAGCCTGAAGCGGGTTTTGGCGTCGGGCAGCAATGCTGCGACATCCAGGTCTTGCCGCTCCCAGCCGAGGTTAGGGGCCTGCAGGACGGTGTACCGCTCCTCGTTGACCAAACCAGGAACAGCCAACCCGCCGCCGAGAATCATTAGCCCTTGGGCCCGGGCGGCAGCTTGGAGCCTTTGACTCAGCTCTCCCAGCGCAGCGAGCACTTCGCTGGCTGTTGAGCTGTGGTTGGCACTGGGCAGGATTTCGTGTGCCAGCAGTTTGCCGCTGAGGTCCACCAGCCCGGCGGCTATGTAGTCAACGTTGATTTCCATGCCCATGACACAGCGTGCGGGGTTCAGGATGAGCCCCACCGAGGGCCGCCCGCGTTCCCCGTCGCGGTGCACGCCAATTTCGATAACTAGTCCGGCCGCCAGCAAATCGGCGACCAGGCTGGAGACCGAGGCCTTGGTGAGCTGGCTGAGTTGGGCGATATCGGCGCGTGATAACCGCTGGTCTTCCCCTGCGCCTGCGATCACCGATAGGACCCTGGCCAGGTTGGCTTTGCGCACGTCTCCGACGTTACCCGGGGCCGAAGAGCTTGCGGCACGGGCGCTAGACGCTGGTTGGCGCATGCCTTCTCCTTGAGAATTTATTGGGACGAATCGTTCACTGCTCGCTATTGACTCTAGCGCATCACCACCCATATAGTTCAGGACATAAACTAAATGGCATCAGCCAACCCCCGATCCAAGGATGCATCCCATGACTCTTCAGCCAACCGCCGCCGACCGCTTCACTTTTGGACTGTGGACCGTGGGATGGACCGGTGCCGATCCCTTCGGTGTCGCCACCCGCAAGAACCTGGATCCGGTGGAAGCTGTCCACAAGCTGGCCGAGCTCGGCGCCTACGGCATCACCTTCCACGACAACGACCTGATTCCTTTTGACGCCACCGCTTCCCAGCGCGAGCAGATCCTTTCGGACTTCCGTGCAGCACTCAAGGAAACCGGCCTGAAGGTCCCGATGGTGACCACCAACCTGTTCAGCCACCCGGTATTCAAGGATGGCGGCTTCACCTCCAACGACCGCTCGATCCGCCGCTTCGCGCTGGCCAAGGTCCTGCACAACATCGACCTGGCAGCCGAAATGGGCGCCGAAACCTTCGTCATGTGGGGCGGCCGCGAAGGCGCCGAGTACGACGGCTCGAAGGACCTGGCCGCGGCACTTGACCGCATGGGCGAAGGCGTGGACACCGCAGCCGGCTACATCAAGGAAAAAGGCTACAACCTGCGCATCGCGCTGGAGCCGAAGCCGAATGAGCCACGCGGCGACATCTTCCTGCCAACCGTAGGCCACGGCCTGGCCTTCATCGAGAAGCTGGAACACGGGGACATTGTCGGATTGAACCCGGAGACCGGCCACGAGCAGATGGCTGGCCTGAACTTCACCCACGGCATCGCCCAGGCGCTGTGGGCAGGCAAGCTGTTCCACATCGACCTCAACGGCCAGCGCGGCATCAAGTACGACCAGGACCTGGTCTTCGGCCACGGCGATCTGACCAGCGCCTTCTTCACCGTCGACCTGCTGGAGAACGGCTTCCCGACCGGCGGACCCAAGTACGATGGCCCCCGCCACTTCGACTACAAGCCATCGCGCACCGACGGCTACGACGGCGTGTGGGACTCGGCCAAGGCAAACATGTCCATGTACCTGATGCTCAAGGAACGCGCACAGGCATTCCGCGCAGACCCCGAGGTCCAGGAGGCGATGAAGCTCTCGGGCGTGTTCGAGCTGGGCGAGAGCACCCTGGACGCCGGCGAAACCGCGCAGCAGCTGATGGACGATGCGGCAAGCTTCGCCGACTTCGACGCCAACGCCGCAGCGCAGCGCAACTTCGC
This sequence comes from Glutamicibacter sp. NPDC087583, assembly GCF_044743685.1. Lineage (NCBI taxonomy): Bacteria > Bacillati > Actinomycetota > Actinomycetes > Micrococcales > Micrococcaceae > Glutamicibacter > Glutamicibacter sp. NPDC087583. Next base: position 49,919 of record NZ_JBIUWY010000007.1, on the reverse strand, counting down.
GTTCATCCGCCTGAACCAGCTGGCCATCGAGCACCTGCTCAACGCCCGCTAGACCGCTCACCCCCGCCCACCGCAGAAAGCAGCCGAAGAACAATGACGCTCGTTGCCGGCATAGATTCATCCACCCAGTCATGCAAGGTGGTCATCCGCGACGCCGCAACAGGCGCCCTGGTCCGCTCCGGCCGTGCCTCGCACCCCGATGGCACCGAAGTGGATCCGGAATCCTGGTTCAGCGCATTGCAGGAAGCGATCGCCCAGGCCGGGGGCCTGGACGACGTGGACGCCATCTCGGTGGGCGGGCAGCAGCATGGCATGGTGGTGCTCGACGCCAGCGGTGCGGTGATCCGCCCGGCACTGCTGTGGAACGACACCCGCAGCGCGCAGGCGGCCAGCCAGATCATCACCGAGGCAGGCCAGGGCGATGCCGCGGCGGGCGCCCAGTACTGGGCACAGCGCACCGGCACCGTCCCGGTCTCCTCGATCACGCTGACCAAGCTGCGCTGGCTGAGGGACAATGAGCCCCAGAACGCGGCCAAGGTCGCTGCCGTCTGCCTGCCGCACGACTGGCTGTCCTGGCGCCTGGCCGGCTACGGCCCGGGCTCCGGGGCAGCAGGGCTGGCCGCCCTGCGCACCGATCGTTCGGATGCCTCGGGCACCGGCTACTACCGTGCCGCCGAAAACGCCTATGACTACGAGGCGCTGGAGCAGCATCTGGGCCACGCCCCGATTCTGCCTACGGTCGCTGGCCCGCTGGAATCCATTGGCCGCACCACTTCCGGAGCACTGATCGGTGCCGGCGCGGGCGATAACGCCGCGGCCGGCTTGGGCGTAGGCGCCACGGTGGGCGACGTCGTCATGTCCCTGGGCACCTCCGGCACCGTCTTCGCGGTTGCCGATTCCCCATCGGCAGATGCCTCCGGCCTGGTGGCAGGCTTCGCCGACGCCACCGGCAACTACCTGCCATTGGTATGCACCCTGAATGCCACCCGCATCTTCGATGCCACCGCCACCCTGCTGCAGGTCAGCCTCGAAGAATTCAATGACCTGGCACTATCCGCCGTCCCGGGTAGCGACGGGCTGGCCTTGCTGCCCTACTTCGACGGCGAGCGCACCCCGAACCTGCCAGAGGCCACCGGCTCGCTGCATGGCATCACCCGAGCCAACTACACCGCCGCGAATCTGGCCCGCAGCGCCGTGGAAGCGGTGGTTTGCTCGCTAGCCGACGGCCTGCGCGCACTGGAAGCCCAAGGGGTTGAAGCGCAGCGCATCATCCTTGTCGGCGGTGGAGCGCAGTCCCGCGCGGTCCAGCAGATCGCCGCCCAGATCCTGGGATTGCCAATTTTGATCCCGGCCCCGGGCGAATACGTCGCCGATGGCGCAGCCCGCCAGGCGGCCGGCGTACTGGCCGGGGAATTCCCCAATTGGGCCCAGGGCACTGCCCAAGTCCCAGCGATGGAACTGGCCCCGCAGATACTGGAACGCTATCGCGCACTGGTTTCCAGCCAGTGGCTCGACAAGTAAGGATTAGCCGTGGAACTGCGCAACAAGGAACTGAACTGGGCCGGAAATCTTGAATACCGGGCCGCGCAACTGCTGTTTCCCGCCAGCCTCGAGCAGCTGCAGGATATTGTTCGCGCAGCCAAGGCCGTGAAGGTCCTGGGCTCCCGCCATTCCTTCAATGACATCGCCGATACCCGCGAAACCATGATCACGCTGGCCAAGATGCCGGAAGCCATCGAGATTGATGCGCTGGCCATGGCCGTGCGCGTCAGCGCCGGCACCACCTACGGCGCCCTGGCTGATGCACTTCAACGCGCCGGCTATGCCCTGCACAATCTCGCCTCCCTGCCGCATATCTCGGTAGCCGGCGCAGTATCCACCGGAACCCACGGTTCGGGCGAAACCCATGGCAACCTCGCCACCGCCGTGCGCGCAGTGGAACTGGTGCTGGCCGACGGCTCGCAACTGAGCGTGCAGCGCGGCGACGAGGATTTCAATGGCATCGTGGTCGGCCTGGGCGCGCTGGGCGTGCTGACCCACCTCACCTTGGATATCCTGCCGAGCTTCGAGATGCAGCAGACCGTCTACCAGGATCTGTCCTGGGACAAGGTGCTCGACGGCTTCGACACCATCCAGGCTTCGGCCTACAGCGTCAGCCTGTTCACTGACTGGAGCGGCGAGCAGGTAGGCCAGACCTGGCTCAAGCGCCGCGTCGGCGATGCGCTGGTAGAGCATTTTGACCAGGGCCGGTTCGGCGGGTTCCCGGCAACTGCTGCGATGCACCCGCTGCCCGGTGCCGATGGGTCCATCTGCAGCCAACAGCTCGGAGCAACCGGTCCATGGTCGGATCGCTTGGCGCATTTCCGCATGGACTTCACCCCCAGCGCCGGCGATGAACTGCAGACCGAATACCTGGTCCCGCGCGAGCACGCGGCAGAAGCGATCCAGGCCGTCCGCGGGCTTTCCCCCGCCATCACTCCCCTGCTGCTGGTCTCGGAAGTGCGCACCATTGCCGCCGATGAACTGTGGCTCAGTGGAAACTACGGCCGTGACGGCATCGCCCTGCACTTCACCTGGAAACCCCAGCAGGAGGCTGTCGAGGCGCTCCTACCGCGGATCGAGGAAGCACTGGCTCCTTTTGCGGCACGCCCGCACTGGGGCAAGCTCTTCGCAGCCACCTCTACGCAGCTGGCCGGGCTGTATCCGAAGTTCAACGACTTCATTGCATTGGCGCAGCGCCTGGATCCGTCCGGCAAGTTCCGCAACGACTTCCTGGACCGCACGGTGTTTGGAGCCTGAGCGCGCACAGGCGTTGCGACTAGACTTGTCACCATGGCATTGACTCAGTTAACGGTCGTGGACACCGCGGTCGGCATCCTGCAACAGTTCGGGTTGGCTGATTTGTCGATGCGCCGATTGGCCAAGGAACTCGATGTCCAGGTCGGTGCGCTCTACTGGCATGTGAAGAACAAGCAGGAGCTGCTGGCGCAGGTTGCCGCCCAGCTGCTGAATACCCCTGCGCTGTCGGTGGATGCCGAGGACTACAATTCCCCATCCGAGGCAATCCTGCAGCTGGCGCGCAAGCTCTACCTCGCGTTGCTGCCGATCCAGGACAGCCCCGAGGTCATCGAAGTCGCCACCGCAATGCAGGCCACCGAGCTCCAGCCGGTGCTGCAGCTTCGCACCCTGCTGGAAGCAGCAGGGCTGCCTGCCGAAAATGCCCGCCATGGACAGCAGCTTTTGCTGAACCACGTGCTCGGCTCGGTCGCCTACCGCCAGAACCTCGTGCAGCTCGATGTCGACGCGCCCCTGGCTGATGGCTTCGACTGGGGGCTGCGGCGGGCCGTTGCCGGCCTCATCGGCTAACGCCTCGCGCCGGGAATTCCCAGCTCTGCCAGCTCCCGCGCGCTAGCGGTCATTTCTCGAACTTCCTTTTTGGCCAAGGCAGCTTCCGGGTTATCGCTCAGGACCGAGACGTCCTCAATCAAACTTGCCAGGTAGTTCTTCGCTTCCCGCACCGAGTCGACAAGCAGCTGGGCTTGTCGAGCACCCGAGCGGCAGCGATCCATTCCTGCGCGAAGTCCCAGTACGGTTGGGCGTCCTGCGTGATCCGGTGGTGGTCGAGCTCTTCGACCAGCATGCCAGGGTCGTGGAGCACTGCCATGGCAACAGCCTCGGCAGTACGCCCTTGCTCGATCGCATCATGCATCAATTCCTTGTTCACGACTCCCTCCAGGAATCCCTGGTATTTGCCTGCGGCCGCAAGCGGGCGGTTGCTTCCGCAATGGGTTTGGGCCCTCTAGCTGTCCGGCATGAATCGGTGCCGATGAATATTCGATTCCGTGGCCTTCGGTACCGCACCTTCGAGAGATCCCGATGCGCCGGAAGCAGGGCCAGCGGGATGAACCTTCATTCTGGAGGTTCTTCCTGGAATGAGCCATCGCCGTTCTGTTCTTCGAGCTGGTCGTATCGTTCCCGCGCTTGTTCGATATCGGGCATATGGCTCACTGTCCAGTCGAGGAGCGCATCGATCGGTGCGCGCATGGTCTTGCCTATCGGCGCAACACGGTACTCGACTGCTACCGGACGGGAGCGCAATACCCTGCGGTCGATGACGCCATTTCGCTCCAGCCGGCGCAGCGTATTGGTCAAGGACTTCTGGCTCACTCCCGGAACGGCTCGCCGCAGCTCGTTGAATCGCTTGGGTGATTCGCAAAGCTGGCTCAAGACATGCAAAGACCACTTGTCCAAGACCTGGTCGAGCAGTTCGCGGTGGGAAGCCGATATGCCCAGCGGCGATTCGGAGGTTTCTTCCATTGCACCTAGTTTCGTTGCAGTTGCTTTTGTAGACCAAGTATAAGTTTTATACCTGCATCCAGCAGCGAACTACTGAAGGAGAATTCCATGCCAGTGAATTATTCAAGCCCCGCCGGGATGCTCCCCGGAACTCCCTACCACCACGTAGCGGTGGGATCCGGCACGCGGCATATCCACATCGCCGGACAGGTAGCCCACATGCCCGACGGCTCCAGGATCCCCGACGATTTGGCTGGCCAGGTGGCGCAGGCGCTACGCAACGTTTCCGCAGGCTTGAACTCGGCAGGGGCGGGGTTCCAAGACGTCGTCAGGCTGACCGTATACGTAACCGACTGGGAAACCAGCAAAATATCGGAGTTCATGCAAGGAGTCGAATCCGTCGCGGAGGAAATCGGGTTGCAGCTTCCAATGCCGCCTGCATCGCTGATCGCCGTGGCCCAACTGTACGAGCCAGCAGTTCTCGTGGAGATCGAAGCTACAGCGATACTCTGACCCGCAACGAAAACGCCGAATGGGCCGCGGCCAGCGCCTTACCCGGCTGGCCGCCACTGGGTGGACCGGCCGCCGGCGGCTATCGGCCGGCGCGAGGCTTCCGGTCCGAAAGGCTACCGAGCTAGCCCAGCTTGCCGCCGGAGGCTTCCAGATAGCAGGCAGCGCACAGCGACTCGTACCAGACCTCTTCACCGTCGATAGCGACCTGGTCTCCATCAAAAACAATGTGGTCACCCGATCGGCGGGTATTGAACATGGCCTTGCGCCCGCAGCGGCAGATGGTCTTCAGCTCTTCAAGCGAGTGCGCCAGTTCCATCAAGCGTGCCGAGCCCGGGAAGGCACGGGTGCGGAAGTCGGTACGGATACCGTAGGCAAGCACTGGGACATCATCGAGCACGGCAATGCGCAGAAGATCATCGACCTGGGTGCGGGAGAGGAATTGAACTTCGTCGACCAGCAGGCAGGCTACCGGCGGCGCATCCACATGCGGCAGCAAGGCATCAGGGTCATCGCCGAGGCAATGGGCCGCGAACTTCTCGCGGAGGTTCTCTTCCGGCCCCACGCTGAAGTCGACTTCGCGTTCGATTCCCAGGCGGGAAACGATTGATTTCTCGCCCTTGGTGTCAACCCCCGGCTTGGCCAGCAGGATACGCTGGCCGCGTTCTTCGTAGTTGAAGGCAGCCTGCAGCAAGCTCGTGGATTTGCCCGAGTTCATCGCTCCGTAGCGGAAATACAGCTTGGCCACCATTGCTCCTCGAAAGTTGCGGCGCCTGCCAACCGGCAGGCCCCTTAAGATCTTAGTGCCCGCTCCGCAGATCTCAAGCGAACCAGCACCGCGGACGACTGCCCTGCTACTTCGCCGCAGGCTGTTTCTTGCCGGCGAAAACCAGCCTGTAGAGCACCGACATTACGATGACGAAGGGAACACCGAAGATCAGGGTGTACTTGAATTCCGGCACGAAGAACGAGGTCACCAGCAGGCCGCCGAGCAGTACCGAGCCGAGAATCGACGCGGCCGGGTAGCCTGGCAGCTTGTACTCCAGGACGGCCCGGTCCAGGCGCACCTGGCGGCGGAAGGACACGTGGGTCACCAGGATCATGAACCACGTCGCCAGGGCACCGAAGGTAGCCAGCGACATCATGATGCCGAAGCCTCCCTCCGGAACCAGCGCGTAGACCAGTGCTGCCACGGCGATGCCTCCGGCAGACATCCACACCGCGTGGATAGGAGCGCCCGCGCTGTTGGTCCGGTGTGCCAGGCGCGGCGCGTGCCCGGAATCAGCCAGCGAATGCAGCATGCGGGTTGCCGCATAGAGCTGGGCATTCATGGCCGAGAGCGCGGCAATGATGAGCACGAAGTTCAGTACCGAATCGGCGAACGGGATACCCATCTGGGACATCACAGTGACAAATGGCGATCCGCCGGCCAGCAGTTCGCTGGTGGGCGCCACCGCGAGGATCAGGGCCATGGTGAACACGTAGAAGAGCAGCAAGCGCAGGAAGGAGACCTTGAAGGCCTTGCGTACGGCAATCTTGGGGTTCTTTGCTTCTGCGGCGGCAATGGAGATCGCCTCGATGCCCATGTAGGAGAAGATCGCCACGATGACAGCGGTCCACATGCCGAACAGGCCATTGGAGAAGAAGCCGCCTTCGGCCGAGTAGTTATGGAACCCGTATTGGTCGCTGGGGTCGTGGAACACCAGCCAGAGGGCAATGATGATGAACGCGACCACCGCGAAGACCTTGATCGCGGAGAACCAGTATTCGGTGGTTCCGAAGATCTTCACGCTGGAGAAGTTCACGCCCAAAAGCGCGGCCGAGAAGACAAGGACCCAAACCAGCCCTGGAATCTCGGGGAACCAGTACTGCATGTACTCGCCTACCGCGCTGACTTCGGTGCCCACGGCGAAGATCAGCGCCGACCAGTACAGGTACTTGGTCAGGTACCCGGCGAAACGTCCAAGATAGCGTTCGGCGTAGACCCCGAAGGAACCGGCTACCGGCTGCTTGACGGTCATTTCCGCCAATGCGCCCATGACCAGCAAGGCGACGACCCCGCCAATGAGGTAGCTGATGATCACCGAGGGACCGGCCATGGCGATGGCGAGCTTGCTGCCCGCGAAAAGACCGGTGCCGATGGCACTGCCCAGCGCGATCATGGACATCTGCCCAGGAGTCAGCGACTTCTTCAAACCCGAACCGACTTCAATGGCGCGTACCGGCTGCTTGCCCAACGATGCTCCCTTTAGACCTATGCGAACAGCACGGCATCGAAAATGCCGTGCTGCTGTTAAGGCTACTCTCGCGCAGATTCGCCGGCTTCGGCGCACCAAGACCCGAAAGCGGCGGAATTTGCGTTATGTCACGGCATTACGCACGGCGTACTCTTCGCGCTGCCAGGCATTGGTGTGCAGAATTTCACGCAGTTTCTCCACGGCATCCCAGATATCGGTACGCGTCAGGTACAGCGGGGTGATGCCAAAGCGCAGGACTTCCGGTTCGCGGTAGTCCCCGATGACGCCCTGGTCAATGAGCGCAGCGATGATTTCGTACCCATGCTCATGGCGGAAGCTGACGTGGCTGCCGCGAGCAGCATGTTCGCGTGGAGTCACCAGTTCCAGGCCGTAGCCGGCGCAGCGGGTTTCAACCAGCTCGATGAACAGGTCCACTAGCTCCAGCGAGTTGGCGCGCACCTTGTCCATGTCCGCTTCCAGCGCGATATCCAGGCCGACCTCGATCATGGCCAGTGAAGTAACCGGCTGGGTACCGCACATGAAGCGGCGAATGTCATTTGCTGGCGTGTAGCTGTCAGCCATCTCGAAGGGCGACTTGTGCGACCACCAGCCGGACAGCGGCTGCCAGAAACGTTCATGGTGGCGGGCATTGACCCAGATGAAAGCCGGAGAGCCCGGGCCGCCGTTGAGGTACTTGTAGGTGCAGCCCACAGCGTAGTCGGCATCTGCGGCATTCAGGTCAATCGGTACTGCACCTGCGGCATGGGCCAGATCCCAGACCACCAGGGCTCCGGAGCCGTGGATGGCTGCAGTGGTCTCGCCCATGTCCCACATGGAACCGGTGCGGTAGTTCACATGCGACAGAGCCACCACGGCGACAGTTTCGTCCAGTCCAGCGCGCAGCGAGGACTCTCCATCGATGAGCTTCACCTCATAGGCCACACCGGTTTCCTGCGAGAGCGAGTTGACCAGGTCGGCCAACCCCTCGGCGATATAGATGTCCGTGGGGAAATTGTCTCGTTCGGTGAGAATCACCCGGCGCTGCGGGGCATCGGCCTTCTGCGTGCGCAGTGCCGAGGCCAAGGCCTTGAACAGATTCAGCGTGGTGGTATCGGTGATCGCAGTCTCGCTGGGGTTCGCGCCCAGCAACCGCCCCAGCTTGTCGCCGAGCTTCAGCGGCATCTCGAACCAGCCGGCGGTGTTCCAGGAACGGATCAGGCCCTGGCCCCATTCTTCGGTCACCACCTGGGCGGCGCGTTCGGCTGCACCCTTCGGCAACGCGCCCAATGAGTTGCCATCGAGGTAGATGACGCCTTCCGGGAGGTTGAAGCGGTTGCCAAAGGCCACCAGCGGGTCTGCCGCGTCCAATTGGGCAAGGGACTCTCGGGTCAGTTCCGTGGTCATTGGATCTCCTGTTCGGCCAAGATCAAAGCGGGAGGACTTCCGTTCTCCCTGGTGCATCCATCGTAGAATCTAGTTCGATATAGTGCGACCAGATCCAAACTTTTCCAAAGAATTGAGTTGATTAGCCGTGGCAGGTTCATTATGGACGGTTCAAGGCGATGCCATGCCGAATCCTGTTCGCGTCGACGAAACGGATCTGTCCATTCTCACCGAGCTGAGCAAGGATGCTCGAATTGCCAACAACGTCTTGGCTGCCACAGTCGGCTTGGCGCCATCGACCTGCTTGGGCCGGGTGAAAGCACTCTCCAAGGCGGGGGTGATCACCGGTTACCATGCCGCGATCAATGAGCGTCTTCTTGGTGTTGCCGTCAACGCCATGATCTCTATTGTGGTCTCGTCCACAGCCCGAGACCGCTTGCTCTCCTCGGCGCATCAGCTCAAAGAGCTTGCCGAGGTCAGGGAAGTCTTCGTTCTTGGCGGCTCGCCGGATTTGCTGGTTCGGGTGGCTACCCAAAGCATCGAAGACCTACGGGCATTCGTGGCCGCGCACTTGGGCTCCAACCGCGCGTTCTCATCCACCCAGACGGTAATTATCTTCGAGCACCTGGCTTAGCCGAGACAGGCTTTTTGTCATCTAACGGCGTCTCTCATCTATATCTCATTTATTTCAGCCACAATGAAAAACATGGGAAAGGAAGCTTTGCGCCGCGTCTTTGCGACGATCGCTGTCATCGCAGTCGTTTTTCTTGGCGCGTTCGGAATCAGCCAAGCCTTGGAAGGCCCGGCGGACCGGGACCTCGGTGAAGGGTTCATCTTCGAAGAAGTGACTCCTTCCCCGACAATCGGCACACCTGGCACTCCTTCCTCTTCACCTTCTTCCTCGGCGGCTGAATCCCAAAAGCCGTCCTCCAGCCCGAGCACCTCTGCCAAGCCGACAACCTCGGAAAAGCCCAAGCCCAGCGCTACCCCGACACCGAAGCCCAAGCCGAAACCTCCAGCACCAGCACCGCCAAAGAAGACCGTTGTCCCGCTGCCTCCTTCGGGCACCCAGTATGACGACGATGACGACGATGACGATGACGACTACGAAGACTATGACGACGACGATGACGATGACGACTAGAGCGCCGGAACGCCGGTGGTCCATCCGGGCCCGAGTTCTGACCGGGATGATGCTCCTGGTTGGCTTGGCCTTGCTGGCAGCGGGTACGGCAAGCTTCGGCGTACAACGCCACGAACTCAATGAGCGCTTGGATGAGTCATTGACTCGCACCGTCAAGGAATTCGAAGTCCTCACCGAAACCGGTGTTGATCCGCGCACCATGGAACGCTTCAAGCACGCCGAAGACCTGCTGTACATTGCAATGCAACGCACCCTGCCTTCTCCGAAGCAGGGCATGCTCTCCCTGGTAAGTGACGAGGTGCGTTGGACCGCACCGGATATCGTCAACACCCGCCTGGAAGATGATCCGGAATTCCTGGAATGGGCCAGAAGCGTCCAGGACGCCAACCATATCCGCTTGGGAACTGTCGATACGGAAATCACGACCTACCGCGCCGTTGTTGTTCCGGTCAGCCTTCCTGCAGACCACGAGCACGGCGCCTTCGTGCTGGCCTATGACTACTCGGCAGAGGCCATCGCTAATGACCGCAATTTCATGATCTTCGGCGCCGTCGGCGCCTCGGTCATGCTCGTCGCCGCACTGGCCGCCTGGCTTGTGGTAGGACGGATGCTCGACCCGATCCGCCGCCTGCAAACTACCGCGCAACAGATTTCCGAGACCGATGTATCCCAGCGCATTGAAGTTTCGGGAAATGACGAGTTCGCCGAACTGACGGTCACGGTCAACGAAATGCTGGATCGCCTCGAAGGAGCACTCGGTTCCCAACGCCAGCTGCTCGATGATGTCGGGCACGAATTGCGCACTCCGGTGACTATCATCAACGGGCATCTGGAACTGATGGATCCCAACGATCCCGATGATGTTATCCAGAGCCGGGATATCGCGATGGATGAGCTCGGGCGCATGTCCTTGCTGATCAATGACCTGGTCACCCTGGCAAAGTCCAACCGCACCGATTTCCTCCAGGTGGAGCCTGCAGAAGTCGGCAAGCTGCTTGACGACATCCTCGACAAGGCCCGCGGTCTGGGGCCGCGTCAGTGGCGCGTTGACTACCGCACCGAGGCCACCGTGACTCTCGACCCGATCCGGACTACCCAAGCCATGCTGCAGCTCTGCGCCAACGCGGTGAAGTTCTCTGCTGAGGATACCCGCATCGGCTTGGGCAACGAGATCGTCCGCGATGGCCAAGGCAACACCACCTTGCGCTGGTGGGTATCCGATGCCGGCGTGGGCATACAGGCTGAAGATCTTGAACGTATATTCGAGCGCTTCGGACGTGGCCAGAACTCGGTTCGTTCTTCGGGGTCCGGTCTGGGGCTGAACATCGTGCAGGCCATAGCGGAGACCCACGGCGGACGCGTGTGGGTGAATTCGGAACATGGCAAGGGTTCCACGTTCTACATTGATATGCCGTTGACGACTGGAAGCAAGGAAGCATGAGCCAGATACTGATCATTGAAGATGAACCGCGAATCAGTTCGTTCGTAGCCAAGGGGCTGCGTGCTGCGGGACTGACCTCATCCATCGCAGAAACCGGGCATGATGGCTTCACCCAGGCCATCGAGGGTGATCATGAGCTGATCATCCTCGACCTCGGCCTGCCGGATGAAGACGGCTTCTCGGTATTGCGGCGTCTGCGCGCCGCGCAGATCGATACTCCGGTGATCATCCTGACCGCACGCGGCAGCGTGGAAGACACGGTAGCCGGCCTGCAGAACGGCGCCGATGACTACATGGCCAAGCCATTCCACTTCGATGAGTTGCTGGCACGGGTGCGCTTGCGCCTGCGCGCCGAGGACAATGCACCTGAAGTTTCCTCGCTGACCCACGAAGACCTGAACATGGACCTGCTGCGCCGCCGGGTGACGGTCAATGAGCGCGAAGTCGATCTTTCCGCGCGTGAATTCGCGCTGGCCGAAGCCTTCTTGCGCAACCCCGGCCAAGTGCTGAGCCGCGAGCAATTGCTTTCCAGGGTCTGGGGTTATGATTTCGACCCCGGATCCAACGTGGTGGATGTGTATGTCCGCTACCTGCGCAACAAGCTCGGCTCGGAACGCTTTGAGACGGTACGCGGATTCGGCTACCGACTCGCCTCGGAGCGGTAGCCGAATCCTGCACGGGGTCTAGCGCAACGTCGGATCCGGAACGAAGCTCTGCTGGAGCAAACGGCTCCAGCGATTGGCTGGCAGCTGCGGATTCAGCAGTGCAATGCCGATGCAATACTTGGACATCGATACCTCTCGGATGCCCAGCTCGGCCAAGGCCTGGTCCGAAGCGCCCCGGCCATCAGCGGACTTGGTCTCCACGACAATCAAGTCTGGTCCGTCAACCCTCGATTCGCCGTTGGCGTATTCCAGTTCGACGTCACAGGTCAGCCGTTCGCCGTCGATGGGATTCACGAAAGTCGCACGCCGGTAGGCGCTGTCCAGCACTGGCTGCAGCTGGGGGACGTCCTGCCCGTACTCGCGGCGCAGAACCGATTCCAGGAACCCCAGGTTCTCTTCGGTCAGCTCGCCCGCGCTGTCCAGATCCTGCTCTACGCGGTGCTTCACCGTCGACCCTCGAAGCCCCTTGGTCTTGATCTCGAACATCGACAGCCCTGTGTCCGCATAAGTGCGCGAACGCACCTTGTATCTCCGGCGCCGTCCCTGGCGGTGGGCGCGGTACTGGTCGTAGTCCTCGGTATCGAAATACACCGATTCGTAGCGGAAGGTGCGCAAGCCGTCGATCTGCATGATCTTGAATTTATCGCCCAAGCGCTCGGATAATTCCGTGAATTCCTCTGGGGTCAGCAAGAACTTCTTGTCGACGCGGGTCTGCAGCGCGGCTTCGGAGATGACCTCTTCGAGACTGATCGGTTCCCGGCCGATGACGGCTTCTTCCAAAGCCGCTCGCGCCTGGGAGGCAGCGAGGTCCGCGCGCTTGGTAGCAAGCGCCGTCATCAGGACCACGTCTCCTGCTTGGCTCCGTTCTGCGCTGCCGGTGCGGACTGGCTGTTCGCCAATTCATAAGTGCCGGAGAAGCTCTCGGATGCGCTGGACTTGGCATTGGACTTGCTGCCGGCAGCGTTGGTACGGAAGCGGACATCAACGATGGTCAGGTCGCGAACCATGTCCAGCTCGACAACTACGGTTCGCAGTACCTTGGCATCCAGCAGTTCTTCCAATGCAGCCTGCAGGTCCGCCTTCTTCGGGTAGGCACGTTCCAGGGTCACGGTCTGGCGATCGGTGCGTGGGGCGAAGCTCGGGTGGTCGGCCAAGAACATCACCAGGACCAATGCCGCGGTGGCTGCTGGAGCCAACCATGCCGGATCCGGGTGCAAGCCATTGACCAATCCGATGGCCAGTGAAATGAAGTAGTAGGCCACTTCTTCCTGGGTCAGGGTGTCCGAACGAAGGCGAATAATCGAGAGAATACCGAATAGGCCGAGGCCAAGCCCCATGCCCGCGCCGCTACCCGAGAGCAATAAGGTGACAGCGAAGATGCCCATGCTCAAAGCAATATAGGCCAATACGAGGTCGCGGCGGAAGTGGCGGCGGAAGTATACGAAGTACACGAGAACCGTAATACCGATGACGTTGGACGCTAGTCCCATCCAGAATGACAACATTGCTCTACCTTTCAAAGGTGTGAAGTGATGATCCCTTCTAAATGAACTTTAGGTGAACTAAATGAGTCCAAAAGTAGAACAACATGAGAACGCCCTCATATTACTGAATGAGTCATGACCTGCATGTTTACCTTCTCATGACGGAGAGGTCGCCGTCTGGCAGGTTTTTCTCAGCTTCTGCGCACCCGATTTTTCCTAGTTCATGAGCGCATCCTCGATGCGTTAAACAGCTATCGGCGGCTCCTCTCTTTGCGAGAGGAGCCGCCGATAGCTGTTTAAGAATTGCTTACTTGCCAGCTTCGATTTCAGCCTTGGCCGTAGCATCCGAGTCGTTCAGGAACTTGCCAATGCGGTCGACTTCTTCAGTCTCGCCGATGGCAGCAGCTGCACGGCCCAGCGCGTAAAGCGAACGCAGGAAACCGCGGTTCGGTTCGTGGCGCCAAGGCACTGGACCCTGTCCGCGCCAGCCGGCTTTGCGCAGCGAGTCCAAGCCGCGGTGGTAGCCAACGCGTGCGAACGCGTAGGACTCCACGATGCGGCCCTCACTGTGCGCTTCGTTGGCAAGCAGCGCCCAAACCAGTGACGAGGCAGGGAATCTTGCCGCCAAGTCCGTGGCTTCATCACCGGCTTCATAGCGTGCGAGCACTTCGGTTTCTTCCGGAAGCAGGGTTTCCGGGATGCCCAGCAGGTTTTCTCCGACCATGGTTACTTCAGCGACTTTCCGGCCGAGCCGAGCTGCTGGGCAGCTTCAACGATGCGGGCAGCCATGGACTCTTCGGCCTTGGCGCCCCACACGCGTGGGTCGTAGGTCTTCTTGTTGCCAACTTCGCCGTCAACCTTCAGCACACCGTCATAGTTGGCAAGCATGTGGCCAGCTACCGGGCGGGTGAAGGCGTACTGGGTGTCGGTGTCGATGTTCATCTTGATCACGCCATAGGCAACTGCGTCAGCAATTTCCTGCTCAGAAGAGCCCGATCCGCCGTGGAATACCAGGTCGAATGGGTTCGCCTTGCCAATCTTGGCGCCAACCTGGGCCTGGATATCCTTCAGGATCTCTGGGCGCAGCTTTACGTTGCCTGGCTTGTAAACGCCGTGGACGTTGCCGAAGGTCAGCGCGGTGATGTAGCGGCCCTTTTCGCCAGCGCCCAAAGCCTCGATGGTAGCCAGGGCATCTTCGACGGTGCTGTACAGCTTGTCGTTGATTGCGTTTTCCACGCCGTCTTCCTCGCCGCCAACGGCACCGATTTCAACTTCGAGGATCTGCTTGGCGGCTGCGGTGCGCGGCAGCAATTCTGCGGCGATACGCAGGTTCTCTTCAAGGGTTTCAGCAGAGCCATCCCACATGTGGGAGTTGAAGAATGGATCGCGGCCTGCAGCGACTTCAGCTTCCGAAGCGGCAAGCAGTGGCAACACGAAACCGTCCAGCTTGTCCGCTGGGCAGTGGTCGGTGTGCAAGGCGATGTTCACGCCGTAGTTCTTGGCAACCTGGCGGGCGAAGGCCGCGAAGCCCAGCGAGCCGGTAACCATATCCTTGATGGATGCACCAGACCAGTATGCGGCGCCGCCGGTGGAGACCTGGATGATGCCGTCGGATTCAGCCTCTGCGAAGCCGCGAATTGCGGCGTTCAGAGTCTGCGAGCTGGTCACGTTCACTGCTGGGAAGGCGTAGCCGCCTGCCTTGGCAGCATCGATCATTGCATTGTACTTATCGGGGGTTGCGATAGGCATGCTTCACTCCTGGTGATTAGCGAGGTTACGCGTCTCCATTGACGGCGGTTCGCCATCCATCCTATCGGCTATGTCACTAACTAAGCCCTAAATCTCGTATCGTGACACGGGGAATTCCGCGGTTGACCGCAAAGCAAACGGCCAACCCAGATGAGAGCTCGTCTCATTACGGTTGGCCGCTGGCTTTTTACCTTCTCTATTTGGTTGTTGCGCTTACAGAGGTGCTTCCCGACGGAGCTAGCTGTGTCTTGGTCGTGGTGCTGGGCACTGATGCAGAGCTCGTGGAAGCCTTCGGAGTTTCAGTTCCGGTCGAGGTCGACTTCGACGAATCCGTCTTTGGCGCAGAAGCTGAGCCGGTTGGAGGATCCGGAACGACTTCTTTTTCAGGCTCCGTTGGCGTTTCCGGAACTGAAGGTACCTCCTCCTCAGGTTCTTCCGTGGGTTCAGGTGCCGTGGATTCGCTCTCGCCTGGACTCTTCGAATCGTCTGGGCTCTTCGAACTATCCGGGCTCTTCGAGCTATCAGGGCTCTTCGAACCGTCCGGGCTCTGTGAACCATCCGGAGAATGCGAACCGCTTGGAGTCTCACTCTCGCTCGGCGACGGGCGCTGCGACTCCGATGGCGTCGGCTTCGGCCGTGGAATGATTGGAGTGTCATCCTCAGGGACAATGACGTCTGGATCCGGACCGCTTGGAGCCCGATCAGGAACCCGCGAGCCGTTGCCCTTCGGAGCACTGCCCGCATTGACCGTCAGCCGCTGCGAATTAATCATTGCCTGGCGCTGCCCCGGAATGGTTGGCAGGTAGTTACGCGGATCGTGCCAACGTCCGTCGATGATGACCTCGAAGTGCACATGGCAACCGGTCGAGTTGCCGGTAGTGCCAGCCAAGGCGATCAGCTCACCCTGCTCAACGCGTTGCCCCACTTTGGCAATCAACTTCGAATTGTGGCTGTAGCCAGTCTGGACATTGCTGCCGTGATCAATAGTCACGCGCATGCCGGAGTGCCCGGCCCATGCCGATACGGTCACCGTTCCAGCTTCAGAAGCGTAGACCGGCGAGCCGCAGGAAATAGGGTAGTCCTGGCCAATGTGGATCTGGTTGCCAGGACCGGTAGGGTTGGCACGCCAGCCGTAAGGGCTGGAAATACTGCGGGTCTTGACCGGGTGCATCAGTTGCAGGTCGCCAGGCAATTTACCGAGCTCGCCGACCATGCCCGCGAGCAGAGCTGAGGATTCGTTGTCATTGCCGGACGCTTCTGAGCCGGCGTCAGCGCCATCAAGCATTCCAACGGGACGGCCGTCAATAGCCAGCTCCTTGCCGGAACCGCCAAATGAGTTCAGTGGCGCATCTGCACTGACATAGACCGGTCCGTTGAACATTGATGGATCTGCCACAGCATCGATACCTACAGGGATATCGCCCTGCCTGGAGTCACCGGCCTGCGCCATGATCGGGATCGCCAAGGCTCCCGTCAGTCCTAGCGCGGCGACGATAGAAGTCGACCATATAACCAATGGCCTTCTGCGCCGAGGCAGCCCGGGCAACAGCAAGTCACGGTTCACTTGATGACGTCGTTTCACGACCGCCCTCTCCCAGATCACGTTTTCATAACTAAAACCCAGAGTAGGCGGAAAATGATAACTAATCCAGATGCTCGACTAAACTCGTCAGTATTAAATTTCTTGTTAACCTACTTTTTGCCCAAACACGTGCCTGCGTACCCACGCATGCATGGCAATCCCGGCTGCGGATGCCGCGTTGATTGAACGAGTCGAGCCGAACTGCTCGATGGACAAGGTGTCCTTGGCCGCAGCGTGGACTTCCGGGCTGAGTCCCGGACCTTCCTGCCCGAAGACCAGCACGCAGTCCTTCGGCAGGTCGTAGGTTTCCAGTGGAACGGAGTCCGGGAAGATATCGATTCCCAGAATCGTCAACCCCTCGCCTTCAGCCCAGGCAACGAACTCCTCCACTGTTGCATGGTGGCGTACGTGCTGGTAACGATCAGTAACCATGGCGCCTCGTCGATTCCAGCGGCGACGGCCGATGATATGGACTTCTTTGGCCAGGAAGGCGTTTGCGCTGCGTACCACGGTGCCGATGTTCATATCGTGCTGCCAGTTTTCAATGGCGATATGGAAATCGTGGCGGCGTTCGTCAAGATCAGCAATGATGGCGTCCATCGTCCAGTAGCGGTACTTGTCCGCGACGTTGCGCCGGTCGCCCTCGGCAAGCAGCTGGGGATCGTACTTTCCGTCGGTTGGCAGTTCCCCCTCCCAGGGGCCTACTCCGATCACATGCTGCGCGCTCGGGTCATTAACTGGTTCATGCGTTTCTTCGTTCACAGTATTAAGCCTAGTTCGTTATGTTCGTGCCCTTGTTCACGGTGCATTTGCGTGCGCCTGTGTAATCTCTTAATAGAACGGGATACTTTCAGTGCCGATAGCTCCCACCACATATTTCCCTAGGGAGGATCCACGCCTCGTGACAACTTCAATCCGCGGTACGCGAACTGTCCACGACATCAAATGCTGGCTCACGGACATGGACGGCGTATTGGTTCACGAGAACCAGGCCATCAAGGGCGCCGCCGAGATGCTGAGCTACTGGCGCGACAACAACCTGCGCTTCCTGGTCCTGACCAATAACTCCATCTACACCCCGCGCGATCTGCGTGCTCGCCTATTGGCCTCGGGCCTGGACGTCCCGGAGGAAAACATCTGGACCTCCGCGATGGCCACTGCAGAGTTCCTGGCTCGCCAGCGCCCCGGCGGCCGCACCTTCGTCATTGGCGAAGCCGGTTTGACCACTGCCCTGCATGATGCGGGGTTCATCATGACCGACCAGAACCCTGACTACGTCGTGCTGGGCGAAACCCGCACCTACTCTTTCGAAGCCATCACCAAGGCCATCCGCCTGATCGAAGGCGGGGCGAAGTTCATCGCCACCAACCCGGACGCTACCGGACCGTCCACCGAAGGCATTATGCCAGCCACCGGTGCGATCGCGGCCTTGATCTCGCGTGCAACCAACCGCGAGCCATACGTGGTGGGCAAGCCGAACCCAATGATGTTCCGTTCTGCCCTGAACCGAATCGATGCGCACTCGGAAACCACCGCAATGATCGGCGACCGCATGGACACCGATATCGTTGCGGGCATGGAAGCCGGACTGCTGACCGCATTGGTCTACACCGGCATCACCGCCCGCGAAGACATGGACACCTTCCCGTTCCGCCCGGACCTGCAGTTCCCATCCGTGGCGAATCTGCACGCGGAACTCGCCAAGGGTGCCGCTGCAGCGGAAGCGCCTGCAGCCAAGAAGTAGCAGCTAGCGGATTCAGCAAGGCCGGGCTTTTGCCCGGCCTTGCTGCGTTGACGCAAGATTCCGGAAGTATGCTGAAACCGTGACCGAGCAAGTACCGAACGAGGTCCCGAGCGCGCGGAAGCGTGGACGGCCCAAAGGCAGCACCACGGGGACAACTAGAGCGGCGATCCTCAAAGCCGCGTCCAAGGAGTTCTCCCGTGCCGGATACGAGGCAGCCAGCCTCCGGTCGGTAGCGCGCCGAGCCGGGGTGGATCCAGCACTGGTTCACCACTATTTCAAGGACAAGAGCGACTTGTTTGTCCAGACCATGCGCATCCCCGTCAACCCAGGGGAAATCATCGCCGAGGCGGCAACAGCGCCGTTGGAGGAGATGGGCGAGGCGCTGACTCGCGCATTGCTCGCTACCTGGCGCAAGCCGGCTTTCTGCACGGCAGCAACGGCAATGATCCGGGGCTTGGTCTCCAGCAGCAGCGCGGCGAAAGTCCTCCGTCCATTCCTGCAAGAGCAGATCTTCTCGCGCTTGGGTGCGCGTTTGCCGGAAGAAAGCGCCGAGCCGAGGGTAGCCCTGGTGGCCAGCCAGGTTGTCGGCCTGATTGTCGCGCGCTACATCATTGGCTTGGAGCCTTTGGCCTCCATGGATGATGAGCAGGTTATCGAGCTGGTGGCCCTCACCATCCAGCGCTACCTCACCGGCCAATTGCCTGCGTTGAACCATTGACATGCCGCTGGCAGAGGTCCCTAATTCATTATGTGATGAATAAAACGGCTTGTGTCGATGTGCAGCGGCTCGACGTCAGACGCGGAAGGGCATTGGTCCTGGACCACGTGGAATTCCAGCTCGCGCCGGGACGGATCATCGGCTTGCTCGGCCCCAGCGGCAGCGGCAAGAGCACCTTGCTGCGAAGCATCGTGGGCAACCAGGTCATCAGCAGCGGAACAGTCTCCGTTCTCGGAAAGCCCGCCGGGCACAAGTCCCTGCGCAACCGGGTCGGCTACATGACCCAGGCAGCCAGCGTCTATGACGATTTGAGCGTCCGGCAGAACATCGCCTACTTCGCCAAGATCCTCGGCCAGCCCCCAGCAGAAGTGGATCGAGTCCTCGAAGCCACGGACCTGGCGGACCAGGCTGGCCGGCTGGCCATGGGCCTGTCCGGCGGACAGCGCAATCGGGTGTCCTTGGCCATCGCGCTGCTCGGCTCGCCAGAAATCGTCATCCTGGATGAACCCACGGTGGGTTTGGACCCGGTGCTGCGTGCGGATCTGTGGGCGATGTTCTCGCAGTTGGCGGCCACCGGCCTGTGCCTTGTCGTCTCCAGCCATGTCATGGACGAAGCCATGCGTTGCGATGAAATCCTGCTGCTGCGCGAGGGGAAGCTGCTCGGCCAGATGAGCCCGGCTGCATTGATGGAGTCAACCGGTGCAGACAATCCCGAAAATGCCTTCGTTGCCCTGATCGCGGCAAAAGGGAACCAGCCATGAAACGGACGCTCGCCACCACCGGTCGGGTCCTGGCCCAGGTGCGCCATGACCCGCGGACCATTGCCTTGATGCTCATCGTGCCCAGCCTGCTGATCGGCCTGATCGCATGGATCTTCACCGACACCCCGGCCTTCAGCCGCATTGGCCCGGCAATGATCGCCTTGTTCCCATTCGTGGTCATGTTCCTGGTCACCAGCATCGCAACACTGCGCGAGCGGCGCAGCGGAACCCTTGAGCGCCTGCTGAGCATGCCGCTGGCCAAGGGCGAATTCATCTTCGGCTACGCGCTGGCGTTCACCCTGGTTGCGATCCTCCAGACCATGATCGCGGTCAGTTTCGCCATCTGGGTTTGCGGCTTGGAGATCGAAGGCAGTTTCTGGCTGCTGTTTGCGGTGGCCGCCCTCGACGCGCTGCTGGGCATCAGCCTCGGCCTGATGGCCAGCGCCTTCGCACGCACCGAATTCCAGGTGGTTCAGTTCATGCCGGCGCTGGTCATCCCGCAGTTCCTGCTGTCCGGAATCATCCTGCCCCGCGAGCAGCTGCCCGGCGCGCTGGAGGCCATCGGCGCCTGGCTTCCGCTGTCCCACGCCATCGACGCCCTCTCGGATGCCGCGGCGGGAACAGTGGATTCGGCGACGGCAAGAAGCATGCTGGTCATCGCCGCCTGGATCGCCGCCGCGCTGATCGTCGGTTCCCTGACCCTGCGGCGGCGCACCGCCTAGCGGCTACGCGATGTCCACCGGGGTGTCCAGCACGCGGCCCTCGGCCACTTCGCGCACCTTCCCGGTGATCCGGAACTCGGCCTGCAGTGGCAGGTCCTCGCTGCTGGTTCCCACCAGCGCGGTGAACTTGCCCGGTTCCACAATGCGCTTCCCGGACAGCCCGGTGAACGAGGTTCGGTCAGCATGCACGGTGAAAGCCACGCGCTTCGACTCCCCTGCCTCAAGCTGCACCTTGGCGAAGCCGGCCAGCCAGCGGCGCGGGCGCACCACCTGCGACACCGCGTCAGCCAGGTACAGCTGCACCACTTCGGCACCGGAGCGCGCTCCGGTATTGGCCACGGTGGCACTGACCCGAATGGTGCCGTCGGCAGCGATTTCAGTTTCCGGCAGTTCCAGCCCGGAGATCTCGAAGCTGGTGTAGGAGCTGCCGTAGCCGAAGGGGTAGAGCGGACGCGGATCGAGGTTGGTTACGCCTTCTGAATGCCACGCCAGCTTGGAAGCCAGGTAGGTGCCCGGCTGCCCGCCGATATGGTCGGGGATCTGCACCGGCAGCTTGCCCGAGGGGTTGACCTCGCCGGTCAGCACGCCAGCCAGTGCCGGCCCGCCTTCCACCCCGGGCATGAAGCACTGGATGATGGCCGCGGTGCGATCAGCGAATTGCCCCAGCGAATACGGGCGCCCAGTGACCAGCACCAGCACCGTCGGGGTCCCCGTGGCCAGCACGGCTTCCACCAGATCCCCCTGCCGCCCGGGCAGGCGCAGGTCGACGACGTCGCAGCCCTCCCCCGAGGTGCCACGGCCGAAGAGCCCGGCGAGGTCGCCAACGGCAACCACCGCGACTTCGGCGTTGCGGGCGGCCTGGACCGCCTGGGCGATGCCCGAATCATCCAGATCGGTGAAGTCCACGCCACGGGCATACTCGATCTGCGATCCGGCGAGCGCGGGAGCCAGCTGCAAGGCTTCGAGGATCGAGGCCATCGGCACGCCGTAGTCCTGCTGCTCGGCGAAGCGCGAGTAGACATGGTTGGTGAAGGAGTAGCAGCCCAGGTGGGTGCGAGGCTGGGAGGCGCTGGGCCCGATGACCGCCAAGCGTGCCGGGCTGGCCAAGGGCAGGATCTGCTCGTTGCGCAGCAGGATGATCGATTCCTCGGCCATTTTCCGGGCATGGGCACGGTTATCGGCCGAATCCAGTTCCACGTCATCGCCCAGCCAGGCCTGGCGCGGGTTCCAGCCCGGATCCAGCAGGCCCATCTGCAGTTTCTGGGCCAGCACGCGGCGCACCGCGGTGTCCAGGACTTCCTGCTCCAGCGCTCCGGCGCGGACCGCCTGGGCCAGGTTGGCGAAGGCGGTGGTCTCCGGGAGCTCAACGTCCATGCCGGCTTCCAGGGACAGCCGGCCCGCGGCGTCCTCGTCTTCTGCGACTTCGTGCATGCTGTGCAGGAAGCTGACGGACCAGTAGTCCGCCACGACGGTTCCCGCGAAGCCCCAGCGGCCCCGCAGCACTTCGGTGAGCAGCCGGTGGCTGCCAGCGGGCGCTTCGCCATCCACGTCCGCATAGGAGTTCATCACGGACTTCACTCCACCCTCGCGAACCGCGCGTTCGAACGGCGGGAACACCGTGTCTTCCAGCGCCCGGGGGCCCATGGAGACCGGCGCGTGGTTGCGCCCGGCTTGCGAGGCCGCGTAGCCGGCGAAGTGCTTCAAGGTGGCGTGCACCCCCGAGTCCTGCAGGCCGCGCACGTAGGCTACGCCCAGCTCCCCAACCAGGTGGGGGTCTTCGCCCATGGTCTCTTCCACCCGGCCCCAGCGGTAGTCGCGGGTGACGTCCAAGACCGGGGACAGGCCCTGGTGCACTCCCATCTTCAGCATGTCGGCGCCGATGCGCCGGGCCATGCCGCCAATGAGTTCCGGGTTGAAGGTGGCGCCCCAGGCAATGGACGCCGGGTAGCAGGTCGCGCCAAGGGTGGTGAAGCCAGTCAGGCATTCCTCGTGGGCGATGGCCGGGATGCCCAAGCGGTTCGCGGCAATGACCTGTTCTTGCAGCTCGACCAGGCGTTCGCGGCCTTCGGCGGGGGCCAGCGGGATGGTGCCGAAGGCGCGGGTGATATGCCCCAAGCCGTCCTTGATGGCGGTTTCGAAGCTGGGGCCTGCGGTGAAGGTATCGGCCATCGGCGCGACGTTGCCTTCCCCGTCCTGGTTTTCTTCCTCCGGGCGGATCCAGAACGAGCCCAGCTGCCCGGCTTTCTCTTCCAGGGTCATTTCATCCATGAGCGCGGCGACGCGCTGTTCGGCAGGAAGTGAGATGTCGTGCCAGGTTTGCTCGACGGTTTTCATGGCAGTTCCTTGTCTTCAAAGATTTCGATTGCTTGCGGGGGCGGATCAGCCCTTGACTGCGCCCTGCAGTCCATTGACGATGCGCTTCTGCATGGCCAGGAAGAAGATCAGTGCCGGGATCATCGCCAGCGCGGTGAACGCGAAGACGCCGGCGGTGTCGGCCGAGTGCTCGCTGGAGTAGTCGGCGACGCCCAGCGGCAAGGTGCGCATATCCCCTTGCAGCAGCAGCAACGGCAGCAGGTAGGCGTTCCACGAGCCGACGAAGGCCAGTACGCCGACGGTGACCATGCCCGGCCCGGACAATGGCAGCAGGATCCTCCAGAAGAAGCCGATGCGGCTGGCGCCATCGAGCTGGGCGGCTTCTTCCAGCTCCTGGGGCAGCGCCATCAGGAAGGGGCGCAGGATGACCACGGTCATGGGCAGCGCGAAGGCCGCCTGCGGCAGGGCGACGCCCCACCAGGTGTTGCCCATGTCCAGGTCCCGGGTAATCAGGATGAACAGCGGAACAATCGCCACGGTGGCCGGGAACAGCAAGCCAAGCACGAAGACCATGAAGATCGGCTCGCGCAGGCGGAACGTGTAGCGGGCCAGCGGGTAGGCAGCCATGATGCCGAAGACCACCACGACGATGGTGGTGATCACCGCGATCATCGTGGAGTTCAGCGCGTACTGCCAGAAATCCGGGTTCTTCAGCACGCCGGCGTAGTTCTCCAGCACCCACGGCTCGGGAAGGCCTGCCGGGTTCTCGGCCAGCTGCGCGTTGGTGCGGAACCCGCCGAGCACCCCGTAGAGGACCGGGCCCAGGGTGATCGCGACAACCGCCAAGGCGATGGCGTAGACCAGGACGTTTCCGCCTTGCCGGCCGTTGCGCTTCTTGGCGCGTTTTGCCTGGGCGGGGGTGTGCTGGGGCCTGGTAGCCAGGGTGGCGCTCATGCTTTGGCCTTCTTCCGCTTCGTGCGCTCATCATCGGGCTGCGAATCCCGCTTGAGGATGAACTGCTGGTAGGAGATGGCCAGAACCAGGGCGACGATGAACAAGATGACCGAGGCGGCCGCGGCGATCCCGAAGTTCTGGCGCTTGGTTCCTTCCGAAACCAGGAAGCTGGCCATCGTGGTGGTGGCGTTGGCCGGTCCGCCGCCGGTGAGGATCCAGACCATGTCGAAGAGCTGCAGCGAGCCGATCATGGACAAGAAGCCCCAGGTGCGCAGGGTGGGGCCCAGCAGCGGGATGGTGATCTTGCGCTGGATCTGCCACCAGGAGGCGCCGTCGATTTCCGCCGCTTCGTAGAGCTCGGACGGCACCCCCTGCAGCCCGGCAAGGAACAGGATCACCGCCAGGCCAAGGTACTTCCAGGTCAGCACTGCCAGCACGGTCCACAAAGCGAGTTCCGGCGTGCCCAGCCAGCCCTGGGCCGGCCCCTGGATTCCCAGCTTGGACAAGATGGTGTCGAACACCCCGTACTGCGGCTGCAGCAGCTGGAACCAGACCACCCCGGCGATGACTTCGGACAGCACGTAGGGCACGAAGATGATGGTGCGCAGCAGGGACTGGATCTTCATCTTCCGGTTCAGCAGCAGGGCGATGCCCAGGCCGATCGGCAGCTGCAGGGCGATGGAGCCGCCGATGATGACCAGGTTATGGACCAGGGCATCGGTGAACACCTCGTTGCCCAGCACCCGGACGTAATTCTTGAAGCCCACGAAGTCCACCAGCGGGCCGAAGCCCTTCCAGTTGTACATCGAGAAGCGCACGGCCTGGATGATGGGGACCAGCATGAAGACCGCGATCAGCAGCAATGCCGGGCTGACGAAGAACAGGATCTCCAGGTTCTTGCGCCGCTGCGCGGGCTTGCGCGTGCGCTTGGCACCGGCAGGCGGCAGTCCGCTTGGCGCAGAACGCCGCCTTTCGGAAAGCCCTGGGCCACCGCTGGCTGGCGGACTGGCTGCGTAGGTTACTTCTGGGGCCACGGCGTGGATCACTTCTCCAGGTCAGCGGCATCTTGGCTGGCGTCGACGATCTTCTGCGCGTCGGATTTGCCGGCGAAGAGCAGGGCGATCTCGTCGTTCATGGCCCCGCCAATGGAGGCGCCGAACGAGGTGTCGAAGTACAGCTGGAAATATGGCGCCTTGTCGCGCACGTCCATCAGCGAAGCCAATGCCGGATCCGAGATCGCGTCCTTGGCCGCCGGGTTGGTCGGCAGGCCCATGTCCAGCTCGGCGAAACCGCGCTGGACCTCGTCGGAGAGCATGTGCTTCACGAAGTCCACCGCCGCGTCGGGGGCGCCTTCGGAAACTGCCCAGGCGTCGCCTCCGCCAAGCTGCGCGGCCGGGTCGCCCTGGCCGCCCTCAATGGCAGGGAAGGGGAACCATCCGGTGTCTTCCCCCATGCCAGTGCCGTCTTCGGTCAGGCCCTGCATGACCCCTGGCTCCCAGTGGCCAGCCAATTCCATGGCTACCTTTCCGGTGGCCAGCAGGCCCGAAGCGGAGGTGGGGCCGGACTGCGCCGGGGTAGAGAGGAAGCCCGGGTTGAATGGCTCGGATTTGATCAGCTGGTCCACGTCTTCCCCTGCCTTGGTGAAGCACTGGTCGCTGAATTCGAGATTGGCGACCGAATCGGCCAGGGTCTGCTGGGAGCATTCGCGCACTGCCGCGTAGTACCAGTAGTGGGCTGCTGGCCATTTGTCGCCCGCGCCGATGGAAATCGGGTCGATGCCTGCCTGCTTCAGCTTCCCGGTGGCCGCAATCAGTTCATCGAAGGTCTGCGGGGCCGAGCCGATGCCCGCTTCCTCGAACAGCGCCTTGTTGTACCAGAACCCCGCGCCGCCCAGCGAGAACGGCAAGGCGTAGGTCTTGCCATCGAGCTGCCAGCCGCCGGCGTTCTCGCCGAGGAAGGCGATTTCCTCGGAGGCCGCCTCGGTCAGGTCCTTGGTCAGTCCGGCGGCCACGTGGGCTGCGAGCTCCCCGCCACCACGTTCCATGTAGACATCCGGGGCGTCGCCGCTCTGGAAGGCCGCATCGAGCTTGGTGAGCATGTCCTCGTGCTGCATTGCGCTGACTTCGACCTCCACCCCTTCATGGGCGGCTTCGAAGTCGGCTGCAACCTGTTCGTAGTAGGCCTTGCCGTCGCCGTTATTGGAGTTGTGCCACCAGGTGATGGTGGTGGTTCCGTCTGCCGACGTCCCTTCCTGGCCTGCATCGGCGGCGCAGCCGGTGGCCAGCAGGGCAGTCGTGGCGGCCAGCGCCAGAATCTGCGCACCTCGGATCTTGGATAACATGCTCGTGCTCCTCAGCTGTGATGAAGACCTGCCGGCATCGGACGGCAGGCGATTGGCTCCACCAAGAATTGCACCGTGACGCAGGTCATGTCAATCGTTTTCGATAACGTTTTCGAAATCCATTGCGAAAACGTTGTCGAAAGATCCGCAATCGGTCGTCATGCCCCCGTGAAGTCACGGAATTCCGGAGTATTTTGCGCTACTGTTAGTGACGTGATGACCCCTCAGACCGGAATCCCCGGGATCGCCAATGCCCAGCAGCCGCAGATCCCCGGCGAGCCTTCCAGCGCACGCGTGACCATCAACGACGTCGCGCGCGCCGCGCAGGTCTCCGTCTCCACCGTCTCGAAGGTCGTCAACGGCCGCTACGGGGTCGCCCCGGCCACCATCGCCAAGGTCCACCAGGTCATCAGCGAACTGGGCTACGAGACCTCGCTGGTCGCCTCCTCGCTGCGCAGCACCCGCACCAACATCATCGGCATCCTGGTGGCGGAGTTCGAGCCCTTCTCGCTGGGCCTGCTCAACGGCATCTCCGCGACCCTGCGCGGAACCCAATACGATTTGATGGCCTACGCGGGCAACCTTTCCCCCGAAGGGCATGCCGGCTGGGAACGCCGCTCCCTGTCCCGCTTGGGCGGAACGCTGATCGACGGCGCCATCATCGTCACCCCCACCGTGGAAGTCCCGCACAGCTCGGTGCCGGTCGTCGCCATTGACCCGCATGCCGGTCCGGAAATGCCGATCGCCATCGACGTGGACAACCGTTCCGGGGCCTATACGGCCACCCGGCACCTGCTGGATCTGGGCCATCGCCGCATCGGGCACATCCGAGGGCGCGGGGACCTGGCTTCCGCGCACCTGCGCGAGCAGGGCTACCGCCAAGCGCTGGAAGAGGCCGGCGTGGAATTCGATGGGCAGCTGTCGCACGATGGCGATTACCAGCATGATGCCGCGGTGCAGGCCGCCCATGACCTGCTGGACCTGCCCCAGCCGCCCACGGCGATCTTCGCGGCCAATGACCTCTCGGCCCTGGCCGCCTTGCAGGTGGCCGGCGAGCGCGGGCTGCAGGTTCCCGGCGATCTTTCGATCATCGGCTTCGATGACATCCCGGCCGCGGCACAGTCCTCTCCCCCGCTGAGCACCGTGCGCCAGCCGCTGCATGAGATGGGCGCCCAGGCGGTGAGCATGCTGCTGGGCCTGCTTGCGGGCGAGGACGTCCGCTCCCCCGGCCACCTGCCTGCCGTGCTCGTCCCGCGCGAGACCACGGGCCCCGCGCGCAGCAGCTAGCCGGGAAAAGCAGAGCACCCCGCCGCGCACCGGGAATTCTCCGGTGGGCAACGAGGTGCTGTGCAGGGAATCGCTTGCCGGCTACAGGCCCAGCTCGTTCTTGCCGTAGGCGAACAGGTACGGAACGCCGGCTTCTTCTTCGATGCGTTCCTTGGCTCCGGTGTCGCGGTCAACGATCACGGCCACGGCAATCACGTTGCCGCCGGCCTTGCGCACGCCCTCGACAGCGGTCAGCGCCGAACCGCCGGTGGTGGAAGTATCCTCGAGCACGATGACATCGCGGCCTTCGACGCTCGGGCCCTCGACCTGGCGGCCCATGCCGTAGGACTTCTGCGCCTTGCGGACCACGAAAGCGTCGATGGCGCGGTCCTTGGCCCGGGCGGTGTGCATGATGGCGGTGCCTACCGGGTCAGCGCCCATGGTCAAGCCGCCCACATTGCTGAATTCCAGCTTGGCCTCGTCCAGCAAGCCAAGCATGACTTCGCCAACCAAGCCCGATGCTTCCTGGTGCAGGGTTACACGGCGCAGATCGATGTAGTAATCAGCTTCCTTGCCCGAGGACAAGGTGACCTTGCCGCGCACAATGGCTAGTTCTTGGATCAGTTCTTTTAGTCGCTCACGGGCGCTGGTTTCGCTCATACCCTCGATTCTAGTCGGCATCATGGCTAGGCTGATTCCATGAACGCAAAACGCCCCTTGGGTTACTGGCTGAAATTGGTGGATTCGCTGATTGACGAGCAGTTTGCAGCGACTTTGGAAGAGCACGGTGTGACACGCAGGCAATGGCAGGTGCTCAACCTGCTGGAGCAGCAACCTGCCACCGAGGCGCAACTGGACGCCGGGCTTTCCCCGTTCTTCGCCTCGCCGGATGAACCGCAATCATTGAGAGAGCACCTTGCCGAGTTGATCGAATCCGGCTGGGTTACGGCAATCAACGGCGAGTATTCCATCACCGATCGGGGCCACACCTCGTTGCTCAAGCTCAGTGAGCTCGTGGAAAAGATCCGCACCCAGTTCGGCCAGGATCTGGACGGTTCCGAATATGACGCGGTGGTCGAAGCCTTGGAAAAGATTGCGCGCAATCTCGGCTGGAACCCGGACCAGGATTCCGAATAGCCCCTCCGGGATTTGTTGAGAACAGATTAACTTTCGTTCCCAGCCTGTGCAGCGGTACCGCACGGCGAGGGCTCATGCCTAGGATTAGAAGCATGCGTGAACTGCAAGCAAAGATCATTGAAGAGCTGGGCGTGCGCCCGGAAATCGACGCGGCCGACGAAATTCGCCGTCGTATCGACTTCCTCAAGGACTATCTGGCCGCTACCGGCGCCCGGGGTTTCGTGCTGGGCATCTCCGGCGGCATCGATTCAACGCTGGCTGGGCGCTTAGCCCAGTTGGCCGTCGAAGAGGTGCGCGAATCCGGCGGCGAGGCGCACTTCGTGTCGGTGCGCCTGCCGCATGGCGTGCAGAAGGATGCGGCCGATGCGGAAGCGGCCATGGATTTCGTGGCTGCCGACGAACAGTTCGAGGTGAACATCCAAAAGCCTGTCGCCGCTTTCGATGAAGCCCTGGCCGATGCGGGCCACCTGGCGCTGAGCGATTTCAACCGCGGAAACCTCAAGGCCCGCACCCGGATGATCATGCAGTACGCCATGGCCGGGGACCGCGGGATGCTGGTCCTGGGCACCGATCACGCGGCCGAATCGATTACCGGCTTCTTCACCAAGTTCGGCGATGGCGGAGCGGACCTCCTGCCCCTGGCCGGGCTGAATAAGCGCCAGAACCAGGCACTGCTGCGCGAGCTGCAGGCTCCTGAGCTGCTGTGGGCCAAGGAGCCTACCGCGGACCTGCTGGACGGCCAGCCGCTGCGCGCAGATGAAGAGGAACTTGGCCTGACCTATCCGCAGATTGATGACTACCTCGAAGGCCGCGAGATTGACCCTGCGGCGGCCGAGGTCATCGAAAGGCGCTTCGTGGGATCCCGGCACAAGCGCACCGTACCGGCCACCTACTGGGACAAATGGTGGCGCGCTTGAGGATTACCCCAAGCCGGTGATTTCCTTCAGCGCCTGGACATGTTGCGCAAAGGCCTCCTGCCCAGCTGAAGTCAGCTTCGCCCAGGTACGAGGCCTTTTGCCCACATACCCTTTCTTGATCTGCACGTAACCGCCGGCTTCCAGTGCGCTCAGATGCCGGGAAAGCACCGAATCCGAAATACCGATGGCTTCTTTCAAGGATTTGAAATCGGCTTCGTCCACGGCTTGCAAGGAGCCCATCAGTGAAAGCCGTACCGGGTTGGAGAAGTCGTCGTTGAGCCGTTCGCGAGCATGGGCATTCACTTGCGCACCATCGCAATTCCGGTCAGGAACAACGGCGCGGCAACGATAATCCAGATCAACGCGATGGCGCCCCAGCCCATGGGTCCCGCCCCGAGCAAGGCCACTGCCACCGCGTAAAGCACCATGCTCGCAATGAACCCCCGAAGATACATCTTGGAATGCCCGCGCGGCAGCGAGCGGTAGAGCTTCCCGTAAGCCAAGGACATCGCTGCAACGGATACGCAGAACAACGCCATGATGACGATGAAGCCGATAAAATCCGCATCGGGACGAAAGACCTGCAGCAGAGCAGCCAGGCCGCCCATGAGCACTCCCAAGATGATGCAATAGGTGCCCAGCAATTTGGCTCCGTACCCGGCGGCACGCTGCATTCCCTGCTGCGCCAACCCCAGGGCGGCCAGTTGCTCTTCAGGGCTCATTTTCTTGCCGGAACTCATTTGCTGGCCGCCTTGCGAGCCTTCTGCTGGCGCTGTGCGTAGACGGACGTCATGGTCATGCAAATTGCCATGAAGAAGCCCATGCCAATGAAGATCAGGGAGTTGTTGCCCGTGGCATAGGCGGTCATGGCCATTGCCGCGAAGGCCAGACCTGCCGCAACGGTGATGATGGTGTACCAGGTGCTGAATGGAATCTTCATTGTCCTGCTCCTTTGGCTTTGATCTTCCGAGTTCCCCAACCATAACAAGTACTTTCCGCTTTGGAAAGTACTTGTTATGAATTAGCTGGAAAGATTCCAACGGACGGATGCCCCGGCTACACGAAGGCACTGACTCCGGTCAGGGCACGTCCCACAATCAGCGAATTGATTTCATAGGTGCCTTCATAGGTATGGAGAATCTCGACATCGCAGAAGACCTTGGCCATTTCGAAATCGCTCACAATGCCATTGCCGCCAAGCATCGCTCGGCCCAAGGCGGCCGAATCCCGCGCCAGGCGGGTGGCAGTGGACTTCGCCATTGCCGCATCCACCATGTGCAATTCCGCGCGCTCTTGCTTGCGGGCAATATCGCCCATCATGGAAAGGCAGGCGCTCAGGTTGCCTGCAATTTCGGCCAGGGGCTGCTGAATCAACTGGAAAGCGGCCAGCGGCTGCCCGAACTGCTGGCGCTGCGCGACGTACTCGCTGCAGATGTCGAGCGTTGCCATCATCGCGCCGACAGCCTGCCACCCCACCCACGCGCGAGATTGCATCAATAGCTGGTTTGCCGCAGCGAAGCTGGTCACCCCTGGAAGCTTATTCGCGACGGGAATCCGCACATTCTCCAGCCGAATATCCGCATTCTGCATGCTGCGCAGCCCGATCTTGTGTTCGATCTTGGAAGCGCTATATCCAGGGCGGTCCGCTTCAACGAGGTAGGCCCCGACCTGCGAAGTTTCCTCGTCCTTGGCCCAGACCAGCGCGAAATCGCTGAAGGTGCCCATGCCGATCCACCGCTTGGCCCCGTTCAGAACGTACTGGTCCCCGTCGCGCTGCGCGGTGCTCCGTATGCCGCCGGCGATATCCGATCCATGTTCCGGTTCGGTCAGCGCAAATGCGCCGTAGGCTTCAAAGCCGGCGAGCTTGCCCAGCCACTGCTCGCGCTGCTCCTCCGACCCCAAATCGCGGATCATCCCGAGCACCAGTTCGTTGTGGATGCCGACCACGGATGAGATTGAAATATCGGCGCGGGCGAGTTCTGCATGGATCAGCCCCCGCAGCAAATGCGAGCTGTCCCCCAGCTGCAATCCGCCCAGTCCGAGTTCGGCCAGTTTTCCAATCAGCTCGGTCGGAAATTCTTCGCGGTCCCAATAGCCAACGGACTGCTTGCGCACCTGATGCTGCGCTACCTGCCTGATTCCAAGCAGTCGCTGCCGTTCGGTTCCACTTAGTTCTCCGGCCACATTCAAGAGGTCCATCCGGGGATTCCTTCCAAACCATAGGATGTCCAAGTATATTGTTGGACTAAGTCTTCTTTTGGGGGTATGCACATGACTTCTCCGCTCTCACGCGATCCAATCGCGCAAGCCAGGGAACAATGGATTTCCCATGGATGGTCAGCCGAGGCCGACTCCATGGCCGCAATTACCGCGGTGATGCGCACGGCATCGATTTACCTGCAGCGAGCCGATGCCATCCTCAAGCCGCACGGGCTGACCTTTGCGCGATTCGAAGTACTCGCCTTGCTCGGTTTCTCCAAGCGCGGCTCCCTGCCCATGAGCCAAGCCAGCCAGCTCCTGCAGGTCCACGCCACCAGCCTGACCAATTCGGTAGACCGCCTGGAAGCTACCGGTTTGGTGCGGCGCATCCCGCACCCGACCGACGGCCGCACCCGCCTTTTGGAACTCACGGCCGCAGGCCAGCAAGTGCTGCCAGCGGCCCGCGGCGATCTGAACGAAAAGCTCTTTGCCCAGAGCGATCTCTCCGGCACCGACGCCACCGAGATTTTCGAGATCCTGGCCCGATTCCGCAAGGCCTCCGGGGACTTCCTATAGCGATCCGTCGCGGATCGCGTTGATGATCCCGGAAAAATCGGTTCCCGCATCGCCCTCATCGCTGAACTTGCGGTACAGCGCTGCGGCCAGGGAGCCGAGCTGGGCATCGGTACTCGTATGCTCCAGCGCGCTAGCTGCCAGGCCGAGGTCCTTGGCCATCAGCGCTGCGGCAAATCCTGGCTGGTAATCGCGATTGGCAGGGGAAGCAGGCACAGGTCCGGGCACCGGGCAATTGGTGGTGACCGACCAGCATTGCCCCGACGCGGAGGAAATGACATCGAAGAGCGCCTGGTGCTCCAAGCCCAGCCGTTCTCCGAGCACGAAGGCCTCGGCAGCGCCAATCATCGAGATGCCCAGCAGCATGTTGTTGCAGACCTTGGCGGCCTGGCCTGCGCCGTACCCGCCGCAGTGCACGATCCGCTTGCCCATGTGCTCCAGCAGCGGGGTGATCTCTCCGAGATCTTCGGCCTGCGCACCGAGCATGAACGTCAAAGTCCCCGCTTCTGCCCCGACCACGCCCCCGGACACCGGAGCGTCGGCGCTTCGATGCCCCGCGGAGACCGCAAGCTGCGCCGCTTCACGGGCCTGCGCTACGTCGATGGTGGAGCACTCCAGGAACAGCGTATTGGGCTTGGCGCTATCGAGCAGGTATTCGCGGTAGGCATCGAGCACGTGCTTGCCCGAAGGGAACATCGTGATGACGATGTCCACGCCGGCGGCCGCCTCGGCTCCGGTAGCCACGGTGCCGATGCCTGCTTCTCGGGCGGCCTGCACCGCATCAGGAACCACGTCGAAGCCCTTGATCCGGTAGCCTGCCTTGTGCAGGTTGATGGCCATGGGCAATCCCATATGGCCCATGCCCAGGAATCCGATAACTGGTTTTGCGTTCATGAGTGGCTCTTTTCCGCTAGATCTTCACCGAGCAGTGCGAAAGTTAGTTCTGCCCCGAACAGGGGCTCCAAATGCCGTTGCGTGCGCTGGCCCGGGCTTAGCCCCGGGACTGCTTCCGTCCATTGCGGGGTGCGGTCCTTGTCGATGACTGCGGCGCGAATCCCCTCGGCGAAATCGGGGTCATCAAGCCGGTGAACGGCAGCCCGATACTCTCGCTGCAGGTCTTTTCTCAAATCCGCTCCAGCCAGGTGGATCAGTTCTTCGGCCAAGCGCACCGAGCTCGGGCAGGCGGCGCCCAATGCCTTCAACGCCTCTTGGGCTTGCGGGTACTCGTGCAGCTCCAGTGCACGCATGACCGCTGGGGTGCTTGCCTCGCCAAAGGCCTGCACCCATTCTTCGTGCAGGAAGCCAGGCTCCGGAGTCTCGGCATAGCTGGCCAGCACCGACGCGGCCGGCTGGACCTCGAGGTCTGCGAGCACGTCGGGGATCCGGGCCTCGGGCACATACGAGTCGGCCAGGCCCAAAGCGATGGTGTCGGCCGCGCCGAATTTCATTCCAGTCAATGCCGCCAATCGTCCGGCCGCATGCGGGGCACGCGCCAGCAAATGCGTTCCGCCTACGTCCGGGAAGAATCCGATACCGACTTCCGGCATGCCGCAACGGCTGGTTTCGGTAACTATGCGATGGCTGCCATGCGCCGAGATGCCGATGCCGCCGCCAAGGACGATTCCGTCCATGAGCGCAATGTACGGCTTGGGGTACTCGTCGATCAGGACGTTGAGCTGGTATTCAATGCGCCAGAAGTCAGCCGAAGCACCGCTGCGGTCCAAGATATCCCGGTAGATCGCCACGATATCCCCGCCGGCGCACAGGCCGCGCTCCCCTGCGCCCATAACCGCTACCTGAGCGATATCCGGGTCATCGCGCCATTCCAGCAGCACGTCGAGGAAGTCGCGGCACATGTCCGCGTTGAGGGCGTTCAGGGCCTTCGGCCGGTTCAGCGTAATGAGCCCCAGGTGCCCCCGGCGTTCGGTCAGAATCTCAGGCAACAGACTCTCCTTTGAGTGATTGAGGTCACCTACTAGTGTCGAATATACTCGGACTTCCAACTAAATTGAAGTGGCACAAGACAGCAAACTTGATAGGTTGAACTAGTGAAGATTGCAACCTGGAATGTGAACTCGCTGCGAGCCCGCGCCGACCGTGTTGAGGACTGGCTGCGACGTACCGATGTAGATGTCCTGGCTATCCAGGAAACTAAGTGCAAAGACGACAATTTCCCCTGGGAACTGTTCGAGAACAACGATTACGAGGTAGCGCACTTCGGAGTCAACCAGTGGAATGGCGTTGCCATCGCTTCTCGCGTTGGCCTCGAGGATGTTGAGCGCACCTTCCCCGGGCAGCCGGAATTCGGCAAGGCCGGCAAGAATCCGATCCAGGAGCCTCGCGCCATCGCGGCAACCTGTGGCGGAGTGCGTGTCTGGAGCCTGTATGTACCCAACGGACGCGCGTTGGATGATGAGCACATGGGCTACAAGCTGAACTGGCTGGATGTGCTCAAGCAGGAATCCGCCCGATGGCTGGCGGAAAACCCCGAGGCGCAGATTGCCTTGATGGGCGATTGGAACATCGCGCCAAAGGACGAAGACGTGTGGGATATCGACTTCTTCCTCGAGAACAAGTTGACCCACGTCTCGGCGCCAGAGCGCGCCTCCTTCGCTGCCTTCGAGGAGCTGGGCTTCACCGATGTCGTGCGCCCGCACACCGAAGGCGAATACACCTACTGGGATTACACGCAGTTGCGTTTCCCGAAGGGCGAAGGCATGCGCATCGATTTCTCGCTCACCTCGCCTGCGCTCACCGCACGCGTAACCGGCGCAAGCATTGACCGCGAAGAACGCAAGGGCAAGGGCGCCAGCGACCACGCCCCGGTCATCGTGGAGCTGGCCGACTAGTCATGGCGGCAAAGATGATTGGGCCCGCCGCAGAGCTGACCGCAGCTACAGCGCACCTGCGCGTCTACGAGCCGCTGGATGCTTTCGAGGATTGGGCCCAGTCCATCATCCTGCGTACCCCGCGGCGCACCGCGGAGCAGTGGGATGACTTCGAGAACGAGCGGCTGTGGAGCCGCACCCTGCGCCATGTCTCCGACCCGTTCCCGCACAATGAGCCGGAATTCTTCCGCAGCGTGAAGTCCTTGGACTACCAAGGGGCCGAGCACACGCGCTATTGCCCGGGGCAATTGCAGGCACGCAGCCTGCTCGCTGCCGAACAAGCCGAAGAAGCCATGCGGGCCGAGGTTTTCGACCTGCTGGTACCGCCGGCAGCGCGGCAGGCTAACGCACAACGCGTTGATGCCGACCGCCTGGCCAATGACCTGACCCATCTTCACACGAGGACCTCTTCATGGGGCATCCCGCTGGGCTGGTTTGCCCTCTTCCGCGAGGACGACGAGCACGAGCTGGTTCACAGCGGTGAGCAGCTGAAGACGGTTCGCATGTACGCCACCTTCGAACAAGCCATTGACCGCCTGGCTTGGGCAGTCCAAGCGCTGGCATCCCATGCGCCGCAGTCGCAGCTCTTCGAGGAGCTGGGCAGCCTTGGCGGATGGCTGGAATCCTTCGACAACAGATCGGTCATTGAACTGGATTATGGCCTGTTGGCAGAAATTGTGTGGCCCGATGATTCCGCGAACGACTTGATGCACGGCATTCAGGCGTTGGAAGACGAGGACATGACTAGCGCCGCCGCCGCATATCGCCGGCTGAGCAATCGCTGGATTGGACCGCGGCATCTTGGCCGCGCGAACTAACTGCCCCTGGATACAGCAAAAGCCCCGGAATCCGGAGCTTCTGTTTAGTGTGCGACCCTGACGGGACTTGAACCCGCGACCTCCGCCGTGACAGGGCGGCGCGCTAACCAACTGCGCTACAGGGCCTAGTGCTTTGAATAAATTCAAGTCACACAGTAAAACCCCCGGGATAAACCGAGGGCCTGCGTGGCTCCGACCGGCGTCGATCCGGTGACCTTTCGATTTTCAGTCGAACGCTCTACCAACTGAGCTACAGAGCCTGGTACCACTAAGTGGACACCAAATCTACTATTGAAATAGTAAATTGAGCGACCCTGACGGGACTTGAACCCGCGACCTCCGCCGTGACAGGGCGGCGCGCTAACCAACTGCGCTACAGGGCCTTGCTTTCGCAAGCCAATGGATTTCTCCATCTGACAACCACATAATGGTTGTTTGTACCCCCAACGGGATTCGAACCCGTGCCGCTGCCGTGAAAGGGCAGTGTCCTAGGCCGCTAGACGATGGGGGCCTAAGTTGTTCGCTTCGGTTTCTTGCTTCTCCGTAGCGGACTCCAATAACTATACGCAGTGTTTTTTGCTTTTGCAAAATCGGCACCTGGACGAGTTTCACCCATGCCAAATCGGGTGCGCGGGCCTAGTCTGGAAGCATGCTTTTTGAGATGGATGACGACGAATTCCAGACCCTGGTCGAGCAGGCCATCGACGCCATTCCGGAGGCTGCATTCGCCATGATGGACAACGTCATCTTCTTCATCGAAGACGAGTATGAGCCGCTTCCAGGAGAACCCAAAAACCCTGAAATTCTGGGGTTATACGAGGGTATTGCACTCACGGAACGGGACCTGGACTGGGGCACGGGCGCACTTCCCGACCGCATAACGATCTTCAAGAATCCGACGCTTCGAGCCTGCGAAACACGTGAAGATGTAGTGCGGGAAATTGGGATTACAGTGATGCACGAAGTGGCCCATCACTTCGGAATCGACGACGCAAAATTGCACGATTTAGGGTGGTCATAGCCCCAAATCCGCAGAATCTTCTTTTGAGATCTGCCTCACAAAAATACTCGAATACAGTGGTCGCGTCGAGGTCGAAAGAGACCCAAAGCACAGGCGTGGCGCTTGGAATCGCCATCCGGGTCCAGTCGACCGGCGGGCAAGCCGCCCAAAAGCCGTTTCGCAACGACTGGCGCGCCGGTCGGTTTCCCGTTGCCCCGCTAGCGGCTGCTTTATCCGGGCGTGATCAGGTGCAGCCAGCCGGAGGAACCTGGCATGTCCCTTGCCCTTGTCCACCCAGCAGCTCTGGGCCCCTCCGCCACCAAGGGCAGCGAGGTGATCCCGATTGGGAGCACGGCACCGCACCCCTTCAAGAGGATTTCGCCATTGGAGCCGGCGCCTCCGAGGCAGACCCAGCGAAGCAGAGCTTTGCGCCCTCCCGGAGTACCTTCACTTTTAAAGGCAAACCTTTTTTGCAGCCGCACATTCCCCTCCGGCACGTTACCCAAGCTTCACGACAATCGATACCTTGGTAACGAGGCGAGATATATGTCTGAGTAATTTCCCAGCCACTCTTGATCAGCCACACAGATCCCAAATGCCACTATCTTCGCAGATCACCGCCGAATACCCAGGCGAATTACACGAATGGGATTCATGTGACTGATGTGAACAGTGTTGCCAAGCGTGTCTTAATTGGCCTAATGTGCTATTTGGAGTCTTATCCGAATCGTGACCTACTCATCGGTGAAGGTCACGACTCACGCACTCCGCGTCATCCAAGTACTTAGTGAGGAACGATATGGCTACTCGCCACACGCTCGGTGTTGCTGCAAGCACCCTAGCCCTAGCGGTGTCCTGCATTGCAGGCGCTTTGCCCGCTTCCGCATCTACTTCAGCTCTGCTTCCTCAGTCTGTGGCCATCGCTGCCGCACCTAGCGCTTCCGCGCTACCTTCGGACGCAGAGGTCCAGGACGCAAAGAAGGATAAGGCTTCGACGAACGCGATGATCGCGCGCATCGAAGCTTCCCTGGCTTCCAGCCGCGCCGAACTGAAGCGCGTTGAAACTGAGGCCGCTCAGGCTCAGGAATCCCTGCTCACCGCCGGCGAAGAGCGCGATCTGCGCACCGCTGCGGCCGAGAAGGCTGTAGAACAGCTCGAGTACGCAAAGACTTACCTGGAGCAGAGCCGCAACGATCTGGGTGCTATCGCTTCGGATATCTACCGCAATGGTGCAGGCACCTCGACCCTGAGCCTGCTCCTTGATGACAACCAGGAAGGCGACCTGTTCTACAAGGCCGCTACCATCGACGCGTTGAGCGAACAGAAGGTCCAGTCCGTCAACACCGCCACCGAGGCCGAAGGCCTCGTTTCGGCTTGGCAGGAATATGCTGATGCGGCACAGAACGCCGCCGAAGAAGCTGCAGCCAACTATGACGCAGCCGCAGCGACCGCGAACAGCACCCTGTCCACCTACGAAGCAGCTATCGCACCTGAGAAGCAGCTGCGCGATGACTTGATCGGCCACCTCGCTACCTTGAAGCAGAAGGAAGAGGCCGAGGTTCGCCAGGCGGTTGAAGAGCGCGAAACGCAGGAGCAGGAAAAAGCTCTCGCGGACGCCATCGCCGAAGAGGAAACCGCCAAGGTTCCCGAAACGAAGCAAGACTCCGTTCAGCCGCTCTCGGTTGAAAAGCCACGTGAGCTGGAGCAGGCCGAACCTGAAGAGGAAACGGTCGAGTCGGAGCCTGAGAAGGTTGAAGAGGAACCGGAAGCTGTCGAGCCTCCCGTAGCGCCGAAGCCGGAGCCAACTAAAAAGGCCGAGCCAAAGCCGGAACCAACTAAAAAGGCCGAGCCGAAGCCGGAACCGACCAAAAAGGCCGAGCCGAAGCCAGAGCCAACCAAAAAGGCCGAGCCGAAGCCAGAGCCAACCAAGAAGGCCGAGCCAAAGCCGGAGCCAAAGCCAACCAAGAAGGCCGAACCGAAGCCGGAACCCACCAAAAAGGCCGAGCCGAAGCCGAAGGCTACCCCGAAGCCGGCACCCAAGCCTGAGCCAAAGCCGGAGCCCAAGCCGAAGGTCACCCCGAAGCCAGCGCCTAAGCCTGAGCCAAAGCCGGAACCTAAGCCGGAGCCGAAGCCTGAAGTCGCGCCGCAGTCCGGCAGCAACTACTCAGCAGCGTTTTCCTGGGCCTTGAAGACCGCGGATGATCCCAGCAAGTACTACGTCTACGGTGCCAACGGTCCCGATGCTTTCGACTGCTCGAGCTTCTCGCAGCGAGCTTTCGGCAAATCCGGCATCAGCCTGCCACGTACTTCGTCCCAGCAGTTCGCTAGCGCCCCGCAGTACGTGTCGCTGAGCAACCTGCGCCCAGGCGACTTGGTGTTCTCGTCTTCCAACGGCGGTTCCTCGTTCTACCACGTAGCCATCTACATCGGCAACGGCCAGGTCGTCCACGCTCGCAACCCGAACGCCGGCATCTCGGTGACTCCACTGAGCTACGTCAACAACCTCTACCCGAAGGCAGCCCGCTACTAAGCGCCACCCCTCGAGCACGAAGGCCGCACACCCTGGTGGGTGTGCGGCCTTCGTGCATTCTGGCTACAGGCGTGCGGTCACTGCTCCTGCGCCCGCGTATCGAAGTCCTTGCGGTTCTCCAGGCGAGGGTCATCCGAGTCCGGCACGACCATCACCGGGCCCTTGGAGTGGTGCAAGACGCCCTGCGAGGTTGAGCCAAGCAGCATCCCGGTAAAGCCGCCGCGGCCACGCGAGCCGGTGACGGTCAGTACCGCATGCTCGGATTCGCGGATCAGCACCTCGACGGGAGGCCCGGAGACCACGTCGGTTTCCATCTTCAGCGACGGATAGTGCGACTTCAGCCATTTGGAGCCCACACTCATCTGGTAGCGCACATCTTCCAGCACGGCTTCCTGGTCAACGGTCGCCGGCATCCATGCCAGCGCCGCCCCCACCGGCGGCACCGCGCAGATCAGGCGCAGCGTCAGGTCGCTGGCGATGGCCGCGTCCGCGGCCGCCAGCACCGCTGAACGCGCGCGGTCTGAACCGTCAACGCCGACCACGATGCAGTTGCGGTTCGACGCCGCGGCGGCACCGGCCTCTTCCTGCTCCTTGGCCATGGCCAGCGGAACCACGACGGTCGGGCACTTGGAGTGCGCGGGCAGTGCCGAGGAAACCGAGCCGAGCAGGCGGCCAACGAAGCCACCGCGGCCACGGGTTCCGACCACTACCAATTCGGCGTCCTGGCTCAGGTCCAGCAGCACGCCGGACGGGTCGCCGGATTCGATATAGGTGCGGATGGCCGCCGTGCTGCCTTCAAGCTCTGCGCGGGCCTGGCGCACAATGTCCTCGGCTCCCCCGCGGATCAGGTCGTCATCCAAGGTCGAGTAGCCTGCGTCCATGGAGGACGCGGCGAACACCGGGATGGTGTAGGCGGACACGATATTCAACACGCTGCCGCGGCGTACCGCTTCGCGTTCGGCCCAGCGCAAAGCGCATCTGCTCTGCTGGGATCCGTCCACGCCAACGACAATTCCTTCAATCTTCTCTGCTGCGACTGGTGCTTCGTCACTCATCAGACTCGCTCCTCAACTACCTCAGATATAACGGGATGTGATTTCCCTTACCACCAATGTACTTGCTTCCGCAGTTCTAGGTGTGAGTTGGGTCTAAAGTTTTCGCGTACAGCCTACTGGACACTCGGATCGATATGAATCAGCGCCCGAAACGTCATAGAATTTTTCCATGTCCTCCTCCACACAAACCGCGTCCGGGAATGCTATGACCGCGCGCATCGACCGATACTTCAAGATTTCGGAACGGCGTTCAACGTTCTCCACCGAAGTTCGCGGCGGCATCGCCACCTTCTTCGCGATGAGCTACATCGTCGTCCTCAACCCGCTGGTTCTTTCCGGTGCCGATTCCTCGGGCGGCGAGTTGGGCATCCAGCGCGTTGCCGCGGTGACCGCATTTGTCGCCGGTATCCTGACCATCCTGATGGGCATCTGGGCCCGCCACCCATTCGCCATGGCTACCGGCTTGGGCGTCAACGCCTTCGTCGCTATCACCGTGGCAACCAACCCGGAACTGACCTGGGCTGATGTCATGGGCCTGGTGCTCATTGCGGGTGTGGTCATGTTCGGCCTGGTGCTCACAGGGTTCCGGACCGCGGTGTTCAATGCGGTTCCAGCCGGATTGAAAACCGCCATCGTGGTGGGCATCGGCATGTTCATCGCACTGATCGGCCTGGTCAACGCCGGCTTCGTCCAGCGCCTCCCGGATGCCGCGAACACCACCGTTCCGGTGGGCCTGGGCTTCGACGGAGAGCTGATGGGCTGGCCGATCCTGGTCTTCGTTGTCGGCCTGCTGCTGACCATGGCCCTGGTGGTGCGCAAGGTCAAGGGCGCGATCCTGATCGGCATCGTCGTTTCTGCGATCCTTGCCAACATCCTCGAAGCCGTCTTCCACATCGGCGCGATGGAGACCAATACCTGGTCGCTGGTGGTTCCGTCGCTGCCCGAGTGGACCCTTCCGGACCTGTCGCTGATCGGCCAGGTCAGCGTGTTCGGCGCCTTCAGCAAGATCGGCGCCACTGCCGCTTCGCTGCTGGCCTTCGTCATCCTGCTCTCGATCTTCTTCGATGCCATGGGCACCATGGTGGGCCTGGCTTCCGAAGCGGGTTCCATGGACGAGAACGGGCAGATCCCCAACGTGGACAAGGTCCTGCTGGTGGATGCGGCCGGCGCGATCGTCGGCGGCGGCACCTCCAGCTCCTCGGCGCAGATCTTCGTGGAGTCCGGTGCCGGCATCGGCGAGGGCGCCCGTACCGGTCTGGCCTCGGTAGTCACCGGCCTGCTGATGATCGTCGCGATGTTCCTGAGCCCGCTGATCTACTTGGTGCCTTTCGAAGCCGTGGCGCCGGCACTGGTCGTGGTCGGTTTCATGATGATCACCCAAGTCTCCAAGATCGATTGGAACGACTGGGGCATCGCGCTGCCGGCCTTCCTGACCTTCACCCTGATGCCGTTCACCTACTCGATCGCCAATGGCATCGGTGCCGGCTTCATCTCCTACGTCTTCATCCGCGCCACGCAGGGCCGCGCCAAGGAAATCCACCCGCTGATGTGGGTTGTTTCCGCGGCTTTCGTGCTGTTCTTCGGCATCGGACTGATTGAGATGTGGGCCGGGGTCAAATAGCCCCGAAGCCCTCCAGGCGCCCCGTCATTGCTCCGGCGATGGCGGGGCGTTTTTTGCCTCCGTCCCGGCGGGCACTGGCTAGGATGGGCTCTATGAGCGATCAACAGAACACCGCTGGGCAGTGGATCCAGGTGGCCGCAGGCTTGAAGAACCCCTCGATGCGCCGGCTTCTCGGGGCCGTATTGAGCGGGCACGGGGTACCCGAGCAGGCCAATAAGTCCGAACGCAAGGACTTGGAGCGCTGGGCCAGCATCGGGCTTCTGCGCCAAGAGGGGTCCGGCTGGGCGCTGAACGACGAACTGCTGGAGAAGACCTTGGCTTCGGCCTCGGCCGCGAAGGCCGACCGCGTCGGGATCCGCCGCTTCTTCGACGGGCACCGGCTGCATAGCCTCCCGGCGAAACCAGCGGACCGCCATGAAGTGCTGGTCTACCTGCGCAATGCGGTGATAGGAGCCGGGGACGAACTGCGCGAAGAGCAGCTCAATGAACGGCTGCGGGTATTCCACCCGGACGTCGCGCTGCTGCGCCGCTACATGGTTGACCACGGCCTGCTGCAGCGCGCAGCAGACGGGAGCGGATACCGGATGGGCCCCGGGAGCTAGCCGGTAACCGGCACGGCCCCGGTGGCGAAGCGCTGCACTGCCGCCCCTGAAACCAGCTGCGCCGGCAACGGCGCAGTGCGCAGGCTGCGTTCGAATGCAGGGCCGAGCTTGAGCGGTTCGTCGCTGGCCAGGAACACGATGTTCCCGTAGCGCCGGCCCTTGAGCATCGGCGGGTCGGCGATCATGGCCACATGCTCGAAGACCTCCAGCAGCGTCGCGGCTTCCGCCTTGGCGCCGGACAGGTCCGCGGTATCGCCGCAATTCATGATGTAGACGCCCCCGGCATCCAGCACGCGCTGGGCTTCGCGGGCGTAGTCCGCCGTGGTCAGCACGCGCGGGGTGGTGCTCCCGGCGAAGACATCGCGGATGATCACATCGCGGCTCGCATCGCTCAAGGTGGGCAGCACCTGGGCTGCGTCTCCCACGCGCAGGCGTACCAGCGGAGCGCGCGGAACCTCGAAGTGG
Organism: Glutamicibacter sp. NPDC087583; assembly: GCF_044743685.1. Classification (NCBI taxonomy): domain Bacteria; kingdom Bacillati; phylum Actinomycetota; class Actinomycetes; order Micrococcales; family Micrococcaceae; genus Glutamicibacter; species Glutamicibacter sp. NPDC087583. The sequence goes on along the minus strand of NZ_JBIUWY010000007.1, from coordinate 6,804 downwards.
ACGCGCACCAGCTCGGCCAGCTTGGCATCCAGCTCCACCACGACCTGCCGGGCGTTTTCATAGCTGGCCGCGACCCAGCGGGCCATGGAGCAGCCACCTCCGCCAAGGTGGAGCACGCGCAGCTTGCGGGCGCGCCCGTCGTATTGCCCGGCCGGGAAACCGATGGCGAAGACCGGTTCCATCCAGCGCATGTACTCGAAATCGAGGTAGGCCGGGTCCTCCAGGTCCACATGGGAGGAGGGCACGCCGTTGACCTTCAGGATATAGCGGCTGGCGCCGTAGGGATCAGCTTCAATGATCGCCGTTCCGGTGTCGATCGGATACTCTCCGAGCATTGATTCCTTGGCATCCCTAGCCACGCGCGCGCACCATTCGTTGTTCGATTAAGCCATCCCAGCTGCCAGTCAGGGCTTCACTGGTTCCATCAGGCGTGAATCCCTGCTTCGCGAAGAAGGCCAGGGCCCTCTCGTTGCCTTGCAGGACCCAGACCAGGGCGTCGTGCTGTCCAAGGACAACATCGAAGAGGTGCTGGCCCAGTCCGGTACCGTAGTACTCTTCCAGGACATAGAGCATGCCCAATTCGACGTCCACTCCGGCATCCTGGTCTTCTTCGATGGCCGGAGTTCCACCGGCTAGCCCGATGATGCGGCCATCACGGTCTTCCGCGATGAAGAATTGCGCTCCGGATGCCAGCCCGCGTTCCCACCAGGCTGTCTGGCCATCAAGTTGGCCTTCATGGTGGGCGAAAAAGGACTCATCGCGAAGTGTGGCGTACGCTTCTCGCCAGGCTTGCAATTTCATTTGCAGCGCTGGGCGGACGTCTTGTTCAGTAGCCAGTCGGATTCGGTAGTCGTTCATTTGCGGCACTTCTCTAGCCTACGGCAGTGACTTCGCTATTTTCTTCCAACGCACCAAGGCCCCCTCCTACTAAAGTAGTATTGCGGACTGTCCAAATGCTTGAAAAACTATTCATGTAGTCGTAAACTTTTTGGCTCAAAGGGGGGTCGGACTTGAACCGGAATACAAAATACGCTGCCTTGACTGGTGGCCTTGTCGGTTCCCTGACCCTGACCATCAGCCTTTCCTCGACCTTCTGGGTGATTTTGCTCGGATGCGTTCTCCTAGCCGCCGGCTTCAGCATTCTGGCCAGGTTCGAACGCTTCTGGGGCCCGGCCGAACCGGACCACTACTACTACATCGTTCCCATGCTGGTTGGCCCGGTAGTTGCGGGGCTGGTGCGCAATACCGGTTATGCCCTGTGGGTCGGCCCGCCGATGGGTCTTCTCTGCGGATTGGGCGTGTACTTCTTGATCCTGAAGTCGCCGCCGTTCAAGCACGATGAAGCCGGGGAACTCGAATTCGAGCGCCCCGAGCGCTATCCAACGCCCTAGAGGACTCGCGCTAGCGCGAACCCGTCCCACCCCTTGACGCCTATAGTCTGCAGCGCCGTGGCTGATACGCGCGGGTCATCGCGCAACCACCGCAAAGAGTCCTGGATTCCGCGAACATCGGCTTCTTGCGTCCCATGCCGGGATGGGTCATCCAAGACCGCGCCGCTGCGCACCACGTTGTCGAGCACCAGCACGGTGCCTGAATGCGCCAGCTCCAGTGCGCGTTCCAGGTAGGGCACGTTGTTGCGCTTATCGGCATCTATGAAGATCAGGTCAAATGGTGCAACGCGTTTGGAAATCAGCGAATCCATGGAACCCTGAGCGGCCCCCAACCGGATTTCAACACGTTCTGAAAGCCCTGCCCGCTGCAAGTTCTCACGCGCAATCGAGGCATGCAGGGGTTCAAATTCGCAGCTGATGACGGTACCAGCTGCACCGACGCCCCGGGCGAGCCAGCTGGTGGAGTAGCCTCCGAGGGTTCCGATCTCGAGGACCCTCCGGGCACCTGTGATCTCGGTGAGCAGCTGGAGGAACTTTCCCTGGGCAGGACTGACTTCAATCCGTGGAAGCCCGGCACTATGGGAATGCTCCCGGCCTGCCTCCAAGGCATCAACGCGCAACCCCAGCGCCTGTTCCAAATATTCATCGACGGCTGCGGCATGGTGCTCTGCAGAATGGTGGATCATGACGACATGTTCTCCTCACTATCCTCAATAGCCTTCTCCAGGCGTTGGATTTTGCCATCGAGCTCACCTTCGTAACCGGGCCGAATATCGGCTTTCAACACCAGCGATACGCGCGAACCGAATCGGCCAACGGCCATGGTGGCTTGCTTGACTACCTCCATGACTTCGTCCCATTCACCTTCGATCTCGGTGAACATGGAGCTGGTGCGATTGGGGAGGCCAGAATCGCGGACGATTTTCACCGCTTCGGCCACTGCATCGTGGACCGAACCGTTGGGGTTGTCGTTACTTGGGGCTACGGAGAAAGCTACAATCATGCTTCCACTGTCCCACTACGCCTTGTGCTTGTCACCCGCCTTGCAGGCAATATCTAGGCAGCTAGTCCGCTCGCCCTCAAGACGATGGCCGCCAGAGCACCGACGACAACGACGACAAGATAGGGTGCCTTGAAAGCCAGTGCGATAATCGCCGCCGCGAGCGCACCGATACGGGCGTCAATCACCAGTTCCTGCCCGGAGGTGAAGGCATTGACCGTCACCAACGAGGCGAGCAACGCAATGGTCAGCGTGGCCGCGACATGGGACATGGTCGGCGAGTCCAGAACCTTGCGTGGCACAAAGTAGCCGCAGAGCTTGATTGCGTAGGCCGTCAGGCAGGCTCCCAGAATCCACCAGCTCAATTCGCTCAAGGCTGGTCCTCCTCAATGCTTTCCAGATCGCCGTGCTCGGTCGCAGCCGGGGTCCGGCGGCCGGTGGCCACCGCGTAGATCGCAGCGCAGGCCGCGGTTACCAGAATCGGCAAGCCCGGCGCGGTGACCGGCACAGCCAGCGCGGTGAGGATTGCGGCCGCAATCGCGATCATGACCGGTTCAACTGACTTCAAGCGCGGCCAGAGCAAACCGATGAAGGCGGCGACCGCGGCGCCATCGAGCCCCCAAGCCGCGGGGTCCCCCATGCGTTCTCCGAGCAAGGCTCCGACGAGGGTGAACAGATTCCACAGGACGTAGACGCCCACCCCGGCGGTGAAGAAACCACGGCGCTTCTCGGCCAGGTCCGATTGCCCCAAGCTGACTGCGGTGGATTCATCGATGGTCACCTGGGCCATCCAGGGCACATGCCGTCCCAAAGGCCGCAATGCCTGCTTGATCTGCATCCCGTACACGGCATTGCGGATTCCCAGCAGCGAAGCGGCGGAGAACGCTGCCGAGGCAGCACCTCCGCCTGAGATCACGCCGATAAAGGCGAACTGCGATCCGCCGGTGAACATCAAGGCGCTCAAGGCAACGGTTTGCCACAGATCCAGTCCTGCAGCAATGGACAGGGCCCCGAAGGAAATGCCGTAGAGCCCGGTGGCGATCGCGATGGAAAGGCCCATCCTGGTCGCCGGAGTGAACCAGCTAGCGGACGTGGCGTGCATCGTACCTGACCTTGTAGACACCGCGCTTGACCTTTGCGTCGCCGATCTCGACGTGCTGCAGCTGGTTCAGGTGCTTCACGTGGGTGCCACCGCAAGGTTCGGCATTCACCCCGGCGATGCTCACGGTACGGATGCCCTGAGCATCGGTGGCCGTTGTGATTTCTCCGCCGCCAGCGATGAGTTCATCGACGCGTCCTTGGAGCCAGGCCTTGGCGGCGGCCCGTTCGTTCTCATCGCCCAATGGCAGGTCGACGCTGGCCGGATCGAAGTCGAGGCGCGACTGCCCAGGGAAGTGCGAGTGGCCCTGGTGCTGCCAGCCGCGGTCTTCGCCAGCGAAGCCCAGGACGTGCCCTGCGGTGTGCAATGCGGCATGGGAAAGGCGCAGCTCGCCATCGATCTCAGCTAGGACCTGATCACCCACCTGCCGGGCGCCGGCGCCGTACAAGACCACCAGTGCATTCGCGTCGCGCTGGACTGAGACAGGCAGCCCGTCCACGGTGCCTGAGTCTTCGGGCTGGCCTCCACCACGGGGATGGAAGATATTGGGGCTCAGGGCAATCCACTGCCCGTCTTCGCCGCTTCCCGTTGCAATGACTCGGGCCTCCGCAGCAAAAATGTACGTGTCCTGCAGGTACAGGTTGACCTGTGCGATTTCTCCGGTGTTCATGTGGCCTAGCTCAGCTCCAATTCTTTGCGCAGTTCTGCCGGGCGGTTGCTCGTCAATTCCCCGACACCCAGGTCCACCAGGAATTGCGCATCCGCGGGACGGTCAACCGTCCAGATGCGCGCCTTCAGCCCTTGTTCCAGCCATCGGCGCACAAGATGCTCATTGGCTCGGGTCCAGGCGACCCCGGATCCAATGATGCCAGCTCCCCCTGCGTTGATCAGTTCGATTCCTTCAGTCACGGAGCGGTAAAGAACATCGTAGACACCTGCTCGCCCCAGGTCGCCGGAATCAATGAGCTGCCGGACATAGTCCGGGTTGACCTCGGTCATCAGCTGGCACAATAGTGAAGTGCTGACGGTGCGTGCCAGATAGCGCAGGGAATTCGGCTCAAAGCTCATCAGGGTCACCGCGATCTGCCCTTGCGAGCCGGCCGTGCCCGTCTGCGGGTCGAAGCCATGGGCTGCGAGAACCTGCAGCACACCCTTTTCGAGCAGGTGGCCATAGGGGCTTGGATGCTTGATTTCGATAGCCAGGCCAATTGGCTTGCCGCGTGCTTCAATGAGCTCGAAAAGTTCGCCGAGGCTCAGGAGCTGTTCATTCTCCGCCCCGTACTCGGCCGGGACCATGCTCGGAACGACTCCAGTGAAGTCCATGGCTTTCATCTGGGCCAAGGTAAATCCGGCAACCAGACCGGCTGAATCAGAGGTGCGGTCGACTGTTGGATCGTGGTGGCAGACGACGATTCCGTCTTTGCTCAGATGGACGTCGCATTCGATTCCATCGGCGCCTTCGTCGATGGCCTGCAGATAGGCAGCACGAGTGTTCTCCGAATATTTATGGGAGCTGCCGCGATGGGCGAAAAAAAGCGTATCCATAATTCCTACGCTACGCGATCATCGCTCCTTGGCAACGCAGATTGCCCTCTGCCAAGACGCTTATTTCTTCGACTGCTTTCGTGGCTTCGGCCTGCGGATGCAAGCGCTTGCTGCCATCGTGCAAAACACGAAGTTACCCGGCAAGAAAAGGTGTCCACTTTCCTGATTCTGCCCCGGAATTCCAAGGCAAAATCGCCATCGTCATGAGAATCAGCCTGCACGCCGATAGCTGGCTGCGATTGCCCCGCTGGCCAGCGGCTGCGCTGATATCAACTGGAGGTGACGGGAATCCTGCAATCCTGCCTCATGCAGGGTTGGTCCATGCCCGGCGATGACTGGATGGACTAGGAAGTGGTATTCGTCGATAAGTTCCATCCGGTCCAGAACCGTTGCCAATTTGCCGCTACCGAGCAGCACTCCATTGGGGTACTGGTCCTTCAGCTTCAGCACCGAGGCGCGTAGGTCGCCGCTTAGCAAGTGCGAATTCTTCCACGAGTACGCGGTGCGGGTGCTCGAGACAACGTACTTGGGCTTCTCCTCCAGCTGCTGCGCCCAGCGAAGCAAAGCTGGCGGCGCTGCGATATCTCCATGAGCGACGGCCGGCCAGTAATCTTCCATCAGCTCGTAGGTGGCACGCCCCCAGAGCATCGCTCCGTGCGCATTCATCAGTCGTGTGAAGTAGTCGTGCAATTCGTCGTCGGCGATGCCTTCGCGATGATCTACACAGCCATCCAGCGTGACGTTGATGCTGAATGTCAATAGTCCCATCGCAAGCTCCTGTAGCTATGGCCTTACCACCAGGTCCCCGGTGCCTTGACTGTAGGGTTGCCGGCCAGTCACGTCAAGCAGCGACGATGCAGCATCAGGCAACCGGTGCGAAAGCAGAGACAGGCTCGTTTCGCATCGGCGATGTCCGCCCAGCATCTGCGTTGGATGCAGGACCTGTAAGCGAAACACAATTTCATGGTCCTCTTCCGGGAGACTAAGCGTCAAAGGTAGGCTCGCAGTACGCCGCCACCAGACTCATCCCCAAGTTTGTCCCCTGGTCCCCGTGATCTCATGCCTGTTGTCCAGGGCCTGGTCCAAGGTCCCTGGCCGAAGAACAAAGTCGAGCGTGAAGTCTTGTTCGGTGCCCTTGGATTCGTTTCCGGAAACAACGTTGATGCCGAAGACCACGATTCACCACATCAAATGATGAGCCTAGACCTCGGCCTGCCAGGAAAAATGGTGAGTTTCTGGGATACTTACCGTCAGCAATTCCTCAGCGTCTGCACCCACCTCTACGGATCGCTGAACGCCCAGGACCCCGTGGCCCAGTATGGCTACGAAGTCCTGCAGGCACAGCTTTCCCAACTGTATGGCACTCCTGAGCGCCCTTGGGACGACGAAGATCAGTCGGTGGGCATGTGGCGCTGTAATGGCCGGAGCATCACCCTGCAGCTATTTGACCGGTCGGATAGCACCGTGATGCTCACCATCGAAGACCTGGCACTCGCGTCAATAATTGAAGCCGAAGAAGCAGCCCACTAGTCTTCTCACTCCGTAAACTGCTTGTAGCGGCTCAAAGTGATTGCGATGCTTTCTCGGCGATGCTTCGATAATAGGCAGGCCGTAAGCCAACAGGTACAGTACTTAAACAGGTACAGGGGCCGGGCTTTCAGGCCTGGCCCCTGTACGGGTTAAACAGGTGAGGCCCCGGCACCAAACGGTACCAGGGCCTCAAACCATCTACTCAAGTTAAGTCCGGCGGTGACCTACTCTCCCACACC
>NZ_JBIUWY010000006.1:0-194110 GCF_044743685.1 Glutamicibacter sp. NPDC087583 | reverse complement strand
TTATGTATTCACCAAATAAAAATATTCGGTATCAACAAACTTGGCACACTATTGAGTTCTCAAACAACAAACACTCTCGACACCACAACCACCAAACCTTCGATGACTGCTTCGCTCCGGAGCAACTTTACAAGTTTACCACCAAGTTGACCGTTGTCAACTCGACATTTCAGTCTTGTTCACCCCGCCGTTTCCGTTTCGCCCTTTTAGGCTGTCCGGATCAGCGGCGCGAGATAAAACTCTACACGGGTTCAGCCACGACGCAAAATCGGCCAGTTTCCATGCTTTTCTGCGCAGAATCCCCGGAATCATGCGGATTCCCTGCGGTCCAAGGTGAATATCGCCTAAAAACAACGGAAAATTGTTGTTATGAAGCAGGTCACCCTAATGAAAAGGGGCCATAACTTGCCTTGGCAAGTCATGGCCCCTTCACGGTGCTTGGAGACTACTTGGACTGTCCAGCGCGCAAACGCGATACCTCGTAGAGCGAGATGCCGACAGCCATCGAAGCATTCAGCGATTCCATTGCCGAGTCGATTGGAATCGAAACGATGGCGTCGCAGTTTTCGCGGACCAGCCGGGACAGGCCCTTGCCTTCGGAACCAACCACGATGCACAGCGGGCCGGTAGCCAATTCGAAGTTCGGAAGCTCCATGTCGCCACCGGCGTCGAGGCCGATCACGAAAATGCCAGCAGCCTTGATTTCTTTCAGTGCGCTGGTCAGGTTGCTGCACTTGGCTACTGGTACGCGTACAGCTGCACCCGCGCTGGTCTTCCATGCCGAAGCGGTCATGCCGACGCTGCGTCGCTCTGGAATGATCACGCCGTCTGCGCCGAAGGCCGAAGCCGAACGGACAATCGCACCCAGGTTACGCGGGTCGGTGATGCCATCCAGTGCCAGGAACAGCGGCTGGGTCCGGGTGTATCCCTTGTCGAAGTCCTTGATGGCCTTGGTAGCCAGCTGGACTGCATCCTTGTATTCGTATGGCGGGATCTGCAGGGCCATGCCCTGGTGGATCGCGTCATCGGTCATGCGGTCGAGCTCGGGCTTGGATGCTTCCATCAGCGGGATGCCCAGCTCGGCAGCCAGCTTCAGGGATTCGCGGACGCGGTCATCGACGTCGATGCGGATGGCAACGTGCAGCGCCTTGGCAGGGATGCCGGCGCGCAGCGCCTCAACGACGGAGTTGCGGCCGGTGACGAATTCGGCGTTGACCTTGATGCGGTCGGTTCGGCGGCCGGTGCTGCGCTTGGCGGCCGAGCGCTCAGAGAGCTGCTTGGCACGGTAAGCCTTGTGGTACGGGCGGTCCTCCGCTTTGGGGGTCGGGCCCTTGCCCTCGAGGGAACGACGTCCCTTGCCACCACTACCCTTGGTTGGGCCCTTTTTGTTCATTGGTTCATGTCCTTTAGTTTTGAGTTCGTTGGTGCCGCGCGTGTTCGCGACTAGTTGTCCAGAGTCCAGCGAGCGCCATCGGCCGAGTCCGCCACGGTAATGCCAGCGGATGCCAGCGCATCGCGGATGGCGTCGGAGCGTGCCCAGTCCTTGGCAGCGCGTGCTTCGGCGCGTTCAGCCAACTGGGCCTGGATCAGCTGATCCAGGGCTGCGTGCTCTGCAGAAGATTTCGAGCTTTCATTGCTGCCGGCATCATCCAGGCCCAATACCTGGGTCATGGCCAAGACCTGGCCCAAGGCCTTGGCAGTGGCAGCGTCGTCACGGCTATCCAAGGATGCATTGCCCAGCCGCACGGTTTCATGCAGCGCGGCCAGCGCCATTGGAACGTTCAGGTCATCATCCATCGCGGTGCCGAAAGCTTCCGGAACCCCGGTGGCCACGATCGACTCGGCGACGGCACCCAGGCGGTAGCGCGCATTGGAGATGAAGGTGTCGATGCGTTCGACCGCTGCCCCCGCTTCGGTCAGCGAGTCCGGGCGGTAGTCGAGCATCGAACGGTACTGCGCCTGGCCCAGGAAGTAGCGCACCACGCGGGCGTCGGCCAGCGCGAGCATTTCTTCCGGGGAAATGGTGTTCCCAATGGACTTGGACATCTTCTCACCCTCATAGGTGACCATGCCGTTGTGCATCCAGAAGTTTGCAAAGCCGTGGCCAGCCGCGTTGGACTGGGCCATTTCGTTCTCGTGGTGCGGGAAGCGCAGATCCAGTCCGCCGCCATGGATGTCGAATTCGCTGCCCAGGTACTTGCCAGCCATCGCCGAGCATTCCAGGTGCCAGCCTGGGCGGCCGCGTCCCCAGGGGCTTGGCCAGGAAGCCGTCAGCGGATCGGTGCCCTTGTAGCCCTTCCACAGCGCGAAGTCGCGTGGATCCTTCTTGCCGCGCGGATCCGAATCCGGTGCGTCCTGCATATCGTCGATCTTCTGGCGGGTCAGTGCGCCGTACTGCTCATAGGAGCGCACGTCGAAATAGACATCTCCGGAGCTGTCGGCCGCCGGGTAGGCATGGCCGCGTTCGATCAGCTGTGCAATCAGCTCATGCATTTCGGTGATGTGGCCGGTCGCGCGGGGCTCGTAAGTCGGGCGTTGGACACCCAGAGCCTCGTAGGCCCGTGCGAATTCCTGCTCGAAACGGTACGCCAGGGCGAACCATTCTTCGCGCGGCTTGTAATGGGCATCCGCCTCGAAGTCCTCGGCGAAGGATTTCGCCGACTTCTCCAGGATCTTGTCATCGATGTCGGTCACGTTGCGGACGGTGGTGACGGCAAAGCCGCGGTATTCGAGCCAGCGCACCAACAGGTCGAAGACAATGGCGCTGCGGACGTGGCCCACGTGCGGCATGCCCTGCACGGTGGCGCCACAGTAGTACAGCTTGACTTCGCCTTCCGCCAATGGCTGGAAGTCGCGTACGGATGCTGTTTTGGTGTCATAGAATCGCAGGCTCACGCCTTTAAGGTTATCCGATGGATGCACCCTTTGTACTTCACTTGTGACACTCTCGATGATCGAAGCCCCGCGGTTGCGCCAAGGGGCCTAGCCCGATACCGGGTAGACCAGTGCGGTGGCATAGGCTGTCACGCCCTTGCCTTCCCCCTCGTAGCCCAGCCCGTCGCTGGTGGTCGCAATGACGCTGACTGGGGCGCCGATAGCCTCGCTCAGCACTTTGCTGGCTTCTTCGCGGCGCGCGGCAAAGCGCGGGCGGCGGCCAACGAACTGCACCGCGACATTGCCGATTTCGAATCCCGCCTCCCGCACCAGGCGGGCGGCTTCTGCAATCAGGCTCACACCGCTGGCCCCGGCGAATTCCGGTCGGTCCACCCCGAAGTGCGTGCCCAGATCGCCAATGCCCGCCGCGGAGAACAGCGCATCGCAGGCCGCGTGCGCTACCGCGTCGCCATCGGAGTGGCCCGAAAGCCCGGTGTCTTCCGGGAAGTGCAGTCCTGCCAGCCACATTTCGCGAGTCGGGTCTTCGCTGACCGCGTGAACATCGATGCCGTTGCCGACTCGTGGCAGGATCATGGTTTCTTCCTTTGCGCTTGGGGTGGCCGCGGGCTGGTTCGCCGCGAGCTTGCCTGCCGCGTCGAGATCTCCGGGATAGGTGACCTTCATGGCTTGCTGCGATCCCGGCACCACACGGACTTCGGCTCCGAAAGCCCGCACGATCGACGCGTCGTCGGTAACCTTCTCCAGTTCTGCCTCGGTGCAGCCATCCAGTTGGGCGTGGGCATCGCGCAACAGCTGCGCGTCAAAGCCCTGCGGGGTTTGCACCGCGCGCAGGATGGAACGTGCCGGGGTTTCCTTGATGATTTCGTGCTCGCCGGCGGCATCGAGCTCCACCACGCAGATGGTGTCGGTGACGTTCAGCGCCGGGATGACGGCGTTGCACTGCTCGTCGGCCAGAGCGCCAAGCACTTGTTCATGCAGCTTCGCCGGGGCAAAAGCACGGGCGGCGTCATGGACCAGAATGTTGGTGGCGGCGGAACTGGCTACAGCCAAGCCGGCACGGACCGACGCGGCGCGGCTGGCGCCACCGGGCACGGTGCGCACCTTGTCCCCGTACTGCGCCATGGCCGCGGCCAGGCGTTCGTCCTGCGGCGGGGTAACCACGATGATTTCGGTGATCTGCGGAATTCCCAGCGCCCGGTCCACGGCATGTTCAGCCAGGGATTTTCCGGCCACCTGGACCATCGCCTTGGGAAGGCCAGCGCCGAGGCGGGTTCCCATTCCAGCAGCCACGAGGATCAGGCTTGAGTTATGCACTTCGCTTTGCTTCACAGCGCCCAGCTTATCGTGCCGCGCGGTTCGGCCTTGGCCGCTTTAACGCCAAAAGCCGTGAAACGCTTGGGAGCGTTTCACGGCGATGCGTTACCGGAACGGGGCTAGGCCGAAGCCAGAACCTCGTCCAAGAGGCCTTCTGCCTTGGCCTCGTCCAGATCCTTGGCCAAGGCCAATTCACTGATCAATACCTGGCGAGCTTTTGCCAGCATGCGCTTTTCGCCTGCCGACAGACCACGGTCATTTTCTCGGCGCCACAAGTCGCGGACTACTTCTGCAACCTTGATGACATCGCCGGAAGCGAGCTTCTCGACATTTGCCTTGTAGCGGCGCGACCAGTTGGTCGGCTCTTCGGTAAATTCAGCACGAAGGACATCGAACACATGGTCCAAGCCTTCCTGACCTACCACGTCACGTACGCCAACAAGATCAACGTTCTCAGCAGGAACCTCGATGGTCAGGTCGCCCTGAGCCACCTTGAGCTTGAGATACATTTTCTCTTCGCCCTTGATCTTGCGCATCTTGATCTCTTCGATCATCGCGGCACCGTGGTGCGGGTAGACAACAGTCTCGCCAACCTCAAAAACCATGTGGATAAACCCCTTTCCCACGCCCTAGTCTACCATGTTTGCTATTCCGGATCCTGCGACTGTGCCCCATATAACCGCGAATTCACGCGGAAATGCCTCTTCCACTTGCAAGAGAAACATGCTATGAAGAAGGTAGGGCAGTCGACCGCGCACCAACCCCCTTCCCCGCATCGGTTGTCTACAACTTGTCGAAATGCGTGTGTTGCACGTCGCTAAATCGCGTCTTTGCGTGAAAAACAGCTAGGCTTAGAGGTAATCGTGGTCCAATTTTCGATTGCGCCTGCCCTAGGTGCATTCGATTAAGCAGACCACGAACCGAAGCAACTCATTTTTCTCACCGAGGAGTTAGTGTCGTGATCACCGCACGCATGACCGCTGGACGTCGCATTGCCGCGTCCCTCGCTGTGGCTGCCCTGGCATTCGGTGTCACCAGCTGTGGCGCCATCAACGAGCAGGCCACCAACACCGACTACGCCGCCAGCGATGGCGTCAACGTCGATGTCGCAGACGCAAAGGTCCGCAACCTGATGTTCGTCACCAACAGCGACGACACTGAAGCCCGCCTGATCGGCTCCGTAGTCAACGCCGGCGATTCCGCGCTGACCCTGTCGGTCAAGGCTGACAACGCAGCACCTGTCTCCATCCAGGTTCCTGCAGACGGCACCATCAAGCTTGAAGAAGACAAGAACCAGCAGATCATCAAGAACATGGGCATTGCAGCTGGCGAACACGCCGACTCGGTCTTCACCGTTGCCGGTGAGAACGTGGAATTCAGCGTTCCAGTTGTCGATGGCACCCTGGCTGAATACCGCGACTTCGTACCAGGCGGTGCTGACCAGTCGGTTACCGAGCACCTGATTCCAGAAGAGACCCACTCCACTTCGGGCCACTAAGCTTCGCGCAAGACAAAACAAGAGCCTCGGGCAGAATCGAAAGATTCTGCCCGAGGCTCTTGCCGTATCCGGGCTCTTTGGCTTTAGACCACGAACTTGTAGCCCAGCCCGCGCACGGTCACCAGGCGTTCGGGCACCGCCGGGTCGACCTCGATCTTGGAGCGCAGGCGCTTGACGTGCACATCCAAAGTCTTGGTGTCCCCCACGTAGTCGCTGCCCCAGACGCGGTCAATCAGCTGGCCTCGGGTGAGCACTCGACCGGCGTTGCGCAACAGCATTTCCAGCAGCTCGAATTCCTTCAGCGGCATGGATACCTCGGTGTTGTCGACCGAGACCACGTGGCGTTCCACGTCCATTCGCACCGGACCGGCGGTGACCACATTGCTGATCAGTTCTTCGCCTTCGCCCTGGCGGCGCAGCACAGCACGGATGCGGGCCAGCAATTCGCGGGAGGAGTACGGCTTGGTGACGTAGTCGTCGGCGCCGAGCTCCAGGCCGACGACCTTATCGATCTCCGAGTCCTTTGCGGTGAGCATGATGACCGGGACCTGGCTGTTCAGGCGGATCTGGCGGATCACTTCGGTTCCGGGCTGGCCCGGGAGCATCAGATCCAGCAGCACCAGGTCTGCGCCATGGCGTTCGAACTCGGTCACGGCCTTCAGGCCGTCGTCGGCGATCCGGACTTCGAAACCTTCGCGTTCCAGCAAGTAGGACAGCGGGTCAGAGAGCGATTCCTCGTCCTCAACGATCAATATGCGGGTCATCGGCGTCCTCCTTCACGATCGGACGCATTCGTCTCGATCGTTCGTTCCTTCATCGTCTGGCCGGCAAGCACATTGCTGGTCGCCGGTTCTTCGTCCGCTAGGGGAAGTCTTAGGGTAAATGTGGATCCGTGGCCCGGCTGCGACCACAGCGACACTTCGCCGCCGTGGTTGGCCAGCACGTGCTTGACGATGCTCAGCCCCAGGCCGGTGCCCCCGGTCTGCCTCGAACGTGCGGAGTCCACGCGGTAGAAGCGCTCGAAAACGCGTTCCTGCTCTTCGGCCGAAATCCCGGGTCCCTGGTCGGTGACCGAGATCTGCGCATAGCCATCACGCTGCCGGATGCCCACGCCTACCGTGGTGTTCTCCGGGGAGTAGCGGATGGCATTATCGATCAGGTTGCGGATCGCAGTCATCAGCAGGTCCGCATCGCCCAGGATCGGCTCCTCGAGATGTCCGCCTACGGTAATGGCGATACCCTTTTCCTCGGCAATCAGGTGGCTGCGGTCAACTGCCTCGGCCACGACGCTGTCGATATTCACTTCCTGGCCCTGCACGATGGCATCGGATGCCTGCAGGCGGGAGAGCTCGATAATGTCCTGGACCAGGGCGGCCAGGCGCCGCGATTCCTTGTCCATCCGGGTGGAGAAGCGGCGTACCGCCTTGGGGTCATCGGCAGCCTCGGTAATGGCCTCGGCCAGCAGGCCGATCGCGCCGACCGGAGTCTTCAGCTCGTGGGAAACGTTGGCCACGAAGTCGTTGCGCATCGCTTCGGTACGGGTGATTTCGGTACGGTCGTCGGCCAGCAGGAGAATGTACTCGTCGCCCAGCGGTGCCACGCGCACATGGACAATCAGCTGCCCGGCACCCAGCGTGGAGCGTTGCAGCTCGTACTGGCTTTCGGCAATCACGCCGTCGGCGCGAACCTGCCGCACCAGCGAGAGCAGTTCGTTGTGGACGAGCGTGTGTCCTCGCACCAGTCCGTAGGCATAGGAAGCGGGGTTGGCCCGGACCACCCCGTCGACGTCATCAAGGATCACGAAGGCGCGTCCAATGACCGACAGGACGGCGGCGGCTCCCTCGGGGAGCACGGGTTCGTCGACCTGTGGCAGCTTCGAGGAGCGGTTCTGGGAAAGCCGGAAGGCGATGACGCCAACGATCCCCAGAGCCAGGCCGAGGACGCCGGCTATAAGAGTCGAGATCACTTCGTTCACATCTTTAGACTAGCTTCACCTTTGGGTGGCACCGGCCCTAAATGACGTGATTTAGTCGATTTCGGCGCGCTGTTCACCAAACGTTCACCTTTCGTGGCATATTCGTTAATCACCCGCTGACAAGCTGGAGCAAGACCCTCCACCATGCCACAAAACTGTTTCGGGGCGGTTGGCTGCCACGGCAGTCCACCATCCGGCATGGATACCGACACTCGAAAGGAACTGCTGTGCGTAAGGTATTTCAAGCAGACCTGCAGCAAATTGGCGAAGAACTCATTGAGATGGCCAACCAGGTCGCAACCGCAATGGATCGAGCTTGGGATTCGCTAGCCAACGTCGACGTCGACCTGGCCCAGGAAGTCATCGCAGCGGACGCGAAGATCGACTTCCTGCAGAACCAGCTCGATGAGCGCGCTATCGATACCTTGGCTTTGCAGGGACCGGTGGCCAGCGATCTGCGCATGATCGTCGGTTCGCTGCGCATGAGTGCTTCGCTGGAGCGCATGGGCGACTTGGCACGCCACTTGGCGCAGCTGGCCCGCCTGCGCTTCCCCAACCCGGCAATCCCAGCCAGGATTTCCGACACCTTTGCCCAGATGGCAAAGATCGATATTGACATCGCCAAGGCCGTTGCGCGTTTGCTCGACACCCGCGATCTGCAGATCGCTACCGAAATTATCGAGCTGAATCACCAGCTGGATCGCTTGCACTCCAGCGTCTTCACCCTGGTCGCGGCCGACGACTGGGATGCCAATGCACCCACCACCGTGGACGTATCGCTGACCAGCCGCTACCTTGAGCGCTTCGGCGATCATGGTGTGTCCGTAGCTCGCAAGGTCACCTATCTGGTGACCGGCGAATGGGACCCCACCGAGATCTAGGTCCGCGGACCTAAGATATAAGGCTGCGCCTTGGCGCCTGCCATCCGGTACCACCGGATGGCAGGCGCCATTTTTGCTCTCCAGCTCATTCAGCACTGAAACTGGGTGTCCGGGGTCCGGGAAGCCTTCGCATCGCGGCGCGAACTGGGTACCGTGCCGTGGCCCACGGCCCCGTTGGCATGGCAGTGCTGCGCCTCGTCCGGCCATGCAGCTCCACGCGCTCCCGGTGAGCGCACGTCCAGCCATTGCCCCGGCAGGATGCCAACGGACGCACGACGCAGCGCTGGGCACCCCAGGGACCGCCGTTGGAGTCCGGTCCCATCCGGGGAATCCAGCCCGTTAAACCAGCAGAGGGCAGTCCACCGATCGGTGGACTGCCCTCGCAGGTTGTTGGCGCGCAAGTGGCGCCAGCGTCTAGCGGGCTTCTAGCCTTCGCACTCGACGCAGAAGCCTACATTGCCCTCTTCGCGCACCAGCTGCGAACGGTGGCGAATCAAGAAGCACGAGCCGCAAATGAACTCGTCGTCTTTCTGCGGAATGACCGTAACGGTCAATTCCTCGTTGGATAGATCCGCACCTGGCAGATCCATGCCATCGGTGTGGTCGGTCTCGTCGAGCTCGCGCACCACCGACTTGGCGTCCGGTGCGTTTGCGGACTTCACCGCATCCAGAGAAGCCTTACGTGCTTCAGCAACGTCTGGGCGGACTTCATCGTAATCAGTTGCCACGAATTGCATTCCTAACGTGAGCCATTGAGCCTATTCGAAATAGGAGATTACAGCATACTAATGCCAAAAATACAATCGTGCGCAGTTGTTTCGCTCACAGCCGGATGCTTGGCGTTACCTCGGCGTTAACAAGCGGACGGCGGCATCGCGAACTACTGGCGAGTAGCCAGCAGCCCCGATGCCGCCGAAAAGCGTGTCCTACTTGCGGCCTTGGTTGGCAACGGCCTTGATGGCGTCCGCAGCGGCTGCTGGATCCAGGTAGGTTCCGCCCTTGGTGATTGGCTGGAAGTTGTCATCCAGCTCATAGACCAGCGGGATGCCGGTTGGGATGTTCAGGCCAGCAATGTCTTCATCGCTGATGCCATCCAGATGCTTGACCAGCGCACGCAGCGAATTGCCGTGGGCGGTGACCATGACGGTCTTGCCTGCCGACAGGTCAGCCTTGATGTTGTTCTCCCAGTAGGGAAGCATGCGATCCAGCACGTCCTTGAGGCACTCGGTGCGTGGGGCGGAGTCGCCCAACGCCGCATAGCGCTCGTCGTTGATCTGGCTGAACTCCGAGGAATCATCCAGTGCTGGTGGCGGGGTGTCGTAGCTGCGACGCCATTCCATGAACTGCTCTTCACCGAACTCGGCCAAGGTCTGCGCCTTGTCCTTGCCCTGCAGCGCACCATAGTGGCGCTCGTTCAGGCGCCAGTCGCGGTTCACCGGGATCCACGAACGGCCAGCGGCTTCCAGGGCCAGGTTCGCGGTAACAATGGCGCGGGTCAGCAAGGAGGTGTGAAGCACCTCCGGCTTGTAGCCAGCTTCGGTCAGCAGCTGGCCGCCGCGGGCAGCTTCAGCACGGCCCTTCTCGGTCAGCGATACGTCGTACCAACCGGTGAACAGGTTCTTTTCGTTCCATTCGCTCTGTCCGTGGCGAAGCAAAATCAAAGTGTGGCTCATGTAATCCATCCTAACCAATGCGCAAGCCGGCTCGTGCGAAAGTTAAGGCCCGTGATTAAAGTGCGAAGACCTGCAGTCCGCCAAGATGCGGATGCAGGTCTTCGGGAAAACTTGGTGCCTTGGCACGCCTAGTAGTTGTACCAGCCGCCGCCCTTGCCGCTGACGGCAGGCTTGACGTCCGCGAGGTACACGCAGGCGATGCAGGCGCCGATCAGCTGCAGGAAGCCGATTCCGCCCTGGCTGAAGATGCCAAGCAGTGCCACGGCGGTGCTGGCGACGGTCAGTCCAAGCCAGAACCCCTTGGTGCGCTTGCCTTCCTGGGCGAAACGATCTGCGCCATGGCGCAGGCAATCAACCAAAGCCCAGACGGCGAGCGCAACGATGACAATGCTCAAAGCGATCATCATGTAGTACTCGATTATTTGGGCCATGCGCAACATGTTCATGCTTGTACTCTACCTTTTTGGCGCAAATGATGGGCGCTGTGCCACGCGCGGAAATCAGCGCCCGCGGGCATCAAAGCCGGTCCAGCGCTTGCTGCAGATCGGCCCAGAGGTCTTCCACCTCTTCAATGCCTACTGACAGTCGGATCAGGCTGGCCGGGACGCTGGCCGGCTCCGAAGCGTGGCGGGCCCGACGCTCGGCCAGGGACTCCACGCCTCCAAGCGAGGTAGCGCCGGTGATGAGCTGGAAGGCTTCCAGTACCCGGTCTGCTTCTTCGGCGGTGCTTCCCGCTTCAAAGGCGATCACCGACCCGAACCCGCCCATGAGTTCCGCAGCGCGTGCGTGGCCCGGATCGTTGGGCAGTCCCGGGTAGCGTACGGCCTGCACCTTGGGATGTGCCGCGAGGCGTTCTGCCAGCACCTGGCTGTTTGACTGCGAACGCTGAAGGCGCACGGCCATGGTGCGCACCCCGCGTAATGCGAGGAAGGTATCCATCGGGCCGGCGATCGCGCCATGCAAGGTCCGGTACCCATGCAGGCGGCTGTGGAGCTGCTCGTCGCTGGTGACCAGCGCGCCCATGATCACGTCCGAGTGGCCCGACAGGTACTTGGTCACCGAGTGCACTACAAGGTCGGCACCGTGGACCATCGGCTGCTGGAGCAGTGGGGTGGCAAAGGTGTTATCCACGATGCTCACGACGTTCTTCGCTTTGGCGGCAGCCAGCAGGGTCGGCAGGTCGGCAACTTCCAGCATCGGATTGGTTGGCGATTCCACCCAGAGCACATCGGCCCCCTCCAAGGCAGCGAGCACTTCTTCGGTGTTGGCAATATCCACCGGGCGAATGCGCAGCCGTCCCGCCTCTTGCAGCTCTGCGCTCAACGCCAGCGAACCGTTATAGGAATGCTGCGGCATCACCAGCACGCCGGCCTCTGGCACGATGCTCAGTGCGGCGGCAATAGCTGCCATGCCCGAGGAGAACACCAGGGCAGGCAGCGTTGCCGCTTCGAGCTGGCCCAGTACTTCTTCAAACGGATCCCAGGTCGGATTGGAGAAGCGCGCATATACGCGTTCACCCGGCACCGCCTGGCCTTTGGAGTGGTAGGTCGAGGTGAAGGTCACCGGGTGGTTGACTGGAGCATCGTACCCATGGGCCGGACGCCCACTGGCAACGAGCAAAGTTTTCGGATCCCAGGCCGGATTGGCGCCTGATTCTGCGGTGCGGGGGTTCATGGAAAAAACTCTACGCTTCCTTTGACGCTGCCAGCCGGTGGATTTCACTACATTTCATCTGACTGATCCACCACACTGGGTGCATTTTCGTTGCACATCCTGCCGTTGCAACGCACATCTTTAAATGTCCTTGGATAGGCTAGTGGGGTGAGTATCGAATCGAGTACCCCAACGCGTGGCTTGTTCATCGTTTTTGAAGGCGGTGACGGCGCTGGGAAGTCCACGCAGGTCGCCCTGGCCCAGCAGTGGCTGGAGTCCCGTGGCGCCAAGGTCACCACTACCCGTGAGCCAGGCGGAACCCAGATCAGCGAAGAGCTGCGTTCCTTGGTGCTCGAACACGGCCACGGCGAGATCGATGCCCGTACCGAGGCCCTGATTTACTCGGCGGCGCGTGCCGCCCATGTCCAGCAGGTCATCTCCCCCGCGCTGGAAGCCGGCACCCACATCATCTGCGACCGATTCGTTGATTCCTCGCTGGCTTACCAGGGCATGGGCCGCGCCCTCGGCTTTGATGCCGTCGCATCGATCAACGACTTCGCAACCGGCGGACTGAAGCCGGATGCCACCATCATTCTTGATATCTCCGCCGCGCAGGGACGTGCCCGGCGCATTGCGGCCAGCGGCGGCGTGGAGGATTCGGATCGCTTGGAATCCGAGCCGGATGATTTCCATGAACGCATCCGCAACGCCTTCCTCGACTTGGCGGCCCGTGATCCGCAGCGCTATCTGGTCCTGGATGCCACCGCCAGCGTGGATCAGCTGCACCAGTCGGTTGCGCAGCATTTGGCAGGCTTGCTGTGACCCGGCCAGTCTTCGCAGAACTTGCCGGGCAGGAACGTGTCATTGCCACGTTGACCGCTGAGGTTGATCGCGGCAACCCGACCCATGCCTGGCTGGTCACCGGTCCCCCGGGTTCGGGCCGTACCACCGCGGCGCGGGCTTTCGCGGCAGCTTTGCAGTGCACCCAGGCCCCGGCCGGCTGCGGGCAGTGCGCCAACTGCAAAATGGTCATGAATTCGGAGCACCCGGATGTGTCCTTCGTATCCACCGACAAATTCGAGTACCAGATTGCTGACGTCCGCCATCTGATTACCCGTGCACAGGAAAGTGCTGGCACCGGCCGCTGGCGCATCATCATCATCGAAGATGCCGACCGCATGTCCGAGCGCAGCACCAACGTGCTGCTCAAGGCCATTGAAGAACCGCCCGCCAAGATGATCTGGATCCTGAGCGCCCCGTCTCCTGCAGATGTTCTGGTGACCATTCGTTCACGGTGCCGCGCGGTAAATCTCTCCGTGCCGTCCACCCAGGATGTTGCGGATCTTCTGGTGCGCCGTGACGGGCTGGAACCGGAACAGGCGCTGTTCGCTGCCCGTGTCTCACAGTCCCACATTGGCGTAGCCCGTTTGCTGGCCCGTGACGAGCAAGCACGCATCCAGCGTGAAAAAGTCGTTACCCTGCCGTTGCGCACCACCACCTTGCCGCAGGCGATGGCCGCTGCCGCAGAAATTTCCAAACTGGCCAGCGAGCGTGCCGAGAACATTACCGGCACCGATCTGCAGAACAAGATTGCCCAGCTGCGCCACGCCAACGGCTTGGGTCCAGAGGAGAACATCCCCGCTGGATTGCGTGGACAGTTCAAGGCGCTGGAGGATGATGCCAAGCGATTCGCTCGGCGTGCGGCTTTCGATGCCTTGGACCGTACCCTGACAGACCTGACCACATTCTTCCGCGATGTTTTGAGCATCCAGCTGAAAACCGGAATTGAGCTGATCAACGAGCACCTGCGCGAGCAGCTCGAACGATTCGCAGCGGAACAGTCCAGCGAGAAGTCCTTGGCCCAGCTTGATGCCATCAATGAAACGCGCAGCCGCTTGGCTGCCAACGTCAACCAGCTCATGGCCCTGGAAGCACTCATGACCCGTTTGCTGCCTCAGCCGGGACGCCGTTAACCCATCACAAGGAGACACTAAAAGTGCCTGCACGCTCACCGATGATGCGCTTGGCCGCAGTGGGGACCGCTCTGGCTTTGACCCTGGCCGGCTGCTCTTCCACTACAGCGGATTCGCAGTCCGGCGCATCGGATGCGTCGCAGTCCGCGCCCAACGCCAGTACACCGGAAGGATTGGAATCCTTCTACAGCCAAGACCTCGATTGGGAAGAATGCGGCAGCATCATCGAATGCGCCACCATAGAGGTTCCGATGGACTATGCCGATCCCGAAGGCGAGAGCATTGATCTGGCGTTGAACCGCCGCGCCGTGGACGGGGCGACAGGCAATCTGCTGGTAAACCCCGGCGGCCCAGGCGGATCCGGCCTGGATCTGGTGGCGTCCTCGGTACCAGGCATGTTCAGCGCTGACCTGCAGCGCGCCTACAACGTCATCGGGTTCGATCCGCGAGGCGTGGGAGAAAGCTCCCCGGTCACCTGCCAAAGCGGTGCCGAGACCGACGAGGGACGCCAGGAAAACCTGCGGGCTTGGGTTCCTGAAGACCAGGACGAAATTGTCGAGGATACCGAGGACTACGCAGCTGACTGCGCGTCCAATACCGGCGATCTCCTAGGCCACGTCGATACCGTTTCGGCAGCGAAGGACATGGACGTGATCCGTGCTGTGCTCGGTGATGCACAGCTGGACTACCTCGGTTTCTCCTATGGAACTTTCCTCGGAGCAACCTACGCTGATTTGTTCCCTCGGAATGTGGGTCGCTTCGTACTCGATGGCGCCATGGATCCAACCAGCACAGCTTCGGACCTCACCTTGGCCCAGGCCGTTGGCTTCGAGAAGGAGATCGACGCGTGGCTCGCCAATTGCCTTGAAAGCGGTGAGTGCCCGTTCACTGGAACCGTTGAAGAGGCCAAGGTGCAGCTGCAGCAGTTCTTTGCGCAGGTGGAGAACGAACCAATGACTGCCAGCGACGGGCGTGCAGTGCCGATCATCGACTTCATCAACGGCTTCATCTTGCCGCTGTATGACGATTCCAGCTGGCCCATTTTGACCGATGCGATGAACGCTGCCGTCAACGACGCGGATGTGGATATGATCCTCGGCTTCGCGGATCTCTCGGCGGACCGCGAGGGCGACGGCACGTATGCATCGAATTCCACCGATGCTTTCACCGCCATCAATTGCCTGGACCGTCCAATGGACGCCAGTCCAGAAGCGATGCAGGCCGAAGCAACAGAGTTGATGCGTGCGGCCCCGACCTTGGGCAAGTATCTCGCCTATGGCGGCATCACCTGCGAGGCCTGGGACCACGAGGCCACCGGCAAGCCTGAAGTCCTCGACGCGGAAGGCTCGAATGAGATCCTCGTCATTGGCACCGTCGGCGATCCAGCTACCCCCTACGCATGGTCTGAGGCATTGGCGCAGCAGCTGGACAACGCGACCCTGCTGACCTATGAAGGCCATGGCCACACCGCATATGGACGCTCCAATGAATGCATTACCAAAGCGGTGGATGAGTACCTGATTGACGGCAAAGTCCCCGAAGCCGGCACCCGGTGCTGATTGGGCTTGATGATGTCGTCGCCGTTTTGACGTTCAGACAATTCCTCGGATAAAGTGACGTGGTGCCTGTTTGCAGGTACAGGCCTCCTTAGCTCAGGGGTAGAGCAGCTCCCTCGTAAAGAGCAGGTCGCCGGTTCAAATCCGGCAGGGGGCTCGGCCTAACGCCCTTGTCAGAATCATTATTGATTTTGGCAGGGGCGTTTTTTGCGCCCAAAAACCGTCTTGTGTGTGCAATGTGTGCACATCATCGTTCTTAGTATCCATCCGTTGCGACACCTTAGACGCCGCATTGCGCGAGGCATTCGACATGAAATGGCCGTAAAAGCTACTCGTGACCACAATATTCGAATGCCCCAGTCGCTTTGGAATGATCATCACATCAACGCCAGCTTGCGCCATGAGGGCCGCGTGTTCATACCTCAGTCCGTGCAATGTGGGAGCGGGCGCGCCCGCCGCCACGCGTAGCTTTGCGAAGAGCTCTGCCACGTAGGAAGGGATTCAAAGGTTGGCGGGTAGGCATCGTGAAGACATCGCGTTCTTCAATCTGGCTAATCTTCCAGCATATAAGGGCATCGACTACATCCAAGTCCATCTCAACGGATGACCTAGAAGCATCGGTTTTGACGCTTCCTTGTTCTACTGCCACACCTCGGACTTCAACCCATGAATTTTTGATGTTGATTGATCGGGGTATAGCCCAATGGCTCCACGCGTCGCTGGAGAATGTCAAAGACCGTCGTTAGCAAGGGGCTAGCGCCAATGACTTTGCATCTTTCATCCGCGGAACCCTCGAAAACATTGACGGAACGCGGGCAGCATGACCTGGGCGGCACTCCGAAACGGCCTTCAGGATTACCTATGAGCCGTTAACGCCACTAACAAGACGGTTGGCAAGGCCTACCCGAATCCATACCCGCGCGGCGGGAATTCCTCTACGCAGTTTGTCGCCCAGATACAAAGGATCCAAAACATCATTCGCAACTAACATGAAATCGCCCCCGCCAACGATGGGGGCGATTTTTCGTTTAAATCTATTGCTGGCCTGAGGTCATTTCGAGCCCGTTCTGCTCGTACCTGACTACAACCATTTTCGGGTCCAAATCTAATTTCGAGAGGTCTGCCATGATTTCCTGAGCCGCCATTAGACCTTCACCATCCCATTGAGGATCCCCTGAATAGTTCACTACCAGTTCGCCATTCTTTCCCGGCTCAAATGAAGTGATGTCGTAAAAAGGAACGACAATAGCGTCTGGACAATCGACACCTCGGTATTTCAGCCACTCTTTGCCAAGCTCATTAGCCCATGCTTGCCCTTTGGTTTTAGCTTCGGGCCACTGCCAAGCAATGCAATTTTTATCCCATGCATTTTCGGGCCGACCTGAATCTATAGCGCTTTGCTTTGCCTTCGCAATATCAGCTTCAGATAGCGCAGCAGGTTCGGCACTAGTGGACGCGCTGTGCGTTGCTGTGGCGCTTGGCGTGGCATCTGCCGATTGATTACCCGCAGAGCAACCAGCAAGAGCGAGAGTGGTCACCACAGCAGCGGCAAGCATTTTCTTCACTGGCTATTCCGTCCTTCTGTCATTGACTACAAGCATGATTGCGGCGGCCATGATAACTAGGCTAGACGGGAGACGTAGCCACCACGGCATAGGCAGGAACGCAACAGCCAGGGCAAGTGCGAAAATCATCAACGGTGTCTTTTTCATGCACGCTTCACCTTCAACGCCCGAACTAGGAGGGTACCGCCTATGGCTAAGGCTATGACGCCAGCCGGGAACGAAATCCACCATGGTTCAGGGATGAAGAAAGCGACCGCGCACGTTGCCATAAAGACTAGGGCGAATATTGTTTCTTTCATGCCTGCACTTTCTTCAAACGGTTTTACGGTGAGTCTACATAGAGCACTGGACAGGATAGGAGAGCAACTTCGAAAGACGCTACGCGCTAGCGTACGAACGGTCCTATGACGTGCTGGCTAATGCGTGTGCAAATGTATGCACACACTGCCGGGTAAATTCTGAGATGCCGTGCCCCCACAACCTAAATAGCCTTATATCTAGGCCAAATAGCACCTTGCGGAACACTCAATTATCGCTTTCGTCTTTCTCGTAAAGAGCCGGTCGCCGGTTCAAATCCGGCAGGGGACTCGTTTTCGCAATTTTCAATGGATTTTCATGACTGGTCCCGGGGTCTTCGATTCCCACGCAGTCCATTCTTATCCCGCATCTTGCCCAACGGCGCTTTTGGATATTCAATTAGGCCAGAGCCGGCAAACGATTCTTCACTCCGCGATCAGCAGATCATCGATCCTGGTTCGCGACCGGCAATAGCGGTATAAGCCTTCGACAGCAATTTCCAAGGAATTCCAAACTGATGCAATCCTTGCAGTACTCCCCTGAACCGCCATCGCTAGGCGGCAACGCGATCATGCGCCAACGGTGGAGCGAAGTAGCGTTCCTGCATTGGCGGGTTAGCCCGGATGAGGTGGCGCCGTACATGCCCGAAGGATGCCGGCCAGATATTGTCGCCGGCAGCGCTTGGGTGGGCCTCGTCGCTTTCCAGATGTCGCGCAGTGCGTTCTTCTCCGGTCCTGCGATTCCGTGGTTGGGTGACTTCCCGGAGATCAATGTGCGCCTCTATTCCGTTGATAATCAAGGACGCCGCGCAGTGGTATTCCTGAGCCTTGAAGCATCACGCCTGCTACCTGTGCTCATGGCGCGGGCAGTCTTCGGGTTGAAGTACCAGTGGTCGTCCATGAAGATCCTGAAGAAGGCCGGCACGATCAGCTATGCAACACGGCGCATCGGAAATCCGAGCGCACGTTCCCGCATCGTCGTGCGTCCGGTAGAAGCTTCTGCCAGTGCCGATCCAATTACCCCGGGTTCGCAGACCGCCATCGCGCTATCGGCACAGTGGGCGTTCCACCAGCGGCATCTTGGGCGCACCTTGCACTGCCGGAACCACCATGAACCGTGGCCGCTGCAACCTGCACAACTCGTTGAATTCGACGATGGCCTGCTGCGTGCCGCCGGTTTCGCCACTCTCGCTGATCGAGCTCCTGACTCGGTTCTGTACGCCGAAGGCGTCGATACGCTGTTCGCTGCACCAACCGTACTGGACTGCTAGAGGCCAGGCACAAGGCAGTTGCGGCAGAAGGCTCCCGGTTTCGGAAGAAACCGGGAGCCTTCTGTTCTGCCTAGCTTTTTTACTCGAAGTCGGCGGTTGCCGGGTCAGCCGAGATACGGCCTTCCGCTCCGCGGTCCAGGGTAGCGATGGCAGCCAGATCTTCTTCGTCCAGCTTCACGTTCAGCGATTCGAAGTTCTCGACGATGCGCGATTCGGTGGTCGACTTCGGGATGACCACGTTGCCTACCGCCAGGTGCCACGCGATGACTACCTGCGCCACCGATGCTTCATGCTTCTTGGCGATCTCCACCAGCACTGGGTCGCTGAGCAGTTCGCCGCCGTGGCCCAGCGGGGACCAGGACTGGTGCAGGATGCCGTGCTCGGCCTCGTAGGCGCGCAGCTCGCCCTGCGGGAAGTACGGATGGGTTTCGACCTGGTTGATCACCGGGCGGACGCCGGTTTCGGTGTAGAGCTCTTCCAGTGCTTCCTTGGTGAAGTTGCAAACGCCGATGGACTTGGCCTTGCCGTCCTTCTGCAACTGGATCAGTGCCTTCCAGGTGTCCACGTAGGTGCCGCGCTTGGGCTGCAGCCAGTGGATCAGGTACAGGTCGACGTATTCCAGGCCGAGCCGTTCCAGCGAGGCATCCGCTGCGGCGAGGGTCTTCTCGAAACCCTGGTCCGAGTTCCAGACCTTGGTGGTGATGAAGAGGTCTTCGCGTGGCACGGTGCTGGCTGCAACTGCGCGGCCGACGCCAGCTTCGTTGCCATAGATGCGTGCGGTGTCGATGTGGCGGTAGCCGGCGTCGATGGCCTGGCCAACGACTGCTTCCGCGTCCTCGTCGGCGACCTTCCAGACGCCATAGCCAAGCTGGTCGATGGTGTTTCCGTCAAGGAACTTCAGTTCAGGAATTGTTTGGGTCATGCAACTAATTTAGTCCACTGATGCGCCCTGCGCGGTGGAACACCACGCGAGCGATCGGGAAAACCCAATTATTCGCTGGAAGCGAGCAATTGCACGGCCCGGCTGACGTCTTCTTTCACCAGCATGGCACGATGGCGCACGGCTTCGATATCGATCGGCTTGCCGGCTTCGGCCTGCATGCGCATCATCGCTACGACCTGTGCGGTCGTCGCCAAATCGTTGGCGGCCTTAGTCAGCGAACGATGCGCCGCAGAGGTCAGCTGCGGGATCGTGTCGTCATTGCTCGGGGTGATCCGATGCGCCGCACAGCAAAGCTGGCGCACGGTCGGCAACAGCACAGCCATCTCATTGGCTTCTCGGACCAGCTGGTTGTAAACCTGGTCATCGTTGATGCCCTCTACCACCTGGAAGACCCGGTCCAATGACCGCTGGAAACGGTCATGGGCGCGACGCCAGACGCCCTCGCCAAGTTCGCGAGCAGCAGCACGCTCAGCGCGCAGTCGTGAAAAGAACGCCATTACACTTCTCTGCCGGTGGATTCCGATGAATTACTGGTTCTAGCCTACCGGGATCACCGCAGTGTTCCCGGCAGCGGGGTCGACATAAAACGAAACCGGCCGCGAGCCCCATCCGCTTTCGCCAATGGTTCTCACGGCCGGTACCAGTCGCGTTCAGCAGCAACGCCCTTCAGGATTCTTTTCCTGCCAGTCGGTGTAGTCCTTCCAGAATTCGCGCTCGGTCATTGGCTTGGCGCCAGGATGATTGCGTTCATGGTGTTCCAGGTAGTGTTGGTACTTGTCGGCACCGAGCACCCCGTCGACAAACTTCTTGGCTTGCCCAAGGCGTTCCAACAGCGTCGCCATGGCTAGTGGCCGCCTCGCTGGACTTGGGCTTCGGCAGGGATTTGCTTCCAAGCCTTTTCAAGTTCCTTTTCGGCAGGCGACGAGATCAAGCCGGCGGGTGCGTACATCTTCGATGGCACGGCAGGATCCTCGGTGCTGTTGCCACCACCGCTCTGCTTGGCCTTGGCGGTTGCGACAACCGCCGAAACCAGCACGATGGCGGTCAGTACCAGGAAGACCACGGACAGCCAGCCCTGGACACCGGTGTTGCGGACCACGGCCTCCATGGCTTCGACGCTGCCCGCCGAGCCGAGGGAAGTCTCGCCATTGGCCAGAGCTTCCTTGTAGGCGTTGTGGTTGGCGAAGTAGCCCACCTTGGTATCTGCGGAGAAGATCTTCTGCCAGCTCGCGACGAAGGTGATCACCACGGTGAAGGCCAGCGGCAGAGCCACGACCCACAGGTACTTGAAGTTGTTCTGCTTGGCGATGATGGTCATCACCACGGCCAGCGCTATCGCAGCCAGCAGCTGATTGGCGATGCCGAACAGCGGGAAGAAGGTGTTGATGCCGCCCAGTGGATCTGTCACGCCGAGGATCAGGATGTAGCCCCAGCCGGCAACCATGATCAACGTGCACAGCCACACGCCCGGACGCCACGAGGTGTCCTTGAACTTCGGGAAGAAGTTGCCGATGGTGTCCTGCAGCATGAAGCGTGCAACACGGGTACCGGCGTCAACCGCGGTCAGGATGAACAGTGCTTCGAACATGATCGCGAAGTGGTACCAGAAGCCCATCATCGCGGTGCCGCCGAACCACTGGTGCATGATGTGCGCAATGCCCACAGCCAGGGTCGGAGCGCCACCGGTACGCGAGACAACCGAGCTCTCGCCCACGTTATTGGCAAGTTCGGTCAGCTGGTTTGGATCCAGGCTAACGCCGGCCAAACCCAGCGAGTTCACGAATGCCGCCGCGGTTTCCACCGTGCCACCGGTAGCGGCAGCCGAAGAGTTCATCGCGAAGTAGATGCCGCGGTCGATGGAAATCGCTGCAACCAGCGCCATGATGGCCACCATGGATTCCATGAGCATGCCGCCGTAGCCCAGGAAGCGGGTTTGCTTTTCCTTCTCGACCAGCTTCGGCGTGGTGCCCGAGGCGATCAGTGCGTGGAAGCCCGACAGCGCACCGCAGGCAATGGTCACGAACAGGAATGGGAAGATGTGCCCGGCAACGACCGGGCCATCGGCACGGCCAGCGAACTCGGAGAAGGCCGGAACATCGATTTCCGGGCGGACGACGATGATCGCCACGGCCAGCAGGCCGATGACGCCGATCTTCATGAACGTCGACAGATAGTCGCGAGGAGCCAGCAGCAGCCATACCGGGAGCACCGCGGCGATGATGCCGTAGATGATGATGGCCCAGGCGATGGTGGTGCGATCCAGGTGGAAGAACTCGGCACCCCACGCAGACTCGGCAATCCAGCGGCCGGAAATGATCGCGAACATCAGCAGCACGAAGCCGATGATGGAGATTTCCAGGACCTTGCCCGGGCGGATGAACCGCAGGTAGATGCCCATGAACAAGGCGATAGGGATGGTCAGGCCCACCGAGTAGACACCCCACGCGGACTCGCCCAGTGCATTGACGACCACCAGCGCCAAGATGGCGGTAATGATGATCATGATAGCCAGGGTGGCGATCAGGGCAGCGGTGCCGCCGATCAGGCCCAGCTCTTCGCGGGCCATCTGGCCCAGCGAGCGTCCGCCACGGCGCATGGAGAAGAACATGACGAGATAGTCCTGGACCGCTCCGGCCAGCACCACGCCCACGATAATCCAGATGGTGCCTGGCAAATAGCCCATCTGCGCTGCGAGGATCGGTCCAACCAGCGGACCGGCGCCTGCGATGGCGGCGAAGTGGTGGCCGAAGAGCACGCGGCGATCGGTGGGAACGAAGTCACGGCCGTTATTGACCGATTCGGCCGGGGTGGCCCGGAAATCATCCGGTTTGGCGATCTTGCGCTCGATGAACTTCGAGTAGAAGCGGTAGGCAATCAGGTAGGTCGCAACAGCGGCGAAGACGAACCAGATGGCATTGATGGTTTCCCCGCGCGAGAAGGCGAGAATCGACCATGCGATTCCGCCGACCAGCGCGATGGCAACCCAGATGGCGATCTTGGCGGGGGTCCAACGCTTTTCTTCGCGTTCGGCAACCTCAGGATCGACACCCGCTGGTGGCAAGGTATTTTGGGTACTCAAATCGAGCAACCTCCTAGGAACAGTGCAAGTGATGTGCGCGACCAGCGGTTATTAGGCTAGTCACGCATTAATGACTACTGAGTCACCTTACAACTGGTTTCCCGCTGCTTTAAACCTCTATGACAACTTTTCCCGTATGTTCACCGGAATCGAAGTATTCGTGGGCAGCGGCCAGCTCCGGGAATCCAAAGGCCTTGGTGACGTTCAGTGCCAGTTTCCCCTGTTCCAGCAGCGGCATCACGCGGGTAATGGTCTGGCGAACGATCTCCGCCTTCTCATGCAGCGGGCGGGAACGCAAAGTTGTGCCGATGATCCGCGCCCGCTTGCTCATCAGCAGCCCCAAGTTCAGTTCTCCCTTGGCTCCGCCTTGCAGTCCGATGACTACCATCCGTCCGCCGACGGCGAGCGCCTTGACGTTCTCCCCCAGGTATTTGGCGCCCACGACATCCAGGATCAGATCCACGCCCCTGGCGTCGGTCAGTTCCTTGACGCGTGCAGAAAAGTCCTCTTCCCGGTAGTTGATCCCCTCGTCGGCGCCGAGGGTACGGCAGTAGTCCAATTTCTCTGCCGAGGAAGCGGTGACGATGACGCGGGCGCCAGCGGCTTTGGCGAGCTGTATGGCCATGGAGCCGATGCCGCCGGCTCCGCCATGGATCAACAACGCCTGGTCTTGGCCCAGTCCGCCTTCGATGAAGAGGTTGGAGACCACGGTGGCGGCGACTTCCGGCAACCCGGCGGCTTCGATGCTCGAAACCGTTTCAGGGATTTCGATGAGCAGTTCTGCCGGAACATTGACGTACTGCGCATACCCGCCAGCAGCGAGCAGGGCGGCAACTCGCGCTCCCGGTTTCCATCCGCTGACGCCATCGCCGATCTCCACGATGCTGCCCGAGACTTCCAGCCCGGGGATATCGTTGGCTCCGGGAGGTGGCGGATACACTCCCTTGCGCTGCTGCACATCCGCGCGGTTCAGTCCGAAGGCCTCGACCTTGACCAGCACTTCCCCAGCTGCGGGGACCGGCATTGGCCGTTGGACCAGTTCAAGGACTTCTGGCCCACCGGCACCGTTGTAGATATAGGCGTTCATAACGTCGTTCATGTCCTTCAATTCCTTTCAACAGGGGTTCATGCCGTATACTTTTTCGGGTTGGATGGTTGTCCGAGCGGCCGAAGGAGCTGGTCTTGAAAACCAGTAGGCGGCAACCCCGTCTCATGGGTTCAAATCCCATACCATCCGCGCTTTTCGAGTTTGGCGGGCTGATCCTTGGATCAGCCCGCCAAACTGCTTAATACTGCTCCGCGCTTAATCTTTCGTTGGCGATCAGCCCCGCCAGGCGAGCCACTTCGTTCACTACGTTGGCTGCGTCTTGCAAGGTTCGGGCCGCGGGGTGGCGCAGGTCGCCCGCTTGCGCGGCAATAGCGGTCCCCCACTGCGCTGATGACAATTGCAATCCCAGCACGAATAGCCCGCGGTGCGCCAGCCCATCGCTGTTGACCAGACGGTATGGTTCACCGACCACGTCGAAACCGGATCCAGGCAGGCTTTCGCCTTCCGTGTTCTTCCAAGTGTGCACGCGCGCTACGTGATCTCCCAAGAGCTGCTTTATCAGCGCCGCGTTATTTTGCAGCACGCGGTTACTGGGCATCATCGCTTCGCACATGGTCTTCGCAGTGTGCACCTCCGCATCTACCCAGGGCGAGGATGCGGTGAATTGCTCGGAAACCTCGTCGAAGCCGAACTCCGGGTCCGGACCAAGGAAGGTTACTATCCCGGCGCGCGAAAGCGCCAGCAGCTGTTCAATGCGTTCCAGCGGCGGGCCTGAGGACAGTCCTTCGACCAGTGGCTCGAAGTGCGCTTGGATTTCTTCAATGCGCGACTGCTCGTCGATCACGCCGGAAGCAATCAGCTCCTTGACCAGCATGCGTCCGGCATTCATCGTCATGATGGCGCATGACAACGGGTCTTCTAGCCCGCCGGTGCTGTGCCGGGCATTGCCCACGAGGTAGTCGCGTACTGCCTGCTGGTATTGCTCATCGGAGCTGAACCCGAGTTCTTCAAATGGCCTTGCCAGCTTTGGCACATCGAGCCACTGCAATTGCGGGAACTGCCCGACGAACTTGCGCAGTTCGCTAAGCCACACTTGGCTTCCTTCATGGTGCTCCGCAGAGAGGATCGCTTCGAGCTGATCAACGAATTCTCGCTCATCGAGACCTTCCGGGGCACCATGCGCGCGAGCGCAGGTGCTGTAGTAGGCGAACAAGATGTCCCGGTGCAGTTTGGGCCAAATATGGCGTGAGAACACCAAGGAGGAGGCAGGGTTGGTGGCGCGTGCTTCGGCAAGGCGCCCGATGTGTTCCGGAGCGTCGAAGTAGCGTAGTTCAATTTCATCAGGAATGAACTGCTCCACTACTGGCTTGCCCCAGTAGGGGGTACCTCGGCGCGAAGCTACGATCAGTGCCGGCTCCCGGCCTGAGCCGATGTACTGCAGGCGATGCCCCGGCTCGGTGCTGGCCTCACGGAAAATCCCGCCGCGGCCTGCCGTCAGCTCGGCCATGCCGTCAAAGAAATTCAACCCCAACCCGCGGATCAACGCAGGCTGGCCCTCCTTGAACTGGGAGTAGTCGAGGTCCGCTGGAACATTCGGTGGCAGGTAGGTGGCCCCGGCTTGGGAGGCAGCTTCCTTGAGCTGCTTCTGCCATGGGTTCAGTTCTGCCGGCTGGTGGCCCAAGGCCAGCACCACAGCGTCAGCGGCCAGCTGACGGGTTTCGGCACCCTCCAGGTTACTGCGGAAATCGATCTGATAGGCGTTGCCGACGGGGCGGACCGCAACGACTTCTGCGGCTACATGTTCGATGCTGAAATTCTCGTGGGTGGCAAGTATCGCTGCGCTGCGCTCATACACGTGCTCGAGGTACTCGCCATAGATTGCGCGTGACGGATAGGAGCCGGGTTCAATTTGCCCGATCAGCTTGGCATGCTCATCGGTGAGCTTGCGTCCATCGCCGCGCAGTGCGACGAACTGGCGAAAGCTCAACCCCGGTTCATCGCCCAACCGTTCGGGGGCCACTGTCGGAAATGATGACGGGGTGTTCATCAGGAAATGCTCCGACTGTTTCGGGTTCCACACGTGGCCGGAGCCCGGAGGGAACGGATCAAAGACCGTAACTTTCAGAACGGTGCCTTGGGCCGGGAGTTTCAACGCCAAGTTAGCGAGTCTTTCAACCACGCTCGTGCCGCGTGGGCCTGCCCCGACAAGGGCCAGGCTGAACTCGTTCTTTGGTGTTGCTATCTCGCTGTTCACTCCTCTAGGTTATTACCTTTGGAACAGGGCATGGGCCAGACGCATAGACTATGGCCATGACTGAGCATGATTCTGAGGTTGCAAGCGCTGATCCGTATTCCTGGCTTGAAGGAATTCACGACGAAACGGCACTCGAATGGGTGCGGGATCAGACCCAGCGTACCGAGTCCGAGCTGTACGACGACTCGTTCCATGCCACTGCGGAGCGGATCAAAACGGTCCTGGATGCCCAAGACCGCATTCCCATGGTGACCAAGCGTGGCGATCACTACTACAACTTCTGGCGCGATTCCGCCCATCGTCTTGGACTTTGGCGTCGCACCACTTGGAATTCCTACCTCAGCGACGACCCGCAGTGGGAAATCCTATTGGATCTTGACCTGCATGCGCAGCTGGAAGGCCACGAATGGCATTTCGCTGGTTCAGCACTCCTGCGTCCAGCGGCCGGTGGCGCCTACCAGCGGGCCCTGCTTCGCTTGAGTCCTGACGGCGGCGACCAGGTGCGCATTCGCGAATTCGATCTGGCCTCCAAGAGCTTCGTTGCCGGCGGTTTCGACCTCCCCGTTGCGAAGACCCAAGCCTCGTGGATTGACCACGATACCTTGCTTGTCGGTTCCGCCAGCAGCGAGCAGTTCACGACCCGTTCGACCTACGCGAATACCTTGCGAAGGCTCAGCCGCGGCATGGAGATCGAAGAAGCGCCAATTCTCTTCCAAGTCGATAGAGAACATGTCGCAGCCTTCGGCTACTTCGATTCGACTCCGGGATTCGAACGCGTGGTCACCACTGATGCCATCGACTTCTACAATTCCAATGCCGGTGTCCTCATCGACGGGGAACACCATCTGATCGATGTTCCAACCGATGTGCAGGTCAGCCTGCACCGGCAGTGGGTCCTCTTTGCTCCCCAAACCAATTGGGAGCACCAAGGCCAGAAGATCGCTGCGGGTTCATTGGCTATCGCCCGGTTGGATAGGTTCCTCGAGTCCGGCAGCATCGAGAAGGTTCTCTTCGTCCCGGATGCGCACACTGCGCTGGAATCACTGAGCTTTACCGCCAATTATCTGCTGCTCACCGTATTGCATGATGTGGCTTCGCAAGTGCGCATCATTGATCTGGCAGATCATTTCAGCCAGTCGGACATGCCGCTGATGGATCCAATGCTCAGCGTCTCGGTGGGAGCCGTTGATGATGAGGATCAGGAGCACGGCGATGACTATTGGATGACCATCACCGGATACATTACCCCTACTACCTTGTTGCGCGGCACAGTTGGTTCGGCAGCAAAGGTCGTGAAGAAATCGCCGGATCGCTTTGATGCCGGTGGTTTTGAAGTCACCCAGCATTTTGCGTCCTCTGCGGACGGCACCAGGGTTCCATATTTCCAGGTCGCGGCATCCGACCTGGTCCACGATGGGAAGAACCCGGTGCTGATGGACGGCTACGGCGGTTTCCAGCACAGCATGACTCCTGCCTATGCAGCCGCCATGGGCACCGGTTGGTTATCGCGGCGTACCGTTGAGGGCCGCAAACCGGTATACGTCATGGCCAACATTCGCGGTGGTGGCGAGTACGGGCCGGATTGGCATCGTGCTGCCCTGCGTGAAAAGCGCCATCGTGCCTACGAGGATTTCGCGGCCATCGCCCAGGACCTGGTGGCTCGCCGGGTGACGTCCCGCGCGCATTTGGCCGCGACAGGGCGTTCTAACGGCGGGTTGCTCATGGGCAATATGATCTCTGGCTACCCGCACTTGTTCGGAGCAATTTCCTGCGGCGTCCCGCTATTGGACATGCAGCGCTACACGCAGCTAGCTGCCGGCCATTCCTGGATTGCCGAGTACGGCGACCCGCAGGTTCCCGGGGACTGGGACTTCCTGCGGACTTTCTCCCCCGTGCATCGACTCACCGACCAGCCTCATCCAGCCAATGACTATCCGGCCTCGTTGATTTGGACCACGACTTCTGATGACCGTGTCGGCCCTTCGCAGGCACGCATCATGGCAGCCAAAATGATGGATCTGGGCATTGCCAATGTGCGGTACCACGAGCCACAGGGCGGTGGCCATGCCGGGTCAACGGATAACGAGTCAACCGCCAAAATGCTGGCGACCAGCTACGAATTCCTGTGGCGACAGGTGCGTTAGCTCTCTCGTTTTGGAACACGCGCCCATCTTCGGGTAGGCTAGATTCTGCTGGAAACAGCGGATGGACACGTGCCAGAGCGGCCGAATGGACTTCACTGCTAATGAAGGGTCGGGCTAAAACTCGACCGGGGGTTCAAATCCCCCCGTGTCCGCCAAGAACCCCCTACTCAGGTAGGGGGTTTTTCGTTCATATGGCACTTTTTCGACGAGAACGTTCCGAATACGGAAAATCCCCCGGATTCACCGATTTTTCGGTGGATCCGGGGGATTTTCAAAACTCCAGGACAGCAGTTTCTCCGCTACTGGTCGTCGCGCTTAACGAAGGTCCGCAGCATGTTCTGCACGATATCCTCTGGCAACGAGGTGTGGCGAACAATGATTTCCGACATCCGGTCCAGATCGGTATCGGCGATTGCGTCGAAGAGCGCTTCGCGGTCAGCTTCTGGAAGTTCGGCAGCATCGAAATGCACTGGACCATCCGGGCCCTGGCCTTCAAAGCGGAAGTCTGCAATATTGCCGTTGGCGCTGGCGCCAGACATGGGAGACGTCGCGATCATGCGTTCCAGGTCTTCGACCGGCAGATCCGTATAGCCGTGCAGGATCTTTGCCGCTTCTTCAAAATTGGAATCCCGCAGCATGGAGAATAGCTGGTCGTATTCATTTGCCGGCAGTTGTTCGCTGGAAAATTCGCGGTTCTCGCCATCAAGTTCGAACGCCATCTTGAAGTGCGTAGCACTTGGTTCCTGAAGGGAACTGAACTGCTCGCTCCATTCCTGGGGTACAACCCAAGTGTCATCGGCAGGTGCTGGTGTGGCATCCTCTGCGGCAGTGGCGGCCGCTTCACGATCTTCGCGCTCAACTTGAGCTTCGAGTTTGTCGCTCAAAGCCTTGATCTCGGCATCATCATTCGGCAATTCCTTGGCAGGGGCTGTCTGCGGGTACTTGTCGAGGCTGCGTACTGCAATCACGCAATCCTTGACCGAGTCGCCAGTAGCAGCGCGGAAATCCTTGACCGCGCCCATGACGTCGCCCTTGGCCAGATTGCGGTACACCGAATTGCGTGAAGCATCATCCAGCCTCGCGTTTGCCGCCTGCGCTGCTTCACGGGAAATCGCCTGCGCGATTTGCGCAGTGTTCTTCTTGCGCAGCGCTTGCAGACCGAAGTAGCCCAGGGCAATCACTGCGATGAGGACAACGAGCCAGATGAGAAATTCCATACTTCCAGACTACTTTGTTTAACTGTGCGATTACCCGGCTACGCCCAAAGTGAAAGGCATGACACCCGGTGCGCCGGCGATGCGCAGGGCCCGCCCAGCCATCGCCATGGACCACCGGGAATCAACCAGATCATCAACTAGCAGCACCGGCCCTGGAGCGTCGGCAATGAGCTGTTCGAGCTGCGTTGGAAGTTCAAAAGCATCGGCAACCGCAGCCACACGGAAAGCGGAATTCCCGCCCGGGCCATTCTGTGGTCCAGCACCGCGATATTCGAGCTGCCCCAGGTAGCGCAACCGTCCCACCTCAGCTAGGCCCTGAGCAAGGGAGGTGATCAGCTGGGGACGCTTATTCGATGGCATGGCTACAACGCCCACTGGACGTTCCTCCCAATTCCATTCGGCAAGCACCTTGATGCACGCATCGAACATCGCCTTGTCGATAGGGGAATCGGTGGGGTCGGCAAAGAGCTGGCGCAATCGGTTGCCCCACCCCAGGTCGGTCAGGCGAGCCAGCGCCCGGCCCGTGGCCACCTGCTCGTCAATAGCGATTTTGCCCTTGAGCGTGTACCCCAGCCGGTCCAGTCCCGAAGGGTACAGCTTGCGCGGTTCAATAGGAACTCCCACCCGTCCAAGTGCCGCCTGCGCGCTGTCCTTCGAATCGTCAGGAATATGGTCGTCAAACCAAACGCCAGCGCAGTTGTCGCACCGGCCGCAGGGAGCAGACTGGGGATCATCCAAGGCGTCGGTCAGAAACTGCATGCGGCATCCGCGAGTGTTCTCGTAACTGACCATGAGGTTTTGTTCATGGATTCGGCTCTGCGCCACTCGCTTGTACCGATCGGCATCATAGGTCCATGGCATGTCGGTGCGCATCCAGCCGCCGGCAACACGCTCCACCGCACCATCCACGGCCAGCACCTTCAGCAACAGCTCAAGTGGCGAGCGGCGAAGGTTCACGGCGCTTTCCAGCGCCGGGACGCTCATCGCACCGTCGGTCTTGGCCAAGGCCTCGAGCACCTGGGTGGCGCGTACCTGGTCCGGCATGGAGCTGGTGGCGAAGTATTCCCAAATTTCCGAGTCGTCGGGCCCGGGCAGCAGCAGGACATCTGCGTTGATGCTCCCACGCCCGGCACGGCCCACCTGCTGGTAGTAGGCCACGGGCGAGCTGGGGGCACCGATGTGCAAGACGAAACCGAGGTCTGGCTTGTCAAAGCCCATGCCCAAGGCGCTCGTGGCGATCAGCGCTTTCACTTCGTTATTCTTCAACGCTTGTTCAAGGCGTTCGCGTTCTTCCAAATCGGTGCGCCCGGTGTAGGCAGCAACTTCGTGCCCGGCATCCTTGAGCAGGCGAGCAATATCCTCGGCCGCAGAAACCGTCAGGGTGTAGATAATGCCCGAGCCCTTGAAGTCCTCGATGTGGCTGAGCAACCAGGCTAACTGCATGCGCGGCGAAGCCAGACGCAGGGCACCTAGGCGCAGCGAGTCGCGAGCCAGGGTGCCGCGCAGCGTGAAGACCTCCTCGGTGCCGCCGGCCAGCTGTTCGGCAACGTCCTGGACTACTCGGCTGTTCGCTGTTGCAGTGGTCGCCAAAACCGGGAGGCCCTGAGGCAATCGGGCGATCAGGTCCCGGATGCGGCGGTAATCCGGGCGGAAATCGTGGCCCCAGTCCGAAATGCAGTGCGCCTCGTCGATGACCAGCAGGCCCAAGCGCTGCATCAGCATCGGCAGCTGCTGCTCGCGGAAGGATGGATTGTTCAAACGCTCCGGGGACACCAGCAGCACATCGAGCTCATTGCGTTGCAGCTTTTCGAGGATTTCACGCCATTCGAGCACATTGGCCGAATTGATGGCCGCAGCGCGGACTCCAGCACGCTCCGCGGCCGCAACCTGGTCGCGCATCAATGCCAGCAGCGGGGAAACGATCAGTGTTGGCCCGTAGCCCTGTTCTCGCAGCAGCAGGGAAGCGATGAAGTACACGGCGGACTTGCCCCAGCCGGTACGCTGGACGACCAGTGCGCGGCGCCGCTCGGCCACCAGTGCGCTGATCGCTTCATACTGGCCATCATGGAACTGCGCGTCCGGGTTTTGCACCAGTGCGCGCAGTTTCTGCAGTGCCAGCGTTTTCAGATCCACTTGCGTTGAGCCATCCATGCCTCCAGTATTTCAGTTCCTGCCCACGATTTAGCCCGTGGCGTCCGCTAATTGTGGATGAGCTCTCGCAAGCTGCGGTGCCGGCAGGGGAAAATAGCTGAAATGTTAGGCATTTCCCATCCGCAATCGCCTAGTTCTCAATGATTTGAATCAGTCAAACCGGTAGGCTGAAAGGCGTGAGTGAAGAAATTGATCTTAATCAGAGCTTTAAGGCCTACGACGTACGCGGCGTAGTCGGCGAGAACCTGGATGCCGAAGCAATTGAAGCCATCGGCGCGGCCTTTGTCGACGTCCTGTCCCTGTCCGGCAAGGAAGTACTGGTTGGCGGTGACATGCGCCCGTCTTCCGCAGAATTCGCCCAAGCCTTCGCTCGTGGCGCCACCTACCGCGGCGCCAACGTGATCATGCTCGGATTGATCTCCACCGATGAGCTGTACTTCGCATCGGGCAAGCTCAATGCCGCCGGTGTTGTCTTCACCGCCAGCCACAATCCCGCCCAGTACAACGGCATTAAGATGTCCAAGTCTGGCGCCCGCCCGATTTCTTCGGCTACCGGTCTTTTCGACATTCGCGACCTGGCCCAGCAGTACCTTGACGAGGGACTGCCGGTCTCCGGTGACGCCCCGCAGGGCAGCATCAGCGAGCGCGACGTGCTGGCCGACTATGCAGCATACCTGCGAGAATTGGTGGACTTGTCGGGCATTCGTCCGCTGAAGATCGTGGTGGATGCCGGTAACGGCATGGGCGGCATGACTACCCCTGCAGTTCTTGGGGGTACGGTGCTCGCTGAGCTGCCGCTCGAAATTGTTCCGCTGTATTTCGAGCTGGATGGCACTTTCCCCAACCACCCGGCCAATCCGCTGGAACCGGAAAACCTCAAGGACCTGCAATCCGCAGTACTGGAGCACGGGGCCGATCTCGGCCTGGCTTTCGACGGCGATGCCGACCGCTGCTTCGTGATCGACGAGCGCGGGCTGCCGCTGTCCCCTTCGGCTATCACCGCACTGGTCGCGGTGCGCGAAATCGCCCGTGTGCAGGCAGCTGGCGAAGAGTCCCCGGTGATCATCCACAACTTGATCACTTCCAAGGCGGTGCCTGAATTCGTCGCCAAGTCCGGAGGCGTTCCGGTGATGACCCGCGTAGGCCACTCCTTCATCAAGGCTGAAATGGCTTCGCAGGGCGCGGTCTTCGGCGGCGAGCATTCCGCCCACTACTACTTCCGCGACTTCTACAATGCCGATACCGGCATGCTCGCTGCCATGCATGTGCTGGCCGCCTTGGGCGAGCAGGAACTGCCGCTCTCCGAGCTGGGTGCCGAATACGAACCCTACGCTGCCACCGGTGAAATCAATTCAGAGGTCGAGGACAAGGCAGGTGCCACTGCCCGGGTCGTGTCGCATTTCCAAGACCAGCCAGTAGAAGTGATCACCATGGACGGCACGACCATTTCAGCGGCCGATGGCAGCTGGTGGATCAATCTCCGCCCATCGAACACCGAACCATTCCTGCGTTTCAACGGCGAAGGCCGGACCGCAGAAATCATTGAGCCCATCCGCGATGCCGTTCTGGCTATCGTGCGTGAAAAGAACGTCACCAACTAGCAAAGGGAAGACATGAACCTCGAAGAACTGGATGAGGGCGTCAAGGACGCGCTGAACAAGGTCTTGGGCACCGCCCTGGGCGTGGCCCGCGAACAGCTCGAAGAGCAGGGCGTGTTCCTGCCTTTCGCGATCGCGCTGGAGCCGAAGGAAGAGGAAGACGAGCCGGAGCTGCGCTTGATCGCTGTTCCGCCAACGGATGATCCTGAGGATCCGGAAGCCGACATCGACACCGAAGCCATGGTTGCGGACCTGATGCAGGTGCTGAACCAGCAGGGCACCCACTTCCAGGCGATCGCCGTCGCCTCGGATGTGCTGCTCCAGGAAAACGACCAGGACGCCATCCACATTGTGGCCGAGCACCGTGTCGGTGCGGCCTTGGCCATCGTGCAGCCGTACACCATGCCTGCAGAGCCAGGCGGCGAATGGATCTTCGACGAGCCAGCGGCAGAGTCGGCGGAAGCCATTTGGGCCAACGCGCTCTAGACCGCAGTTGGTGATTCCGGGGTCGGCATAGTCACTATGCTGACCCCGGAATGCTTTTCCCACGTAAAGTAGGAATCATGAAACTCAGTGCCTTCACCGACGTATGCTTGCGAACCGTCATGGTCCTTGCAACGCCCGGCACCGGGCAACTGACCAGCCGCCAGATCGCCGAGTCCGTGGGGGTTCCCTACAACCACGTGGCCAAAGCCGTCCTGGAACTGCGCACGCTGGGAATCCTGCAGGTCACCCGCGGCCGCAATGGCGGCGCGCAGCTGAGCGATGGAGCACTGGATTTTTCCCTCGGCTCACTGCTGCGCAAGTTGGACAAGCGCACCGATATTGTGGATTGCTCCGATCATGACGCGCAATCCAACTGCCCGCTTTCGGGCAACTGCCGCTTGCGGGCAGTCTTCCGGCAGGCTCGCGAAGCTTTCTACGCTTCCCTGGACCCGCTGACCATCCAGGACATCTGCCCGGCATCATCCGCGATGCCCTTCACGGCGCTCCCCTTCCCGACGGTGCGCGCCCTTTCCTGATTCCCCTGCGTCCCCCCGGGGGTCGCATCGCCGATTTCTGTTACGAATACCGGCCGGTGGATTTGCAATCCTTTTCTACTAGGCGTAGAAATGAATCATAAATCTTGTATCTGTAATACAAGTTATCGCCTACGCCAAGGAGACCCGATGCTGTCCACGAAGTCCTTCCCGGTCGTTGAAGCCACGTTGCCAATCATCGCAGAGCGCATTTCCAGCATTACCCCGAACTTCTACAACCGCCTGTTCACCGCGCACCCGGAACTGCTCGACGGAATCTTCTCCCGTTCGAACCAGAAGAACGGCACCCAGCAGCAGGCCTTGGCGGGATCCATCGCAGTCTTCGCAACCTACTTGGTCAAGTACCCGGGCACCACCCCGGAAACCATGCTCGCGCGCGTAGCCCACAAGCACGCTTCCCTCGGTGTCGCCGAGGAGCAGTACCCCATCGTCTACAAGCACCTCTTCGACGCCATCGCCGAAGACCTGGGCGAGGCGCTGACTCCGCAGATCGCCGAGGCCTGGACCGAGGTCTACTGGCTGATGGCCCACGCGCTGGTCAAGATCGAGAAAGGCTTGTACGCGCAGCAGGCCAACGCCGAGATCTACACCCCGTGGAAGCTTGTCGAGCGCATCGAAACCGGCGTTGATTCGGTCTGCTTCAGCTTCGAGCCAGCTGACCGGACCCCTGCCACCGTCGCCAAGCCGGGCCAATTCGTTTCGGTCCGCATGCCGATGGCCGACGGCCTGCGCCAGGTTCGCCAGTACACCTTGAGCGGCGACATCGAGCGAACCGACCGCCGCACCGTCACGGTCAAACTGGATGTGAACGGCGAATTCTCCCCCGTGATCCACCATGGCCTGAAACTCGGCGACGTGGTGGAACTATCGAATCCGTATGGCGACCTGGTCATCGATGACGATGGCTCGCCGCTGGTGATCGCCACCGCCGGAATCGGCTGCACCCCGAGTGCGGCCGCGTTGCAGACCCTGGCCGCACGCGGCTCCACCCGCAAGGTCACCGTGCTGCACGCAGACCAGACGGCCACCGCCTGGCCATTGCGCGAGCAGATGCTCGAATCCATCGGCAAGCTGC
This sequence comes from Glutamicibacter sp. NPDC087583, assembly GCF_044743685.1. Taxonomy (NCBI): domain Bacteria; kingdom Bacillati; phylum Actinomycetota; class Actinomycetes; order Micrococcales; family Micrococcaceae; genus Glutamicibacter; species Glutamicibacter sp. NPDC087583. The sequence goes on along the minus strand of NZ_JBIUWY010000006.1, from coordinate 159,011 downwards.
CAGAAGCCACCATCAGCACCTGGTTCGAACGCGGGGAATTGCCGGAGGGGCTGAACGCCACGTCCGGCTACATGGATCTCGCCGGCGCACTGACCGGGAATGCCCAGGTCTACTTGTGCGGCCCGCTGCCATTCATGCATGCAATGCGCAACCAGGCGCTGGAAGCCGGCATCCCGGCCGAGCGTATCCACTACGAAGTCTTCGGCCCGGATGTATGGCTCGCCGCCTAGCTTCCTGGTGACAGAGCCGTGCTGCAGGTGGATCCATGGGGAATCCGCCTGCAGCACTTTTTTTGCCTTTATTTTCCGGTATCCGCAGGAGGATCCGGCTTGCCACCCTGTTTCGGTGCCTTCTTCTTCAAATCGAACTTTTTCGGGTCCAGCTTTCGAGGATCGATTTTCCCGGCGAACCTGCCAGGCTTCTTCTGCCCGGCTTCTTGAACTGGCGGCGCGGGCTCCCCGGCTTCCAGGTCCTGATTCGCCGGCGCTTCAGCGGCTTGTTCCACCGGTGTTGCTTTCGCGCCGGGTGCCGGCTTCGCAGCCTGCGGATCAACTAGGATCTGGTGCAGACCCGCATCGGAAATCCACTTGCGCAGCACCGAGTTGAACAGGATCGGGTTCTCGATATTCCATTGGTGGTGCATGCCCGGAACCACGCGCGTGATCACCTGCGGGAGCCTTGCGCGCAGCGCGTCAAAGGATTTCTGCACAACTTTCGGCTCCTTGGCTCCAGCGAGGGCCAGTACCGGGCCCCGGTAGGAGCCGAGCTTCTGCGGCAATCCCCCCGGGTCCATCTCGTCCATGATGGCCCGCATGTTCTCGGCTTTGAGCTTCACGCCGTGCTCGGTGAACAGCTCGCGCTCATCATCCACCATTCCGTAGGCACCAGCCTGGAAACGCCAGAACCACTCGCTGCCAATGAGCTTGAGCTGCATCCGTTGGAAAGCCCGGGCCGCCTGGCCCACACCGGTCACCGGAGTGCCGGTAATCAGCACGGAGTCAACGAGCTCCGGATGCCGTGCGGCCACGTGCAAAGCAATCACTCCGCCCAGGGAAATGCCAACCAGGTGCACGCCGCCTTCGGAAACCTCGTCGGCGATCAAGGCTGCGACATCATCGGCGGCGGATTCCAGGCCATCCCAGGTCTCCTCGAACCGGGCGCCAAAGGCCGGCAGGTGCAGAGTCAGGATGTTGCAGTCGCCAAAGGCCAGAACCTGCGGGTCCCAGCTCCAGTTGCCGACGTTTCCGCCGTGGAGGAAGACCAGGGTCTTCATCGACCGTTGCCCATCGTGATGCCGCCCGGGATGCACTTCCGGATAATCGGTGGCATCGCGCCCGGCACCGCTTGCAGGGGTCTTGTTCTGGTCTTTGGCTGCAGTCATGGCAAGTACTCCAATACCGCGTCGAGCCATTCCAGCTCCGCGGCTTGTTGTCGGATTGCATGGTCAAGTGTGGCAGCCATCAAGAAGCTGCGACGGTCCGCAGCGGCTCGCATGTCAATGCCTTCGCGCTGGGAGAGGTAGTCATCGAGGATGAACTGCGTGGCTTGGCGGCGTTCCTCCAGCAAGCTCTGGATATCATCGCGTTCGAGTTCGGCGGCGAAGAACACCTGCCCCATGAAAGGATCACGCTCGGGAGACTGCACCGCACCAGCAGAAAGCCACTGGGCCAGTGCCGCACGTCCCGTTTCCGTGATGTGGTGTTCCTGGCGGTCAGGGTAATTCGACTGCGCGACGGTGCGCACGGTGGCATACCCCTTGTCCACCAGCTGCGCCAAAGTGCGATAGATCTGCGCCTTGTCTGCGTTCCAGAAGTGGTTAATAGAGGAGTCAAAGTGCTTCTTGAGCTCGTAGCCAGTCATGGGCGACAAGCACAGCAGCCCGAGAATCAATCGTGCCAAAACCATAGAGCAATCTTTTCATAAATAGTTGATTTTGCACCCACTTTGCCCCGGCGTGTGGAAACTGTACCCGGATTGTGACAATTCCTCCGTGGCGCACGAGAAAGCCCCGGTGACTGGAATTCCAGTCACCGGGGCGTTCCCATGTGCGGATCTGCTGGAGATCCTAGTCAACTATGCGTTCAGGCGATCCTTCAAGCCGTCGAGCTCTGCACGCAGCGAAGCCGGCAGCGCATCGCCGAACTTGGCGTACCACTCTTCGATGGCCTCGACTTCGGTAGCCCATTCATCCTTGTTGACGGCTACTGCCGCTTCAACGTCGGCTGGGGTGAACCCTTCAAGGCCAGCCAAATCCAGGGACTCGCCGGTCGGGACGTTTCCGATGATGGTTTCCCGGGCGTCCGCGGTGCCTTCGATACGCTCGACAGCCCACTTGAGCACACGCGAATTGTCGCCGAACCCTGGCCACGCGAAGCCACCGTCAGCCGTGCGGCGGAACCAGTTGACCAGGAAGATCTTCGGCATCTGCTCTGGGTTGAGCTTGTTCGAGATCTTGTCCCAGTGGTTCAGGTAGTCGCCTGCGTTGTAGCCGATGAATGGCAGCATCGCCATCGGGTCACGGCGAATCACTCCGGTCGCACCTGCAGCGGCTGCGGTGGTCTCGGAGGAAAGGGTCGAACCCATGAAGATGCCGTTGGTCCAGCTGCGGGCTTCGGTCACCAGCGGAATGGTGGTCTTGCGGCGGCCGCCGAAGAGGATCGCATCGATCTTCACGCCGTTAGGCGAGTAGTAGTCCTCGGAAAGCATGTCGACCTGGTCGATCGGGGTGCAGAAGCGCGAATTAGGGTGCGCTGCCGGACGGCCGGATTCAGGAGTCCAGTCGTTGCCCAACCAGTCGGTCAGGTGCGCAGGAGCCTCGTCGGTCATGCCCTCCCACCAGACGCCGCCGTCATCGGTCAGCGCAACATTGGTGAAGATGTTGTTGCCCTTGGAGATGGCGCGCATCGCGTTCGGGTTGGTGGACCAGCCGGTGCCTGGCGCCACGCCGAACAGGCCGTATTCGGGGTTAACGCCGCGCAGCTCGCCGTCCTTGCCGATGCGCATCCAGTTGATGTCATCGCCCAGGGTCTCAGTCTTCCAGCCTTCAATGGTTGGATCCAGCAGCGCCAGGTTGGTCTTGCCGCAGGCCGAAGGGAATGCCGCGGCAATATGGTACGACTTGTTCTGCGGGCTGGTCAGCTTCAGGATGAGCATGTGCTCTGCGAGCCAGCCTTCATCGCGGGCCATCGCCGAGGCGATGCGCAGCGAGTAGCACTTCTTGCCCAGCAGCGCGTTGCCGCCGTAGCCCGAACCGTAGGACATGATGGCGCGCTCTTCGGGGAAGTGCACGATCCACTTGTCTTCGTTGCATGGCCAGGCAACATCTTCCTGGCCCGGCTCCAGGGGTGCACCTACCGAGTGCAGCGCTGGAACGAAGAATGCGTCCTCGGCTTCCATCTTGCGCAGTACTTCATTGCCGATCTTGGCCATGATGCGCATCGAGGCAACGACGTAGGCGGAATCGGTGATCTCCACGCCGTAGGCAGGCACTTCCGCGTTCAGCGGGCCCATGACGAATGGGATGACGTACATGGTGCGTCCGCGCATCGAGCCATCGAACAGGCCGCTGAGCATGGACTTCATCTTGGTTGGGTCTTCCCAATTATTGGTGAAGCCTGCATCTTCTTCCTTTTCGGAGCAGATGAAGGTGCGCTCTTCGACTCGGGCCACATCCTTGGGGTCCGAGAAACCAGCGTAAGAGTTAGGGAAGTTCGGATCGGTCAGCTTGACCAAGGTGCCGGCTTCAACCAGCTCGGCAGTCAGGCGATCATTTTCTTCAGCTGACCCATCAACCCAATAAACACGATCCGGCTTCGTCAGTGCGGCAACTTCCTCAACCCAGGATGCCAACTTCTCGTGCGAAGTAGGTGCTGCGCTGATAACGTTCTGATCCGAGCTCGTGCTCATTATCCATTCCCTCCATTGGGCTGAACTTGCAATAAATCAAGGCTATTAGGTGCTCAACTCCAGCGCCGTGTGATCGAAACCTCATGAAAGTGAAACCCGGAGGACCAGAAGGAAAAAATTCCCGAAATTCCGGGGGTTGGTCTAAACGAATTGACTCGATTATGTGACGAAGGTCACGTAGACCGGTACCCTTTCAACGTCTTCACATAACCTTATGTTCATCTGGACCCACTAGCTTTGCCCGTCGATTTGTACAGCGCGAAATCGACCTGTATAGTTATTCGAGGTTCGTGAGAACAAGCCACACAAAAGAATATGCGCCCATAGCTCAGCTGGATAGAGCGTCTGTCTACGGAACAGAAGGTCAGGGGTTCGAATCCCTTTGGGCGCACCAACTGAAAAATTCCCACTCGCTCGAGTGGGAATTTTTTGTTTCCCCCAAAGGATTGCCCGATGACACAGCTTGCTCTAGGCGGCCAGCTCAGCCTGCGCCTGCTGGAAGTCGCCGACGCAAAGCAAGTCGCTGAGTCCTACCAGCGCAATCGACAGCACCTGGAGCCCTGGGAGCCGGCTCGCCCCGCAGAATTCTTCACCGAGACGCGGCAAGCGGCACACCTCGCAGCCGCCTCAGAAGCGCGCCGAAGCGGATTGGCCTTTCCCTTCGGGCTCTTCGAACGGGATGCGCTCATCGGACGCTTTAATATCAGCGGAGTGGCCCGTGGCGCATTCCAAAGCGCCAGCCTGGGCTACTGGATCGATCATGAATACACCGGGCGGGGCTTGGCTTCCCGAGCCGTGGCCACCTTGCGCACGGTGGCGCTCAACGATCTGGGCTTGCACCGGCTGGAAGCCAGTACGCTCCCCCACAATTACGGCTCGCAGCGCGTTCTTGAAAAGAACGGCTTCGTCCGAATTGGCATGGCGCCGAACTATCTGGAGATCGAAGGACGCTGGCAGAACCACAACCTCTACCAAGCGATCTTGCACGATCATTCGGCTTCCAATCCCAGTGATTCCGTAGTCGACTAGTTATTTTGTGAATCACGGCACTTTTTGCTGTTTTGGTTCTTGCTCCCCGGAAATCTCGTGTAAAGTTATTCAAGTCGTCAAGACGGCTAATAAATGAATATGCGCCCATAGCTCAGCTGGATAGAGCGTCTGTCTACGGAACAGAAGGTCAGGGGTTCGAATCCCTTTGGGCGCACCAACTGAAAATTCCCACTCGATCGAGTGGGAATTTTTTTGTTAAATCCCGGCGGGGAACGGCAGCGGTGCCGCAACAGACTAGTGCGAAGCGCGCAACACCAATTTCGTGTCCATGATGCTCCACTCGGGTACCTGTTCTCCGTTGATGCGTTTGATCAACAGTTCCGCCATGATTTCGCCCTGGCGCTCCGGGTTCTGCGCAATGGTCGTCAACGGCGGTGTCGAGCTTCGCGCGAAAGAGTCATCATCAACGGACGTTACCGAAATGTCCTCCGGCACTTTCACACCAGCTTCCCCTAGGGCCTGCAAAGCTCCGAAGCCCATCTGGGCACTGGCGGCAAACAGGCCGTCTACCGCAACATCCGCGTCCAGCAGCTGCTGCATGATGCGCCGTCCGCTAGCCGGGGTGAAGTCGCCGATCTCAATAGCCGCAGGCTCCAGGCCCGCGCGTTCAACTGCCTGCTTGAATCCCACCAAACGGTCCAGTCCCGCGCCCATGTCCTGTGGCCCGGCAATAATTGCCAGCTTGGTGCGCCCCTGGCCAAGGATGACCTCAGTCGCTTGCCTGGCGGCGGCGATGTTGTCGATATCGACAACATAGATGTCCTTTTGATCGGTGCTCATGGTGCGTCCGCCATAAACCATGGGCAACACAGTTCCGAGATCCGCATAGGAACGGTCATCCGCGTGGTGCGAAAGCACCAGCGCGCCATCCACATTGCTGCCTTGCAGGTAACGGGTAGTTTTCACCGGATCCGCTTCGGTGGACAGCAGCAAGGTGAGCATGAATTCGGTATCGGCCAGGTACTGGGCAGCGCCCTGGACGACCTTGGCGAAGTACGGGTCTGCGAAGAACTTCGCCGTGTTCTCGGGAACCACCAAGGCGATGGAATTGGTCCGGCCCTGCGCCAGGGAACGGGCGGCACGGTTAGGCACGTAGTTCAATTCGCGGATCGCCAATTCAACAGCCTTGCGAGCCCCTGGCTTCACCCGATCCGAGCCATTCACTACACGGGAGACCGTGGCCCGTGAGACACCTGCGCGTTCTGCCACCAACTCGAGGGTCGGTTTCGGGCTCCGCGCTTCGTGCATGATCATGATCTTTATCCAGGTGCCTTGCAGTAGTCCGTCGGTGAAACACGATGATGGTCCGCAGCACCATCGGCAGGCTGCGGACCATCATGCTCAGGTGTTATGCCATTGTACGGTTTGCGGCAATCAACCCTGCGTAGGCCTTGCCACTATTCTTAATCGTTCGCACCTGGGTCTGGTAATCGACGTGGATAATGCCAAAGCGCTTCGCGTAGCCCCAAGCCCATTCGAAATTGTCCAGCAAAGACCAGACAAAGTATCCGCGGACATCCACACCGTCTTCTATCGCGCGGGCCACAGCATCAAGGTGGTTGAGGATGTATTCCTCGCGTTCGGGATCTTCAACGGTTCCGGCCTCCGTCACCGTATCGGTGTAGGAAGCGCCGTTCTCCGTGATGTACAGCGACGGAAGGTTAGCGTAGTCCCGGTTCAACCGGTTCAACAGCACGCGCAGCCCTTCAGGATTCACTTCCCAGCCCATGGCCGTGCGCGGCAGGTCGCGTGCCGGGAAGGTCACATACTCGCTGCCGACAAAAGGCGAAGACTTCGGCGAATCGGTAGGCACCACGGGTTGCGGCTGGCCGGCGGGCAGCGGATGGCCTGAAACGTTGTCATCGTGGTAGTGGTTCACGCCCAAGAAGTCGATTGGCTGCGAGATGATCTCCAGGTCCCCTGCTTCAATGACTTCAGCCAGCCCCAAACCCCGGACGTCTTCAAGTAGGTCTTCGGGATAGGAACCGCGCAGGACAGGGTCCAGGTACATGCGGTTCCACAATGCGTCGACGCGGCGCGCTGCTTCCAGATCCACCGGATCGCCGGGATTATTCGGGACCGCATTGGTCAGGTTCAGCGTGATGCCGATATGCTCCGCGCCCAGTTCGCGCAGTCGGGCGGTGGCCAACCCGTGGGCCAGATGCTGGTGGTGCACCGCTGCCAGCGCCGCTTGAGGTTCTTGGCGTCCCGGGGCATGCTCGCCGGCGGCGTAGCCAATCAGCGAAGAGCACAGCGGTTCGTTGAACGTCGTCCAGTGCTTCACGCGGTCGCCGAGCTTTTCATGCACAGTCTCCGCGTATTCGAGGAATTTGTAGGAGGTCTCGCGGTTGGTCCAGCCACCGCGATCTTCCAATGCCTGCGGCAGATCCCAGTGGTAGAGCGTCAGCCACGGCAGGATGCCATTCTCCAGCAGCTCGTCGACCAGCCGGGAGTAGAAATCCAGGCCTTCGGGGTTCACGGTGCGGCCCCCGGGGACCACGCGAGCCCAGCTGGTGGAGAACCGGTAGGAGTCCAGGCCCAGTTCGCGCATGAGCTGCACATCTTCGCGGTAGCGGTGGTAGTGGTCCACTGCGACTTCGAGGTTCTCACCTCCTGCGATGGCCCCTTCCTTGCGGGCGAAGGCGTCCCAGACCGAATCTTCCTTGCCGTAGGAATGGCCAGCGCCTTCGATCTGGGCTGCTGCCGTAGCCGAGCCCCACAAGAATTCCTTAGGCCACGCGAATTTTTGGGATAGGTGGTTCATCATTAGCCCTTTACAGCTCCTGCCATAATTCCGGATACAAGTTGTTTGCCTGCAAGTATGAAGAGCACCAGCAGCGGGATCGTGGCCAGCAGGGCCCCAGTCATCACGATGGTGTAGTCAACGTATCGGGCAGACTGCAGTTGGCTCAACGCCACCTGCAAGGTTGGGTTCTGCGGTGCCACCAGCATGGGCCACAGGTAGTCGGTCCAGGCGGTCATGAAGGTGAACAGCGACAGGATCGCCATCGCCGGGCGAGCCGCTGGAACCCCGACATGCCAGAAGGTGCCGATCATGGAGGCGCCATCCACGCGGGCGGCCTCAATCAGTTCATCGGGGATGTTCTCCACCAGGTACTGGCGCATGAAGAATACGCCGAAGGCAGTGACCAGGGTCGGGATGATGATGGCTCCCAGCGAGCCGGTCCAGCCGAATTGCTTCATCATCATGAACATCGGGATGATGCCCAGCTGGGTGGGCACGGCCAAGGTCGCGATCACGAAGACCAGCAGCCCCTGGCGTCCGCGGAAGCGCAATTTGGCGAAAGCGTAGCCTGCCAGGGTGGAGAAGGAAACCACCGAGAAGGTGATCACCGAGGAGACGATGATGCTGTTGCCCAGGGCCGCCCAGAAATCGACGGAGTCCAGGACCTCGGCGACATTGGTCCAGAACTGGCCGCCTGGCAGCAGCGGCGGGTACGCCGAGGCGAACACCGCACCGGTGGAGGAACCGATGACGAACGAGTACCACAGCGGATAGGTGCTGCCGATGAGGAAGGCCAGCAGGATTCCGTAGGTGAGGAAGCCAGGACGGCGGTCCATGGAGAAGTTATTGCCGCGGCGCTGGGGCGCACGGACCTGGCGCGCGGGGCGTTCCACTGTTGCATTACTCATTTGCTGCACTTCCGCTCTGCGTTCCGTTGGCCGGCTTTGCTGCTTTGGCTTGGGCTCGGGCAGCTGCCCGACGTGCCGCTCGGGTTCTGCCAGTGCTGCCGGCGCCCTTCTTGTCGGCCGAGGAAGCGATGGATCCGGAGATCAGGAAATTGATCACGCCGATCACGATGATGATCAGGAAGAGGATCCAGGCCACGGCCGAAGCGCGTCCGAAGTCCCCGCGATTGAATGCCAGGTCCCAGAGGTAGAGCACCGTGGTCTGGTACTGGCGGTCCGGGCCGCCTGGAACCGAGCTGCTGGGGTTGAACAGCTTGGGTTCGGTGAAGATCTGCAGGCCGCCGATAGTGGCAGTGATGATCACGAAGATCATCGTGGGGCGGATGCTGGGCAAGGTAATCGAGAAGAAGCGGCGGATCACGCCGGCGCCGTCGATGGCCGCCGATTCATGCAGTTCGCGTGGCACCGCCTGCATGGCTGCCAGCAGGATCAGCGCGTTGTAGCCGGTCCAGCGCCAGTTCACCATGGTCGCAATAGCCATATGCGACGGGAAGACCTCGGTCTTCCACGCGATCGGGTCGATATTCACGGCGGCCAGCAGGTTGTTCAGCACGCCATACTGCTCGTCGAATGCCGAGGAGAAAATCAGTGTGACGGCCACCGGCGTGACCACGTAGGGAACCAGCACGCTCATGCGCCAGAAGGTCTTGGCGCGGATGTTCTGGTCCAGCATGGCCGCGATGAACGTCGCGATCACCAATTGCGGGATGGCCGAAAGCAGGAAGATGCTGAAGGTGTTGAACAGGGAATTCCAGAACAGCGGAGAGGTCAGTTCGGCTTTGTAGTTTTCCAGGCCGATCCAGGCTCCTGCTCCGCCGAGCAGATCCCAGTCATTGATCGAGACGACGAACGTGTAGATCAGGGGGAACAGGCCCACCAGGCCGAAGAGGATGAAGAAAGGCGAGATGTAGAGATATGGGGAGTACTTGAAATCCCACCGCCCGCGAAGGTGCCGGCGGCGCGTCTTGCGCTCGTCCCTGGTCTCGGCCGGCTTAGCCCCGGCCGGAGCATTGTTCCCCTTGTTCCAACGCTGGGGCTGCGGACTGGGCGCGCTGGCGTCCCGGTCTTGTTCCGGGGCATCGTGTGTTGTGGTGCTCATCAGTGGCATCTTTCCTGCTGCAGTAGCTGTCCAGGCATGGGCCGCAACCTCGTTGCGTGCCGCGGCCCTTGCCTGGATTCGAAGCGGGCTACGGGATTACTTGATTTCCAGTTCCTGCAGGGTGGAGAGGGCCTTGTTCCAGGCGGTCTCGCTGTCGCTGCCAGCATCGATCGCCTTGATAGCCGGGCCGAAGACCTGCTCCTGGATCACCGAATCCTGAGGGCCCTTGTACTGGGCCTGGACGCCGTTGGCGCGGTTGCCCAGGATTTCGCCCACCGGTGCGTTATTGAAGAATTCGCTCATCTCATTCGTGCCGGTCACTGCATCGGACTTCTGCGCTTCCAGGTTCGAAGGGAACGTGCCGGCTTCCTCGAATGAGGTCGCCTGCGACGATGCGCTGGTCAGGTACTGGGCGAGCTTCGCAGCCTCGGCCGGGTGCTCGGAGGTGGTCGGCACGGTCAGGAACGAGCCGCCCCAGTTGGCCGCGCCGCCCGGGAAGACATCTGCGAAGTCCCAGCCTGCGCTGGAGTCTCCGCCGGCACCCTCAACCTGGCCCTTGACCGTGCCAAGCATCCAGCCCGGGCAAGGCATGACGGCGAAGGAACCGTCAACGAAGGCCTGGCCCTTGCCCCAGTCCCACTGGGTCTGGTTGGCCGACAGCCCCTTGGACGCAGCATCGGAGAGCAGGTCCCAGCGCTCGCGCAGTTCGGCGTTGCCCTCGATATTCAGTGATCCGTCAGCCTTGTAGTAGCCCTCGTCGAGCTGATTGACCATGGAATTCCAGACGAAACCGGACTGGTCGTAGAAGGCCTTGTCGGTCTTCTTCACATACTCGTTGCCTGCCTTGAAGAAATCTTCCCAGGTTGCGTCGTCGCCACCAAGCAGCTCGGCAACTTCTTCGCGCTCGCTGGGCATGCCAGCGTCCTTGAACAGCTTGGCATTGAAGCAGATGCCCATCGGCCCAATGTCCGTACCGTAGCCAATGACGCGGCCTTCTGGGTCGGTGGCCTGCTTGACCTTCCAGTCAACCCAATCCCCCGCTACCTCATTGGCACCGAACTCGCGCAGATCGGTGAAGGAATCTGCAACCGACATCACCTGGCCCAGCCAGCCTTCTTCCACTGCTTGGACATCTGGCAGGCCAGCACCCGCAGCCTGCTTGGTCTTCCAGTCGGTCAACGCGTTGCCACCGGTGTCGATGTTGGTGGCTTCGATGGTGATTCCAGGGTTTTCCTTCTGGTACTTCTCGTACAGCGGGTCCAGTCCCTGGGTGCCGAAGGTCGTCACGGTCAGCGTGACCGGGTTATCAGCCGAGGCCGGCTGGGCATCCTTGCTTGCGTCGGCTGCGCAGCCGGTTGCTACCAGGGCGATGCTTCCGGCAACGGCCGTGGCCAGTGCCAGTGGGGATTTGCGTGAGGGTTTCACGGTGACTCCATTTCGGATATGAATCGTGCGAGCGGGCGAGCGCCAACAAGTTTGAGAGCGCTCTCAAAATACGGCAAAAAAGAAAATTCCTGCGATTTCCTGGATGCCTGAAACAATGAAAGCGACTCTGCCAAACATTTTGTGAGCGCTCTCACAAATCTTCTCCAACAATTCTCCACGATGGAAGTTTTCTGTCAAGCCTTTTCCCCAAAGAATTCTCCGCCCCGCAGCCAGCACCCCTTTGGGTTCCCCAAAGCGGGTTAAAAGAAGGTGGCCAGGCGCTCTTCAGGGAAGAAGAGCGCCCGGCCACCGCGCAGGCGGGAAAAGTCAGTTTTTCTTATCCAGCTGCAGTCCGACGAGCACCGGGTCGTGATCCGAGGAACGGTACTGGTCAGCCGCGAACAGGTTAGTGATGTTGTTGTTGTAGCGGCTGTATTCGTAGCCCACGGATTCAAGGGCGTTGATGTTCCAGATGTCTTCTCCAGTCACCTTGCCCGCCAGCTTCTCCGAAGCGAAGATGTGGTCCAGCGAGCCCACCAAGCCGTCGTAGAGGTAGCTCTGGGAATCGGCTGCGGCGCCCAGGTCCACGTAACCGGCTTCAACCAGAACCTGCATCGGATCTTCAGCCGAATAGGAGTTGAAGTCCCCCGCCAGCAGCACCTGGTCGGTATTGCGCGATTTCTTCAGCTCGTCCGCGAAGCCAACCAGCGCTTCCGCTTGGCCGACACGGGCTTCGTTCCAAGCGCCCTGGCCATCGCCGCTGTCGGCATTGCCCGATCCATCAGCAGGATCCGAGCCCTTGGACTTGAAGTGGTTGGCAACGACCAGGAAGCGGGTGTTCTGGTTTCCGCCAACACGCTGGAAAGCCTGGGCCAATGGATCCCGGGCGTTCACGAATGCTGGATCGTCGAGGATGACCGACTCGTCGATGGGCTTCACGGCCTTGTCGCGGTAGATGATCGCGGTGCGGATAACATCTTCGTCAGCGGGCACAACGGACGGGGTCGGGACATAGCTCCAAACCTTCTGGCCAGCTTCCTGGTTCAACTCGTTGACCAAGTGAGCCAGGGCGGCATCGCGGTTCTGTCCGAAGCGTGCCGAGTTCTCGATTTCTTCCAGGACCACCACGTCTGCGGTGAACTTGCCCAGTGCGGCAACGATCTTGGACTGCTGGCGCTCAAAGCTTTCAGCGGTCGCCGCGCCGCGCGCATCGCAACCACCGCGGACATTGATCGGATTGCCCTCGCGGTCGGTGTAGTACGAGCACCCATCGAGCATGTCGCCGGTAGTGGTGAAGTAGTTCAGCACGTTGAAGCTGCCAACGCTGACATTGCCGCCCACCTCTTGCGGAGCGTCGTTGTCGACCTGCTCGAAGTTCACGGCGATATCAGCATCATCGGCGCCGACCACCTGGCCCTGCGGCTGCAAACGCCACATATCGTAGCGGTAGTCCAAAATGACCGGTGCGATGAAGGATGCGTCAGCGCCTACGGTGACGCGCTGCTGCGCGTCGATGTACGGCAGGGCGATCTGCTTGTTCTTGCTGGTGGAGAAGTTCAGCGTGGCCCCGTCATCGACCACGATCGAGCGCTGCTCGTTTTCCGCCGCGAGAGCCTTGGCCTGGGCACTGCCCGGCTTGAAGACATCGGTTGGCTGGCGCAGCAGCCGTTCGCCGGGCAGGATCTCGCTGGTGCCCATGGCCAGGCTCAGCTCGCCGTACTGGTTCAGCGAGTAATTGTCCGAGACGGTGAACTCGCCCTGCGGCTCGATCAGCATGGATTCAAAGCGCTCGCGCTCGGCATCGCTGCTCGGCAGCGAAATCGCCAGCGGCTTGACGCCCTGCGCCGGTTCATCGAGCACCTCGACGCTGCCGGCCTTGAGCTGGGTCAAGCCATAGTATTCGGACACTTCGCCAGAAACCTGGACATGGTCGCCGACGCTCACCGAGGAAACCTCGTCCGGCGCGTACACGAAGATCGCCGAGCTCGCCTGGCCCGAGGCATCTACGCCGCTGCCAGCGCTCTGCAGATAGAAACCGCGGAATCCGCCGTCGGCGTAGGCTCCGGTGACAACACCGCGCACAGTTGCGTCCTGGCCAGCCATGGGTGAGCTGTCGCCGGTCCCCTGGATCTGTTCGATGGGGGTGATTTCGGCAGTATCGGCGTGCGCCGCCGAGAAGCTCGAAACCGCAAGCGCGGTTCCCAGCACCGCGGCAGCGATGCGAGTGGGACGTCTATTGATCATGTTTTTCCCTAGGTAGATATTCAAGCAGCGGCGGCCCTGCCGCGTGCATGGGCCTGGTTCCAAGGTAAGCAAAGCCCGATTAACTGCACCTGAACTCTGCCCCGCTTTTTCGTGACGTACCCAACAACCATCAAAGGTCATCAAACGCTTTACGTCCAGTAGTGATTAAAGGAATCTTTTCACTAATTGAACTGACTGGTCAGTTCAATTAGTCTTTAACTGTGCTTACCGCAGATTCCATTACCGTCAAGGGACGCCACGACCAGCTCGTGGGGCCCACCTCCGTGCAACTGCAAAGAGGTGAACTGCAGCTGCTGGTATCCGAGCCGCAGATTTCCCGGACCGCGCTGGCCCTTGTACTGAGCGGACGCATGGCACCCAGCTCCGGGACGGTGGTGTGGAATGCGGATCCGAAGCTGCGAACCCTGCGCAAGCACAGCGCTCTGGTCGATTCGCCGGGGATCAATGAACCCGAATCCCACTTGAAGGTTTGCGATCTTGTCGCAGAAGATCTGGGGCTGATCCCGGGGCCAAGCTGGCGCAAGCCCGGCGCCAGGAAGTGGATGGCGCAGCATGGATTCGACGATATCGCCAGCTGCTGGAGCGATGCCATCGATCCGGGGCGCCTCTTCGAGCTCCAGCTCCTGCTGGCTGCCGAGAATCCCCGTCTTGAATTGCTCATCGTCGATTCACCGGACCGGCACGATCTGGAAGACGAGCATTGGCTCGAGACCCTGGAGAACTTCGCTTCCTCTCATCGGGAATTCGCAGTCCTGGCTATCGTCAGCCGGCTGCCCCAGTGCTGGCAGCAGCAAACCGGGCAGGCCGCCGACCCGGAACCCGCAGTGCTCCCGCTGCCCGATCCATCCACCGGGTTCATCCAAGGCGAACTCGATCTGGGCCTGGATCATCTGGCCAAGGCCAAGGGCATCGCGGACAACCACGACTTCTTCCTCCCAGCCGACGAACTTGCTGACGCTGTTCAGTGCGAAGCAAAGGAATAGACCATGACAACTTTGCGACTTGCCCTCTCCGAGCTCAAGCGGATGAGCCGCGGCACCTTGCCCAAACTGGCGCTCATCGCGGTCACCTGCGTTCCGCTGCTCTATGGCGCGCTCTACCTCTACGCCAACTGGGACCCCCAGGGAAACCTCGACAAGGTCACGGCCGCCGTGGTCAATCTGGATGAAGGCGCCGAACAGAACGGCGAGAAAACCCGAGTCGGCGACGACGTCGTCGAGGAATTGGAAGACGACGGCACCTTCAGCTGGGCGCACGTGGATTCCAAGGCGGAAGCCGAGCAGGCCGTGGCCACCGGCCAGTACGCCTTTGCGCTGATCCTGCCCGAGGACTTTTCCTCGGCCCTGGTCTCGCCGGGCGATTTCGATGATGCCGAACAGGCCAACATCGAGCTGCTGACCAACGATGCCAATAACTTCATGGTGTCCAACTTCGCCAAAACGCTGGCTACCACGGTGCGCACCTCGGTCGCCCAGGAAGTGGGAACCGAAACGGCTTCGGCGATGATCGCCGGATTCGTGGACATCCACGATTCGATGGGCGAAGCCGCAGACGGCGCCGGGAAGCTCTACGATGGCACCCTGCGACTGGGCGATGGCGTGGTCACCTTGGCCGATGGCACCACCAAGCTCGTCGATGGCAGCACCGAGCTGAACTCGGGCACCAAGACCCTGAAGAATGGCACCGCCGACCTGTCGGGAGGGTTGGGCCAACTGGTCGACGGCCAAACCCGGCTGCGCGACGGCAGCGCCGAACTGGCCGACGGCACCGCGCAGCTGGCCGACGGCAGCAAAGAGCTGAGCGACGGTCTGCACACCTTGAAGACGCAGACCAAAGCGCTGCCCGGTTCCGTCTCGAAGCTGGATCAAGGCGCCGCCAGCGCGAAAGAAGCCGCCGACCAGCTTGCTGCCGGTTCACAGCAGGTCGCAGACGGCAACCAGCAGCTGGCCAGCACGGCAGATGAGGCCATCGCGGTAATCGACCAGCTGCAGGCCAACACGAAAACGCAGCTGGATAGCGTCAAGGAAGATACGCAGCAGCGCCTGGACGAGTTGGTCAGCAGTGGCGTGCTCACCCAGGACCAGGCTGATTCCATCCAGAGCACGGTCAGCCAAAGCGTGCAGAATTCTACGCTCGGCAATGCCTTGGATACCAAAGTGACCCAGGTCAATACCGAGTTATCTACCCTGCAAACGCAGCTGCACACCCTCGCCGACGGATCGGCGCAGGTAGCCGAAGGAAACCAGCAGCTGGCCACCGGCCTGGGCACCCTCGCGGATGGCACCAAGGCGTTGGATGACGCCATGCCTGCACTCGCGAAGGGCATCGGCTCGGCAGCCCAAGGCTCGGCGAAGCTCGCCTCCGGCGCCGCCGAAGCCCACACCGGGGCAAAGACCCTGGCCGAGGGCCAGCAGTCCGCATTGAATGGCGCCACCAACGCGGCTGACGGCGCAAGCCAACTGGATCAGGGTGCCGGCACGCTGCTCGCCGGCACCGGAGCCCTGCACAACGGACTGGTGCAGCTCTCCTCTGGAGTCGGCGAGCTCTCGGACGGCACCGAAGAACTGCAAGACGGTTCAGATGAATTGGCCGCCGGCCTGGAGGACGGCACCGGGAAGGTGCCGAACCCCGATAAGTCCACCAGCGGGCAACTGGCCGAAGTCATGGGCAATCCGGTAGCTGTCTCCAATAGCAAGCAGGCCGAAGCGCAGGCTTACGGCGAAGGCCTTGCCCCCTTCTTCATGACCCTGGCGACCTTTATCGGCGTGCTGATCCTGACCCAGGTGATGCGCCCGATGACCAAGCGCGCGCTGGCTTCCAACGGCAGCAACTGGAAAATTTCCATCGGCGGCTGGTTGCCCTTCGCCGCCATCGCAGTGCTGCAAACCAGCCTGCTCTACGCGGTGGTGCGATTCGGGCTGGGACTGCATGCCGCCCACCCGTGGCTGATCTGGGCTTTGCTGGCCGGTTCTGCCTTATGCTTCAGTGCGCTGATCCAGGGGTGCTTCGCGCTGCTGGGCACCGCTGGAAAGTTCGTGGTGCTGGTACTGATGGTCCTGCAGCTGGTCACCTCAGGCGGCACCTTCCCCTGGGAGACCTTGCCTGATTCGCTGCACCTGCTGCACCGGATCCTGCCCATGAGCAATGTGGTGATCGGCATGCGCCACCTGATGTACGGCGCGGATCTGGGAGTGCTGCCATCGGTTGCCGGTTCGTTGCTGCTCTACACCGCCATTGGACTAGTCTTGAGTATGCTTGCGGTACGCAAGAACAAGACCTGGAGCTTGAAAACACTGCAACCGGAGCTGAAAGAATGACAACGCCAACGGGCCAACGCCGCCGTGTGCGGGCCACGGATTCGAAGGAGAAGCTCTTCGAAGCGGCCATGCAGCTGCTCGGTTCGCGCTCCCCCGAGTCCGTCTCGGTGGACGAGATCGCGGCCGCGGCCGGCGTTTCCAAGGGCACGGTCTACTACAATTTCGGTTCCAAAGACGAGCTGGTCAGCCAGATCCTCAGCTACGGCGCGCACAAGCTCATGGGCGAACTGGCACGTGCGGCCTCCGGGGAAGACCCCTACCTTGCGCTGAGGCAGATGGTGGAATTCTCCATGGACTTCGTCGCCAGCTACCCCTCCTTTGCCCATCTGTGGATGCAGGAGCAGCTGAGCGCGGACACCGCCAATGCGTTCGCCAGCACCCCGCTGCACACGCAGGTGACCGGGCTGATCATCGAGGTGCTCGAACGCCTGGTCGTGCTCGAGCCCGACCAGAAGCTCTCGGTAGCCACCAGCATTTTCGGTGCCGCCTTGTTTACCGCCCGGATGCGCGCCTCGGGACAGACCGGCCTGGATCGCGGGCAAACGGTGCGCGCCGTGCTGCTCACCGTGGACGGGCTTCGCGCTACCCGTCCGGCGGCCGGCTCCTAGGCCTGCGCGTCCCAGCTGGCGGTTTCCCTGATGCCAGGCAGTCCGGCGCTGAAGAGCAGCACCCCGGGATAGCCGTTGAGCAGTTCGGCCACGTCTCCGTAGGCTCCATCGGGCAAGCGGGTCAGCAGCGAATCGACCACCAGCAATGGCGGTTCGCGCAACAGCGCCCGTGCCACCAGCAACGATGCTTGCTGCCCGGAACTAAGCGGTTCGCCGCCCCGGCGCAAGCGGGCTTCCGCCCCACCGGGCAAATCGGCCATCTTCAAACCGCAGGTTTCAGCCAGCGCCACGGCCTTGCGCAGCGAAGCGCCCGGATGGCGATACCGCAGCGCACGGGCGACACTTCCGCGCTCGGGAACCATGGATTCCAATGCGGAGCCCACGAGCTTGCGGCGGCCGGCAGCAGGCAGATCCTCGCTGCGCCCCTCGGCGATCCACACCCCGGCCTGCGGGTCGGCGCCGTGCACCAGCGCGCCGGTAGCAATGGCCGAAAGCAGCGCCGCGCATTGGCCCTGGCTTCCACGCAGCGCAATTCGCTCCCCGGGCTGTGCCCGCAGGGTGGAAAACTGGTCGGCCATCCCTGCGGGCACCTGGATGCGCACCGAGGAAGGCTGGAGCATCAGCTCCTTGGCATCGCGGGTGCTTGCCGAAGATTCTTCGCGGGCCCGCCAGCGTTCCTGCTCGGCCAGCAGCGGCGCGATGATTCGCCGGCCCGCCTTGTAATTCTGCCGGTACTCCACCACGCGGCCCCACTCGCCCAGGGTTCCTGCGCAAATTCCCATCAGCGTCAGGGCGGTCGCCACGGCAGCTGGCGGAAGCTGCGCCATCGAGGCCGCTGCCACAACCAGCGCGGTACCCAGCAGCGGAATGGCCAGCGCCCCGCCACGCAGGGCGGCGGCGAACCGGGCGCGATGCACCGAAGCATCGATCACCTTCTGCGAGGAGTCCTGCACCCTTTGCACTTCACGTTCCACGCCGCCGCCGGCCGCAATAGCTGTCCGCGCCGCGACGGTATCGGCAATGCGCGAGGCCAGGCTCCCACGGTGCCGGCGCAAGGTCCTGGCGCTCAGGAAAGTACCCCCGGCCAAGGCCGCCAGCAGGACGCCCTCGAGCACCAGGGTCGCGGCCAAGCTCAGGGCCAGGAGCGGATGCAGGAACCACAGGCCCGCACCGCTGACAATCAGCAATGGCAAGCCGGCGACCAGCGGGACCATGCCCTGCACAATCCAGTTGCGGATCGAGGACAGGTCGTTGGTGGAACGGGCGATGGTGATGCCCATGGACGGACCGCGTGCACTGCGCAAAGCGTGCGTGACCAGCCCGCGGCGCAGCTGGGCCACATAATGCTGGCCGAGCTTCTCGGCCAGCACCCGTTCAGCGTACTTGGCCAGGAAGAAGCATCCCACCAAGCCCAGGACCGCGCCAAGAGCTGCCCAGCTGATGCGGGTCGAGAGCTGTCCGATCAGCCAGCCGATGGCAATCGAGAGCAAGCCGGCGAGAATGCCCAGGCTGAGCAATCCGGCCAGCAGCATCCGCCGCCCGGGCGCTACCAGGGCCGGCAGGCGCCCAGGCTGCGCCGGCTGCTCAACGGCGATCTTCTGGTCCAGCATCTTGGCTCCTAGCGGGTTGGCAGCAGGGCGGCGGCAACCTCTGCCTGGCACAGGTCGAAGGTCCCGATGACCGGGGTGGACAGCTGCGCCTGGGCTTCCATCGCGGCCAGCGGGGAGGCCGTGAGCACCCCGGAAACCGCGGCAACATCCAGGCCTGCTTCGCGCAGGATTCGCTCTCCGGCCTGGGCACCCAAAGCGTCCTGGGCGCTGAACAGCACGCGGTCTACATGCTCGGCGAAAATCGGGTCGCGCAGCAAGCGGGAAGTTTCGCCCTGGAACAGCCCGTCGGCGATCTCGATGACCACTGCGTCTGCGCCGGTGGCGCTTTGCTCGCGGATCATCGCCACCAGCAGGTCGCGCACGGTTTCGTAGTCCAAGCGGTAGGTGGTTGGGAAGCCGAAGTCGGTGAAGTCGCAGACGCTGAAGGCGCCGGCATCGGTGAACAGGTTCGGATCATTGCCGGCACCCGTGCCGGTGGCCTTGCCTGCGGCAACTTCCATGCCGGAGTTGACCAGTCCGTTGACCAGGCATCCCAGGGTGGTGGACTTGCCGGAGTTCATCGAGGTGCCCAGCACTGCGATCACCGGCGGGCGCGGCGCGGCAACCTGCGCTGCGCGCGGCGATGCGTTCTCGATGCCCAGTGGAGCGAAGTCCACCAGGTTCACGACCTTGCCGTGGCGCATCAGCAGGCCTGCGGGCTGCAGCTGTGTCGCCATATCGATCGAGGCGTGCTGTTCGATGACTTCGCTGGCGACACCGCCGCCTGCAACCAGCTGGCATGGACCCAGGTTATCCGGCACATGGGCCAGGAACTGGTCTGATGCGTAGCGGTGGCCGTAGGCGACCATGATTTCCTGTCCGACGAACATCAGCTGGCGTCGGGAAACCGGGGACTGCAGGCGCGTGTGCTTGCCTAGCTCGGTCACAGCCGCGATGACGACGTCACCGGCACGCGGCACCATGTTTGCGCGGCGCACGATCTCGAAATCCTGCGGATTGCGCTGCAGCTCGGCTGCAACGAAGCGGGTGGTGTAGGCAGCGCGGATGGTGCGGGCGCGCTGTGCATCGATCTGCTGCTGCACTTCATTGCGCGCTGCGGGGGTCTGCGTTGGAAGTGATTCTGCGATGATGGCCATCTGCCTATTCCTCTTTCAGTGTTTCCGGCCCGCCGTTGCGGTTTGCCGGTGCTGGCCGTGCTGCCAACGATTCCCAGTGAAACGAGCAATGGTTAACTGAAAGTGAACGGTTCATGAGGCGGCGAGGTGTATTCGATGAGAGGCCTATCATCTGCTTCTCATAAAGGCAGATCACCGCTTATTTACGGGCTGACTAGTGCATTAGAAAAAACTTGATGAGACTTCTCTCATGCGGGCCGCGGTGCGGTGAAATGCGTGACGCGCGCATCACGGGCATCCAGGTGCGAGTACGGATGCTTGGTTTCCAACACCGTGGTTCCCAGGGTCGGATAGTTCATCGCCAGCTCGTAAACGGCTTCTTCATCCGAGTCCATTGCCGCCAAGCGCAGCGCCAATTCCTGGAGCACCGGCTGGTGCCCGATCACCAGCAGGTTGCTGACCGTATCGGGAACTTCATTGATGATGGAGCACAGCTGCGAGACTCCTGCGGTGAAAATGCGCGAATCGACATAGGGGGTCGGGCCCTTCTCGCCGAGTTCGGAAAGCACCCAGGCGCAGGTGGAGCGCGCACGCAGCGCGTCGGAGCAGATGATGTAGTCCGGTATCAGGCCATTCTCCACAAGCCAGGCTCCGGCGGCCGGGGCTTCGCGGTGCCCGCGGGCCGCCAGCGGCCGGTCGTGATCCGCGACGCCCAGCGGGTAGTCGGCTTTGGCGTGGCGCATCAGCATGAGCTTGCGGGAATGCATGGTGTTCATTGTTCCAGCTTAAGACAGCAGTGGCGGGCAAACCGAACCCGGTTTGCCCGCCACTGCTGCCAGCTGATGCTAGATGGAGTATTCCGGAGCTGCCCAGACAACAACTTCTGGGTGCTCGTAGAAGCGGTAGCCCTGGCCACGTACGGTGCGCACGGTATTGGCCAGGCGTCCCAGCTTGGAACGCAGACGACGGATATGCACGTCGATGGTGCGTTCGTTAGGGACTTCTTCGGCATTGCGCCACAGGTTTTCCAGCAGCTCTTCGCGGCCTACGGTGCGGGTGCCGTTTTCCACGAGGAAGTTCAGCAGCTCGAATTCCTTGAAGGTCAGGTTCAGGGTTTCGCCATCCAGGTAGACTTCGCGGCGCGAGAGGTCGATCAGCACGCCAGATGGGCGCGGAGTGGATGGACGGGCTTCAGCGCGTGGCCGGCGGGAAATCGTCGGATCGCCCAAAGCCTGGCGAACTACATCGATGGGCTCACCCTGGGCGCTAGTTGGAGCCAGTGCCACGGCGGCATGGGTCTGCGCTTGCGGCGACAAGGTGGCCAGGAAGGCGCGGACCTGGGTGGCCAGCTTGCCCAGCGAGGTGCCCTGCGCCTGGGCGGCAGTTTCATCCAGGCCCACGTAGAGCACGAAGCCGCGTGCGGAGGTGTCGGCGCTTGGCTGGCCTGTT
Source organism: Glutamicibacter sp. NPDC087583 (assembly GCF_044743685.1). NCBI lineage: Bacteria > Bacillati > Actinomycetota > Actinomycetes > Micrococcales > Micrococcaceae > Glutamicibacter > Glutamicibacter sp. NPDC087583. The sequence goes on along the minus strand of NZ_JBIUWY010000006.1, from coordinate 137,456 downwards.
GACTGCACTGGAGTGCTAGCCGGCTGATGCGATGCATCACGTGTTTCATGAACATTGGAAACCGCGCGCAGCGGACGGTAACCCGCTGGTGCATAGCTGCCAGAAGCTGAACGCTGCGCAGCTGCTGCGCGGTTCTGCGCATTGCGAATTGAAACGTGGACGTATCCGGAACCAGCCGACATAATCTTTTCCTCTTTTAGTGCGAAGGCCAAGTGGTTTGGCGCTCATGCTTCGGGTTTTGCTTGCGCTGTTCGCGGCCTTCGTCCACGTTCAGCAGTTGGGTTTCCCGTCAATAACTCCCAAAATCGGATTACAAATCACTCATAATTCGGCTTGGAGGCCATGGACGCCGAGCATTCGTTGAGGACGATCTTGGGCAACTCGATGTTGGAATCCGAGGTGCTTTTACCGTCCTGCGCCGTACTCACACCTCTAGTTTCCTCGTAACATTGGCAACTTGCAAGTAACAATGAACACCTGCGTCCACATAGTGAGACGAATGTTTCCAAACGTGACGCGCAACACTTTAGACAATTCTAGGCTACCTAAGCGCTTAACTAAACAATATGGTCAACATATCAATAGAACTTCGTCATTATGTCCGGTCCATTCATAGGCCTGAATATTCATTCATCACTATGGTCCGTCCACGCTTCAATCATTCGTCGTTCTTGGGGGTTGACCAAATTAACCACTATCGGTTCGGGTTTTCCCCGCATAAAATCGACTTATAGTCATAGCTGACACACAGCAAAAACATATTCTCGGCCCATGGCAATAGGACAAGCTGATTAACATGAATGAATCACGATTCTCCCCTTCGCAATTGCCCCGGCTGACTCACCCTGATGGCACGGCAATCAAAGTTCTCGTGGTCGATGATGAACCTTCATTGGCGGAATTGGTCGCCATGGGAACCCGCATGCTCGGCTGGGAAGCCACGATGGCCCACGATGGGCCCGAAGCAGTAGCCACCGCTCGCTCCCTAGCGCCGGACGTACTGGTTCTCGACTGGATGCTGCCTGGGTTCGACGGCCCCGAGGTGTTGCGCAAGGTGCGCACCCACTTCCCTGAAATCCCCGTACTTTTCCTCACTGCCAAGGACGCGGTTGAAGACCGTATCGAGGGCCTGGGGGCCGGTGCAGACGACTACGTCGCCAAGCCCTTCAGCCTCGAAGAGGTCCTGATCCGATTGCACCGACTCGTGGAACGTTCCGGTGCGGCCACTGCGGATTCCGCTGAATTGGTCGTCGGCGATCTGGTGCTGAACATGGACTCGCACGACGTATCCCGCGCAGGCCGCGAAATTTCGCTGACCGCCACCGAATTCGACCTGCTCAGCTACCTGATGAACAACGCCCGCCGCGTGGTATCCAAGTCGCAGATCCTGGACAACGTCTGGCACTACGATTTCGACGGCCAGGCGAACATCGTCGAACTGTACATCTCGTACCTGCGCAAGAAGATTGACGTTGACGCGGAGCCGATGATCCACACCGTGCGTGGCGTTGGCTACGTGCTGAAGCCGGCTGCATGAGTTTCTTTTCCCCGAACACCAGGGTGAGCTCGCCGCACGCGCTGCAGCGCAAACTGCTGCTCATCCTGCTGACCTCGGTCACCGCCGTATCTGTCTTGCTCGGCCTGCTCTATAACGCGGGCATGCGCCAGACCTTGATGGACCAGCTCAACAGCCAGCTGCGGCTCACCACCGAACGCGCGCTGAATTATTCGCAGGGTGCACCAGCGGTGAACTCCCGGCTTGATGCCCCCGGCCAGTCCGCCGGCACGCTGACCGCGCGGTTCGTCGACAAATACGTCTTCAACGGCGGTGTGCTGGACGAACGCACCGGCGTGCTGAAGCAGCTGAGCCAGGAAGATGCCATCCCGATGGTGGATCTGGAGCTGAGCACGTTGCGTGCCGGCGGGCAGTTCAAGCCGGTACGTGCCCACCTGACTGTGGGCGACTATTACCTCGTCGCAGTCAAGGACTCTGGATCCAACGGCATCCTGATTGTCGGTTTGCCCCTGCACAGCACCGATCTGGCGTTGCGCGGTATGGCCTGGCTGACGCTGTTCATCGCCTTGATCCTGATCGCCGGTGCGGGCCTGGCCGGTTCGTGGCTGATCTCCCGCTCGCTTGCCTCGCTGAAGCGCGTGGCCACCGTGGCTGCTTCGGTTGCCGCCGAAGAGCTTGATTCAGGAAAGGTGGACCTGACCCAGCGCGTCCCGGCGCAAGATGCAGTCCCCGGTACCGAGGTGGGCAATGTCGGCAATGCGCTGAACGCGATGATCAGCAACGTCTCCACCGCACTGACCGCCCGCGAGAAGTCCCAGGCCCAGATGCGCCAATTTGTCGCCGATGCCTCGCACGAACTGCGCACTCCGCTCTCGGCGATCCGCGGCTACACCGAGCTGCTCTCGGCCACTGAGCATTTCTCCCCGGACGGGCAGCGCTCGGTGGACCGCGTTCTGCAGCAAAGCAGCCGAATGAGCTCACTGGTTGAGAATCTGCTGCTCCTGGCTCGGCTGGATGAGGAGAATGCGTTCAAGCGCAGCGAAATTGACCTGTGCTCGCTGACATCGGATATCACCGAGGACTTCAAGCTCACCGCGAACGACCACCATTGGGAGTTCGACTGCCAGGCGCCGCAGACCATTGTCAATGGCGACTCGGCCTCGCTTCGCCGGGTGATCACCAACCTCTTGGCCAACGCCCGCAAGCACACGACGGCCGGAAACACCGTCACCGTTTCGGTGGACCAAGACGAAGACACCGATGAAGCCATCATCCGGGTTCACGACACCGGTGAGGGCATTGCCCCAGAATTCCTGCCTCGGGTCTTCGAACGTTTCACCCGCGCCGACAAGGCGCGTTCTGGCTCCGATGGCACGACCGGGCTGGGCCTGCCGATCGCCAAGAGCATCGTCGAAGCCCACGGGGGCACTGTCACGGTCACCTCCCAGCCAGGAGATACCGTCTTCGAGGTCCGGCTTCCGTTGGACACGCCCGAAACCGGTGAAGAAACGCCGAAGGCTGCGGTGTAGTCACCGCAGCCTTCGGGCACATCGCTTAGCTGGAACTAGGCAATGGGCGGGGTCACGCCATACAGGCGGTCGCCGGCATCGCCCAGGCCTGGGATGATGTAGGACTTCTCGTCCAGCTTTTCGTCCATCGCTGCCAGCACGATGTGCACGCGATGATCGCCACCGTGGATTTCCTTCAGACGCTCGATGCCCTCAGGGGCAGCGATCAGGCAAATGCAGGTAACGGATTCTGCGCCGCGTTCGAAGATGAACTTGATGGCCTCGGCCAGGGTGCCGCCGGTGGCCAGCATCGGATCCAGCACGAACACTTGGCGGCCGGCCAAGTCATTTGGCACGCGGTCAGCGTAGGTGATGATGTCCAGGGTTGCCTCGTTGCGGGCCATGCCCAGGAAGCCGACCTCAGCGGTCGGAACCAGGCGGGTCATGCCTTCGAGCATGCCCAGGCCGGCGCGCAGGATGGGGACAACCAGCGGGGTCGGCTTGGCAATGGAGGTACCGGTGGTGGTGGCGACCGGGGTCTGCACCTCAACGTTTTCGGTTTTCACCTCGCGGGTTGCCTCATAAGCCAGCAGGGTGACCAGTTCGTCGGTCAGCTGGCGGAAAATCGAGGATGGGGTGTTCTTATCACGAAGAACCGAAACCTTGTGTGCCACCAGTGGGTGGTCGACTACCTGTACGCGCATAAGTAGAAATCTATCAGCACCGACTCAGGCAAATCGAGAGATATCCCCGATTTCCCGCCGTTAAGGCACTTTGGTGTGCCCAAGGAAACAGCAAACTTCAGTGCAGTGCGCAGTGCACCACACTCCGGGCGCCCGGCTACCGTCCCAAAACACGTAAAGTGAAAGCACTATGGTGCACGAATTTGATGCTTGGATGGACCTCGCCTTGGCTGAAGCGCGCGAAGCGCTGGCCACTGATGACGTACCCATCGGCGCCGTCATCCTCTCCCCCGAAGGCGAAGTCCTGGCCACCGGACGCAACGAGCGCGAGGCCATCAAGGACCCCACGGCGCATGCCGAGGTGGTCGCCATTCGCAATGCGGTCAAGGCCTTGGAAGCCAAGGGACAAGATGATGGCTGGCGCTTATCCGACTGCACCTTGGTGGTGACCCTTGAGCCCTGCGCCATGTGCGCAGGGGCAATAGTCCTTTCGCGCATTCCCAAATTGGTCTTCGGGGCCTGGGACGAGAAGGCCGGCGCGTGCGGCTCGGTCTTCGATATCGTCCGTGAACCGCGATTGAACCATTGGGTCGAGGTGTACTCGCGGGTCAAGGAAGAAGAATGCGGTGACCTGTTGCGTGAATTCTTCCGGAGCAAGCGCGGCTAGAACCCGACGTTGATGTGTTTCGGAACACTTCAGGCCAAAAACAGCGCTCTCGTTTTTGTTTTCGCCTGATGTTCGTTATAGAGTTATCAGGTCTGGTGACGTGTCCGAGCGGCCGAAGGTGCAACACTCGAAATGTTGTGTACGGTAACCCCGTACCGTGGGTTCAAATCCCACCGTCACCGCCAATGAAAACCCCTGGTCAGCCAGGGGTTTTCTTCTTTTAAAGATCTGACATGGTGCACTTATGGTGCGTATTTCACCGGAGGGTAGTTACGACATGCCCATCCTTCGTTGTGAACACGGCTACCACCACCATGCAGGCCCGCACGCCTGCGACTGGGTGAACCACAACGAAGAATGACCATACTGGGCATCGCGCAAGCAGGACGAAAAAGATCTCTAGCCTCCCGCCGGCTGCCGCACCTGCTGCGCGCGCTTGCCCTCAGGAAGCCGGGCACAGAGAAAGATCCCCCTGCTGCTGTATGCGGCAAGGGGATCTCTTCGGGTTAGGCTCAGCGGATCTGGACATTGCTCGTCTCGGCTCATTCGACGAACGAGCCGGCGTTACCTACTATCGTGAAGTGCTGGTCTTCGAGTGGTGGCGGTAGTTGGTGAACGCCAGGATCAGCGCTGCTAGCAGCAGTACTCCGCCAACAGCCCATCCAACCACGGCGTAGTCGGTAAGCTGAGGGACCCGTGGCAGGTTGATCGCGGCTACCGCAAGGAACAGAAGCACCACTACGGTGCTCTTCCTGGCGGCAGACGAATTGCTAGGTTGCTTTGTCATTTGCCGTTTCCTTTCTCGTGCCTAGCTGGCACCGCTCAGGCACTGTCCTACGGATGCGCCAGCAACAGCGGTGAAACCAGCCACGCAGATGATGCAGCCTGTTCCCACGGTAACAGCACAGAACGCCGCACAGGTGGAGATGATCACGAGCGCCGCCATGGTGGAGATGCCCAGCGCGTTGAGGCACTTGATCACACCTTCGTTGCCAGCGGCCGCAACGCCCACCGACGAGCCTTCAGGAGACATGGCGCTCAAAGCTTTCGCAGCCTGAGCTTCAGCTTCGGGAGTAGCTTCAACAGTCCACTGCTTGAGCAAACTCCCATCGACCCACTGCTTCACATCGGCAGTGCTGTCGCTGGTGTACGTGGCTTGAACCTGTGCGAAGCTCTGGACAACGTCTCCAGCAGCGTCGACGACGGCAACGGCGAAGGAGCCCTCGTCGTGGCCGTCCCCAGACGTAGCCGTTGCCACCATCAGCGAACTGGAGCCATTGATCCGGGCGACGTTTGCCTGCTTGATATCGACTTCTGCGCCGTTTCGCAGCTGAGCATCGAAGCTCGGCTCAGCTATTGCGATCGCTCGCTCAACAGTTGAATCCGAAAGCGGCCCGTTGGTTGAGAACGAGCTTTCGGAAGCGTTGACCGGACTAGCAACCGCGAAGAGCATCGCCCAGCCTGCAACCATCGCGATGATTGCTTTCGAAATCTTTTTCATGTTGACCACTTCCTATTTCTGGGCCTGGTCGATGCAATAGCCGACCTGGCCGCCCCAGACGCCCGCAGCTGCCGCGATGCAGCCCACGCAGCCGAGCCCAACGGTTCCTACGCAGACCGCCGCGCAGGCGATAGTGATGGCGGTAATAACCCAGCCAGGGATGCCCGCGTTGGCAAGGCAGTTATTGAGCTTGTCCCAGAAACCGGCATATGTGGTGACGTTGTTTGCCGCGTCAGCAGTGGTCAATTGCTTGTCCATGGTCAGATTTCCATCAACCCACATGCGGGCATGACCAGATGCATCGTCGCCAACGAAAGCCATCTCTGTGCGCTGCGCAACGTTGCCTGAGTTGTCCAGGAGTGCACCGACTGTGGCGAGCTGGACGCCGTCGCCGACGAGCGGGTAGCTCACATACGATGTCCCGTCTGACATCGACCATGCTTGGACGCCGGAACGGTCAACTTTCAGACCTGAGAGCGACTCTGTTGGAAGATCGGCATTCTTGGCCAACTGGAGGGCCTCCGACTTCGACAGAATCTCGGCATTCTCGCCAAAGCTGGCGATGCTGGTCACAGCCGGAGACGAAGCGGCCGCCGCTGGCTTAGTCAAAGCCGTACTCAGGCTCAGGACCAGGGAAGCGATTGCCACGAACGCGATCGCGAGGTACGTGACCCCGGAGCTGGATTGTTGTCTTGATGTTGGGATTGGAATGCAGTGGTCTTCATTTGACCTGACCGCAATCGAGTGAAGTTTGAGCTTCACGACTATCACCTTTTGAATGAATCGAAATCTACATCTTCGTAAAGATCGGCGCATCATCTGCCGTGCCAAGCGGGGGTCGACCGAAATCGAGCCTCCGCAACAAAAGTCCTCGGTCTGGATCGAATTGCCTCAGATACGAGCACGTTTAATAATCACCATTAAATAAGAACGGCGTAAATACTACTTAAGTAGGAGGGGCGAACCCGGGCAACGCCAAGACCGGATGGTTCACCGGAGCCGTGAAGCGAGCCCAGGCGTCCGACAAGTCGTTCCGCAGGGTCACGCCCCACGACCTGCGGCACACGGCGGCATCGCTGGCAATCAGCGCCGGGGCCAACGTCAAGGTGGTACAGCGCATGCTCGGCCACAAGTCGGCCAAGGTCACGTTGGACACCTACGCGGCACTGTTCCCCGACGACCTCGACAACGTGGTCGAAGCCCTCAGCAAGCAGCGCGCCGAACAGCTCTAACGGTGGTGCACTGTGGTGCATTTTGGTGCAGGAATACCTGTGGGACGTGGTGCGCACCTGTGAGCCTATGAGCCCAGATGCCAGTAAACACAAGGGATATTCGGGAGCTAGCAGTAATGACGCGGATAGGATAATGGGTTCAAATCCCACCGTCACCGCGTTGAATAGCCCCGGAATCCTTGTGATTCCGGGGTTTTTCTTATCTCAGATCGGCTTGTTGCCTTAAACTCCGGATCTGTTGCATTAAAGATAGAACAACCGGGTTAAAGGTAGAAGTGGCGACGGTACAACGACGAGAGCTAAAGCACGGTTACAGTTATCGAGTCGTTTGGCGGGAACCGGATGGAACTCTCCAACAACGTACATACAACAATGACGAAGACAAGGCGAAAGATCGCAGTCGCAGTTTCGCTTGCACTTACGGATCACCAAACTGACGGCATCCATGACCGTCGTTCTCATACTAGCTGAATCCAAACAGCTAGTGTCCGCGTTCCAAGCTGGCGGTGGTCCCGGAGCCTACTACAACACCGGAACCACCGATAGGGGTTCCCAGCTACAGTTGCTGCCAACAAACGGTAAGCAAGAAGGCAAACAAACGGTGCAACCGATCACAGCGGACCCTTCCCGGTGCATTGGGTCAGGCCGCCTATCAATCACCCTAGCGTCGAGCGAGGTGTAGGCAAAGAGGCTGGTCTGATTCATTGGGAATCCACAACAGATTCAAATCCCGACCCGTACTGGGGAGTGCGGCCTTGTTGCTCGTGAGAATCCACCCGCGTGTTGTCACTTAAACTAATCCAGCCCTCGCTGATTCGATCAACAACGAGGGCTGGTTGCGAGTTTTGCGCTGGGCGATGGATCCCCATCCATCTCCCCAAAGACTTCCGATTCCCCAAAAAACGTTAGTCCGGCGTGAAACCTATGCACAGAATACTTCGTCAAGCCCATAACGCCTAGAGAATTTTTGGAATTGGGAAAAGTTTTTATTTTATCCCCGCCCACTTCACCTTTCACTCTCCTGCAACTACAGTAGCTATTGGCCTAGGCCAATTACGAAAAGTCACCAGTCAGGCATTGAGTTCGTTTCCCCAAGAGCGGCCTCACGCTGGTGAAACCCGTCAGCGTCCCCCAAGTGCTGGCGGGTTGCCTGCCTTAATACGGAAAACCGCCCCATTTTTGTGGACTGCTCCCCGGAAGTAGTACTGGTTTCCCTATCCAAATTCTGGGGAGCAGTCCACAATGGTTCCCGGGGGTTCGCTCTACCTAGAGCTAGTTCGCGAAGGTATCGGTGAGCTTGCCCTTGGCATCCCACAGCGCCAGCGAGTCGCCACCGTTGTTCAGGATTCCCGGTCCGTCCACGTAGTAGGCTTCTTCGCTGTTGGTACCCGGACCCGAGTACACGCGCAGCTGATCGCCTGTCTCCAGCTCGTATCCTTCGCCAATTTCCAGGATGTTGTTAGCGGCATCGCGAATGATGTAGCCGCTGACATCGATGGTGCGCTTTCCGGTGTTCTCCAGGATCACGTGCTCGCCATTTTCTGGGGCGATGTCATCTCCCGGCACGTCATTGATCGCGTTGGCAATCACCACGCCATTGTTGGCAGGGAAATCCTTCTGGCCAGCGATGTGGCGGTTCACCTGTGCTGGGAAGTCGCCGGTGATTCGCTCGACACCCAGGGCCAGTGCAGCATCGGCTGCTTCGACGGCGTTGACGGTGTAGACGCCCAGGCCCAAGCCTGCGCCCTTCACGCGCTGCGCACCGGCGGCGTCAAGGGTGCGGTAGCTAGTGCCGAAAGAATCCGCGTAGGTCGCGTAGGTTGCCAGTTCCGCCGCAGAAGGCACGGTTCCGGTCAGCTGCTGCAGTGGTACTTCAGGTGCCAGTTGGGCAAAGATCTGGTTGGATGCTGCGTCGAAGCTGAGGACCTCGATCTTGTTGGCCTCTGCCAGTGCCTTCCATTCAGGATCCTCAGCCAGCGCGTCGGCTACCAGCTTCTCCACGCCAGGGGACTTGGCTGGATCCTTGATTTCGATGAATACTCCCGTGCCACCGGTCAGTGCACCTGGAACCTCATCGAAATGGGGAATTTTCGTTCCCTCGAACTCGTCTGAGAAGTAGGAACCGGCATCGAGCTGCTGCAGTTCTTCCCAGGTAAATGACGTGATGGGGTCATTGACGCGGTCAGGGAAGACCTCTGCCACGTTCGTGGTGCGGGAGGGCGTACCGTCGTGGAAGATGAACGGTACTCCGTCCTTGGACAGCTGCACATCAATTTCGATGAATTCGGCGCCGGACTGGCTGCCTGCCTTGATGGCAGCCAAGGTGTTCTCCGGTGCCACGCCTGCTGCTCCGCGGTGGCCGATGATCAGTGGATCAGATCCAGTCGGTTCGATCTGAGCAGCCACGGCGGGAGCTGCCAGGGTGACGGCCAAAGCCAGAGTTGCCGTGCCAAGGGTGATATTGCGCAGTTTCATGGAGCACTTCCGTCGGTGTCATTGGTGTACACCGGCCATGTTTCCGCGCGCTGATGACTGCGACCCCACACTGAGCTGAATCAGAGATTAAGCTTTTCTACTCAATCTCATGCGTGCTGAACTGGGTTTCTTGATTCGTCCCGTTCAATTCAAGGTAGATTTGCCCCTCGGTCACCGAGACGGACATGGCATTGCGGCGCGTCAATGCTTGGGCCGCTGCATCAATGAATTTGGGGTCGAAGGAGCGCACCATGATCTCCTGCGACTGGTGGATCGTTTTGCCACGCCAAGAAGCCAGGAGCTTGGCAGGATCGCGGTGCGTGTAGACGGCGGTGCGGTCTGCCCGCTTGCTGCCCAAATGCAGACGCTGGGCATCAGGGGCGCCGACTTCAATCCACGCGGTAATGAGTCCGGTCAGGTCCTTGACCAAAATGGCTGGCTCTTCCCCGGTGGAAACGCCTCCGGCCGAGAAGGCGATGCCTTCTTCATATTCGAGGCAGTAGGCCAGCACACGGGTGACCATGTAGGCATCGGTTTCTGATGGATGCTGCGCAACACGGAGCGAAAGATCCTCGTAAACCCCGCGATCTACATCAGCAAGTTGAACTTCAAAGGTGTGTATAGTCGCGCCGATAGCCATAGTTCTCGAGTTTACCGTGAACGCCGCAGCTCCATCGACGAGAGGTACGTTGGCTAGGCTTTCGCCTCGCGGCTTCGAGCCACGAAGAAACCTGCCAGCGATGACAAGCTGGCCACGGCCGCAAAGATGCCAACCATCGGATTCCCGCTAAAGGAAAGTACCGAAAACGCAGCAAAAAGAATGGCAGAAACAACGAACAGGGTCTTCATAACTAAATCCTATTTGATACAGCTCACGGATAAAAGATTTATTCAGCGGGTGGCAGCTTTCCGCTCACCCCCTTGGCCACGGGCAAAAGAGTTCAACAGTATTGGGCATGCAGCTACCGGAACTACGCTCAGTATCATCTGGCAGCCCACTTTGCACTATCCACCGTCGAGGATCGAAAGGCCCCGTACGAGGTGCGCGCATACCGCGTGGTGCGCTTATCCCAAGCAGACGGTCCGGCTGCCGACGCCACGGTTCCCCCTTGGGCTTCACGTCCCGCCGGCATGGTCTTCTTTAAAGCCCACCGGCCACCTGCTGGAGATACGGTGCCGGAGAGTTGCTGGATAATCTTTCGCCCGTGGCAACGCTGGGCGCACGTGTACGATTCTGGGGTGAAGACTGTGCATTGGCCGCTGGCCGGATTCAAGTGGGACGCCGTATCCGCTGCGGTGCTCATCGGCTTGTCATTCGTCCCCGGGGTGGCACGGTAGGGCCTTGAGCTGGCGGACTCCCCCGATCACCCGCTGAATCTGCTTGGCATAGCGCTCATAGGGCTCCAGGGCGGCTCGGTGGCGGTACTGCGCCGCTGGCCGCATTGGTCTTTGGCCCTCGCCTTTTCGTCTTTTGCCGCTTACCAATTGCTCGGGTTCCCCACCACGTTCGCGGCGCTCGGCCTGCTGGTGGCCCTGGTAGGCGCCGGCGCGCTGGCGCAACGGCACCGGCCGCTGACCGTATCGCTGCTCCTAGCCAGCTACGTCCTGCTTGTCGCGGCCCTGATTCGGATTGACCCCACGCTCACGGTACCCGACGCCTTCGCCTTCGGAGCGATGCTGGCGGCGCTGTGGATCTTCGGTTCCTGGCTTCGCTCGCAGTCCGCGATGCGCCGGCGCCACGCCGAAATGCTGGAAAGGGAGATCATCCTGGCCGAGCGGACGCGCATCGCGCACGAGCTGCATGATGTGGTCACGCACCATGTCACGGCGATGGTGGTGCAGACCGAGGCCGGAGGGTTCCACCCGCAGCTCGATGCCAAGACGCAGCAGCTGCTGGCTTCCATCGCCGACGGGGGCCGGAAACGCTGGCGGACTTGCGCAGCCTGCTCGGGGCACTGGACGGGAAAGCGGAAAAGTCGCGGGTACCCGCCGAGCAGCAGGCCGCCGAGGTCATCGCCCGGGCACGGGCTTCCGGCCAGAATGTGGAATTCGCGGAGCAAGGCGAGCCCTACCCGCTCACCGGGGCTACGGGACTGGTGGTTGTCCGGGTAGTCCAGGAAAGCCTGACCAACGCGCTGAAGCATGCGCTCGATGGCGCCGCAACGGTAGGCATCAGCTACGGCAAGGATGAGATCATGGTCGAGGTGGCCAGTTCCGGCCGCCGTGCCAGGGGCTCGGCATCGAACTCTGGAGGCCGGGGGATCATCGGGATGCGAGAACGCGTGGAACTGGCCGGTGGCCAATTGCAGGTCGAACAGCTCGCTGAGCAGTTCGTGGTCAAAGCGAGGATCCCTCGATGACCTCCACTCCAGCGAACACGCCAATCCGCGTGGTCATCTGCGATGACCACGAACTTGTGCGCACCGGATTTTCCACCATCATCAACGCCCAACCCGATCTCGTGGTTGTCGGCGAGGCGGCGGACGGAGAGGAAGCGGTACGAGTCACCCGCCGTGAGCGCCCGGATGTCGTGGTGATGGATATCCGCATGCCGCTGCTGGACGGAATCGAAGCGACCCGGAGAATTGCCGGGCCGCAGGCCTCCGACGCGGCGCGGGTCCTGGTGGTGACGACCTTTTCCCTGGACGGCCTGGTGTATGACGCACTGCGCGCCGGCGCGAGCGGCTTCCTGCTCAAGGATGCCCGGCCCGCGGAGCTGGCCGCGGTCATCCGGAGCATTGCCGCCGGTGACTCGCTGATCGCCCCGGCGCTGACCCGCTCCTTGATCGGCCGCTTCGGCGACCGGCTGCGGCCCTCGGCAAAGGACGCCGCCATCTTCGAGGCGCTGACCGCGCGCGAACGCGAAGTGCTGCAGCTGATCGCCGAAGGCCTGTCCAACGCGGAGATCGCAGCGCAACTGGTGATCAGTCCCGAAACGGTGAAAACCTATGTGTCTCGCATCTTGTCGAAGCTGCAGGTGCGCAACCGGGTGCAAGCTGTCGTGCTCGCGCACAAAACGGGATTCGCCGACTGGTCCTGACGCGCCGGTCCCCCGAACGGGGGATCCCAAGTGCCTGCCCGCGGGTGATTTGCCCCGCGCCCCAACGCCGTAGCGTCTTGTTCACACCCACTATCGGGTAGCGAACAAGGAGCAAGAATGACAGAAGCTACGCAGAAATCGCCCTCCCTTAGGCAAAAAACCTGGATCTCCACAACCCTGATGGTCACTGGAATGGCCATAGCAATGCTGATGGCCAACGCCCTGGCCGCGTGGCCGCGCAATCCGGTGGCAGCCTTGATCATCGGACCCATCCTGGCCGCGGCAATGATCGGCCTGTTCAGCATTGCGGGACAACGAGCCGAACGCCGCAAGGCAGAAGAATTCCCGAGGCACAACGCCGTCCGCCATGTGCTGGTCGGAACGGGGCTCGGGGTGCTGATGTCCGGGGCCACAGTGGGCCTCCTTGCCCTCTTCGACGCGTACACGATCACCGGCTGGGGCTCCGTTTCCGGCATGCTGGCCGTCGCCGGAATGATGTGCGCGGTTGCGGTGTCGGAGGAAGTGTTCTTCCGCGGCGTGGTCTTCCGCCTGCTGCGTGGACGTTGGGGTACCACAGTGGCGCTGAGCGTCTCGTCAATCCTCTTCGGGCTCGTCCACCTGGTGAATCCGGACGCGTCGCTGTGGGGTGCCTTCGCCATCATGATCGAAGCTGGAATCATGCTCGGCGCCGCCTACCTCGCCACCGGATCGCTTTGGCTGGCGATCGGCGTGCACTTCGGCTGGAACTTCGCGACCACCGGCCTTTTCGGCTCGGTCACCTCGGGATCCGAGGCGCGCGATTCGCTGGTCACCGCAGTGACCAGCGGACCGGACTGGCTGTCCGGAGGAGCCTTTGGACCCGAAGCCAGCATCGTGGCAATCGTGGTCTGCTCGGTGGCAACGCTCGTGTTCTTCGCTGTTGCCCGTCGCCGTGCCGCAACCGTCTGAAGATTCCCGGCCTGCACCCCAATGCGCGTCACGCATTCGGGCTGCAGCCGAGGATCCACCCGTACAGCTCAAGCTGGCTCGGGACAGCCTGAGGGCTACTTGCGCTCGGGATTTTGCGGATCAAACACCGTTTGCGACAGCGGCGCATAGGCGTACCAACCAGGATGCTCCCCACGCAGAGCCCTTTCCCGGGCTTCGGCAACGTCCGCTTGGAACTGGTTGTTTTCCACGACAAAAGCCTCGAAAGCTTCAGCAGCCTGCGGATTCTGAGCTGTACCGCTCGCCTGGAAGCTGCGCGCAGGGCAGTCATCGTCTTGAGCGCTCAAATCGATGATGAACTTGTTGCCGAGTTCATCGGCTACACGCTGTGCCAGCAGTAATCCTTGGGCATAGAACTCGCGACCGAGCTCCGCTGAGTTCCATTCGTAGTCACGGTCCAGGCCTTCATAGAAGAGCTCTTCCCATCCGGCAAGATCGGCTGCCAGTTCGGGCGACAGCCCTGCCGCGTCATAGGGAACCGGGTCTGGAAACCATAAAACTGTATCCGCATGGTCCGGAAACATTCGGACCGTGCGGGACTCGGATTCGTCCATGGAACTGTTCATGGATAGATCATACCGATGACGATGCGGCGTTCCTGCTCAGCTGAGGACAGGGTTCGACTCGTCGCTGAGTTTCCCGAGCATGGCACCGAGCCCGGCTGCCAGGACGTGCGCCTGTGCCAGTGGTAGCCACCAGCATTCCCAGGACTCGGGTGTGCCGCCATGCGAGGGATCTTGTTCACCGGCTATCCAACGCCGTGAAAGATCTTGCCGGGGAACACTGAGTTCGAAGAAGTGCCGGTTAGCAATTTCGTCTCTCATGGGCCGTAAGTCATAGGCCATCGTTCCAAGGTCTCGTGTAACGAAGCCTTCTATTCCAGTCTCCTCGAAGAGCTCACGTACGGCCGCTCGACCGGGGGTTTCACCCGGCTGGAGGGTTCCAGCCGGCACTTGGACTCCGGTGACATGCATAGGGTGCTGCAAATGCGTGAAGACCAGCAGGTGATCGTCTTGGACGACGTAGCAAACTGCTTTTTCTATCACGCTCGGCATTGCTTGATAATACCAACAGCAGCGGCTGGCCTGGCCGGGAGCACAGTCCGTTCCTCATCGGTTTCGCGCCAGGAGCCATGCATTCGGCATCGGGCATTGCCGCTAGCGCTAGGTCGATGCTGGGTTTGAGCTGCACGTGGTTCCCCACCATTGCAGCCGCACAATCGACGAACTGAAGTGCCGGGGAGCCACAGGTCCCTTATTTCAAAATGTCCAGCAGGGTTCTGGTTCGGGGATCTCCGCCGCAAGCCTGCCGGACGACAGAATCAGCACGCCGGAAGAACTAGGCGTTCTCGGCTAGCTTTTTCATCTGCAAGCGTTGTTCTTCCCACTGGTCGGCAGTGAGCTCTGGCAGGTTAGGTGCCGATGGCCGTAGACCGACGAAACCGTCCAGCTGCTCCCGGACGATATCCAAGTGCCCGGCATGCCGGTGCGACTCTGCGATCATATGCACCAGGAGCCGTTCCACCGTGGTGTGCCGATGCTTTCCCCACCATGGCACTACAGCCGGTGAACCCAGCTCCAGCTCGTCAAGCACTCCATCGGCTGCGGCAATCGCTTCCTTGTAGAACATGACTGCATCATTCAGAGTCATCCCCGGTGGCGGGAGGAAGTCTGCTTGCGCGTCATCGGAATCGGAGATGCTCCGGATAACCGGATTCTGAATTTCGCGGCCCAGGCATTCGATGAAATACCCGGATTCGGTGACGGCCAGGTGGAGCAGCAGCCCCATGGCGTGGGTACCTGTCGAGGTCATGGGCGTTCGCGCTTGGGCATCGCTCAGGCCTTCGCATTTCCACAAGATGGCTTCGCGGGCATCGTTGAGATATTCGCGCAGCAGCGCGCCGCGGTCACTTTTATCAATTGGCATGAGCCGAGTCTAATGCCGCGATGGAAACAGGAAAATAGGCCGCTGCAGGACGGTGCACAGCAGTGACCGCTCGCTCTGACGCCTAGGTAACAAGCCCGAGCATCAAGGTGACGTTCGCAGGACGGTTTCAGGGAAATCCGGCTACTTGCAAGATCGAAAGGTGGGGACATTACGCCATTATCCAGTCCGGCCTCGGGTGCAGGTCCAAGGAGAGCCGTGGTTTCCCCCGTAACGGCGGCTACAGGTTGCACGCGCAAACGCAGAATACGAATAGGAGTACATCCCGTATGTGCAGCATTCGCAGCTCCCGGGACAGGATGGATATCGCCTTGCCGGGTCAGTTGCCGTCAGCTGGCCCAATCACCGGTGCCAAGCCTTCCTTGGCCGTTGGGCCGCTTCCGCGCCAGCGTTGTTCAGCACGCGCACCCCACCACGTGGCCCCCAGGAGTACAGCGGCGCCCGCATATCCGAGTGCGCCTATCGGATCTGAGGCCAGGAGCACTCCTGCCAGCAGTGCCCATCCTGGTTCTGTGCCAAGAAGCATGCCCGCACGTGACGCCGAGGTGTGCTTAGTGGCCCACAGCTGCCCAAGAAAAGCAAAGATGGTGCAGCCCAGGCACAGATAAGCGATGGTGAGCCAATTTTCGATGCTGAAACCCGGAAGATGCTCCAGCAACGAATTGCCACCCCACGCGGCGAATATCGCAGCTCCGAACACTATCTCGACCGTGGTTAGTCCCAGCACATCAGCGTTCCTGCCAATGGTAAACCGTGCCTCGGCAACTCCGAGCAGGGCCCGGGTTACCGCCGCAAGGAGCATCAAGCCATCGCCCAGATTGGCCCCGGAGAATCCCTGCCCACCCACGAGCAGCGTAATCCCGAGTAGTGCAAGAATAACGCTGGAGACCAGAGATGGGGAAAGCCGTCTTCTCGTGAGTGCGGATTCGAACAACGGTGTGAAGAGAATGGAAAGGGCAATGATAAGTCCGGCATTGGTGGCACTTGTGAGCGTGACACCAATGGTTTCCAAAGCGATAGTCGCCGCTCGCATGGTCCCGAGCAGGACTCCGGGCAAAGTCGAGTCCCGGAGCCGCATGTTGGAGCGGGCGAGATTCACGCAGAGCAAGATTGCCGCTGCGGGCAGGAAACGTGCGCACATCACCGCGGCAGCAGACGAGGCCATCGCGAGATCTTGGGTTGCCAGGTAGTTCCCGCCCCACATGATTGCGATGATCATCAGGATTATATCGGGAAGAAAGCGATGGGCTACACTAGGATTTTCTGGCATGCTTTCACTTTAGGAAGGCAAACCATGCAGAACAACGGCCAGTGTCTTCACGATCCCGTAAGCTAAGCTTCATGGAAGTGCATCACCTGCGAACCCTGCGCGAGCTCAGGGACCGGGGCTCAGTAACTGCAGTAGCCCAGGCTCTGCACCTTTCGCCGTCTGCCGTATCCCAGCAGCTTGCCGCGCTCCAACGCGGGATGCCAGTTGCCCTGACCGAGCCGCGCGGCCGCGTGCTGGTGCTCACCCCCGCCGGGGAGCGGTTGGCCGACGCCGGCGGAGAAGTATTGGAGTCTCTCGCACGCGCAGAGAATTCCGTCTCCGAATACCTGCTGGCCCGTCAAGAGCCCGTTTCGGTCACCGCTTTCCACAGTGCCGGACTGGCCTGGTTTCCGCCGCTCATCGCCAGCAGCCTGAGTGATCCAGACGGCCCCATGGTGCATTGCCGGGACGAAGACGTGTCTATCAACGGGTTCGTCGATCTGGTCGGGAACTATGATCTGGTCATCGCCCACCGCCCGCTGGCCTCAGCTGCATGGCCGGGCAACAGGGTGCACGTCACGCCCGTCCTGCAAGAGCCGATCGACGTGGCACTCCACCGGGAACACCCGTTAGCGCACCAGGAAACGGTGCGCTTGGCCGATTTGGTGGGCGAAACCTGGGTCGCAGCACACGAGGGATTCGCACTGGAACCGTTGCTGGTCCAAGCGATGTTTGCCAGTGCCGGAAACCCGATTCAGATCGCGCATCGCGTCAATGAGTTCAACCTGGTGGCGGCGATCATCGCCGAAACCCGCATGCTTGGGTTGCTGCCTCGATATACGGGGCTGACCCCATATTTCCGCGAGCACGTAGTGCTGCGTCCCCTGGCAGACCTCTCCCTCAGCCGCCATATCGACATCTTGACCAGGCCCGAAGCACGGACCCGGGTGAGCACGCGCACCGTGATTGACCGGATCATCAAGATAGCCGACCGGACTCGCCTCCACGCAGAAGAAGCGTTGCCGAAAGGCCACTAGCGTTGCTGCAAGCAAATGGCGCATTCTGGTCGTCTGCTCGTCCTGCGAGAAAATCGCGACCAGGAATCGGGCGATTACTGAATCCCGGGTATTCAAATTATCGAAGCTTCCTTGATTCCCTGCCTAAGTCAGGGCTCGGCGAAAAGGCGCACGCCCCGAAGCACTCCCAGGATCTGTAATTAGCGGTCAGTCCGGCAACAAATCGAAAAGGGCCACTCTTCAATTCGCTCCAACCTTGCGCACCATTTCACTGGTATTGCACTGCGGTCTCAAAGGATTCATGGCTTACGTTGTTCCTTCAGGATGCTCATCAGCCCAGCGGTGGGCACGCGAGACCAGTTGCTCGGACAAGCCAGGCAAGTCTCCCTTGCCGCTGCCCAGCGCAAGTCCGAGCAGGAAAGTGCTCAAAGGCGCTGCCGGCCGGGCTACTTCGTGAGCTACATGTTTGGCTGCATCAAGCACGGTAGCGATATCCACTTCGCCGGAGTCCAAGCCCAATTCCTTGGCGGCTGCTTCCAGCCAATCGTTCAGTGCTTCGGGTGGCAAATGCTGTGCCATGGCTTTCCTTCCGTTCTGGCGGGCGCTTTCCAGTGCCTGCGGGGTATCAATGTCGCTGCTGGTTTCATCATCCACCGGTACCCGCGCCAGCTGCAGCTGATTCAAGGCTCGGCGCACCGGGGCATTGACCAGGTTCCCGCCCAGCTCTGCGCAGACCGAAGCCAGTGCCGAGGTGCGATAGATTCCAGCCAGCCATTGGGTGTGGCCTTGCGCGTCAACCAGCAGCAAGCCATCGGCTGCGCGTTGCCCAAAGTCGTTGATCAACGCAGTGGCCACCGCGACCGGCCGTTGCAGGTCGCAGGCCAGAACCATGGTCCATTCACTGCCTGCGCTGGCAGCTAGTTCTGCAAGCCCGGCAGCGATGCCTGCCAAGGGACCAGCGAATGGCGGATCCTCCCGGAGAACGGAATCGGCCTTGGCACCAGCGGAATCCGGGCCGACCACAACGACGCGTAGTGCGCCGGTTGTGCGGGCCGCGGCGACCACGCGGTCAACCAGGCGCTGTCCGTGCAGCTCTATTTCGGCTTTGCCTTCGCCGCCCAGCCGAGAGCCCCTGCCGCCGGCGAGCACCAGGGCATTGAAGTTGGCGAGCTGCCGCGTGCTCATGGGATCATCCCCAGTACCTCGACTTCATCGCCGGGGTGGATCTGGTTGACGCCAGCCGGGACCAGCGCGTAGCCCTGGGCAGCGCCGAACCCGCCCACCGAGTGGGAAATGCTGCTGGCGTGAACCGCCGGGGCGCACCGCAGTTGCTCACCATGCTCGAGGACTACCGGGATGACCTGCATGCGTGCGGCGGCGGCTTTCCATCCCACCGCGGCGATGGCGCGCAAAGTCGGGCGCAGCACCTCGCGGTGGCCTTGCATGGCCCGCAGGCACGGGCGCACGAACAGCTCGAAGCTGACCGCTGCGCTGACCGGGTTGCCGGGCAAGGCGAAGACCATCGCACCGGCCTCCAAACGGCCCGCGCATTGCGGCTGGCCGGGGCGGATCTTCACCCGGGCCGCCTGCACTGCCGGTTCGGCTTCCAGCACCTGGCGCATCACATCGTAGGCGCCGGGACCTACTCCCCCAGTGCTCAGGATGGCATCATGCGTGGAGCCGAGCACGTCCAGCTGTTCGCGGACCGCTTGAGTGTCATCCACGCAGTGCACCACGGTAGCTGCCTGGATGCCGGATTCAGCCAAGAGCCCTGCCATGAGCAGCGAATTGGTTTCCGGGATTTGCCCGCGCGAGAGCCTTTCACCGGGCGCAAGCAATTCCGCCCCGGTGACCAGCACGGCCACCTTGGGCTGTGTGCGCACCGACAGCTTGCTGGCACCGGCTGCCGCCAAGGCGGAAAGACGGGCCGCGGTGAGCTGCTCGCCGGCATAGGCCACCAGGTCACCGGCGGCCTTGTCCTCGCCGCTGCGGCGGATGTCCTTGCCTGCTGGCACCGGCACATGGATCTGCACGGTGGCGGCATCCCAGCCCTCTGCTGCCGCTGACGTATCCTCGATGCGCACCACGGCGTCAGCATCCGTCGGGATCGGGGCACCGGTCATGATCTTCACGCACTGGCCCGGTTCCAGCTTCGGGTCCCAGCCGCTGCCCGCGGGCACTTCGCCGATGACTTCCAGAGCAATTGGCGCCACAGCGGTGTCATCCGAACGCACCGCATAGCCGTCCATCGCCGAGTTGTCCCACAACGGCAACGGGTGCGTGGAGGTGGCATCCTCGGCCAGCACCGCGCCGTGCAGCGCAGCGAAACCGCCAGCCACCTCGATCTCCTGCGGGGCCAACGGCACCACCTGCGACAGCAGCCGCGTACGGTGCGCTTCAAGTTCCACGGGTTCATTGCCGGTGATCATGATTGCTCTTCCTGGATGTTCCTCGGGTGCTGCGCTGGCAGGGTGGCCACCACTGCGCGCACAAAGCGGTTGGCCGGGTCGGCGAAGACCTGCTCGACGGTTCCCTGCGCAATGATGCTTCCCCGTTCCAGCACCAGCAGGTCATCGGCGAGCGCCAAGGTGTCGGCGGCCGAATGCGAGACGACGATGGCGCTGGTCGCGGTGCGTTCCAGCTCTTCGCGCACCAATGCGCGCATGTCCATGGCGGCTTCGACATCCAGCGAGGCGAAGGGCTCGTCGATCAGCAGGATCTTGGGCTGGGCGGCCAAGGCCCGGGCCAGCGCAATGCGTTGGCGCTGCCCGCCGGAGAGGGCCTCGGGCCGGTGGGTGGCGATTTCTTCCAGTCCCAGCCGCCCGATCCATTCGGCGGCCACGGCCTTGGCGGCAGCCTTGTCCAGTCCCCCGGCCCGGGCGCCAAAGGCGATATTCTTCAGCGCATCCAGGTGCGGGAACAGGTGCGGGTCTTGGCCCAGCAGGCCCACCTCGCGCAGGTGCGGCGGGCGGTGCTGCTTCGCGTCAGCCAGCAGGGAACCGGAAAGCTCGATGCGCCCCTCGGCAATCTTCTGGATCCCGGCAATCGCATGCACAATGGTCGACTTGCCCGAGCCGCTAGGGCCCATCATCGCCAGCGTGCTGCCGGCAGGCACTTCGAATTCAACGGCCACGTCGAATCCGGTGCGCGGCACGCGCAGCGCAACCTTCAATGTCATTTCAAGGCCCCCGGACGCCAGGCGCGCACCAGCAGCAGCACCACTACCGCGGTGGCCAGGAGCAGGATCGACAGGGCAACGGCCGAGTCGCGTCCAGTTCCAGCCCCGTTGAACGCGGTGTAGATGGCCAGCGGCATGGTCTGGGTAACCCCCGGCGCGTTGCCGGCGAATAGCGCGGTGGCCCCGAATTCGCCGATGGCCCGCGCGAAGCACAGGATCACGCCGGCCACCAGTCCGGGGGCGGCCAGCGGCAAGGTGATGCGGGTGAGTACCATCCAGCGCCCGGCGCCCAGGGTGGCGGCGGCTTGTTCGTACCCGGCGCCAGCGGCCCGCAGCGATCCTTCCACGGAGAGCACCAGGAAGGGCAGGGCCACGAAGCTCTGGGCAATGACCACCGCGGCGGTGGAAAAGGGCAGGGTAATCCCCCACAGGGAATCGATGAACTGGCCGATGGGGCTGGTGCGCCCGAAGAGGAAGAGCAGGGCCACGCCGCCGACCATGGGCGGCAGCACCAGCGGCACGGCGATCAAGGCCCGCAACAGCTGGGCAACCCGGGCCGAACTGCGGGCCATCAGCACCGCCAGCGGCACGCCGAGCAGCACGCACAGGGCGGTGGCAGCCACCCCGGTGCGCAAGCTCAGCCAGAGCGCCGAGAGGGCTTGGGGGCTGGTGGCATCGGCCACCAGCGTGGACCAGCTGGCACGGGTGAGAAGCGCCAGCAGCGGCAGCACCAGCAATCCCACGCCCAGCAAGGCCGGGGCAATGGCGAAGCCTGGAACCCGTACCCCGGTATCGCTAGCCATTGGCCTGCGCAGCCCCGGTGCCGAAACCGTGCTCTGCCAGGATTTCCTGGCCGCGCTCGCTGATCACGAAGTCCACGAACGCCTGCGCGCCGGGGTTCTGGCCCAGCGTGGCGATCGGATAGGTGTTCACGACCTCGTCGGCTCCTTCCGGAACGATCGCGGCGACGTTTTCGTCACCCAGCACATCGGTGGCGTAGACCAGTCCGGCATCCGCTTCCCCGGCGGCCACCTTCTGCAGCACCGCGGTGACGTTCTGCTCCTCGCTGGCCGGGACCACTTCGACGCCCTGGGCCTGGAGCAGCTGGCGTGAGGCCGAGCCGCACGGCACCTGCTGCGCGCACAGCACCGTGGTGGCCGCGGCAAGGTCTTCCAGCGAATCGATATCCGCCGGGTTCTCCTGCGGTACCGCGATCACCATGGTGTTGCTGGCGAAGATCACCGGCTCGTGGCCGAACCCGGCTTCGGTCACCTCCAGCATGTTGCGTTCATCGGCCGAGGCGAAGACATCCACGTGTGCGCCTTCAAGGATCTGCGTGGCCAGGGTCGAAGAGCCGTCATAGGAGATGCTGGCGATCTGCACCTCCGGGTGCTCAGCGGAGAATTCCCCGGAGATCTGCTCGAAGGCGCTTTGCAAGGAGGCCGCCGCTGAAATGGTGATGGGTTCGGACGCGGCCTGATCGGAAGAGCCGCTGGCCGAACAGCCCGCCAAAGCCAGCACGGCCGCCGCGAGCCCGGCAAGGGCTCGGAACCGTGAAAACGGGCGGTGCTGCATGGGATCTCCTTGAAATCGGGGGCTGGTGCCAATGCTACCGTCGCGCCAACCGGGGCCGATCCATTTTGCGTACTTGATTTGTTACTTTCAGGTTAACCGTCTTCCACGCAACGGTGCCGGGGGGCTACTGTGGAGTGTATGAAAGCACAAGCGGCCGGCACCCTGGGCGATGCCCGTGGACGGCCCCTGCATGACCTGCGGATTTCGGTGACAGACCGCTGCAATTTCCGCTGCGTCTACTGCATGCCCAAGGAGATCTTCGGCCGCGACTTCGTTTTCCGCGAGCGCTCCGAGCTGCTCAGCTTCGAGGAGATCCAGCGGCTGGCCCGCGTCAGCGTTTCGCTGGGGGTCACCAAGCTGCGGTTGACCGGCGGCGAGCC
Organism: Glutamicibacter sp. NPDC087583; assembly: GCF_044743685.1. NCBI lineage: Bacteria > Bacillati > Actinomycetota > Actinomycetes > Micrococcales > Micrococcaceae > Glutamicibacter > Glutamicibacter sp. NPDC087583. The sequence goes on along the minus strand of NZ_JBIUWY010000006.1, from coordinate 114,505 downwards.
GCTGCTGCGCCGCGGCATCGTGGACCTGGTGGGCATGCTCGCCAAGCTGCGCACCCCCGAGGGCCAGCCGGTGGATCTGGCAATGACCACCAACGGGTCGGCGCTGCCGGTGCTTGCACCTGCGTTGAAGGAAGCCGGGCTGAACCGCGTGACCATCTCCCTGGATTCCTTGGATGACGAGAAGTTCAAGGCCATCAACGACGTGGACTTCCCGGTCTCCCGGGTACTGCACGCCATCGACGTGGCCCGTGAAGTGGGCCTGGGCCCGGTGAAGATCAATACCGTGGTCAAGCGCGGGGTCAATGACTCGGAGATCCTGTCGCTGGCCGAGCACTTCCGCGGCAGCGGGGCGATCCTGCGCTTCATCGAATACATGGATGTGGGCACCACCAACGGCTGGAAGCTGGATGAGGTGCTGCCCTCCTCCGAGGTCGTGGCCATGGTCAACGAGCGCTGGGCACTGGAACCGGTCACCAAAACCGAACCGGGCGAAACGGCCAACCGCTGGCGCTACAAGGACGGCGCCGGGGAGATCGGCGTGATATCCAGCGTCACCAATGCCTTCTGCGGCAATTGCTCGCGCGCCCGGGTCTCGGCCGAAGGCCAGCTTTACACCTGCCTGTTTGCCGGCTCGGGCTATGACCTGCGCCAGCTGATGCGCGACGGGATCAGCGACGAGGATCTTGCCAAGGCGCTGACCGGGCATTGGCGCAAGCGCGATGACAATTATTCCGAGCTGCGTGCGGCGCTGACCCCGGGCAACCGCAAGCGCATCGAAATGTCCTACATCGGGGGCTAGGGGTTCTTGTTGCTTCTTAGACGCCGTGCGACGGTTATGGCCTCTTCTGCGACAATCTCATAATTTTGCCGACTCCCAGACAACGGAATTGAGTCTTCTCCATACTTGTCATAGGCGAGTTCAAGTAATTCGCTGGTGTCGCTGAGTCTTAAAGCGTTGACCAGGTGCCCTAAATCAAGAATGTCTTTGTCGCGCTCCGCCGCCAGCTTCATGGCGGTCAAAGTCGGCAAATCAGCAACTTCGACTGCGGAAAGAATAGAGTCCGGCGCGGGAGCCCAAGAGGCATTGTCGGGGATGAAAGCGGCTGCACTAGAGTTCAACCACTTTTTAGGCAAGCCGTGTTCGGCCGCCATCGCCTCTATGATTTTTTCGACTTCTGTCCGATGCGAGTAGTAAGCATCGATATCTTCCGTAGCACGATCAATCAGGCCGTGAAGAAGCATAGCCGAGCCCCCGACGACTCTAATTCTCACGTTGAGTCCCTGTTCGTTCAGGCGCCGTTCGAGTTCTGCGAGCAGGTCAACGACTCTGTTTCTTCCCAAGCCCGTTCTACTCATGCTGTTCCCAAGCTCCGTTGTCGAATCCACACATTCAGTTCTTGAAGTGCTGGAGGCGTCTCAGCGCGAATTAGCTCCTTCATCTTCTCCCCTACCGGATACAACTTTTCCGAGAGGAACACGGGTTCCGTTGGTCGCACAATGTCCGAGGTCCACTGCGGGACTGGCGTATTGGTCTGGCCCGCAATCCACTTAGTTATGGCCGCCAGAGCCACTTGGTATTGCGAGTCCTCCAATTCAGGCGACTGTGCCAAGAGTGGACGCCCGGCTTCAAGAGATTCAGTCGAATATTCACTGATGAGACGCAGTGCGAACTCGAAATTTTTGGCTTCCAGGGTCTGTCGGAAGTCCTCAGCTATTTCAGCGCCCCTGTCATTAATAATGCGTAGCCCAGGCTCCTCAAACCCAAGTCTCTTCAGAACCCTAAGCACTAATCCCAGAGCCACCGTTTCTTTCCCTGCTTCCAAGTCAACGATGAACTTACGCGAAACCCCTACCGAATTTGCCAAGGCAGCTTGGGTCAGCCCTAGGAAACCACGTTGGGTCCGGATCTTATCCGCCAGGCTTCCGACAGTGAACGATGGGGTTTTCATAATCAAATGATGTCACCGTACGGTGACTTTGTCTAGAAGTTTGATTGCCGCCTGTTGTTATCCCATGGTCTTCTGCCCATCCAGGGATTCGCGGATGATGTCCGCATGCCCTGAATGCTGGGTGGTCTCGGCGATGATGTGCAGCAAGGTGCGGCGCACCGACCAGTGGATATCGACAAACCATGGGGCCGAAGGCAACTCGTGCACGGTGTCCAGATCCAGCTCAGCCAGCAGCGCATCGGTGCGGTCGGCAATCAAAGCGTAGTTTTCCAGCACCGCGTCGAGAGTATCTCCTGGCTGCATATGGAATTCGTTATGGAATGCTTCGATCGCTTCGGGTGGCATCTGGCTGAAATCCGCACCGTCCCACGCCATGGCTGCCCGGCCTTTGACCATGAATTCCTGCCACTGTTTTTCGACTGCGCTGACATGTTTGATCAACCCGCCGAGGGTCAGCTCGCTCACGGTGGTTCGCTGCTCCGCCTGCTCATCGCTCAAGCCTTGGACCGTAAAACGCAAAAAATGCCTCGCGTTGGCCAGGGTCTGGAACAGGTCGGCGCGTTCTCCGGTGAGCTTGGTGTTGGTGATGGCCATGGTGCTCATGATTGCCTCCTGGCATAAGCTGTAGCCGGTATTTCCAGCTGGTAGTAACCAGAATAGAAGTGAAAAGTGCCAGTTTTTGTCCTAAATCAAGGCAGACTTGTTGCATGAGTACCAGCACCAGATTCTTGCGCTTGCTCTCACTGCTGCAGACCCATCGCTATTGGTCCGGAGACGAGCTCGCCGAACGCCTTGACGTCAGCCTGCGCACCGTTCGCCGGGACATCGACCGGCTGCGCGACCTCGGCTACCCGGTGCAGGCCGATCGCGGAGTGGGCGGCGGCTACCAGCTGTCTTCTGGAGCCGCGCTGCCGCCGCTGGTGCTGGACGATGAGGAAGCCGTGGCCTTGGTGGTCGCGTTTCAGTCCACCGTTCATGGAGGATCCTCTGCACTGGCCGAGGCCGCGTTGCGGGCAATGGGAAAGGTCGTGCCAGTTCTTCCGGCCAGGCTGCGAAAGCGGGCGCAGGCGCTGACCGCGAGCACCATCCCGCTCAACTCCCAGTCCTCCGCGCCGGATCCGGTGGACCCGGCGGTACTGGTGGCTCTGGCCCAGGCGTGCCGCGATCATGAACGGATCGCCTTCGACTACAAGGATGCCAAGGGAGCGGCAAGTTCGCGCCGGGTAGAACCGGTCCAGCTGGTGAATGTGGGAAACCGCTACTATCTGGTGGCTTTTGATCTGGACCGCGATGATTGGCGCAGCTTTCGCGTGGACCGCGCCCAGAATCCCTCGCCGAGGGCATTGCGCTTCACGCCCCGCCCAGTGCCAGGTGGCGATGCCGCAGGCTTCGTGCGCGCAGGGCTGCGCGGGACCGGGCAACCGGAGGTGAGCGCGCGTGTTCACGCCAACGCCAAAAAGCTGGAGCCGCTCATTGGCCGCTGGTTCCAGATCCAGCAGATCGATGCGGACCGTTGCCTAGTGCGCACCGAAAATATGGATCTGAGGTGGGCGGCTTTCGGCCTAGCGATGAGTGAGTCGAAAGTCAGCGAGGTGCATCCTAAAGAACTGCGAAAACTGCTCGATTCGTGGTCATCCAACCTCGCCCCGGTGTTCGGAGAATGACGAATGAATACCAGTCGCAGTACATTACTGAAGACGAGCAGTTGCTCACTAGGGGATTGATCTCCGTTCACCTACGGGCTCGACAACATTTTACCTACGCAGGTACGAAGACATTTTCGTGGTTCTTATTCCCATATCTACGGCCCTCAAACTAGGTGTCAGCATAACTCCACTAAACAACTACCGATAAGATACGTTATGTAAAGTAAAGGCTGTTATATTCGCAGAAGATGCGCCTACGTCCTCCCCGAGTAACATCTGTGTTGTCTTTGAAATAAAGGTCTTGACTGGCGCTCCCATGAACCTCGACGCGATGCCGAGTATTGGAACTTTGATCCAACCGTAAGTTTTCGACCCTTTCGCTCGTTATTTAAGACGAAACAGGACAATGCTCTGACCTAGGTCTGACGTGTGTTTTATCCGCACTGCTGCATGTTGCGCAGTCAGGCACAACGGGACTGTGGTGATGGATGTGTCGGGTATTTAATTGATCCTAGATTCGTGGACGCCATTCTGCGCTATGGCTGACCAGGTGTGGGCGCGCATTGCGAGCGGCTCGCCGAGGTGCAACCGCAGCCGGCCGATTTTTGGCGCTTTGGGGAATAATGTATTTATGAACACTGGGTCATTCGAATCTCTTGAATCCACATATAGGCCTGAGCACCCTGAATGGTTCGGCGGTGATGCTAACGAATTCTTCTTCCGTATTCAAGAGATAGCCTTGAAAAGTGGTGACAAGATCCGCCCCCAGGTATCCGGTGTAACCGCTATAGTTGGATCGAATAATGCTGGAAAGTCAACAATTCTAAAAGAATTAAAAGAGGTGTTGGCCAACGGAAAGAACTCAAAAACAGTTGCTGTTTCGGGTGTCTCCATAGAAAAATCGAATGAAATTTCTAGCCTATTTTCCTGGCTAGGAGCGCATGCAATCTTTAAGCCCTCGACGGAAGATGCGCGACAAGACCAATTCGTTCGGATGAGCGATAGCACTGGTCACCTGGGAAATATGGCGTACTTCTGGAATCAAAAAGATGAGGGCTTACGTTCGGTAGCACCCTTTCTGTGTTTTTACGGAACTGCTGAAGAACGCCTGAAAATGACCTCTTCTGTAGCGAAAAGAAATGAAACCGATGATCCTCCAAGCCATCCGGTGCATAGCTTGGAAGGCGACACTAACTTGAAAAGACGGCTCAGTCAGATTTCAGAGAGAGTATTTCATCAACCACTAACTCTGGACGCTCTAGCCGCAACTGTCCGTCTGCGTGTAGGGAAAACTGATATGACGGTACCTCCCGCTGACGACATCTCTACGGAGTATCGGAACGCTATTAGTGCGCTACCCCCACTTGATAAACAGGGGGATGGAATGCGGAGTTTCTTCGGCCAAATTCTCCCGATCATGGCCGCAAATTATCCATTAGTTATTCTCGATGAACCTGAAGCATTCCTCCATCCTCCCCAAGCTCGAGCTCTCGGTGTTGAGCTAGGAAAGCTCGCGCGGGACAATCGAGTTCAGGTGATGGTTGCGACTCACGACCGTAGTTTTCTCACGGGGCTTCTTGAATCGGAGGGCGAAGTTACAGTAGTTAGAGTGTCCAGAACAGCAGATGGCAATTCCACGGCACGCCAACTCGATTCAGGGGTATTGAGTGAAATTTGGCGTGATCCAGTACTGAAATATACTAACATTCTGGATTCACTTTTTCACAAGGTTGTTGTGTTGGCTGAGTCTGAAATTGATTGTGGATACTTGGCAGCTGCTTTAGATAATCCGGAAAGGTCTTCTGGAAGAATCCCTAGAAGTGAATATTTATTCGTCCAAACAGGGGGAAAAGCTAGTTTCCCAAAGGTCGCTACGGCTTTACATGCTGTAGGGGTTCCGGTAGTCGCGGCACCTGATTTTGACCTTTTGAGAGATAAAGGCGATGTTGAAAAGCTTGTAAAAGCACTGGGCGGAAATTGGGGTACGGAGGAAGATGACTTGTGGAGAAAAGCAACAAATCCGTTTACTTCACCTCGCGAACCTTTAACTATTGGCTACATTTTAGGAGCTATCGAAAAGGCCTTTGGAGACCGCCGAACCGAGGCTTTTACCAGCGAAGCTAAGGAAGAAATGCAAATTCTTACGAGAAGGGGCAACTCGCCGTTTGCTGATGTTAAGAAATATGGGCTGACTGCTTTTACGAAAGAATCCCGTGATGCCGTCGAGAAGTTGCTCCGAAATCTAGAAGCCGTTGGCATAGTGCCTGTTCATACCGGAGAGCTCGAAGGCCTTGCGCCCAAAGTGGTTTCACGCAAAGGACCAAACTGGTTAACAAGAGCACTTGAAATGGGCGAACAAAACAATGAGGAGACTCAAAAACACATTGACCGGATCATTAATTCATCGGAGCAGCTCATATTTGGTGATTGAAGCATGGTGACTTATTTCTTACATCCCAACCATCCGCACCGACAAAGCTTTGGCTACTGAACATCTTGTGTCCCACGTTATGATGAATCGGGTTCACTAGTGACCTCTAAGGACAACGAGACCGTGCCGGCTGTTGAGTTTGTGTTGGGCTCGCTTGACTTGGAATTTCCGATCCGACCAGCTGCGATTACTGCTACCCGGCAAAGTTCCAAGCCAATTACCCTAATCAGTGAGTTTTAGCGTGGATTCGCTGTCGACTAAACGTATGGTTCGAGATGATCCGATAGATGGCCTGATTTGAAAGAATGATGGAAACTTATTGTGGTTCGAGATTCTGAAGAATTCTTTTTTGCGCATTTGCAGTCCACCGAGGTAGATCTTAACCGATGGAGAATCAGAGCAAAACGCCCAGAGCCTCCGGAGCGAGGTAGTGAGCTTCAGCTAGACGATGCGGGATTTGCCGAACATCCCATTAGCGAAATGGCGCGTATTAGCTTGATATCTGCCGGGGAGCATCTTCGTTTGGCTTGGACAGCAATTAAGGCCGGTCAGCTCTACCCAATAGCGCACTTCACTACGTTGCGGAGCGCCCTCCTTGCTGCTTCGCAGGCCGTATACATTCTTGGTCCTGAGGAAAGTGAAGTCCGACGTGCACGCGGTTTAGCGGCAGTAGCAGAGTCCTACAAACGATCACGCCAATTCCACATAGACACTCTCAGATACCCGAACATCACCGATTCCGAACGTCAATCGATAGATAGCCAAATCGCATGGCTGTCAGAGAGGTTGGATCAAACTCTTCAGGCAGGCGCTGGGAAGCCATTGAACATCTCCGATGCCGTTATTCCTTACGCGTCCAAGTTGGTCTATGAGCGGGACAAGACTTTAGAACTGGAAGTGAATTTGTGGTGGCGAAGGCTCAGTGGCGATGCTCATTCATTGACTTGGTCTATGGCGCAACGCACAGTATTTCTTGCCTCTAAACCTGGGCAGATTCTCAGCGAAGGAGTCGCCGGAGGGTCATTGGAAGAAGTTGCGCAGCCCTTTGAAGCCTCGTATCAAATTCTAAAGCGAGGATGGTCTCTGTATGACCAGCGTTGTGAAGCACCGAAATAAGCCGTACCTCCATTGTATGGTTCGACCTTCATGTAAGTGATAGATCTGAGATTAAAAACAGCTCAGGAAATGGGCGCTGTACGGTCTCCCAAACCATGGGTTATAAGCCATCACCCCGGGTCTCAATATCGATCGTTTTTGACACACAGAGCAACGCTTCGCGTCGCAATTAGCTGACAGTTGAAAACTCAATAGATTTCCAGCGTCATTTCGTCGCAAAACTCTGTGTCACTAACTTTTTTGCATAGGTAACCATATTTCACGAGTATTGACACGCTCGGATTCATTGGACATCCTCACACGTACGCCGGACGCTCCTCCGGCGACCGAGACGGGCAACTTTAACACAATGTGCTCACCAAAGTGGGTAGCTTTTGTATCTTCGCGGATACGCCCTTCGGGACTCTTGAATCACGATCCGAACTCGATAAGCTCCTTGACCAAATCCGCCCTAAAGTAATCTCATTGTTGGCTGGTTTGATCGGCTCGATCGTTCCGTCTGTCGCTGGATCAGCCACATGGATGCGCTGCAACAGTGAGGCATCTCGATACCAGCTCTTCGGGCCGTCTGTTCGTGTTCAATATCTTCGCGTCCCTCGCGGAGTCCGGATGAGGAGCTCTCAGTAACGGCCCTAGATTTATGCCCATTTAGCCTTGGTGGGTGTACGAATATGGCCTCTATGAAATTATCTCTACCAACAACTCACTAGTACAACCGCGTGGATCCCTGGTTTTTAATTGTGCCTCTCAAACTCCCCGAGCACAGCGGATAGCGCGATTTCTAGAATGCGTAGGTATTAGCCGCATCAAACACTTGCTGGGCTTCTTTCGATTCAAGCGAGGGGACCTGAACATCGGGATACCCCTGAAATCGCCGGAATTTACCCGAACGGTTCGACCGCACGGTCATATTTAACCCTAAGCGTGTCTTTCTAACATCGACACGGATGCAAAAATTATCGTCCACATTCTTCCGGGCTTCCCATGAAGACTCATCGATTCGTTTCCAGGAAGCAATTCTGACTTTAGAAAGAGCGGAATCCATATCTTTTGCTGAGCCAAATCGCTTGTTGGGATCGCGATGAAGTGCCTTTGAATAGACCCGTCGTAAGGTTTTCGGTGCCCACGGGGGTAGTTGGAGGTCTTGCGAAGACAGAGGGCTCGCCCCCCGCTGTAGAGCATGGACTACTCCTTCACGCGTGTAGTTTTCATAAGGAAAACGGCCACCAACAAGTTCTCGAAGAACTAGAGCCATTGAATAAAGATCACTGCCTGCGGTTAAGACGCCTGTCGTGAGAAGTTCAGGTGGACTGTATAGAGTGGGATTATTTACAGCCTCGACTTCCCCCTTTTCATCGAAAAGTCCTGCTACTCCTAAATCTGCTATTAGAGAATGAACAGGTGGATCAGTCAGAAGTATATTTCCGCTTTTAACGTCCCTATGGCAAATTCCGTGTTTAGTATGTAGCTCTCGCAGACCACTTAGAGCATTGCGGACAATAGCTACCGCTTCATTCCCTGAAAAGAATTCTCCTTTCAGGAGTGCATCTGTAATACTTCCTCGAGGATAATAGTCCGTTACTATTTCGATAATGCGCATGGTGGGATCATTTACGTATCCGTCTACGTGCGATGCACTACGGACGGTCACCACGTTGGGGTGAGAGATACTCTTGAGCGTACTAGCTTCCGGCAATGTTTTTTCATCAACCATCGAAAGATCAAGCCGTTTTCCTACTACATCACATTTCAGAATTTCATCCCGGTATAGGCGTACCTCATTGATCCCCTCCGGCATGCTAACTATTGCTTCGTAAGGAAGTCGATGTACTACACCAGACATTTCAGCCTTTCATTGTTTTAAGGAATTTTTGCTGTAGGTGCACTGAAGCTACAGCAAATGCTTCACCTAAGCCCGCGCTCCAGTACGTAGGTTTCTCTTCGAACCCAAAATTCTGAGGATCGATAGAATCGAGTTTCGGTGAATTTACTGCACGACCTGCGGTCGATGGCTTCACCACGTTGTAGAGAACAGCCTCTTCCGCGCATGCGATCATTAATGCCCCAATCGACAGGATCCGGTTCTGTGCATTGGAATACGTCCATTGTGCGTGCTTTGCTGTATCCAGCAGTGTCACGGTAGTCGCGCCCCATTCTCGAATGTCCGCGCTAATGCGTTTCTTAGTATCGAGCAGCTGAACTTCACCTGACAGGTTTTCACTTGGGGTTAGTTTTCCAAATGATCCCGGTAACGCACTTCTATAGTGCCCTTCTTTCTCCGAATCTGTGATGGCTGCCAAGTACAAAACTGAACCTTTTATGCTTACCCCGATTGAAATCATGATTCCATCTTTTCAGCTGCTAAGGATTAGCGGTTAATTTGGTTCCCGAGTTACTTATAGATCGTTCTTAGATTCATAAAGCCACGTCTTGCAACTCAAGGGTTACAAGGCATGGCGCCACACACCGATTCTTCAGATGAAAATCCTTGAGAACGCTATAGAACTCTTGAGAACTCAGGGCTCAGATTTCTTGCAACCATGTGTTGCAACTACCTTCATTAATTCGTGAATCAGCTATCCGTTGCAAGACACTGCTTGTGTCCCCATCATCGTTAATCCATGGTTCGTTCTCTACCGTCAAAAGAGGCATCGATGCTTCCTAAAACGTTTCTCGTCACACTGCGCTCATAAGAGTTGAAAACCTACACACTATCAACTCATGCGCGCTAGATAGATCTAACGTGCACGGACCAGGATACTAGTTGTCTTAGAGCACTGAATCCTACACAGCCCATCAAGCCTTACCTGAATACAAAAGGCTACAGCCCAACCCATTCGGAGCTGCCGGAAGTGAAGTGCTGCTTTTTCCAGATCGGGACCTCGGCCTTGATGCGTTCAACCAGGTTCTCAATGGCGTCGAACGCTTCCTTGCGGTGCGCGGCCGCCGAAGCGGCCACCAGCGCGGCATCGCCAATCTTCAGCGGACCCACACGGTGCACAGCTGAGAGCTTCAGGCCGCTGCGTTCTTCTTCCTCGGCGATGATCCTCTCCAGGAAGTCCTGCGCCTGCGGGTGATGCGAGTAGTCCAAGGAATTCACCGACTGGCCACCATCGTGGTTGCGAATGATCCCGTGGAACATCACCAGCGCGCCGGCGGTATCAGACTGCACGGCATCGCGGACGGAAACCTCGTCGATAGGTTCTTCGGTAATCAGCGCGTAGCTCATGTGCGGGCTCCTTCGGTAGGTGCGGGTTCGGCCAGTAGCTGCGGGGCCACCGCGGCCAGAGCGGGAAGCCCGCCTACAAGATATTTGGTTTTGATGCCTCGCCCGGCGAGCAAGGATGCTGCACGTTGCGAGCGTGGGCCACGGGCGCAGTAGACCGTCACCTGTGCTGGGATCTGTTCCAGATCTGCGCCGGATTCGATGGCTGCTTCCAGCTGGGGCAGCGGCAGATGCAAGGAACCGGCAATATGCTGTTGTGCGCGTTCGTCATCATTGCGCACGTCCAATAAAACCGGAGTATCGGAACCAACTAGCAACTCGGCGAGCGCCTCGGCGCCGATGCCTTGAGCCTCGGGAAGTGCTCCCGAGCAGAAGAGCACGTAGTCGATCAGCTCGGTGACTTCAGCAGTTTGGGGGTCCCGGGAGAATTCGAGGGTGCGGGTGCTGGCAGCCAGCGCATCGTAGATCAGCACCTTGCCCACCAGCGGGGCACCGATTCCGGAGATCAGCTTCAAGGCTTCGGTGGCCAGCAGCGAGCCGACGGTTCCGCACAATCCGGGAAGCACTCCCCCGGCCGCGCAATCCGGGACGGTGCCCGGGGCCGGCGGAACCGGGAACAGGTCGCGGTAGCCCGGGCCATGCTCATGCCAGGCCACGGAAACTTGTCCGTGATGCTGCAGGATCGATCCCCAGATCAGGGGAATGCCCGAAAGCTGCGCTGCGTCATTGGACAGGTATCGGGTCGGGAAGTTGTCGCTGCCGTCGATCACGAGGTCATAATTCGCAAAGATCTCCAGCGCGTTGGAAGAATCCAGGCGCAGATTATGCTCGATGATCTTCACATTGGGGTCCAGCGCCGTGGCGGCCTGCGCCAAGGAAGCGGTCTTGGCCAAGCCGATATTAGCGGTGGTGTGCGTGACTTGGCGGTGCAGGTTGGATAGCTCCACCACGTCATCATCCACGATGCCGATGGTGCCTACCCCCGCTCCGACCAGATACGGGACGCTGGCGCTGCCCAGCCCTCCGGCGCCGATAACCAGTACCCGGGCGGCAGCCAGCCGGCGCTGCGCGGTGTCATCAAATCCGGGCAACGAGAGTTGGCGTGCAGCTCGTGCAGTCTGTTCGCCGCTCAGTGGCGGCCCGGGGGCCACAAGCGCGGGAAAGTCGCGTTCGCTTTTCATCGTGCTCCTTATCGCCTAGGCGCGATAGCATGAAGTCATGTCGAAGATTACGATACGCTACTTCGCTGCCGCGGCGGCAACAGCGGGCTGCGAGCAGGAGAGCTGGGAACGCCCCGATACACTCGCCAGGCTGCGTAGCGAACTGATCGATTCCTACGGACCTGAAATGGCCCAGGTTTTGCGCGCCGGAAGTTTCCTGATCAACGGCGTGGTGCGCCGCGATGCCGGCGAGCTGGGCACGGCCGACGATCTGACCGTGGATGTCCTGCCGCCGTTCGCAGGCGGATAGTCCATGTCCTGCACTCTGGAAAGCCATCGCGCGGAACTTGAAGAGCTGCTGTCCCCGGTCTTCGCCTGCCTGGACAGCGAAGTGCTGCCCGTCGATAGCCCTGAGGCCAGCGATCGAATCCTCAGCGAGGACCAGTACGCCCTTTTGCCCATCCCTGCGTTCACCAATTCGCAGATGGATGGCTACGCTGCGCGCAGCGCGGATCTGGCAGCAGCCTCGCTCCGCTCCCCCATCTCTTTGCCGTTGGGTTTCACGGCTGCCGCCGGCGACCGGCAAATACCCCTGGCTGAAGGGACGGTCAGTCCGGTGATGACCGGTGCGATGATCCCGCTGGGTGCTGACACTGTCATCCCCATCGAGGACAGCGGCTCTGGCGCTTTCCCGGAATTGGTCCGTGCCGGCGTTGGCACCCCCAGCGGCCACGCGGAATTCTCGGCCCCCAGCGTCGTGGGCCGCTTCATCCGCCCCGCCGGCGTTGATCTCGAAACCGGCGCTTTGGTGGCCAAGGCTGGAACCCGGCTGACCCCGACCATGATTGCCGCACTGGTTTCCAGCGGGCTGCGTGAAATACCGGTGCGCCGGGCCTTGAAGGTGGCCGTGTGCACAACCGGTGATGAGCTCAGCGATGGGCAGCGTTCCCAGGGCCAGATCCCGGACTCGAATTCCCCTATGCTCGCAGCCTGGTTGCGCCGCTATCAGGTGCAGGTGCGCACCTTGCAGCTGCCCGATGATCCGCAGCGCTTCGCCCTGGCCATCGATGCCTTGCAGGAACAGGTTGACCTGATCGTAACCGTGGGCGGCATCAGCGCTGGAGCCTACGAAGTGGTCCGCCAAGCGCTGTCGCCGCTAGGCGGGGTTTTCCATCATGTGGCCATCCAGCCCGGCGGCCCGCAAGGCTTCGCCCGACTGGCCAAGGCAGCGGTGCTGTGCTTCCCGGGCAACCCGGTCAGTGCCCTGCTATCGGCAGAACTGTTCCTGGCTCCGCTGCTGCGACAGCTCAATGCCCTGCCAGAGCCCTTGCCCAGGCACTACCCGCTGGCAGCCGATGCCAGTTCCCCCGAGCACAAGCACCAGGTGCGCCGAGCGCTGATCCGCGATGGCCAGGTCGCCATCCTGGATCCGGGATCCCACCTGGTCCACGATCTGGCCCGCGCCGATGCGCTGGTGCATATCCCGGTAGGCGTCAGCCAGTTGGCTGCCGGCCAAAGCATCGAAACTTGGAGCATGAATGTCTGAGAAACTCACCCACCTGCGCGAAGACGGCAGCGCCCATATGGTCGATGTCAGCGACAAGGCCGTCACCAAGCGCGTGGCCACCGCCGAAGCCATCTTCGCCACCCGCCCGGATGTTGTCCCGATGCTGATGACCGGGCAGTTGCCCAAGGGCGAGGCGTTGGGCACCGCAAGGGTCGCTGGCATCATGGCGGCCAAGCGCACCTGGGAACTGATTCCGCTGTGCCACCCGCTGCCGATTTCCAAGGTGTCCATTGATTTCACCGCCGAGGAATCCGCGGTGCGCGTCACCGCCCAGGTGACCACCAAGGGCGTCACCGGGGTGGAGATGGAAGCGTTGACCGCGGCCAGCGTTGCGGCTCTGACCCTCTACGACATGGTCAAGGCCGTGGACAAGCACGCCGAGGTCCGCTCGGTGAAGGTTTTGGCGAAGTCCGGCGGCAAGAGCGGTGACTGGGTTCGTGGAGACTAGCCGCATGGCGGCCGTGGTGGTTGCTTCGACCAGTGCCGCAGCAGGCACCGCCGAAGACAAGACCGGTCCGCTGATCACCCGGTGGCTGTCCGAGCGCGGTTTCGAGACCGGCGAGCCGACGGTGGTGGCCGACGGGCAGCCGGTGCGTTTTGCCGTGGATGATCTGCTGGCCAACGACGCGCAGGTCGTGATCGTGACCGGCGGGACCGGGGTCTCACCCGATGACCAGTCCCCCGAAATGGTTGCCCCGCTGCTGGATGTCCAGCTGCCCGGAATCATCGAGGCCATCCGCCGGCGCGGAGAAGCGACCACCGCGCTGTCCATCATTACCCGCGGGGTCGCAGGATTCTCCGGTAACAGCTTCGTCATCACGTTGCCCGGGTCCACCGGCGGAGTGAAAGACGGGCTGGCCGTCCTGGATCCGATCCTGGAGCACCTGCTGGTCCAGCGCAGCGGCGGCACCGGGCACGGCCCGCGGTAAGTTCTCTAGCACCATCATTGATCAGAAAGGCCACCAGGTTGAGCATCGAACCCGGAATCTACCAGCACTTCAAGGGCCAGCGCTACGAGGTGCTGGCCGTGGGGAAGCACAGCGAAACCGAAGAGCCGCTGGTCTTCTACCGCAAGCTCTACGACGACTACAGCTTCTGGGCTCGGCCGCTGGAGATGTTTGCGGAACACGTTGAACGCGATGGCTACAACGGCCCGCGTTTCGCCAGGATCGCCTAGGGCAAGTTGCAGATTTCCCTGGACCTACTGCGAGTCGGCAACGTTATAGCGTTCCAAGGCCTCGGCAAAGGCCGAGATCTGCTCTTCGCTCCAGCCCTCCAGACGATCGGTTACCGCAGCGCGGTGCACGGCGGCGGAAGCCTGAAGCCGCTCGCGGCCCACGCCAGTCAGTTCCACTACGCGGCCGCGCCCGGATTCCGCATCGTCATAGGCGATATATCCCAAGTCCAGCAGCGTGCCTACCTGCCGGGAGACTGTCGAGCGGTTCAGCGAGAACGCCTCGGCAATGTCGGTGGCCCGGGTTCCGGGAGTATCGGCAATGAAGCGCAGCAGGGAATGCTCCACGAGTGTCAGCGGCTCGGCCAGCTGGCGTGAGCGCGTATTGGCACGTCGGGTAATCATTTGCATGTGATGGAAGATCGATTGGATATCGGCTTCCCGCTGTTCCTTGCCCATGTTCCGAGTCTAGTACGCAGGGCTTTGCCGGGCACTCAATGTTGCATCATGCAACATTAAGCGTATTCTTTAATGCTGATGACTCTCACCGACAACGCCCCGCGCCAATCCCCCGCTTCCAAGCATGCCGATAATCCGGCCAAGAAGAAGTCCCCCGCAGCCAAGCCGGCACCACTGGGCTGGGGAAAGCTCGCGTTGACCATGCTGATCCCGTTCTTCCTGTGCGCCATCATGGGATTGTTCTATCTGGGGGCCTTCCACGCGCCCAGTCCGCACAACGTGCAGGTGGCGGTGGTGGGCGATTCCGCGCAATCCAAGGTTTTCGCCCAGACCCTGCAGGATGGGTCCGACGGTGCATTGAATGTGCGCACCGTCGCCGATGCGGACCAGGCCCGGAAACTGGTAGAGCAGCGCGAGCTCCTGGCCGCCTACGAAACCAGCGGCGGCACGGCAACGCTCTACAGCTCTAGCGCCGCGTCGGAAACCTCGGCGAATATCGCCCAGAAAGTCTTCTTGGACGTAGCCTAC
This sequence comes from Glutamicibacter sp. NPDC087583, assembly GCF_044743685.1. Taxonomy (NCBI): domain Bacteria; kingdom Bacillati; phylum Actinomycetota; class Actinomycetes; order Micrococcales; family Micrococcaceae; genus Glutamicibacter; species Glutamicibacter sp. NPDC087583. The sequence continues at coordinate 99,249 of NZ_JBIUWY010000006.1, read as the reverse complement.
GAACAAGGCCAGCCATTGCGCATCGAAGATGTCGTGCCCACCGGCGAGCAGGACACCACCGGGCAGGGGCTGTTCTTCCTGCTGGTCGCCTTGAGCATTGGCGGCTACGCCAGCGCCGTGCCGCTGGCCGGGTTCATGGGCAAGGTTAAGCTGCCCGTGCGCTTCGCCATGGCGGCGGTTGCCGCAGCGGTGGTTGCCACAATCGCGGTGCTGATCGCGGGCCCGGTCTACCGGATCATCGAGGATCATTACGCGGGCATCTGGCTGATTTCCTGGGTTTACGCCGCCGGCATCACCCTGCTGGGCCTGGGCCTGCATCCACTGCTGCGCCACTGGACCACCCCGACGCTGACCTTGTGCTTCGTCGCGTTGAACTTCACCAGTTCCGGCGGGATCTTCCAGCCGCAAATGCAGCCGGGATTCTACGGTGCACTCAATACCTTCTGGAATGGCGCCGGATGGCTGCACGCAGTGCAGACCCTCGTCTACTTCCCCGGGCAGTCCATCGGCATGGATATCCTGCGGCTAATCCTCTGGCTGATCCCCGGCATCCTGCTGGTCATCCTGACCCACGCCTGGAGCGTGCGCAGAACCCGCGTAGCCGATGAAAATGCCAAGATCCGGGACGTCGAGGAAACCGTCGCCGCGTAGCGGCACGCGCCGCGGGGATTATTCCCTGCCGGATGCCGTTCCTAGCTGCGCAAGAGCCAGGAGCGCGCGGAGCCCAAGGCTCGGCGCAGTCCGCTCACCGCGTCATCCATGACCGCGGTTCCCACATCCTGGAAGGACCCCATACCACCGCGGTAGAGTTCCAAGGCCTTCCGGGCAGCCTCTCGCAGCTGCTCTCGGCTTTCAATATTCTCGAAAAGGCCTCTTCGAGCCAGCGTGCCGCATGGGCGCGTTGCGCGTCATGGTCCTGGGCCGCTGCGAGATGCAGCTTCTCGATCGCCGCGCGGATTCTGCTCAGTGACTGCTCGACATTGTCCATGACACAAGGTTATCCCGGCCGTCGGGCACTGCTGCCCGCCAGCCGCGCTTCAGGACTTGCCCAGCGGTATCAGGTCAAGTTGCGCGGTGATATGGCTGCGGACGTCGTTCAGTTCATCCATGTTGATCCCGTGGGCCAACCCCGGGTAGGTGTGGGCGGTCAGGGTCGAATGCTCGGGCAGGAACTTGGCGGTGCGTTCAATGGCGACCGGGGCAATGACCCGGTCTTCGGTGCCACGGCCCCAGAACACAGTTGGACGCTGCGCGGCGATGATTTCATCGGCTGGCTGGGTGCCGCCTAAGACGAATCCGCCCAGGATCGTGGTGGCCAGCACCCGCTCGGGCCGGGTGCGCAGCAGCTGGCTGGCCATCAACCCGCCCTGGGAGAAACCGATTGGAATGATCTTGGTGGCGGTGTCTACATTTGCATCGATCCAGGCCCAGATCGCCGCGGTGGCCGCTTGCACCGGCGCCGCGTCGGGGACGCCCGGAGTGGTGATCTGGAACCAGGCGGCCCCGCCGTGGCCCAATTCCAGCGGAGCGCGCAGCGAAGCCCAAGGCAGATCCAATCCCAGCGGTTCGGCGAGCGAGCCCAGGTCGTGTTCATTGGAGCCGAAGCCATGCAGGAAGACCAACACGGCACCGGATTCCACGGCGTCATCCCAGTTGGAAGAACGCACTTCGCTCAACAAGTTGCTCATGGCAGGTCAACTCCTCATCAGTTGCCGGTGACGGTGCCCTGGGGAGGAATTGCGGATTTCGCTTCTCCCCGGCAAAACTCAATAGTTCAAGCATACTGCAATTTGTTGAAGATACAAGTAAATTCTGTCACTTAAAATTCGTCATCCTGGCCGTCACATACTCCCGCCAAGGCCCATTCGGAATTTCTGAAGCGATCTACGCCGCGATCGAGCTCACCCCCCGCCAAGAGTCGCGAGGCAGAAGCGCGAACCAGCTGGTCAACAAAGATAATCGCGGGCCGGAATCGACCCCAGCCCAATGCGAAAACTTGTGGATTTCCTTTGGCGGAATCACTGATTCCGGAGGCATCCCGTCCCACTTCACGCAAAAATTTGGCGACAGAATCCACGAATCTCAAACTCAGGATCACGGACCGGGGCATTCGTAAATTCCGCGCAACATGGTCATTAACGCTTGAGAACCACACTCTGGACCAGACTGCGGTTCTCAAGTTCACATTATATTATTCCGGATTCATAAACGGCGCTGAATCTTGTCGCCGTGATTTGAGAATTCACCGGTAGGAGCGAGTGATGATTATCCGATATTCATCGCCCAGGGCTTCCACGAGTTGCCGCCGGAGCACTTCACCTTCGGCCCAGTGAACCGAACTTAGATCTTGCTCTGTCCAGCCAGCAACTTCGTCATACTTATCGATAAATCTTTGATTCCATTGAATCAAACGATTCGCAATGTCCTCGGGAACCATCGGAAGTGGATCACCGCTAAAATATCCTTGTTCATAGGGCATTTCAATGGGCAAAATGTTCGTCCACTGGGGAACGATCATGAGAGTTTTCGTCATGCGTTATCTCCTCACCTGCACGCCGGCTTAGAACTTGGATAAGACGTTATAACCAACTTGTTCGTTTTCGAAATAACGACGGTCGGGTTGAAAGTTACCTTTTTTGTACGTTTGGCATTCGTAAGCACAATCGGTGCGCTATAACAGAGCTTTCCGCCGCCCGCATTGCGAATCATCGCAGGATTTTTCAGAATGCTGCGCGTTGCGTAATCCATAAAATCATCCCAACGCCCATATCCTCCCACAGAACCAATACGCTTGGCCCACTCATATGCATGTCGAGACTTTATGTGCAAGTATCCAGAGGTGCTAGACGTTCCACACTTCAGATTAACTTTTCCGCCAGCAAACGCACTATAGCCCTTAGCTGTGTAAGAAGTTACATTCCAACCTCTATTACGAGAGACGTTACAATTGAAGCTGTCTATCGCGCCCAGTAGCGCTGGATTTGCTACCTGAAGTCCGCTTGGCGACTCTGCATCTGAAGCTGGCGGGAAAATCAGCGAACTGTGCTCGTTCAATTGTTCCACCGATATTTCCGTGATCGTCGAATCTGTCGTTACCACAGTGTTTAGCGGTTGCGCATTTGCAACGACCGTTGAAGACATTGCAAGTCCCACACCGGCAATGACTGCCAAAATCTGCCTAAACTTCACTTTGCTTTGTCCTTTGATAATCGATTTTTCTACTAACGATGGTAATCATAACTCACTTGGATTATTGAAATTACGTTTGGAAGAAATATTTTCAATTAGTTCGACAGCCGTAGGCAGCCGCACGCCAGTAATTTGAGACTAGAACCTTGCATAAACTCGCAAAGGGCAAGTCCAAGCTCTTGAGCTTGCATGCGCCGGCCAGCCAACCGCTCACACGGGATGCTGTGTGTACCTTGTCTTTTCTGGGCACCGCACGCGGCTGATACCCGCCGTCGTATTCTAGATCCGTTTCTTTCCTGTCAAGGACGGGCAACCATGCCCGCTTAGGTCAGCGCCTCCGCCATAGATCCACAGGCCCACCCCGGCGTCAAAGACTGGCAAACTGCCGACTCACTCTTTGTCGACCAATGGTGGGAATCTGCCTGGCCGCTGCCGGATTTTATTGCTGCGGGTGTCACTGCAGATGCAACGCCGGTGCACGCTTGCTGTTTTAACCAAGGCGAACAGGAAGTGCGCAACGCCCTGGACAGCGAGCGTTTCCGGGGTAAGCTGGCCATGCTGGACCAGTTGCCGTCCGTCATTCGGGCCTCAAAATCAGAACAGCGCCCGGCCGCCGGTGAGGCCGAAAGGCTGCTGAGCGCGTCGATCCGCTCCCTGGAAGACGCCCACCACGACTCCGGCGAGGCCGCCGCGGGAGCCGTCCGCGACGAGGCACTGCACCAGGAGCGCAAGGCAGCCAAGGCACTGATGCATCTTGCCGAGTCCCTGGCCTACGGAGGGCTTGATGGCGCCGGTGCGCTGCTGCGGCACGTGCGCAAGCTACAGAGAATCCTAGGCCGGCACCAGGACAGCGCGATGCTGCGAACTTACCTGGACTCGGTTGCCCAACGGGACGATTCCTCCCTCAAGCTGCTCAAGGCCTGCTGCAAGATGCTGGACGCCGAAGAAGCCATCTCCGCCGCCGTGGTCCGCGATTATTCCAAAACCTGGCATGATGCTCAGCTCTCTGGCCTGGCCGCACTTCGAGACTAGGCAGGCGAGCATGGAGATCCTTCCAGCCGGGATCCGCGCGAATCCCGTCAATAAGCGCTGGCCTGCGCGGCTCGCTTCATGGCAAGCTGAAATCGAGCGCTGCTGAAGAGGTCAGCGGCCTATGGGAAGGGGCATCCCATGATTTTCGACCCGTCCAGGACCGCAGTGGTGTCCATCCACAACCAGGGGGACATCATCGGGCCCAATGGCGCCTTCGCGGACATGTTCCACGAGCAGATCACCCGCCGGAACGTGGTGGGCCAACTGGCCGGGCTGCTGGAGCAGGCCCGCACGGCCGGCGCCCCCATCATCTACACCCGCATCGCCTTCGCACCGGACTATAGCGATCTGGTGCCCAATTCCCCGCTGCTGCAGATGGTGCAGCAGGCAGGCTGCCTGGTGGACGGCACCGAATCGGCGGCCATCATTCCGCCGCTGATCCCGAGCCCCGGCGATGCTGTCATCACCAACCAGCAGGTCGGCGGCTTAGGCACGGAACTGGCTGAATTGCTCCGATCCCGCAACATCGGCACCCTGCTGATCGCCGGGGTAGCCACCAATATCTCGGTGGAAAGCACGGCCCGGGCTGCTGTGGACCACGGCTACCGGGTGGCGATCGTGGAAGATGCGTGCTCGGCGGCCACCGAAGCGGCGCATGCAGCGAGCATCGAGTCACTCGGGCTGCTCGCCACGATCCTCACGTGCGACGAAATCCAGTGGGATCCGGCCGTCGCGTGATCCCCTGCGTGTGCTAGCGGCTAGAGGCCAGCGCCTCGCGCACCTGCTGCGCGGCCTCGAAAAGCCGCGGCAGCACCGCTTGGGCTGCCTCCTGCGCGCTGTCGCTGGTATTCGGACGCACGCTCATCGACACGTTCATCGCGGCGACCACGGTGCCATCGGCACTGAATACCGGCACCGCCACCGAGCGCAGGCCGATCTCCAATTCCTGGTCCACCACGGCATAGCCCTGGGTACGGATCCGTTGAAGTTCAACGCGTAGCTGATCCGGGCCATCGATCCCCAGCCCGGTCATTGAATGCACGCCGGCGGCGATCACCGCCTCGCTGATTTCTTCAGGCTGGTAGGCCAAAAGCACCCGGCCCATGGAGGTATTGGCCGCCGGGAAGCGGGTGCCCACCGAAATGCCCACGCGCATGATCGAACGGGTATGCACCCGGGCGATGTAGACGATCTGCGATCCGTCCAGGATGGAAGCGGAGGCCGATTCATGCACAGCAGCCGAGAGTTCCTCAAGCACCGGTTCGATCAGCTGCGGCAAGGTGGCGCTGGACAGGTACGAGTACCCCAGCTGCAGGACCTTGCTGGTCAGCTCGAAATGCTTGCCGTCGGTGCGCACATAGCCCAGCTCCACCAGGGTCAGCAGGAACCGCCGGGCGGTGGCCCGGGACAGGGCAGTGCGTGCGGCGACCTCGGAGAGGGTCATTGACGCGTGATCGGCATCGAAGCTGCTGATCACTGCCAAGCCGCGGGCCAGGGACTGGACCGATGTGGTTGTTGCTGCCTGCTCGCTCACCGTGCTCCTTGCGCGCTGGAAATGATTGCGGGGTGCGCTTCCGGGACTCGGATGCGCACCCCACTAATCTACTGGGTCTTCTAGGCCTGGGTGAGTTCCACCGGGACCTTGGCGGCCAGCTCCTCGAAGCTGATGCCATGGGTGGAGCGCACGAAGACCTTGGCATCACGCAGCTCGAAGACGGCTACTTCGGTGTAGATCCGCGAGACGCAGTCCAGCCCGGTGACCGGATAGCTCAGCGTTTCAACCAGCTTGGATTCCCCGGCCTTGGTGAACAAGCTCATCATCACCCAGGTCGCCTTGGCGCCAATGGCCAGGTCCATGGCCCCGCCCACGGCGGGGATGGCGCCTTCGGCACCGGTGTGCCAGTTGGCCAGGTCGCCATCCTTGGAGATCTGGAAGGCACCGAGCACGCACACGTCCAGGTGCCCACCGCGCATCATCGCGAAGGAATCCGCATGGTGGAAGAAGGAGGCGCCGGGCAGCTGCGTGACCGGGATCTTGCCTGCATTGATCAGATCCGGATCGATGTCCTCGCCGGTGGCGACCGGGCCCATGCCCAGCATGCCGTTCTCGGTGTGCAGGGTGACGCCCTGTTCCTTGGTGAGGTAGTTCGAGACGTTGGTCGGCTGGCCGATTCCCAGGTTCACGAATGCCCCGGCCGGGATGTCCGCGGCAACGAGCTGCGCCATTTCATCGCGGGTGAGCTTTGCTTCGGTGGTGGTCATTGCGCTCATTACTTTTCCCCTCCCAGTTCCACCACGGTATCCACGAAGATGCCCGGGGTGATGACGTTTTCCGGATCGATGGAACCGGCATGGACAACCTCGTCCACCTGCACGATGGCCGACTTGGCCGCGGTGGCCATGATCGGGCCGAAGTTCCGCGCGGTCTTGCGGTAGACCACGTTGCCCAGCGTGTCGGCCTTCAGCGCCTTGATCAGCGCGAAGTCGGCGTAGATCGGGGTTTCCAGGACGTAGCCCTTGCCATCGATCACGCGGGTCTCCTTGCCCTCGGCCAGCAGCGTGCCGTAGCCGGTGGGGGTGAAGAACCCGCCGATGCCTGCGCCGGCGGCGCGGATGCGCTCGGCCAGGTTGCCCTGCGGGACCAGCTCCAGCTCGATTTCCCCGGCGCGGTAGGCCTCATCGAAGTGCCAGGAATCGGACTGGCGAGGGAAGGAGCAGATGATCTTCTTCACCCGGCGTTCCTTGATCAGCAGGGCCAGGCCCGCGTCGGCCTGCCCGGCGTTGTTGTTCACGACCGTCAGGTCCTTCGCGCCGCAGTCCAGGAGCGCGTCGATCAGTTCCATCGGCTGGCCGGCGTTGCCGAAGCCGCCGATCAGGACGGTGGCGCCGTCGGTGATCTCGGCGACGGCGTCCGCGGCCGAGGTGGCAATGCGTGGTGCCATGATGCTGCCTTTCTATAAGCTACTTGGTTGCGTTCACGTTTTCGACGACGACAGCCAGGCCCTGGCCGACGCCGATGCAGATCGCGGCGAGCCCGTAGCGCTCGCCGGATTCTGCCAGGCGGCGGGCGACAGTGCCCAGGATGCGCAGGCCCGAGGCTCCCAGCGGGTGGCCGATGGAGATGGCCCCGCCCCAGGCATTGACGATAGCCGGGTCGATATCCCAGGCCCGGATGCAGGCCAGGGACTGGGCCGCGAATGCCTCGTTCAGCTCGACCGCGGCGATATCCGACCACTTCAGGCCGGCCTTGGCCAGAGCCTTGTTGGCGGCTTCCACCGGGGCGAAGCCGAAGAACTGCGGATCCAGCGCGGCAGCGCCGTTGGAGACGATGCGGGCGATCGGATCGGCGCCCAGCAATTCGCCGCCGCGCTCGGAACCGATGAAGGCCGCCGAGGCGCCGTCGCTCATCGGCGAGGCGTTGCCAGCGGTCACCGTGGCATTCTCCCCGGTGCGGAACACGGTGCGCAGCTTGGCGAGAGTTTCTGCGGTGGAATCAGCACGGATGGTCTCATCGCGGGTGACTTCGGTGCCGCGCTTGTTCGCCGGCGGAACCGGGACCACCAGGTTCTCGTACTTGCCAGCCTCCCAGGCGGCCGCGGCCTGCTGGTGCGATGCCGCGGAGAATTCATCCTGGTCTTCGCGGGAGATGCCGTGCTTCTCGCGCAGCTGCTCGGTGGCCTCGCCCAGCGATACCGTCCATTCCCCCGGCATGGCCGGGTTGACCAGACGCCAGCCCAGGGTGGTGTTGGCCAGTTCCAGGTTGCTCATCGGGAAGGGGCGCTCGGTCTTGGGAAGCACCCAGGGGGCGCGGCTCATCGATTCGACGCCGCCAACCAGGACCAGGTCCGCGTCGCCGGTGGCGATCTGGCGGGAGGCCGCGATCGAGGCATCCAGCGAGGAGCCGCACAGGCGGTTCATCGTGGTGCCCGGCAGCGAGGTGGGCAGCCCGGCGAGCAGGGTGGCCATGCGGGCCACGTTGCGGTTTTCCTCGCCGGCGCCGTTGGCGTTGCCGAAGATCGACTCGTCGATGTCTGCGGTATCCAGCTGCGGTGCGCGGGCTACCAGCTCGCGCACGACGTGGGCGGCCAGGTCGTCGGGGCGGTGGCTGGACAGTGCGCCGCCGATCTTGCCGAAGGGTGTGCGGATTGCGTCGTATAGGTAGGCCTGCTGCATCGTGTCACTGCTCCATCGCTGCGGTATGTTCACATCGTGAACTTGTGTTCGTAGAATGAACTTTAGCAGTTGATATCCGTACCTTCAATAGATTTCTGTTGCGGTCCGCCCGGTTCCCTGCACACAAAAGGCCCCGGCTGCCGAAGCAGCCAGGGCACTTTCCAAGTCACATATTGCTATTGCGCGTTAATCGCGACATTTAGCGGCTGCCATCCGGAAGACTCGTCGAACTCTGGATCCTGCACAGCTAGCGAGCAAATGGATCCAATGAAGTTTCCATCCTCGTCATAAGCGATCTCATCCCAATTTTCTTCAAAATCCATGCAGGAAACCGGCTCAATTTCGCTGGTCGCCTTTCCATCTGCACCGAGGACTTGGCCAGCGGCTCGCTCTATTCCAAAGCTGGCAAACACAACCTTGGGCTCGCCCGGCGATGCTTGATACTTGTCCAGGGTGCTCATGGTTTCAATAACCCTGAATTCGCCTTCGCCAATGCTTCCGCCATTGGCATAGGCCTGGTCGGTCTGGGCGATTAGCTCCTGGCACAAGGTGCAGTCCGCTGCCGAGAAGCCCTTGAGTGCGGCGGTGTCACCGCTCGCCACCGCATAATTCAGCAGCTGTACCCAGTACTCCATGGCACCTTGCAGCCCTTCCTCGGTTTTCTCGCTGAGGACCGCCGGGCGCTGCGGAACTTCGGCATTTTGCTCCGGGGAGCTCGGCGTGGGCGACACGGTGCCAGCAGAAGGATCACCGGCCCCTCCCTGGGATGCACTGACGCAACCGCTGGCTGCCAGCGTCAATGCACCTATCAAAGCTGCAAGCTTTACTTGATGATTCCGAACCATTGCCGCCGCCTTCTTGGAGTTTTTTCCGCGTTCGAAAACGACATTACATCAAGCATTTCGATAATACGACCACTATTCAAATAATGTTTTGGCTACGCTTTTCAATGTGAATCGCTGGAAAAATTCCATGTTAACTCTGGATGAACAAGGGAAATTCGACGCGATAGCGAACCCTGCTTGCACTAAAGCGCAGAGCCGCTCACCTGGATGCAGGAGAAGCGAAGCAGCCACTGCCCTAAAATAGTTCCATGGCCAATTCGCCCAGTGGGGACTCTATGCTGGACCGCTTGGTTCGGATCCTGAATTCTTTTGATCTCAACAATCAGTCGCTCAGCGTCAGCAGCCTGGCCCGGCGTGCCGACATCCCCAAAGCAACCATGTACAGGTTGCTCGATGAATTGGTATCCCATGACTTGCTGGCGCGAGACGGGTCTGGCCAGGTGCGGCTGGGTTTGCGCCTTTGGGAATTAGCCAATCGAAGCGCTGCCACCCAGGACCTTCGCACCGCGGCATTGCCGTTCATGGAGGACATCAACCAGCTGCTGGGGCAAAATACCCAGCTCTCGGTACTGCACCAGGACGAGGTGCTGATCATCGAGCGTCTCTCGCGGCCGGGCTCCGTTGTCAATCAGGCGAATGTCGCCGGACGCATGCCTGTGCACCGAACCTCGATGGGCATGGCACTTTTGGCCTTTTCACGGCCGGAAACCATTCACGGGTTCCTGGAACGCCACCACGAACTGATGACCGCCACCCATCCTGAACTCCGCGCAGAAATGGCGGAAATCCGACGCAACGGATTCGCCTCGTTCGACGGATTCATCGACCCGGAAACCACCGGTGCCGCCGCCCCGATCCTCGACGAGGCGGGCTATCAGGTTGCGGTTATCTCGGTGGTTGTTCCCCGCGACTCTGGAACACTGCAGTCCGCAGCTCTGGCGCTACGCACCGCAGCCCGGGGCATTTCCCGTGCAATGCATTTGGGCGACAACCGCTAGGCGCAATCAGGATCCCGCTGTTCGATACACGCGCTACATCCACTGGCAATGCAAGCAGTCAATAGCTTCCGAGACCATCGCGCTTCTCCGAACTCCTTGTGGAGTTGATGCCACCAATGAATTGGTCTGCGTTTCTTCCGACAACGGGCGGAAAACAAGTGGTTGGTTGCTCTCCGATGTCGGTTTCGAGCGAGATAACGAGGTAGCTCCAGATCAAGTAACGTGTTGAGATCTTCCGGGATGAAAATGTCGTAGCCAGGGCCATTCTGGTTTCCACCATCCAACGGCACGGACTACTTCAGTTCCCGACTCATCCGCGGGTGCACTATCCGAAAAGCACTCAGCCCAGGCGCATTTCGTGCATCATCACCGCCAGGCAGACCTGGCCGGCCGCTCTTGCCGCCAAGCAACCGGACACTGCCTTGCCCAAACAGGCAGGTTTCATCCCCGAGCTCTTCCTGAGGCGCGGCTCGTCCCCAGAGTCCAAGAGCGGATCTGTTCATGATGAAGCGCCAAGCCGGCTTCGTCCCGATGGCAAGCCCGCCAGTGTTGTCCACGTGCGACCGAGAATTTCGCTTGAACCCGGACGCCGCACACCATCCACGTGCCGGCCATGATTGGATGGGGTCCATCGTGGTCCTTCTAATTCGTTTGCCTTCTGGAACCAGGACCTCCCAAGTCACTGCCTGCAGCGCCATTCCTTGGCCAGTACCCGCCCAGATCCGAGGTGGCCACTGCGAATCAAAGACTGACCGCTCCCCGACTAAACGCGCCATTAAAACGCTGAAGGAGCGAAGCCCGTTGGCGCCGCCCCTCCGCTGAGAAATGTCCTAGCTGGCGGAATTCGTGCTTGCCGAATCCGAAGTTTCCTTCTCCGGGGCGTGAGGCGACGCGCCGCCGCGCAGCATCATTAACGCAACTGCCGCGCACAGCACCACAATGCCTACGCCCAGGTACAACTGGGCGGCGGTCCACGAGGCGTCAAGCAGGCTGCCGGCAGCCAGTGGAGCCAGGATCGCGCCGAAACGGCCGATGCCAATAGCCCAGCCAACGCCGGTTCCACGTGACTGCGGTGCATAGGAGGACGGCGTCAACGTGTAGAGGCCGGCTACGCAACCGTTAATGAGCATGCCAACCAGAACACCCAGGACGAAGGCCAGTGCAAGGATGCCTGCCGCCGAGATGAACACCACCATGAGCACTGAGGAAAGTACAGTGAACGCAATGAGCACCTTGCGAACGGCCCACTTGGTGGTCAAAGCGCCGAAGAGCAGGGAACCGAAGGTGCCACCGAGGGTCAGCATCAGGCCGCCGACCACACCTTGGCTTTCGGTCATGCCCGCGGTTACCAGCAGCTTCGGGGTCCAGCTGTTCACGAAGTAGAAGCCGAACATCACCGCGAAGAAGGCCACCCAGATCACCGCGGTCACCCGGCGTGTGTCCGGCGAGAAGAGCGCAAGGACTGCGTGGCGGCTTCGGCCAGATGCGGAGCTGCCCTGTTCTGGCAGGGCCACGTTCTCGGCACCCAGGTGCATTTTGCGTGCCAGCTTGCTCAGCTTCTCGGCGGTTCGCGCAGTACGCCGGGTCAGCAGGAAGTCAACGGATTCGGGGACGACGGCCAGCAAAGCCAGGAAGGCGACCATCGTCAGCACTCCTCCGAAAATGAAGACCGAGCGCCAACCGTAATGGGCCTGCAGCGAGACCGCCGCCATGCCGCCCAAGGTGGCGCCGACTCCGTAGCCGGCGGTGTAGATGCTGACCGCCATGCCCCGCCAGCGTCCATTGGAGTATTCGCTGGTGATCACGTTGGTGCACGCCAGAATGCCGCCGACTCCCAGGCCGGTGACGATACGCCAGATGGCAAGGCTCGCCATGGAATCCGCGGTGGCTGAGAGGAACATGCCCAGCGATGCCAGCGCGGTGGTTCCCAAGAGCATCGGACGGCGTCCGAACAGGTCGGCGAATGGAGCCAGCAACAATGAGCCGGCAGCCATGCCAAAGAGGCCTGAGCTGAGCAGTACGCCCAGCTGGGCGCCGTTCAACGAGAATTCTTCGGAAACCTGATTTGAGGTAAAGGCCATGGCCAACACATCAAAACCGTCGAGGGCGTTCAAGAAGGTGCAGACTGCGACGACGAGCCATTGAAAGGCCGACATCGGTGAATTTTCAATTCTCTGTTTGATGTCCATGGGGAACTATCTCCAGTTTTAGGGTGCACCAAGCCGCCCGCGAAACCGTTTCGGTCCGCCGGCGAGGGTGCCAAGATGGGAAATTTGCTAGTTCGGTTCGATGGTGACCACGGCGGGTCCGCCGGTGCGGGCGGCATCGGCCTTGGCACCGGTCTGCGAGGTAATGGCTCGCGAAACGCAGCAGTTCATCTTGCTCGACTGGCGTTTCTGCCGTTCGGAGTAGAACACGTCGCGGTGGTCAATCCGTCCGGTGATTTCGGTAATGCGCACCTCGCACAAACCGCATTCGCCCTTGCGGCAGTCGGACATCATGTCCGCACCGGCGTCCTCCAAGGCTTCGAGCATGGAGCGCCCTTGGGGAACGGTCACTTCCAGGTTCAGCTTGGGAACCCGGACAATGAATTCCTCCGGGTCGTACCAGCCCGAGTTGCCAAAGGTTTCATAGCGCAGCGCCGATGGATCCAGCTCGAGTTCTGCCCAGCTACGTCGAACTGCATCCATCAGCCGGATCGGCCCGCACATGTACAGTTCGGTTTCCTCGCCGGCACGTTCCAGCAGCTCGTTGACCGACAGGGACGTGCCTTCATCGTCCACGTGCACTTCCAGCCGAGAACCGTGTTCCGCCTCCAGCTGTGCCAAGTAGGCCATGGCCGAACGCTTGCGGCCGGCAAACACCAGTGTGTAGTCGGCATTCAAACGCTTGAGCACTGAAGCCATATTCGCCATGGCGGTAATGCCGACACCGCCAGCCAAGAGGATGTAGTGCTTGGCACCCACGCGCAGCGGGAAGTTCTGCAATGGCTGGGTGATCTGCAAACGGTCTCCCACTGCCAGCTCGTGCATATAGGTCGATCCTCCACGGGAGAGCGGAGCCTTGAGCACGCTGATCACCAGTGTTGTTCCGTCAGCGCTCGACTCGACCACAGAGTAGGAGCGCTTGGCATCCTCTGCGTTGATTTGCACCTTCAAATCTATGTGCGAGCCAGGCTCGGCTCGCTTTGGCAGCTGCGGGGCAAGCTCGATGCGCTTGATCCCATCGGCCACGTCTGCGATGCCGGTGACTTCTGCTTCCTGCCAGACTTCAATATTTGTCGCTGCCATTGCGTTGGCACCAACCTTTCAGTTTGAGCGCGGGAGCCGGCTAGACGCGGACGGACTGGTTGGCTTCGGCGGCGAGCATGCCGTCAAGAATGCGGCGAACCCACATGCCGCCGGCATCGATGTTCAGGTTGTAGAACTCGTAGTCCGGGTTGGCATCAATGGCTTTCTGCTGGGCCTTGAGCATCGCCTCGTCTTCGCCGAAGACCCCATGCACCCCATCACGCAACTGGGTGGTGATCAGCTGGCTGTCCAGGCAGTAGTTGCGCATGAACGCCCAGAAGTAATGCGAGGAACGATCAGTTTCCGGGGTGATCGTGTTCATGACGAATCCATTGACTCCTTGGCTGCGGTCGCCTTCAGGCGCGCCGGTTCCAGCCTTGGCTACGCCGACGTCAATGGTAATCGTTGCCGGCGCTTCGAAGTGGATGATCTGCCAGCGGTCCACCTTGCCTTCGAAACCCGGGAACTTGTCGCGCATGTTCTTCAGCCAGAATGGCGGTGCGTCGATATTGTGCATCCAGCGTGTGACGGTGACCTTGTTGCCTACATGAGTGGTGATGAATTCCGAGTCGCTCAGCTCATCTTGGCCGATCGAGGAGGAATGCACGAATTCCTCATGGGTCAGGTCCATCAGGTTGTCCAGGATCAGCTGGTAGTTGCAATCGGCGGCAATGGTCATGCCGTCGCCTGCCCATTGTTCGGAAGACATCTGGTGCATGTCCGGGACCAGCTCCGGGTCGGCCAAGGTGGGGTCGCCCATCCAGATCCAGACATAGCGGTAGCGCTCAACAATAGGGAAGGAAGGAACAGTAGCCGAAGGATTGATGGTTTCCTGGGCCGGCATCGAGACGCACCGGCCAGCGGAGTTGTAGACGATGCCGTGGTATGGGCACTGCAACCCGTCCTTTCCCACGGTCTTGCCCATGGATAGCGGAGCCAAGCGGTGCCAGCAGGAGTCAGCCAGTGCAACGGCCTTGCCATCTTCGGTGCGATACAGGGCAACCGGGCGCTTGGCAATGGTGCGCGACATCGGCTTGCGGGTGACCTCGTGATCCCAGGCGGCTACGTACCAGGCATTCAGCGGATGGTCCATGATCTTGGCGGTGGTGGTGCTCTTGGCGGCAACCTCGGTCATGACGGTCCTCTCGATTGCGGACCCGGCAGTGCTCGGCGATGGCGGATCCAATATGTGGTTTGCCCAAAGGCGGAATATGAGAAACTATCTATGCACATAGATAGTTCGCATGCCATTAGACTAGCTATATAGATAGTGATACGCAACACATTTCTGGAAAGGGGCGGTTTTGAGTCTTCGCAACGCGCTGCTTTCACTGCTGACAGTTGAACCAATGACCGGCTATGACCTGTACAAAGTCTTCGAATCGTCGGTCGGGCACGTCTGGCACGCCCCGGATTCGCAGATCTACCCCGAGCTGAAACGCATGGAATCCGAAGGTCTCATTGCAGGGCAGGATGTGCCTTGGGGTCCACGCGGAAAGAAACGGCAATACACCATCACCCGGGATGGCGTCACCCAATTCAAGGATTGGATGAACACGCCCCTGGAGTACGCACGCACCCGCGATCCCGCGCATCTCAAGGCTGCCTACCTGGAATGGGCGGAACCCGAGGCCGCGCGCGAGCAGATGCGCGGGCATATCGCTCATCACCGGTCATTGCTCAACCAATGGCAAGAACGCATCGCGGAATTGGAGCAAGGCAGCAACTCCATGCTCACCAAGCGCTTGAAGAACACGCCGCGCGAGGAGTGGGAAGCCACTGTTGCCTACAAACGATTCACCTATGAAGGCCTGATCGCCCGGGCAGAAGCTGAAATCCAGTGGGCTACGCGCGGGCTGGAACTCATCGACCTGCTGAACCCCTAGGCTGCCGGCCGGCGCAATAAAGCCGCCGACCCGGCACGGATCGGCGGCTCAGAGCGCTACTTGGGATTCGTCAAGAACTTCGTCTTGGCCTCTTCGGGGCGATGCCCTTGCTTGGCCTTCTGGATTTCCGCGTAGACATGGTGGCGAAGCTCGGTGAATCGCGGCAGCGACCGGGTTTCCAGCTGGTCGCGCTCCGCCGGCAGATCGATCAGGATATCCTCCTGCACCACGGTTGGCGAAGAAGACAAGATGATCACGCGCTGGCCCAGGTAGATCGACTCGTCGATGTCGTGGGTTACGAACAGCACGGTGACCCCCAGCTTCTTCCAGACATTGCGGATCAGGTCCTCGAGGTCTGCGCGGGTCTGCGCATCAACGGCCGCGAATGGCTCATCCATCAGCAATACCTCTGGCTGGTAGGCCACCGCGCGGGCGATCGCCACGCGCTGCTGCATGCCGCCGGAGAGCTGCCACGGGTAGGACTTGGGCACATGGCTCAGCCCCACGGCTTCCAGCGCATCGTCCACCAATTTCTTGCGTTCGGCCTTCGGGACGCCGGCGTTCTTCAGCGGCAGTTCGACATTGTCCGCCACGCGCAGCCACGGGAACAGCGACCGGCCGTATTCTTGGAAGACCACGGCCATTTTCTTCGGCGGTCCGGTGACTTTCTGCCCGTCCAGCAGCACCTCGCCGCTGGTGGCGCCCAGCAAGCCGGCAATGCACTTGAGCAATGTGGTCTTGCCCGAACCGGAAGGACCGACCAGGCACACCAGCTCGCCATGCCCCAGGTCAAAGGTGAGGTCCCGGACCGCTTCGATATCGCCGCCGTCGGTGTGGTAGACCTTCTTCAGCCCCCGGACCGAGAGCAGCGCTTCGCCTTCTGGCAGGGTGCGCCCGCCGGCGGTTCCATTCTGGCTAGACAGCATTTTCAACCTCTTTCAGACCGTTGTACCAGCGCAGGACGCGGCGTTCGATCCACTGGAATATAAATGACATGATGACCCCGATCAGGCCCAGCACCACGATGCCGGACCACATTTCCGGTACGGCGAAGGAACGCTGGAACTGGACGATCGCGAAGCCCAGCCCGGAGGAGGATGCGAACATCTCGGAGATGACCATAAGGATCAGCCCGATCGACAAGCACTGGCGGATGCCAGCCATGATGGTCGGGGTGGCGCTTGGCAGCACCTGGTAGCGAATCCGGGCTAAACCGCTGATGCCATAGGAGCGGCTGGTTTCGTTCTGCACCGGATCGATGGCGCGAACGCCCTCAATGGTGTTCAGCAGCACCGGCCAAATCGCGCCGGAGATGATCACCGCGATCTTCATGCCGTCGTTAATGCCAACCAAGAGCATCAGCACCGGAATCAGCACCGGCGGCGGCAAAGCACGGAAGAACTCGAACACCGGTTCGGTAATCGCCCGGGCGGTGCGGTTCATGCCGACGAGCAACCCGAGCAGCACACCGAGCACAATGGCCCCGAGCACGCCGAGAACCAGGCGCTGGACGCTTGGCAGGACGTCGGTGAACATGCGTTCGCCAACCCAGGTCTCGATGAAGGTCTTGCCCAAGTCTGCCGGGGTAGGAACGAAGAAGCTCGCTCCACCAAGGGTTGCCGCGACCCACCAGAGGATGAGCAGAACCGGCAATGCCAGAATGAAGGAAATCGACTTCAGGAGTTTCATGCGGCGTTCTCTCCCCGGACTGAGGCGTGCCAGGAAAGCACGCGCTTTTCGATGATGCGCATGCACAGGTTGATTGCCACGCCCAGCAGGCCGGTGGCAACAATCAGCGCGTACATTCCGGCGATTGCGCCGCCTGACTGCGCCAGCTGGATTTCCTTGCCCAGACCCGGTGCGCCGATGATCAGTTCCGCAGTAATCGCCAGGATCAGTGCCACGGCAGCGCCCAGCCGGATGCCAGTCATCAGGTAAGGGAGCATGGTCGGGAAGATGACGTCGCGGATGCGCTGGATCCGGGAGAATCCATAGGATCTCGCGGTCTGCATCGCCACATTATCCACGTCTGCAACTCCATAGAGCACCTGGATCAGCACCTGCCAGAAGCAGGCATAGATGATCAGCATCAGCGAGGATTCGATTTTCGTGCCGAACAAAAGCACCGCGAGCGGGATCAATGCCACCGACGGAATTGGACGCAGGAACTCGATGGTGGAGTTGGTCGCACGACGCAGGAAGCTCGACATGCCGATTACCAAGCCCAGTACCAGCGCCAGCAGCACCGCTGCGGCCAGGCCGATGAACCATGCCAGCATGGTTTCCCCCACCGCGACCCAGAAGGCGGTCAAGGCAAGATCAGCGAACAGCGTCATCAGCACTTCGGAGGCGGGCGGCAGGTAAGCCGCCTCGACAATTCCAAGAGCCGGGACCAGTTCCCAGATCCCCAGGAAGGTCACGATGCCAATCAATCCCCAAAAGCCATTGGGGAATTTCGAGCCCGATTTCCTGCGCTTGGCTTGGCGCGCCTCAGCCGGCGCTGTGCTAGTGATGGCACTCATGGCAGGAGCTTCTCCAGGTCGACTGGCTTGGACAGGGTGCCATAGCTCAGTGCCGCATCGCCGAGTTCTTGCACGGCCTCGCGGTTGAAGTCAGGGCGGAAGCGCGGCAGCACCATATCGGCGCGGACCTCCTCGCTGATCTTGGTGTAGGTTCCGACAACTTCGCGGACCTCGTCAGGGTTCTCCTGCGCATACTGAAGCGACTTGTCCATCGCCTTGGTGAACTTCTCGGTCACCTCGGGATTTTCCTGGGCGTACTGCGCAGAAGTGAAGTAGCCGGCAACATCCAGCTCCGGATCGAATTCGGCGAAGTTCGCAGAGAGCATTTTCGCTCCGGCGTCCAAGGCCGAACTCTGGAACGGCTCCAGGATCCAGGCGGCATCGACGATGCCGTTTTCCAGTGCAGCAGGAGCATCGGGGAAAGGAACCTCGACGAACTCGATGCTTGCCGGGTCTCCCCCGTCTTCTTCGACAATTGACTTGATGGTGGTATCGCCGATGTTCGACAGGTTATTGACCGAGACCTTCTTGCCGGCCAAGTCCTTGGGCGAAGAAATCTTGGAATCATTTTTGACCAGCACGGACCCGACGTCGGATTTCACATCACCTGTGGTGGAGATGCCATTGGCGACGAACTTCATGTCCAGTCCCTTGTCGTTGGCGACCATTACCGAGATCAGATTGGAGAAGGCGAAGTCATAGCTCCCGGATTGGATGCCCGGGACGATAGCCGAACCGCCAGTTGCGGTTTCGATTTCCAAGTCCAGGCCTTCTTCGGCGAAGAAGCCCTTGGATTCTCCCAGCCAGATTGGTGCGGTATCGACGATGGGGATTACCCCGACGGTGATTTTTTCCAGCGAGCCATCTGATCCTGCAGCATCTTCCCCGGCCGAGCCGCCGCTAGGCGAACCGGAGCTGCAGGCAGCAAGCGCGAGGACTGATAGCGAAGCGAGTGCGAGCTTGAGCGAGTGTTTCATGGCAACTACCCCCAATTGAGTGTCATTGCTGCTGCGGCGTCCGGAATCTGGAACCGCAGCAGCAATAGCGTGAAGTTGTGGAATTACTTGGCGATGAGGTTGTTCATGTCTGGGGCCTTCTCCAGGAATTCGAACTTGGCGGCCAGATCTCCGAGCTTTGCCAGTTCCTCAATTGGGGTTTCCGCTTCCCAGGTTTCCATGAGCAAGCCTTCGGCTACCTTGGCATCCATATTGATGAAGTCTGGCAACATGGCCCTGGCGGCATCCGGATCACTATCGGAGGCCGGCAGTACTTCCGCCATAGCTGCCTTCCACTTGGAAATGACTTCCGGATTCTCTTCAGCGAACTGGCCGCTGGTGAACGTCACCATGGTTGGCAGCCCCGGAATTGCTTCTTGGTTTGGATAGCCAAGCAGTTCGTTGTCCTTATCGCCCAAAGCACGCGAGAGGAACGGCTCTGGAAGCCAGACGGCGTCAACGTTGCCGCGATCCAGCTGCGCCTCCATGTCCGGGAAAGGCATTTCGCTGAACTTCAGGTCTTTCGGATTGGCTCCAGCCATTTCTGCGGATTCCATAATCGTCAGGTCGCCCTGGGTACGCAACGCGTTGACCGATGTGGTTTTTCCAGCCAGATCTTCCCAGCCGCCGATGCCCGAGTCCTTGCGCACAACTACTCCATTGACATCCTCCCCATCAGCCTTGGAAGCGGAATAGCCGGTGACGATCTTCATGTCCAGGCCTTTGTCCGCAGCGGTCATCACCGATAGCGGATTGCCCACGGCAATGGCCAATTCTCCGGTGGATACCGCTGGGAGCATCGCGGCACCGGCGTTGGAAGTGCTCAGTTCTACATCCAGGCCATGCTTTTCAAAGGTCCCGGCGTCGATACCCTGCTGCACTGCAACCGACGGTGCGATTGGCAGAATGCCTACGGTGATTTTGGTGAGCGAGCCATCCTCGGCGGCGGCGGATGTGCTTCCCTCTGATTCTGTCGAGCCGGACAGCGAACCTCCGCCACAGCCCACCAGGCCGAGTGACAGGACCGCTGCGCCTGCAAGCAGTGTAGACCAGCGCTTTTTCATATTTCCCCCTAGAAAGCCATTGCCGCAACCCCGAGTGGCGGGTCGAAGAAAGTGTGTGATTTGAACCACAATTCAAGACTAAGCCAACTATTGAGAATGTCAATGGTTGATTTTATGATGATTTATTCTCTGCGTATGGGCGGTATCTTGCACTTATGCGAACGTGAGGCCACGGAATCCGCCACGAAGCCGTGGAGCGCTCAGCTGAACTGCTTGCGCAAGTCGGCTTTGCGTATCTTGCCGCTTGCGGTGCGCGGCAACTCATCCAGGAAGACCGAGGTGCGCGGTATCTTGTAGCGCGCCAAGCGTCCGTCGAGATACGCCACAACATCCTCTTCGCCCAGAGATCTACCGGACTTCAGCACAATGACTGCACGCGGGACTTCGCCCCACTTCTCGTCAGGGACGCCAATCACTGCCACCGATTCAATTTCAGGTAGTCCCATAATGGCTTGCTCGACTTCGGCAGGATAGATGTTCTCCCCGCCGGAAATGATCATGTCCTTAAGCCTGTCCGAGATGAACAGGAAGCCTTCTTCATCCACGTGGCCGATATCCCCGGAACGGAACCAGCCAGATTCATGGAACGCCCCTGAGGTAGCCTCGGGACGGCCCCAATACTCCTTGATCACGTTGGGGCCGCTGATCAGGATCTCGCCAACCTCGCCGGCTGGCACCTCATTGCCCAGCGAGTCCGCGATGCGAATGTCGGTGAAGAAATGGGGCAGGCCGGCCGAACCCATTTTCGGTCGGGAGTACATTGCCTGGAGCATGGTGGCGCCGGGCGCAGTTTCGGTCAAGCCATAGCCGCCACTGAATCCGAGCCCACGCGCTTCATAGGCTTCAAGGACACGTAGCGGCACAGCGGAGCCTCCGCAGGTGAGCATCTCCAATGAAGACAAATCCGTTTCCTCCCATTTTTCATGCTCGGCTAGCAATTGGAAGGTCGTTGGGACGCCCGAGAGCTGGGTGACCTGGTAGCGCTCCACCGCATCCAGCACGGCAGCGGGATCAAAACGCTCCTGGAGGACCACTGTTCCTCCCTTGAGCAGCATCGGCAAGGCGCCCATGCCCAGCGCCGCTACATGGAAGAGCGGTGCAATGAGCAAAACAACAGATCTGCTGGTGACATCGTAGTCAACGATGACATTGTAGGAATTCCACGTCATGTTGGCATGCGTGAGCACCGCGCCCTTCGGCGTTCCGGTAGTGCCCGACGTATAGAGGATGATGGCTGGATCCTCTAACTCGACGGCGATATCGTCGTGACCGCTGCGCCCTGCCTGAAGGGCCCGTTCATAGGATGAGTCCGCGCACGGAACCGAAGCGACTTCCCAGGCGGTACTGACCGGGCTGCCTTCGATGGATGCATGCGCTTCGCTGGCGAAGTTCTCGACATAGATCAGCACCTCGCTGCCTGAATCGCGCAGCGCAAAGTTCAGTTCCCGCGGCGCCAGACGCACATTGAGCGGAACGAACAACGCCCCAAGCTGGGTAACGGCGAACATGGTTTCCAGGTACGCAGCATGGTTGGCGCCAAGGAACGCTACACGGCTACCGCGGGCGACTCCGCTGGCCGCCAAGGCACTGCTGAGCTTGTCGATGCGTTCTGCCAGCTGCGCGTAGCTCAAGCCGACTCCCGCATGAATCACCGCAACCTGCTGCGCGGATTTCATCCGACGCCGGTGAATCCAGTTGCCAAACCCCTTATTCAACATCTGCCACTCTTTTCATTAGGTCGTACGTTGCCGTTGCGGCTCTAGCTCAGCTGGCTCTTTACCTAGGCGTAGAAGCGGTAGAGGCCCCGGGAGACCACGGCCGGCTTCGTGCCGCCTTCGACTTCGATGACCTGGTCCACTGCAATCTGGTATCCGCCCTTGACCTCTTCCACCTCGGCGATAACCGCCTTCATGCGGATCTTGGAACCCACCGGTACGGGCGAAGGGAATCGAACTTTTTCCAGGCCGTAGTTCACCTTGGTCTTCACGCCGGTGACATCGAAAAGCTCGGTCCAGAACGCAATCTGCAGGCTCAAGGTAAGGTAGCCGTGGGCAATCGGGCCACCGAAAGGGCCCTCCTTGGCCTTCTGCGGATCGGTGTGGATCCACTGGTGATCATCAGTGGCGTCAGCGAAGGTGTTGATTTGTTCCTGTGTGACCACGCGGTATTCGCTGTAGCCCAGGTCCTTGCCCTGGGCGCTGGCGAGGTCTGCGTAATCCAAAACGGTTGGTGCCATGATATTTCTCCTCTAGATGGGTTCTTTGGTTGCTCGAGTTCGCGAATGCCGCTTTAGCGGAATGCGCTGACGCCGGTAATCGCGCGTCCGATAATCAGTGAATTGATCTCGTGTGTGCCTTCATACGAGTAGATCGCTTCGGCGTCGGCATGGTGGCGCGCTACGTTGTTCTCCAGCAAGATGCCATTGCCGCCGCAGACCTCTCGGGCGAGGGCTGCCGTTTCCCGTAGCATGCGTGCGGTGAACATTTTGGCCATGGCCGAGTTTTCATCGCGGTAGATGCCCGCTTCCTGCTGCTGGGTCAGCCGCACCACCAAAGCCAGGCTCGCGGTGGCGTTGGAGAGCATATGCGCCAGCTTTTCCTGGATCAGCTGGAATGAACCCAGCGGCTTGCCGAATTGGCTACGGCTGGCAACGTAGTCGCGAGCCGATTCGTACGCGCCGAAGCAAACGCCTGTGGCAATCCAGGCGACGTCTGAGCGCATGTTGCGCAGGCAGGCCGCTACGTCGGCAAAGGAGTTGATCTTGGCCAGTCGCCCGCTGGCTGGCACCCAGACATTCCCCAGCTCGATGTCGGCGTTCTGCATAATGCGCAGGCTGGTCTTTCCCGGAATTTTCCTGATTTCCATGCCCGGCGCGTCCGTTGGAACCAAGAAGCATTTGATCTGCGAATCGGCTGCGTCGCGGGCAAATACTGCCAGCACGTCCGCTTGGCTCGCGCCCCCGATCCAGCGCTTCTGCCCATTGATCACCCAGCCAGCCACACCATCGCGTTGCTCCTGCTTGGCCGAGGTGGCTAGCCCTCCGGCAATATCCGAACCGTGTTCTGGCTCGGTCAGGGCGAACACTCCCTTGCAGGCAAAAGATGTGATCCGCGGCTCAAGCACGGCTACCTGCTCCGCACTTCCACCCAGGTTGACGGTGGTCCGGAATAGGCCGGACTGCGCGTTGTAGTAAGTCGCTACGGAGGCATCCATGCGTCCCAGCTCGAAATTGCGGAAGCCCGAGTAAAGCGCGGAAGGCTTCTGGCCCGTGGCAAGCACTTCGGCCGGGTTCATCAGATCAGCATCGATCAGCGGTGCCACGATCTGTTCCGGGAATTCTCCGCGTTCCCAATAGTCATCGACTATCGGACCCACATGTTCTGCCAAAAGGGAACGCAAACGGTCCAGGGCCGCACGCTCAGCGTCGGTGAGCAGGTCCTTGAATCCATAGAAATCACTAGTTGCTGCCGGTTGGATCATTCTTCTATCCCCAACACGCGCAGTGCATTGCCCTTCAGGATTCCCGGTTTCACCGAGTCCTTCAACTCCAATTCTGCAAAGGCCCCCAGCCACTTCTCCGGGGTAATCAAGGGAAAGTCCGTGCCGAACAACAGCTTGCGCGACAGCACGTTATTGCCCATCTTCACCAAGGAGCTGGGGAAATACTTGGGGCTCCAACCGGATAAATCGATGTAGACATTGGCCTTGTGCGTGGCAATGGAGTTCGCTTCATCCTGCCATGGAACCGAGGGGTGAGCCATGATGATGACCAGGTTCGGGAAGTCCGCGGCCACATCGTCGAGCAGCAGCGGATTGGAGTAACGCAGCTTAATGCCCCGACCGCCAGGCAGCCCTGCTCCCATGCCGTTCTGCCCTGTGTGGAAAATGCATGGGAGGCCTAGCTCCTGGAGCTTTTCCCATAGCGGGTAGAACGCTTCATCGCTGGGATCGAATCCCTGGAGCGAGGGGTGGAATTTGAAGCCGCACACTCCGAGCTGTTCAGCCTGGTACTGCGCATCGCCGATGGCTTCGGCTCCTCGGCGGGGATCGACCGAGCCAAAGGGAATAAGCACGTCATTATTTCGGGCGCAGCCCTGGACCAAGTCCTCAATGGAGTTCGGATCATGCCCGAGCGCGGTGCGTGCATCAACGGTGAACACCACGGCAGCCATGTTCGACTCGCGATAAAGCTGCGCAATGCGATCAATGGAGGGTGTACGCTCCGATGATTTGAAATACGCTGCCGACGCTTCGAAAAGATCCTCCGGCATTGCCTTGTGGCCGCATTCGTCGACTTCAAGGTGCACATGCATGTCGATGGCTTCAAGCGAAGCGAAATCGATGCCCAGTTCATAACGCAAAGTCATAATGATTCCCCCAGTTCCCTACTTGGCTGGTTCCGGGCGCAGTTCTTCCGGAAGTTCCGGGAACTTCTCCCCAACGGACTGCTGGTGGGATCCGAAGCGCGCAGGGAATTCATTGGCCAGCGTTTCATAGTCCCATCCGCCGTCGTGCAGCTCGGTGACCACAGCTTCAGGGTGGCTCCAGACCTGCAGGCGGTCCCCGCCGACTCCAATGGCCTGGCCGTTGATCTCTGCAGCCGCGTCCGAGGCCAGGTAGGCGATCAGGCCGGCCACATCATCTGCGGTGCCAAAGCCCAGATCCTTGCGGAAGAAGTCCGGCATCGCTTCGCCGCGCTCGTCGGCTTCCACGGCAGCTGCAAAGAATGGAACGGTTTTGGTCATTTCGGTGGCTGCCACCGGGATCACTGCGTTGGCAGTAACCCCGGCTCGTTTCATTTCCAGGGCCCAGGTGCGCACCATGCCGACAATGCCGGCCTTTGCCGCCGCGTAATTGCTCTGGCCGAAGTTGCCGCGCTGGCCGGTCGGCGAACCAATTGCGATGATGCGTCCGGAGACATTGTTTTCCTTGAAATACCCGTAGGCCTCACGCACGCAGGTGAAAGTGCCGCGCAAGTGGACGTTGATCACCAGATCAAAATCTTCGTCGGTCATCTTCAGCAGGGACTTGTCACGCAGCACACCCGCATTGGTGACCAGAATATCCAGGCGACCGAAGTTCTCGACAGCGCCGGCAACCAGCGCCTTCGCGGCCTCGGTCGTACCTACCGCCGCCGCAACTCCCGCCGCCGTGCCACCGGCTTCGGTAATGGAAGCAACCGCAGCATCCACGGCCGCAGGATCGACATCATTGACAATCACCGAGGCTCCCTGACGCGCCAGTTCTTGCGCATAGCTCAGGCCCAGTCCGCGTCCGCTTCCGGTCACGATGGCAACTTTTCCTGCTAGGGACATGAGAACTCCAATTCGGTGAGGTGTTTCAATTGCTCCACTTGGAAGAAAAGTGGGAACCTTGACTACATACATAAGAACTTTAATCCTTGAGAAAGTCAATGGTTTATTT
This sequence comes from Glutamicibacter sp. NPDC087583, assembly GCF_044743685.1. Lineage (NCBI taxonomy): Bacteria > Bacillati > Actinomycetota > Actinomycetes > Micrococcales > Micrococcaceae > Glutamicibacter > Glutamicibacter sp. NPDC087583. The sequence continues at coordinate 73,831 of NZ_JBIUWY010000006.1, read as the reverse complement.
TTTCATGAAAAGTGGGGACAATGAGATGACTAGCAAAATCACGGCCAAATCAGCGAAGAAAGAACTGTTCATGAAATGCGACCTCGTTCAGGAGCTGAACTTCCTAGTGGCGCGCATGCGCTCCCTGGGTTCGACCCGGGCCAACCATGCGCTGAAGCCACTCGGCCTCAAGGTGCGTTCCTACTCGGTACTTTCCTTGGCGTGCAGCGACATCACCCCCACCCAACGCGATCTCGCTGAATTTCTCGCGCTCGATCCAAGCCAGATCGTGCCACTAGTGGACGGGTTGGAAACCAGTGGACTAGTCTCCCGAATTCCAGATCCCAGCGACCGCCGCTCCAAGGTGATAGTAGCCACCGCGGCCGGCCGGAAGCTCTACGCGCAGGCGCGCAAGATCACCAGGCAAAACGAGGACGAGACCTTGGAAGCGCTAACCCCGCAGGAGCGGCTGCAGCTGCGCGATCTGCTATCCCGGGTAGCGCTGGCTGACGCGGAGTAGCACCCCATTTTTCTCATTCATTGAGAACCCGGCTGTCTGCCCGATCACATGCCCCGCATCATGAGGGAAGTTCTTATTACTTCCTTAGACCAGATGCATCGGTCCGGCAACGCAGCCGGCAGCGCGGCTTCTGGTCCAGACGCTAGCGAGGCAGGTCCCATGGCTCAGAATCCGCGCATTCTCAAGACCAAGGTCGGCATCATCGGCGGCGGTCCAGCAGGGCTCATGCTTTCGCATCTGCTGGCCAAAACCGGCATCGAGAACATCGTCGTGGAAATGCGCGACAACGAGGCCATCCGCAACACCCACCGCGCGGGCATCCTCGAAGCCCAAGCGGTCAAGATGCTCACCGAGTCCGGCGTGGATGGACGGGTCCTCACCCACGGCGACGAGCACGCCGGCATCGACCTGCGCTTCAACGGCGAATCCCACCCGCTGGACTTCCGCGACCTGGTCGACGCCACCGTCACCCTGTACGCGCAGAACGAGGTCTTCGTTGACCTGGCCGCGGCGCGCCAGCGCGACCAGGGCGACGTGCGGTACTCCTGCGAAGTCACCGAGATCCTGGACATGGAGACCTCCACCCCGAAGTTCCGCTTCACCGATGAGCAGGGCAACCTCTTCGAGGTGCACGCCGATGTGATCGTCGGCGCCGACGGCTCGCGCTCCTTCGCCCGCCGCCAAATGCCCGAAACGCTGCGCAAGGATTTCAAGGTTGCCTACCCCTTCGCCTGGTTCGGCATCCTCACCGAGGCGCCGAAGTCCGCGCCGGAACTGGTCTACGCGAACTCCCCGCACGGCTTCGCGCTGATCTCCCAGCGCAGCGAAACGGTGCAGCGCATGTACTTCCAATGCGACCCGAACGAAGACGTGAATGCCTGGAGCGATGACCGCATCTGGGCCGAGCTGCAAAAACGCGTGGACGGGCCGGATAATTTCCAGCTGAAAACCGGCGAGATCTTCGACAAGACCGTGCTGGGCTTCCGCTCCTTCGTGCGCGAACCCCTCTCCCACGGGCGGATGTTCCTGATCGGCGATGCCGGGCACACCGTCCCGCCCACCGGAGCCAAGGGCCTGAACCTGGCATTCGCCGATGTGAAGGTGCTCTTCGAGGCCCTGGACTCCTATTTCTCCACCGGCAGCGAGCAGCTGCTGGACGGCTATTCGGACCTGGCGCTGAAGCGCGTGTGGAAGGCGCAGAACTTCTCCTACTGGATGACCTCCATGCTGCACACCCCGGTAGGCGGGGACCCTTTCATGGCCAAGCGCGCCCTGGGCGAACTGGAAACGGTCACCTCCTCGCGCTTCGGCCAGCAGTACCTGGCCGAGTCCTACACCGGCTGGCCCCACGCTTAGCCTTCGCCCTTCCCAAGCATTTCCTCCACCACGCCCGTACGCCCCCTTCGAAAGGAGCACGCAGTGAGCACCGAAACCACAGCTAACGAGTCGTTCAGCGATTCCCCCGTGCTGGACCCCGCAGCCACGACGCTCTCGCAAGAATCCATCAGCCAGGAAATCGCCGATATACATGCGGCCTACCGCCAGTCGGTGGTCGAGGGCAAGAAAGCCGAGACCCAGCCGCGCATCGACTTCGCGCCCTACCGTTCCTCGCTGCTGCGCCACCCGACCAAGAACCTGCGCCACGTGGACCCGGAAACCATTGAGCTGCACTCCCCGGCCTTCGGCCAGCGCGACGTGCACGCGCTGGAATCGGATCTGACGATCCAGCACAACGGCGAGCCGATCGGCGAGCGCATCGTGGTCGCCGGCCGCGTGCTCGATGGCGACGGCCGCCCGGTGGCCGGGCAGCTGGTGGAAATCTGGCAGGCCAATGCCGCCGGACGCTACATCCACAAGCGCGACCAGCATCCGGCCCCGATCGATCCGAACTTCACCGGCGTGGGACGCGCCATCACCGGCCCGAACGGCGAATACTCCTTCACCACCATCAAGCCGGCACCCTACCCGTGGAAGAACCACCACAATGCCTGGCGCCCGGCACACATCCATTTCTCGCTGTTCGGCACCGACTTCACCCAGCGCATGATCACCCAGATGTACTTCCCGGGCGACCCGCTGTTCAGCCTCGACCCGATCTACCAGGCGATCATCGACAAGGAAGCGCGCGACCGCCTGGTCGCCAGCTACGACCATTCGCTGACGACCCATGAATGGGCTACCGGCTACAACTGGGACATCGTACTCACCGGCTCCAACCGCACCTGGATGGAAGATGAAGAGGGAGACCACTAGCATGGCTCAGGCACCAGAACTGAAGCTGGCCCCCACACCGGGGCAGACCATCGGCCCGTTCTACGGCTACGCGTTGCCCTATGAGAAGGGCAATGAGCTGATCAGCCAGGCCCATCCCCGCTCGGTGCGCCTGCACGGGATGGTCTATGACGGCAACGGCGAGGCCATTCCGGACGCCCTGCTGGAAATCTGGCAGGCCGACGAGAACGGCAATGTCGTTTCCCGCGATGGCTCGCTGGTTCGCGACGGCTACACCTTCACCGGGTGGGGACGGGCGGCGGTGGATAACGCCGGGCACTACACCTTCACCACCGTGAACCCGGGCGCTACCGAAGAGGGCAAGGCCCCGTTCATCATGCTCGCGGTTTTCGCCCGCGGCCTGCTCAATCGCCTGTTCACCCGCATCTACCTGCCGGAGGACACCGAAGCGCTGGCTAGCGACCCGTTGCTGTCATCGCTGGGCGAAGCAGAACGCGCAACGCTGATTGCTGCTCGCGAAGACGATGGCTCGCTGTGCTTCGATATCCGCCTGCAAGGCGGGAACGAAACGGTGTTCCTCTCCTACCCGCGCGAGAGCTAGTTGCCACCGCGACACCCCGCTGGATTGCCCCAGCGCCCGCACTGTTACGGGCGTTGGAGCGCCCGGCGGGGTGTTGCCCGTTGCCGGGCACTACAGTTCTAGATAGACGGCTTATACGCTCAACAGCTAAGAATCGAGGCACCGAATGGATGGCGCAGACTACGGCGTGCTGGCCCCCGCCTGGGCAGGAACTGCGGCCGCGGCCTTGGCCAGCGATGCGTCTTTCGTCCAAGCCATGCTGGATGCCGAAGCCGGATGGGTGCAGGTCCAGGCGGATGCCGGCCTGTGCAGCGTCCAGGATGCGCAGGCCGTGCGCGAGGTGGCCAGCGTGGACCGCTTCGACCTGGCCTTGCTGGCCTCCAGGACACCGGATGGGGCCAATGCGCTCATCCCGCTGCTGGGCATGATGCGCGACCTGCTCAAGCACGACGGGGCCGCGGCAACTGCGGGCACCGCGTTGCACCGCGGTGCAACCAGCCAGGACATCATCGACACAGCGCTGATGCTGGTCCTGTCCAAGACGTTCACGCTCACGCTGGCAGATCTGCGCAGCACCGCTGGCGGGTTGGCTGCCCTGGCGCAGGCCCACCGCGGGACCGTGTGCATTGCCCGCTCGCTGACCCAGCATGCGCTGCCCACCACCTTGGGCTGGAAAGCGGCCAGCTGGCTCTCGGCCGTGCTGGATGCCGAGCAGCAGCTGGATGCCGCGGCGCGGCAGCTGCGCTTGCAATGGGGCGGTGCGGTAGGCACGCTCGCCTCCCTGGAGCAGCTGCTCTCCGGCCAGCCGGAGACAACGGCCACAAGCCAGTCGCTGTCCTCGGATCTGGCGGCCCTGCTGGGCCTGGAGGATCCGGGAACGCCCTGGCACACCAACCGCATGCCGATTCTCCAGCTTGGCTCCGCACTGGGTGCGGCCATTGCCGCGCTGGGGACCCTGGGCGCTGATGTGCTCACCGCCTCCCGTCCGGAAATCGGCGAGCTGTCCGAACCTCGCGAGGCCGGCAAGGGCGGCTCCTCGGCCATGCCGCAGAAGCAGAACCCGGTGCGCTCGGTACTGCTGCGCAATGCGGCATTCAGCGCCCCCGGATTGCTCTCCACCCTGTTCACTGCTGCCGGCACCGCGGTGGATGAACGCCCCGATGGCGGCTGGCACGCCGAATGGAGTGCCCTGCGCGAACTGGCCCGGCTGGCATCAGGGGCGGCATTCCACGCTTCGTTCCTGGCCAACGGCCTGGGAGTGGATCGCGCTGCCATCGAGCGGAACCTCGCCCTGGGCGGAGATGCCGTGCTCTCCGAACGACTCGCTGCCGCCCTGGCTGATCTGGTGGTCGGCGGAAAACCGGCCATCCAGGCATTGGTGCGCCGCAGCCTCGACGAGGGCATTTCCCTGCGCGATCTGCTGCGCCTGGAAATCTCCGTGCATGACTTGAACGACCAGGACCTCTACGAATTATTTGATCCAGCTGGCTACCTCGGTGCCGCGGATCGCTTCACCGAAACCGTACTCGCCGATTACTCGGCACGGAAGGAATCATGGCAGTCCCGCAACTAACCCCCTCCTTGCTGCACACCGACAAGGCACTTCCCACCCTCATCGTCGGCCCCTCGCTGGGCACTGCGGCCCTGCCGCTGTGGGCCCCGGCCTTGCCTTACCTCAAGGACAAGTTCCAGGTCATCGCCTGGGACCTGCCGGGGCACGGCGAAAGCAAGCCGTCCACCGAAGCCTTCTCGCTGGCCGAACTGGCTACCGGCGTCACCAAGGCCGTCGAGGCGCTGCGTGCCGACGGCGTCATCTCCGAGGGCAGCAAGCTGTACTACGCCGGAGTGTCGGTCGGCGGGGCCACCGCCCTGCAGCTGGCCGTGGACCACGCCGGCTTCTTCAATGCGTTGTCCTCCATCTGCTCTGCGGCGAAGATCGGCACCCCCGAAGGATGGACCGACCGTGCCGAGCTGGTCGCCAAGGCCGGCACCCCGACCATGGTCGCCGGTTCTGCCGAGCGCTGGTTCGCACCGGGATTCATCGAGAAGGAGCCGGTGATCAGCACCGAGCTGCTGCACAGCCTGCAGAACGCTGACCGCTTCGCCTACGCCCACGCCTGCGGCGCCTTGGCAGGATTCGACGTGCGCGGGCAGCTGGCTTCAACCAGCGACCCGATCATTGCCATCAACGGCGCACAGGACCAGGTGTGCCCTCCGGCAGACGCGGAGTTCATCGCCGAAAATGCACCCCGCGGAACCATGGCGGTCATCGATTCGGCCGCCCACCTGGCCCCGGCCGAAGCACCCGAAGAGACCGCGGCCTTGCTGGCCGAGTTCTTGCTGGCCAACTAGAAGCGAGGACCTGCAGAAATGGCTGATTCACCGCGCCTTCCCGGCGATACCTATGATGCTGGCATGGAGTTACGCCGCCAGGTGCTGGGCAACGAGCACGTTGAGCGTTCCACCAGGAACTCGAATGAGTTCACCGACGAATTCCAGGAAATGATCACCCGCTACGCATGGGGCACCATCTGGACCCGCGACGGCCTGCCGCGCACTACCCGCAGCGCCATCACGCTGACCGCAATGATCGCCGGCGGCTACTGGGAAGAACTGGAAATGCATGTGCACGCGGCCCTGCGCAATGGCATGGCTCCCGAAGAAATCAAGGAAGTCTTCTTGCAATGCGCCATCTACTGCTCCGTTCCGGCGGCGAACGTGGCGTTCAAGATCGGCAAGAAGGTGCTGGAGGAGTACGCGGCAGCCGAAGGCCAATAGCGGTGGCGCGCGCCGCTAGCGGCGCGCCGCCGCGGCTTGCCGGATCGAGTGCAGCAGGGCCCACGGGACGATGCCGCTGGTGCGCGGGTTGCGTGGCGAGGGGTGGTTCTTGATCGAGAAGCTGTACTCGCCGGCTGGGCCGCGCGCCTCGATGCGGTGCTCGGTCAGGCCTGCCTCCGGATCGGCGATCAATCTGGCTGTCACCGCATCCCAATCCCCCACAGCCAACGCCACCGCCGCGGCCACATTCAATGACTTCGGGAAGTCCTGGGCCGCTGCCGCGGCTGGACCGCGAAATACCTCTACCGGTCCGGCGGCCTGCTCCAATTCACCGCGCCGCTGCGCATCCATCCACGGCTGCACCAAGGTGGCCGGCAGCTTGCGCGTCGTCACCAGCACCTGGTCGATGCCGCCCATCCGGGCAGCCGCGCCCAGCAGGTCCAATCCGCCGATGGCCCCGGCAGTGCTGGACAAGCGTCCCGGTCCGGCGGCCTGCACTTGCGCGGCGAACTCCGGGTCAGCCAGCGCTCCCATGGAACTGGCCAGCAGGTCAACCCCGGAGGCCAGGATGCGCACCGCATTCTCGCGCAGGGCTTGCTGGCCCGCGCATTCGACCACCAGGTCGCAGCGCTCCAGGGCCGACTCCCAGCTCAGCTGCTCATGCTCCAGCCCGGTTTGCGGACGGCGCAGGATCACCCCTTCGAGCTGGGCACCGTGCACCGTCCCGGCTGCCAGTTGCTCCGCCACCACGGAGCCGATCGCCCCGTGGCCCAGTACTCCCACCCGATACATGCTGCCCGTGGCCATGCCCGTCCTGTCCGAAAAGATCGATGTAAGCTACCGCCAGCTTAGGCCAGCTCGCAGGCTCGGCACGAACTGCCAGCTGGCCAGGGTGAGGGCCATTGCCGCTAGTGCCCGGAAGCGGCCGAATGGTCCGTGCGTTCCATGAGCCGGGAGACGCCATATCCGATGAGGATGCCCCAGAAGGCGGCGTGGATGTTGAACAGGTCCAGGCCGGAAATGGTCACCACGAACGTCACGAGGGCGCCCAGGGTGAATTTGGTGGCGAAGGCCGTCACAAAGGCCTGCTGCAGGGCCTTGAGCATGGCGATGCCTCCCAAGGCCAGCACGAAAGCCTCAGGGGTGGCCAGCATGAAGCGCGTCAGCGTTGGAGCGAACAGGGCGAAGAGCAGGGACAGGAAGCCATAGACCACCGCTGCGGTGTACTGGCGGTGCTTTTCGCCAGATGATGTGAGCAACGCGTTGGTTGGCCCGGTGACGCAGGCGGACACCGCGCCGAAGCAGGCATTAAGGATCGAGAACCCGCCCGAGGCCAGCGCAAAGGCATTGACCGGGGGCCGGTGCCCGGCAGAGCGCAGCACCGCGACACCCTGGCCATTCTGCACGATCAGCACGGTGATGGCCAACGGCACCACCAGTTCCAGCTGCGCAGCCCAGGTGAATTCCGGAGCGGTGAACACCGGGGTGGCCAGCACGGGCCCGCCAGCTGCGTCCAACGCGAACTGGCCACTGGCGGCCACCGCGATGACCCCGGCGATCAGCGTGCCCAGCACCGGGGGAATTCTTCTGCCCAGCGCCGGCACCGCAGCGAGCAGGACGAAGACCAGCACCATGGGGCCGGCCACCACCGGGTTGGCTTGGGTGGACGAGACGATATCGGTGCCGAAGCGCAAGAAGACCGCGGCCACCATGGCCATCACAATCGGCATGGGAATGGCCGCCATGATCCGGCGCACCACCCCGGTAGCGCCCAAGGCCAGGACCAGCACCCCGGAGACGAAGAACGCCCCGACCACCTCGGGGAAGGACAGGTGCTGCAGCGAAGGACCCAGCAGCACCGTGCCGGGGATGGACCAGGCGAATCCCAGCGGCTGGCGGTAGAGCAGGGACATCACGATGGTCGCCAACCCGGCGGAGAGGAAGATCCCGCAGACCCAGGAAGCCATCTCGGCCTGGGACAGCCCGCCAGCGGCACCCACCGCAAGGGTGACCGCGATGGGGCCCGAAGCGGAGAAGACCAGCCCGATCACGCCATTGCTGGCATACACCCCGCCCACGTCGCGCAGCAGGTCGCGAATTCCGGCAGGCCGCTGCGCGGCCCGCTCCAGCAGCGGTTCGCGCGGTGCTCCCGCAGCTGCTGGAGTCGATTCGCGGGTCGGCAGGTCATTGGCTGGTTTGGGCATGTGCGCTCCTGGGCGATGGTGGCAGTGTCATTGGCAGTGGCAGTGGCAGTGGCATTAATAGTCCACCACCATTGCACGGTCCCAGGGGCCGTAGGGCGTGGCGTATTGATCCGGGGTATGGCATTCCTAGGATAGTTCTGGCTGCAGATCCCAAGGTACGCAGGGCTAGGATAAGACCGGGGCGATGCGGCCCGCGGATGAAAGGAATGCAGGGATGAATTCCAATACCGAGCTCGGCGAATTCCTCAAGGCCCGGCGGGCCTTGGTCAGCCCGGCAGGCGATGGCGGCCCCCGGCGGCGCGTGCCTGGGCTGCGCCGCGAAGAGGTCGCGGTCCTGGCCGGTGTGAGCACCGACTACTACACCCGGCTGGAACAGGGCCGGCACAAGCGCCCCTCCGAATCCGTGCTCGGCGCGTTGGCCAAGGCCCTGGAACTGGATGAGACGGCCGCCGGGCATTTATTCAACCTGGCCCGCTCGGTGTCCGGCTCCGGGCGCAACAGCCCGTCGAGCAGCATCCAGCGGGTACGCCCCTCATTGCATCAGCTGCTGGATTCCTTCACCGGGCATCCGGCCTTCATCCGCGGACGGCGTACCGAGGTGCTGGGCATGAATGCGCTGGCCGCCAGCCTGCTCACCGACTTCCTCGCCAAGCCGGTGCGCCACCGCAGCCTGATCCGCTGGGCCTTCCTGGATCCCGAAGCCAGGCAGCGCTACGCCGACTGGGAGCAGATCGCCGCCTCGATGGTCGGCACCTTGCGCCTGGATGCCGGGCGCCATCCGCATGATCCGCTGCTCGCGCAGCTGATCGGAGAGCTGTCCATGAACAGCGAAGAATTCCGCACCTGGTGGGCCGATCACCGGGTGGTCGAGCGGCGGGACGGGATCAAGCGGTTCAACCATCCCCAGGTGGGCTATCTGGAGGTCAACTACGAGGCCTTGGACGTGACCGGGGCACCAGACCAGACCCTGTTCATCTACACCACCGAGCCGGGCTCGGACTCCGAAGCGAAGCTGCGCGATCTGGCCGCGCTGCTCAACGGCCAGGGACCGGTGCCCAAAGCCTAGCTGCGTGCTGGGATCAGCGATTTGCCGAGCCAGCTGCGCTCCAGCTCGTTGAGCGGGCGCGACGAGATGCCATCGGCAATCGGTCGGGCAGCTCTCTACCCCGAGGTACGGCGGTTGCACAGCGCCATTGCATAATTCAGATGGTCCGCGAGTTGTATCGGCATCCGCGTCTTGCGATAGGAACTTCTACTGACGTCTCCCCGCCGCGCGGCGGGCTACAGCAGGAAGAATAAATGTCAAAAGCCACAGGCCTGCAACGATAAGCGAAAACCACAGCACTTCGAAATCATTGGCATCTTGTTTCTCAGAGAGGGTTAGCCACAAGATGAATAGGGCAGATGACAATATGAACAGCAATACCCGCAGCGTGTTAACTGCGGTTCCGATTGGATTGATTGCTAAACGGACAAGCCACAGCAGGACGAGAAATCCAACTGAACCGAATAAAATCCACATCACAACTCCCCTAAATTCGGTTCATACACTAGCATGATTTTCTCGCCTCACGTCATCTTCAGCCAAGAGATACAGTAGCTCCATTACCTGGTGGCAGAAGGCGGAACCTTCGACGCCAGAAGCCAGCTGCGCTCCAGCTCGTTGAGCGGGCGCGACGAGATGCCATCGGCTGCCAGCGGCACCATGACCGTGGTCGAGTCGAATACCGGCTGCCCGTCCTGGTAACCGATGCCCCGCACGGTGAAGGACTTGTTGCCCAGCCGGCTGATGCCCATGCGGATGAGCATCTCGGGCTGGTAGTACAGCGGGCGCAGGTAGTCGATCTGGATCGATGCCACCACGGTGCCGAATTCGAAACGGCCTGTTGTCCCGTCCTCGCGCGTCCAGCGGATGCGGGCTTCTTCCATCAGGGTCACGATGCGCGCATTGTTCACATGTCCCAGGGCATCCTGGTCCGACCAGCGCAGCTGCAAGATGACTTCGGTAGCCGCGGCCAGTCCATCGTTTGTCGTTTCACTCATGGAACCCATTGCACCAGAAACCCGGGCTGGCTACTGCGCCCGTGACGGCTCATGAACTTGGGCCATCGCCGGAAGGCACCCACCGTGCATCCTCGTTGTTGGCGTCCAGACAGATCCATTCCTGTGCAGGCCCGTAGCACCGCAGCTCATCGGTGAACCAGAACGCCTGGTCCGGGTCCCACCCGGCAATCACGCTGGCGTATTTATCATCGATGTCGAGGCATTGCCCGGCGAGCGCCAGATAGGCGCCGATACCCAGATGCACCCCGTCGTAATCGCGCGCCACGGCCAGCCAGTCGGGGATCTTCCATGCGCCGTCGCGCCCGGTGGACAGGTACCAGTCGTGGCGCTTGTGCGCGGTGACCTCGATGCCGTGCTCGCGGCAGAGCCGGATCCAGTCCTCGGCCGTGGCGATCTCCAGCACCTTGGCTGCGGGAGGCACGCTCGTGAACCTGACGCTGGCTTGCTCCCATCCAAAACCGTCTTCCACGCAGCTCAGGCCCACTGGCTCCCGGTCTGGGAACACACCGGTAGTGGAGGGCAGGCGGCTGCTGGGCTTGGACCACCATTCCCCGCTGAAGCTGCCCAGCGGGGTGCTGCTCATTTCGGCGGCATCGCGGGCTTCGGTCGCCAGGATGCCGGCCCTCCACTCCTGCAGTAGGCCCAGGGCATTGCTGCCGGGAGCCTGCGTCCTGCCCTGCGGGTCATGCTGGTCGAATTCGACCTGGAATTGGTTGCGCAGATCCACGGGATCCAGCCACCAGGCCGCGAGCCCGCTGTCCGCCAGGTGCCGGGCCACGCGCTCAAGCGGCGCGGCCAGTTCCGGCAACGCCAGCAGGGTGTCTTCCCCATCCGGTTCCTGCCAATAGCGGGCACTGTCGACCGAGCGGACCAGCGCTTGCTGCAGCAGCGCTGCGGTGGCCGGAACCAAAGTGGTGCCGTCCAGGCGCCGGGCGATCTGCTGGACACTGGTTTCGGGCATGCTGGATTCATCCGCGCCAAACAGGCCAACGCTTTCGCCGCGTTCTACCGCCACGTGATACGCGGCGTAGAACATCGCCGCATGCAGCGGATGCTCCCCGAACGCCGGTAGCAGCTTCTCTTCGCTGGCAGTGGCGAACTCCCACAGCATCCTGCGCCCGCGCGCGCCTGCCATGAGCGCCTGCACTAGTTCCATCCGCGCCACTTCATTTCACTGGTTCGAAAACAGTAAATCCCGCCAAGACAGTCGATAACTATTTACGGGATCGATTATTAGACATTACCTGAGCAGGGGTTGCAATTCACCTGCCATTGGCACCGTGGAAGACGGCCGGCCAAGGGGCCGGCAGATTGTCCCCACCCGGAGGAACGTTCGTGAAAATCTTCGCTCGACCCGGCAAAACCAATCATCTCACCCCACTGCATCTCACCGCCGGAAGCCTAGTTGCCATTGCAGCTTCCACCGCATTCATCGGCGCCACCCCGGAACTCGAGGCAGTGCCGGCAGCCAAGTCCGCCGCGGACTGGAGCTCCTCGGCCTACCGCGGGTCAGTCGAGGTGATCCCGGCAGGAACTGGCCGCAGCGGCACCGCGCAAGAGACGCTCGACGGAGTGGTCTTCGAGGATCGCAACAAGAACTCCACGCAGGATGCCAACGAGCCTGGCCTACCGAACGTCACGGTTTCCAACGGCCGCGACGTCGTGGCCACCGATGGGCAGGGACGCTACGAACTTCCGGCATACAACAACATGACCGCGTTCGTCACCCAGCCCCGGGGCTTCCAGGTTCCGGTCGACGACGACAACGTCGCCCAATTCTTCTACACCCACCTGCCTGAAGGCTCCCCGGACCTGAAGTACGACGGCATCGCCCCGACCGGGCCGCTGCCCGAGGCAGTCAACTTCCCGCTGGTGGCCAGCAGCGCCACGCAATCGCCCGAGCAGAGCTGCGTCATCGGTGCGGATGTGCAGACCTATACCCAGCAGGAAGTCGAGTACGCCAGGGAAGGCGCTTTCGCCGATCTGGCGGCCCGCACCGACTACACCGGCTGCGGCGCCTTGTTCATCGGCGACCTCGTGGGCGATGACCTGAACTTCTTCCACCAGACCCGAGAACTGTCCTCCATGCTCAACGGTCCGGCCCGGTTCCTGCCGGGCAACCACGACATCGACTACGACTCGCTGGACGGGCAGCACGAGTACGATTCCTTCCGCGCCCAGTTCGGTCCGGAGTACTACTCCTACGACACGGGCAAGACTCACGTCATCGCCCTGAGCACCATCGATTACCCGACTGCGGTTCCGGCCAAGAAGAGCGACTACACCTACGATCTGGGCAAGCGCCAGCTGCAGTGGCTGCGCGCGGACCTGGCCGAGGTACCCAAGAACAAGGCCATCGTCCTGGCCGGGCACAGCCCCCTGCTGGAGTTCTTCTACAGCGACGAGCATTCCACCAAGCAGGTCCGGGAGATCTACGAATTGCTGGAAGGACGCGAGGTCGTTTCCCTGGGCGGGCACACCCACATGTCAGAGAACCTGCGCGCCGGGGACCTGATGGATGGCTGGCGCGACGAGGTCGGCGAGGCAGGCCTGCCGTTCACGCACTTGACTGTCCCGGCCATTTCCGGGCAGTGGTATGACGGGCGGGTTACCGGGAACGGCTACCCGACTTCCATCCAGCGCGACGGGACCCCTCCGGGAGTGCTCACCTTGGACATCAAGAACACCAAGATCACCGAGCGCTTCACCGTGACCGGCGGGGATGCCAGCAAGCAGATGTCCCTGGGCTTGAACACCCCGGCGTACCGGCAGTGGTACGAGGAGAATCTGGAAAAGGAGCGCGGCACGGTTCCGGCCCTGGATGACCCGTTGGCGGTGAGCCGGCAGGGACTGGCCGAGGACACCTGGCTGACCACGAACTTCTGGATGGGCAGCACCGGCTCCGCTGTCGAGGTCTCCATCGACGGCCAGGACCCGGTTGCGGCCGAGCGGACGCAGAAAATGGCCGGCGAACGCCCGCTGTCAGGCGCCGAGTACTCGGATCCGGCGGCCATCGCCGAGCAATTCGTCCATGGCGGCGGCTTCGCCGAGAAGACCAGCCACTTGTGGCGCTTGGAACTGCCAGATGATCTCTCCGTCGGGGCGCACACGGCCACGGTGACTGCCACCGACGTGCATGGGCGTTCTTTCACCGAGGAATTGGATTTCACGGTCATCGGGTAGCGCCATCCTTCGAGCTGGTGCCTGCATGAGCAGGCACCAGCTTTTTGTTACGCCCGCAGTGGGACAGCATCGGCTGCAGGTGCCTAGGATGAATCCATGCGCATTGCAATCCTGGATGATTACCACAACGTGGCCCGCTCGCTGGCCGATTTCGACGGCCTCGCCGTCGCCCTGGACGCCGAAGTCACGGTCTTCACCGAGCACCTGGGCCACGAGGACAGTACCGTCGTCCAGGCGCTGCAGCCCTTCGACGCCATCGTCGCCATGCGCGAACGCACGCCTTTCCCGGCCGCCCGGCTGGCTGCGCTGCCCGACCTGAAGCTGCTGGTCACCACCGGCCGCCGCAACGGATCCATCGACCTGCAGGCTGCCAAGAACCAGGGCATCGTGGTCAGCCACACCGGCTACGTGGCTACCGATGCCGCCGAGCACACCTGGGCGCTGATCCTCAGCGCCGCACGCCGACTGGACGTGGAGCTGTTTTCCGCGGACCGCCCGCTGGCGGCTGGCTCGGGCTGGCAGACCACTTTCGGACTGGGCCTGTCCGGCAAGACCCTGGGCGTCTACGGCCTGGGAAATCTGGGAGCGAAGGTTGCGAAGGTCGGCTTGGCCTTCGGCATGCGGGTCATCGCCTACAGCCAGAATCTCACCAAGGCCCGCGCCACCGAAGTGGGCGTGGAGCTGGTCTCCGAAGCCGAGCTGTTCTCCACCAGCGACATCGTCACCGTGCACCTGAAGCTCTCGGAGCGCAGCACCGGGGTCATCGGACCCAAGCAGCTGGCGTGGATGCGTCCCGATTCCATCCTGGTCAACACCTCGCGCAGCAGGATCGTGCAGACCGACGCGCTCATCGACGCGCTGGACAGCCGGCAGCTGCACCTGGCCGCGGTGGATGTCTTCGACGTGGAACCGCTGCCGGCCAAGGACCGGCTGGCCGCTACCCGGGGCGTGATTGCCACCCCGCATATCGGCTATGTGACCATCGAGCAGTTCGAGATGTTCTACCGCGACGCGGTGGAAGACATCCGCGCGTGGGCTAGCGGCGCACCGATCCGGGTGCTGGCCTAGGGACCTGCGGCCGCGGCACGAAGTAGTAGTGCAGGATCGCCACGACGGCGGCCCATGCGGCCCCGATCAGCAACCCCACCAGCACGTCAGAGACCCAGTGGTGCCCGATGTAGATTCGGGAAGCTCCCATCGCCAGGACGAATAGCGCCGCGACGATGGAGATCAGGTACGCGTAGCGGCGCAGCCCGTAGATGATCGCCAGGTAGCTGGCGATGCCGATCAGCGCGGCCGAGTTCAGCGTGTGCCCGCTGGGGAACGAAAAGGTCTGCGGCGGCGCCGGGCCTCCGGGAACGCCTTGGGGACGCGGCACCTGGAGGCTTGTCTTGAGAATAACGGTCAGCAGGACCGAGACCAGTGCAGTGAACGCGATGGCCGCCAACGGCCACGCACTGCGGGTTTTCCAGCACAGCAATGAGGTGATCACCAGCATGATCATGGTCATTCCCGGTGTGGATCCCCAGAAGTACAAGAAGTCGGAGACCGCAAACAGGAACGGCGACTGGTGCTCCAGTGCCCATTGGTAGGCTGGGGCATCCAGATCCCTGGCCCATCCGCCCGCGTGCAGGGAGACCAGCACCCTGCGGGTGAAGTAGAACATGGCGACAACCAGCCCGAAAATGATCCACAGCACCTGTGCGCCGCGGGAACGTTGGCCTTGCCGGAAATACCATGAGGATCGCATGGCTTCCATCGTATCGGGGCGGGCGCGAAGCGCTGAACTCGATCGATGCGGAACAATGGAAGCATGACGATCAAGGTGCTGGCAGTTGGCAAGAAACACGAATCCTGGGTGGACGAGGGAATTTCCCGCTACGAGAAGCGGCTGAAGAAACCCTTCAATCTCACCTGGCAGCTGCTGAACCATTCCTCGCGCGAGAACGACGCGGCCCGCACCGAGGAGTCTGCCCGCATCCTGGCGAAAATCGATGAACGCGACTTCGTGGTTCTGCTCGATGAACGCGGCAAGAACGTGGACTCCCCCGCGTTGGCCAATACTTTGCGCACCCCGATTGATGCTTCGCGCAATGTCGTGATCATCATCGGCGGTGCCTACGGAGTGGACGCATCCGTGCATGCGCGGGCCAATTTCACCTGGTCGCTTTCGAAGCTGGTCTTCCCGCACCAGCTGGTGCGCTTGATCCTCACCGAGCAGCTGTACCGCGCGCAGGACATCCTGGCAGGCGGGAAGTACCATCACGTTTAAGCCATTCCCTTGACTTTCCAATTTGGAAAGACAAGACTTTCCATAACGGAAAGTGGGGAAATCATGGCTGAGGGGCAAGAACGAATCGACAAGCTGACCGCCGCGGAGCGCCTGGCCTCCGCGAACCAGGCCTCGAACAAGATGATCGCTGCCGGCACTTCTTCCCGGGCCACCCTCTTCGTGTACGTGGTGCTCGGGAGCACCGCGATGAGTCTTGAACATGTCATTTCGCCAAAGATGGCTCTGGCGTTATTCGCGGTGGCTGTCGTTGCAGCCCTCGTTCACTACGTGATTATGCGCAGCCGCGCCAAGATGCGCCCTTTGCTCAGCAGCTCGGCAACCTACGGCTGGTACGCGTTCCTGGCGTCAATGATCGTGATGTGCCTGCGCTTTTGGGTCGCCGAGGACCCTTGGAGCATCGGTGCGAAACTAGTCGTCTCCTGCACCGCCTTATGGCATTTGCTTTCCTCCGCGCAAGCGGCATGGGACAAAGACCGTGTGCAAGATGCCCAGGAAATGGCGGTGTAGCAGGTGAGCCATTCGCAGAATCCGCTGCCCGATGAGGCGGCAGAACTACTGTCGCAGGCTGAGCGGTCATCAGCCGACAGTGTCCACTCCACCGAAGCTCCTAGGGCGTTCATGATTGTCTTGGGTATCGTCTCGGCGGCAATCTTTTCGCTCTACGGAGTCATCGACATCGCCCTTTGGTACTGGTCGCCGGTGCTCTTTGTGCCATTGATCGCCTGGTACGCCTACTGGTCGCGACAGCGGCCCAAGTCCCGTCCTGCATTGAGGCACTCGGGCAAATACATCGCTGTCATGCTGTTCATGATGCTCACCCTGCAATTGTGCACCTTCTGGATTCCCCAGACTTGGCTGTTCGCGATACCCAAATTCCTCGCATTGGCCGCTGTCTTCACCGGTTCCCTGTGGATCATGCGCCGCGAAACCATCAAATCCCGCATCAAGGATGGAAATGAACAAGCCATCTAGCAATGCGCAATTCGACGAGCTGATCCATGCACCCATCCGGCTGCGCATTTGCGCCAGCCTCGCCCCGGTGCAGTGGGCAGAATTCGCGCACCTTCGCGGCATCCTCGATGTCGCCGACTCCGTCTTGAGCAAGCACCTCAAGCAGCTCGCCGATGCCGGGTATATCGGCATCGAGCGGTTCACCAAGCTGGGGCGCAGCCATATGCGCGTTTCGCTGACCAAATCCGGACGCCGGGCCTATGTCAGCCATGTGGCGGCCCTGCGGGAGATCACGGCGGGCGGATAATGGCCGATCTTGTCGTTCGCAGACCGTAGTATCGATTCCATGAGCGATGTCCTGTCCCGGTTCGGCGCAGCCACCCGCAAGTGGTTCACCGACGTCTTCTCCGCGCCCACGGTTGCCCAGAGCGGCGCCTGGGAATCCATCTCGGACGGGAAGCACACCCTGGTCATCGCGCCTACTGGCTCGGGCAAGACCCTGGCCGCGTTCCTCTGGGCGCTGGACCGGCTGCACCACGCGGAACTTGACGCTCCAGCATTGCCGGGGATGGACTCCGATGCCGATCATCCAGCAGGCAATGGCACCAAGGTGCTCTACATTTCTCCGCTGAAGGCCCTCGGGGTCGACGTGGAGCGCAACCTGCGTTCTCCGCTCGCTGGCATCCGCGCCACCGCGCACGAAATGGGCTTGTCCCAGCCGTCGGTGTCGGTGGGAGTGCGCTCGGGAGACACCCCGGCCAACGACCGGCGCAAGCTGCTCAAGGACCCGCCCGAAATCCTGATCACCACGCCCGAGTCGCTGTACCTGATGCTCACCAGCCAAGCACGCAAGTCCCTGGCCCAGGTGCATACGGTCATCATCGATGAGGTCCACGCGATTGCCAATACCAAGCGCGGAACCCATTTGGCCCTGTCCCTAGAACGGCTCGACGCGCTGCTGCCCGCCCCGGCCCAGCGCATCGGGCTCTCTGCCACCGTCGAGCCGCCCGAAGAAGTGGCCCGCTTCCTGGCCGGCTCCGCCCCGGTGAACATCGTGCGCCCGCCGTCCACCAAGAAATGGGAGTTGGCGGTGCGCGTCCCGGTGGAAGACATGACCGACCTGCCTTCCGCGGCCGGAGCGCATGATCTGGGTCCGGGTTCCTCCCCCGCGGCGTCGGCGAGCATCTGGCCGCATGTGGAGAACCAGCTGGTGGATCTGGTGCTGGACAACCATTCGACCATCATCTTCGCCAACTCCCGCCGGCTGGCCGAGCGGCTGACCGGACGGCTGAACGAAATCTACGCCGAACGCGAGGGATTCAGCGCCGAGGATGCTTCCACCTCCACCCCTGCCGCGATGATGGCCCAGGCCGGTTCCACCGCTGCCGCGCACCCGGAAGCTCCGTTACTGGCCCGTGCCCACCACGGCTCGGTGTCCAAGGATTCGCGCGCCCAGATCGAGGAAGACCTGAAGATGGGCAAGCTGCGCGCCGTGGTGGCCACCAGCTCCCTGGAACTCGGCATCGACATGGGGCTGGTGGATCTGGTGATCCAGGTCGAATCCCCGAACTCGGTCTCCTCGGGGCTGCAGCGCGTGGGCCGTGCCGGGCACCAGGTCGGCTCGGTCTCCCGGGGCGCTTTCTTCCCCAAGCACCGGGCGGACCTGCTCTCTACCGCCCTGGTGGTCACCCGCATGCGCCAAGGAGCCATCGAGAAGATGGTGATCCCCGCCAACCCGCTGGATGTGCTGGCGCAGCAGACCCTGGCCGCGGTGGCCATGGACGACTTGGACGTAGAGCAATGGTTCGACACCGTGCGCCGCGCCGCCCCCTACCAGCAGCTGCCGCGCAGCGCCTATCTGGCCACCTTGGACATGCTCTCGGGCAAGTACCCTTCGGATGAATTCGCCACGCTCAAGCCGCGGCTGATCTGGGACCGGGATGCCGGCACCCTCACCGCCCGGCCCGGGGCGCAGCGCCTGGCCGTGATTTCCGGCGGCACCATCCCGGACCGCGGGCTGTTCGGGGTTTTCCTGGCCGGATCCGAGGATGACAAGGCGCCCAAGCGCGTGGGCGAGCTGGACGAGGAAATGGTCTACGAATCGCGCGTCGGAGACATTTTCGCCCTCGGGGCGACCAGCTGGCGCATCGAGGACATCACCCACGACCGGGTGCTGGTCACCCCGGCCTTCGGCCAGCCCGGAAAGCTGCCCTTCTGGCACGGCGACGGGCTGGGACGCCCGGTGGAACTCGGGGCGGCGCTGGGCGAATTCACCACGAAGCTGCTGGCCAGCGAACGCACCGAAGCGGCCGAAGTGCTGCACGGCAGCGGGCTGGATCCGTTCGCCGCGAACAATCTGCTCAACTACCTGGACGAGCAGCGCCGGGCCACCGGCCAGGTGCCCAACCACCAGAATTTCGTGGTCGAGCGCTTCCACGATGAACTGGGCGACTGGCGGGTCATCCTGCACTCCCCGTTCGGCTTGGCCGTGCACGCCCCGTGGGCGCTGGCCGTCGGCGCGCGGGTCCGCGAACGCTGGGGGTTGGACGCCTCGGCGATGGCCGCCGACGACGGGATCGTGCTGCGCATCCCCGCCATGGACGATGAGCCGCCCGGGGCGGACCTCTTCGCCTTCGAAGCCGACGAGATCATCGAGGTGGTCACCTCGCAGGTGGCCAATTCCGCGTTGTTTGCCTCCCGCTTCCGCGAATGCGCCGCCCGCGCGCTGCTGCTGCCGCGGATCAACCCGACCAAGCGCACCCCGCTGTGGCAGCAGCGCCAGCGTGCCAGCCAGCTGCTGGATGTGGCCCGCAACTACCCGGACTTCCCGATCATCCTGGAAACCGTGCGCGAATGCCTGAATGATGTCTACGATCTGCCGGCGCTGTCCAGGATCCTCTCCAGCATCTCCTCGCGGGCCATCCGCCTGGTGGAAGTGACCACCGAGCTGCCTTCGCCCTTCGCCCAATCCCTGCTTTTCGGCTACGTGGCGCAGTTCCTCTACGAATCCGACGCGCCGCTGGCCGAACGCCGCGCCGCCGCCCTGAGCCTGGATCCGGTGCTGCTGGGCGAATTGCTCGGGCGCAACGACGTGCGCGAGGTGCTGGACCCGCAGGTCATCTCGGCCTTGCAGGAGCAGCTGCAGCATCTGGCAGCCAACCGCCGGTTGGCGGGCATGGAAGGCGCCGCGGACCTGCTGCGGCTGCTGGGTCCGCTGGACGCCGGGCAGCTGGCCGCCCGGCTGCGCGATCCGGCCGATGACGAGGCGGCGCTGGATCCTGCCAGCGCCCGGGCCCACGCCGAGGCCCTGGTTTCCACGCGCCGGGCTTTCACCCTGCGCCGCTCCGGCCAGCTGGTGTACGCGGCCATCGAGGATGCCGGCAAGCTGCGCGATGCGCTGGGCACCCCGCTGCCCACCGGCATCCCGGCGGCCTTCCTGGAGCCTGCCACCGCTCCGATCCAGGACCTGGTCTCGCGCTTCGCCCGCACCCACGCCCCGTTCACCCTCGGGGAGCTGGCCGCGCAGCTGGGACTGGGCGTCGCGGTGCTGCGCCCGGTCCTCGACCAGCTGGTGGCCGCCGGCCGCTTGTCGCTGGGGGCCTTCCGCCCGCTGGAGCTCGTCCCCGAAGGCGTGGCCGGCGACGAATACTGCGACGTGGCGGTGCTGCGCACCATCCGCACCCGATCCCTGGCGGCGCTGCGCGCCGAGGTGGAGCCGGTGGACCAGCACACCTACGGGCGCTTCCTGCCGGCCTGGCAGCAGATCGGTTCTTCGCTGCAGGGAGCCGACGGCGCCTATGAAATCGTTGCCCAGCTCGCCGGCGCCGAGGTCCCCGCCTCCGCCCTGGAATCCTTCGTGTTCCCGGCCCGGCTGAGGGGCTACCAGAATTCCTGGCTGGATGAGCTGTGCAGCTCCGGGGATATCCTGATCTGCGGCGCCGGAGCCGCCGGCGGCAAGGACGGCTGGCTGTCGCTGCACACCGCCGAGCATGCAGCGCTGAGCCTTCCCCAGCCCGATGCCAGCGCGCTGCAAGCCCTGGACCTGCGCGTGCTCCAGGCCTTCGAGTCCACCGGCGCCTACTTCGCCGAGGAGCTGGCCGGGCGCATCCACCGCAGCGATGAGCCGGCGGCCAGCAGCCACGAGGTCGCCGAATCCTGCTGGAGGCTGTTCTGGGCCGGGTACATTTCACCGGATACCATGGCGCCGATCCGCGGCTACCTGGCCGGCGGAAGCACCGCGCACAAAATCGCCAAGCCCGCCCCGCGGGCCCGCGCCGCACGATTGAACCGGCTCTCCGGGCTGAACCGGCTGGCCCGGGAACAAGCCGGCGGGCCGGCGCGCGGCTCGCGCGGCGCGGCCCGCTGGTCGCTGCTGCCCGCACCGGTAGCGGACCCCACGATCAGCGCCCACGCCACCGCGGAAATCATGCTGGAACGCTACGGGGTGCTCACCCGCGGCTCGGTGGCCGCCGAGTCGGTGCCCGGCGGCTTCGGCCAGCTCTACCGGGTGCTCTCGAAGCTGGAAGAAGCTGGCCATGCCCGGCGCGGCTACTTCGTCGAGAAGCTCGGCGCCGCCCAGTTCTCCACCTCCACCACCATTGACCGGCTGCGCGGATTCCAGCTGGCCGATGACCCGCGCCGCCAGCCGGTGGCCACGGTGCTGGCTTCCACCGATCCGGCGAACCCCTATGGCGCGGCGCTGGCTTGGCCTGCGACCGAAACCGGGCACCGCCCCGGGCGCAAGGCCGGCGCAATCGTCGGGCTGCTCGACGGGGCCCTGAGCCTCTATCTGGAGCGCGGCGGGCGCACGGTGCTGACCTTCGGGCAGCTGCCCGAGCCGTCCTGGCGCATCCTCGCCACGGCGATGGTCGCCGCGCTGCGCACCGCCCAGGTCGACAAGATCGCCATCGCCACGGTCGACGGGCAGCCGGTGCAGGGCCATCCGGTCGGCGCCGCCCTGCTGGGCGCCGGTTTCTATGCGACGCCCCAAGGCATCCGCTTCCGCCGCTGACCCGCTATCGAAGGAGCGCTGCCCATGCCCGAAGGCGATACCGTCTACCGCGCCACCGCCCGCCTGCACCAGGCGCTGGCCGGCGAAATCCTGCTGGCCTCCGATTTCCGCGTCCCGGCCCTGGCCACCGTGGACGTCGCCGGGTACACGGTGCGCGAGGTCATCCCCCGGGGCAAGCACCTGCTGATGCGCCTGCAGCCGCCGGCTACTGCGAACCCGGCCTTCGCCCAGCCTGCGCTGACCTTGCATTCGCATCTGCTCATGGAAGGGCGCTGGGATCTCTATGCGCCAGGCGAACGCTGGAAGCGCCCGGCGCATACCGCCCGGGTGGTGCTGGAAACAGCAAACGCCAAGGCCGTGGGCTTCGAGATCGCCCAGGTGAAACTGCTGCCAACCGAACAGGAATCCGAGGTGGTCGGCCATCTGGGACCCGACCTGCTCGGGCCGGACTGGGATGCGCAACGGGCGCTGGACAACCTGCGCGCCGATCCGCAGCTGGGCATCGGCCAAGCGCTGCTGGACCAGCGGATCATGGCCGGGGTGGGAAATGTCTACCGCAGCGAGATCCTGTTCCTGCGGCGCGTGCATCCGCTCACCGCGGTGGGCGAGGTGGCCGGCCTGCCGGCATTAATCGAACTGGCCCACCGCTTGCTGGTGGTGAACAAGGACCGGTCGCGGCGGGTGACTACCGGGCAGCCGCGCACCCGCGACCCGCTGTGGGTCTACGGCCGGGCGTCGAAGCCCTGCCTGCGCTGCGGAACCCGCATCGGGCTGCTGCGCATTCCCTCGGCTTCCACCGGTGCCGAGCGGGACTGCTACCTGTGCCCTTCCTGCCAGCCAGCGGCCTAGGCGGCGGGGTGCGGCTGCAAGCCTAGAGGTCGACTTCGCCCTGCACGCAGCTGTTCACGTCGCCTCCCACCCAGACCACGCCGTCCTCCACGCGCAGATGCACCCGGCCCTGGTACCCGATCGCGGTGCCTTGGGCGGCGATGTAGCGTTCGGGAGCCAACCCGGAATCGGCCAGCCACCGGGCCAGGCCCGCATTGAGGCTGCCGGTGGCCGGGTCTTCCCACACTGGGTCCCCGCCGACGAAAGCACGCACTTCGAACTGCGTGCCGGCCCCTGGCTCCTGCGGACCTGCAACCCCGATGGCCAGCGTCCCCAGGGCGTTGGGATCCGGGTCCAAGGCCAGTACCTGCTGCGCACTGGAGAGCCTCACCCCGATCCATTCCGGGCCGTTGACCAGCCATGAGGCATCCTGGATCTGCTCCCGGGGAATCGCCAGTACCTCGGCGATGCGCTGCACCAGCAATTCGGCAACCGGTTCGTAGCGGGTCAGCGGCGGGGCAGCGAACCATAGCCGTTGCGGCTCAACGCGCACCTCCACCAGCCCGGCGGCGCATTCCTGGATGACCCGTCCCTTCTTCTTGGGAACCCCGCCGGCCTTCAGCCAGGCAAAGGCCGAGCCCAGCGTCGGGTGGCCGGCGAAGGGGAATTCCTGGGTGGCAGAGAAGATCCGCACCCGGTAGTCGGCGGCCGGATCCTCCGGTTGCATCAGGAACGTGGTCTCGGCCAGGTTGGTCCACTTGGCAAATCCTTGCATCTGCCCGCTGGCCAGGCCTTCTGCATCGTGGACCACAGCCAAGGGGTTGCCCAGATATGCAGTGGGAGAAAAGACGTCGACTTCGCTGTATTTACGCATGGCCATCGAACCAACCTAGCAGACCGCGGCCTGCGCAGTCCTGGCAAAGATGGGAGAATAGCCCCTATGGCTATGGAATCCCCGCTTCCCGTGCGCAACGGCGTCAATGCAACTCGTCTTCGCCTCCCGCGGACCGGTTCGTGGGCAACTGTCGCAGATTATTTGCTTGAGCGCTTCGGCCATGTGGATCCAGAGGGCATCCTGCGCCGCTTCGATGAGCAGCAGATCGTTGGCTTGGGCGGCACTCCGCTCACCCGCCAGACGCCCCTGGGCGAGCACGAATTCATTTGGTACTACCGTTCCCTGCCGGTAGAAACTCCCATTCCCTTTGAAGCCAGGATCCTGCACCAAGACGAGCATCTGCTGGTCGTGGACAAGCCGCATTTCCTCCCCACCACACCCGGCGGACGCTTCATCCAGGAATCCGCGCTGGTGCGCCTGCGCAACCAGACCGGCATCGATGATTTGGTGCCGATGCACCGGCTGGACCGGGCCACCGCCGGGGTCATTCTTTTCGCGGTGAATCCGGCGACCCGCGGCGATTACCAGATGCTCTTCGAACGCCGCGAGATCGCCAAGCGCTACAAGGCGGTGGTCGCCCTGCAGCCGGGCGAAGGCCTGGAAACTGGACGGGTGCTGCATCCAAATGGGGAGCATTCGCAGGTCAAACCGGAATCCGAGCTGCGTGACCTGCTGCAGCGGATGCCGTTGCTCTTCGAGAACCGGATGGCCAAGGTCAAGGGCCAGCTGCGTTCCATTGTGGAAGAAGGCGAGCCGAACGCCCAGACCCTGGTCAAGCTCGAGGCGATCGGAACGAGCACCGGTTTCCATGCCGGGCTGGAGGTCGCCTTGATGGATCTGGAACCGCGATCGGGCAAGACCCATCAGCTGCGAGTGCACCTGGCTTCCTTGGGCCTGGGCATCATCAATGACGCGTTCTATCCGCGGCTGTGGGATCTGGCCCCGGATGACTACCGGCGCCCGCTGCAATTGCTGGCGCACACCATTTCCTTCACCGATCCGCTGACCGGCCACGCGCGCAGCTTCAGCTCGCAACAGCGGCTACTGGAAGCGCCGTCGGTCCCATAACCCCTTCTCACGGGGGAAGAATTGCCCTAGGCTGGTGCCTATTATCCCGTGACCCGTAAGGATGAAGGCAAGATGGCCGAACACCAGCGGACCCCGCAACTCGATTCCCTGGTGGAGTCGGCCCAGTCTGCCATTGCTTCGGCGGCAGAACGGTCCTCCTTCGTGTTGCCCTACACGGCGCCAGATCATCGCCCCAACCCCGCAGTGGAACCTTTCGACACGGTCCGCGGATACCTCTTGGGCGCGTCGGGCTTATTGCTGCTGCTGACCTCGTTGGCGTTGTCTTCCGGCCTGCATGGACGCGCGCCGTCCAGCCTGCTGGATACCAGCCTGGTGCATTCGGTGTTGTGGCCGGCAACTGCCATCGCGCTGGTCCTGAGCGCCGCGTTTTCGCTGCGCCGCAATCAGCTTTCGGCGCGACGCCAACGAATCATTTCCGTTTATTCGATCCCGGCCACAGCGATGATGGCCTGCGCCATCACCCTGGCCTCCGGGTTCTTGGCCATCAGCGCTGCCATCCTGGCAACCATCGCTTCGCTGCTGTCCCTGTACGGCGTGCTCCAGCTGAACAGGAATACTGCGCGAAACCGCTTGGAGCGCTGGGCAACGGATGCCCCGGTAAGCTTCTTTGCCGGTTCCAGCCTGGTCTATGCCCTGCAACTCTGGTTTGCCGCCGCCGGATGGAATGACGGCGGGCAGGGACTTCCTGCTGTGGTGGTGGCGGCCGGAATTTCAGTGGTTGCCGCCGCCTTCGCCCACTCGGAGCGCGGCCGCCACGCCTTTGCCAGCGGCTTCGGAATCTGCATGATCGCCGCTGCCATCCAGGGCTGGCTCAATGAGTCCGCACCGCTGTGGGTCTGCGCGGTCTGGATCTTCATGGCCTTGCTGGTCTTCCTGATGGCCGAGAACCGCCGGTTCCAGATCAGCCATGCCGAGCACCGTGCGCAGCGCGGCAAGCCCATAGAGTTCTAGGACTGGCCGCGCCCGCCACGGGTGCCTAGCGTGGCGCCATGCGGATGGCTCCATCAAGGCGAATGGTTTCGCCGTTGAGCATCGGGTTGGCCACGATGTGCTCCACCAATGCCGCGTATTCTTCCGGACGTCCAAGACGCGAAGGATGCGGCACCTGGGCTCCGAGCGAGTCCTGGGCAGCCTGCGGCAGGCCGGCCATCATCGGCGTGTGGAAAATGCCCGGTGCGATGGTCATGACGCGGATCTGGTGGTTCGCCAGCTCGCGAGCCAGCGGCAGGGTCATGGCCGCTACTGCTCCCTTGGAGGCCGCATAGGCCGGCTGCCCGATCTGGCCGTCAAAGGCCGCCACCGACGCGGTGTTGATGATGACCCCGCGTTCGGTGGTTCCCTGCTCATCGCTCGGCGCTTCGCTATGCGCCATGGCTTCTGCGGCCAGGCGGATCACGTTGAAGGTGCCGTTGACATTGATGTCCAGCACCTTGGCGAAGCGCTCCAGCGGCAGCACTCCCTCGCGGCCCAGCACCTTGCCTGGTGTTGCCACACCGGCGCAATTGACCAGCACCCGCAGGGTGCCAAGTTCCTTGGCACGTTCGATGCCGGCAGCCACCTGCTGCGCGTCAGTGACATCAGCTGGCACGAAGCGGACATTCGCGCCGATCTCGGCGGCGATTTCATCGCCATCCTCACGCGGCAGGTCGAGTACCACCACATGCCTGGCCCCGGTGGCCAGCTTCTGCGCCGTGGCGCGTCCCAATCCCGATAGGCCGCCGGTGACCAGAGCGACTGAATCCTGCAACTGCATGTTTACCCCTTTGTAGACAGTGGTCTTGTGATCTACATTACTGGCCAGTTGCGTGGAGGCGAAGAATCTTGCCCGCGGGCATGGAAAAACCGCTGGACCCCGCGATGGGATCCAGCGGCTCTTGCACTGTCCTGCAGCCTAGTGGCTCGGAACCGTCGCAGGCTCGGCTTCGACTCCAGCCGATTTCTTCTTGCCGCCAAGCAGGAAACCGATCACCACGATGCCGACGCTGCAGCCGGCACCGATCAGGAAGCCAGGTTGGAAGCCTTCGACCGAAGCGGTCAGCGGATCGCCGCCAGCTGCGATCTTCGCGGCGGTGGATGAGGCGACAACGCCAACCAGCAGGGCGGTGCCCATGGCGCCCGCCAACTGCTGCAAGGTCGAGAGCAGGGCCGAACCGTGCGAGTGCAGGCTGTGCGGCAGCGGGTTCAGCGCAGTGGTGAAGGCCGGGGTGAAGATGAAGGCCAGGCCCAAGCTCATCACCAGGTGCATGACAACCAGCAGCCAGATCGGAGTGTCCACATCCAGGACCACCGCGTAGCCCAGCAGCGAAACCAGCAGCACCAGGGCGCCGGGAACGATCAGCGGACGGGCGCCGACCTTGTCGTAGAGCTTTCCGACCAATGGCGCCAGGACACCCATCAGCAGACCACCCGGGAGCATGATCAAACCGGTGGTCAGGGTTTCAATGCCCAACACGTTGGTGAAGAACATCGGCAGCAGGATGATCACGCCGAACAGCGAAATCATCGAGAACATCATCAGCACCAGCGAAAGGGTGAAAGCCCTGTAGTTCAGCGGACGCAGATCCAGCAGCGCCTTGTCTTCCTTCTGCAGGTTCAGCTGCAGGAAAACGAAAGCGAGCAGGCACAGAATCGCGCCAACAAGGATGCCCAGGTTCAGCGGGGTGACGCCAACCGACAAGCCGCTGAGGCCGTAGACCAGGCCACCGAAACCCGGGATGGCCAGAATCAGCGAAGGAATGGACAGCGGCGTCGAGGCGCCGTCAACGTCCTTGGACAGTCGAGGGGTGCCGATCAGCAGAGCCGCAACCGCGATCGGGATGATCACGATGAACATGAATCGCCACGACAGGTACTGCAAGATCAGTCCGGATACCGTCGGGCCGATGGCCGGGGCTACGGAGATCACGATGGAGACATTGCCCATCAGCACGCCGCGGCGCTCAGCCGGGACCAGATGCAAGATGGTGGTCATCAGCAGCGGCATCATGATGGCGGTGCCGCTGGCCTGGATCACGCGGGCCACCAGCAGGACGCTCAGGCCCGGCGCGAGGGCAGCCAGCAGGGTGCCCAGAGTGAACAGGCCCATGGCCAAGACGAAGACATTGCGGATGCTCATCCGCTGAAGCAGGAAGCCGGTCATTGGAATGACCACGGCCATAGTCAGCATGAAGATGGTTGACAGCCACTGAATCGCGTCAGCGGTGACATTGAATTCATCCATCAGAACAGGCAGGGCCACGTTCATGATGGTCTCGTTCAGGATGACCACGAAGCTGGAAACAATCAGCACCGCAATCGTGGTGAAGTTCTGTTTGCTCAGTCGTTCTGGAGCGTTCGTCACGGCAGGAATCTGCTTCCACGAGGATTCGGAAAAGGAAACGCTATCTGACGCTTGCGGCTGCTTCGCCGGGCAAGAAAGTTCAAATAGCTCTATCGATTTTATCGCTTGGGATTGCGGTGCACTAGGGGTGCAGGAAACCTTATAGGTGAGTTCGGCAACACAGATCCAGCTTCACGGAATGTCGAGGGTTTGTGTACGAAGATAGAACCATGAACGTGCGCACTCCTGACCCATACCCTGGATGGCTCTCCGAAGAAGACCTCTACGAGGCACGGCAGCGCCTGCCCATGCTCTACGTCGAGGCCATTCCCGTGCGCCTGGACCCGCTGGGCTACGTCAACGAGGTGGGCCTGCTGCTCACCGGCGATGATGACGGGCGCATGCTGCGCACCTTCGTTTCGGGGCGAGTGATGTACCGCGAGACCATACGCGCCGCGTTGATCCGCCACATCGAAAAGGACCTGGGCACCATGGTGCTTCCGCAGCTTCCTGCTTCACCGGTGCCCTTCACCGTTGCAGAATACTTCCCGGCGCCGAGCGAAACCGGTCTGACCGATGATCGGCAGCATGCCGTATCCATGTGCTACATCGTGCCGGTTCGCGGCGAGACCAGCCCTCGCTCCGATGCGTTGGAGCTGACCTGGCTTTCGCCCAGCGAAGCGCTCAGCTCGGACATCCAGGGCGAGTTCGCTGGCGGTCGAGAAAATATTCTCCGTCAGGCATTAGCCCATGTCGGAGTGAATATCTAGCCCTGCTGCCCGCTATTTGGAATGATTCCCTGCCGGCGCTTGATGATTGATCCAACCCAGCTTCCCAAGAGCACCCCGAGCATGCCCACGGTGCAGCCGATCAGGGTCTCGACCACGCGGTCGTACATCACCGAGCCGCTCAGGCCCGTCACCAGCGAGACGCCCACGAGCGCCATCGGGGTAATGAAGACCTGCGCCAGAAAATAGTTGCGCATGACCAGCAGCTCGGCCATGAATTGGCATATGGCGATGAAGGCGAGCAGGATCCAGACCTGCGGGTTCAGGAAGATCAAGATCGCCATCAGGACCATGCCTGCCAGGGTGCCGAGCATTCGGTGCACGCCGCGCCGGATGCGCAAGGTCGTGGTGTGCCCGACCAGGGGAACCACCGCGGCCACCATCGCCCAGTAGTTGTGCCCGGCTTCCAGGCTGCTGCCCACGGTATTGGCCAAGGCGCCGGCCACGCCGGCTGTCAGGATGTAGAACAGCCCTTCCCACCAGATGGCCTTGCGGACGTTATCCGATAGTGGCGGCAGCGGGGTGCGCTTCCACAAGCTGGTCCACTGCCCGAGTGCACCGGCCGCACCGATGGCTACCGACAACAAGATCGTCAGGGCCGACACGAGCAGGGCTTCGCCGATTGGCGCGGGGACGGGGATCGAGGCAATTGCCGCGAATGCGAAGATGTGGAACAGCGAACCGCCGGGCCGCAGCCGCATGAAACCCACCAGCACCGAGCAGGCACCGGCCACGAGAGTCGTCGCGCCAACTACTTGCCACTGCTTGATTCCAGGGTCCGAATGGTCGATCCACCAGTGCGAAGCGGCCAGCGCCAGGGCGATTACCGCGAAGAACAAGGCCCCGGAACGCACCTGCATCCGCAACCGGTTCCAGTAGCCGTCCACGCGCCCATACACGCCGGTAAAGGCGCCGAACACGGCAAAGACCACAAGGTCCAGCCGGTCAATCGCGAAGAGCGTGATCAGAGGCGCAAAAACACCGATGCCGGTGCGCAGGCCGATCCAATGGTCCTTGCGGGCAGGCCCCAGCGTAATGAGCGCCTTGGCGGATTCCTTCAGATTCTCCAGACCCACATCTTCCTTCCGTCGCGTTGGACACAACACGTACGCTCCATTATTCGCGCTTTGCCTTGTGAAGCGTTAGGTTTTGGCGCACATTGCCCCTGTCGTTTTCCTCACCGCGCGGTTAATACGGCACACTTGGTACGTGTCCGAAAAGAACTTTGACCCCAGTGCCCCGCATGCCCGCCAGGATGAATTCGGCTTTGAAGTCGGAACCCGGCTGACCGCTCCGGACGGTTCCCCGATGTTGGGACGTACCGGCGTTATCCGTACCCCGCACGGCGACGTCAAGACGCCCGCGTTCATTGCGGTAGGCACCAAAGCTACCGTCAAGGCAGTCACCCCGGTGCAGGTTCAGGAGCTTGGCGCGCAGGCTGTGCTGTCAAACGCCTACCACCTGTATCTTCAGCCAGGCGCGGATATCCTCGATGAAGCTGGCGGACTAGGCAAGTTCATGGGCTGGCAGGGGCCGACCTTCACCGACTCCGGCGGATTCCAGGTCATGAGCCTGGGCTCGGGCTTCAAGAAGGTCATCGACATGAAGTCCGTAGACCAGTCTGGTCCGGACGACGCCGTGGCCCCGGGCAAGGAACGCCTGGCCAATGTGGACGAGGACGGCGTCTGGTTCAAGTCCCATCTCGACGGCACCAAGCACCGCTTCTCCCCTGAGATCTCCATGGGCGTGCAGCACCGGATCGGCGCGGACATCATGTTCGCCTTCGACGAGCTGACCACCTTGCAGAATTCCCGCGGCTACCAGGTCGAGTCCCTGGAGCGCACCCGGCGCTGGGCCGAGCGCTGCATTGCCGAGCACTTTGCATTGACCGACTCCCGCGAAGGCAAGGAATACCAAGCCTTGTTCGGCGTCATCCAGGGCGCCCAGTACGAGGACCTGCGCCGCAAGGCCTGCCAGGACTTGGGGGCCATGGCCTTCGATGGCTTCGGCATCGGCGGCGCCTTGGAGAAGGAAAATCTGGGAACCATCGTCGGCTGGTGCGCCGAAGAGCTTCCAGAGAACAAGCCGCGCCACCTGCTGGGCATTTCCGAGCCAGATGACGTCTTCACCGCGATTGAGAATGGTGCCGATACTTTCGACTGCGTCTCGCCCACTCGCGTTGCGCGCAACTCGGCGTTCTATACCCCCTGGGGCCGTTTCAATCTTTCCGGCGCACGCTACAAGCGGGATTTCACTCCGCTGGTGGAAGGCTGCGAGTGCTATGCCTGTAAGAACTTCACCCGTGCGTACATTCACCACCTGTACAAGGCCAAGGAACTGCTCAGCCACACGTTGATTTCCATCCACAACGAGCAGTTCACTGTTTCGCTGGTTGAATCCGCGCGCCAGGCGATCGAAGATGGAACCTTCTTCGAGCTCAAGGACAAGGTGCTCTCCAGCTACTACGCTGGCGAACCGGATCCGCAGGGCCAGCCGGCCGCCCTGTAGCCAAGGGCCGCAAAGCAGTCGAGGCATCGATTCTCCACGCACTGGGCAGTGCAAGGAGAATCGATGCCTCTGGCTTTTCTAAGCCGAAGCCCTCTGCCCTGCGCGGGTCATCGGCAAATGCATGATCCCGTCGTCGTCATAGTCTTCTCCGGAGCGGAGGAAACCGAACTTTCCGTACCAGCCCTCCAGCTGGGTCTGGGCGCTGAGCTGGATCTCCGCCTCCGGAGCGCAAAGCGCCACGGCACGCTGCATGAGTTCCCCGGCCAGGCCCCGGCCTCGGGCTTCTGCGGCCGTTGCAACCCGCCCAATGCGCGGAGTGCCGCTTGCGCTGTCCATGATTCGCACAGTACACAGCACTTTCCCGTTCTCGGTGGCCACCAGATGCACAGTGCCGGCATCCAGATCGCGGCCATCGATGTCCGGGTAGCACGATCGCTGCTCGACGATGAATACCTCGGCACGCAGTTTCAGTATTGAGTAGAGCAATTCTGCGGAAAGCCCATCGGGCTCGTGGATGGAAATCAAATCGTTCATCCTCCAAGACTACCTACGCCCCCGCGCCCAGCTTCCTGCCGGAAACTTGAACCAGGGCACTTGCACCAAAGAGCATTGCCGCGATCCACAGCAACAAGGGAATGGGAGTACCGGGGCTGAGCACCAAGAAGAAAATTGGCGAGAACGTGGCAGCTGCCCGAAGGAAAGTCGCTGTTTCCAGGAAAAGATACGTGGCCACGGCCGACTCGCTGGTGGCTCCCCCGAGTAATGCATCCCAGTCCCGTTCTTCCCTGCTGGCGTGGGCACTGCTTGCCGCAGCACACCCCAACGCGGCGACCAGGCCTGCGGCGATCCAAAGCCAAATGCGATCCAGCTGGATCATGCCCAGCATTCCCAGCCCGCCGGTCAAGAACAGCAAGGCGGTGGCTGAAAAGAGCATTGCATACAGCGTTGCTGCCCGCATCAGGCGCTGTTCCGAAATCCCTAGAAGCTGGGTGAGCTGCCGTTCGGAAACGAGCGGTGCAATGGTCGCGGAAATGCTCAAGGTGAGAACCAGGCAGAGCACCAGGTAAAAGGCCGCTGCGCTCAGCGGGTTGGCAATTCGCTGAACCGTGGCGGCCAACGCGAAAGCCAGGAGCAGGAACCCGGCCACCGAATGCCAACGGCCTCCCCTCAGCAAACGGAGGCAGAGAATGCGCCACGCCACCGGCAACTTGGCGGTGAGCTTGCCACCGCGTGCGCGCCTGCGGCTAATAGCGGATGTCGCCGGAGCCGAGAGGCCTCGCGAGTCGCCCTGCATCAAAGCCCCCACGGCGAATTGCTGGTGCTCTCCGGCAAAACGCAACGCCTGGCCCGGAATCTGGTCAAAATGGCGAAACGCACCGTACGTACTCGCGCCGCTAAGTACCAGGATAACGAGCAAGGCGAGCACCCAGGCAGCCGGCTTCAAGGTGGCCGCAGCCATAGCGCCAACCAGGCTTTGGGCCCAAGGAATCTGGAACATCAAGAGCATCCACAGCACGGCCAAGGCGATGAGCAGCCCGAGGCCCACCCAGTCGCAGATCCGTCGCGCAGCTATTTGGTGGTTCTTCCCCTGGATCGCCGTGGCCGCGTTGGCAAGCCCGACACCGGCCACTGCGAAGCAGGCGAGCCCAAGGACTGCAACGGGTACCGGGAGCGATCCGGCCAGCCCCAGCATCACGATCAGCCACAACGCACCGGCAAAGCTGCTCGCGAAAAGACCGATGAGCACCGCATTTCGCCAAGTCGGCTGGCGGATAGCCCGGAGCTTGACCGGTAGCGGCAGCCACCAGTCGGCCTTGGCCGCACTGAGCCCGCAAGGCCCCAGGTAGAGCATGAGCCGAAAGGTTGCCAAGCCGGCCAAGGCCAATAGCACGAAAGAGAGGTCCTGCAAGCGCCAGACGGCGCTGGGCAGCTCTTGGTGCGCTACGCCCTCGCCCAAGAGCACAAACAGCATGCCAAAGAGTGCGCTGAAGAGGTAGGCCAACGCCACCAGCGCGGCCAGCACCCAGACATAGGCATCGGAAAAGCTGTCGAATTTCTCGGAGAAATTCCGCCGCTTCTTGGCTCTATTGACCAGTTCTCGAGGATTGAAATCAACGGCATGGCTTGCAACCCGGCTAGCGCTCAAGCCACTGCGCCCCTGCCTGCGGATCAAGCAGTTCACCCTCGTCTTCATCCAGAAGCAGCACTTGGTCCACGCAGCTTCGCACCATCAGCGGATCATGGGTCACCGCTAGCAAAGTTGTTCCCCTGGCGCGTACCCCGGCAAGCCGCTGGTACAGCTTCTGCCTGATACGCAGGTCCAGGCGTTGTTCCGGTTCGTCAAGAATCAGCAGTTCTGCCGGACGGATCAAGGCCGCGGCGAGCAGCAGCTTACGGCGTTGGCCAGAAGACAGCTCGCCGGGAAGGTGATCGGCAGCAGCAGTGATTTCGAAGAAGTCGAGTTCTGCCTGGACTAACTGGGCCCAATCATCCAGTCCGTGTCCACGAGCGACCATTTCCAGATGTTCGCGCACCGTGAGTTCTTCGAAGAAGGCGCCGTCGGTGACCTGTACTGCGACGGTACGGCGAAAATGCTCCGAGCTTTCATTCACGGGAAGGCTTTGGAACTCGACGGTGCCTTCCACCGGAATGAGATGTCCCAGGATCGTGCGGATCAGTGTTGATTTTCCGCTGCCATTGGCACCGATAATTCCTAAGCCAGCACCGGGAGCCAGCTGCAGGTTGATCGGCCCGCAGATCACGCGATTGGGATAGCCAATGGTCAAGTCGCGTGCTTCTAGCTGAACTTCAGCGCTTTGACCTGTCTGCATGCCATCGATTCTAGTGTCCGGATACAGCTGTGGGCATCGCCCTCACGGATGATGCCCACAGGATCACTAGCTTGCGATGGCCGCTTGGCTGTAGCCAGGTTCGCGCTTCTTGAACCATTTGATGACCATCGAGGTCACCGGAACAAACAGGACCTCCACGGCAGTCTTGTAGATGAAGCCCACCACCACGTAGTTGATGAATGTCGGCGCATCGGCGATGCCGATAACTGGCGCTGCAATGGCACAGAAGATCAGGGTATCCAGGAACTCCCCAACACCGCTGGAGCCGATCAAGCGGAGAATCAGCCCGCGCTCGCCGGTACGTTCCTTGAGCTTGACCAGCACCCATGAGTTGGCCAGCTGCCCCACCAGGAAGCCGCAAGCGGAGGCGACGACGATCTGCCAGATCGGGCCAAGGGTGCGCTCAAATGCGTCTTGCCCGTCGTAGAACTCGGCTGATGGCAATTGGATCATGACCCAGAAGCAGAACACTGCGAAGAACGCCAAGGCGAAAGTCACCAGGATTGAACGGCGAGCCGCCTTCAATCCGTAGACTTCCGCAATGACGTCGCCCAGAATGTAGGCCAGCGGGAAGAGGAAGAAACCGCCATCGGTGACCAGCGGACCGAAGCTGACACCTTTGGAGGCGCCGATATTCGAAAGAATCACGACCGCGCCCATCAAGGTGAGCACCGTGGAGAAGTAGGGAGAACCCGAAGAAGCGAAAACCGCGTTCTTGGTTCGAATCAGATTGTTGCTGGCGTTGGAATCGCCCATGAAATTTTCCTTGTCAAAGTGGTTCGCCAGAACATCGCTAAAAGGCACGGCCCTGCCCACGAATCAAAAGGGTGGAGGTTCCATGCCTGCGCGCTGTCCCGCTGTATTAGCACTTACGCAACAAGTATCCCATGCATAACTGCGGCCACGTTCTCACCTGTTGAAGGCCAACCATGTTTCAGAAATCAAAGAATTCCAAAATTCATATCTCACTTGAATGTCTTCGAACTATAAATTCGAGGAAACAAATAGTGCAGTGACCGTCCTCCCGTACATCAGCATGAAAATTTTCCTTTTTTGAACGCGTTCAAATAATTGGTAGAATCGGATCCACCCACTTCCATCCAAAGGCTCCATGACAACGCAACCACGCACCGAAAAAGGCCAGCAGACCCAAGCCAAGCTCTTGGCAACTGCCTTGGAGTGCTTTGCCACGGACGGATATAAAGCCTCGAGCATGCGTGCCATTGCTTCGAACGCAGGGGTTTCCCTGTCGCATGCGTACTACTACTTCAAGTCCAAAGAGGAGATCGTTGCCCAGCTCCTGCTGAACCTGCGCAGGGAGCAATTCGATCTTTGCGCGGGGATGCTCGCAGAGGGAAATACCCTCGAAGCCAACATCCGCGCAGTACTCGACACGGGCGTCGAAGCGTTGGCTCCCTATCACGATTTCGGGCCTGCGTTCCTGCGTCTGATGCTCGCGCGCGATATGGGCAACGACGAGATTTCCAGCATTGAATTGGAGATATGGGAGAAGGTCGTTTCCGGATCCCGCCCGTTGCCCCCATTGGGCATACGACGCGATCTGCCGAAGTTCTTGCTGCTGGTCTCCCGCCAGATCTTCTCGGCGTGGGCTTTCGACCAGTCGCCGCAGCAGCGCCGATCCAGGCTTCTGATGAAGAACATGGCACCGGTTGCCGCCAAGTTCGCGGTGCTCTGCCGCTTGCCTGTGGTGCGCTCGCTCTTTGAAGATGTGCTGGCACTGATGGATCCAGGGCCAGCAGGGATTGCCGAGGTGTCCATGGCAGATCCTTCACCGCTGAGACGGCCGAAAGCCTCCTGAAAAGCTGCGGATTGCGCGAGCCGGCAAACACCCTGACACAGAGTTCCGTATCACCGCGCCTTAAGGCGTAAAGTCAAACATGCCGATAGGTGATCCCTAGCGAACCAAAGGAGAATGCAGCACTATGAGCGCAATGGCACGAGCACTGCCAAGCTGGACCCACGACTACGCCACGCTGCGTGATCGCATTGCTTCCTTCCCGAACCAGCACGAGATTCGTTCGGTGAATCAAGACGGTGAAGACGTGGAAATCCTCCGCTACTGGCCTGATGCTTCCTGGTCCGCGCCAAAGGACGCGCAGCGCTTGATCCTCTTGGGCACTCCCAACGACAGCACCGCTGCAGAACTCGCCACTTCGGGTTGGCAGCCAAGCACGACCATGCATCTGCTGGCCGGCAAGCCCGACGACGTCGAGCAGGTAGTCAAGCTCGCCGATACGTCCGGGCTTTTCGAGGCTCCAATGGATAACTATGACGTCGTTGAGGTTACCGACTTCGACCGTCCGGTCGCCCGAGGACGCATGCGCTACGGCGAAAACTACGGCCTGCTTACCGACCCGGACCTTTTCTCCCCCGCTGATCCCGATGCGGCTCGCCGCGCGGTACTGGCTAACTTTGCAGGCGCAGCTTTCGGCCACGGGCTGCCCTGGCTGCTGCTGGTAGCCACCGCAGAACACGCCCAGCAGCTTCCCGAGGGCTGGTCCAAAGCGACCACGCTCAGCTTCTGGCAGCACGGCTAATCCCATTCCCTACCCGCACTACCCGCAATTGAGACTATGACTAATACAAACACTGCCTCTCCAGCCATGACCCTGACCATCGCTGGTTCCGAAGCCACTGGCGGCGCAGGCGCCCAGGCCGATTTGAAGACCTTCCAGGAACTGGGAACCTTCGGCATCGTGGCTTTGACCTGCATCGTCTCCTTCGATCCCAAGGACTCCTGGAACCACCGCTTCGTTCCCGTTGACCAGCAGGTAATTGCCGATCAGCTCGAAGCCATCCAGGCCTGCTACGAGGACAAGCTCAGCACGGTCAAGCTGGGCATGATGGGCTCGCCAGCAACGATCAACACCGTTGCCACCGCGTTGAAGTCCCAGCAGTGGGACAACGTACTGCTGGACCCGGTGCTGATTTGCAAGGGCCAGGAACCAGGCCACGCACTGGACACCGACGAAGCCCTCAAGGCTGCCTTGCTGCCCTTGGCTACGTTCGTCACCCCGAACCACTTCGAGGCTGAACAGCTCTCGGGAATCAAGATCACCACCGAAGATGATCTGATCGAAGCTGCCAAGAAGATCCACGAGGTCTCCGGCGCGGCGGTCCTGGCCAAGGGTGGAGTCCGCATCGCTGGCGAAGACGCCGTGGACGTTTTCTACGATGGCACGACCCTCGAGGTCTTGCGCGAGAAGAAGATCGGCGAAGTTGCGGTCTCCGGCGCGGGCTGCTCGCTGGCCGCAGCCGTAACTGCAGAGCTGGCCAAGGGCGCTACCCCGCTGGAGGCAGCCCGCACAGCCAAGGCGTTTGTCACCGAAGGCATCCGCAACCGCGTTTCTGGCAACACCCCGTTTGACGCACTCTGGCAGGGCGGCCGCCGCTAGGCCCTGGCTGCTGGAGTGTTTGCTGGCCACTGCCGTTCACGGCGGTGGCCAGCAAACTGCTTTAACCGTGATCCCAGTCATTGGCCTAAGCCAACCGCACTTGTTATGGTTATTCCGGAAGTGCTCAGAATCAATGCGTGGAGAACCACAGGAAGGAGCGGTCGGCTATGCAAGCCACTTTGACGCTCTGCCCGTTCGTCTGCGTATCGAACGGGGTTGGCAACACATTTTCCGCTTAAGGCTCCTGCCTTAGGCAATGTTCCAGTGCCCCCAATTTTTCGTTCCCTTGCAGACCTCAACACCTTGACGATTCGTGATTCCGTGCGCCCATGAAGCGCGTGCGGACTATTTGAGGATTTCCCATGCAGCCATTGACCGAAAAAACCATCCGCTCTTCCTTCATCAACGCCAGCCGCCAAGAAGCGAAGAAATTGACCCTGCCCGAAAACTTTGCCTCCCTCGAGTGGGATTCGCTGGAGTACCTGGGTTGGCGCGACCCGAAAATGATGCAGCGCGGCTACCTGCTCCACACCGATGAAGCGGGGCAGACCCGCGGCATCCTCTTGCGCCCCACCGACGGTGGCCGCAAGCCGACCAACGCCACGATGTGCGAGATGTGCCGCGATGTGAACATCCCCTGCGCGGTAGGCATGTGGACGACCAAGCGCGCTGGCCAGGCTGGACGTGACGGCAATACCTTGGGGACATTGATCTGCCTGAACTTCGAGTGCTCCCGCAATGTGCGGATCCCGCCTCCGAAGAATCCGATCTACCCGGACCCAATGGTTGTCGTTGCCGAGCGCATCCAGCTGCTCGACGAGCGCGTGCATAGCTTCCTGAACCGCCTCTAGGCAACCGCAGCCTTCAAGCCGATTCCGGCGCCGCCCGCCCAGCAAGTAGTGAACTGATGAGTAACAAAGCGTCCAAATTTTCTCAAAAATGGACGGGCCCATCAGGCCTTGCTGGGCGGGTTTGTCGCAGTGGTTCGCGGATTTTATTGTGAAATTCCCAAGCCAGCACAATATCCAGCCAAAGGTTACTATTCAACAACCCCTTGATATATGAGCTACGTCACCTAAGATTCCAGCTATGGGTATACGCACTAGCGGACGTTTACCCCGGACGATCATCAAGGCTCGCACCGCTTTTATGTCGCCCGCCCATGACGGGAGCAGCACCGCTATCCAGCCCAGCTAGGAGAATCATGGTCACTCGCCGCACGCAGAGAGTGCCGCGCCTGATTTTGGGATCAGCCACTGCGCTTGCACTGGCTGTTACCTTGTCAGGACCGGCAAGCGCAGCAGGAATCCCCCAACCAGGCGACGGCGAAAATGCCGCGTCCCTGCCAATCACCAGTTCATCAGCGCTGTCCAACCTGAAAGTCTCCGGACCTCTTGCCAAATCAACTGGTGAAGTGTCTGTTTTCGTTCAGTTCCAGGGTGATGGCGCCTTCGAGACGGTGAAGAAGTCCGGCAAGAAGAAGGACACTGCCAAGGTCAAGAAGATCGGCAAGGAGGTCAAGGCCAAGGGCAAGCAGCTGGCAGCCGAGGCCAACTCGAAGGTCATCTACACCACGCACAACGCACTGCAGGGTGTCGCACTGACCGGTGATGCCGCTGATCTGCGCAAGCTTGCACAGCGTAGCGACGTTGCCAAGATCAGCTCCATCGTTCCCAAGAAGCCCTCCAACCGCAGCTCGGTAGTTGACACCGGCGCCCTGGAATCATGGAAGTCCCTGGACAAGACCGGCGACGGCGTCAAGGTGGCTGTACTGGATACCGGTGTGGATTACACCCATGCCAGCTTCGGCGGCCCGGGCACCTTGGAAGGCTACAAGGAAGCCCAGGCTTCCGATGAGCTGCCCGGTGCAGATTCGGGCCTGATCGACACCAACAAGTTCATTGGCGGTTGGGACTTGGTTGGCGATGACTACAACGCCGACTCCGACGATCCCACCTACCAGCCAATTCCGCATCCGGACCCTAACCCGCTTGACTGCCAAGCTGCCGGACACGGCTCCCACGTTGCCGGAACCACCGCAGGCTATGGCGTCAACGCCGATGGCTCGACCTTCACCGGGGACTATTCCTCGCTGGACGCCGACGCGCTGGCGCAGATGAAGGTCGGCCCGGGCTCGGCCCCTGACGCACAGCTCATCGGCATCCGCGTCTTCGGTTGCGGCGGCTCCTCCTCCGTGGTTGGCCAAGCACTGGACTACGTACTTGATCCGAACGGCGACGGCGACTTCTCGGACCGCGCCGACGTGGTCAACATGTCCCTTGGTTCGGATCATTCCCCGGCCAACGACCCTGAAAATGACATTGTCGACGCCCTGAGCGCAGCCGGCATCCTCTCGGTTGTCGCTTCCGGCAATGCCGGCGATGTCACCGACGTGGGCGGTTCGCCGGGCAACTCGCGCTCCTCGCTGACCGTAGCCAACTCCGTTGGCTCGCACGTCACCCTGGACAAGATCCAGGTCGATGGTCCCGACAATGTCGCCGGTTCGGCCTCGGGCCAGTACTCGGCGAACTTCAACTACACCAATGCTGATCCGGCCGTCCTGTCCGGAGAAGCAGTGATGGCTCCGGCCGATAACGCATTCGGTTGCGACGCTTTCGAAGAAGGTTCGCTGGAAGGCAAGTGGGTTTGGCTGCAGTGGAGCGAGAACGGCGAGTTCCCTTGCGGTTCCGGCGCCCGCTTCAACAACGCTGAAGCCGCCGGTGCCACCGGTGTCCTCTTGGATGCAGAAAGCAACCTGTTCGATGCAGGCATCGCCGGCAACGCGACCATCCCAGGTGCGCAGTTCACCTTGGACGAGTCGAACAAGCTGCGCCCAGCAGCTGAAGCTGGCACGCTGCAGGTTACCCTGTCCCCCGAATTCGTTGGCGGTTCCTCCAGCGAGTCCGGCGTTGCAGACACGCTGAATTCCTCTTCCTCGCGTGGCGTCCACGGTTCCAACGGCGTGGTCAAGCCGGATGTGGCTGCCCCAGGTACGCAGATCGGCTCGGTTGGCGTGGGCACCGGTACCGGCACCGCCGTGATGACCGGTACCTCGATGGCCACTCCATTGGTTGCTGGTATCGCCGCGCTGGTTCTGGAAGACAGCGACTACACCCCATATGAAGCCAAGAGCATCATCATGAACACCGCGGCCACCGACATCAAGGCCGCCAATGGCGAAGCCTACGGTCCGAACCGTGTTGGTTCCGGTCGCGTGATGGCCGATGCAGCACTCCAGAGCCCTGCTTTCGCCTACGATTCCGAGGCAGCGGATCTGACCAGCGTGGTCTTCGGCGTTATCGAGCTGGGAGGCAAGAAGCCGTTCAGCGCGCAGCGCGAAATCACCATTGAGAACACCAGCGGCAAGGCGCAGAGCTATGACGCCAATTACGTGGCCGCTACCGAGATCCCAGGCGCAAGCTTCACCTTGGATCGCAGCAGTGTCACCGTGCCGGCCGGCGGCAGCGCCAAGCTGAACGTCACCCTGAGCGTTGACCCGCAGCAGTGGGCCAAGACCATCGATCCAACCATGGCTACCAGCCAGTCCGGTCTGGCTCGTGCCTGGGTTGCCGATGCCAGCGGTCGCGTCGAGCTGACTGCCATCGATGCTCCGACCCTGCGCATTCCAGTCCAGGCAGCACCCAAGCTGGCTGCCGACATGGAGGGCAAGCTCAAGAAGCTGAAGAAGGGCGCGGATACCACCACCCTGAGCCTGAAGGGCAAGGACATCACTGCTGGCGAGGGCGCTACTTCGGTGACCTCCCTGCTCGGTGCCTTCGAGCTGGGGGCTTCGAGTGAGCGCGGCGACGATTCGCTGGACAGCATCCCGGCGGCCCGTTCCGTGGACCTGCAGCACGTTGGCGCATCGAGCACCGCTGCCCGCACCGGCGTGGCTGACGGCCTGCTGAATGTCGGCATCTCCACCTGGGCCAACTGGGCCCATCTGGCTGGCGGCACCGAGCTGGATGTCGAGATCGATACCAATGGCGACGGCGAAGCTGACTTCGTTACCTTCAACGCCGCATTCGACGAAGTTGACCTTGACCTGGCAGCAACCTTCAACCTCGCCACCGGCGAGCAAGTTGATCTGCAGCCAGTGAACGGCATGCTCGGCGATGTCGATACCAACACCTTCGACACCAATGCAGCGGTCTTCCCGATCTCCCTGTCCGCCCTGGGGCTCGATGAGGATTCGTCGGAGATCTCCTACCGTGTTCTGGGCTACTCCTGGTACAACACCGATGAGAACGGCTCGATGATCCCGGTTGACCAGACCGACTGGATCGACTTCAACGTGGCAGCGCCACAGGTTGATTTCGGTGCAGAAGGCACCTTGTTCACCGATCTGTCCGGTACCCAGATCCCGGTGACCGTTGCAGACAGCACCAAGGCATCGAAGGCACTGTTGCTTCACCTGCACAACGGCAATGATGACCGTGCACAGGTTCTGGAAGTAACTGACGGAAAGAAGAAGGGCAAGAAGTAGGCCTTCCACCTCCCAAGAGCAGGCCCGGGGCACTTCCTAGCGAGTAAGGAAGAGCCCCGGGCCTACACCTTTAAGATCCAGCCGCGCAGCTTATTGCATGCGCAGCTTCTCTTCGAGAACCAGTACTGCGGCTTCTCTTACCTGGGCCGCGAATTTCCCATCGGCCTTGGCCTCGGCTGCCAGGGCCTTCGCCATGGTGATGGCCGGAGCCGATTTAACGCATAGCGGAACAGTTCCGCCGGCGGCCACGAACTTCACTGCGCGCTCGCCCACCGGCAGGTAGCCGACCTGCTTGGCTTCACAGAGATCATCGGAAATCACGATTCCCCCATACCCCATTTGCTCACGCAGCAATCCGGTGATGATCTTCGAAGAGAACGGTGCATCGTTCTTTCCATCGAGCCGGGAGTAGCGGGCGTTGGAGACCATGACCCAGGACTTGCCCTGCTCGATAGCCTGCTCGAATGGCTGCAGATCGCTGGAGTCCGCATCGATCTTCGTATCGGTCACTTTGGTACTGGTATCGGTGTTCCCAGCGACCCGGCCCAATCCGGGGAAGTGCTTGACTACCGGTTGCACGCCTTCGGAGCGCAGCGCTTCGTTCACCGTCGAAATGGCCTTGGAGACCCCCGCGGCGTCATGCGCGTATTCGCGGCCAAAGTAGCCGATGGGTGCGTTGCCGGTGCCGATACTGGCCGGAACAACGTCCGCCACCGGAGCCAGATTCACGTTGATGCCGGCTTCAGCCAGTTCTTTCCCGGCGGCGCCCACTTCACGCTCCAGCTTCGATACAGGCCACCCTCCCTGCGTCAACGCAGTCGGCAGTTCGGTGAAACCGGGGCCCTGGAGCACCCGGACAAAGCCCCCTTCCTGATCGGTGGCCACCCAGGCCGGCAATTGCCCGGGAATGCCGGACTCCAAGCCCTGGGTAATTTCCTGGACCTGGGCGGCGGTCTGCTTCACCGGCAGTTGCGAACGGCCACGCAGGAAGACATTGGAAATTCCCTGCTTCTTCATCGCAGAAATTTCCGCAGCGGTTGCTCCTGTTGCCGGGACACCGGCCATCACGAGGCTCGCTGCCTGTTCGCTGGCGCTCAGCTCGTCGGCCAGCGCTTCTGCTTGCTGGCGCAGCGAGGGTTCCTGGCTGCGGCTAGGCGATGGGCTTTCTTCGGCCCCGGAGTTGCCGGACGGGCTGGGAGTTGCCTGCTGCGCAGGAGTCCTCGTACTGCTCGGGCTGCTGGAACTGCCAGCGGACTTGCTCGAAGCTGCTTCTTGGGCATTCGGCGCACTGCAGCTAGCGAGCATCACCGTCA
The DNA here is from genome assembly GCF_044743685.1 of Glutamicibacter sp. NPDC087583. Classification (NCBI taxonomy): domain Bacteria; kingdom Bacillati; phylum Actinomycetota; class Actinomycetes; order Micrococcales; family Micrococcaceae; genus Glutamicibacter; species Glutamicibacter sp. NPDC087583. Next base: position 30,542 of record NZ_JBIUWY010000006.1, on the reverse strand, counting down.
TCAGGATTCCGACTGACATGAGCTGCTTGGCACGGGTAGTCATGAGATCATCCTCCCACCGTAAACTGCGAAGTTGCCGAAGAGCCGAGAACCTTTTGCCGTTGGCAGAACGCTAGGCACGCACCACCAGCAGTTCATCCCAGTCGGTGGTGTAGCGCTGCGAAATATGCTCTCGTTTCATCGACCATTCAGGGATTTTGGCCATTCCGGCATGCCCCAGTCCAATGGATTTGGCACCGAATCGCAGGGAGATGTCCTGGACTACCGACGAGACGTTTTCTTGTTCCTCGGCAGCCGGATCGGGACTCTGGCCAAAGAGGTCCAGCTGTTGCTCGCCCGGAGAATCGCTGAGCCCGGAGAGGATCACTCCCCCGCGAACATAGTCCATCCCCGGTTTCATCAGATCCCGCATCGCGGCAATTGCCAGCTTGCTGAGCACGATGGGATCCCGCGTCGGACGCGACAGGCGCACCTGGGCACTGGGGAATGAGGCTTCTCCCCGGGCGAAGCGGCTGGTGCCCGCGGTGACGGTAAGCAATGAAGCGTACAGGCCTTCGCGCGCCAAGCGGCCGGCAGCCTTCTGCGCATAGATGGACATGACTTCTTCCATCGCTTCATAGGTGCGCACCGGCGTGGAGAAGGAACGGGTGAACATGACCTGGCCGCGGTCCGCGCGCTCCTCCACCGGACCGATGCAACGTTGCCCGTTGAGTTCGAAGACCGTGCGCTGCAAGACGACAGAAAACTTCTTGCGGATCGCCAAAGGGTCAGCTGCTTGCAGGTCCGCGATGGATTCAATGCCCATGGCTGCCAGCTTGGCACCGGTTTTGCGGCCCACGCCCCAGACATCGGTGACTGGAACCCGGTTCAGGATACTGCCCAGGACCTCGGGATCCATGAGCTGCTGGACGCAGACTCCGCCCAGTCCCGGATTGTGCTTGGCAATATGGTTGGACAGCTTCGCCAGGGTCTTGGTGGATGAGACACCCACGCAGACTGGCACCCCGATAGTCTTGTCAATGGCGGCACGGATCTGGGCCGCGGTGCTGCGCACCTGCTCCAGGTTGCCTTCCAGGCCGACGAAAGATTCATCGATGGAATACACCTCGTGCCAGGTCCCGAAGCGTCCGAGCAATTCCATGACCCGGGCAGAAATGTCCCCGTACAGTTCATAGTTGCTTGACCGCACCGCAAGGTTGTGGGAGTCCATATAGCGTTGGACCTTGAAGAAGGGTTCTCCGGTAGGAATGCCCAGATCCTTGGCTTCCTGGGAACGGGCCACCACGCAGCCGTCATTGTTCGACAGCACCACCACGGGACGATTGCGCAGCGAATAGTCGAAGGCCCGCTCGCAGGAGACGTAGAAATTGTTGACGTCCACCAGGGATACGTGGTCAGCGGACATGATGCAGGCACCTGGTAATGACGCCGAAGACGCTGACCTCATCGCCTTCGGCCAGTACCACGGGCAGGGGAGATTCATCGCTGAGCAGCCCAACCTCGTGGCCGTCAATCTGCCAGCGGCGCACCAGCATCTGCCCGTTGAGGTTGACGATGACCACAGAGCCGTGGCGCACGGCCAGCGATCGGTCCACGATCACTTCATCGCCGTCGAAGATGCCAGCTGACCGCATGGCGTGGCCCGAGACGCGCATGATGAAGGTGGAGACACGGTCACGGACCAGCAACCGGTTCAGGTCCAGTCCACCGTCAAAATAATCGCGTGCTGGCGAGGGGAAACCCATCGCGGATACCGCTTGGACCGGCCCTTGGGTTGCTCCCGGAGGCATCAGCTCCTGTTCTTCAGCCACACCCCACCACTTTCTAGTACAAATATTCGAATGCTTGAATTGTAGCGCGTTATCCAGCAACCTTCATGTTTCCGGCGAGCGCGCTACCCCCGGGATTCCGTAGCAGAGGTCCTCCCATGGACCTTGGCCTGCGCTTTCCAGCTGTACAGCGCGGCGGATACAACGATAACCAGCAGCGTCGCGGCACCGGAGACCACGATAATTGCCCTGGCCGGGCCAATCAGCAATCCCGGGGTGCCGATGAGATAGCCCAATGCGACCATGATGTTGATGAGCATCCGCAGCTGCGCCCAAGCAGCACCATGGCGGGATTCCGGCACGTATTCGTAAATGGCTGTTCGTACTCCAGTATTGTGCAGTCCATTGCCCAGCCCGCCGGCAAGGAACACCAAGGCCAGGCCAGCCGCGTTGGACCAGAGCCCTTCCGTGAGGATCGCGGCGCCCACCAGCCCTCCACCGAGCAGAATCGGCAAGGCGCTTCGGGTACCGAAGCGGCGATTGCCTCCCAGCAGGGAACCGAACACTGCGCCCACGGACCAGGCACCGAGCAATACCGCGTATCCAGTGTCGTTATCGGTGATCCCGCGCAGGTAGAACACCCCCGAAACGCCTTCTGCTGCGGTAAACAGCACGATCGCCGCCACCGGGAGCAGCAAGATCCGCAATTGTGGATTGCGCGTCAATGCAGCTCCACCGGGCGATACCGGTCCACCCGGATCCGGCTCGTTCCCTGCGTCTGCTCCTTTCCCGTTGGCGGCTTGCGAGCGGGACAGGAAGATGGCCGCCAGGGCCAGTGCCAGGAATCCTGCCGCCGCGTACCAAAGCACCGCGCCGATCCCCGCTTTCGCGAAGACGAGTGAAGCTATCGCCGGCGCGATGATTCCCGCCAGGGACGTCGCTACGACAAGGAAGCTGCTGGCACGAGCAATGCTGAAGCCTCCGCGGATGCGCGGAATGATCTTGAAAATGACCGCTCCGTTAACCACCGCGCAAATACTGGCCACAGGCATCAAGGCGAGGCTCGCGAAGATATTGGAGGCAATGGCCATCACCGCGAAAATCGCCACATGCACGCACAGGTTCAGGATCCACACCCTGAAAAGGGCTGCCCCGTCCACCCAACGCCCTATAGCCGGGGCGGCAAGGATCGGCGGAACCAAGCCGGCGAGGAACAACGCGGTTACGCCCCAGGACCCCAACTGATCCGCGGATTCCAGGGTCAAGGCAAAGACCGCCATGCCCTCGCCGAGCATGGAGAGCAATGCAACCACGCAGAACAGGACACAACGCACCGAAGACTGCACCTGGCCCCCTTCCTCCGCGCGCATGCCACGCTGGCCTAAAGGTTCTAGTCTATGGGTAGGGGGATTCGCCTCCGAGGACATATCGCGCCAAAGGAGTCTCGTGAAAGTATTACTGGTCAGCTGCGGAGATGTCGCCACCGAGGCAGGACTGCGGCTCCAGCAGGAGGGCCATCGCGTCACCGGCTGGCGGCGCAACAGCCAGAAGCTGCCCGCAGGATTTACCGGCCACAGCGTAGACCTGCTCGATGCCGCCCAGTGGCCAAGCATCGATCCGCAGACCGAAATCGTCGTGCTCACTCCCGTGCCAGCCACCCGCGATGCCGATGGCTACACGCGCGGCTATCTGCAGGTCGCCAAAGAACTGGCTTCACGGCTGGCAGCCCAATGCCCCAATCTTCGCCGGCTTATCTACATCTCCTCCACCGCAGTGATGGGCGGCGCCAACGGAGAACTCGTCGACGAATCAGCACCGCTTGCCCCAGCTAGCCCCACCGCGCAGGTCCTTGCGCACACCGAGGCAGCGCTCGCCGGCAGCGGCCTGCCGGTAACAATCCTGCGGGCGTCGGGAATCTACGGCCCGGGCCGCACCCGGCTCATCGATCACGTCACTGCCGGAGCCGCACAGATTCCCGCGGGCTCGCATTGGACCAACCGCATCCACCGCGATGACCTGGCCGCGGCCATCGTTCACGTTGCGGCGCTGGGAGAGCAAGCCGCTGGCCTCTACCTGGCCAGTGACAGCACCCCAGCCCAGCTAGGCGAGGTCTACCAGTTTTTGGCTAAGGAACTTGGTTTGCCTGCGCCGGAAGAGGCAGGACAAGCCCCGGCACGACGTGCTGCCGACCGCCGGCTCGATAATTCCAAGCTGCTAGCCAGCGGGCTTGAACTGCAGTATCCAGGATTTGCCGAAGGCTACCGCGCGATCCTTGCCGGGACATCAACCCGCCATGCCTAAAGCGCGTAAAAGACAGCCTTAAAGGAAAACCGGCTTGCAGCGCATCGCCATGATGCACCGCAAGCCGGTTGTTTTATTTCGTTCCGGGTGTGGACCGAAACGCTTAGAACCCCTTGCGCAAGGGGTTGAAGTGCCGGGCGATGCCTGGAACCTGCTGGCCAGCAATCTGGGCAGCCAGGATCTTGCCAGTCAGCGGTCCCAGCGCAACGCCCCACATGCCGTGGCCGCCGCCAACCGACACGCGCGAGGATCCGGTCTGGCCAATGAGTGGCATGCCGTCCGCGGTGCATGGGCGTCCACCCACCCATTCTTCTTTGCGGTTCTCCCAGTTAATCCCCTGGTAGACCGGGGTCGCAGCGGCAACGATGGCCTCAATGCGCTTCGGCTCCAGCTTGTGGTTGGCGTCGCGGAATTCCATGGTGCCGGCGATGCGGAAACGATCGCCCAGCGGGGTGCAGGCAACGCGCTGGGTCGGGAAGTAGATCGGGTGCGTTGGCATGTGTTCCGGCTCCACGGTGAACGAGTAGCCGCGGCCTGCCTGAACCACAACGTTCACACCGAACTTGCTGGCCATGTCGGTCATCCAAGCACCGGTAGCCAGCACCACGTGATCCGCGGTGATTGAACGGCCTTCGGAACCGATGACGGTGACCGAGCCGCGATTGTCGCGCACATCGGTGACGTTGAAGGCTCCGATGATGTCGCCGCCGCGGGCGATGACGGATTCGGCCAGTGAATCCATGAACTTCGGCGGGTTGATGTAGCGCTGGTTCTTGATGGCTACGCCCGCAGCGACCTTATTGGACAGGGTCGGCTCGATGCCGCGCAACTCGTCGCCGGTGAGCAATTCGTAATCAACTTCGCCGCCGGTCTTCTCGATCATCTCGAATTCATGCAGCAGCGCATCGCGGTCGCTGAGCGAGGTGAATCCGGTCAAGAATGGATTTGCCGGCTTGGTCGGCTCCTGCACGCCCGGCCCTGCCGAAGTCGCCTGCGCGATTTCGTCGAAGGCATCCAAACCGGTTGCGCCGATTTCCGAGTAGACCCGCATGGCTTCTTCCCACTTCTTCGGGGTCGAGTGCCAGGCAAAACCGATCAGGAAGCGGAGCAACTTGGCATCGGCCTTCAGCGGAATGTACAGCGGGGATGCCGGGTCGAGCATCATCTTCAGGCCGTTCTTGAAAATTGCAGGCTCCGCGATGGGCAGGGTCAGGGCCGGGGTCAACCAGCCGGCGTTACCCCAAGAGGAACCGGACGCGATGCCGCCGCGATCCACGACGGTGACCTTAATGCCCGTTTCCTGCAGGTACCAAGCGGTCGACAGGCCAACAAAGCCAGCGCCTACAACAACGACATGATCTGGCACGCCTACTCCAGCCATGATCCACTCTCCTAGCATTTCGACGGCCTCTCCACACGAGCCCGCATGTCTTCACTGTCGCGCGATCCCCAGGGAAAATCAACGCGTCCTGACGATTCGACGGTGAGCGCCACCACACCGGCAGGAGGTTCGTGTTTCTTGCGGTAAATGATTGCCTATTCCGAACTTTCAACAAGTACTTCCTCCCGTACAGGCACTTTCCCCAGAGGCTGCATCACTATCGCCCATCGGGAACTTCTCCCCCAGCGCGTCCTGCGTAGACTGGAGAGAAGCGAATTACCAATCCCGCCGATCAGCCATTTCTAAGGAACTGCACCACACTCATGGCCTCACGTAAACCAGCCAAGAAGAAGCCTGCCCAGGGTCATCCAGCCCGCCGTTCCGGCGCCAGCAGCGTGCCTTTTGAATCCGAAGTGCGCCAAGCTCTTCAGCCGTTCAAGTCCTCGCTCTTCCGCCACTTCCACGAAGAGGGCCAGGCAGCCAGCGAGACCCGCGCAGCGCTCGAAGGGCTCACTACCCTGCTGACCGTGCATGCCCAGTTGCGCCAGAGCGTTGACGTCAAAACCCTGGATCCGACGATTCTGGGTGAACAGCTGGGCCACTTGACGTCGCTGGGCAAGGAAGTTTCGGAAGCCAGCGCTGCGATCCTCAAGCATTACCTGACTTTCCTGGGCACAACCGCTAATTTCGGCGGAAGCGTGGATGACTTCAAGCAGACTTTCGAATTCCTCTCCCGCATGGCTGGCGATTCACCCATCGTGGCACCCTATCTCGAAGATGATGAGGCCAACGGCAGCCTCGAAGCGATGCCCTTCGTTTTTGCGGCTCGCGAGTTGATCAGCTGGGTTGGCGAAGGCAAGCCGACCACCCCAGCTGGCGTACTCACCGGCGATACGCTGCAGGATGCGGCCAGCGCGCTGGGCCTGTTCGTCAAGGTCGATGAATCCGCCGGCGTTCCAGAGGATGCCCAATGGGAGCCGGAAGACGGCACTGCCGTTTCTTCGCTGGCCGACGTTCCACGCCTATCGGCATACTGGGACGCCCTGATCGGCACGGCCATGCTGCGCTACCAGGAACCGAACGCAACCCCAACCGAGTCGCTCAGCGATGCGCTGCTGGCATCCAGCGGACAAGGCGCCCGCTTGGTCAAGGAGCTGATTGCAGAGGTTCTCTACTCGCACATCCTGATCAACACCTTGGAGCAGCCGGGCAAGGCGCAGATCGCCGAGATGGTGGCCGGCGTGTTGAGCAATGCCGCATCATCGACACCGCCACGTGCCGAGTTCGCGTTGCAAGTTCCGACCGAAGATGACCTTCCCGCCGAGCAGCATCACCTGATTGCCAGCCTTGAGGAGGTTGTCCCCCAGGTCGAGTCCCTGCTGCGCGTCTTCGAGCGCGAAGGCCTTGTCGAGATTAATGACGAGATCACGATTCCTGTGGTCTTGCGCTCTTCACTGGAACGAGCGCTGGCCAAGGTTTCTGATCATGTTTTGAAAGACACCCAAGAGGCAGAGGCTTCCGAGGCTTAACCACCAGCAACGGCAAAGGGTGCGAGAACTAATTCGAGTTCTCGCACCCTTTGCCGTTGCTTCATCGATTAGGAGCTGCGCGTGGCCAGCTCGGCGTCGTGCCATAGCAGGCGATCGAACCATGGGCCCCGCTTGGTTCGCCGGCCTTCACGGCCAAAGAATCTGCGGTTGCTTCTGCGTTGATCGCAGCATCTGCCGTCTTGCTATCAAAGCCGCCCTTAGGCTCCACGGCCAGGCCTTATTGTTGCCAAACAACCGTATCTGCCTGGGTACTCATGCGCTCTCGCTTCCCAGACAGGAAATGCTCTCCATAGGCGCAAAACCCCGCCACGCAGGCCCATTCCGACCTGAGGTGTGAGGCAGAACGCAGAAACACGGGCTGGGTTTAAGTTATAAAAGGTACGTTGCATTACTGACAGACAACGGCGTGCGATGGGGGCACAGCGCCGATGAAAGATCAGTCCGTTTACGCAATGCAACGTACCTTTTAATCACCCTCGGATCCTTAGTGATGCCACTCGCAAAACACCACCAAGTACCTTCCCGGTGATCGGTCTTCACCGATACATGTCTAACTTATCGCGTCCTGCGAAAATCCGAAATCATACTTTAGTAGGAGGGTAGGGGTCAGAACGGGATGCTTGCGCGCAGTGCCCAAACACCGTTTTCGGAACTGGTTGCAAACTTTCCACCAAATGCACGCATCCTGTCACCCATGCCAATCAGGCCTGTCCCGCCTTCGGGCAACCCACTCGCCTTCTTGTCGAAATTCCCCATCTGATTAGTAATTTCCAGGATGCCCTCTGCCCCTTGGACCGTGAGTTCGAAGGTGCACTTCCCGCCCAAGGCACCGTGCTTTATCACATTTGTTGTACCTTCTTGCATGACCCGATAAATCGCAGTCTGTGCAGAACGGGGCAATTCGGAAATTTTCTCGTCAGTGGTGGAGCTCACCTCGAAATTTGCCTCTTTTAGCCTCTGAACGAAAAGTTCTGCACCCTGAAGCGCGTAAACAGTAGTAGCGGCCGGCTTATCAATGCCCTGGGACGAGGGATCTGCCATGGTCCCATCAGCCCTCAGGACATTGAGCATCAGGCGTAAATCGTGCAAAGTCTCAGTACTCAGTTTGGCGATGACATCCAGAGCTTCGAGGGCCTTCTGACCATCGTTTGCGAACTTCGCGGCCTTCGACTGCATGGCCACGACCGTGATGTCATGCGCGACAATATCGTGCAGATCCCGGGCAATGTTCTTTCGCTCCCGGTCGACAGCAAGACGAGTCTGCTCTTTGACCGTATGCATTTGCCGAAGAGCGAGCTCGTTCTTCTCGCGCAGCAAGTAAATATTCCTCGTTAAGAAGAACGCCATCGCCGTCAACGGGGCAATCCCGACAAGCAGAACCGCGTCTTGCCCGGACTGGATGCCGAACTGCACCATCCACGCTGCGGACAAGGTTAGGAATAAGGCCCTAACGCTCATGGCACTGGCCGTAGCTGCCAGCGCCGAAAAAATCATGAATGAAACGACAGTCCAGAAGAACAAGGCGCCGTCCGTGAGGAAGAAATAGGCAACTGCCACAAACAATCCGACGGATACGGCAACCCAGCGAAGACCAAGCGCAAGAATTGCGCACAGTCCTACGCCGAGCAACGCGCCTCGAACCGAAATATCCGACGAACCACTAAATCCGTCTTCCAGCAGAGTCACGAACTCGCTACTGGAAACCGCGATCAGAACCGCAAAACCAGTCCAAACAATGACACCCCGACCAGCGAAGAGCTTGGTCAGGGTGTCCTTTAGTCGTCCATTCATATGCCGAATAATTCCCGGCTCAGATGATCAAGTCAAATAAACCGCGTTATGGGCAGGCGACGCCGTAGCGTTTGCAGAACCACTCCGAGAAGGCTGAGCCAAAGCCAGCAGGAGTAGCAACGTTGCCACTGCTGGAGGCTGGAGAGCTCGCGGCAGATGCAGGAGCTGCCACGGCGGTCAATGGTGCCAGAACTAATGCTGCTACGGCCAGCATTTTCAAACCCTTCATAACAAACTCCACATCAGATCAACTTATATACTTTCAGGTGAACAGGCCAACATGAGGCCACCCGCATCGAATCAGAGGAATCAGATGGAACAAATAAAGGTCCTTATTGTCGATGATGAACCTCTAATTCGGCATGCGTTGGGCACAATCCTAGCAACAGACCCCGGAATTGTAACGGTTAATTCTGTTGAAAATGGGCAGGCCGCCGTCGAGTATTGCAGCGGCAATCAAGTGGACGTTGTGCTCATGGATTTGCAGATGCCGATAATGGACGGGGTTAGCGCTACTAAAGCAATCAAATCTGCCGAAGACAGCCCCTCCGTGCTTGCCATTACCGCCTTTTCTTCTGACGACTACCTGGTTCCGGTACTGACCGCTGGGGCCAGCGGATACTTGGTAAAAGACTCTGAACCAGATGAAATTATTCATGCGATCCATGCCGTTCACCAAGGAACTGCAGCCATTTCCCCGTCGGTTTCTTCTGATCTAGTTTCTGCGGTTCGCGAAGCTTACCGGGATAATTCCCAAGACATTCAAGAACTGGCCTATGACTTGGGAATTACCAATCGGGAATTCGAGATTCTAAAACTGCTCGCACGCGGGCTAAACAATACCGAGATTTCAAGAACTCTGACTATTTCCGAAACTACGGTTAAAACCCATATGGCGAAGATTTTCGTTAAGCTGAATGTTCGCGATCGGGTCCAGGCCCTGGTTGCGGCCGCGCGTATGGGCCTTATCGAAATCCCCAAAGACTAGCGCCTGCTTTCCAGCTATTAGTGTGAAGTCAACCTCTTTGACACCTTGCCCGGCTGGTTCGGGAATATCTGCGCGCCATATGCGTTGAACATGAGCATAGACCGCTCAAGTTTCTATTAGGAGGCTCACTTGCCAGCATTTTTCGGCGCACCGTCAGATGGCTCGTTTGAGGAATTCCTCTCTCGATTCCTGTCTTCACGTGCTCAGGCAGCACGTCCCATCGACCTCACGCGCCTGCTTTCCGCCCGCACCCACGAAGCGGTAGCCACCGCGGCAGCGATTTCCCAGGAGCATGGCCACGACGAGATTGATTCCCTGCACCTCCTGATGGCTCTGCTGCGCACCGAACCAGTCGGCGAGCACCTGACCGCCATGGGTATCGACATCGAGGCTTTGAGTGCAGATGCCATCGCGCGCATGCCCAAGTCCCAGGAGAAGGGCGAGAAGCCATCCCACCTATCGTCGGCAGCTCAGCGCAGCCTCTTTGACGCCTATCAGGTTGCTCGTAACTACGGTTCGACCTACATCGACCCTGATCATCTTTTCCTGGCCTTCGTTTTCAACCCGGAATCTCCGGTCAGCCAGCTCCTGGCGCAGCACGGCATCACCGGCCAGTCCTTGCAGCAAGCCGCCATGGAGCAGGCCCAGCGTGGCCAAAACGATGCCCAGAACCAGTCCGATTCCGAGTCCGACGTGTCCATGCTCGAACGCTACGGAACCGATCTGACCCTACTGGCCTCCGACGGCCAGATTGATCCGGTGATCGGACGCAAGGAGGAACTGGATCAGGTTATTGAAATCCTGGCCCGTCGCACCAAGAACAACCCTGTGCTGATTGGCGAGGCCGGCGTGGGCAAGACCGCCATTGCCGAAGGCCTGGCCCGCGCCATCATCGATGACCAGGTACCAGCCCAACTGCGCAATGCGGCCTTGATCTCCATTGATCTTCCGGGCATGCTCGCCGGAACCCGCTACCGCGGAGATTTCGAGCAGCGGCTCACCGGCCTGCTCGACGAGGTAGCCGCAGCCGAGGGGCAGGTGCTGATATTCATCGATGAGATGCATCTGCTGGTCGGTGCAGGCTCTGGCGAGTCCGGCAATATGGACGCCGCAAATATCCTCAAGCCGCGTTTGGCGCGTGGCGAGCTGCACATGATCGGCGCCACTACGCTCGATGAGTTCCGCAAGGTGGAGAAGGACAGCGCGCTGGCTCGGCGCTTCGGCAAGGTTACTGTCGCCGAGCCGTCGGAGGAAACTGCACTGGCCATTTTGGACGGCCTGCGCGAATCCTACGAGGATCACCACCAGGTGCAGTACACCCCCGAAGCGCTCAAGGCCGCGGTGACGCTCTCTGCCCGCTACCTGAACGACCGCCAGCTTCCTGACAAGGCCATCGACTTGATCGATATCGCCGGTGCCCGGCGGTCCATCGCTGCCGGAGATGCCGAGGATGTGCAGTCCCTGCGTGCCGAATTGGTAGACGCCGAGCGTGAGAAGTCACGCGCTATCGGCGAGGAACGATTCGAAGAAGCTGGCGCATGGCGTGACCACATCGTGGAGATGACCGCGCGCATCAAGGCTGCTGAGGAGGCCGGCGATGCAGGGGTCACCCGGGTAGTGGATGAGAAGCAGATTTCGGAAGTGATCTCCCGATCCACCGGCATCCCCACCTCGCGCATCTCGGGAGATGACAAGGCACGCTTGGCTTCGCTGGAAGATTCCCTGCATGCTTCGGTCATCGGCCAGCACGATGCCGTTGCCGCTGTGGCACGCGCCGTGCGTCGCAACCGTACCGGAATGTCGCCAGCAGGTCGCCCCATCGGCTCGTTCCTTTTCCTGGGTCCCACCGGCGTCGGAAAGACCGAACTGGCCAAGGCTCTGGCTGCAAACCTCTTCGGTTCGGCCGAATCGCTGGTTCGCGTCGATATGAGCGAATACGGTGAGAAGCACACCGTGGCGCGCCTGATCGGAGCACCTCCGGGGTACATCGGCCATGACGAGCCCGGCCAGCTGACCGAGAAGATCCGCCGCAACCCGTATTCGGTCGTGCTGCTCGATGAAATCGAGAAGGCCCACCCGGACGTGTTCAACGTGCTGCTGCAGGTACTCGATGACGGCCGGTTGACCGACTCAGCCGGGCGCACTGTCGATTTCTCCAACACGCTGATCCTGATGACCAGCAACCTCGGCGGCGAGTACTTGGCCAACAAGGCCGGAAACTTCGGTTTCACCTCCGCCAATGCCACCAGTGAGGCTGGAGAAATCCGGGCCAAGGTCATGGGCAAGGTACGCGAGTTCATGCGCCCAGAGTTCCTGAACCGGCTGGACGAGGTACTGCTGTTCTCCAAGCTCTCGCAGTCCGAGATTGGCCAGATCGTCAAGCTGGTCATCGCCGAGACCGAAGCTCGCTTGGTGGACCAGGAGCTGAAACTGGAGGTGAGCGACGCTGCCGTACAGTGGCTGGCAAACGAAGGCTACGACCCCGAGTTCGGTGCTCGCCCGCTGCGCCGGCTGGTACAGCGGAAGGTACAGGATGCCATTGCCGACCTGCTGATCAGTGATTCGCTTGCCGCTGGTGACACCGTTTCGGTGGACTACGCCGCTGGCATGCTGAAGGTGCAGAAGAAAGTCGAGATGCCGACTCCACCTGCTCACAACGAGCACGCGCCAAACTACTTCGATAGCTAGGCCGGCATAGCCCATAAAGGGGCTTACTCGGTCGGGACTTCCGTCCCGGCCAAGCAAGCCCCTTTTCTTCACTTAGAAAGTGCGCTAGTCAGCGGCAGAAATGCAGTCAACCTCTAGCTAAGCAGGAAGACTCCCGGTACCTTTGACTGCATGGCGAACATTGGAATGATCACCCTTGATGCCCTTGACGAGAAAGCTGCCTCGGCTTGGTGGAGGGCTGTTCTGGGCGGGAAATATCTGGGCCAGTACCCGGGGTTCACCATGATCAGCGTCCCTGGCTTCAGCGCTCGGTTGGGGTTCCAAAAAGTTGATGAGATCACTGCCGGCAAGAACCGGGTTCATCTCGACTTGGAAGCAAGCACCAGCCGCGAGCAGGAAGTCACCCGTTGCATGGCTGCTGGCGCAACACGCGTTGAGGACCACACCGAAGATCCCACTTTTGGCTGGACCATTATGCGCGATCCTTACGGAATCGTCTTTTGCATTTCCGACCCACACGAGGACTGAGGACATGTCGCTGTTCGCCAGGAAATCATCGGAGGCTTCGACTCACCGGGTGCAGATCCATTTTGCCCAGCCGATGACCGAACGCCTGCGCAAAGATCATGAGGCGGGCCTGCTCGATACATTGTTGCCCAAATACAAGTCTTCCGGAACCATCATCAGCGCCAAGACCACATTGGACGCGGCTGAGGAGCCGATCTCCAGCGACATTAACCTTGAAGTGGCCACCCCCGAACCGAAGAAGCTGTTTTCCGAATTGCTCTCTTCGCTCATCGATGGAGGACTGGGGCATGGTTCCTGGCTGATTATTGATGGACAACGCACCGAAGTAGGCGGCAGCGAGTACGTTTTGCTTCGAACCAGGCTTGGGGCCGAATCGGAATCGGATCTGGAGCCAACAGTCAGGGCCCTGCAGCATGCATTGGGTGACGGCGAAATCGGATGGCATGAGGATGTCTACTACCGGCATGATGGCCCGGTGTTCGTTTACAACGGCGACTCCGCCCAAGCCATCATCCACACATTGGAAACAGAACTGGTGAAGCATCCGTTGCTGGGCAACGCAGAGATCCTTTCGGTTTCCCCGCAACAGTAAAAGGACTCGATGGAACTCTCCACCACTAAGGTGCCTTCCGAGGAACAAATACTCTCGCTCTACAACGCGGTGGGCTGGAGCGCCTATACAGACAACCCAGACGTACTATTTGAGGGCCTGAAGAATTCAGCATGCGTAATCTACGCCTACGACGTAGACCACCAGTTAATCGGCCTTGTGCGCGTGGTCTCGGATAATGCCACCATCTGCTACGTCCAGGACATCCTGGTGCGTCCATCTACGCATCGCACCGGCGTAGGCCGTGCTTTGTTCTCTGCCGTACTAGTGAAATATGAGCATGTGCGTCAGCTGGTCCTGATCACCGATGATGAACCCGGGCAACGTGCCTTCTACGAATCCATGGGGCTCACGGAAGCGTCGGATTTCCGTCCCGGTGCGATCCGGACCTTTGCCAAATTCTCGTAACACCTCTCCCTTCGCTGCCTGGCCTGTATAGACTGACCATTCATCGATAATGAGGAGTTATTCTTGCGCACCCGTTCGGTCATTGCCCTGTCATCGTTGGCTTTGCTTCTAGCAGGGTGCAATGCAGCTCCCGAACAAGCAGCGCCAGCCGATTCGACGGCGGCTTCCGTCGCTGGCTCCACTCCGGCGGCACAGCCCGCGGCCGAAACCGGTGAACCCGGTGAAACCGCCCCCGAGCCTGGACCCGCGGAGTTGGACGCCAACGCCAATTCGGGACAGGCCTGGGCAGATTCCAAAATTGAGATGTGGAAAGAAAACTCTGGCATCAAATCCACCAAAGGCTTCTTGTATCCCTACAACCTAATGACTTCTTGGGAATCTCCAGCACCTGGTGCCATCAATATCTTCTTGGATAACAGCATGAAGTTTGGAACCCAGATGCGGGAAAGCTACGAAACCAACGAGGATGAGCTGCGCATGATGGGCCGAATCATGTTCGAAAGCGTAGGCGAGGCCTCGCCGGAATTGGAATCTGTCACCTTCGCTACTGAAGACGGCAATAACTCAGGAACTTTCACCCGGGCTCGTACTGGTGCCGATCCCGAGGACCGCAAAGCCTGGGCCACGGAAAAGTACACGCAGTGGCTGTCCGCCATGAACGATACCTACAAATCCCTATGCGGCGCTGAAATCACTGAGCTGGAAATCTACCGCACATGCCTGCCCGCTGACCCCCACGCCTACGTTGAGAAAGTCGAGTCGCCTGCGCTTGGCGAACTCGTCGTCACCCTCGCAGACGGTCCATGGATCGACGGCGAATACGACATGCCCGCATCGATCTTCGTCTCGGGAAATATGATGCTCAAGATCAACGAGCGTGCGGCAACCGGCGAAAAAGTTGAAAAGCTGACGGTACTGGCCAGAAATGGCGATGACACCGATACGGCACTCCGCAAGGACTGGGAAATGTAGTTCATTTCCTTTCATGATCAGTTGATGGGCCCTCAGCCCCTAGGGTGGTACCTATGACCCAAGAACTCTCCATTCCATACGAAGACCTGGAACTCAGCGCGCTCTGGGACCGAGCAAAGGCGGCGAAGGCCGTCATCGTGCTCGCACACGGTTCAGGTGCTGGAAAGGATCATGACTTCATGGCCGGCTTTGCGCTAGCCGCTGCGAATCTGGGTGCCAGCGTCCTGCGTTTTAATTTCCCCTACATGGATGCTGGAAAGAAGTTTCCCGACAAAGCGCCAGCTGCGGTCGCAGTGTGGCACCAGGTCCGCCGTTGGGTTGAAGAACACTTGGCTGAAGGCCTGCCAATCTTCACGGCAGGAAAGTCCTTTGGCGGGCGCATCGCTTCCCTGTCAGTTGCCGAGGGCATGCCCTCGGCAGGGTTGATCTTCCTGGGGTACCCGTTGCACGCGCCTAAGAAGGAAGAGAAGCTACGCGATGAGCATCTCTACCCGATTGCGGTGCCGATGCTTTTCCTCGAAGGCACCCGAGATCCCTTTGCCAACCCCGAAAAGATGGAAGAAGTCGCCAGCAAGCTGAACGAGCACAGCGAACTTTCCTGGTTCGAAGGTGGCAACCATTCCTTCAAGGTAGCCCGCTCCGGCCGCACCGTTGCCCAGGATGGCGCGTGGCTGGCGGAAACTGCTCTTGCCTTCATCTCCAAGCACATCGCATAGTCCAACGGTCCTAGTCCACCTGCTTTTCCAGGAATCGGTAGACCTCGGTTTCATCTACTCCGGGAAAGGCTCCGGTTGGCATGGCCGCCAGCAAGTGGGTATTGGCGCGCGTAGCCGGCCACGCATTGCCGAACCACTGGCTGGATAGGTCAGCAGGTGGACGGCGGCAGCAGTTCTCGTCCGGGCAGGTGGATTGGCAGCGCTCCTTGGTATCCCGCCCGCGGAACCACTTCACATGCTCAAAAGGCACGCCAATGGACAAGGAATACAGTCCCGAGGAATGGCGCTCGGTGCGCGCCGTGCACCAGAAGGTCCCATTGACGGTATCGGTGTACTGCTCGAAGGAACGGAACTTATCCATCTGCTCGAAGACCACGCGACTTGTCCAATACCGGCAAATGGTTTGTCCTTCAATGGCACCGGTGTGATCGGCTGGAAAGTTCACTCGGTCATTCTCATAAGCCTTGTGCAAGATGCCCGATTCGTGGACCTTCTGGAAGTGGCAGGTCATCCCCAGATGCTCGGTGGCAAGGTTGGTGAACCGGTGGGCTGCGGACTCATAGGACACGGCGAAAGCATCGCGCAGATCCTCGATGGCCAACTCACGGTTGTTCTTAGCTCGCCGCAAGTAGTCCACCGTGGACTTTTCCGGCATCATCAACGCCGCGGCAAAGTAGTTGGTCGCGACCCTCTGCGAGAGGAAATCGAAATAATCGGTTGGAGTCCTATGACCCAATACGTGATGCCCTAGCGCCTGCAGCAACACCGAACGAGGATCATGTTCCGAGCGGTTCGCCTGCGTCAGATAGATACGCTTGTTCTTCTGGTCAGTCACCGAACGCGTGGAATGCGGAAGATTGCCCACAAAGCGCAGGCTGAATCCCAGATGCTCGGCGATATCTGCTGCACGATGATGCGAGAGCGGCCCTGAATCGTGGCCAACTGCAGAGAGGACTTTGGCGGCTTCCTGCTCGATATCCTTGTAGTAGTTGTTGCGTTGGCGCATCTCATGGCGCAACGCGGTATTGGCCCGACGGGCTTCTTCAGGGGTCGCGGCCTGCTCGTTCAGGCGGCGTTCCAATTCATGCTGCAGTCCCACCAGGGATTCCAGGACGTCCATGGGCAGACGCGTGCCAACACGAACGGTAGGCAATCCCAAGGACTCGTACAGTGGACCGCGTTGGGCACGTTCCAATTCGATCTCCAAAGCAGCACGGCGCGATGGCGGTTCGGTGCCCAGCAGATCGTCGACGCCAACCCCCATGGCTCCAGCCAGGGACTTAAGCAGCGATAGCTTCGGTTCGCGCTTGCCGTTTTCAATCAGCGACAACTGGCTCGGCGCGGTGTCAACGAGCGCCGAGACATCATCCAAGGTCAGTTGCTTGCCCTTGCGCAGAAAGCGGATTCTGCGGCCGAGAGCAATGGCGTCGAGTTCTGTATCTTCGCTGCCAGCGCCATTGCCGGCTGAGTTCACTGAGCGATTCCATGTGGTTGCAGTCACATGACAAGGTTATGCCAAGGATCGTGAAAATTTCTAGATCTTCCGGATTCAACCCGTAATTCAATCGCCCAGCAGTGACGCGGAAGCAAATATTCACGGTTCTTTCCTTGCTTCCCCGGCGAGCTACTCTCAACAAATGCACAGCCTTTCTGCGGAATCTTCAGCGAAGCGCAAACGTTGAAACTACAAAGAGATCCAGCAAGGAGCACCATGCACGCAGTCTCCACCCGCCCCCTACCGGCCCCGCGCCATGCCCACGATCCACCCCGGACTTTGGTCATCGTCGGCACCGATGGCGCAGGCAAAAGCACCACTATTGAAGCTTTAGTACAGCAGCTGCGCAACGATCGCATTCAGGCTCGTAGGCTCGCAAACGTCGCCGCGCGGAGCTGGCTTACCAAATTCTCTCGCGCCCTGGGAATGACGTTCCCGACTTTCACCCAGGATTTCTTCGAAACTTCCATTCGCAGCTTCAATGTTGCCCGCAATATGCTTTTCGCGGCCCGCTCTCCCGGACTCAGCGTGATGGACCGGCACCTGTATTGCCAATTAGTGCTGCGGCGCTTACGTGGCCATCCTCCGGGACTGCTTCTCCCCTGGCTTGCGGCGAAAAGTACCGAGCACGCGAGAATTGTCCTGCTCGACATCGACCCCATCCTTGCCTTTGAGCGGATCAATTCCCGTGGCAAAGACGACGAAAGCATGGAGTATCTCAGGGACAGTCGAAATGAGTATCTGCGTCTTGCGCAAGTGCACGGTTGGATAACTCTTGATGCCTCGCTGCCCACATCCCAGCTGGTTGAACAACTTCGCTTGGTCATCGGCAAGTAGACTCGTCCCATGAGCGAAGCACAAGCATCTTTTGCACCGGGTTCCATTCTCGAATTGGCGCAAAGCACCAAGAAGCAATGGGAGCTAGGGCAGGTCCGGCTCATTGCGAGCGGCATTCTGGCGCAGGACGGAACGTTGTGGTCCAGCGAACTGCGGGAATCAACCTGGCAACTGTCGATTCGCTCTATCGAGAAATCTGCAGCCTTCACTCCGTCGCCTTCGGCTCAAGTCTTCACGTTGATCGCCGGCGATTTCGTGCAGCTGGATGTAGACGGGCAAGAGCACGGATTGGAACCGCTGCGCCCGTTGAAATTCGAAACGAGAAATTCTGTCCAGGCGAGCCAGCCCGCCGAAGAACTGCTCATCGTGCACGTGGCCGCCATTCCAGAGCAGGTACGACCCACCGTTCGCATTGTCGAGCTGTCCAAAAAGCGCGAGCAATACCTCTTTGATGGGCAACTGGGCCTTTTGGTCCAGGGCTCCGCCAAGCTCTTGCTCGGCGACAGCGAACAGTCGCTGAACCTGCGTGACACCGTCGTTGGCTCTGACGCCGGTGAACCACGCATCTCCGGCCGCGGTTTCATGGCTGTGGTTTCTTTCGACCAGCCCTAGCCCGTTCCGGCTCAATCAGCCATGGTCGCAAGATCCATAAATCTTCGCACTCAGAAACTGCACTGCCGGCCAAGAATATCGGCCATAGCGACAAGTCCAGGCCCCCATCTGGCAAAAGCCAGCTACCAGTCCAGACTCTGATACTTCACGTTTCCTGGCCCGATACACAACGCCTGCCGTGGCGAATCAGCACCTGCGGTTTCCATAAAATCCCAGATCATCAGTGATTCGCCGATTCTCGCAGACCCCGGAATCGGTCTGCTTTGGCTTCGCCCTTATCTAGGCTTGCTGTTAAATTTTACTCTTCTTCGCTAGGGATTGATTCAATATCGGCAGATTTCCATGCCTTGACTCACATTCAGCGCAAGAAGCGATAAATTTCCATTTTTGTGAAGAAGTGAAAATCTTAATTCAAAAAACCTCTGTTGAAGCCCTCGCACCTGCGGAAAAGTAGTTGTCACGAAGAAGTTCACAAGATCACCTTCCGATCGACATGAACCCGCAGCTTGTGCGAAGGAGCCGAAGCAATGACTACTGAAAACACCAACGAAACCTCGATCGACAACCGCATCGCAGCCATCGAGAGCGACTGGGAAAACAACCCCCGCTGGAACGGCGTAACCCGCGACTACAGCGCTGCCGACGTCGTGAAGCTCCAGGGCCGGGTCCAGGAAGAGCACACCTTGGCCAAACGCGGATCCGAGAAGCTGTGGAAGCAGCTCACCGAGGAAACCCCCACCGGCGGCTACACCAACGCGTTGGGCGCACTGACCGGCAACCAGGCAGTGCAGCAAGTCAAGGCCGGCCTTCGAGCCATCTATCTTTCGGGCTGGCAGGTAGCAGCGGATGCCAACCTTTCAGGCCAGACCTACCCGGACCAGTCGCTGTACCCGGCCAATTCGGTTCCCCAGGTCGTGCGCCGCATCAACAACGCATTGCAGCGTGCAGACCAGATCGAGTTCTCCGAAGGCATCCAGACCGTCGAAGACTGGATGGTCCCCATCGTCGCTGATGCAGAAGCCGGCTTCGGCGGCCCGCTGAACGCCTACGAACTGATGAAGTCCATGATCACCGCTGGCGCATCGGGCGTCCACTGGGAAGACCAGCTGGCCAGCGAAAAGAAGTGCGGCCACCTCGGCGGCAAGGTGCTGATCCCGACCCAGCAGCACATCCGCACCCTGAACGCGGCCCGCCTGGCCGCCGACGTGGCTGGCACCCCTTCCGTAGTTATCGCCCGCACCGACGCTGAAGCGGCAACGCTGATCACCTCGGATGTCGATGAACGCGATCAGCAGTTCATCACCGGCGAGCGCACCCCGGAGGGCTTTTACAAGGTCACCAACGGTATCGAGCCATGCATCGCCCGGGCCAAGGCCTACGCACCGTACTCGGACCTGATCTGGATGGAAACCGGCACCCCTGACCTGGAGCTGGCCCGCAAGTTCGCCGAAGCGGTCAAAAAGGACTTCCCGGACCAGATGCTTTCCTACAACTGCTCGCCGTCGTTCAACTGGAAGAAGCACCTGGACGATGCGACCATCGCGAAGTTCCAGCGCGAACTAGGCGCCATGGGCTTCAGCTTCCAGTTCATCACCCTGGCCGGATTCCACGCATTGAACCACTCGATGTTCGACCTGGCCTCCGGCTACGCGAAGGACGGCATGAGCGCCTACGTCGAATTGCAGGAACGCGAATTCGCTTCCGAGGCCGCCGGCTACACCGCCACCAGGCACCAGCGCGAAGTCGGCACCGGCTACTTCGATGCGATCTCCACGGCGCTGAACCCTAACGCCTCAACCCTGGCCTTGGTGGGATCCACCGAAGAAGGCCAATTCCATTAGACCCTGATGGGTCGATGGTGCTAGCCGGCAAAGGCGCCGGCTAGCACCAGCACCATTTCCAAGATTTTTAAGGACGCTGCCATGAACTCCCCCATCACCCTGAACAACATCACCATTACCGCTATCCCCGTTCGCTACCAGGAGCAGATCCTGACCAGCGAGGCCCTGGACTTCCTTTCGGCCCTGCACACCGCATTCGAACCGCGCCGTGCCGAGTTGATGCAGCGCCGCCAGGTCAACCGGGCGCGCATTGCCAATGGCCGCGATCCGAAGTTCCTGGACGAGACCCGCGCTATTCGCGAAGACGATTCATGGCAGGTCGCCCCGATCGCTCCGGGGCTGGAAGATCGCCGGGTGGAAATCACTGGCCCGATCGAACGCAAGATGGCTATCAATGCGCTGAATTCCGGGGCCAAGGTCTGGCTGGC
This sequence comes from Glutamicibacter sp. NPDC087583, assembly GCF_044743685.1. Taxonomy (NCBI): domain Bacteria; kingdom Bacillati; phylum Actinomycetota; class Actinomycetes; order Micrococcales; family Micrococcaceae; genus Glutamicibacter; species Glutamicibacter sp. NPDC087583. Next base: position 9,648 of record NZ_JBIUWY010000006.1, on the reverse strand, counting down.
CGACATGGAGGATGCTTCCTCGCCAACCTGGCAGAACGTCATCAAGAACCAGGTCAACCTGATCCGGGTGCTGGATCAGGACCTGGACTTCACCGCGCCGGATGGCCGCGAGTACAAGCTGAACAGCTACGATCTGCAGCAGCTGCCAACCATCGTGGTTCGTCCCCGCGGCTGGCACCTGCCGGAGAAGCACCTGCTGGTTGCCGGCACCCCGATGTCCGGTGCGCTGGTGGACTTCGGACTGCACTTCTTCCACAACGCCAAGCGCCTGCTGGCAGCCGGACGCGGCCCGTACTACTACCTGCCGAAGCTGGAGAACCATCTGGAAGCACGGTTGTGGAACGACGTGTTCAACATGGCCCAGGATCTGATGGATATCGAGCGCGGCACTATCCGTGCCACCGTGCTGATCGAGACCATCACCGCCGCATTCGAGATGGAAGAGATCCTCTACGAGCTGCGCGAGCATTCCTCGGGGCTCAATGCTGGCCGCTGGGATTACATCTTCTCGATTATCAAGAACTTCCGTTCCCGCGGACCGCGCTTCGTCTTCCCGGATCGCGACACCGTGACCATGACCGCCCCGTTCATGCGGGCCTACACCGAGCAGCTGGTGCGTGCCTGCCACCGCCGCGGGGCTTCGGCCATCGGCGGGATGAGCGCATTCGTTCCCAACCGCAAGGACGCCTCGATCAACGAGCTGGCCTTCGGCAAGGTCCGCGAGGACAAGGCCCGCGAAGCAGCTGATGGCTTCGACGGCTCCTGGGTTGCCCATCCCGACCTGGTTTCGGTTGCCCGGGAGGTGTACGACGAGGTGCTCGGCGAGAACCCCAACCAGTTGCAGCGCACCCGCGAAGATGTCGAGGTTTCCGGCCCGGCCCTGCTGAACATCGAGAGTGTCACCGGCAAGATCACCGAACGCGGCATCCGCGACAACATCGAGATCGGCATCCGCTACATCGAGTCCTGGCTGCGCGGCAACGGTGCTGTGGCGCTGCGCAACCTGATGGAAGATGCTGCTACCGCCGAGATCTCCCGTTCGCAGCTGTGGCAGTGGATCCACCAGTCGGCGATCACCGATGAGGGCGAGATCATCACCCGTCGCTGGGTCCAGGAACTGGCCGAGGAGACCATGGAGGGGTTGGAGCGCTTCGAGGGTGATCGCTTCGAGGAAGCCGTGGAAATCTTCGAAGCTTGCGCCCTGCGCGATGACTTCCCGACCTTCCTGACCAAGAACGCCTACCTGCGCTACCTGGATGCGCCAGCCCGCACCCTGGAAATGGCAGGTTAGGCAGTACCCGAGACCCGGCCGATAGAAAACAGTCGTCCCTGAACGTCGGCCACGCAAAGCGGCATTCATCCGTTGGTAACCAGTCCAGCGGGTGGATGCCGTTTTGCGTGTGCGGTGGCTAGGCTGTAGCCATGGCTTTCCAGTTCAAGAACCCGGCCGAGGACCTGTGGCAGCCCGATCTGCTGGGCGAGGATTTCTCGCAACGGCCGCTGCCGATGTCGGACGGTTCGACCGCGACGTTGATCAGGCACCGTCCGCGCAGAACGCTGCGCCTGCCGCCGCCATTGCGCGGGATCGCGGTGCTTTATGTGCATGGCTGGTCGGACTACTTCTTCCAAAAAGAGCTCGCCGAGTTCCTCAGTGAAGCCGGAGCGGATTTCTACGCACTGGACCTGCGCCATTATGGACGGAACTTGCCGGTAGACCAGGCCACCAAAATCGCCGAGCACAGAAGCCCGGGCTTCACCACCGATCTGGAGGAGTACTTCGAGGAATTCGACGCGGCCCACCGCATCATTTCCAGCGCGCATCCGGGCACCCGCTTTGTCCTGCTCGCCCACTCCACTGGCGGGCTCAGCGCTTCTCTGTATGCGGCAGCCAACCCGCAGAAAGTTGATGCGCTGGCGCTGAACAGCCCGTGGCTGGAATTCCAGGCCAGCGAGATCGGGCGCACCGCCTTGGCGAGGATCGTCCAGGCGGCCAGCAGCCGCAACCCCCACCGCTTCTTGCCGACGGTGGATCCAGGGTTCTACACCCGCACGGTCTCCAGCCAGTTTTCCGGCGAATGGGATTACGATCTGGGTTGGCGCCCGGTCAACGGCTTCAAGCTCACCGCGGGTTTCATCTCTGCAGTCTTCAATGCGCAAGCCAAGGTGAAGAAGGGGCTGGATCTCCAGATGCCCACCCTGGTGATGCTTTCGGCGGAAGACTATTTGCTGCCACGCTGGCACGACACCGCCACCCGCGCCGACGTGGCCTTGAACGTGCAGGTCGTCGCCCAGCGCAGCATCGACCTAGGCCGGGAACTGCATTTGGTGCGCCTGCCCGGCGCGCTGCACGACGTGTTCCTCTCCTCGCCAAAGATCCGCTCCAAGGCCTACATGGCGTTGGGCTCATGGCTTGCGGTCGTCAAGAACCGGCAGCGTGATTCGCTGGTGGCCTCCAGCATCCGCCGGATTGTTCCTTCCGGCATCTAGTGCGGCCTAGCCCGCGACCTTGCTGGGCACCTGGTCATTGACCAGTTCCAGCTGCCAATCGCCGGGCTCATTGCCGATGATGGCAACCGAGCCATTGCGGATGGTGTCCAGCTTGTAGCCGGCGAAGTGCGAGAGCGTGTAGCGGATAATGGTGCCGTGGCAGATTACCGCGACATTCTTGCCCGGGTAGTCTGCTGCAATCTGGTTGATTGCGCGCAGGCCACGGTCAACTACAGATTCCAGTGGTTCAATTCCGCCACCGTTCTTGTCCGGCCATAGCGCCAGCGCTTCGGCCTCAACCATGCCCTCGCCCTGGGCGTAGTCGCGCTCGATCAGCAGGTCGTAGCTAGGACCCAGTTCCAGTCCCAGACCGTCGGCGATGATCTGTGCCGTCTCGCGTGCACGAGAGAGCGGCGAGGAAACGATAGCGTCCCATTGGCCGCCGTCCAGCACCGAGACAGCCTCGCGGGCTTGGGCTCGCCCGGTGTCGTTCAGGGGGATGTCGCTGGAACCCTGCAAGCGGCCTTCGAGGTTCCATTGCGTCTGTCCGTGGCGGACGAATCCTAGTTTCATATGCCCATTCTCCCACCCGGCAGGTGGCCAACAGCAACCGCTGGTGGCCAAGCTCACGATGGATCTGCAACACTTAAGCGCGTCATGGCTGCCTGGAGCGCATAGGATTTTCACGGCTGTGCCCTGCCTTTGGCGCGGGCCCGTCCCCATCGAACGCACCCCTTATAGGATCCGAGCATTACTATCGTGAACGAAATAAAGGCGTCTCTCGCCCGCGGGCTGACTGCCCGCCACATCCGCTTCATGGCCCTCGGCTCAGCTATCGGAACGGGCCTTTTCTACGGCTCCTCTTCTGCTATCCAGGCTGCTGGCCCTGCCGTCCTCTTCGCATACATGATTGGCGGCGCTGCCGTCTTCATCGTCATGCGTGCCATGGGCGAGATGGCTGTCAAGCATCCGGTTTCCGGATCCTTCGCTCACTACGCTTCGCGCTACCTGGGCCGCTTCGCCGGCTTCGTCACCGGCTGGACTTTTGCCTTTGAAATGGCCATTGTCGCGATCGCCGATGTGACCGCGTTCGGCATCTACATGGGCTTCTGGTTCCCGCAGGTGGCGCAGTGGATCTGGGTGCTGGCGGTCGTCCTGCTGATCGCTTCGATCAACCTGATGAAGGTCAAGGTCTTCGGTGAAACCGAATTCTGGCTGGCTATCATCAAGGTGACCGCAATTATCGCCATGATCATTGGCGGCGCCGCCCTGATCATCTTCGGCTTCAACGCCCCTGAGACCGAAACCGCAACCGGCATCGCTACCCTGATGAGCGCTGGCACCCTGTTCCCCAACGGCTTCGTGGGCCTGCTGCTCTCGTTCTCCGTCGTGATGTTCGCCTTCGGCGGCATCGAAACCATCGGCATCACCGCTGGTGAAGCAGCTGATCCTGCCAAGTCGGTTCCAGCCGCCATCAATACCGTGCCATGGCGCATCCTGCTCTTCTACGTAGCTTCGCTGGCCGTAGTCATGATGCTCTTTGACTGGCGCCAGATCGACGGCTCAGCTTCGCCATTCGTGCAGATTTTCGACGGCCTGGGCATCCCGGCCGCCGCCCACGTGCTCAACGCCGTGGTGATCACCGCAGCCGTTTCGGCGATCAACGCCGATACTTTTGGGGCTGGCCGCATGCTCTACGCCATGTCCGAGATCGGCCATGCTCCGAAGTCCTTTGGCCGCATCTCGCGTAACGGCGTGCCGTGGATGACCGTGGTCATCATGGCCATTGTGCTGCTGGTCGGCGTGGTGCTCAACGCCCTGCTCCCGGAGTCGCTGTTCACCATCATCGCTTCCATCGCTACCTTCGCCACCGTCTGGGTGTGGATCATGATTCTGACTTCGTACCTGGCCATGCGACGCAAGGAAGCCGCGGCGGGCCGCGGACCGGCCGTCGCCCGTGAATACGCTGTGCCCGGCGGCACCGTTGCCGTATGGATCGCCTTGGCCTTCATGGTCTTCGTTGTCGTGCTCTTGGCCCTGAGCCCGACGACGCGTGTAGCCCTGTACACCGGAATCGCATGGCTCGTGCTTCTGGCCGTGCTCTTCAAGCTGCTGGTACGCCCAGCGGCGCCAATCAAGCAGGACAGCGACTCCTTGCTGAGTTAGCCACCGCACAATAAAACAGGACAGCGACTCCTTGCTGAGTTAGCCACCGCGCAATAAAATATGCCTGGTTTCGCATAAAGCGAAGCCAGGCATATTTTTTATGTCTTTCTACTTGATCCCGGTGGAGGTTCCGGCCTGAGGCCCCGAGGGCGGCTCCAGGCCATGGGGTGTGCGCAGCTCCTGGAACAACGCCAGGCTGGCCCACGCGAGCATGCCGCCTGCGACGATCCACAAGCTGCCGAGCCCCAGCCGCAGGTAGGCCAAGACGCCACCCAGGGAACCCATGGTGATCATCAGCCAAAGCACTGCGTAGCGCATCCATAGCATCCGGTAGCCGCCTCGGTCCGACCCGGTGGCCAACCCGATGATTGCTCCACCGAGTGCCTGCCCGAGCTTGACCAACGTGCCGGTCATATACGTCAGGCCCAGGGAAACCTCTCCCGAACGAGTGTAGGAAACATTGACCACGCCCATCGCGGCGGCCAGCAGCAGAGCCGTCAGCTGCGGCAAGAAATTCCCGGAGATGGCCGCAGCGAGCAGCAGTGCCGCACTGGAATACATGGCCACTGGCCGGCGCAGCCTATCGAGCCGGAAGGTAACCAGCGTTGCGAGGATGACACCTGCGACAAAGCAGCCCACCAAGGACATCGCCATCGCCCATCCGGCAAGGTCCCCTGTCATCAGCGCCACGGAGGAACGCGTGGAGTTTCCCGACATGAAGGAGAGGAAGTAGCCGCCGAAGTGCACGAATCCGACGCCATCAACAAAGCCTGCCATCGCCGTAATCGTTCCGGCGAAGAGGATTCCGCGCCATCGAAGGTTCTTTGCCACTTGCCCTGCTTTCTCTCGCCATCAGCACCATCCGGTTTCCGTAGGAGCCCTGCCATTATCTCCCCCGAAATCAGCAGCTGCGAATAAGGAATGCCCGGTGAGCAAAAGTTGTTACCTCAAGCATGAGCGAAAATACGGCTGTCCAGTCCCCGGAAGACAAGCGCATCCGCGTGGATATCTTCTCCGATATTGCCTGCCCTTGGTGCTTCATCGGCAAGCGCCGCTTTGAGCGGGGTGTCGAGGCGTTCGAATACTCCCAGAACGTGGATGTCTACTGGCACTCGTACCAGCTGGACCCGAGCCTGCCTGAGAACTATGACGGCAGCGAGGCCGAATACCTCTCCCAGATGAAGGGGCTGGGCCAGGAACAGGTCGCCCAAATGCTTGACCATGTCACCGCCCAGGCTGCCGCCGAAGGATTGAACTACGACTTCGCCAACTTGAAGGTCGCTAATTCCTTCACTGCACTACGCGTACTGGAATACGCCAAGAAGCATGGTGCCGGAAACGAGATGAAGGAAGCGCTGCTTTCTGCCCACTTCGAGAAGGGCCTGAACACCGGAGACCTAGAAACGCTGCTCGAACTGGCCGGAACGCTGGGGCTGGATACCGGGGAACTGCGTGCGAAGCTCTCGTCCGGATCCTACGTTGAGGAAGTCAACGCAGATATCGTCCAGGCACGCGAGCTGGGCATCAGCGGTGTTCCTTTCTTCATCATTGATGGAAAGTACGGCATTTCCGGCGCCCAGCCAGCCGAGGTCTTCGCAAATGCGCTGGCCCAAGTGCATTCCGGAGATGTGCAGACCCCGTAGCCAGCTATTTGCTGCAGACCAGCTTGCCTTCAGAAGTATCGAGCTTGCGTTCTTTTTCCAGGCCGTCGAACTTCTCCCCCAGCGCCAGGTCCACCCGGCTGCCCCACTTCTTTTCGTCGTAGATGAAAACGATGCCGGGGATCTGGCGCTGCACGGTGAAAGCCTGGGCATAGCCATCAGGCCCGGCAATGACCGCGCCAGCGGTTTCTGAGAGCGACTTCCACCCGGAAGTCAGCGACGAAATCTTGAAGCCGCGCTTTTCCAGTGCCTCGGCAGTGTCACCCGCAAGACCCGAAATATCGGTCGTGTTCAGCACGCGTATTTCGACATCTGAAGGTTTTTGGTACTTGAAATCGATGGCCGGGCACTTGGGGTTTTCGATTTTCGTCTCGCTTGGCTTCGGGCTCGCAACGGCGGCAGGCTCGCCACCCAACTTCAGCGTTCCATTGAAAACGAGTACGGCGCCGGCCAAAACCGCGATCACCAGCAGGGCCATCACGGAGAAAACAATGTTCTGGCGTTTGCGGGCACGCCGCTTAGCCTGGCCGTCCGAGCTGAAACTTAATTCTTGCTCGTCGACAATATGCGCACCGTGCCATTGCCCCGGGTCATCGCGATCACGCATCATTCCACCTTGCTCTGGTCAGCCTTCGGCAGCTGCTGGCCTGAAGGCGACGTCATCGTCATCCTCGTGGCGCTAGCTTATCTAACTAGCGTCCAGATCCAATATGCGTGCGTGTATTACCGAGCGATGATGAAGCGCCGAGCGCAGCGCGCGGTGCATCCCATCCTCCAGATACAACACGCCCCGATAGCGCACTACATGCGGGAACAAGTCGCCATAGAAGGTGGAATCTTCAGAGAGCAATGTTTCAAGATCCAAGGTGGCTTTGGTGGTGACCAAGTCAGCTAGTTTCACTTGCTGCGGGGGAAGTCCGCTCCAATCACGCGCCGAAGAATAGCCGTGGTCCGGGTATGGACGGCCTTCACCTACCGCTCGAAAAATCACTATTCAAGCATACGGACAAACTCTCCAGACCCACAGACCTGCAGATCAGGCGCTAGTTGGCAGGCCGCAGGAAGGCCACTTCCCGAGACGGCGCCGATTGATCCGGGTGGCAGCCGGACTCGCCGCGCAGTTGCCGGGCGAATGCTACACGCGAATGCGAATAATCAGACACGCAATGCGAAAAAGCAAGGATTGTTACGCCAAGGGAAACTTGGAGGAACCGGGCGTAACTTTAGCTGGTAACAATCGCGTCATAAGGTGCACTCTGGGTTTATGAACAACGTAGTCACCGAGATCCCACTGCTCGATATTTCTACCGCACGCAATGCTGACGGCTCCTTCAACAAGGATTTCGTTGCCGCGATTCGCGACGCCGCACACCGCGTCGGCTTCTTCCAGATCGTCGGATACAGCGCATATGCCGGGCAGGACCAGGAACTGCTCGACACCATCGCAGAATTCTTCCAGAAGCCCGTTGAGCAGAAAATCAAGCTCGATAACCGCAATAGCGCCCAGTTCCGCGGCTACACCCGGATGGGCACCGAAATCACCCGCGGCCGCGCCGATGCCCGCGAACAGATCGACTACGGACCGGAACGCGAGACGTTGGCGGTCGTTCCCGAGGACAAGCCGTACTTGAACCTGCAGGGCCCGAACCAGTTCCCTGCCGATTTCCCCCAGCTCGAAGAGCGCGCCATGGCGTGGGCCGAGCTGATGAACAAAACCGGCCACGAGCTGCTTTCGGCCATCGCTGTGGGGCTGGGCTTGCCCGAAGGCCACTTCGACGAGCCATTCGCCAACACCCCGTCATGGATGGGCAAGTTGGTGCACTACGTTTCGGGCGACGTCGTACCAGAGTCGGGCAACCAGGGCGTTGGCCTGCACGCCGACTACGGCTTCGTCACCCTGCTGCTGCAGGACCAGGTTGGAGGGCTGCAGGTGCAACCCTACGGCCAGGAAGAGTGGATCGAGGTGCCGCCGACCCCGGGTGCATTGGTAGTGAACCTCGGGGAGATGCTCGAAGTCGCGACCAACGGCTACCTGATGGCCACCATCCACCGCGTCATTGCGCCACCAGCTGGCGTTGACCGCTACTCGGTGCCGTTCTTCTACTCCCCTCGACTGGATGCAGTGATCGACAAGGTCGAACTGCCAGCCGAGCTGGCTGCCGAAGCTCGCGGCGTCTCCGATGATCCGGAAAACCCAATGCTGGCTTCCTACGGTGCCAACGTGCTCAAGGGATGGCTGCGAGCCCACCCGCAGACCGCGGCCATCCACTACCCAGAGCTGGCCAAGGGGCGCAAAAGCGCCTAGGCCGTGAGCTTCTGCAGGGATCAGGAGCTGCACACGCAAAACCTGTTGGCGTCGAGCTGGTGAGAGATTACCGGCCCGGCGCCAATAGGCATTTAAAGCGCCTCGCTTATTCGACGCCGGAAAGCACGCAGAATTCGTTGCCTTCAGGATCAGCCATCACGATCCAGCTCTCGTCCTCCCGCTGGCCCACATCGGCGTAGCTGGCCCCCAAAGAGATCAGGCGATCAGCTTCTTCTTGCTGCTGGGCGTTTTGAGGACGCAGGTCCAGATGGAGGCGATTCTTGATGCTCTTGGTTTCGGGCACTTGCGCGAACGTCAATTTCAGCCCGCCCGGGCCTTGGGATTTGGACCCAATACTGACCAAGCCGGCTTCTTCTTCCAATACGTCATAATTCAGCGCTTCGCACCAGAACCTCGCCACCAGCATCGGGTTCGCGCAGTCGACGGCGATTTCGCTCAATACACTTGCCATAGTCTTACCTTGCCGAAAGATTGCTGAACAGTTGCCACGGATACTACCCGCCAGGTTCTGGCAATGCCGGTAAGCGCAAAAAAATAATGTCCCGGCTCATCGTTTTCACGATGAGCCGGGACATTACATTCGGCGGAGGATAGGGTGTGTAGATTCACGACATATTAGACACATGAGTCGGGACATCCTAGACACTCGCATCTTGACCGATGAGTCGCGTCATCCTTGACACTATTACATGTCTAGAAACCACGTCATCGTCCACCAGATCCGCGACGCCGGCATGAGCGTCACCGAAGCCTCCCGCCACTACAAGATCTCTCGCCAACGCATCTACCAGCTACTACGCGCCTACGACCACGGCGGCGATGCCGCGCTGGAACCTGCCAGCAAAAAACCACACACCAACCCGCGCGCCACCAGCCCCGAACTCACAGCACGCATCCTCGAATTACGCCGCACGCTCACCGCCAACGGCCTCGACGCAGGCCCCATGACCATCCAATACCACCTAGGCAAAGAGCACTTGCACGTGCCTTCCACGGCCACCATCCGCA
>NZ_JBIUWY010000005.1:0-207230 GCF_044743685.1 Glutamicibacter sp. NPDC087583 | reverse complement strand
TTCAAGGCCGGCCGGGTCAAGAACCGCAAGCGCGAGATGACCGGCATTGCACTGCGCATCGCCATCTACCTGGCGATCGTGTTCTACTTCCTGCCATTGGGCATGGCTTTCGCCTTCCTCGGCGTGCAGCTGGCAGTCTTCGGCGTCTACATGGGTGCCTCCTTCGCCCCGAACCACAAGGGCATGCCGATGGTTCCCCAGGACGCCCGCATCGACTTCTTCTCCCGCCAGGTACTGACCGGACGCAATGTCATGGCCAAGTCCAGCTGGGGAAACCGCGTGCTCTCCCACGTCTACGGCGGATTGAACTACCAAGTAGAGCACCACCTGTTCCCGTCCATGCCGCGCGCCAACCTGGCCGGCGTCTCGCGCATCGTGCGCCAGTACTGCGACGAGCACCAGGTCCCGTACACCGTGGCCAGTGTCCGCGAATCCTACGCACAGGTGATCACCTACCTGAACAAGGTCGGGCTATCGGCCCGGGATCCTTTCGAGTGCCCAATGATCTCCGGTTACCGCGTCAGCGCATAGTTCAGGCTGAAGCAGCAAAGAGCTAGGATCCCTTGCCACCAAAGGCAAGGGTTCCTAGCTCTTTCCCGTCTGCGTCAAGGACAAGCATCTTTTCGCCGTCCTCCAGCTTGGCGGAGGCAGCGCGCGAGAGCCAGTCATCCACGCCTTCGCAGAACATCTTGGTCGAAGCCAGCGCGGCGAATTCCAGGTCTTCGGATGCACTCCAGGTACCGGCGAGGCGGTTGCAGCCATCGCTGCCGGTGATCTTGCCGTCTTCGGCAAGCTCCAGCCACGGCTGGCCTTGCTCCTTGCTGCCCCACAAGCCGACCGGATCCTGGAGTATCACGCTGGTCTCGCTTTCAGTTGGCTGGCTGGCGCCCGGCTCGCCCGGGGTCGCCCCGCAGGCGGCAACACCAAAAGCCAAAGACAGTGCCGCGGTGCGCAGGAAGAATCGCTTCATATCCCCCAGCCTAGGTCTTCGGCCCACCCGCTGGCCAGTACCGGATTACGGCTGGGAGTCTACTGGCTGGGTAGGCTCCTTCGGCCCGACAACCTCGATTGCCCCGGTCACCGTACGCTGCACGCCGGTGCTGACGGGAACGACTTCTTCGGCAACTGGCTTGCTGCGGGCAGCATGGCTATGGCGCAGATCAAGGATACCGACCAGCAAGGTGGCCAGGACCAAGAGGGAAATGGCAGCGAATGAGAGCGCCATGGCGATCGAGTACCCGGCTACGTGGTTCATGCCGTAGAAGACAGCGGTAATCACCGCAATGCCCACCGCAGTGCCCACGCGTTGGGAAGTCTGCATCAAGCCGCCGGCGCTGCCGGAGTTGGCCACGGGAACTTCCATGAGGGTCAGCGCCTGGTTAGGCGAAATGATGAAGCCCTGGGCTACGCCGATGAAGGCCAGCGAAAGCAGCATCCACCAGATGTTCAGCAGCCCGCGATCCTCCAGGACCACCACGGCAATGGTGGCCAGCAGGCCGAACAGGGCGCTGAGAATGCCGCCAATGACCATTTTTCGCCCCACGGTCATGACATAGCGTCCGGCGATGTCGGAGCTGAAGGCGGAGAGCAGGGCCGCGGGAAGGCAGATCAGCCCTGCCTGCAGGGCACTGAAACCCTGGGATTGCTGGACGTAAATGGCCACCAGCACCCAGACGCTGGAAACACCCATGAAGTACAGGCCCGCAATGAGCGTGCCGTTGGTGAAGCTGCGGATCTTGAACAGGGCCAATTCCACCATTGGTTCGCGCCCGAGCTTCTTGTAATTCTTCTCCCACCAGACCCAGAGCACCATGACCAGCACTGCCAAGGCCAGCAGCGACCAGAGCCATGGGGTTTCGCGGCCCTGGACGAATGGCAGGAGCAGGGCGAAAATGCCAACCGCCAGCAGGAGGCCGCCAACCGGGTCCAGATCCACCTTGCCCGCTGGCTTGTTGAACAGCGGCTTGGGCAGCCACAGCAGCGCCAGGACAATAGCCAGCACGCCGACCGGGACGTTGATCAAGAAGGTGGCGCGCCAGCCGGCGTCTTCGCCAAACCAGTTGATCAGCAATCCGCCCAGCACCGGCCCAATAGCTACCGAGAAGCCGACGGCGGTGCCCAGCAGCCCGTAGGCCCGGCCACGGGCCGCGCCACGGAAGTGCTGCTGGATCATGCCCATCACTTGGGGGTTGAGCAGGCCCGAGCCAACGCCCATGATGAAGCGGGCAATGTTCAATACCAGTGGATCCGCGGCCAGCCCTGCGAGGATGCTGGCGGCTGTGAAGATCGCCAAACCCGCCACGAACATCACGCCACGGCCCAGCAGGTCACCGGCGCGTCCGGCAGCAACCAGAACCACGCCGAAGGTCAGCGCATATCCGGCCAATACCCACTGCAGGTCCGATTCGGTGGCATGCAGGGTGGAACCGATGGCAGGAAGAACCACGTTGACGATGCTGACCGAAACCAGCGACATGAACATCGCTGCCAGCAGCACGCCCAGCAATCGCCATCGCGCTCCGGCCGAGAGTTCTTCAGCAATTGGTACCGGATGCGGCTTGCTCTGGGACATGGGCCAACTTTCAAACGAATTCCAGGCCGCACAATCCTGCGGTCCTTCAACCTACAGCGTTGGCCAGCTGGCTAATATTCCCTGTCGAAGTGCTTATTTCATTCTTTGCGGTCTTCGGCGGCCCGGTTGAGCTCGAGCATCTGCGCAATGGCCAGCAACCGCAACTCGACGACTTCCCCGAAAAGGTCATCGCTGTCTTGCTGCGGCAGCTCGAGCGCTTGGCGTGCCAGCGGTGTCGGAACTTCCGGGTAGGCGTCAAGCAATTGGACCGGCACCAGCGAGCTCACGTAGTCCGGGCTGTCCTTCGAGCGGCGGTCATAGTAGTAATCCACATGCATCACGAAACCCAGGACATCCCGTTCCAGGGCGCGGACCATGGCCACTGCCTGCTTGAGCGTCAGGCCGATATCCACGAAGAAGGCGAGGATCCGTTCCATCAATTCATTGCGGAACGGGCCGGGCTCCACCTTGAGCTTTTCGTCGAGCGTCAATTGCGAGGCCCGGGGGTAGGCCCGGTAGGCCCGGCGCGTCGCGTTGTACGCTTCGGTCACCCCGAGCTTCCAGTCGTTGCAGTCGAACTCGATCAGCGGATTGATCGAGATGAAGCGCCCCACCGCCAGGTTGATGACTTCTTGGCGATCCGCCACGTAGTTGTACAACGCCCGCGGGGTGACATTGAATTCGGCCGCAAGACGGTGCATGGTCAGCGCGTCGTAGCCCTCGGCACCGGCGATTTCCAGAGCCTTCTGGGCCAGCTGCTCTTTGCTCAGGGACTGGAATTCAGAGTCCTTGCGCGGGCGCCCGCGACCACGTTTTGTCGGTTCAGGAGAGGAATTTTCCTTATTCTCGGCCATGTCACGAGGATATACGCATTTTCTCTGTAAATTCCCATTAAGCGCCTACAAGTATTGAAACTCCTAAAACAGGGCCAGCAATTTCCTGGCTCGTTCGTGCCACATGCCGGCAGCTAGCGCGAGATGTCCTACGGCGAAGCTCATGCCGCCAGCCAGCCACGGCCAGGCCAGGACCGCCCCGTAGGTTCCTGGCAGCGCAGCGACGAATCCAGCGGCCATCACCAGCAGGCCGGCTGCGACCAGCGCAATATGAGCCAGCTTCCAGCGGAAGGGCAACAGCATCGCCAGCACGGCCAGCAGCGCGGCCGGAGCCAGGATCAGCCATGGCGCAGCGCTGAAGCTGGCCAGGCCTTGGTAGCTGGCATACCCCAGGACCAGGATCAGCAGCACCGCCGCGCACACCAGCCAGCCGGGCCCGGGGCTTGCCATGGAACCGCGCATCATCAGCAGCGGGGTGAAAACCTGTGCCCAGAGCAGCACGGTCACCGGAATGAAAAAGAGCGAGAGCTGTCCGCCACCCGCCGCGCAGATAACGGTCATGATCACAGCCCCGACGATGTGGATGGTGGTGCCGGCACTATTGGGCAGCCACAAGGGAACCAGGCTGAGGATGACCGGAATGAACGCCAGCCAAATCAGCTGGGATCCGATCAGCAATTCGAGTTGCCCCAGCAGCCCGCCAACTCCCCCGGCAACAAAGCCGAAGCTCTGTTCGTTGGCCAAGGCGGCTTGCGGCGGGGCGAAAAGCACCACCATCAGGGTCAGCAGTGCGAGAGCGAAAATTGGCCACGCCAGAATACGCGTCAAGAAGTACTTGCCGCTGCCCACTTCCAGGGCTTCGGGCTCATGGCGTTCGAATTTGAGCGCGCGCGAGGCAGGCTCGCCGAGCAAGCGGATCAAATCGCTCTTGCGGCGTCCGCCGCCAGGCAGGCGGAGAATCTCCTGCTTGGTGGTTTCAATGACTTCGTTGCGTTCTTGCAAAGACAAGAAATCCAGCGCACGGCGAAGTTGCTCCAGGTAGTTGCGGGCGGCGCGCGGCAAGTAGGGCTTCATGCCTTTTACTCTACGTGCTCCGGCCCATGGGCTGACGCAGGCAAAATGGGGCAACGCCAGTGGCGTTGCCCCATCTGCCCGAAGCGGTCAGTTGCTGCGGGCTACTTGCCCGCGCCGGCGGTCAGGCCGCCGACAATGTACTTCTGCAAGAACAGGAATAATGCCATCACCGGGATCGCTGCCAGTACCGCACCGGCAGCGAAGACCGACCAGTTGGAGGTGAATTCCTCCGAGACGTAGGAGTACAGTCCCACAGCCAGCGTCTGGTTCTCCGGGGAGACCAGGATGACCGAGGCGATCACGAAGTCCGAGGTGCTGGAAATGAAGGACAGCAGGCCCACGACGGCCAGGATCGGTGCCACCAGGCGCAGGATCATGGTGAAGAAGATGCGGGCATGGCCAGCACCATCGATCTTCGCCGCTTCATCGATTTCCACCGGAATGGTGTTGAAGAAGCCGTACATCAGATAGGTGTTCACACCCAGTGCCCCGCCCAGGTACACCATGATCAATGCGATCTGGTTATCGATGCCCAAGACCGGGAAGACATCTCCCAGCGAGGTGAGCAGGATGAAGATCGCCACTACGGCCAGCAGCTGCGGGAAGATCTGCACAATCAGCAAGCTGACCAGGCCCACGCGGCGGCCGGTGAAGCGCATCCGCGAGAAGCTGTAGGCAGCCAAGGCGCCGAGGAACACCGAAGCGGCCGCCGTGGTCAGGCCGATCACCAAGGTGTTGATGAACCAGGCGCCGAAGGGACGCTGCTGATTCTGGAACAGCTCCACATAGCTGTTGAAGCCGATGGTGGTGAACAATCCGTTGGAAGACAGCAGGGTTCCATTGGGGTTCAGCGAGGCCGAGAGCACGTAGAGCAGCGGGAAGGCCGCATAGATGCACAGGGCCACGCCGATCAGGTGGCGCCAGCCGGTGGAGGCGAACCATTTGCCCAGGCCCTGGCGCCCCGCGCGTCCCTTGGGTGCGCCGGCTACCGGCCTGCCGGTGATTTCGGTGCTCATTAGTTCAGCTCCTCCAGTGCCTTGGTCTGCTTGAAACTGATAATCGAGATGATCGCGACGATCACGAAAATGATGATGGAGAAGGCGCTGGCCAGCCCATAGTCGCGCTGGGAGCCAACGAAGGCCACCTTGTAGACCATGGAGATCAGGATGTCGGTGGATCCCACGTTCAGTCCTGCATCCTGCATGCGCGGCCCGCCTTCGGTGAGCATGTAGATCACGTTGAAGTTGTTGAAGTTGAAGGCGAAGGAGCTGATCAGCAGCGGAGCCACCGAGACCAGCAGCAGCGGCAGCTTGATCAACCGGAAGATCTGGAACGGCTTCGCCCCGTCGATGGTGGCCGCTTCGGAGAGTTCATTCGGAATGGACTGCAGCGCCCCGGTGCAGACCAGGAACATGTACGGGAATCCGAGCCACAGATTCACCCAGAGCACGGAGAACTTCGCCAGCCACGGGTCGGTCAGCCAAGGGATCTGCGCTCCGCCCAGGAGCACCTGGTTGACGAACCCGAAGTCGCGGTTGAGCATGCCGGCCCAGACCAGCCCGCCCAGGAACGCAGGGAATGCGTAAGGCAGGATCGAGATGACGCGGTAGACCTTCCGCCCCTTCATGCGCATGTCGTTGAAGACAATCGCCAGGAACAGCCCGAGGAAGAAGGTGGTCGCCACCGACAGGAAGGCGAAGGCGAAGGTCCACACGGTGACAGAGAACAGGGCGTTGCGGATCGAGGAATCGGTGACCGCACGGGTGAAGTTCTCGAAGCCCACGTTGATGGACCAGCCGGGCATCAGCTGCGAGCCGTCCTGCGCGGTATACGCGCCCACGCCGGTGTCCCGGTACACCACGCCGGTCTTCTGATCGGTCATGGTGTCCGCGGCTTCATCATGCTTGATGGAGGAAGTGTACTGGTAGGCGGTGCGGCCATCGCTGGTGCGCAAGGTGCCATCTGCCGGGTTCTCGGTGAATGGAACGGCCAGCGAGGTGACTTCCTGCTGGCGGCCCAGCAAATCGGCGAAAGCCAGTTCGGAGTAGTCCCCCAGGCCAGCGGGGTCTACCGGGACGAAAGGATCATCCGCATCGCCGAGCAGCTGCTGGCCATCGCGCTCAATGAGCATCGCCAGCCCGTCTTGCCCCTCGAGGATGGACACCGGGTAGCCGGCTGATCCCTCGACGCGGTTCTGGTTGGATTGCAGCAGCGCGCTGATCGCGTCATCCTTATCCGAGTTGTGCCCCGAACCGTAGTTGGTGAAGGCGATATACCCGGTGTAGCCGATCACGAAGACCTGGAAGATCAGCAGGAAGATGGTGCCCGGCAGCAGGTACTTTGCCGGCAGCCATCCGCGCTTGAAGTAGACCACGTTGATCAGCACGGTAATGGCCGCGATCACCGCGGCGATCGCCCAGGCTTCGCGCCCCAGTGCGGTGAAGACCGCGAAGAGCGCGGTCGCATCGACGATCGCCACCAGGATGATCTTGGCGAGCATGGCGCCAGTGGAGGTGCTGGTGGCGTTGGCGAAGCGCCTGGCTGCCGGTGACAGCTTGGGCTTCGTCTCCTCGGTGCCGGGTTGCGGCCCTTGGCGGGCGGTCTTTGTCATCTTCCAGATGTCCCTGTCGATCAAGTGCAGTTAGCGCTGGTGAATTGCAGGCGCTGGGACCCGGAGGAGTTCCTCCCGGCCCCAGCGCCCATCGTTGTGCCTGGTGGCAGGCGTTCCTACTTCGAGATGGCCTTTTCGATGTCCGAGGTCATCTGCTTCCAGCGCTTGGCCGGATCAGCCTTGCCGGTGATGATCTCGGCCTCGGCTACGCCCCAGAACTCCCATACGGCAGCCATTTCCGGGATGTTCGGCATTGGCACGCCGTTGGCGCCGACCTCGCCGAAGGCAGCGATGGTTTCATCGGCCTTGGCCGCTTCGAATGCTGCCTTGTTTGCCGGCGGGCGGTTGCCTACCTCGTACAGTTCGGTCTGGACTTCTTCGGTGCCGATGTAGTTGGTCAGGAATTCGGTAGCGGCCAGCAGGTTCTCGGTCTTCGCGGAAACGAAGAAACCCTGCACGGCGACGAATGGCTGGGCCTGCTCGCCACCGGCCGATGGAATCGGGTCGATTTCCAGGTTGATTTCAGCTTCTTCTACTGCTTCCACGTTCCATGGACCGGTCAGGAAGAATGGCGAGTCCCCGGAGACGAACTTCTCCTTGGCAATGTCCCCGTCGAGGCTGGTCTTCAGGTTGCCTTCTTCGCCCTCTTCAGCCAGCCACTTGGCGAATTCGATGCCGCCCTCGTTGCCGATCTGCAGATCTGCCGGGTCATAGGCGCCCGTATCATCGGTGCCGAACACCGGTGCGCCGAAGGAGGTCTGGAACGGGTAGGCGTGGAATGGATCGCCGACGTCAGAGACCTGGACCAGGAACGGGAATTCGGTGCCGGCCTTCTCGCCGGCGGCAATCATGTCATCGAAGCTCTTTGGAGCTTCCTTGACCAGATCCGCATTGCGCAGCAGGGCCAGGTTCTCGGTGGCGTAGGGAACGCCGTAGGTGTTGCCCTCGTAGCTCATGGCGTTGACCGCGACGTCCTGGAACTCGCCGGCCTTGTCGCCCAGCTCAACTGGCTGGACTACGCCGTTGTTGACCAGGTTGCCCAACCAGTCGTGGGCGCCGATGGTGATATCCGGGCCCTTGCCGGTTGGAACCTGGCGCAGGAAGTCTTCCTGGATCTTGGAGAAGTCCTTGATCATGAGGTCCACCTTGACCCCGGACTGCTTCTCGAAGTCAGCTGCTGCATCCTTGAGCACTGGCTCGCGGTTGGCGTCGACCCAGACGGTCAGCTTGCCGCCGGAGGCAGCTGCCGGCGAGGATTGCGCCGCTGCGGGGCTGGAGGAAACTGCTGGCGTGTTGGAGCCAGACCCGCCGCAGGCGGTGAGCGAGAGTGCGGCAATGGCCGTCAGTGCTCCGCCGAGAAGCCAAGGGTGCTTATTCACCTTCATGGGATGTCCTTTCGTGACAACTGTGTCATCAGGGACCGGGTCGGCCGCGATTTCCGCTGGGCCTGCCGGTCGGGTCTTTAGTGGAGCGAGTAACACATTGATCGTAAGCGTTTACAGCGTGGCACAGATCATGAAAATTGACAACAACGCCGATAAAAATCAGTTTTTATCGGCCGAGGCACGAATTCAGACCTCACCATGGAACGAAGGCTTTGAACCATAATTGCAAGCGTTTACAAACTGTGGTGAATCATTTATCGTTACCGTCATGACTTCAATTCGTTCAGCAGCTGATTCCCTTGTGCAATCCGAAGACTCGCAGTGGTGGCGCTCCTCGGTGATCTACCAGATCTACCCGCGCTCCTTCGCCGATTCCAATGGCGATGGGATGGGCGATCTGCGCGGCATTACCGAACGCCTGGAAAGCATCGCGCAGCTTTCGGTCGACGCGATTTGGCTTTCGCCATTCTTCACTTCCCCGCAAAAGGACGCCGGATACGACGTGTCGGACTACTGCGATGTGGATCCGCTGTTTGGAACCCTGGAGGACTACGACGCGATGGTGGCCAAGGCCCACGCATTGGGCCTGCGCGTCATCATCGACCTGGTTCCGAACCACTGCTCGGACCAGCACCCGTGGTTCCAGGAAGCACTCAAGGCCGCGCCCGGCTCCCCCGAACGCGACCGCTTCATCTTCAAGGACACCCCGGCAACCGGGCTCCCGAATAATTGGGATTCAGTCTTCGGCGGCCCCATGTGGACCGAAACCACGAATCCTGATGGCAGCGCCGGCCAGTCCTACCTGCATATCTTCGACTCCTCGCAGCCGGACTTCAACTGGCACAACGAGGAAGTGCGCGTGATGTTCCGCGACGTCCTGCGCTTCTGGCTGGACCGGGGCACCGACGGCTTCCGCGTTGACGTGGCCCACGGGCTGATCAAGGCCGAGGGCTTGCCGGACTTCACCCCGGACCCAAGCGGTGCCTCCATGGGCGGCACCGACGAACTGGCTCCGTGGTGGGGCCAGGATGGCGTGCATGAGATCTACCGCGACTGGCGCAAGGTCATGGACGAGTACGACGGCGAGCGCGTGCTGTGCGCCGAGGCTTGGGTCAATCCCCTGTCGCTGATGGCCAAGTGGGTGCGCGAGGACGAGATGCACCAGGCTTTCAACTTCCCTTATCTCTCTTGCGACTTCGATGCCCAGCAGATCCGCGAAACCATCGACCAGTCTCTGGAGGAGTTCGGCAAGGTCGGCGCCCCGAGCACCTGGGTGCTCTCCAACCATGACGTGGTGCGCCATGCGACCCGCTTGGCGCTGACCGATGAGAACCCGCAGGGCGAGGGCATCGGCCTGAACACCCCGAACCTGCCGGAGGCTGCCGTGGGATTGCGTCGCGCTCGTGCTTCCAGCGCGTTGATGCTGGCCCTGCCAGGTGGCGCCTACATCTACCAGGGCGAAGAGCTGGGCCTGCCAGAAGCCGTTGAACTGCCAGATGAGGCGCGCCAGGATCCTACCTGGTTGCGCACCAATGGCGAGCGCTACGGGCGTGACGGCTGCCGGGTGCCCTTGCCCTGGGAAAGCGGCAAGCCCGCTTTCGGCTTCAGCGCGACCGGTGAAAGCTGGCTGCCGCAGCCGGCAGGCTGGGACTCCTACGCCCGCGATGCGCAGGTCGATGACCAGTCCTCCACGCTGAACCTGTACCGCCGCCTGTTGCAGCTGCGCCAGGATCATGCACTGGGCACCGGCACCCTGGATTGGGTCGAAGGCACCGGAGATGATGTTCTGGCTTTCGCCAACGGCACTGTGCTGGTCGTGGCCAACTACGCTGCAACTGCACAGCCTTTGCCTGCCGGTGCGCAGGGCGCCACCGAACTGGTGCGCAGCCAAAGCGAGATTTCGGCGGAATCGGGAATGATTCCGGGCGAAACCACGCTCTGGTTCCAGTTGCCGTAGCCGGCAATCTGCTGACCGGCTGCAGCCGCACCGGGTAATGTTGGGCAGGAGCCGTGGCCAGGGGAAGGAATTTCCCCTAGCCACGGCTGTGCCTATGAAGGAAGGAAGAGAAGTGGCCGGGATCAAAGACGTCGCACAAGCCGCTGGCGTATCCATTGCCACCGTCTCGCGCGCATTATCTGGCCGGGGTTCTGTCTCCGCGTCCGCGCAGGAGGCTGTGCAGCGCGCCGCCACCGAGCTGGGCTATGTGGTCTCATCTTCCGCGTCCGGGCTGGCCTCGGGACGGACCCGCAACATCGGCGTGCTCGTTCCGGTGATCAACCACTGGTTCTATGCCTGCGTGCTGGAAGGCATTTCCAGCCGCTTGATGGACGAGGGCTATGACACCACGCTCTATCAGCTGACCAAGGACCGCACCCAGCGCGAGAAGATCTTCTCCGATTTCCTGCTGCGCCAGCGCGTGGATGCGGTGATCGCGGTCAACGTCGAGTTGGCTGAGGACGAGGTCCATGCGCTGCTGGCCATGGACAAGCCCCTGGTTGGCGTGGGAGGACCGCTTCCCGGTGTGCCGACCCTGCACGTGAATGACGAAGCGATTTCTGCCCTCGCGACCGGGCACCTCATCTCCCTGGGCCATGAACGCATTGGCTTCATCGGCGGCAACGCGGAAACCGATGTGGATTTCATGGTGCCCACCCACCGCCGCACCGGCTACGAGCGGGCGCTGGCCGAGGCTGGACTTGAACTGGATGAGTCGCTGTTCGCCAGCGCGGACTTCTCCATGGCCCAGGGCTACGCGGTGGCCAAGCAGCTGCTGGGCAACCCGGCATCCCGACCGACGGCAGTGTTCGCAGCCAGTGATGAAATGGCCATTGGCGCGATCCTGGCCGCCCGCGATCTCGGTTTGCAGCTGCCCCATGACCTGTCGGTCATCGGCGTGGACAATCACGACCTGGCCGAGCTCTTCGGCTTGACCACCGTCGAGCAGCGTCCGCATGAGCAGGGGCAGCTGGCGGTCGCCATGCTGCTGCGTGCTATTCGTGGCCAGGAACCGGCGCAAGCCCACGAGTTGGGCCATCGGCTGATCGTACGTTCCTCCACCACCCGCCCCGCCCAGTAACCTGGCCAGGCAGTCGGGTCCCGCATGCCGGCGGCATAGGCGCAATGGATGGCGGTGGCCGGACGTCGGCCGTGCAGCAAACTGCCCGCTGCATCCGCCTGCTGATCGCCAAACCACCGGTCGCCAGACGCGCAAATGCCCGCGCGGGCCAGGATCGCTTGATCCCTTGCCTGCGCGGGCATGGTGCTGCCGCGAAACTAGTGCGCCACGCGCGAGTCGGCCTGTTCGCCCTCGATTTCTTCCACGTGCAGGTTGCGTCCACGGGTCTCGCCCACCCAGAACACCGCTGCCACGGAAATGATGGTCAGCACCATGATGTAGATGGCAATCGAGATCGAAGAGCCCGTGGTCTCCAGCAGAATCTGCGCCACGGTGGCCGCGAAGGCACCGCCCAGAATAGCGCCAATGGCGTAGCCAATGGAAATGCCCGAGTAGCGGATCTGCGCCGGGAACATCTCCGCGTACATCGCCGACTGCGGACCGTAGGACAAGCCCAGGCCAACGGTCAGCACGAAGATCGCAATGGTGTACAGCACGATGTTTCCGGTGTCGACCATCAGGAACATCGGGATCATCCAGATGAACACCAGCGCGTAGCCGATCACGAAGGTATTGCGGCGCCCGATCTTGTCCGAGAGCCAGCCGCCGACCAGGGTGAAGATCAGCCAGCCCACCGAACCGATGGTGGTAGCCAGGAGGATCGGTGCCACCGGCATCTCGAGGACCTTGGTGGTGTAGGAAATGAAGAACGCGATCACCAGGTAGCCGGCGGCGTTGTTCGAGATGAAGATCAGCGCTGCCTGCAGGACCTGCTTGGAATGGCTGGTCATCAGCTCGCGCAGCGGGGTGTGCTCGGAAGCCTTGCGCTGGGCGAGCTGCTTGAAGACCGGGGATTCCTCGACCGCACGGCGGATCATGTAGCCCACGAAGATCAGCGCAATGGAGAGCAGGAACGGAATGCGCCAGCCCCATGCGGCGAACTCTTCCGGGCTCATCGCAACGCGCAGGATGTAGAGCAGGCCGGTAGCCAGGATCATGCCGATGGGCACGCCGATCTGCGGGTAGGCGCCGAAGTAGCCGCGGCGATCCTTTGGTGCGTGCTCTACCGCCATCAAGGCCGCACCGCCCCATTCGCCACCGGCCGAGAAGCCCTGGACCACGCGCAGGAGCACCAGCAGGATTGGCGCGGCCACGCCGATGGACGCGTAGGTTGGCAGCAGGCCAATGGCCGCGGTGGCAACGCCCATGAGGATCAGGGTGAGCACCAGGATGCGCTTGCGTCCGTAGCGGTCGCCCAGGTGGCCGGCAACCACTGCGCCCAGGGGACGGAAGAAGAAGGAGATGCCAATCATTGCGAAGGAAAGGATCTGCGCGACACCCGGATTCGACTGGCCCAGGGGCTCGAGGAACAGCGGGGTCAGCAGGGTCGCGGTGAGTTGGGCGAAAATGAAGAAGTCGTACCACTCAATGGTGGTGCCCACCAGGGTGCCGGCAAGAACCCGGCGCTCCTCCTGGGTGCGAGTGACAGTCGATGACATGGTTTGGCCTTTTGCGAGTTGTTTACCGACCGTTCGGACGGTTTATGTCGCACACCATCATATGCCCACAGTGAAGCAGATCACAAGATCTATCCAAATCGTGACCAGCTCCAGCCAGGCATCCTCTCCCGCAACGGGCTGGGAATTCGGTGTTCTAATAGAGAACGACTAAAATCGGATATAGATCACCGACCGCTAGGTCCCCGGTTCACTACGAAGGCCCTCGACGACGTTCCAGCAGCGCCGCACGCCAGATTGAAGAGCAATGCCTACCTCCCAGACGCTTTCGCGTGGAATCCGCGTCCTTGAAATCGTCGCCAATTCCCCGGTCAACCTTTCCATCGCGGAAATCGCCGCGAAACTGGAAGTCCACCGCTCCATTGCCTACCGCATCATCCGCACCCTGGAGCAGCATCACCTGCTCAACCGCGACGAGGCCGGGCACATCCGTTCCGCTTCCGGCTTGGCCGTGCTCGCCCGCTCGGTCCAGCGCGACCTGCAGGCGGCCGCCACCCCGGAACTCACCGCGCTGGCCAACGAGCTGTCGATGACTGCTTTCGTAGCCGTCTGGGAACACGACCTGTGCACCACCTTGCAGTCGGTCTCCCCGTTGAACTCCCAGCGCGCGATCGTCCACCGTCCGGGCTCGGTGCACGGCATGGATGTGGGAGCTGCCGGCATCGCGATCCAGTCGCGCTATGCCAAGGCCGAGTGGGATGCCCTGGACACGGGCATCGAGTACCGCGAAGCTGCCGTCGCGGCCCGGATTGACGGCTATGCCACCAGCGAGAATGAAGTCATCCAGGGCGTGACGTCCATTGCCGTTCCGATCCAGCATTCCGGGCAAACCCCGGCGGCCTTGGCCGTCGTCTTCGCCGCCAGCACGGTCGGCGGGTACGAGCGCATGATCGAGGAACTCAAGCACGCAGCGGCGCGCATCAGCGAAAAGCTCGCGCACTAGCAATTCCCGGCGGGGAAAGAAGCATCCCGTTGCCCTTCGCCTGCTGGGCGAGGTGCAACGGGATGCTTCTTATCCAGCTTTGCTGGCCGGCCGCAAGATGCGCAGAGTTCTTGCCCTAGCGGACGCGGGCCAGCGTCGGGGACTTCGCGACAACGATCTTCATCGCCACAGCGGCCAGGAAGATCACCAGTGCGCCACCGGTGGAGACCCAGAAGGCGCCGAGGTAGCCCAGGGTCTCGGCGAAGACGCCGGCCAAGCCGTTTCCGATCGCGGTTCCCACAACAATGCCGGCAGAGAGCATGGTCATCACGGTGGACAGGCGCTGCGGCGGAGCGACTTCGCCGCCCAGGGTCATGACCGTGACGATCACCGGCCCTACCGCAAATCCTGCGATGAACAGGGCAACCAGCATCAGCGGGACATTGCCGGCCACGTGCAGGCCGAAGCTGAGCACGGTCAGTGCTGCGCCGCACAGGATCCAGCGGTTGATCTGCTTGAAGGCCTGCGGCCAAGCGGCCACGGAGATCGCGGCAATCGCGCTGGAGAAGCCCATGGCGCCATAGAGCAGGCCGCCGGAGTTGGAATCGCCCTGCGCCCCGGCAAAGGCCAGGGTACCGGCCGCCGAGGAACCGAAGACCGTGCCCAGCGCCATCATGCCCAGGACCAGGGCACCGATCGCGGCAACCTGCGCGCCGCTGATCGAGACCTTGGGAGTGTGCTCGGCGGTTCTCGCCGGCTTCACCGCATTGCCGGTACGGTGCGAGGCGAACACCGGCACCAGCACCAGGGTCAGCAGGGCGGCAAGGTAGAGCGGCAGCACCGGATCCACCAGGGAGGCCAGCAGGCCCACGGCAACCGGGCCGAAGACGAAGCCCAGTTCATCGAACATGGACTCCAGGCTCAGTGCCGCCGAAAGGACCTTGTGGTTCTTCTTCTGCTGGCGGGTGATTGCAATCCAGCGGACGCGGGACATCGGGCCGACCTGCGGGCCGGTAGCACCGGCGGCCAGGCACATGATCGAGAGCAAGGCCGCGGACATGTCCGGTCCCGAATCGGCAAACAGCGTCAGGGCAACCAGCAGGATGGTGTGGATGACCGCGACAGTGGTCAATACCGGGCGCTGGCCCACCCGGTCAGCCAGATAGCCGATGCTCGGACCGCCAATGGCGGACCCCAGGCCAACCATGGCCGCGGCCAAGCCGCCCATGGCATATGAGCCGGTGGTAGCAGTTACCAGGGTCATGGACCCGATGGTGAGCATCGCCAGCGGGAGGCGTGCAAGGAAAGTAAGCGGCAGGAAGGGTGCTCCCACCAAAGGAACTAACGCGGAGTATCCGGACATCTTCTCGGATTCCTCACTGTTTTCCTTCGACAAAGTAGGCTGAGTCAACAAAACTCCATGACGAAGCGTGCGTCGTCCCACACCCCCCGACGCACAAAATTTCCCAGGCATGCCTGATGGCACTACTTTCAAGATAGCTACTGCCCTGGGGCAAGTCCAATCTATCCAGCCAAGATCACAGTGCCATCGCGTTCAATGGTGGAACCGTGCTGGGTCTTGCTGACCGAAATCCGATTGGTGATGCGCTGCTTCATTTCCGCCACGTGGGAGACCAAGCCGATGGTCCGTCCCCCGGCACGCAAGTTTTCCAGCGCCTGCATGACTTCTTCCAGCGTCTCGGCATCAAGTGAACCGAAGCCTTCATCGACGAAGAGCGTCTGCATGTCCACGGCCCCGGAATGGTGCGAAATGACATCCGCCAGGCCCAGTGCCAGGGCCAGCGAGGCCATGAAGGTCTCGCCTCCGGAGAGCGTCTGGGTTTCCCGGCGCTTCCCGGTCCACGAATCGAGCACCTGCAGCCCCAACCCGGACTTCGAATTGCCCTGCTTGGAATCATCATGGTGCAGCGAGTAGCGGCCGCCGGACATCATGCCCAGGCGCTGTGTTGCGGCGATGGCCACTTCCTCCAGCCGGGCAGCGAGCACATAGGTGCTCAGCGTCATCTTGTAGAGGTTCTCTCCCCCGCCACGAATCACTTCAGCCAATCCGCGCAGCCGGCGGTAGTCTTCGATGACCGGGCCTGCCTCGGTCCGCTGGCGTTCAAGGTCAGTGGCTGCTTGCTCGTGGCGAGCGAGCTGGGTCTGCGCCAGCACTTCTTGTTCCCGCGCCGCTTCGAAGCGTTCTTCGGCGAGGGAAGAGAGCAGCTTCGCTTCGGCAATCCCTTCTTCGCTTGGCCCTTCAAGGCCCTGCGCGGATAATTCCTGGGCCTTGCGGCAGTCCTGCGACGCTTCAAGGGTGGCAATGGCACTGGCCAGATCGGCATCGGCACGCTGCAGCTGGCGCAGGCGCTCGCGTTCGGCGCTGTCCAGCAAGGCGGCCTCGAAGGCAGCCGGATTCTCGAAACCGGCGGCCGTGCGCTGGCTATTCCAGGTGGCCTCGGCCTTCTCCAGCGCCTCGCCGGCCTCAAGGAAACGGCGCAGGTTCTGCACTGCGCTGGCCAAGCCCTGGGACGTGGCGGACAGCTGCGCCACAAGTTCGGCCAGGTTCTCCCGGCCTTGGCGCAGCTGCTCCAGCTTGGCATCGAGTTCTGCCAGCTGGGTTTGCAGGGACTGCGCACGCTGCTTCGCGGTGGCGTGCTCGAGTACGGCCTCGGATGCCCGCGCGTTCTGCTGCTCGGTACGCTGGCGCACCGCATCCAGCTTTGCCACGCGGGCAGCGATTTCTCCTTGCTGCTTCTGCTCCCGTTCCAGCCCGGCCTGCGCCGTGGCAAGCTCCGCCCGCAGGTCCGCGACCGGGGCATCGCCAGCGGCTTCCTGCGCGGCCTGGAACTTGGCCACCAGGGTGTCGCGCGCCTGCGCGGCCCGTTGCCCGGCAGCTCTTGCCGCAGCCACCGCGGCTTCCAGCGCTTGGATCTGCTCATCGTCGATCAGCGGCGCATCGGCATCCGCCCGGGCCGGGGCGGGATGCTCTTGCGCACCGCAGACCAGGCACGGTTGCCCGTCTTCCAGCGCGGCAGCCAATCGCAAAGCGCTCTGGGCCAGCTGCTCGGTACGCAGGTCAAGCAAGGTATTGGCTACGCCTACAATCTCCAGCTCTTGTGCGCTGGACTTCTCCCGTGCGGACAGCGCCTGCTTCTCCAGGGTGTCGCGCTCGGTGGCATGCTGGATCCTGGTCTCCAGCCCCTTCACGTGTTCCTTGGCCTGCTGGACCTTGCCGCCGGCGGCTACCTGGTCGAGGTCCGCGGCTTCCAGCGCAGCACGTTCGGCCTTGAGCAAGGCAACTTCGGCTTCGGCCTGGGCACGGGTCTCTTCCTGCGCAGCGGCCAGTTCGGCGGCCTTGCGTGCCTGGCCGGCCAGGACGCCGCGGCGCTTTTCATCGTCCAGGCCCGCCTTGGCCACCGCTAGTTCTTCGGCCGCTTGCTGCGCCGGCAGGCGCAGCTGCTCCAGACCGGCAGCGTCGGCGCTGGGGTCCAGCCCCTGTTCGGTTTCAAGCCACAGCTTGCTGTCCAGCCAGGTTGCCTTGGCCTGCTCCTGGGCGACGGATGCCTCCTGGAGCTGGGCCTGGTAGGCACGCACCGCGCCTGCCTTGGCATCGCTGTCCAAGCGCGCGGCAGCCGCTGCGGCCGCTTCATGGTTCTGGGCATAGCCGGCCTGCATGCCGCGCAGCTCGGCCAGGCGCGCGAAGATCCGGCGGCGTTCCTCCAGGGCCTGCGCCTGCTCGCGGGTGCGGGTCATCTCGGTGCGCAGTTTGGCCGCTTCTAGGGCCGAGTCCCGGTGAACCGCCGCGATCCGGCGGTGATAGCCGGCGAACTGCTCGGCACTGCTCAGGTCCACCGCCGCGGCCTGTCCAGCGCCATCGGCGTCGGCGTTCGCTTCGCCGTCGGCCTCGGCGGGCTCATCGCTGGCTTCGCGGCCGGCGAGGAACGCCCGGGCAGCGGAATGGATGGCCTCTTCGCTGGCGCTCAGGCGTGCTTCCAGGCTCTCGGTTTTCTTGCGCTCTTCGGCCAGCCGGGCGGCGAATTCATCCTCGATCCGCGCATAGCCGCTGGTATCGAAGAGATTCACCAGGAGATCTTCGCGGTCCTTGGCCTTGGCCCGCAGGAAGTCCGCAAAGCCGCCCTGCGGCAGCATGACTACCTTGGTGAACTGCTCGCGGTCCAGACCCAGCAGGCTGCCCAGGACGTGGCCCACCTCGTCGTTGCGGGTGGACAGTTCCTTCCAGCCCGAACCGGTGAACTCGCGCAGGAAGCTGGCGGCCTTCTGCTCGGTGGTCTTGTTCTTGCCGCGCTTGGACGGGCGCATCCAGGCCGGCGAACGGGTGACCTCGAAGCGCCGGTCGCCGATGGTCAGCTCGCAGACCACTTCCGGAGCCAAACCGGCCGGGGCATGGTCCGAACGGATCTGCCGGCTGCCGGCGCGGCTTCCGGGCAACGCACCGTACAGGGCGTAGCAGATCGCATCCAGGATGCTGGACTTGCCGGCACCGGTGGGGCCATCAAGCAGGAACAGCCCGCCTTCGGCCAATTCATCGAAGTCGATCTCTTCGGTGCCTGCGAAGGGCCCGAACGCCTGGATCTGGAGTTTGTGGATTCTCACTGGCTGGCCTGTGCCTCTCGGGTGGCTTGGATGACGGCGCCGATGACTTCCCGTTCCAGTTCATCGGCCGCGCGTTCGCGGACATGTTCCATGAAGTCCCCCACCACTTGTTCGGTGCTGGCGGCCTTGGCCATGCGCTCGGCATAGCTCGCCGGCTTGGCATCCCCGCCGGCGTGTTCGGGGGCGAAATTCAGCACCACAGTGTCGGGGAAACGGGTTCGAATCGTTGCCATCGCGTCGGCGGGGCGTTCGCTATCGGTCAGCGTGACCTGGCACCATGCATCGGCGGCGGATTCCAGTTCCGGATCCGCCAGGAGCTCAGCGAGCTTGCCCTTGAGGATGGCCAATTTCTTCGGCACCGGAAGCAGGACTTCCTGCACGGACTCTATGCCCCGGGCGTTGGTGTCGATCAGCCATACGCCCTTGCGCTGCGTTGCCTCGGAGAAGGAGTATGCCAGCGGAGAGCCCGAATAGCGCACGTGCTCCTTGACCTTCTGCCGTCCATGCAGGTGCCCCAGCGCCGAGTAGTCGAAGCGCTCGAAAAGCTCTGCCGGAACCACGTCGAGGTTGCCGGTGCTCAGCTCGCGTTCGGAGTCGCTGCCGTAGCCGCCGGCGGCGAACAGGTGGGCCATCGCGATGGAAACTACCGGTTTTTCCCCTGCCCGCAGTTGCGCAAGATCTTCTTCGATCTGCGCGATGGCCGCACGGACCACCGCTTCGTGGCTGGCCTTTTCCACGCCCAGGCGTTCCATCACCATGCGCGGTTCCAGGTACGGGATGCCGTAGATGGCCACCCGGTGATCGCCGGCATCGTGGATAACCGGCAGCAGCATGCGCTGGAGGTCGGCGATGATGTGCACCCCGGCGCTGTCCAAGAGCTCTGCGCCGAAGCCCAGACGGGAGGCCGAGTCGTGGTTGCCGCTGGTGACCACGACGGCGGCCCCGGTGGCGCGCAGCTCTCGCAGCACCCAGTTGCACAACTGGACGGCATCCACATGCGGCAGCGCGCGGTCGTAGATGTCACCGGAAATCAGCACCGCATCAACCTGCTGATTAATCGTGATATCGATGATTTCCTGCAGCACTGCGCGCTGCGCTTCGATCAGGGAGGCCCCGTGGAAGGTCCGTCCCAAATGCCAGTCCGAGGTGTGAAGCAATCGCATGTGTCCAACCTTATGCAATGCCGCGGACAACTTGGACATTAGAATGGTGATGTGAATGAAACCGGTGAAACTGCACTCCTGCCAGAGAACTACTCAGACAAGGTGTTTGCGATCCTCCTCGGCCTAGCCGATGGCGCAACCCACGCCCGCGACGAAATTGACCCCGGGGCCACCGAAATCCTCCCGCTCTACCTGGCCGACGGCCTGCTGGAAGCGCTGGAATGGGCCAAGGACGGTGTCGCCAGCGACGAAGCGGCCTGCATGTGGCTTGCGGCCCTGCGCGGCTACAGCAAGATCGCCGGCTCCTTCCCGGAACGCGCCCCGCAACCGCTGGGCCGCTGGATCGACAAGGAATTCGCCAACGTCGAGATCTTCGAGAAGATCCTGGACGGCGATCCGCAGAACCTCGCCGGCCTGGACAGCCCCGACATGGGACAGCCAGGGCGTCCCACCGGCGCTGGCGCCGACTCCACCGGCGTGCTGCCGCGTGCCGCGATTGCCGCGCTGCTGGCTCGGGTCCCTATGGGCACCACCGAGACCCTGGCCCGTTCGGCCGCCTTCCTGACCCACGACGACCAGGCGGCCAAGACCGCCATTGCCGCGGCGAAGATCATCCGCTCGGCGATGGAACGCTCCGAGGCCGCCGCCGGCGAATGGGCCGAGCTGCTCGTTGGCCTGCAGGGCCCGTCGGCCGATGCGCTGCGCGAGGTGGCCACCAGGATCGCCGAGAACATCTCGCTGTCCCCCGAAGAGGCCTACGCGGCGTACTTCGGCGAGCATGCCGCCGAGCAAGACGCGGAATCGGACATCGAGGCCGCCCCGGCGGCAACCGCCGAAGAAGAAGCTGCCCGGGATCCCGAGGTCGACGCCTACGCTGTAGCGCTGCTGGCTGCCATCTACGGCACCGAAGCCGTCGGCGAGCGCCCCGCGAGCGCACTGGATGACATCATCTCCGAGCTGCATGACCGCTGGATGGCACTGCTGGTCTAGGAACCGCCTCCAGAAAAAAATGGCAGAAGCCCGGCCGGCACAGATTCGATCTGTGCCGGCCGGGCTTCTGCGGTTTGCTAGGCGGTCAGGCCGAACCCGCCAACCATCTGCATGAACTCGCCTTCGGAGATGATGCTGACCCGCTGGCCCTTTTCGCGCAGCCGGAGTACGTGCTTGGCCTTGTTGGTCAGCCGCCCGTTGGCCAGATCCTCCGGGACGAAGCCGTCTCCGACGACCAGCGCCGTGGTGGCGCGGGTGACCCGCGAGGCGGTCTGCGCGCCGTGTTCGGCGGCCAGTTCCTTGGCCTTGGGGCGCGGCATGGACAGGTTGCCGGTGAACACCATGATCTGGCCGAACAGCGGATGGCTGGGATCCGCGTTGTCGCTCGGCTTCGGGTTCGGCCCTTCCTGCGGCCAGTTGTTGAAGGAATCCTGCGGCGGCAACGGGTTGCCTGCAGCCAGCCAGCCTTGGGCGTCGCGGGTGGCGCGGGACAGTTCGTGGCCTGGCTGCCACGGCTGGGTCAGGCTCAGCCGGACGCCATAGTGGTCTGCCGTCTCCAACACGGACTGCTGTCCGCTGCGCCCGGCGATATCGATCATTGCCCAGGCACAGGCCACAGCATCAGCCAGGGCCTCGTGGTGGTTTTCGATAGGGTGCCCGGCTTCTTCGGCAACGAACGGCAGCGAGTAGCTGGGCAGATCGTAGGCCTTGCGGGAGAGCTTGACGGTGCACAGGTGCGCAATTTCCGGTACCGGCAGTTCGCCGGCTTCGCACGCCGCGCGGATCACTCCGGAATCGAACGAAGAATTGTGGGCCACCAGCACGTCGGATCCGATGAATTCCAGCAGTTCCGGAATCCTGTCGGTCACCCGTGGCGCGGCGCTCACCATGTCGGGGGTGATGTGGTGGATCGAGACGTTGCGCGGGTCGAAGTGGTCGAAGCCTGCCGGCGGCTGCATGAGCCACTGTTCGGTTTCGACGATTTGCCCGGAGCGTACCTTGACCAGGCCCACCGAACAGGCGGAGCCGATAAAACCGTTTGCTGTCTCAAAATCTACTGCTGTGAAGTCCAATGCCACGCCCAATAGCTTACTCGCTTAATCGCTGGCACCGGCATGCGTGACATTCGCGCACCGTGCACCGCGCGGTGACCGCCGGGCGATAACGTGCCAATAATTCGCTGCAATCCGATTTTGACCTGTATCGATCAAGTTATCGGCGGCCTGGCTGGCTTGGGCGCAAGGCAGGGCATCTCACAATCATCAGCCGGCCGCATTGAGCGAGTCGAACCCTGCACGCAGGGAACTCAGTGCCCGAACAGCTCCTCGTAATACTCGCTGAGCGCCGGATAGTAATCGGCCTCGAAGTCCACGCTGTCGGCATCGGCTCCGTTCACCACGGCTGCCAGGCGGTCCAGGTAGTAGTCCCAGCCCGGCCCGACGGAGCCGGCGAGCTGCGGGTCAAGGCCCGGCATCCGGAAGACCAGGGAACTGCCCTCGCCGCAGGACTGCACCGCGAGCTCCAGCCGCCAGGCCGAGGGGCCTGTTCCAAGTTGCACCTGCAGGTGGTGCATGCGCGGATCGCAACGCAGGATTTCGACTCGTTCGGTGGGTGAACCGTCCTCGAGCAGCATCACTACGTCCACCGCGCCGCGCTCCGGGTCCCCGTGCCATGGGCCATACCAGAGCGCCAAGCACTGGGAGTCAGCCAGATAGCGCCAGATCCTGCTCGGGGATTGGGTGAACTCGCGGCGCAATTCCAGCGCTCCGTCTGCGGTTCGAATTCCGGTCGGCGAGGCGCTCATGATTTCTCTCCTGGGTTGCTCCCCTGCCGCCGCGGCACGGGCGGCTCCAGCGCCTTCACCGGCAGTCATTGAAGAATAGCAAATCGCGGTCCCGGGCCGCTGGGCGCCTTCTTGCAAAAGCAGGCACCGGTTCCCTTCCCCCAAGGGAAAGGGAACCGGTGCCCATATGCCCTGCATTTCGGACCCGGGCTAGGCGGTTGCCTTGCGCAAGGTGAGATAGGATCCTCCTGCCATCAGCAGGGCCACCAGGCCGCCCCACAGCGTGATCCCCGCGGCGGTCCAGGTCAAGGCCCAGCTCCAGAACTGGTCCCAGTAATTGCCGAAGGTGAACAGGGCGATGATTCCCAGCACCACCACACCCAGCAGGGTGAAGAAAACCACCATGCCCGTGGTGCGCCACCTCATGTAGATGGTCGCTATCAGGAAGCCGACCATGAACAGCAGCACCATCAGCACGAAGTAGAACAGGATCTGGACCAGCCAGTTGTTATCCGCAATCCATTGCAGGGCGAAGAACTGGCCGCCCATGCCCCAACCACCGGTGGCGACTTCCAGCAATCCAATCAGGTAGTAGAACACCGACAGAACCAGTGCGCAGACGGAGAACAGTGCCACGGTTCCCAGATAGAAGGTACGCCGCGAAATGCTCATGGCCATGGAGAACGGGAAAGTCAGTGTCAGCGCCTGGATACCCAGGGCCAAGAAGTACCACATCGGCGCTTGGGCGCCACCGCTGTACAGCCCTTCGTCGCTGCCGTTGCGCCGCACCAGCCACCAGATGGCCAGTGTGAAGAGGAACGATCCACCCAGGATTATCAGCGGGATTCCAATGAAAGTGGCTTTGTTGATCAGTTGCATGCGGGCGACTTTGATGATGCGGTTCATTTTCTTGCCTCCGTCCGTTCGTCGATCCCTGTTTCGGTTGTGCTGCTCAAGGCGCTGCGGACTACCAGTTGCTGCAGCGACACCGGACTCAGGTCCAGGCCCATGAGCTTCGCTTGTTCGCGCTGCTCCGAATCCAGCTTGGCCTTGATGGTGACGCTGGCCAGGGCGCCGAGTGCATCACGATGGATTATCTGCGCGGAGCCGATGAATTCCTGGACCTTGGCGTCCTCGCCAGTTACCGTTACCGCTGTGCCGCGCAGCTCTTCGGCATCCGAGTCGATGACGATTCGCCCCTTGTCGATCACGATGACGTGTTCGAGCAGGTTGGCGACTTCATCGATCAGGTGGCTGGAGAGCACGATGGTGCGTGGATATTCCGCGAAGTCTTCGACGAGGCGGTCATAGAAGATCTGCCGCGCTACCGCGTCCAGGCCGAGGTAGGGTTCGTCGAAGAACGTGATGTCAGCCCGCGAGGCCATGCCGATGATCACGCCCACCGCGGACAGCTGCCCGCGGGAGAGCTTCTTGATCCTGCGCCTGGTCGGCAGTGCGAACGCCTCGACGAGATCCTGGGCCAGTTCCTCATCCCAGTTCTCGAAGAACAGGGCTGCGGATTTGAAGGCCTGGTGGACCTTGAAGTCATCGGGGTACTTCTGGGATTCGCGGATGAAGCAGATGCGCGAGAGCGTCGGATCATGCTCGAAGGGGGCGTGGCCGAAGATTTCGGCGGTGCCTCGGTCCGCATAGTTCTGCCCGGTCAGGATGGACATGAGCGTGGTCTTGCCGGCCCCGTTCCGTCCAAGCAGCCCGTAGATACGGTCGGGTTCCAGTTCCAGGCTGACGTTGTCGAGCGCTCGCACGTCCTTGTAGGTCTTGCTCAGCTCGCGTGTGGCGATTGCTGTCGTTCGTGGCATGTCGTTCCTCCCTGCCTAGTAGAGATGTTTCAAGAATCCGAACCGGTCTTGATCATGGCGACCAGCTCATCCAGGCCAATGCCCAGCTTGGAGGCTTCTGCGGTCAATGGGGTGATGAATTGCTGTTGGAATTTCTCGCGGCGCTGTTCTCGCAGCCGCCGCGGTGCACCTTCGGTGACGAACATGCCGATCCCCCGCTTCTTGTAGAGCAGTCCGTCTTCCACGAGCCGGTTGATTCCCTTGGCTGCTGTGGCCGGATTGATCCGGTAGAACGCTGCGAATTCATTGGTTGAAGGAACTTGCGCTTCTTCTGCAAGAACACCAGAGATGATGTCGTTCTCAATCAGCTCAGCAATCTGCAAGAAGATCGGTTTTGAATCATCAATCATGCTGGCTCCTCTCCGTGCTCATTTCCACTAGGTTAGTTAGTGGGTTAGTTACTCATGTAACTAACCATAGAACCTAGTTCGGTTCTGTGCAATAGCGGGGCGGCAAAATATCCACGGAAAATCCGGTACCCCAAACTGTCCGCCTCGCTATCTATGCTGGGAACTGTCGACGGGGCTGCCTGGAACGGGCACCGGCGATGGTGCGTTCACCGTGGTGAGCACGGAAATGGAGCTGCAGACCGAGACAACGCATGGCGCAACCCGAAACCGGGAAGGGCTGGCGATGGCTACGAATAATTTGCAGTATCTGGCCCAGGAAAATAGTGATCGCACGCTGGGCAATGACCGCAATCCACGGATTGCAGGCCTTTATGGGAGGGACCATGCAAGAACTTTTCAATCGCCTTGAGGCTCCGGATCCGCTTCTCGGAGCATTGGATCGCCAGATCCTGCTCGGGCTGTACACGGTGCTTTTCCCCGAATCCACCGGTGAAGAAATGGCCCGCGCTACCCGGCGCGAGCTGATCGCCAGAATCCAGGACTCGCGCGCTGGCACCATGCAGCGTCCCGGCCGCAATATCCTGGACTACCCCTTGCGCCGCCCGAACCAAGCGGCATTGAATCGCGCACTGCTCACCGGCACGAAGGGCCAGCCGGTATATTGGTGCCGCCAGGCAAATGCACTGGCTTCCGCGGCGGCCCTGGGGCAGGAGAACGAGTCATTCCGCTGGAATTTGGAGGACCCCCTGCGGGCAGGCGATCTCGTCCTGACGGCATTGGAGGGCACTCCAGCGTTGATTGCCAGCCTTGAAATCACCGAAGCCGATGAGGCGGAGCGGCTCACCTTCACCAATTTGGCGACCTTCACCGACCCGATCTCCGTGGCTGAGCTCGAGTCCATGATCGGCGCAGAACTTCCAGGACGCTCGCAGTATTTGGCAGATTCCCTTGCCCAGAAGCTTCTGGGCAGCATCGGGGATCTTCTCGAACGCCCCCGCCCGATATTCGTCACCGCCGGACCTTGCACTCCCTCGCAGCCTGCGAAGGCCAATGAGGTGCTGGGCGTAGTGGCCATCCTCCAGAAGGCTTCACCGTATGAACCGCTTGCTTGCGAAATCTGCGATCGGGATATTTCTGCCAGGCCCGAGGTCCATCTGCCGCAGAGCCATCACAACGGCCTGCGTTGGGAGATCCAGGACCATGCCGATGAGGTGGTGCTGCTTTGCCGTGGCTGCCACGACATGGCCCACCAGCCAACCCTGGAACAGCTTCGGAAGTTCGCGAAGCCTGTCTGCCCGGAATGCGGGGAACGCAATCCACTGAAGATCATCTGGGGAATGCCAAGCTTCATGCCCGATGACGACGAGTACGTCACCGCTGGCTGCATGATGCCTGTGGGGCCTCCCGCACAGTGGCAGTGCCGCGCATGCGAAACCCAATACCTGGTGACCGAGTTCGACGAGCGGCCCTATCTGGCCCTGGCACGGTTCGGCGAGAACTTCCCGCACTAGCGCAAGAACGCCAGCAAATCCGTTTCAGGATTTGCTGGCGTTCTTGTTCTATCCGGGATTTGGAGGCTACTTGGCCAAGGCCTTGGTGACCTCGTCGATGATGCTGGGCAGCAACGCGGCGAAGGCGCGAGCCCGGTGCGAGATCGCGTTCTTCTCCTCCGGAGTGTGCTGGGCCATGGACTTGCCGGCACCGGCCGGTTCGAAGATCGGATCATAGCCGAACCCATGCTCGCCGGCACGCTCGGTGCGCAGCACGCCCTCGACCTTGCCCAGTTCCACGTGCTCGGCACCCTCTGGGGTAGCCAGTGCCGCGGCGCAGACGAACTGCGCTGCGCGGTGCTCGGCAGCAATATCGCCGAGCTGCCCGAGCAGCAGATCGATATTCGCTTCGTCATTGCCGTGCACCCCGGACCAGCGCGCCGAGAAGATTCCCGGCGCTCCCCCGAGCACATCCACGCTCAAACCGGAATCATCGGCCAGCGCCACCAGGCCGGTGGATGCCGAGATCTCGCGGGCCTTTTTCAGCGCATTGCCCTGGAAGGTGACCTGGTCTTCAACCGGATCGGCAGCCCCAGCGGTGGCGGCGTCGATGACCTGGCTGTCAACATCCAAGCCCGGCACCTGCCCGCGCAGCAATTCGCGCAATTCGCGCAGCTTGCCCTGGTTGCGCGAGGCAAGCACCAGTACCGGCTTGCTCATTTGGTGCTGCTCAGGGTTTCACGCTGGATCTCGGCCAGCTCGTTGGTACCGCCAAGGGCCAGGTCCAGCAGGGCATCCAGCTCCTCGCGCTTGAATGGAACCCCTTCGGCGGTGCCCTGGACCTCGACGAAGTCGCCGGATCCGGTGACCACGACGTTCATGTCGGTCTCGGCGCGAACATCTTCCTCGTAGGGCAGGTCCAGCATCGGGGTGCCATCGATGATGCCCACCGAGATCGCGGCGACCGAGTCGGTGAGCACCTTGGCGTTGGCCTTCACGATGCCCTGCGAACGGGCCCAGGAAATTGCTTCTGCCAGTGCCACGTAGGCACCGGTGATGGCGGCAGTGCGGGTGCCGCCGTCGGCCTGCAGGACGTCGCAGTCCAGCACGATGGTGTTTTCGCCCAGGGCCTTGGTGTCCACGACGGCACGCAGCGAGCGGCCGATCAGGCGGGAAATCTCATGGGTGCGGCCCGAGAGCTTACCCCTGACCGATTCGCGGGAGTTGCGGGTGTTGGTAGCACGTGGGAGCATCGCGTATTCAGCGGTGACCCAGCCGGTGCCTTCGCCCTTGAGCCAGCGTGGCACGCCCTCGGTGAAGGACGCGGTGCACAGCACGCGGGTGTTGCCGAATTCGATCAGCGCCGAGCCTTCGGCCTGAGCGGACCAGCCACGGGTGATGGTAATGTCTCGAAGTTGCGCGGCTCCTCGGCCGTCAGCGCGTAAAGTCATGCTTCCATCCTAACCACGCGCACCGCGCGATCTGTACGGGTGAACCCGCGAGTTACGGTGAAATGCACCTCGTGGCGCATCCTTGGCAGCTACTGAGGATGCACCACAACGCAGCATCGCCCGGGACGCGGGCTCAGCTCGGCCCGGCTGCAATCCAACTGGCACCCCTCCAAGACGCCTGAAACCAGTTCATAGTTCATGGAGCAGACCAGTTCGGTCTGCTGCTGCGCGACCAGATGGAAGGGGCAGTTCCCCATGGAGATCTCTCCTCGCTCGTCTGCTTCAGGCGCATAGCCCAGCTCGTCCAGCAGCGGCACGAGCCCGTCACCGGCCTGCCCCAGGTTCTGCCCCTCGCCACGTGCCGCCTGACGCAGCGCCTGGAGCACAGCCCCCGAGGCATCGGCACTGGCCGCGTTCGCCAGCAAGCTGCCCAAGAGGCGGTAATTGCGCGCTGGCAAGCTCACGGATACTTCCTCTTGGGCGAGCGCGTAAAGTTTCGCGGTGCGCCCGGCCCCCGGCCCGTTTTTGCCTTCCGGCCGTGCGAAAGTCACCGCCAGCAATCCTGCGCTTGCCAGCCGGTCCAGATGGTAGGCGGCCAGGGTCCGGCTGATTCCTGCGGCCTTGGATGCCGCGTCGCGTCCTGCCGGTTGCGGACTTTGCGAAATGAATTCGAACAGTCGCCGCCGAACCGGATCGTTGAGCGATTTGAGGACCGCATCTTGCTGCAAGCTCAGTTTTGTCGACATGCCAGAATTCTATCAACAATGGATCTTGACAAATAGGCCTGAGAGGCGAATTCTGGGTATACGTTCAAACCTTTGGAGGGTGATCGCCATGAGCGCCTCATGGAGCGAGAAGCATCCGGTCTCGCACATACGGGCAACAACAGCTGCACGAGTCAACACCGACCCGTCGTTGAGCGCATTCTGGATCCTGCGCATTGGATTTGTCGTCCTGCCCCTGCTGATGGGACTGGACAAGTTCGCGAACGTCATGACCTACTGGCCGGAATACCTGGCCCCGTGGATCATTGCCATCGTGCCGTTCTCCGCGCAAACCGCCATGCATTTCGTTGGCGTGGTGGAACTGGTTGCCGCCGCATCGATGATCATCAAGCCGCGCTACGCGAGCTATGTGCTGTCACTGTGGCTGCTGGGCATCATCGTCAATCTGGTCTCGATGGGCATCTTCCTCGATGTCGCCCTGCGCGACGTGGGACTGCTGGTCGCCGCATTGGCCCTGACCCGACTGGCCAGCAAATACGACAAGCCCTGGGGCGCCAAGCACGGCGCCGGCTAGGCTGCTTCCGGGAACGCGAAAAGCACCGGCGCAGAGGATATTTCTTCCTGTCCGCCAGTGCTTTTTCCCGGTTCCGCGTGCCTACTTCTTGCGTTTGAGCAAGGGGAACTTGCGGGTCTTCTCGTACTTGATGGTCGGCATGGTGCCGGTACGGGTCTTCAGGTAGTCGGTACCGCGCTCCCCCTTGAACAGGGCCGGGTCCTTGTCTTCCTTCAGGCTGCCGGAGTACACGCCGTAAGTCACCCCGGAAACGGCAACAGCGATCCCGCCGTCGTAGGTTTCCTTGGCTTCCTCGACTACCTTGTTGATGTCGGTCCATACCGGAATGTGCGTCAGCAGCATGCGCTCGGCACCGGCCGCGGTCGCCATTTCGCCAGCACGCTTGCCCGTCAGGTGCACGCCGTCGATATGGTCATCGCGGCCCTCTTCGAAGGCCGCTTCGCACAGGAACATGTCAGCGCCGCGGGCTGCCTCAACCAGGCCATCGCAGCTGTCGGTGTCCCCGGAATAGGTCAGCACGCTGGTCAGCAACTCGCCATCGGGGCCCGGCTCATGCGCTTCCACGCGCAGCGCATAGGCTTCCTTGATCGGGTGGCGCACCGGGTAGGGAGTGATGGTGAAGGGACCGATGTTCACCGGCTGCAAGGATTTCCAGACCTGGAAGTCGTAGTCCTTGGCCATGGTGTCGCCATCGGGCAGGGAGTAGGCCGTTTCAATGCGTTCGGCAGTATCTTCCGGACCGTGCACCAGCATCCGGTCCCGGCCCCAGCCCGTCGGGTCCCAGCGAATCGCCACATGCAAACCGCAAAGGTCCATGCAGTGATCGGGATGCAGATGGGAAATCATGATCCCGTCAATGTCTTTTAAATCGGTGTAACGCTGAAGCACGCCCAACGCGCCGGAGCCCAGATCCAGCAGGATCTTCCAGTCGCGCGTGCCATCAAAGGCCGACACCAGGTAGCAGGAAGCGGGCGATCCCGGCCCTGGGAATGACCCGGTGCATCCAATGATGGTCAGCTTCATTCGTTACTCGCTTTCGACGCGGCAATCATCTGCGGGGTAATCCGCGAAATAGCTCCGGTCGGATAGTGGGCGGCTACATGGTCCACGTGGCGCACCTGCAGCACCTCGGGTCCGAGGAATCGGCGAGCCAGTACACCAAAGCTATCAGCGTTGCCTGTGGCTAGGAACTCATGACGCGCCGCGGCGCCGTCGTTGCGCACCAGGGCATGGCGGGTCAACGCCCGGAAAACGTCCTTTGCCGTTTCCTCGGCACTCGAAACCAAGCTGACCGAATCCCCCATGACATAGGAGATCACGCCGGTCAGCAACGGATAGTGCGTGCATCCCAGAACCAGGGTGTCTACATCGGCGGCCTGCAGCGGCGCCAGGTATTCCTGCGCGATCTCCAGCAGCTCGGCACCGGCGGTAATGCCGGACTCCACGAACTCCACGAAGCGCGGGCAGGCCACGGTGGAGACCTGCAAGTTCGGCGCGGCCGCAAAGGCGTCCTCGTAGGCGCGTGAACCAACAGTCGCCTGGGTGCCGATGATGCCGATCTTGCCATTCTTCGTGCCGGCTACCGCACGGCGCACCGCCGGCTGGATGACCTCGACGACCGGGATGCCATAGCGCGCGGTATAGCGCTCGCGAGCATCGCGCAGCACCGCGGCAGAGGCCGAATTGCAGGCAATCACCAGCAGCTTCACGCCACCATCGACCAGCTCATCCATCACCCCCAGCGCATTGGCACGAACCTGGGCAATGGGCAGCGGGCCATAGGGAGAGTTGGCGGTATCCCCCACGTAGATCAGCGATTCGCCCGGCAGCTGGTCAATGATCGCGCGGGCCACGGTCAGCCCGCCAACGCCCGAGTCGAAAATGCCGATGGGGGTATTGGCCTCCGGGGCCGAGACCTGCCCGGTAGCAAAGTAGGAATTCATGGATTAGAACTCCGCATCCATCAGTGCAGCCATCAGGGTATCGAGGACCCATGAAATCAGGTTGTACACCAAGGACATATATTCGTCCGGGGTGTTCACCTCGGATGCATCGAGCACCTCTGCGACCCGGGCCGAATCCTCTTCACTGCGGATTTCCAGGCGCTCTGCGAGCACCAGGCGCACGTCGTTCAGCGCTTGGGCAAAACGCGTCGCGGTGTCCTTGTCCAAGACCAGCTTTTCGGTGTCCAGCAGCATCTGGGCCTCGCGCAGGCGGCCAACCTTTTGCGCGATCAGGTCGGCTTCGGTCAGCCGGCGATGCTCCGCGGCGGCCACTGCGTCATCGCTGGCATCCGGCAGCAGCCTGGCCAGCGCCGGGTCGGAAACCGGCGGCAGGTCCATGGACTCGGGCCGCATGCCGGTCAGGGCGTAAAGCGGATCAACATCTTCGGGCAACTGGTGCAGCTGCGCACGCTCCTCGAGCATTCCAATGACATCGCCGAAGAGTTCGCGGATCAGTTTTCGTTCTGCGGAGTGCAGTGTTCCGGTAATGCCCTTGGAACCGTTCTTGAAGGCCTTCGCCACGTTCAGGCTCCCTGGGTCATCGTTGCGTTCAGGCCGAATCCGTGCATTGCCTGCACATCGGATTCGATAGCTTCGCGGCTGCCGCTGCGCACCGTGCAGAAGCCGTCATGGTGCACCTGCAGCATGAGCTTCTCGGCTTTTTCCGCGCTGAAACCAAAGTAGGAACGGAACACGTAGGATACGTAGCTCATCAAGTTCACTGGATCATTCCACACGACCAAGCGCCAGGGCTTGTCTTGGGATACCAGGGTTTCAAATTCGGAAAGTACATCGGGCATTGCGGTCATGGCTTCCATTTTACGCTTGGAAGCTGAACGCAACACCGGACACGGCAAATATCACCTTGAGCGTGAGCCGTTATACAGTAAAACCGGTCTGCTTTCCCAAGCAGCACCGTATAAGGCCTTTTCCGATCATCAGGAGCGTCACATGCGCACCAGTCTCTTCACCGACCACTATGAGCTGACCATGCTCCAAGCAGCGCTGGGATCCGGTGCAGCTCACCGCCCGTCTGTCTTCGAGGCATTCGCTCGCCGCTTGCCCGAGGGCCGGCGCTATGGCGTGGTCGCAGGTACTGGTCGCGTGCTCGAAGGGTTGGCAAACTTCCGCTTCGATGACGAACAGCTGCGTTTCCTCAGCGACAACAAGGTAGTCAACGCGGAAACCATCAAGTACCTGGAGAACTTCCGCTTCACCGGCAGCATCTCCGGCTACGCCGAGGGCGAGTTGTACTTCCCGAATTCGCCGCTGCTGACCGTGGAGTCGACTTTCGCTGAAGCCTGCGTTATCGAGACTTTCCTGCTCTCGGTCATGAACCATGATTCGGCCATCGCTTCGGCGGCATCGCGAATGATCGCCTCGGCCGGCGAACGCCCATGTATCGAGATGGGCTCGCGCCGCACCCATGAGGAATCAGCAGTGGCTGCCGCGCGGGCCGCCATGATTGCCGGATTCACTTCAACGTCCAATTTGGAAGCCGGTGCCCGCTATGGCTTGAAGACCGTTGGCACTTCGGCCCACTCGTTCACCCTGCTTCACGACACCGAGCGCGCCGCCTTCGAAGCGCAGGTTGCCTCGCTGGGCAAGGACACCATCTTGCTGG
This sequence comes from Glutamicibacter sp. NPDC087583, assembly GCF_044743685.1. NCBI lineage: Bacteria > Bacillati > Actinomycetota > Actinomycetes > Micrococcales > Micrococcaceae > Glutamicibacter > Glutamicibacter sp. NPDC087583. The sequence goes on along the minus strand of NZ_JBIUWY010000005.1, from coordinate 174,571 downwards.
TGGATACCTACGACGTGGAGAAGGGCGTACGCACCGCGGTTGAAGTTGCGGGTCCGGAACTAGGCGGAGTCCGGCTGGACTCGGGCGACCTGGTGCAGCAGGCAGGCTGGGTTCGCGAGCTGCTTGATGACCTGGGCAACTGGAACACCAAGATCACCGTGACCTCGGACCTCGACGAGTACGCGATCGCCGCCCTGGCCAGCGCCCCGGTTGACGCCTATGGCGTCGGCACGGCATTGGTCACCGGCTCCGGCCATCCGACCGCGTCGATGGTTTACAAGCTGGTTGCCCGCCAAGACGATTCGGGGCAATGGATTCCGGTCGCCAAGGCCGCGGCGAACAAGGCCAGCGTGGGCGGGCGCAAGTACGCGGTGCGCCAGCTCAATGAACGCAACCGCGCTGTCGCTGAAATCGTCTCCACTTCCGAGTACACCACCGGCGGCCCCGAGCGGGATCTGGTGGTCCCGTTGGTGCGCCATGGCGAGATCGATCAGGCGTACGTGGGTGCAGCTGGCGTCAAGCTCGCCACCGAGCGCCACTTCGCATCGGTCCAGGAACTGCCAGGCGTGGCACGCAAGATGCAGCGTGGCGAACCGGTCATCCCGACCGTCATGATCCAGGACTAGTCGAACACACGAAAATCCCAGCTGCGGGACGTAGGATCCAGATTCAAGGATCCTGCGGTCCGCAGTTTTCCAATCTCTACACTTCCCCCAGCCAGGAGGCAGCGATGAGCAGAGCCCTGTTGATCATTGATGTCCAACCCGACTTCTGCGAAGGCGGAGCCCTGGCCGTGACCGGCGGCAACGCCGTCGCAACGGCCATTGCCGCGGATATTGCCGAACGCCGCGATGCCTACTCGGCAATCGTCACCACCCAGGATTGGCATATCGAGCCCGGGAATCATTTCTCGGAAACCCCCGACTTCATTGATTCCTGGCCGGTGCACTGTGTCGCCGGAACATCTGGCGCCGCCCTGCATCCGCAGCTCGCCGAGGTGCCCCTGGATGCGCACTTCGCCAAGGGGCGCTTCACCGCAGCCTATTCGGGTTTCGAAGCCAGAGTGCTGGATCCATCGGCTGACCAGGCTGATGAAAGCGGAGAACTGCTAGGTCCATGGCTCAAGGCCAGAGGCATTGACTCTGTAGATGTCGTAGGCCTCGCCGCGGATCATTGCGTAAAGGCGACCGCCTTCGATGCAGCTGAAGCAGGATTCACCACGACCATCATTTCTCCGCTGACCGCAGCAGTCTCGCCGGAGAATCTGCCGGCGATACGCGAGGAACTGAGGGCAGCCGGGGTAACGGTGATTTCGCTGGGTTGATGATCCCCCGGAAAGCAGAAACGGCTTTGCTCCTGACCGAATTTTCCGGTCAGGGGCAAAGCCGTTCTCTCGTGGAGCCTATTTTCGCCCGACGAACCAGTCCTGCAGCTTGTCAATGCGCGCCTGCAGCTGGTCAGCAGTAGCCTGCGGCACTGCAGGCCCGCCGCAGACGCTGCGCAGCTTGTTGTGGATCTGCCCGTGCGGGGTGCCGGTGCGGGCAGCCCATGCCGAGACATTCTTCGACAGCTTGGTGCGCAGCTCCATCATGCGGCGGTGGTCCGAGACCGGCTCGGGCTTGGTGCCGCCCTTGGAAATCTGCTTGTTCTGCTGCTTGCGCAGCAGCTCGGAAACCTGTTCGGTATCCAGCAGGCCCGGGATCCCCAGGAAGCCGAGTTCTTCTTCACTGCCGATGTCGGCGCCGGTACCGAATTCGCCGCCGTCGAAGAGCACGCGGTCAAAGGAGGCCTGCGAGTTCAGCGCCTCGAACTTGTTGCGCGTCAGCTCGTCGCTGGCCTTGTCTTCCTTGTTCGCCGCTTCCAGCAGCGAATCGTCCAGCCCGTCTTCGTCCTTGGAACCTTCACGGTCCAAGGCGTGGTCACGTTCGACTTCCATCTCGTTGGCCAAGGCCATCAGGATCGGCACCGAGGGCAGGAAGACCGAAGCCACCTCGCCGCGCTTGCGGCTACGCACGAAGCGGCCGACCGCCTGGGCGAAGAACAACGGAGTGGAGGTGGACGTCGCATAAACGCCCACGCAGAGACGCGGAACGTCCACGCCTTCGGACACCATGCGCACCGCAACCATCCAGCGCGCGTCGGATTCGGAGAAATCGTCGATCTTCTGCGATGCCTTGGGGTCATCGGAAAGAATGGTGGTGACCTTCTCGCCACAGATCGCTTCGAGCTGGGCCGCGTAGCCGCGCGCGTCCTCGTGGTCCGTGGCGATGATCAGGCCGCCGGCGTCCTTCACGGTGCGGCGGACCTCCGAGAGCCGCCGGTCAGCGGCCTGCAGCACCGACGGGATCCAGTCGCCGTGCGGATCCAGCGCGGTACGCCAGGCGTGGGCGGTGACATCCTTGGTGAAGCCTTCGCCGAGGTTTGCTTCCATCTCCTCGCCGCCGGAGGTACGCCAGCGCATATTGCCCGAATAGGCCATGAACAGCACCGGACGGACCACGTGGTCGGCCAGGGCGCTGCCGTAGCCGTAGGTGTAGTCCGCCTTGGAACGGCGAATGCCATCGCCCTCGTCCACATACTGCACGAAAGGAATCGGGGCCGCATCGGAACGGAACGGGGTACCGGTCAGGGCAAGCCGCCGGGTGGCCGGTTCGAATGCTTCACGAATGCCATCGCCCCAGGACAGCGCATCGCCTGCGTGGTGGACCTCATCCATGATCACCAGGGTGCGGGCATCTTCGGTTTTCGCGCGGTGCACCGCGGGCTTCAGCGAGACCTGGGCATAGGTCACCACCACGCCCATGTAGTGCGAGCCGTGCCGGCCGTCGGAGTTCTTGTAGTTCGGGTCCAGTGAGATGCCCACACGCGCCGCCGCATCCGCCCACTGCTTTTTCAGGTGGTCGGTGGGCGCGACAACGATCATGCGGTTGATCTTGCCCGAGTCGATCAGCACTTTGGCCAGGCGCAGCGCGAAGGTGGTCTTACCTGCGCCAGGGGTCGCCACTGCCATGAAGTCCTTGGGCTCCGTATCGAAGTACAGAGCCAAGGCCTCGGCCTGCCAGGCACGCAGCTTCGGCCCAGTTCCCCAAGCCGCACGTTCCGGATACGCTACCGGCAGCTTGTCTTCTAGTGGAAGCTTGTCGCCAAAATCAAAGAGTGTCTCGGTCATTTACCTTTTCCCGGCCGCGTGCATTGTGTGAAGTAGTGCTAGTTCATTCGCAGCACTACCCCATCATGGAGTCGTAGACTTCCTTGCACTCGGGGCATACCGGGAACTTCTGCGGATCTCGGCCTGGCGTCCAGACCTTGCCGCACAGAGCGATCACTGGGTCGCCGGTCATTGCCGACTCCATGATCTTTTCCTTCTGCACGTAGTGAGCAAAACGCTCATGATCTCCGGCCTCGACACTCTGGGTTGTCTCGGTACGTTCAATCGTGGCAGTGCCACCGCGGGTTTCTTCAGACTGTTCCACCATGCCTCCAAGTCTAATACGGATTGCCACTGCTGTCCGCGTGGCAAGCATGGGAGCTTGTCCACATTGACTTTGCCGCGCTGCACTAGGCCGCCCCATCGATTTCTTCCTCGCTGCAAGTCAACAACCATTTTTCAATGTTCTTGCGATGCGTTGCGGTGCCGTTGGAAGTCGATATTGCGCCAATTGGGCGCGACCCGATCAATATCCTGTGAACCTCCTTGCACCCAAGGCAGGCAAACGGCCGCCTAGCGGAAAACAGCGTCCCGCTAGACGGCCGGAGGCAGCAATTCGGCTGCTGCGCCTACTTATTGAGGATGACCGACTGCATCAGCTCAGGAGTGCGCTTTTCGTACCATTTGCCACCGAGGGCAATGCCGCCGAGCATCAGTCCGATACCCACGGCCAGGCCCGCGCCCAAGGTGATGAAGCCGAAGGACTGCGACTGCTTCACCCAGCCGATGATGTAGGGAATGAGTACCGGGATCAGCAGGAGGCCCATGGCAAGCATGATTCCCAGCTGGGTCAGCGCAATGCGCATGCCATTGCCCGGAGGGGTCTTCATCGGGTTATCACCCGGCAGCGGCACCGAATAGGTGTAGCGGGCCGAGGACACCGACGCGACGCCCAACGCGATGAGCAGCCCCGCCAGTGACAGGCCCAGGTCTCCCGGGATGCGCCACAGCGCACCGGAGATGAGGCCCGGCAAAATGGCTGCCGCCAGGACCGGAACGATGGCAATCAGGAAACAGGACAGCACTCGCCCTGCCCGATCAGCACGTCCGGAAATGCCGGTCAGCGCGTGCAGCGCAAAGGCGGTGTTGTCATAGGAAATGTCGGCCGAGATGGAGAAGCCCATCAAGATGCCGATCAACGGGCCCAGCAGGAACATCATCACGTAGCTGCCGGTCTGGTTGCCGGTGAACCAGAAGAGCAACGGCAGCATCGGCACAATGAGCACGCCAATGGCATAGCGCGGATCCTTGAACCAGTAGGTCAGTGCGCGGGCAGCCACGGCGCCCGTTGGCGTGGCCGGCATCAACTTGAAGAAGCCCAGCCCCTTGGCCGTGGCAGCGCGCTGCTCTGGCGGCGGGGTCACCGTGGCTTTGGCGGTAGCTCGAGCCAGCAGGAGGTACAGTCCGCCAAGGTAGAGCAAGCCCAGCGCCAGATGGATCGCCATCTGGCCGTAGTGCGCCGAGGCAAAAGCCCCGGGAATCGCGGCAAAGGCACCCAACGGGGTGTAGCCCAAGACCGAGGCAATCGGCTGGATCCAGTCGCTCATGCTCTGCGCGGCAGCCAATGCCGAGGTCACGATCGGCCCCAAGGCGATGAGCACCACGAACAGCAGCACGAAGGTCAATTCACGGAATCGGCGCTTGGCCCGCAGTGCGGTCGCCATGATCACCAGATACTGGCAAAGAAGAATCGCCATCACCGCGGTCGCCACCGCTGCCAGCAGGGCCAGCATGAGCGCGCCCGCATCGAAGCGCCACATCAGCGAGGCGCCGAGCAGGCCCGCAATGGTCAGCACCGCGGGAATCGAGATGAAGCCAGCCAGCACCAGCGCTGGCCCCAAGGTCTTTTCCGGAATCCCGAAGTGGACAAAGCGTGAAGGTTCCAGGGTGAGGTCAACACCGGTCAGCAGCGGCGGGATGATGGCCCAGCCCAGCACCACGGCCGAGCCGATCAGGGTGAAGATTTCGCTCTGGAAAGGAATATCGCCGGCGGTAAACCACATGGCCAAGGTCAGCATGGTGATCATGCCCAGTGCGTACAGGCCACCGATAATGACGCCGATGAGCTGGCCGACGGAGCGCTTGAAGCCGTTGGCGAGCAAGCGCAGTTTCAGGCTTAGGACGTGCGCAACCATGACAGCCCTTCATTATTGGCGCGGCCGCCCACCAGATCGACGAAGCGATCTTCCAGGCTCATGCCGCCGCGGACTTCATCCACGGTGCCCTGCGCCTTGAGCATGCCATCGGAAATGACCGCGACATGCGTGCACATGCGCTGGACGAGGTCCATCACATGCGAGGAAACGATGACGGTGCCGCCGAATTCAACGTAGTTATTCAGGATGTCGCGGATATTCGCCGCAGATACCGGGTCCACCGCCTCGAACGGCTCGTCCAGAACCAGCAGCTTTGGCGAGTGGATCATCGCGGTAGCCAAGGAAATCTTCTTGGTCATGCCGGCCGAGTAGTCCACCACCAGCTTGTCGCCGTCATCGAGCAAATCCATCACGCGCAGCAGGTCTTCGGTACGCTGGGCAACTTCTGCGCGTTCCATGCCGCGCAGCAATCCCGAGTAGGTCACCAGCTGGCGGCCGGTCAGCCGGTCAAACTGGCGCACGCCATCAGCCAGGACTCCCAACGTGGCCTTGGCCGCTTGCGGATCAGCCCAGATATCCACGCCGTTGACCAGCGCTTGGCCTGAATCCGGGCGCAGCAATCCAGTGGCCATGGAAAGCATGGTGGTCTTGCCGGCACCATTGGGTCCGACAAGACCGTAGAAGGAACCCGCAGGAACTTGCAGGCTGACGTTGTTCACGGCAATCTTGGCGCCGAATTGCTTGGCAAGACCCCGAATGTCCAGTGCGATCTGATTCATAGCTTAAGGCTAGCAATGCCCCTAGTCAGAACGCATCATCCTTTGGAGTTAAACCCAGGTCTAAGACAACCGCCGCGACCCAGGGAAAAACCCTGGGCCACGGCGGTTGAACTGCTTGGTCCAGTCCCTGGACGTCAGCCTAGAAGAGTACGCGTGCCAGTTTCTGCCGCGAGGCAGCCACGCGTGGATCGCTGTTGCCGATTACCGCATAGAGCTCAATCAGGCGACGGCGGACCCGCTCGCGGTCTTCATCAGCCAGGCGGGAGATCAGCGAAACCAGTCGGGCGAAGGCATCTTCGACATGCCCGCCCACCACGTCCAGATCTGCTACATCCAGCTGGGCTGCGATGTCTTCAGGGTTCTGCGCGGCTTGCTCGCGGGACTTGTTCAGATCCAGGTTGTGCGTACGCGAGAGCAGTCGAACCTGGTACACGCCGATCTGCGCGTCCTTGTCGTTCGGCTTCTCGTTCAACGCTTCCAGGTAGGCGGCCTCGGCGGCGGCGTAGTCCCCGGCATCGATGGCGTCCACGGCCTTCTGGTGCAGCGGCGGCAGCTCTGGTTCAGGTTCGCCGGCCTGCCCGGAGAATGCCGGGGCGGTACCGCTCATGCCCTGCTGGACTGCGAGCTGTTCAAGCTGTGCGAAAACCTGGACAATCTGCTGTTCCTCGGCAGGACCCTGGAACAGCGGCACCGGCTGGCCCTTGATCAGCGCCACCACCATCGGGATCTGCTGGGCCTGGAAGGCCTGGGCGATCTGCGGGTAGGTTTCCGCATCCACCAGGCCGAGGATGAATTTGCCGCCCTTGGCATCCACCAGCTTGCGCAGCGTCGCATCCAGCTCTGCCGAGACCTGCACGCGAGGCGAGCCGAGGGAAACGATGGCAGGTACCTGCTGGGACATGCCGACGAACTGCTGGAACGCAGCCTCATCCAGATTGGTGGTCCAGCTTGCCGGACCAGCCGGCATGCTGCCGGTAGCTTCCGGGCCTTGGCTGGCCAGGGCGGAGAGATCTACCGCACCGCGGGTTGAGGGAATGTTCTGATCAGTCATGGGGGTTAGTCAACTTCCTTCACATCGAGCAGGATCTGGCTTGCAGAGATCAGCTGGATCTTGTCCTTGGAACCGTCGGCTGGCAGGTAGAACATCACCGGTTCGGCGTAGGTGCTTTCCACGTCGCCGTTCGAGGAGCTGGATCCCAGCAGCTGTTCGGTCAGCTTGTCGGTGCTCTTGAGCGGGTCAGCGTCTTCGGTGCGCACGAAGAGCGCCTTGTTGTTCAGCTTGCCGGTAACAATCGCTCCGCCATCCGGGGTGGAAACCACCTTGGTGTCGCCCTTGGTGACCGTGCGGTTGTACTTGACGTCCGCCTCGTTGGCTTCCTTGGACTCATCCTTCTGGGCTGCGTGCACCGCCTTGATGAAGTCCGATTCGGCAAACTTGTCCTTGTCCTTGGCATTGCCATCGGTCAGCACTTTGCCCAGTGCTTCCAGGGCCTTCTCCGGGGTCATCTGCAGGCCCTCGGCGTTGGCAGCAAGCTGCTTGGTCGACGGGTCGCCAACGGCGATGCCCGGGAAGGTGGAGTTCGGCAGCATCTGGCCGGCGAAGACCACCTTGAAGTTATCGCGGGCGTTGGCCTGCACCAGGGTCAGCGCCTGCGGCAGGGTGTCGGCATCATTGTTCTTCGCGGTCACCACGGAGATTACGCGGGGGAACTTGGCTTCATTCGCATTCGGCACAGCGGCCGAGCGGATGACCTGGGTATTGAGCGCCAGCGGCTTGTCTACCTCGAACTTCTCCTTGAGCATGTCGTAGCGCTTATCGCGCAGGTACTTGAACGCACCGGCGGTGCGTGGTTCCAGGGCCTTGGCGTCGCTCTTCTCATCGGCCTTGGCTACCTGCTTCTGGGCATCAGCCAGAACGCGCTTGAGCTGCTCTTCGGTGATGACCGGGAAGCTGGATACTTCTCCAACCGAGGAAGAGGCGGACTCGGAGCCCTTGGCATCATCGGACGCCTTGGCGTCCTGCGACTTCTGCTCGGATTCCGAAGGCTTGGCGCTGGACTCGTCGCTTGGCGCCATGGGCAGAGAAACACCGGAGATCGCCAGGGCCACCACGGCCACGGCGGCGACCGAGTGCTGGGTGTTCGCCCCGCTCTTCGGCTTGCCCGGGCGCATGACCAGCAGGGCCAGTCCGAAGACCAGCAGCAGCGAGCCGGCAATGATCAGCGGCAGGGCAAATGGCATGGCGTCGTCGTTCGCGTAGGTTACCGAGATATCCACCGGAGCGGCATCCTTTCCGCCTGCGGCCAGCAGCAAGGACCAGTCGCCGGAATCCGGAGCGGTCCAGCGGTAGGTCATGGTCTGATCCGCGGTCTGCGAGTCGAAGAAGATGTCATCACCGGCGGGATTAGGCGCATCGGCCTTGCCCTTGGCGTGCTCGGCGATCATCTTGTGGTTTTCGGTGTCGATGCCGGTGACCGATACATGCGATGCATCGCCGATCCACGCCTCGACGTCATAGTCGCGGCCCAAGGAAGCAGTGAATTCACCCTTCGACTTGATCACCAGTTCCACCGGGTCCAGCTTGGGGTCGTTGACCGAGGATTCAATCAAGGTCAGCGGTGCCTCATCAGCTAGTTGCGGCATGCTCGCGGTCACCGTTTCGGGCGGGGCCCAAAAGGTCTTCTGTCCGATGCCGACTACCAGGGCCGCGGCCCCCAGCAGCATCGCGATCACGGAGATTACTTTTCGCACAAGTTCACCTATTCGCCTACGTCTCACAGCTGTTCTTTGACAAGTCTAACGAGTTGCGGCCGATCATGGTTCCGATCCTCGCCTGTGAACTGGCTCAACAACGCAACAGCACGGTGTCTTGAACCACTTAACAGTGGCCGATGCGCGATATGCTCTGACCCATGGAGCCTGATCAGCCGCACCCGCATCGCGATAAGCACGTACCCGAGCAGCGTTCCGACGCGTCGGATCGCTCTTCCGGGCCGGCAACCTCCGGCCCGGAATCCACAGCGCATTCCCAGCCTCATGAGGGCATTTCCCAACCGGAATCACCTGCGGCCGCCAGCGCGCAGGCCCGTTATCCGGGCGCTGCGCCGACGGGCGCTAATCCGTCCCGCGAGGGCTGGTCCAAGAAGATCGCCGAACGCGTGGGCAAGATGCTCAACACCCCGCAGCGCAGTGCGGCCCTGGGCGAGGAACCGGAGCATCCGCTGGACGGCTCGCCGGAACCGATTCCGGCGCTGCACCCTATTTCCATGGGCTTCTTGGGCACCATTGGCGTGGGCATCGCCCTGGGCGGCTACTACCTGCTGACCAACGTCGGTTCGCTGATGACCTGGATTGCCATTGCGCTGTTCATCGCCTTGGGCCTTGATCCGATTGTGCGCTTCATGATGCGCAAGGGAATGACCCGTCCGCTGGCCGTGGCCGCGACCATGGTCAGCTTGCTGGCGATCTTCGGCGGCTTCATGGCCTTGATCATCCCTACCCTGGTCAACCAGATCACCGCCTTCATCACGCGGGCGCCTGAAATCGTGGATGATTTCCTCAATAGCGATTGGGTCCGGGAAATCGACCGGCAATACGCGATTTCCCAGCGCATCACTACCGAGGTCGACCGTTTCTTTGGCGATTCGGGCGCGGTGACCAATGTGTTCGGCGGCGTCCTGGGCGTATCGCAGACCGTCGCCCAGTCCATGTTCGGCGTGCTGATCGTGCTGGTGCTGGCCATCTACTTCCTGGCTTCCCTGCCAGGGATGATGGGCTTCTCGCTGCGCCTGGCCCCGCGCTCCAAACGCGACCGCGTGGCCGAATTGACCGTGCGCATTACCCGCTCCGTGGGCAATTACGTGATGGGCCAAGCCACCGTGGCCATACTGAACTGCCTGGTGGCGCTGGTGCTGATGAGCATTCTGGGTGTTCCATTCACCGCGCTGCTCACCTTGCTGGTGGCGATGCTGGCCTTCATCCCATTGGTCGGCGGGGTGATCGCCGGCGTGCTGGTTACCTTGGTGACATTGTCACTGGGCTGGCAGACCGCCCTGATCTACGCGGTGTGCTACTTCGGCTACCTGCAAGTCGAGGCGTATTTCGTTTCGCCGCGCATCATGCGCCGTGCGGTGGCAGTGCCCGGCGCGGTCGCGGTGATCTCGGTGATTGCCGGCGGCACCTTGGCCGGGGTCACCGGTGCGCTCATGGCCATCCCGGTGGCAGCCAGCGCCATGATCCTGCTGCGCGAAGTCTTCATCGCCCGGCAGGACCGCCGCTAGCACCTGCCCCTCCAGGCAGCTGGCCTAGTAGCGGTAGGAACGGGTTTCCCAGCAGTGCGGATGCCAGTGGCGGCGCGCGTTGGCCGCGGCGTCATCGCCCGACCAGTGGTCCGCGCGCCAGGCAACAACATGGGCAACTCCAACTCCGATGGAACGGTGGCACCCCGGGCAGGAATAGGGCTTGTTGGCGTTCATCGGCGCAATCTTGCGCACATGCCATTGGCCGTCGGGGGCATCCTGGCGCAGCACCACGCCGAAGCGGGCACGCTGCATCCACTCTTCCTGGCCCGAACCGTAGCCCTGCTCTTCATCCCCGGAACCGTAGCCGGAGCCGGATTTCCGGCCTTGGGCGGGTCGGGAATTCTTGGAGCGGCGCGGGCGGTTGGAACGTGGCATGTCTTTAATCATGCCGTATCTCCCGGCACAAGTCGCAACCAGCTAGTAAAGTGTGTGGGGTGCGTTTAGTGGTAGCGAAGTGTTCAGTTGATTACGAGGGCCGTCTTCGAGCCCACCTTCCGTTGGCGACCCGCTTGATCATGGTCAAGGCCGACGGCTCGGTACTCATCCACTCGGACGGCGGCAGCTACAAGCCGCTGAATTGGATGAATCCGCCGTTGATCCTGCGTGAGGCAGATCCCGATGAGGACGCCGCTGCGTTGGGTGCCACCGCTACCTGGACCGTGTCCAGTGCGAAGACCGATGACAAGCTGACCATCCACTTCCATAGCTTCGAGCACGACTCGGCCCACATCCTGGGCACCGATCCGGGGCTGATCAAGGATGGCGTCGAAGCCGACCTGCAGCGCCTGCTGGCCGAGCAGATCGAGTTGCTCGGCGCTGGCCACCAGTTGGTCCGCCGTGAATACATGACCGCCATCGGTCCGGTGGATATCCTGGCCCGTGATGCCAAGGGCGCCACGGTTGCCGTAGAGCTCAAGCGCCGTGGCGATATCGACGGAGTGGAACAGCTGACCCGCTATCTGGAGCTTCTGAACCGCGATCCGCTGCTCAAGCCGGTTACCGGCATCTTCGCCGCCCAGCAGATCAAGCCGCAGGCCCGCACCTTGGCCGAAGACCGCGGCATCCGCTGCCTCACCTTGGATTACGACGCAATGCGCGGAGTCGACGACTCGGCAGGACGCCTCTTCTAGGGTTGCGGGTCCTCCCCGGGCTGCCTGGCCCTGGCGCATCCGCCTCCGGCCGGATGCTGCTGCCTGGCAGCCTTAGCTTGGCCCTGCAGAAAACTGCATCCCGACTGCTAGTCTGATCTCCTCTACCAAAAGCGCTCGGTGCCGCACGGCCCGGGCCGCCAGGCTCGGGAGGTCCATTGGATCCGCTGACAGCTTCGCTCATGGCCATTGGCAGCGGTTCCGCTGCGGGCCTGCGGCCGTATTTCACGGTATTGGCCCTGGGCATCGCGGGACTCGTGATCCCCGATACCGCACCTGACATGATCGCTTCTGCGGCACGGCAGATTCCTGAAAGCATCACCAATCCGTGGGTCCTGGCGATCTGTGCCGTACTTGCCATCGGCGAGGCCGGCCTGGATAAGATCCCTTTCCTCAATCTGTCCATGGAAACCATCTCGGTGTGGCTGCGACCTGTTTTCGGCGCCCTGGTTGGCATCGGCCTTGGCGCCAATTCGGGAGTCGAGGTTGCCGTCCTCACCGGACTGCTCGGTGCGGGCTCCGCGCTGTCGGTGAGCCTGGGCAAATCGTCGATGACCGCGGCGACCAATGCCGTGCCCGAACCCATCACCCAATGGGTGCGCAGCCTGGCAGAAGATCTTGGCGCGCTGGTTCTCGTCTTCGCAGCTGTGCTGGTTCCGGTACTGGCCGCCGTGCTCGGACTCGTTGCCATTGCCATCGGCTTCTTCCTCTACCGCATGTTCCGCCGGGTCTACCGGTCAATGAAGAACCGGGTCGGCAGCATCAGGCAGAACCGGGCCGCCGCGCACTCCGCGCGCGAAGCGCAGCTGGCCTCCGGCACGAAGACCAGTACGCTGCAGGCGCTGCAGGCCCTGGCCACCGGCAACGCGCCGGCTTCCGAAGATCCTGCGGGCAAGGGCAGCTAGCTCCTTGCCGTGGCCAGGCGCCCGGCGCGCTGGGGCTGCTGCGTTCCCGGTTCGCTAAATGCCAAGTCCGCTGAGAAAATAATCCGTCGAGTCGGTGACTGGACGCGTTCTCTCTTCTAAGCTGGGAACATGACTACGACGCGCTACGCCCTTCATGCCACCCTGATTTCCGATGGCCTCAAGGTCACCGATGGCGTGCTCGCCGTGGAAGGCGACCGCATCCGCTTTGCCGGCAACCGCGATGACTTCAACGCCCTGGCCGATGCTGCCGACTACCCGGTACGCGAGGTAGCCCCCGGCTCCATCATCATCCCGGGCCTGATCGACCTGCATTGCCATGGCGCCCTCGGCGCGGACTTCTCGGCACCGGATCATTCGAGCGTCACCGAAGCGGTGGAGTACCTGCACCGCTCGGGCACCACTACCCTGCTCGCGTCGCTGGTCACCGCAGAGCCCTCGTCCATGATCGAGGCCGCCGAGCTGCTCGCCGAGCTGGCGGAGGCCGGCCAGATTGCCGGCATCCATGCCGAAGGCCCGTTCCTCTCCGTAGACCGCTGCGGCGCCCAGGACCCGCGCTTCCTGCAGGATCCGGATCCGGAATTCGTCAGCGAGCTGGTGGCTGCCAGCCGCGGCCAGCTGCGCACCATGACCTACGCTCCGGAATTGGCCGGCAGCGAGGAACTCGTTGAGCAGCTGGTCTCCCACGGCGTGGTCCCGTCGCTGGGGCACACCGATGCCAGCGCCCAGATCACCGCGGATTCCCTGCGCTTTGCCCGCGAACAGCTGCGCAGCGCCGGGGTGGACGGCTTCACCGAACGCCCTACGGTCACCCACCTGTTCAACGGCATGCCTTCGCTGCACCACCGCGAACCCGGTCCGGTGGCCGCCTGCCTGGAAGAGGCGGTGAACCGCAATGCGTTCGTGGAGCTGATCGCCGACGGGGTGCACCTGTCCCCCGATACCGTGCGCCTGGTCTTCCGCTTGGTCGGTGCGGAGAACATCTTGCTGGTCAGCGATTCCATGGCGGCCACCGGCTTGGCCGATGGGCAGTACACCCTCGGCCCGCAGGATGTGAATGTGGCCCTGGGCCAGGCACGGCTGGCCAGCGACAATTCCCTGGCCGGCGGCACCTGCACGCTGCTGGAAATCGTGCAGCGCGCCGTGCAGGCCGGGGTCTCACTGGTCCAGGCGGTCAACTCGGCTACGTCCATCCCCGCCTCGCTGATCGGCCTGGCCGACGAAGTCGGTTCCCTGCACTACGGCTTCGCCGCCGATGCACTGATCCTGGATGCCAATCTGCAGCTGGTCCAGACGATCCGCAACGGGGAATACCTCTAGCCCACCGAAAATCCCGGACTGCGCTAGCCCTGCCGGATCCGCCCGAGCTGGCCGAGCAGCTCAAGCTCCTCGGCCCGGCCGAGGCCAGCACGCCGGGACCGGTCCAGTCCGCGAGCCCGTTCATCGGCCAGCACGTCGCCAAGCAAGTCCTCCAGGTCCCGCTCCGGGCCACCGGCCAAGGCGTACCGCTGGTTGCTGCGCTGGGCGAAGCCGTGGTCCTCCAGCGCAAGCCACAGCGGCAGCGAACGCGCCCCGGCCCAGTAATTGACCTGGCGTTCGCGCAGCCATGCGTCCTGGGCGGTGACCAGTTCCCCGCTGAATCCCGCAATCCGTGCGGCCGTACTGAGGAACTGGGCGAAGCCATGTGATGTTCCGGCCACGTTGAAGGTTCCCGTGAGCGAACGCGCGGCGGCGTCGATAATCCACGCGGCGGCATCGCGCACGTCGATGACCTGCACATGGCGGCCCGCGGTTGGCGGGATGAGGACCTGGCCGGCACCGGCCAAGGCCAAGCGCGAAACCCAGTAGGAAAAGCGGTCGCTGGGATCGCCAGGTCCGGTAATCAGCCCCGGACGGGCAATGAGCAACCGGTCGGCAACCATCGCTGTGCTGGCCCGTTCGGCAAGGACCTTTGCATGCCCGTAGTCGCCGGGATCGGACGGTTCATGCAGTTGCGCGTCTTCGCCGGCACCGGGCAGCTGCGCGCTGGCATACACCGAGATGGAGGAAACCAGGGACCAGTGCCGCGCAGTCGCGGCCAGGGCCGCCAGCGCCTCCTGCACCCATTGCGGCTCATAGGACAGCTCGATGACCGAGTCGAATTCGATGCCCTGCACGGCGTCATATGCCCCGGGCTGGCTCCGGTCGGCACGCACCAGCTGCGCGCCCTGGGCAACCTCGCCGGAATTGCCGCGCGCCAAGCAGGTGACTTCGTGGCCACTGCGGATCAGCTGCCGCGCCAGCTCGCGGCCGAGCCACGCGGTGCCGCCAAGGATCAAGGTTCGTTTCATGCGAACAGTCAACTACGTCCTGCGCCACGCGCCCAGGCATTTCGCACTCAGCGCAGTGCCTGCCCACCGTTTTCGGATCGGCGGCTGCAGTCTCCTGGATCCGGAGGTACTCCCCCGAGCCGCCACGCGCAGCCGAGCACGCAGGCGATCCGCAGTGGCCTCCCCAACCTGCCAACGCTGCCTGCCAGCATTGCCTAGCCAGGGAACGCGAAAACCGCCGCTGCATCTGCAACGGCGGTTTTGCTTTATCAAGTTCTAGATCTGCCAGCTCCCGGCGATCGGCCCGGCTTCGAGCCAGGCCGAGAAGCCGGTGTAGTCGCGGTAGTCCATGGCCAGCAGCAGCTCATCACCGCTGCGCACCAGCATCACGATGATGAATCCTGGCGGGATCCGCGAGGTTTCCTCATCGGTGGGCTGGCGTGTCCCGGTGATATCCAGGCCACGGCGCTCGATCACGAAACTCGGGACCGGGGAGACAGAGAAAAACCGCAACAGGTCCACATGCGCTCCGCCGTAGCGGCCGATGACCATCATCCATTTGCCCGAAGGCGCCAGGATGGATGCATCGAAGGTGCCCAGCGTGCGCCGCAATTGGATGCGGCGCACGGCCATGGCCCCGAAGAACATGGCGATGCCGATCAGGATCAGCAACGCGATCAGAACTGGTGCGGTTATCTCAAACAATTCATCGCCTACGCTGCGGTACCAAGCACAGCGTTGTCAGCAACGATCACTACGCGATCCGAATCAACAGAGAAGAAGCCTCCGTCGATCTGGACCGAGAAGCGGGACTCGGAAACCGGTTCGATTTCCAGGTCCCCAGCGGCAAGCACGGACAGCATCGGAACGTGACCGGGCAGAACACCGATCTCGCCGTCCACCGAACGAGCCTTGACCAGCTTCGCAGCGCCCGACCACACGAAGTGGTCAGCCGCGACGATTTCGACCTGAAGCTCAGCCATAATTAGCTGGCCTTCTGGATTTCGGCCCACTGGCGCTCGACGTCGTCAAGACCGCCGATGTTGAAGAACGCCTGCTCTGCAATGTGGTCCAATTCGCCATCGCAAATGGCCTTGAAGCCTTCGATGGTGTCCTTGATCGATACGGTCGAGCCCTCGACACCGGTGAACTGCTTTGCGGTGTAGGTGTTCTGCGAGAGGAACTGCTGGATACGGCGTGCACGGGCAACGACGATCTTGTCCTCTTCGCCCAGCTCGTCGATACCGAGGATCGCGATGATGTCCTGCAGTTCCTTGTTCTTCTGCAGAATGGCCTTCACGCGGATGGCTACATCGTAGTGATCCTGGCCAATGTACTGCGGATCCAGGATTCGCGAGGTCGAGGTCAGCGGGTCGATCGCCGGGTACAGGCCGCGCGACGCGATTTCACGCGACAGCTCGGTGGTTGCATCCAAGTGGGCGAAGGTTGCTGCTGGAGCCGGGTCGGTGTAGTCATCGGCCGGGACGTAGACAGCCTGCATCGAGGTGATCGAGCGGCCCTTCGTCGAGGTGATGCGTTCCTGCAGCAGACCCATTTCATCGGCCAAGTTCGGCTGGTAGCCCACGGCGGAAGGCATGCGGCCCAGCAGGGTCGACACCTCGGAACCGGCCTGGGTGAAGCGGAAGATGTTGTCGATGAACAGCAGCACGTCCTGGTTCTGGACATCGCGGAAGTATTCCGCCATGGTCAGAGCCGACAGTGCCACGCGCAAACGGGTTCCAGGTGGCTCATCCATCTGGCCGAACACCAGTGCGGTGTCCTTCAGGACGTTTGCCTCGTCCATTTCGACCCAGAGGTCGTTGCCTTCACGGGTGCGCTCGCCAACACCGGCGAATACCGAGGTACCACCGAAGTTACGTGCAACACGGGTGATCATTTCCTGGATCAGCACGGTCTTGCCAACGCCGGCGCCGCCGAACAGGCCGATCTTGCCGCCCTTGATGTACGGGGTCAGGAGGTCGATCGACTTGATGCCGGTTTCCAGCATTTCGGTCGAGCCCTCGAGCTCCGAGAACTTCGGAGGCTGGCGGTGGATTGGCCAACGCTCGGTGACCTGGATCTCCGAGTTGTCAACGTCCAGGGCGTCGCCCAGAACGTTGAAGATGTGGCCCTTGACGCCGTCGCCGACTGGGACGGAGATGGCAGCGCCGGTATCGGTCACCGAAGCACCGCGGACCAGGCCGTCGGTGGCCTGCAGCGATACTGCGCGGACCAGGCCCTCACCGAGGTGCTGGCTGGTCTCGAAGGTGATCTTCTTGGTTTCGCCGTTGAGGTTCAGCTCAGCGGTCAGTGCGTTGTAGATAGCAGGCAGTGCGTCGGCTGGGAACTCGACGTCCACGACCGGGCCAGTCACGCGCGCGATGCGACCGATGGCCCCTGCGGTAACCTGCTCGTTGAGTTGGGCAGTCATCTTTCTCACTTCTTGTCTGGTCGGAGTATCGGTAATTAGCTGTTCAGCGCGTCGGCGCCGGCGATAATTTCCGAAAGCTCCTGGGTGATTTCAGCCTGACGGGCATTGTTGAGCAATCGGGTGTACTTCTTGATCAGTTCACCAGCGTTGTCGCCTGCGGCCTTCATAGCGCGCTGACGTGCAGCGAGCTCGGAAGCTGCGGACTGCAACTGGCAGTTGAACAGTCGAGAATCGATGTAGCGCGGGAGCAGTGAATCAAGCACTTCTTCCGGCGATGGCTCAAACTCGTACAGTGGCAATAGCTCGTCGGTTGGAGTCTCGGATTCATCCTCGACAACCTCCAACGGCAACAGACGGATGACCGTCGGTTCCTGCGTGACCATCGACTTGAACTGGGTGTAGACGACGTGGATTTCATCCACGCCACCCTGCTCGAAGTCGGTGTCGAAGTCCTCAAGGAGAACGTCGCGCAGCTCGCGTGCGGTTTCGAAACGCGGGGAATCAGTTTCCCCGGTCCAAACTCGTGCGTACTCGCGTGAACGGAAATCAAAGTAAGCCTGGGCCTTGCGGCCGACCAAGTAGGTCTTGACTTCCTTGCCTTCTTCACGCAGGAGTTCCACGAGGTGCTCTGCCTGCTTCAGAACGCTGGCGGAGTAGGACCCGGCAAGTCCTCGGTCCGAAGTCATCACCAAGACCGCGGCGCGGCGAACCTGCGCCGGCTCGGTGGTCAGTGGATGCTCGACATCGGCCTGGGACGCGACGGCGGTTACTGCACGGGTAATCGCATTGGCATACGGCAACGAGGCCGAGACACGCGTACGTGCCTTACCAATGCGGGATGCAGCGATCAGTTCCATCGCCTTGAAGATCTTACGCATCGACTTGGTCGATCCGATCTTCTGGCGGTAGACCCGAATCTGGGCTCCCATGTGTGTCCTTTCCTTATCCCCTACTTCGGGAGGGCGGCGCCGTTACCGGCGCCGCTCCCCCTCGTAAGGAAATTGTCAGCGCTTCTGCTTGACGATCTGTTCCTGGTCAACGGACTCGGAATCGAGAGCGTCGTGCTCTTCGTGTCCGGCGGCGACAAGCTTGTCGTCACCTTCGCCGAAGAAGCCGGCCTTGAAGTCCGCAACAGCGGTCTTCATGGCTTCCAGAGTCTCGTTCTCCAGCTTGCCGGTCTGGCCGATCACGGTCAGCACGTCGGTGCGGTGGCGCAGGTAGTCGATGAACTCGCCCTCGAAGCGGCGTACATCCTCAACCGGGACATCGTCCAGGTAACCGTTGGTGCCGGCCCAGATCGAAACGACCTGGTCTTCGACTGGGTATGGGGTGTACTGGCCCTGCTTGAGCAGTTCCATCAGGCGTGCACCACGGGTCAGCTGCTGCTTGGAAGCAGCATCCAGGTCCGAAGCGAACATCGCGAATGCCTGCATGTCGCGGTACTGAGCCAATTCAAGCTTCAAAGTACCGGAGACCTTCTTCATGGCCTTGACCTGAGCCGAGCCGCCAACGCGGGATACGGAGATACCCACGTCGACTGCTGGACGCTGGTTGGCGTTGAACAGGTCCGACTGCAAGAAGATCTGGCCGTCGGTGATCGAGATGACGTTGGTCGGGATGAACGCGCCCACGTCGTTGGCCTTGGTTTCGATGATTGGCAGACCAGTCATCGAACCTGCACCCAACTCGTCCGACAGCTTGGCGCAACGCTCAAGCAGGCGGGAGTGCAGGTAGAAGACGTCACCTGGGTAAGCTTCGCGTCCTGGCGGACGGCGCAGCAGCAGGGACACGGCACGGTAGGCTTCAGCCTGCTTCGACAGATCATCAAAGACGATCAGAACGTGCTTGCCACCGTACATCCAGTGCTGGCCGATGGCCGAGCCTGCGTATGGTGCCAAGTACTTGAAGCCTGCTGGGTCAGATGCGGGGGAAGCCACGATGGTGGTGTATTCCAGTGCACCCTGCTCTTCGAGGGTCTGGCGTACGGCAGCGATGGTCGATGCCTTCTGGCCAATTGCCACGTAGACGCAGCGAACCTGCTTGGTCTGGTCGCCGGATTCCCAGTTGGCGCGCTGGTTCAGAATGGTGTCAACCGCGATAGCGGTCTTACCGGTCTGGCGGTCACCAATGATCAGCTGACGCTGGCCACGGCCGATCGGGATCATGGCGTCGATAGCCTTCAGACCGGTCTGCATTGGCTCGTGCACGCTCTTGCGCTGGGTCACGCCTGGTGCCTGAAGCTCCAGGGCGCGGCGGCCCTCGGAAGCGATTGGGCCCAGATTGTCCAGTGGCTCGCCCAATGGGTCAACCACGCGGCCGAGGTAGCCGTCGCCAACTGGAACCGAAAGGATCTCGCCTGTGCGCTCGACCTTCTGGCCAGCTTCGATGCCGGTGAAGTCACCAAGCACAACGACACCGATTTCGCGGGTATCGAGGTTCTGGGCAAGGCCCAGGGTGCCATCTTCGAACTTCAGCAACTCGTTTGCCATGACGGAAGGAAGGCCTTCCACTCTGGCGATGCCGTCGCTCGCGGCGACGACGCGTCCCACCTCGGTGCGCTCTGCCTTACCCGGTTCGTAGGAAGATGCGAACTCGTTTAGGGCATTACGGACGTCGTTGGCATTGATGGTCAAATCGGCCATCTGCAGTCCCTGCTCTCCTAAATTGTGATCCGGTTCTAAAACACCGAATCGAATGTGAATGAAGTCTGTTGTGGTCCTGGCAGCTAGGAACACCAGGTAAAGGATTGCTCCTTCGCCTAATGAGTCCTAGCTGGCCAAGGCCCGGCGCAAATCTGCCACGCGCGATGCCACGGAAGCGTCGACAACTTCGTCGCCAACCTTGACTACCAGTCCACCGACCAGCGATGGGTCGATAGTGGCGTTGAGCTTGAGCTGACGACCGTAAAGCTTGTTCAGGCTGGTCTCCAGGCGCGAAAGCTGAGTCGCCGAAAGCTCTACAGAGCTGGTCACCGAAGCGATCCAGCGCTGCTGGCGCTTGGCCACGAGCTCCACGAAGCGTTCCAGCAAAGCTGCTGGCTTCAAACCACGAGGGTTCGAAACTGCCTGCGAGATCAATACCTGAGAGGTCTGCGACGCGTTAGGCACGAGCTTCAGCGCGAGAGCGCGCTTTGCCTCGACTGGGGCCTGTGCATCATCCAACGCACGCTGCAGTTCGTGGTTGCCACGAACTACCTCGATGAAGGAGAACAGATCCTGCTCCAGCTTGTTCAGCCCCGAAGCGCCGTCCTGCTGCTCAGCCACTGCGGTAACCGCAGTGACAGCCAGCGTTTCGAGCGCATCGCTAATGTCGCGTTCCGAGCTCCAACGGGTAGAAGCCAGCTGGGCAACGGTGTCCTCAGCGTCAGCCGAGACCTTTCCGTGCAGCAGCTGGGCCAAGAGGCCTGCCTTTTCGGCAGCATCACGGGCTGGGTCAGTCAATGCGCGGCGAAGACCGGCATTTGCATCCAGTACTTCCAGGACCGCGAACAGTTCCCTAGGCAGCTCAATAGATGCCAGTGCCAGCTTGGGTTCCAGGAACGCCAAAGCCTTTGCTAGTGACTCGCTCGATACACTTGCCATTAGTTCGATGCACCTGCGTTCTGCTGAGCTTCCAAATCGGTCAGGAACTTGTCAACCACGCGCTGGGCACGGGCATCGTCCTGCAGAGCTTCGTCAACAACCTTGCTTGCAAGCTCGGTAGCCAATGCGCCCACGTCGGTGCGGAGCGAAGCCAGAGCCGAAACGCGCTCTGCTTCGATCTGACGGTGCGACTGCTCGGTGATACGAGCTGCCTCATCGGTTGCCTTGGTCTTCAGATCTGCGAGGATCTGAGCACCTTCGCTACGAGCTTCCTCACGGATGCGGTTTGCTTCGGTGCGTGCTTCCAGAAGCTGGGCCTTGTACTGAGCCAAGGTCTCCTCTGCTTCCTTCTGCGCTGCTTCAGCCTTCTCCAGGCCACCTTCGATCGCGGTGACGCGATCTTCATAGGACTGCTCGAACTTCGGAGCAATTACCTTGATGACGATGAACAGAAGGACCGCGAAACCAACACCCGTGACGAGAATTTCCCACGGGTTCGGCAACAGCGGGTTGACCGATTCGCTCGCAGCGAGGATGAAATCAGTGCTGTTCATTCTCACTATTCCTTATCTACTAGTTTCCGCTTGTGTGTACGCCTCGCGATAGTGGCGAGGCCACTACAGTTGCGAAAAGACTAGGCGCCGATGACGAAAGCGAAGACCAGGCCCAGGATGGCCAGTGCTTCAGCAAGTGCGAAGCCAAGCATGGCGATTGGCTGCAGGATGCGCTGAGCCTCAGGCTGACGTGCAACACCGTTGATGTAGGCAGCGAAGATCAAGCCAACGCCGATAGCCGAACCGATAGCAGCCAGGCCGTAGCCGATCATATTCAGGGAGCCGTGCAACATGTGATTATGTTCCTTTCAAGATACCGAGCTTTTGCCGGTAGGTTGTGAGGTATTCCTTGAGCGACTCAAGGAAGATCTTTATGGGTTGGAAGAAAAGAAGTGTTGGCCTAGTGGGCGTCGGCTTCGATTGCACCCTGGAGGTAGATCGCGGTCAGCAGGGCGAAAACAAACGCCTGCAGGACCATGATCAGCAGTTCCAGGAAGTACATGGCGACCGAGCCAACGATGACCAGGATGCCAAGGCCGTTCATGGCCAGGGAGTCCTGGACAACGATCAGGTGACGAGCGCCGGCAGCTGCCAGCATCACGATCATGTGACCGGCCAGCATCGTTGCCATCAAACGCAGCGAGTGCGTCAGCGGGCGAACGATGAAGTTAGAAATGATTTCCAACGGAATCATCAGTGGCATGATCCAGCCCGGAACACCGGACGGGACGACGGCCAACTTGAAGTAGCGGATACCGTGGTTCTTCAGGCCTACAGCAATCCAGGTGCCGTAGATGATGATAGCCATCGCGTATGCAGAACCAGCGTGTGAGAACGATGGAAGCTGCAGGAACGGAATCGCGCCGAAGAGGTTGTTCAGCAGTACGAAGAAGAAGGTCGCGAACAGCAGAGGAATCCAAGGACGGAAGTTCTTCTCGCCGATGATGTCGCGGCCAATTCCGTTACGTACAAACGCGTAACCGGACTCAGCGATGTACTGCATCTTGCCTGGAACCAGCTTCGGGTTCTTGATGGCCACGGTGAAGAACCAAGAGATAAGCACGATCGACAAAACGATCATGAGCATCTGCTTGCCGAAACCCGTGCCGTACTCAGCCATCCACGGGAAAAGATCCGGGAGGTGGGTATCGGAAACGGATGGCGGTACGAAGCCGCCTTCTTCTGAGGCCATTGGGAGCGCAAACGCGAACAACGCGCTGTCCTCTCTGCAGTAACGGTCACGGGCAAAAGGCGGTGACTGGCGGTAACTGCCTCTCACCGTGTGAAGAAAAGATCAAACGGGGATCCCATCATGGCCCATGCCAGAAGCATCAACCCTGATGAAGGTCCATCTGCGGGTTACCCCGCGGATGCATATTGCGTATTCCGCCCGCAGTTGAGCGGACGGCCAAAAATGACCCGAAGTAAGCTTATCAAACTCACAGCACCCCACCGACACAAAGTCGCGCGGAATACTCTATTCCTCGTTGTAGATAGCCAGGCGCGCCTTCATGAAAGCACGCA
This sequence comes from Glutamicibacter sp. NPDC087583, assembly GCF_044743685.1. Classification (NCBI taxonomy): domain Bacteria; kingdom Bacillati; phylum Actinomycetota; class Actinomycetes; order Micrococcales; family Micrococcaceae; genus Glutamicibacter; species Glutamicibacter sp. NPDC087583. Next base: position 151,717 of record NZ_JBIUWY010000005.1, on the reverse strand, counting down.
CCTCACCAACCTGCCAGGCAACAAGGGAGATAGCTGCTGCAAGAACGAATCCCTGGCGATTAACCCAATCGGGCAACCCCAGGTTCAACAACACGAAGGCGATGCCAAAAACCTTGATGACAAAGACACCCAAGAACGCGGGCATGGCCCACGAGTGGCGAATTCGCCCTGCAGCTTCGGCAATGAGAATGCCAATCGCGAAAAAGCCAATCACAATCCCGGCAGCCAGCGCGCCAGAAAGCGCGTAGCGAAGATCGGCAACCAACCATGAAATCAGGAAAAATATGGCGGTAGCGATCAGCGAATACACCAGTGACAAGCCAAGAATCGGCAACCAGATGGATTTCGGGGCTGACGAAGCACTGACGCGGGCAGAACCAGAATTCACGTCCGCAACCTTTCTTCGTCAACACCGAGGAACCATCGTGCACCCATCGATGCTGATGAAACTTGAAACTTCCACCTATTCCCTAAAGAACAGATGAAAGAAGATCCGGATTGAATTCTACACGAGATAGAAACAGATTGCTTGTGCGTTACCCTGCTATTTGATCGGGCTAGGCTTTGCCCATGCGCTTGCGTAAGGCCTCGACCCGCTTGATCACCAGGGGACGCCACGTTGCTACCGCTGCCACTAGGAACAACAGCAAGGCCATCGGGACCACCAGAATGACCGGGATGAAGGCGATGGAAACCACTGAGACTGCAATCACGGCGGCCCACAGGTAGAGCAGAACTACCGATTGGCGCACGGAGTGGCCCTGGGCCAGCATCCGGTGGTGGATGTGCTTGGCGTCCGGGGAAAAGGGTGAGCGTTTGTTGGCCAGCCGGCGGAAGACCGAGAGTACAAGGTCCAGTACTGGTAGGAAGACGATCACCATCGGCAGCAGCATCGGCATGTAGGCCGGGATGTTGCGGAAGCGCCGGGCCTCCAGGCCCTGCACATCACCGGTCACCGCCACCGCGGCCACCGAGAGGATCATGCCGATGGCGAGAACGCCGGTCTCCCCCATGAAGATATTCGCCGGGTTGAAGTTGTGCGGCAAGAAGCCCAGGCAGGCACCGAGCAGCAAGGCGCAGAGCAAGGCCCCGATGTTCGCGTAGTCATCGGCGCTCACGTGCGTGGCCAGTACATAGGAGTACACGAAGAAGGTCGCCGCGCCAATGGCGGCCAGGCCCGCGGCCAGGCCATCCAATCCATCGGAGAAGTTGATCGCGTTCATGGTCAGCACGATCAGGAAAATGGTCACCGAAATCTGCATCCATTGCTCATTGATCTGCCACGACCCCACGGGCAGGGACTGGATGACGATTCCGTTGGTGGCGACCATCCAGCCGATCAGGATCTGGCCGGCGAGCTTCAGCCACCATTTGAGGTCGAACATGTCATCGGCCAGGCCCATGAGCACGATGACGCCCAGGGCGTAGGCGATTCCGCGGATGGCGTCGTCATTGCCGAAAACCCCGCGGAAGAAGTGGAAGTTGCTGGCCAGCCATAGCCCTGCGGCGAAAGCGGCGATAATCGCCAGGCCGCCGAACTTCACGATCGGTTTTTCGTGCTGGTCGCGTTCGCGCACCAGCTGGTTGCCGGTGAAACGGTGGCCAAGGGTGCGGATGATCGGGGTGAGCAGGAACGAAACCGTAAAGCTGAATGCTATGAGCAGTACGTATGTTCTCATGCGCCGGTTTCCGGTGCGTCCTGTCCCAAATCGAGAATGCCAGGGACGACCACGCGCAATTCGTCAATGGAAATCGCGCCCGAGCGAACCACCTGCAGGTTCTGGCCGGTGCAATCGATGATGGTCGATGGCAGGACCTCTTCCCCGGCCTCGCCGCGCGGGCCGCCGTCGAGGTAGACATCCACCGACTCCCCGAGCTGAGCGAAAGCCTGCTCGACATCCAGCGCCGCCGCGTTGCCGGTGCGGTTGGCCGAGGACACGGCCAGCGGGCCGGTCTGGCCCAGGAGTTCCAGGGCGGTGTCGTCGTTGGGCACGCGCAGCGCCACGGTGCCGCGGGTCTCCCCCAGATCCCAGGTCAGCGAAGGCTGGGCCTGCAGGATCAGGGTCAGTCCGCCTGGCCAGAACGCTTCGGCCAGCTTGCGCGCGGGCTCGGGGATGTCCCTGGCCAATCCGTCCATGGTGGAACTCTGGGCGATCAGCACCGGCGGGGGCATGGTGCGGTTGCGGCCTTTGGCGGCCAGCAGCATCGCCACGCCCTGGGCGCTGAATGCATCGGCGCCGATCCCGTAGACGGTATCTGTAGGCAAGACGATGCAGCGCTTGTCCGCCAGCGCGGCCTTGGCTGCGGCGATGCCTTCAGCGTGTTCCTGCTCGTTGCTTACCGAAAATGTTGTGCTCACGGGATCATTCTTTCATGCACTGGTGTGGTTTGGTTATTGCGGCGCGTAGCCGGATGTGGCGCGGGCGCGCCCGGTCAAATCTTCATGGCCAGCTACCTGCGTGAAACCGGCCGCGCGCAGCATGGCTGCCGCGGTTTCGCGCTGCACTTCGGCGTGTTCCATCACGTAGTAGCCGCCGGGACGCAAGAGCTTCATGGCTTGGGCGGTAATGGCACGCGGAATGTCCAGTCCGTCCTCCCCGAGCCCGTACAACGCCATTTCCGGGTCGTGCTCGCGCACTTCCACTTCGCGCGGCACCGCGTTGGGCGGAATATACGGCGGATTGGAGATCACCAGGTCCATGGTGCCTTCCAGTTCCCCGGGGACCGCCGTGGCATCCTGGTGCAGCACGGTGACCCGGTGCGGCTCGCAGTTGGCCCGGGTGTAGCCGATGGCATCCTCCGAGAGCTCCACGGCCCAGACGCTGGCTGCTGGCACTTCGCTGGCCACGGACGCTGCAATGGCGCCGGAGCCCGAGCACAAATCAATGCACCGCGGGGTGCCGATGCCTTGGCCGGCCAGGAAATCAAGGCCGACCTGCACCACGGTTTCGGTTTCCGGGCGCGGGGTGAATACTCCCGGTCCCACCTTCAGCTCCAGGTAGCGGAAGTACGCCACGCCAGTCAGGTGCTGCAGCGGGATGCGGGTGCGCCGGGCGGCCACCAGGGCGGTGAATTGCTCCCGGGATCCAGGGTCGAGGCCCTCGCCACGCAGTTCGCGCAGCTTCAGTTCCGAGCGGTCAATGCCCAGCACGTGGCACAGCAGCAGGTCGACGTCGACGCCGGGGCTTGGCACCCCGGCGTCGGCCAGCGCCGCAATCGCCTGGCGGCGCACGGCAGTGAGTTCTTCCAAGGCGTCGTTACTCGCCCAGCGCTGCCAAGCGCTCTTCCTCGTCCATCTGGATGCAGGATTCAACCACCGGCTGCAGGTCCCCGTCCATCACGGCGTCGAGGTTGTAGGCCTTGTAGCCGGTGCGGTGGTCGGCAATGCGGTTTTCCGGGTAGTTGTAGGTGCGGATGCGCTCGGAGCGGTCCATGGTGCGGATCTGGCTTGCACGCTGGGCCGAGTTCTCCTTGTCGATGATCTCCTGCTGGTGGGCCAGCAGGCGCGAACGCAGCACGCGCATCGCGGCTTCGCGGTTCTGGATCTGCGACTTCTCGTTCTGCATGGCCACCACGATGCCGGTGGGCAGGTGGGTAATGCGCACCGCGGAGTCGGTGGTGTTCACCGACTGGCCGCCGGGGCCCGAGGAACGGTAGACATCGATCTTCAGGTCGTTCTGGTGGATGTCGACTTCTTCGGGCTCGTCCACCTCGGGCAGGACCAGCACGCCGGCAGCCGAGGTGTGGATGCGGCCCTGGGATTCGGTGACCGGCACGCGCTGCACGCGGTGCACGCCGCCTTCGAACTTCAGCTGGGCGTAGACGCCTTCGGCCGGGTCATTCGATTTGCCCTTGATGGCAACCTGGGCGTCCTTGTAGCCGCCGAGGTCGGACTCGTTGAAGGAGATCATCTCCACCTTCCAGCCCTTGTGCTCGGCGAAACGGGTGTACATGCGCAGCAGGTCGGCTGCGAACAGCGCTGCTTCGTCGCCGCCCTCGCCGCCCTTGACTTCGAGGATCACGTCGCGGCCGTCGTTCTCGTCGCGCGGGATCAGCAGGCGGCGCAGCTTCTCCTCGAGCTCTGGCAGGGCGGCGGTGAGGGTTTCCACCTCTTCTGCGAAGTCCGGATCCTCGTCAGCCATTTCCTTGGCTGCTTCCAGGTCCTCGGTGGCGGCGTGCCACTTGTTGTAGGCCTCGACGATGCCGTTCAGCTGTGCCGAGCGGCGGCCGAGCTTGCGGGCCAGCGCCTGGTCGGCGTACACCGCTGGATCCGAGAGCTGCGCCTGGATTGCGGCATGCTCTTCTAGTAGCGACTTGACGGACTCGAACATGGTGGGTGTGCTTCCTTGTTGGCGTTTTCCGCGCAGTGCCGCCGGCTATTGCGGCTGGGGCACTGCTGGAATTCAATTCTAAACGCTGCGCCGGCCGGGGCCGGCGTGCGAGGTGTCACTACGCGCCGATGGCGTCCAGCCAGCTGCCGGTGCGGCAAGCTGGCTGGACGCCATGGCGGTGGGTGGTGCTAATCCTTGTTTGGAGTGGTCTTGTTGACCAGCATCAAGAATTCCGCGTTCGATCCGGTTTCGCGGATCTTCCCGGTGAGCACTTCCAGTGCCTGCTGCGGATCGATGCCCGAGAGCATGCGGCGCAGGCGCCACATGATGCGCACTTCTTCGGCACTCATCAGCTGCTCTTCGCGGCGGGTCGAGGAAGCGTTGACATCCACTGCCGGGAAGATGCGCTTCTCGGCCAGCTGGCGCGAAAGGCGCAGCTCCATGTTGCCGGTGCCCTTGAATTCCTCGAAGATGACTTCGTCCATCTTGGAACCGGTCTCCACCAGGGCGGTAGCCAGGATGGTCAGCGAGCCGCCATTCTCGATGTTGCGGGCTGCACCGAAGAAGCGCTTCGGCGGGTACAGCGCTGCCGAGTCGACGCCGCCGGAGAGGATGCGGCCCGAGGCCGGAGCGGCCAGGTTGTAGGCACGGCCCAGGCGGGTCATCGAGTCCAGCAGGACCACGACATCCATGCCCATTTCCACCAGGCGCTTGGCGCGCTCGATGGCCAGCTCGGCCACGGTGGTGTGGTCATCGGCCGGGCGGTCGAAGGTCGAGGCGATGACCTCGCCCTTCACGGTGCGCTGCATGTCGGTGACTTCTTCGGGACGCTCATCAACGAGCACCATCATCAGGTGCACTTCCGGGTTGTTGATGGTGATCGCGTTGGCAATGGCCTGCAGGATCAAGGTCTTGCCGGCCTTCGGAGGCGAAACGATCAGGCCGCGCTGGCCCTTGCCGATTGGCGCGACCAGGTCGATGACGCGCGGGCCGACCAGCTTCGGATCGGTTTCCAGGCGCAGGCGCTCGGTCGGGTACAGCGGGACGAGCTTGTTGAACTCGACGCGTTCGCGGTTGTCCTCTGGCTTCTTGCCGTTGACCGAAGTCAGCTGCACCAGGGCGTTGAACTTCTGGCGCGGGTTCGGGGTCTCGCCCTCGCGTGGCTGGCGGATCGCGCCAACGATGGCGTCGCCCTTGCGCAGGTTGTACTTCTTGACCTGGCCCAGGGTGACGTAGACGTCGTTCGGGCCGGGCAGGTAGCCGGAGGTGCGCACGAAGGCGTAGTTCTCCAGCACGTCCAGGATGCCGGCGATCGGCAATACGACGTCGTCCTCGCTCAGCTGCGGCTCGTCGTCATCACGGCGGTTGCGGCGGTTGCGGTTGTTGCGATCGTTACGGTCGTTGTTGCGATCGTTGCGATCATTGTTGCGCTCGCGGCGGTTGCTGCGGTCATTGCGATCGTTGCGGTCGTTGTTGCGCTCGCGGCGTTCGCGGCGGTCATTGCGGTCGCCACGCTCGGAACGGTCCTCGATGTTCTCCGAGTCGTTCGAGTCGTTGTTGCGCTCGTTGCGATCATTGCGATCGTTGTTGCGCTCAGCACGATCGTTGTTGCGCTCATTGCGGTCGTTGTTGCGCTCGTTGCGGTCGTTGTTGCGCTCGTTGCGGCGGTTGTTGCGCTCGCGGCGCTCTTCGCGGCGGTCGGTGCGCTCTTCAGCGTTCTCCGACTCGGCAACTTCGGTGCGCTCGGTGCGCTCGGTGTTGCGATCGCGGCGGTTGCCACGCTCACGGCGGTTGCCGCGCTCGCGGCGCTCTTCGCGTGCTTCGCCGTTGCTCTCGGCGTTCTCCGCCGGTGCCTCGGCCTGCTCGGCTGCCTGCTCTGCTGGCTGGTCAACCGGCTTGTTGTTCCGCGAGTTGCGGCGCTGGCGTGGAGCCTTGGACTCCTCGGCTGCTGCCTGGTTCTCGGCTGGAGCCTCAGTAGCGGCTTCGTTGGCTTCGGCAGGAGCCGCAACCTTGCCCGAGTCGGTCACACGGCGCGAGGTGCGGCGTGCGCGAGCTGGCTTTTCAGCCGGAGCTTCAGCAGCCGCGCCGGCCTCTGGTGCGCTCTCGGTCTCAGCCTGCGCCTGGGCCGCGGCCTTTGGCGCACGACGTGCACGGGTCTTGGTTTCCTTGGCCTGCTCAGCTGGAGCTTCAGCCTTCGCTGCGGGAGCTTCGGTCTTGGCAGACTTCGCTTCCTGTGCGGCCTTGGCGTCCTTGGCGGCAACGGAGCCACCGCGCTGGTGGTCGCCGATGGCCTTGACCAGATCAGCCTTGCGCATCCGCGAACCGCCGGTGATACCCAGCTGCGAAGCCAACTGCTGGAGCTGGGTCATTTTCAAAGAGGCCAGTCCGGCGCTCTTGTTTTCGGAAGTCTTGGTGTCCACGCCTTCGTTGAGGCTCGTGGTTTCGGTCACGAAAGTTCCTTCTGACTCGTAGGATGGGCCGCTTCAAGGCAGGCCCACTATGCCGTAAATGATGTTCAGCAGCCGAAGATTTCGTGGCTACTTCACTTTCTCCCCGCAAGATGGCCCAGAATTCGAGGCAAAACTGCAGTGGATTAGAGAGACTGACATCTCCTAGGCACGATGACGTACCTGAATGCGGGATATCAAAGTTGCTGCGAACTGCAGGAAGATCCGGGACGGCTGGACGGATGAAATGGGGTTCGAGAACCGAATTTATCCGCATCAACACTGGCCACAAAGGATTCGGACCGGGCTACTGCCCAGCTATCCGGCCTGCCATGGTGTTACAGCACTTCTACTGTAACACCGTTGGCGGCCAGCTTGGGAACTTCAGCACGCCATGACACTGGAGATCCTGCAGAGAATTCATCGATGGCCGCTTGCACGGCAGCGACCTGTTCATCGCAGGCCACCAGGGTCAACACGGTCGGTCCGGCACCGGAAACCACTGCGGCCAGTCCTGCGCCGCGCAGCTTGGCAATCAGCGCCGCGCTTTCGGGCATGGCCGCGGCGCGATAGTCCTGGTGCAGGTAGTCCTTGGTGCCGCCCAGCAGCTGGCGCGGATCGTTGCTCAGCGCATGGATCAGCAGCGCGGCGCTCGCGCTGTTCGCCGCGGCTACCGCGTGGTCGACCTGTGCAGGCAGCGCGCCGCGCGCGACCTCGGTGGACAAGCCGTTGGACGGGATCGCCAGCACTGCGCGCAGGTCCGGGTGCAGGGGCACCTGCACCGAGCTGAAGCTGCCGGCGGCATCGGTGGCAGAGATGCTCAGCCCGCCAAAGACCGCCGGAGCCACATTGTCCGGGTGCCCTTCCCACGCTGCAGCCGCCTGGAAGATCCGCTCGGTCCCGCCACGAGCTGGGGCTGGAAGCAGCGCATCGGCGGCGGCGTAGGCCGCGACAATCGCCGCGGCCGAGGATCCCATGCCGCGCGCGTGCGGGATGTTGTTGTGCGCGACCAGCTGGACGCCAACCGGTTCAAAACCGGCGTCTTTCCAGTAGCGGTGCATTTCCTTGATGATCAGATGCGACTCATCGCGTGGCAGCTCCTGCGCCCCATCGCCGAAAATCTCGACACTGCTGGACCGCGCGGTGCGCACTTCGAGGCGGTCGCGGTATTCCAGGGCCAGGCCCAGCGAATCGAAGCCAGGACCGAGGTTGGCTGAGGTGGCCGGCGGGGAAACGATCAACTTCTGGCCCAGGGCGATCTGCTGCGTCATGGTTCCTTCAAGAATTCGGTGCGATAGGTATCAGGTGCGCAACGGCCCGCCGCGATTGGCTCCCCCGGTCCGGGAGAGCCAATGACGCGGCGGGCCGTCGTGCTGCCGGCGGCTGGCCGGCGAAAAGCTGCTAGGCCAGGCCCAGCGCGCCGGCGACCTCGACCACGTCGAAGGCCACCTTCTTCGGCGCAACTTCCGAGCCGTCGGCCTGCTTCAGGGCCCAGTCCGGGTCCTTCAGGCCGTGGCCGGTCACGGTGATCACGATCTTCTTGCCGGTCGGCGCAGTGCCGGCGGCGTGGTGCTTGAGCAGGCCGGCCACGCCGGCTGCCGAAGCTGGCTCCACGAAGACGCCTTCGCGGCTGGAAAGCCAGCGATGGGCTTCGAGGATCTGCTCGTCGGTGACCGAGTCGATCTGCCCGCCGGACTCGTCGCGGGCGGCTTCGGCCTGTTCCCAGGATGCCGGATTGCCGATGCGGATGGCGGTGGCGATGGTATCCGGTTCGGTGATCGGGTGGCCGGCCACGATCGGGGCGGCCCCGGCGGCCTGGAAGCCCCACATGACCGGGTTCTTGGTGGACACCGGCTGCAGTTCCTTGCCGGCTTCGTTGGTCCACTTGGAGGAATACTCCTTGTACCCCTTCCAGTACGCGGTGATGTTCCCCGCGTTGCCTACCGGCAGCAGGTGGTAATCCGGGGCGTCGCCCAGGAAGTCGACGACCTCGAAGGCGCCGGTCTTCTGGCCCTGGATGCGGGCCGGGTTCACCGAATTCACCAGGAACACCGGGTAGTTCTCGCTGAGCTTGCGCGCCACTTCCAGGCAGTTATCGAAGTTGCCGTCGATCTGGATGATGTCCGCACCGTGGGCGATCGCCTGGGACATCTTGCCCATGGAGATCTTGCCATCGGGCACCAGCACCGCGCACTTCAGCCCTGCCTGGGTAGCGTAGGCGGCGGCCGAAGCGGAGGTGTTGCCGGTGGAGGCGCACACCACGGCCTTGGCGCCGGCAGCCACCGCGGCGGTCATCGCCATGGTCATGCCGCGGTCCTTGAAGGAACCGGTCGGGTTCATGCCCTCGACCTTCAGGTACACCTCGTTGCCGGTCTGCGCCGACAGCGCCGGGGCGTAGACCAGCGGGGTGCCGCCCTCGCCCAGGGTGATGACCTTGGTGTTTTCGTCTACTGGCAGGCGATCGGCATATTCGCGGATCACTCCGCGCCACTGGTGAGCCACGTTAGTTTCCTTCAACTCGCATAACGGATAGAACAGAGTGCACCGCGTCCAGCGCGGTCAGCGCCTCGACGGTGCTGGCCAGGGCCGCTTCGGTGCCCTGGTGGGTCAGGATGCGCAGCTGCGCGCCCGCTTCGGCGTCCACCTGCTGGCTCATCGACTCGATGGAGACCCCGTGCTCGCCGAAGACGGTGGCGATGGCGGCCAGCACGCCGGACTGGTCCTTGACCGACAGGCCAATCCAGTAGCGGGTGTCGATGGCCTCGAAGTCCAGCATCCGTGGCGCCTGGTTAACCGAGCCGTTGGGCAGCGGGGCTCCGGCAGCGATCTGGCGGGCCACGGCAACGACGTCGCCCATGACCGCCGACGCGGTCGGGTTGCCACCGGCTCCAGCCCCGTAGAACATCAGGTCGCCGGCGTTCTGCGCTTCGACGAACACGGCGTTGAACGCGCCATGCACGGTAGCCAGCGGGTGGCTGCGGCGCACCAGGGCCGGGTAGACGCGCACCGAAATCCCGGCTTCGGCCTGCTCGGCGATGGCCAGCAGCTTGATCACGTAGCCGGCGGCGGCCGCGGCCGCGACATCGGCGGCGCTGACTTCGGTGATGCCCTGGGTCCAGACCTGGTCCGAGGACACGGTGGTGTGGAAGGCCAGCGAGGCCAGGATCGCGGCCTTCGCGGCGGCATCGTGCCCGCCCACGTCGGCGGTTGGATCGGCTTCCGCATAGCCCAGCGCCTGGGCTTCGGCCAGCACGTCGTCGAACGCGGCACCGGTGGTGTCCATGGCGTCGAGGATGAAGTTGGTGGTGCCGTTGACGATGCCCATCACCTTGGTGATGTGGTCCCCGGCCAGCGAGTCCGCAATCGGGCGCAGGATCGGGATGGCCCCGGCCACCGCGGCCTCGTAGCGCAGCTGGGCGCCGTTGTCGGCAGCGATCGCGTTCAGTTCGGCGCCCTTGAGCGCAATCAGCGCCTTGTTGCCGGTGATGACGCTGGCACCCTTGGCAAGGGCGGCGGCGATGTATTCGCCGGCCGGCTCCATGCCGCCGAGCAGTTCGATGACCACATCGGCCTGGGCGATCAGCCCGTGGGCGTCGGTGGTGAAAAGCTCCTGTGGCAGCACTGCATCGCGCTTGGCATCCGGGTTGCGCACGGCAATGCCGATCAGCTGCAGGCCGGCGCCGGAGCGGGCAGCCAGTTCGTTTGCATCTTCCAGCAGGATCCGGGCCACTTGGGCTCCGACGGTGCCGCAACCCAGCAGGGCTACCTTCAGGTTCTTTTCGCCGCTCAATTAAACTCCCATGTCACGGGCCAACAAGTCTGTTTCCGTTTCCCTGCGCACGATCAGACGGGCTTGGCCATCGCGTACCGCTACCACCGCGGGGCGGGTGAGGTAGTTGTAGTTGCTCGACAGCGCCCAGCAGTAGGCGCCGGTGGCCGGAACGGCGATCAAATCGCCGGCCGCCACGTCATCGGGCAGGTAAACGTCCTTCACGACTATGTCACCTGACTCGCAATGTTTCCCAACTACACGAGAAATAATTGCGTCGTTTTGCGTCATACGGCTAGCCAGCACGGCGGTATATTGCGCGTCGTAGAGCACCGGGCGCGGGTTGTCGCTCATCCCGCCGTCCACTGAAATGTAGCGGCGCGGGTGCAGCGCCCCTGAGCCGTCTTCCACCTGGACGTCCTTGCGCACGCCAGCCTCGTAGAGGGTGAAGGTGCTCGGGCCGGCGATGGCGCGGCCCGGCTCGATGGAAATGCGCGGGCATTCCAGCTCGAGTTCGGCGCAGGTCGCCGAGACCACTTCGGCCATCTGCCCGGCCAGCTTGGCCGGGGTGGAGGGGTGGTCCTCGGAGGTGTAGGCAATGCCGTAGCCGCCGCCCAGATCCAGCTCGGGCAGGGAAACACCATGGATCGAGCGGATCTTGGCCAGCAGGCCGAGCATGGTGCGGGCGACCATTGCGAAGCCCTCGGCCTCGAAGATCTGCGAACCGATGTGGGCGTGCAGGCCCAGCAGGTTGATGTTCTGCGCCTCGATCGCCTGGGCGACCGCACGCAGCGCAGGAGAAGTGCCGGAGGCATCGTCCAGGATGGACAGCCCGAACTTTTGGTCCTCGTGCGCGGTGGCGATGGCCTCATGGGTGGAGGCGTGCACGCCGGGGGTAATGCGCAGCATGACCTGCGCGCTCTGGCCCATGGCGTCGGCGATCGAAATCACCCGGTCAAGCTCGTCCAGCGAGTCGATGACCAGGCGCCCGACGCCCATTTCGATGGCGCGGGTGATCTCGGCAGCCGACTTGTTGTTCCCGTGCAGCGAGAGGTTGGCAGCGGGCACCTTGGCGGCGTTGGCCACGGCCAGTTCGCCCCCGGAGCAGGTATCCAGGCGCAGGCCCTCGTCGGTCACCCAGCGGGCCACCTCGGTGCACAAGAATGCCTTGCCGGCGTAGTAGACGTCGACTCCCCCGCACAGCTGCCTGAACGCGTCGTCGAAGGCGGTCTTGAAACCCCGGGCGCGGGCGCGGAAGTCGTTCTCATCGAGCACGAACAGCGGGGTGCCGAACTCGGCGGCCAGCTGGGAGACGGGAAGGCCCTGGATGGACAGTTCGCCGCCAGCCTCGCGGGAAACCCCCGAAGCCCACTCGATCTGTCGAAGTGCGTTGATGTTTTCCGGGAATTGCAGCCATTGCGGGGCTAGCGGCGATACGGCCATAAGGTCTTACATCCTCTCTGGGGCGGAAACGCCCAGCAGTTCCAATCCATTTGCCAAAACGGTGGTGGCGGCGTCGTTCAGCCACAGCCGGGTGCCGTGCACCGGCGCGACCGCTTCGCCTTCGCCCACCGGGGTGATGCGGGTTGCGGCGTACCACGAGTGGTAGGCGCCGGCGACCTGCTCCAGGTAACGGGCAATGCGGTGCGGTTCGCGGAATTCCGCGGCACCGGCAACCACCGACGGGAACTGGCCGAGCACGGCCAGCAGCTCGTTTTCGGTCGGGTCGGTCAGCAGCGCGGCATCGAAGCCGTCACGGGTCACGCCCTTGGCGGCGGCATTGCGGGCCGCGGCGCACGAACGGGCATGGGCGTACTGGACGTAGAACACCGGGTTGTCATTGGTGTTCTTCTTCAGCTGCTCGGGGTCCAGCGCGATCGGCGAATCAGCCGGGAATCGGGCCAGCGAGTAGCGCAGCGCGTCGGCGCCGATCCAGTTGATCAAATCGCGCAGCTCGATGATGTTGCCCGCGCGCTTGGACAGCTTGGCTCCGTTGACAGAGATCAGCTGGCCGATCAGCACCTCGATGTTCTTGTCCTTGTCATCTCCCGCGCAGGCGGCGATCGCCTTCAGGCGGTTGACGTAGCCGTGGTGGTCGGCGCCCAGCAGGTAGATCTTCTCTTCGAAGCCTCGGTCCTTCTTGGACAGGTAGTAGGCGGCATCCGCGGCGAAGTAGGTCGGCTCGCCGTTGGCGCGGATCAGCACGCGGTCCTTGTCATCGCCGAAGTCGGTGGTGCGCAGCCAAACCGCGCCCTCCAGATCGAAGATGTGGCCCTGCTCGCGCAGGCGGGCCACGGCGTCAGCCACCGCACCGCCCTCATGCAAGGTGGTTTCGGAGAAGAACACGTCGAAGCTGACGCCGAAGTCGGCCAGGGTGGACTTGATGTCTTCGAGCTGCGCCTTGTAGGCGGCGTCGCGCAGGGCAGGAATGGCTTCTGCTTCGTCCAGCTCGCGCAGCTGCGGGGCTTCGGCCAGGACGGCGTCGCCCAGTTCCTTGATGTATTCACCCGGGTAGCCGCCCTCTGGCACTGGCAGGCCGTGGATGCGGTTGTACACCGAACGGGCGAAGACGTTCATCTGGTTGCCGGCATCGTTAATGTAGTACTCGCTGGTCACCGAAGCGCCCGAAGCGCGCAGCACGCGGGAGATGGCATCTCCCAGCGCGGCCCAGCGGGTGTGGCCGATGTGCAGCGGGCCGGTGGGGTTCGCGGAAACGAATTCCATGTTGACCACGTGGCCGGCCAGGGCCTCGTTGCTGCCGTAGGCGGAACCAGCCTCGACGATGGTGCGGGCCAGCTCGCCGGCAGCGCCGGCTTCGAGGGTGATGTTCAGGAAGCCGGGACCTGCGATGTCCACGGCGCCGACTCCTGGGACCGAAGCAAGTCGGGTGGCCAGGATCTGGGCGAAGTCGCGCGGGGCCATGCCGGCCTTCTTGCCCAGCTGCAGCGCGATGTTGGTCGCCCAGTCGCCGTGTTCACGGCTTTTCGGGCGGTCCACGCGTACGGTCTCTGGCACCTCGACGGAGATTTCGCCGGCGGCTACGGCTTCGGTGAGGCATGCGGATATTGCTGCGGAGAGTTCTTCAGGAGTCACCGTTCAAGAATACCGGCAATTGCCGTGCTTCTTCAGCATTCATGACTTGCATCGCCTGTGAGACTGGCCCAACCCGGTGACTTTTGCAACACATGCGTGCCAAGGTGCTGGAATTGCGCAGATCAAGTGACGACCTGATAGTATTTTTCCTGTTGCCCAGCAACACGCCTCTGTAGCTCAGTGGATAGAGCGTCTGCCTCCGGAGCAGAAGGCCGAAGGTTCGATTCCTTTCAGGGGCACCACCTAAATTGCAGGTCCTGGTTACCAGGGCCTGCTTTTTTTCGCTCTTCTTCTCACGCCGCAGCTCGCGCGAGGCCGCGAACAATCTCCTGTCAGCATTTTCTGGCAGCTTCCCCGTCGCCACAACCTTTAGCTTCGGCTAGGCCCTAAACTCGGATAAACCAACTAGCGCTTAAGGGCACCATGAAAAAAACCATTCTCATTACCGGAGCCAGCGACGGGATCGGGGCCGCATCGGCCCGAGAACTGTCACGACAGGGGCACCAGATTGTCGTTGTCGGTCGGTCGCAAACCAAAACCCAGGCCATCGCCCATGAGCTAGGCGCCAGCTATTTCGTGGCAGACTTCAGCCAGCTCGCACAGGTACGCGGCCTGGCCACGCAGTTGCTCCAGAAGTATCCCCGAATTGATGTGCTGGCTAATAATGCCGGCGGGATCAAGGCAGAGCGCGAACTGACCGTGGATGGATTCGAAAAGACTTTCCAAGTCAATCACCTCGCGCCCTTCCTGCTCACGAATCTGTTGTTGCAACGACTAATCGATTCGGGTGCCACGGTCATTCAGACCGCCAGCATGGCTGCGCGTCTCATGGCCAAATTCGACATTGCGGACCTACAGGGCGAAAACAGCTACTCACCGAGGGCCGCCTACGGCAATGCAAAGTTGGCGAACATTCTGTTCACCTCGGAATTACAGCGGCGCTTTGGCGGTTCCGGGATTAACGCCGTGGCGTTCCACCCCGGGATCGTTGGCACCAGTTTCGCCTCGGACTCCAAGGGGTTATTGAAGTTCCTTTACCACGGTCCGCTTAGGCGCTTCTTCACGGTCGACTCGAGCAAGGGTGCCGACCAGCTCGTCTGGCTTGCGGAGGCGAAGCCTGGCGTGCAATTCGAACCGGGCGCCTACTACGAGTCGGGAAAGATCGCATCGAAGGTCAACCCGCTGATCCATGATGAGGTACTAGCGAAGCAACTCTGGGACCGCTCGGCGACCTTGCTTCAAATCCAGAACTGCACATAGGGGATCTCGGAGTCGACCCGACCGGCCTATTCGGGAACTACTGCCGGCATGGACCGGGCTCGTCACCAATCCGAGATGGCGATACCCGCATCAAATTGCCCGCGGCCGCTAACTGCCCACCGCTTGATGGAAAGAGCGATACTCCATCCACTCGACACTGAATTCGCATCGCTGCCATTCAAGAGTTCCTCGGCAAACTACCCGAGCGAAAACGCGGGAAATCGAAGTACTCTCATGAACTCTTGATTTTATCCCGCTAAAAGATAATCTTGACACATGACGAAACGCCTCTTTGGAATCATTTCACTTGCTTCTGTGATTGCTTTGGCACTGTCTTCATGCAGCCCTTCGACTTCCCCTGAGACAGCGCTTGGAGAGATTCCTTCGTCAGATACGTCGGCCAGCACCTCGGAATCGCCAGATCCCCTAAAGAAGCATGCCGAATTCCTCGCCCAGAGCGAAGACTCCTTCCAGATTCTCAATGAAACTCATTCCGTGGGCTCGACCACTCTGCGCCTCGGGGATCTTCCCGGAGGATTTGATTCAGTTGGCTTCATAATTTCATGTGATGCAACGTCCCCTTGGGAGATTATCCTGCTAGGTGGATCAAAAACCGGTGCGAGTGGTTGCGATTCGAATTCAGAAATATATACGAGCCTTTCTACCCCGGCACATCAAATCAACACCAATGAGGTACAGCTCGAATTCAAAGAGCCGGTGGGAGTCTGGGTCACTGTTTATGCCACGAATGAAGAATAGACAGGCGTTTCCGATTTTTCATTTGGACACTAGGCGAAAAGCCTAAAGACATCGCGCGGCAGCTGACTGTCCGCGCTAATGATTCGGCGAAAGCCTAACCGGCATTGCCGAGAGGGAACCAAAGCTCCACTTAGAGCAATAGCCGGGGAAATTTCGCTTTGTATCGCGCTTACGAGATACCCGGATGCCAAGAATCCTGAATCACTAGAATTGCAAAGCTTAGGGATCAACCGTGGATGACTGGGATGCCGGATGCTCGGGCGCAGCAGGATACAGTTCCTCCGGTAGCCCTATAGTGAATCCTTCCTCACGGATACTATGGCCACCGACCCACAGTGAGTGCCGAGCATACTGGCTACCATCAGTCAGGTGAACGGATACTGCGCTTCCAAACTGCTCTCCAACCACGACCGACACATTTTCAGGTGTAATGCCGTGGTTCTCTAGAATCTGCCGAGTCTGGCTGACCATCTGGTCATCCAGGTTTCCTCCTGGAAATGGCGAAGTAACCCGGCAAACTCCAGTCCGATCGCCAGCATACGCAGCAACTACCAATTCCGTGCCCGCCTGCTCTAACGAGCTGACGGGTTTGCGGCCGTCGCAGGTTTCATCGGAGTATTTCCCAGTCAAAGAGCAACCCGACAGCAATCCAGTGATGAGAGCCAGACCGACGACTCCTGTCGCTGCAGCTATGTACGCGCTACGGGTTCTCAATAGTCCACCATTCGTTTCGCAGAAGGTGTTAATCCTAGGCAGGTTTATAGCAATGCATCTTTAACTGCATGAATATTTCTCAAATTCATATTGAGTATCGGAGATCAGCTGCATGAGTAAACCCATTAATGCCACCTACGATGCCAGAGCTGCGGCCGCGCATGTCGCGCTCTCTCATGAGCTAGCAGTTGAAACGGCAGAAATCGAGTCTTCTAGCATGCCGTACCTCGTGAACTAGGATCTTGACAGCGCAGGCAGGCCGACAGGTGTAGAACTGATCCATCCTGCTGGTCACTGCCCCAGCCATGTCCAGTCTGCTGATCGCCAGCAATGCATGTGCCGAGGCGCTCTATCGCCGTTGCGGGTACCAATGGACAGGACAGCAAGTCATCGACCGGAGCTCAGGACGCGTCGAGCACCGCCTTCGCAAACCGCTGCCTTAAACCCGACAGGCCCCGCACCCATCGGGTGCGGAGCCTGCGCAGATGCTGGCCAGCGGCTACTGCAGCATGGTCTTGTCATCGAGCTGTGCGCCCTTGATCTTGCTGAATTCCTCCAGCAGGCCCTTGACGGTCATCTTGGACTTCTCTTCCTGGTCCAGGTCCAGGATGATCTGCCCATCGTGCATCATGATCAGCCGGGTGCCCAGCTGCAAGGCCTGTTCCATATTGTGCGTCACCATCAACGTGGTCAACTGGTGGCGTTCGACAATTTCCTTGGTCAGGCGCGAGACCAGCGCGGCACGCTGCGGATCCAGGGCCGCGGTGTGCTCATCGAGCAGCAGGATCTTGGGCTTGGAGAATGTGGCCATCAGCAAGCTCAGCGCCTGGCGCTGGCCGCCCGAGAGCAGGCCCACCTTGGTCTTCAAGCGGCCTTCCAAACCGAGTTCCAAGCTCTTGAGCTCCTCGACGAACAGCTCGCGCCGCTTGGTGCCTACGCCCAGGCCCAGGCCGCGGAAACGGCCGCGGGCGTAGGCCAGAGCCATGTTCTCCTCGATGGACATGGTCGGCGCAGTGCCGGCCATCGGGTCCTGGAATACCCGGCCGATGTACTTGGCGCGGGTGTAGTCGGCCATCCTGGTGACGTTCTTCCCCGCGATGGACACCGAACCGGCATCGGGCTGCAGCTTGCCTGCAACCATATTCAGCACGGTGGACTTGCCGGCGCCGTTGGAGCCGATGACGGTGACGAATTCACCGTCCGACAGGTTCAGGTTGATGTTGCGCAGCGCCTTGCGCTCGTTGACAGTTCCCGGGAAGAACGTGCGCGACAGGTTCTTGATTTCAAGCATTGGTGCGAACCTCTTCCTTGGTTTCAACTGCTGCTGGGGTGCGCTTGAAGTTCTTGATGATCTTCTGGAAGCCCTTCCACTTCGGCAGCAGCAGGGCGACGACGACGAGGACCGCGGAGATCAGCTTCATGTCGTTGACCTCCAGGCCTGCCGACAGGGCCATCTGGATCACCAGGCGGTAGATCACTGCGCCGAAGACCACCGCGATGGCGGCCAGCCAGATGTAGCGCTGGGTGAAGATCGCCTGGCCGACGATGACCGAGGCCAGGCCGATCAGGATCAGGCCGATGCCCATGCCGATATCGGCGAAGCCCTGGTACTGGGCGATGACCGCACCGGACAGCGCCACCAGGCCGTTGGACAGCGCCAGGCCCAGGATCTTCTGGTTGTCGGTGCTCACGCCGAAGGAACGGATCATTTCCTGGTTGTCGCCGGTGGCCCGCATGGCCATGCCCAGCTCGGTGTGCAGGAACCAGACGATCGCTGCCACGAAGACCAGGCAGACGGCAAAGAGGATGGCCACCGACGCCCATGAGCCGAGCAGGCCCGAGACGCGCATCGGGCTGATCAGGGTCTCCTCCCCCAGCAAGGGGGTGTTGGCCTTGCCCATGATGCGCAGGTTGATCGAGTACAGCGCGATCATGGTCAGGATGCCGGCGAGCAGGCCGTCGATCTTGCCCTTGGTATGCAGCAGGCCGGTAATGACACCGGCAACCATGCCGGCGAAGAAGGCCAGCACGGTGGCCAGCCAGGGATTCATCCCGTTCACGATGCCCACCGAGGCGACGGCGGCACCGGTGGTGAAGCTGCCGTCGACAGTCAGGTCGGGAAAGTCCAGGATACGAAAGGTCAGGTACACCCCGAGCGCCATGATGGCGTAAATCAGGCCGAGTTCAACCGCTGTGATCATGTGTGGATCCTTGAGTTGTAAGTTTTGCAGGTAATCACGACGAAAGGCGAGGCACCAGGTTATGCGCCTCGCCTTGCGTCGGTAAGTTGTTGCCGGGGCTTAGTAGACCTCTACGGCTTCGGACTTCATCTCGTCGGTGAATTCGATGCCTGCCTTCTTGGCGGCATCTTCATTCAGGTAGAGATCGACCTCGGAGATGGTCTCCACCGGCAGGGTTGCCGGCTCGGCCTCGCCCTTGAGCAGCTTCACGGCCATGGCAGCGGTCTGCGCGCCCAGCTTCTCGTAGTTGATGCCGTAGGTTGCGGTAGCACCGCGCTTGACGGACTCGCCGTCAGCCGAAATGACCGGCACGCCGTTCTTCTCGGCAACCTGCAGCAGGCCTTCCAGGGCAGAAACGACAGCGTTGTCAGTCGGAACGTAGTACGCGTCGACATCCAGCGAGCTGGCGGCCTGCTGGACTTCGCTGGACGCCGAGACAGCGGCTTCTTCAATGGTCAAGCCCAGGCCCTTGGCTGCTTCCTTGGCCATCTTCACCTGGACTGCGGAGTTGGCTTCACCCGAGGAGTAGACAATGCCGACCTTCTTGGCATCGGGCACCAGGTCCTTGAGCAACTGCAGCTGCTCGTCGACCGGGTTCATGTCCGACGTGCCGGTGACATTCGCGCCCGGAGCTTCATTGGAGGCGACCAGCTTGGCATCAACCGGGTCGGTCACAGCGGAGAAGAGCACCGGAACCTTGGTAATCGCCTGCGCCGCAGCCTGGGCCGATGGGGTAGCAATTGCCAGCACCAGGTCGATATCCGAATCAGCGGCGAGCTTGCCGGCAATCGAGGTGTTGGTAGCCTGATCGGTTTCGGCGTTGTTCTCGTCGTAGCTGATCTTCTCGCCGGTGTAGCCGGCTTCTTCCATGCCTGCCTTGAAGCCGGTGACCACTGCGTCCAGCGAAGGGTGCGAGACGAACTGGGAGATGCCGATCTTGACGGCCTCGTCGCCGCCCTCCGCGGTGCCCTGCTCGCCACTGCCGCCGCAGGCGGTCAGGGCCAGTGCGCCAGCTGCTGCGATGGCAGCGAATTTCATGGCGGTGAAGCTCTTCATTGAAGTTCCTTTCAAAGTTCCCTTGCGAGTGATTCCCACCGATAGCGCGGAAGCCTGGTTATGAAGCGCAACTGGTGCGCAGCATGCGGGAACCGTCCAGGCATCACGTCGATGATTACCCCCGATCTTACATGTGAACGACCTCACCTTGCCTACAATCAAGGTCGATTCCTAGACGTTTGCATCTTGATACGGATTCTTGTGGACACAAATGCTCCGCCGGGAAGCAGAATCTGGAAGTTTTGTATTTACCGGCCCGAACTTGTCGACAATTGCTTGGACAATCTGAAAATTTGACTCATGGAGCAATGCGTCCGGGAGCACATTTCCTGCCCCGAATCGGGCTTCGGCCCGGCGGCCACCACGAAAATGCGTGGCGCGAATAGAATGGGAACATCATGGCGCTCAGCATTACGTATCCCGAAGCCCTTCCCGTTTCAGCCCGCCGCGAGGACATCCTCGCCGCGGTCCGCGAAAACCAGGTCGTGGTAATCGCCGGCGAAACCGGTTCGGGCAAGACCACCCAGCTTCCCAAGATGCTCATCGAGCTCGGCCTGGCCGAGAAGGGCATGATCGGGCACACCCAGCCGCGCCGCCTGGCCGCGCGCACCGTGGCCGAGCGCATCGCCGAGGAAATGGGCACCGAAATCGGCGAGGAAGTCGGCTTCCACGTGCGCTTCACCGGCGAGGTTTCGCGCAAGACCAAGCTGAAGGTGATGACCGACGGCATCCTGCTAGCCGAGATCAAGCGCGACAAGCTGCTCAAGAAATACTCGGCGATCATCATCGACGAGGCCCACGAGCGCAGCCTGAACATCGATTTCCTGCTGGGCTACCTCAAGCAGATCATGCCCAAGCGCCCCGAGCTGAAGATCATCATCACCTCCGCCACCATCGACCCGCAGCGCTTCGCCGAGCACTTCGGCAAGCCGCTGCCCGGCGGCGGCGTCGAGCCTGCCCCGATCCTGGAGGTTTCCGGGCGCACCTTCCCCGTCGAATTGCGCTACCGCCCGCTGCAGGCCGAGCTCGATGTCGACGCGGACGAGGCCGCGGAGAACACGCTGGAGGAAGAACGCGACCCACTGGATGCGGTCACCGACGCGGTCAAGGAACTGAGCGGCGAAGCGCCCGGGGACATCCTGATCTTCTTCTCCGGCGAGCGCGAAATCCGCGACGCGGCCGAAGCCTTGCGCGCCATGGTCACCGCCAATAAGCGCCTGCCGCGCTATGAGGTGCTCCCGCTGTTCGCCCGGTTGTCGCTGGCCGAGCAGCACCGGGTCTTCCACCCCGGTGGCGCCCCGCGCATCATCCTGGCCACCAACGTCGCCGAGACCTCGCTGACGGTGCCGGGCATCAAGTACGTGATCGATACCGGCACCGCCCGCATTTCGCGCTATTCTCACCGCACCAAGGTGCAGCGCCTGCCCATCGAGCGCGTTTCGCAGGCCAGCGCCAACCAGCGTTCGGGACGTTGCGGCCGCGTGTCGGAGGGCATCGCCATCCGCTTGTACTCGGAGCCCGACTACGAGGCGCGTCCGGAGTTCACCGACCCGGAAATCCTGCGCACCAACCTGGCCAGCGTGATCCTGCAGATGATCTCCATGGGCGTGGTCGCTTCGGCCGCCGAGGTTGCCAGCTTCCCGTTCGTCCAGCCGCCCGAAGCCAAGGCCATCACCGATGGCGTGAACCTGCTGCGCGAGCTCGGTGCGCTGGAGCAGGACAAGGCCGCGAAGCTGACCGAAACCGGCAGGGCGCTGGCGGTGCTGCCGCTGGATGTGCGCCTGGGCCGGATGATCGTCGAGTCCGCACAGCGCGGGGTCGCCAAGGAAGTGATGGTGCTGGCTGCCGGGCTGAGCATCCAGGACCCGCGCGAGCGTCCCAGCGAGGAGACCGGGCAGCGTGATCGTGCGGTGGAGCTGCATAAGCGCTTCGCCGATGACAAGTCCGACTTCATTGCATTGCTGAATTTGTGGGCCTACCTGCAGGAGCAGCAGAAGGACCTGTCCTCCTCCGCTTTCCGCCGGCTGTGCAAGAACGAGTTCATCAACTACCTGCGCGTGCGCGAGTGGCAGGACCTGTTCACCCAGCTGCGCCAGCTGGCCAAGCCGCTGGGCATCACCATGGCGGCCGCCCCGATCGACCCGGCGGCCAATGAGGACCAGGTGCACAAGTCGCTGCTGTCGGGCCTGCTGGGGCACATCGGGCTCTACGATGAGCGCAAGCGCGACTACCTGGGCGCGCGCGGCACCCGTTTTGCGATCTTCCCCGGCTCGGGCCTGTTCAAGAAGTCCCCGACCTGGGTGATGTCCGCCGAGCTGGTGGAAACCTCGCGGCTGTGGGCCCGCACCAACGCGGCCATCTCCCCCGAATGGGTGGAAGAGCTGGCTCCGCACCTGCTCAAGCGCACCCACTCCGAGCCGCACTGGTCCAAGCGCACCGGTTCGGTCATGGGCTACGAGAAGGTCACGCTTTTCGGCCTGCCGATCATCCCGCGCCGCCAGTTCCACTACTGGCGGGTGGATAAGGACCTGGCTCGCGAGCTGTTCATCCGCCACGCGCTGGTGGAGGGCGATTGGCGCACCCACCATAAGTTCTTCGCCAAGAACCGGGCGCTGCTCGAAGAAGTCGAAGAGCTCGAAACCCGCATGCGCCGCCATGACCTGCGCATTTCCGATGAGGACCTGTTCGCCTTCTACGATGCCCGGGTGGGCGCCGAGGTCTACTCGGAGCGCCACTTCGACCGCTGGTGGAAGAAGGCCCGCGCCACCGATCCCTCGCTGCTGGACTTCGACCCCGAGGCGCTGCTGGCCGAGTCCGATGCGGTTGACGAGGCCGCGTTCCCCACCACCTGGCAGCTGGGCAGCATCCACTTGCCGCTGTCCTACGAGTACAACCCGGCGGCCGCCCCGGGAGAAGGCGATGGCGTTTCGCTCACGGTCCCGGTGGTGTTCTTGAACCAGCTGGATCCCGCGCGCTTCGCCTGGCTGATTCCGGGGTTGCGCCACGAGCTGCTCACCGCGCTGATCCGTTCGATGCCCAAGGCCATCCGCAAGAACTTCGTGCCTGCCCCGGATGTGGCGGCCAAGGCGCTGGCCATGCTGGAGGCGGACTTCGATCCGGCGGCCGATGACCTGGCCGATTCCCTGGCCTTGGTGCTGCGCCGGCTGCGCGGCATGGTCGTCGAGCCTTCGGTCTTCGACTTCTCGACCCTGCCTGCGCATCTGCGCTTCGGCTTCACCGTCACCGATGCTTCGGGGAAGGTGCTGGGCAGCGGCGATGACCTGGCCGCGTTGCAGTACAAGTTCGCCGCGGCCAACCGCGCCGCGCTGGCCAGCGGGGTCAACTCCCCCGGTGTCGCCACCGGCAAGCCGGGGGTGCCTGGCAAGCCTGCGGCCGCGTCGAAGGCGCAGTCC
Organism: Glutamicibacter sp. NPDC087583; assembly: GCF_044743685.1. Lineage (NCBI taxonomy): Bacteria > Bacillati > Actinomycetota > Actinomycetes > Micrococcales > Micrococcaceae > Glutamicibacter > Glutamicibacter sp. NPDC087583. Next base: position 128,635 of record NZ_JBIUWY010000005.1, on the reverse strand, counting down.
AGGAAGAAGGGCGCCGCGGCCACCGCAGCGGCGGCCACCGGCGCCTGGGACCAGAAGTCGCTGGATCATTGGCCGCAGCTGGAATCATCAGGCGATACCCTGGGCGATACGCTGCCTGCCAAGGTCACCACCACGGTGATGGGCCAGCAGATCACCGCCTATCCGGGGCTTATGGACACCGGCGAAAAGGTCGACCTGAGTGTTTTCCGCACCCACGCCGAGCGCGATGCGGCGCACCGCACCGGTGTCATCCGGTTGCTGATGCTGCGCTTGCCGCCTGCCGGGAAGTTCGTGATTTCGCACCTGAAGAACGCTGAGAAGCTGGTGTTCACGCAGAACCCGCACGGGTCCATCGAGAAGCTGATTGCCGATTGCACCATGGCCGCGGTAGACCAGCTGGTGCCCGAGAAGCTACCGATGAACCGCGCCGAATTCGAGGCGCTGTTCGAGACGGTGCGCGCCGAGCAGATCGACACGGTCTTCACGATTACCGGGATCGTGGCGAAGGTCTTCGGCTCCTCGACCCGGATCAACAAGGATCTGAAGAGCACCAACTCCCTGGCGATGTTCGCGGCAGTCACCGATATCCGCTCCCAGCTCGAGCAGCTGATCTATCCGGGCTTCATCGCGGCCACCGGGGCAGCGAACCTGATGCGCCTGCCGCGCTATGTGCAGGGCATCGAGAAGCGCTTGGAGAAGCTGCGCGCAGGTGCGGTCACCCGTGATTCCCAGGCCCTGGTCGTGATCCAGAAGCTGGAAGACGAATACGATACCGCCCTGGATCGGGTTCCGCCCGGAGCCCGGGTGCCGGCGGACTTGGCCCAGGTGAAGTGGATGCTGGAGGAAATGCGCATTTCGCTGTTCGCCCAAGAGCTGGGCACCGCCTATTCGGTCAGCGAAAAGCGCATCCGCAAGGCGATCAAGGATTCGCTGGCGCAGCTATAGCGGCCAGCTGAGGATCCCAACGTAGACGGCGGTACCGCCCAGCACGCTGAGCACCGCATTGGACTTGAGCAGGTGCAGCACCACGGTGGCCGCCAGGGCGGTGGCCACCGGCCACGCCACGGCCGGATCCGCAATGCCGGCAGGCACCGTGGAAGCAACCAGCACCACCATGATTCCCAAGGGCATGCGCAGCGCCAGGTAGTTGATGAACGCGTTGCTGCGCAATTTGGCGATGAAGGCGAAGGGCAAGGCACGCAGCCCGAAGGTCACTGCGGTGCTCAACGCGATGGCCGAGAAGAGGTAGAGGCTATCGGGCATCGGCTGCTTCTCCCGCCTGCTGCCCGCCGGCCTGCTGAGCGGTGCCGGTGCGCCGTCGCAGCAGGTAGGCCGCCGCAAGTCCGGCCAGGAAAATCGCCATGGCTACCACCATCATGCTCTGCGGTGCGATCCAGCTGGCCGCCACGGCGCTGATCAGCGCCAGCATGGACAGCGGCACACTGCGGTAGGCCTTGAACGCTTCGATCGCCAGCACGGCAAACAATGCGGTCACCGCGAATTCCAGACCCCTGATGGATTCGGGGATCATTGCGCCCAGCAGCGATCCGCCCAGCACGCTGGTGGTCCAGCTTGCATGGAACAGGCTCTGGATGGCCAGGATCCGCGTCGAGGAATAGTCCTTCCGCTCGGCCTGCAGGGTCAGCGCATAGGCCTCATCGGTCAGCGCAAACATGCTGTAGAACTTCGCCCCCTGGCCCTTGACCCGGTGCAGCGGGAAAGAGATCGCATAGAATACGTGGCGGAAATTGACTACCAGCGTGGTCAGGGCGATATGGGACAGCGGCGCCACGGCGGCAAGCAGCCCGATCAAGAGGAATTCCAGGGAACCGGCGAACACCAGCCCGGCAAGCAAGGGAGCTGACCACCAGGGCAATCCCGAGCGCACCAGCAGCACGCCCAGGGCCAGGCCCAATGGCATGACCGCCAGACTGGCGGGAAGCACATTTTTCGCGCCCAGCCTGATCTGCTGCCATCGGCCCTCGTCGGACAAAGGCCGGGAACCTTTAATTGCCAGTTTTTCGCTCATGAAGCAATATTAGGAAATTCCAAGCCAAATATGGTTGCCAATTCTAGCCAACCGACGGGTTGGATCGGCAATAATAGATGCATGGATGATCTTGACCGCGCAATTATTGCCGAACTGGAAAATGACGGCCGCATCAGCAACCTCGAGCTCTCGCGCAGGGTGGGCCTGACCCCCGCTCCCTGCCTGCGCCGCGTCCAGCGCCTGGAGGCCGAGGGAATCATCCATGGCTACAAGGCGATCGTCAATCCCAAGGCCTATGGCAGGGGCTTCGAGGTTACCGTGGCCATTGACGTCGAAATGAACAACGAGCACAGCCTCGACGAATTCGAGAAGGCGGTGGACACCGTTGCCGGCGTCACCGAAATACGCCGCCTCTACGGCCAGCCCGACTACTTCCTGCGCATCCAGGTGGCCGATGCCGAGGCCTACGACCGGGACCTGATTCCCAAGCTGACCGCGCTGCCGGCGGTCCGCCGCGTCACCTCCCACATGACCATGCGCCGGGTGAAGGGCTAGGGCACTGCGGGCGTGGCGATCACCTGCACGTCATCTTCGTAGATGATGGTGCCCGGAGCACTGCTTTCCAGCTTCTCCCAGCCGATCCGGTGCGCGTCGAGCAACCGCAAATACGGCTCGACGCGCTCCAGCAGGTGCTGCGCGCTGCCCTTGAACCACGCCACGGCCCCGGGGTTGATCGCATGATCGTAGATTGCCCGATGGGTGCGGCTCGGGTTCGGATAGGCAGCGTCGTACCAGTCGTTGCCCGCACGCCAGATGGCGTGTTCGGCGGCGCTCAGCTTCCCGCCGTGGCCCAGGGAATTGGCCAGCGCGAAAATCCCCAGGTGCACGCCGCGGTGATTGGGCTCGGTGCCCTGGTAGCGGATGAATTGCACCGGCTAGGCCTCGGGCACGAATTCCCCGTGGCCATCTTCGCGCAGGCCCGCGCGAAGCGCTTGCGCGTTCTTGTCCATGGCCACCGGATCCGGGTTATCGGCCGCATTGGACAGGTCGAAGTCCGCCAGCGAGTTGGTCGGCCAGACATGCACATGCAGGTGCGGCACCTCGAATCCGGCGATCATCAGGCCCGCGCGCTGCGCGGAGAACACGCGCTTCTGGGTGCGCCCGATCTTGGCCGCGACCAGGGTCAGGTGCGCAACCAGCTCGTCGGAGGCATCGGTGAACTCGTCGATTTCCTCGCGCGGAACCACCAGTGCGTGCCCGTCGGAGAGCGGCCCGATGGACAAGAACGCCACGCAGGTTTCGTCCTCCCACACGAAGCGGCCCGGGATCTGCCCGTTGATGATCTTGGTGAACAGCGTACTCATTGCTGCCTTTCTTGCTCGATGGCTGAATTCTAGTGGCGGTGCTTCTCGTCGCTCGTAGCGACCGGCGCATCCGGGTAGGAGCAGTATTCGGACCAGCTGCCGGGGAAGAGCCCCAGCGGGATCCCGGCACTTGCCGCGGCCAATACCTGGTGCGCCGCGGTGATCCCCGAACCGCAGTAGGCGGCCGATCCCGGCCTGTGGGCACCCAGCGTCACGAAGCTGGAATGCAGCACCTCCGGCGCCCGGAAACGCATCTGCGCGTCGAGGTTGTCGGTGGTGGGACGGTTCAGCGCACCGGGAATATGCCCGGCCACCGGGTCGATGGGCTCCTCGATGCCCAGGTAGCGCGCGGTGGCCCGCGAGTCGATCAGGGTGCCGGGCAAGGTGTCCAGCTCCTCGTACTCCACCACCGGCATCCGGCCCCACGACAGCGAAACGCTGCCCTTGGCGGCCTGCTCGTAGCCCAGCGCCAGCTCTCCGCCGGCGTCCGTCCAGGCCTCGAGCCCGCCGTCGAGCACCTGCACGCGGTCGAATCCGGCATGGCGCAGCAGCCACCAGGCCCGGGCCGCGGCGAGGGCTCCGGAGTTGTCGTACGCCACCACGTGGCTCTGGGCGTTGATGCCCCAGCCGCGCGCGGCCTGCTCGAAGTCCGCCGGCAAAGGCAGCGGGTGGCGGCCGGTATGCTCGCCCGGCGCACCGGAAAGCTCTTTTTCCAGGTCAGCGAACACCGCGCCGGGGATATGCCCGGCAGCGTAGCTCTGCGCCCCGTCGTCGCGGCCCAGGACCCACCGCACATCGAGCAGCACCGGCTGGCCCCCGGCGTCCAGGATTTCGCGAAGCTGCGCGGCGCTTATCAAGGGGTTCATTCGTTGGTGCCTCCCAGCAACTCGTCGAGATGATGTTCGATTCCAGGTTCCAAGCGCACATAGCTGCATCCTGCCCGCTGGGCGATCGCGCCGAGCTGGCGATCGAAAAGCCCCAGTCCGTCGGCGTTGAGCAGCCCGTCGTGGATCGGCATCCAGCACTTCGCATCCACGGCCACCGCGAAGTCGGCAGCCTCGGCCATCTTGCCCCACGGGGCCATCACCGGCAGCAGCAGCACATCCGGCTGCGCCCCCACCGGCACCTGGTAGCTGTCGCCCGGGTGGAAGACCTCCAGCTGGCCTACCGCGCGGTCCCCCAGGAGGTAGCCCACGTTGGCAACCACTGCAATGGAATGGTGGATGGTGGCGTGGGTGCCTCCGAAAGTCCGTACGCGAATGCCGCCGACAATGAAGTCGGCCCCGGCTCGCACCGTCACCACCTGGGATTGGGCCGCTGGCGGCAGCTGGTCGCGCATCGCCTGCGCCAGCGCGGCCGGCGCGTAGAGCTCCAGGATGGAATTCGCCTCCAGCGCGGCGGCAATGGCCGGCTGGTCGGCATGGTCAGCATGCTCATGGGTGACCAGCACGGCATTGATGCCGTCGAACGCGTCGTCAAGCTGCGAAAATCCGCCCGGATCCAGCAAGACCTTGCCGTCGATCGTGCTCGCTTCCAAGCAGGAATGGCCCCTAAGTTTGATGCGCATATCCTTAGCGTAGGCTCAGCGCCCCGCCCATGCCAGAGCCAGACACGCATTGCAACGCAAAGTTGGCTAAAATTGAGGGAAACCGCAGGTGATTGGCCCAGTTCGCTGGCTCATCGCCGGTCCGCAACAAACTCAAGGAATGGTGCACGTCGATGTCCCAGCCAGAAACCCGGGTCACCAAGCAGCGCCTGGCCGTCACCGAGGCACTGGGCGAGGTCGATGATTTCGCCACCGCCCAGCAGCTGCATCGTTGGCTGCAGGATTCGGAGAAAAAGGTTTCGCTGGCCACCGTGTACCGCCTGCTGCAGTCCATGGCCGACGATGGCCTGGTCGATGTGCTGCGCAGCGGAGATGGCGAAGCCCGCTTCCGCCAGTGCGTCACCGAGGTCCACCACCATCATCTGGTCTGCCGCGTTTGCTCCAAAACCGTCGAGGTACTTGCCCCTTCCGTCGAGCGCTGGGCCGCTCGGGTTGCCGCGGAGCACGACTTCTCCGATCCCGAGCACACCGTGGAAATCTACGGCCTCTGCGCCGACTGCCGTGCCAAAGCCAAGGCTGGCGCCCCCGCTGCCTCGTAGCCCTTTCCGCTGCCTGGACCTGGGTCCAGCGGACTGTTCGGCGCCCCAAGAATTCGGTAATCCACAGCTGAATCATTCGAAGACATATTCTAGCAATGGGCGTATACTAGTACTATGTTCGAAGCAAAGGCGCAAGGAAACAGCCTAGCCCGCCCAGCAGATCAGCCGGATTTCGAATCCCACCTGATCCAGCTGCAGAACGACCTGTCATGGTTCCATGACCACGGCGGCAAGGCCGCGTGCGCCCGGGTTATCGAGTCCGTCGAAGGACTGGTCTCATCCTTGCGCTATCAGCAAGCCGGCCTGGCTCACCAGTTGGAGAAGGAAGTCCTGCGCGAGAATGAAGAGCGCGGCACCAACATCGATGACCAGGTCCGCGGAGCGGCCAGCCGCGTTGCCATCGCCCGCAAGCAGACTCAACGCGGTTCCAGGAACTACCTGGCCAATTGCCGCATCCTCTTCGAGGACACCCCGAATATCGCTGCCGCATTCTCCCGTGGTGAATTCACCGAAGCGCAGATCAACGCAATGCTCACCCCGCTGCAGGAAGTCCGGCCATTGCGCCGCACCGAGTTCGATGCGATCTACGGGCAGAATCCAGACATGTTCGAATCCATGGGCCCCAAGCGCATCAAGGAAACGGTCACCAGCTTCACGATCAAGTACGCATCGGACCGGGAAGACAAGAAGCTGAAGGAAGCCAACCAGCAACGCTACGTTCGCTTCCGCACCGATCGGGAAGCAGGGTGCGTCTTCCTCCAGGCCCGTCTGCCTATCGTTGGCGGAACCGGATTGCAGATGACGCTGCGAAACCAGTCATGCAGGATCAAGCGCAAGGGCGATGCCCGCACCCGCACCCAGATCCAGGCCGATCTGCTGGCCCGCTACATGTTCTTCGATGAAAACAATGAGCAGAAGATCAACGTCCAGCTCGGACTGGTCATGACCGATAGAGCGCTGTTCATGGGTGATCGCGAACCGGCCTACTTGGAAGGCTACGGCTTCATCCCCGCGCAGACTGCGCGGGAACTCATTGGCGGCCACCAGATTCCCAACGAGCTGACCTTCGCGGAAATGGAAGCCGAACTCGCCCCCGAGAATATTGAGCGGATCGAAGTGATGACGGAGATAACTCGTCTCTACACCGCTCCCGGGGACCAGGAACTAATCGCGATGGATTCCAAAGCCCGGATCTTCCCGGATAAGCTCAAGAGGTTCATCGGGATTCGCGATCGGCATTGCCGAACGCCCTTCTGCGACGGGCTGGTCGAAGAAACAGACCACGTGCTCCAGTATGCACGTGGCGGCAAGACGACCGTGGCCAATGCCTCGGGCCGTTGCGCGACCTGCAACAAGGCAAAGCAGGCCGACGGCTGGTACGAGTACACCGCTTTCCGCGATCGGCACTCGATGATGATCTGTCCGGGCTCGGCGATGTCCTATCGATCCACTGCGCCACCGACAACTGGATTCATGCACAAGCCATTCCCGCAACTAATGCGCGACTCGAAATGGTTCGCTGATTTCAAGGAACGGCTCACCAGGCCCGACGGACCAGGAACTACTGAAACCTAGGCAGCGGCGCGCGTTCTGCCGCGCGGCCCCTCCCTATTCTGCAATTTACCGCACGAGGGCCAGCCCCGGACCCGTCAGGCCCACAGCGTGCTTGCCTCGGCCTGAAACCAGCATCAGCAGTTCAAGGCGCGGTCCTGCGATCTGCGGGCCGATGCCCAGCCGGAAGTCTTCGTCTTCGCTGCACAGCTGGACCCTGCTCGCTAATTCCTTGGCACCCCCGACACCCTGCGGGGTCGCTGCCTGGTATTTGATTGCTGGCTCCAGGGATTCTGCAGGATAGGCCCGTTTCAGGCCCACGGCACGACGGATGTCTTCCCCATGGGCGATTTCCTCCACCAACCTGCTGGCAAGCGGAACCGGTGGAGTGGCCCGCAAAGCCGCGACCTCGACGAGCCTGCGCAATGTCCCATCGGGAGTCGCGGCCTTCTCGGCGGCCACGCCATTGTCGTTCTGGCGGTCCAAGCTGAATCCGGCCTTGGCCATCCCGGCAAGCAGGCGGAAGAAAGTCGCACGCGCGTTATCTGCCAAATGAGCAGCCACGTCATGGACGCTCCACCCATCGCACAGGGAGGGAACTTCCCACTGATCCGGATCCAAAGTTCCCAGATCGTCGATCAGGGCCAGGCGTTCGGCATGCACCAATGGCCAGATCTCACTGGCTGGAATTTTGCTCATGCTCCAGCTTGGAGGTTCGGCTGCTTGCTAGTCAACCGGGCCCGGAACCAGCGGGGGCGCGCTGGCCGAATGCAGCTCCTAGACTTGGTGGCGGCGAGGGGAACGCACCGCTTCGATTCCGCGGCAGACCACATAGATCACGAACGAAATCGTGGTCACATATGGACTGATCGGCAAGGAACCAGCCAGGGCAAGAAGGATGCCGCCCACGACAGCCAGTTCCGCGAACACGATGGAGAGCACGACGGTGATGACCGGATTGGAGCTCACGCGCATGGCGGCTGCGGCGGGCGTGATCAGCAGCGCCAGCACCAGCAAGGCACCGACCACTTGAATCGTCACCGCTACAGCCAGCGCCAGGATCATCATGAAGACGATGGACAGGCCAGCAGTGCGCACGCCCCGGGCATTGGCAACCACCGGGTCCACCGAAGCGAAGGTCAGCGGACGCCAAATAACCAGCAGCGCGATCACTACCACCGCCGAAAGGACCAGCATTCCTGTCAATTGCACGTCATCCACGGCCACGATCTGGCCGGTCAGCAGGCCAAACTTATTGGCGCTTCGCCCTTCATACAGCGACAGGAACAAGATGCCCAGGCCAAGGCCGAAAGGCATCAGCACGCCGGTGATGGAATTCCGATCCCTCGCCCGGGTTCCGAGAATGCCAAGGATCAGCGCCGCGATCATGGACCCGAACACCGAGCCAGTCACCACGTCGGCGCCGATGAGCAAGGCGAAGGCCGCCCCCGCAAAGGACAGCTCAGCGATGCCGTGCACGGCGAAAGCCATGTCCCGCATCATGATGAAGATGCCGATCAGACCGCCAACCACGCCCAGGACTGCACCGGCAATCAGGGAATTGGTCACCAGCGGAAGCAGCAGTCCGTAATCCTGGAAGTTGAACGCCTTCTCGATGAGATCCGAAAAGTCCATGTCCTGCTCCTACTTTCCGGTCTCTAGATCGATTTCTTCAACGTGGTCGTGCCCATCGGCCGGCAATGCCCGATTGCCATCGCCCGAGACCACCACGATGCGGCCATTGACCCGCAGCACCTCGACCGGAGCACCGTAAAGTTCGGTGAGCACCGCAGACTGCATGACTTCATCCACGCTGCCCAGATGGAAGCGGCCTTCGGCCAGGTACAAGACGCGGTCGACATAGGGCAGGATCGGGTTGATCTCGTGCGTCACGAAGACTACCGCGCTGCCGCGCTCTGCGGCCTGGCGGTGAATCACTTCGCTGATCGCCTGCTGGTGATTGAGGTCCAGGGAGAGCAGCGGCTCGTCGCATAGCAGGACCCGGGGATCGCTGGCCAAAGCCTGCGCTGCGCGCAGGCGCTGCTGCTCGCCTCCGGAAAGGTCGGACACCGCACGGTTGGCGTAGGCGGTAGCGCCGACCAGTTCCAGCAGTTCGTCGACCTTGTTGCGCACGGCCCTGCGGGCCACGCGAATCCCGGGCCGGGTTCCATCCAGTCCCAGTGCGACCAGGTCGCGAGCGCGCAGGGGAACGTTGTCCCCGAAGGGGCGCTGCTGCGGGATCAACCCCACGGCAGCCGACCCCCGGCGCACGGCCTCCCCGGCGATCGAGACCCTGCCTCGATTGAGCGCGGTGGTGCCGAGCATCGTGTTGATGAAGCTGGTCTTGCCCGAGCCGTTGGGCCCTAGAACTGCAAGGAACTCCCCCGCCGCTATGGATAGGTTGAGTTCATCCCAGAGCACGCGGGAGCCATAGGCAAGGCGCGCGTCTTCAAACCTGACGATGGGGGTCTCTGTCATTGACTGCTTTCTGGATTGCGCTGGCTGAGGATGGGCCGGCAACGAAAAACTGCGGCACCCGCAATGGGTGCCGCAGTCAATCGTATCAGTTGCGAGTCATTCGCAATATGCACTCAGGGGTGAGCTTGAGCTAATTTGCCCGTTTTTCGCTGCGAGGCGGGTTGACGCGTTTTCGCGTGGTATCGGTGATTTCACCGACCAGCACCTCGATCACGTCCTCCAGGAAGAGCACGCCGAGCGTTGCCCCCGACTCGTCGACAACCGCCGAAAGGTGGTTGCCTTCCTGCCGCATCGCTTCCAGGGCGGCCTCGATTTCGGTGTCCTGCTCCAACCGGCCCAGCGGGTGCAATGGCAAATCAAGCAGTGGCTGCGTGGAGTGGGCATCATCGATGAGCATCACGTCCTTCACATGCCAGTAGCCCACCGGAACCTCGTTCTTGGTGATCACCATGCGCGAGAATCCGGTCTTGCCGACCTTCTTCTCGAAAGCGCGCGCGGTCGTCTGCCCGTATTCCAAGGTGAACAGGTCATCGAGCGGAACCATGCAGCTGCGCGCGGTAACCGAGGAGAATTCCAGCGCTTTGGTCAAGCGTGCGGCATCGTCCTCATCCAGCGCGCCTTCCTCGGATGAAGCATCGATGATCGATCGGACTTCAGCGGCGGTATACGAGCTGGCCACCTCATCCTTCGGTTCGATACCGAAGGCGTGCAGCACCAGGTTCGCCACGCCATTGAGCGACGCCGTAATCGGCTTGAGCACCTTGGACAGGCCGACCAGTGGCATGGCCAGCAGCAGCACGGCCTTGTCCGCAACGGAAACCGAAATGTTCTTCGGCACCATTTCGCCGAAGGTCACGTGCAGGAAGGTCACCAGGATCAAGGCAATCAGGAACGCTACGGTGTCCGCAGCTGATTCGGCCATGCCGATCATGGTCAGCGGTTCGGCCAGCAGGTGGTGGATCGCCGGCTCCGAAATATTCAGGATCAGCAGCGAGCAAACGGTAATGCCCAACTGGCACACCGCGAGCATGATCGAAACATGCTCCATGGCGTACAGCGCGATCTTTGCCCGCTTATTGCCCTCGTCGGCCAAGGGTTCAATCTGCGAACGACGCGCACTCATCACCGCGAATTCGCCGGCAACGAAGAAGGCATTGCCAGCCAGCAAGACAATCAGCCAGACCAGGCCCATGAAGTCATTCATTGCCATCCTCCTGCACTGCTGGTTCGAAACGAACCTGCGAGATGCGGCGGCCATCGAGCTCGGTCACCGTGAAGGTGCCGTGCTCGGTGGCGACCCGGTCATTGAGTTCAGCCAAGCGGCCCAGTTCGGCGAGCATGAAGCCGCCGATGGTTTCGTAGGTCGACTCTTCCGGGATGACGTCCGTATCGAAGTTCTCGTTGATCTGGTCCGGGCGGTACATGCCCGGGAACAGCCAGTTGCCGTCGGGCTGGGTGACTGCTTCCTCCTCGTCCTCGTCGTGCTCATCGGAAACTTCGCCGACGATTTCTTCGACCAGGTCTTCAAGGGTCACCAGTCCAGCGGTTCCACCGTATTCGTCCATCACGATCGCGACCTGGAACTCGGCGGCGCGCAACTGCTCAAGCAGCACATCCAGGTGAATGGTTTCCGGAACGTACAGCGCGTCGCGGGCGAACTCGCCGACCTGCAGCGCTGCGCGGCGTTCGCGGGGCACCGAGACAATTGCCTTGACGTGGCAGATGCCTTGGATTTCATCGGTGGAGCCGGTGGTGACCGGGAAACGCGAGAATCCGGTGTCCGCGCTGACCTCGATCAGCTCGGAAAGTGCCGCCTCGGAATCAATGGTGGACATCGAGGTTCGCGGGGTCATCACGTCGGCGGCGGTGCGCTCGGAGAATTCAATGGTGGATTCCACGAAGCGAGCGGTCTGCACATCCAAGGTGCCCAGCTGAGCCGAACGGCGGACCAGCGATGCCAGTTCCTGCGAGGAGCGGGCCGCGGAGATTTCTTCCTTGGCTTCGAGTCCGAAGAACTTGCGCAGTACCGCATTCGAGAAGCCGTTGAGCACGATGATGGCCGGCTTGAAGATGGCGGTGAAAACCAGCTGCGGGCGGGCCAGCAGCTTGCCAACCTTCATCGCCTGGGCAATTGCCATGTTCTTCGGGACCAGTTCGCCGATCAGCATCGAAAGCAAGGTGGCAACGACCATCGAGATCACCACGGCAATGGCCAGCGAGCTTGCGGCCGGAATGCCGAATTGTTCCATCAACGGCTCGAGCAGCGCGCTCATTGCGGGTTCAAGCACGTAGCCGGTCAGCAGCGTGGTCAGCGTAATGCCCAGCTGGCAGCTGGACAGCTGGGTAGAGAGGGAGGTGAGGCACTGCAGCAGCGGCTTAGCGCCACGCTCGCCGTCATTTACGGCACGCTGCACGGTGCTTTTATCCAGGGCGACCAGGGAGAATTCCACGGCCACGAAGAAGCCGGTGCCGAGAATCAGCAGCAGGCCGAAAAGTATTGAGAGCCATTCCATAGGCGTTTACCGCCGCCTATTCACTGGCGTGCGAAGTTCAGTTCCAGTGCCGACAGGGCGGCAACTAGAAGGCTCCAAAAGGGAGGCGGAACTTCCTGAACATGGACTGTTGTGGCCGGCACTGCGCCCTTGGGCGGCACACCGGCTTGGAGAGTGGGATTCCATAGTGCGAATTAGTCTATCGAACGAAGGGCCATTGCGCACCACTTCGACACATGCTCGCCCAGCGGTGCTTTGGATACGCTGAACGGCATGTTAGGCGCAACACTTTCGTGACATTACATACGTGCCGTGGCCAAGTGGGCGGAAAAGTCACTAGACTGGTGCGCAGGTCTAGAAATCTTGTGGGCCGCAGTGGTCGTATCACGTCCTCGAAAGACCACCGGCTCAAGCTAGAACAACGTAGAAATCAGGGAAGAGGCGTTGCACGTGCCAGAGCAAGCACACCACCGACTTACTGAAGAGTTTGGTGGAAACGAGTGGCTAGTAGACGAGCTGTTCGAACAGTATCTCGTCGACAAGAACTCGGTAGATAAGAAATGGTGGGATATTTTCGAATCTCTCGCCGCCGAAAAGAAGGCACCAGCAGCACCGGCAGCGCAGCCGGCGCCAGCAGCGGCAGCACCTGCCGCAGCATCTGCAGCCAACGGGCAGGGCGCGCCACGCGCCGCAGCCCAGGCCCGTGCCTCCGAACCAGCACCGGCTGCCAAGGCAGCACCAGCTCCGGCCGCTGAAGCCAAGAAGGCCGAGCCAGCACCGAAGACTGCGCCGATCCCGGCACAGGCTCCGAAGGCTACGCCGTCCACCGAACTTTTCGGTGAGGAAAAGCGCACCCCGCTGCGTGGACCAATGAAGGCCATCGCAACCAACATGGATGCCTCCCTCACCGTGCCTACGGCCACCACCGTGCGTGCCGTACCGGCGAAGGTGATGATCGACAACCGCATTGTCATCAACAACCACCTCAAGCGCGCTCGCGGCGGCAAGATCTCCTTCACCCACCTGATCGGCTTCGCCGTGATCCGTGCGCTGAAGCAGATCCCGTCGATGAACGTCACCTACGACGTGATCGACAAGAAGCCAACTGCGATCCAGCCAGCCCACGTGAACTTCGGCATCGCGATCGACATGCCGAAGCCGGATGGCACCCGCATGCTGGCCGTGCCGAACATCAAGGCTGCCGAGACCCTGAGCTTCAACGAGTTCTGGGCCACCTACGAAGACCTGATCAAGCGCGCCCGCGGCAACAAGCTGACCGCTGACGACTACGCAGGCACCACCGTTTCGCTGACCAACCCAGGCGGCATCGGCACCGTTCACTCGGTTCCACGCCTGTCCAAGGGCCAGGCCGCGATCATCGGCGTTGGCGCACTGGAATACCCGGCAGAGTACCGCGGCTCCTCGGAGAAGACCGTGGCCGCCCTGGGTATCGGCAAGCACATCACCCTGACCTCCACCTACGACCACCGCGTCATCCAGGGTGCAGGTTCGGGCGAATTCCTGAAGCTGGTCGAGTCGCTGCTGCTGGGCGAGCAGGGTTTCTACGACGAGATCTTCGAGCAGCTGCGCATCCCTTACGAGCCGGTTCGCTGGGCCGTTGACAACCAGGTCGACATCGACCTGCAGGTCAACAAGGTTGCCCGCATCCAGCACCTGATCAACTCCTACCGCGTGCGCGGCCACCTGATGGCCGATACCAACCCGCTGGAGTACGTCCAGCGCAAGCACCCGGACCTGGACATCAATTCCTACGGCCTGACCCTGTGGGATCTGGACCGCGAATGGCTGGCCGGCGGCCTGGGCGGCAAGGACCGCGGCCTGCTGCGCGACATCCTCGGCGTGCTGCGCGATGCCTACTGCCGCACCATCGGCACCGAGTACATGCACCTGCAGAACCCCGAAGAGCGCGAATGGTTCCAGGCCAAGCTGGAGTCCGGCTACGCCAAGCCAAGCCGCGAAGAGCAGCTGCGCATCCTGTCGAAGCTGAACTCCGCCGAGGCTTTCGAGACCTTCCTGCAGACCAAGTTCGTTGGCCAGAAGCGCTTCTCGCTGGAAGGCGGCGAATCGCTGATTCCACTGCTGGATGCGATCATCTCCGACGCAGCCGACGAGCAGCTGGACGAGGTCGCGATCGGCATGGCCCACCGCGGCCGCCTGAACGTGCTGACCAACATCGCCGGCAAGACCTACGCACAGGTCTTCCGCGAATTCGAAGGCACCGCAACCCCGGGCTCGGTCCAGGGTTCGGGCGATGTGAAGTACCACCTGGGCACCGAGGGTTCGTACACCTCGGATGCGGGCAACCAGACCAAGATCTACCTGGCTGCCAACCCATCGCACCTGGAAGCAGTCGATCCAGTGCTCGAGGGCATCACCCGCGCCAAGCTGGACCGCCTGAACCAGAAGAACACCGTGCTGCCGATCCTGGTCCACGGCGATGCGGCATTCGCCGGCCAGGGCGTGGTCTCCGAGGTACTGGCCATGAGCCAGCTGCCCGGCTACAAGACCGGCGGCACCGTCCATGTGATCGTGAACAACCAGATCGGCTTCACCACCGCGCCGAGCTCCTCGCGCTCCTCGGTGTACGCAACCGACGTTGCACGCACCGTGCAGGCTCCGATCTTCCACGTCAACGGGGATGACCCGGAGGCAGTGGTGCACGTGGGCCAGCTGGCCTTCGAGTACCGCCAGAAGTTCGGCAAGGACGTCGTCATCGACCTGGTGTGCTACCGCCGCCGCGGCCACAACGAGGGCGATGACCCTTCGATGACCCAGCCGATCATGTACAACCTGATCGAAGCCAAGCGCTCGACCCGCAAGCTGTACACCGAGGCCCTGGTGGGCCGCGGCGACATCACGCAGGAAGAAGCCGAGAACGTGCTGGCCGAGTACAAGGAGAACCTGGAGCGCATCTTCGCCGAGACGCATGCGGCCCAGACTTCGCCGATCCCGATCATCACCCCGGGCTCGACCATCAACGACCTGGAGAAGCCATTCGCCCAGGCTGCCGACGAGAACACCGTCGACGGCGCACGCGGCTCGGCCATCACCGCCCAGACGCTGGCGAAGATTGGTGCCGCCCACCTGGATATCCCGGCCGGCTTCACCATGCACACCAAGCTGAAGTCGCTGCTCGAGCGCCGCGAGAAGATGTCCCGCGAAGGCGGCATCGACTGGGGCTTCGCAGAACTGGCAGCCCTGGGCACCTTGACCATGGAAGGCGTGCCGGTCCGCCTGGCAGGCCAGGACTCGCGCCGCGGCACCTTCGTGCAGCGCCACGCAGTCTTCCACGACCGCGAGAACGACACCGAGTGGTACCCGCTGCACCACCTGGCCGAAGACCAGGCACCGCTGTGGATCTACGACTCCCTGCTCTCCGAATACGCCGCGCTCGGCTTCGAGTACGGCTACTCGGTAGAACGCCCGGATGCACTGGTCATGTGGGAAGCGCAGTTCGGCGACTTCGTCAATGGCGCGCAGACCGTGATCGACGAGTTCATCTCCTCCGCAGAGCAGAAGTGGTCGCAGTCCTCCTCGCTGGTCATGCTGCTGCCGCACGGCTACGAAGGCCAGGGCCCGGATCACTCCTCGGCCCGCATCGAGCGCTTCTTGCAGCTGTGCGCCGAGAACAACATGGTCGTTGCCCAGCCTTCCACCGGTGCAAACCACTTCCACCTGCTGCGCCGCCAGGCCTACGCCCGTCCGCGCAAGCCGCTGATCGTCTTCACCCCGAAGCAGCTGCTTCGCCTGAAGGCCGCGGCCAGCTCGGTAGAGGACTTCACCACCGGAGGCTTCCGCGAGGTCATCGGCGATGCGTCGATCACCGATGCGAACGCCGTGGACAAGGTGCTGCTGTGCTCGGGCCGCGTCTACTACGATCTGCTGGCCGCTCGCACCAAGGCGAACGACACCAAGACCGCGCTGGTACGCGTCGAGCAGCTCTACCCGGCTCCGGCCGAGCAGATCGCTGCCGAACTGGCCAAGTACCCGAACGCCGAGGTGGCTTGGGTCCAGGACGAGCCTGCGAACCAGGGTCCATGGCCGTTCTTCGGCTTGTACGTTGCACCGGCACTGGAGCAGAAGATCACCTTGATCTCCCGCCCGGCATCGGCTGCGACCTCCGCTGGCAATGCAAAGCGCCACGACGCAGAAAACGCAGTGCTGATCCAGCAGGCCTTCGCCCGCTAGACCGCATCGCCTGAACGCTGCTGGCCAACTGTTGCCGGCGAATTATCCGGGGGTTCCACCTCGGAGGTTCGCCGGCAACAGCGCTTTAACCCCGGCGCTGGTTTTTCGCAGGGAATTGTGGGGTTTAACCAATGACCGCCTCCCCCGATGCCAGCGTTCCGACTGCTAAGGTGGGGAGCGATTCATCATTTTTGAGCCAACGAAAGGTCGCCCAGTTGGAGTTACGCACAATCCGAATTACCGCAATCGGAGATGAGCTACTGGCCGGACATGGCGACCCGCGGGGCCTGGGCTGGTTCGGCCGCGTCGTGGCCCGCACCCAGGATCCGGCCCTGCGCCTGCAGTCCTTCGTCTTGGCTTCCCCGGCCGAGGGATCCGAAGCGCTGGCCGAACGCTGGCTGGGGGAAGCTTCCCGCCGATTCAGCGACCAATACGAAAACCGCCTGGTCATCGCGCTCTCGGACCGCGACGTCGATCTGGATGTCACCACCGCGCGCAGCCGGCTGAACCTGGCCAACATCCTGGATTCGGCCTCGCAGATGAACATCAAGGCCTTGCTGGTCGGCCCGGCCCCGGGCCTGGATGATGCGCGCAACCAGCGCGTGGCAGAACTGAACCGCGTCTACTCGGATGTGGCGCTGCGCCGCAACCACCACTACGTCGATACCTTCACGCCCCTGCGTTCCCATGCCCAGTGGCGTGCCGATCTGAACGCTTCCGGCGGGGTGCCCGGCCAGGCAGGCTACGGGCTGATGGCCTGGCTGGTGCTGCACCGCGGCTGGTATTCCTGGCTGGAGTTGCCTGAGCCAGGCGAGGGCTAGGGACCGCCGGTCCGTTAGGAAAATGGGCCGGAAGTGTGAAAGACTATGAGCCGGCCCGAATTTTCGGGAAGCAATATTGTTCCCTCTAAGGAGTCACCATGTCGAAGCGCGCTCGTAAGCGTCGCGATCGCAAGCGTGGCGGTGCCAACCACGGCAAGCGCCCAAACAGCTAAGCGAAGCGAACAAAAAAGAACCCCGTACCCTTCGAGATCAACTCGGAAGATACGGGGTTTCTCTTTGCCGTGCTAGTGGCCTGATTCCACGCGGATCTGCGAGATCCGCGCGATGATGCTGGCCTTCAAGGTCTGCGGGGCATGCTCCTGGCAGCTGCGGCGCACCACCGAGCGGATGATGCACTCCAGATCGTACTGCTCGGTGCATTCCGGGCAGCCATCCAGGTGGGACTTGACCTCCTTGAGGTCATCGAGCGTCAGCGCTCCGTCGAGGTACTCGTAGATGCGGACGATGCGGTCATCGGCGCAATCACCCATTGAATTGCAATCCATCTTATTTCGCTCCTCGGTCAGCCTTGGCGGCACTCTTGCTCTGGGTGCCGGTGGCGATCCCACGATCTGCTGCGTAATCGGCCAGCAGTTCCCTCAAGTTCTTGCGTCCGCGATGCAACCGGGACATCACGGTGCCGATCGGCACGCCCAGGATCTCGCTGGCTTCCTTGTAGCTGAAGCCCTCGACATCCACGAAGTAGACGGCCATGCGGAAATCCTCGCCGATCGACTGCAGCGCGGCTTTCACATCCGAATCCGGAAGGTGGTCCAGCGCCTCGGCCTCGGCCGAGCGCAAGCCGGTCGGCGAATGCTCCATGGCCTGGGCCATCTGCCAATCCTCGACCGTATCGGTGGAAGTGCGCAGCGGCTCGCGTTGGCGCTTGCGGTACAAATTGATGTACGTGTTGGTCAGGATGCGGTACAGCCAGGCCTTCAGGTTGGTGCCCGGCTTGTACTGGTGGAAGGCGGAATAGGCCTTGGTGTAGGCCTCCTGCACCAAATCCTCGGCATCCGACGGGTTGCGCGCCATGCGCAGGGCAGCCGAATAGAGCTGGTCCACGTACTGCATCGCGTCACGCTCGAAGCGTTCGCGGCGCTGCTGCTCGGACTCGGAGGCCACATCGGGCAAATTCTCGTCCACACTCTTGTTGTTCATCACTGCCGAGTCTACGCGTTCGAACGGCTTTATGCGCGTGCCAGCGCGGGCCCGGGCCGGCCGCGGTTGCTCGGCGACGGCGCAAGCGGTGCCGCCGGCGTTTGAAGTGTCCTGTCGTATCGTCACAGTAGGTATAACCAGCGGAGCTAAAGCCTTATTCCCGCACCGATCTCGGCTAGAATTAGGCAGTGGGCGCACAGTACTTGCGGTACTGCCAGCGGCCCCGAATTGAAGCCTCGAGCCTAAGGATCTACCAATCAGCACTGCAAGCGCCCCCGGGAGCCCCCTCGATCAGCTGCACGACGCAGAAAAGAACTGGTGGGCAGCGCCCTATGCCGCCGCCGGACTGGATGCAACCGTCCCGGTGCCAGCTTCGAAGTCGCTGACCAACCGGTATCTGATCCTTGCGGCCCTGGCCTCCTCGCCATCCACGATCCACAACACGCTGATCAGCCGCGACACCGAGCTGATGCTCAGCGCCCTGGCCGGATTCGGGGTCGGGATCAAGCGCACCGAGCAGGCCGACGGCTCCACCACCGTGGACATCACCCCGGGCCAGCTGGCCGCCGGACCGCTGGCGATCGACTGCGGCTTGGCGGGCACGGTGATGCGCTTCGTTCCCCCATTGGCTGCCGTCGCCGGCGCCAAGGTGGCCTTCGACGGCGACGCCGCGGCCCGCGTGCGGCCCATGGCCCCGGTACTGGACGCGCTGGCAGCCTTGGGCGCCCGCATCGACTACGCCGGGAGCACCGGCATGCTGCCCTTCACCATTGATGCCAGCGAGCTGAAGCAGGATGCCGAAGTGGTCATCGACGCGTCGGGCAGCTCCCAGTTCATCTCCGCGCTGCTGCTGGTTGGCCAGGCACTGCCCGGCGGGCTGAAGCTGCGCGCGGCGCCGGGGCCTATCGCTTCCCCGGACCACATCGCGATGACCGTCCAGACCCTGCGCGATTTGGGCGTAGAGGTAAGCGTCGATGCCGACGCGCGCGGCTGGAGCATCGCCCCGGGCCAGCTGGCGGGCTTCACCGTCACCGTGGAACCGGACCTGTCCAACGCCGGACCGTTCCTGGCGGCCGCGCTGGCGAGCCATGGCACCGTGAGCGTGCCCTTCTGGCCTGCCAGGACCACCCAGGTCGGCGGCAAGTGGGTAGAAATACTGGCCGCGATGGGAGCGGAAGTCAGCCACGGCGGCGACGGCGTGCTCACCGTGCGCGGAACCGGAGTCATCCGCGGCATCGACTACGCCGATGCCTCCGAGCTGGCCCCTACCCTGGCAGCACTGTGCGTGCTGGCCGATTCGCCGAGCAAGCTGACCGGCATCGGGCACCTGCGCGGCCATGAAACCGATCGGCTGGCCGCGCTGGAAACCGAATTGTCCAAGGTGGGCGCCAGAATCACCGCCACCGCGGACGCGCTGGAAATCGTTCCCGGAGCCCTGCAGGCAGCGGATATCGATTCCTACGAGGACCATCGCATGGCGACCGCCGGTGCCCTGCTGGGCCTGGCCATCGACGGGGTGCGCGTGGAAAACATCGCCACCACCGCCAAGACCATGCCGGATTTCCCGCAGCTATGGTCCCGCATGGCGGCTACCGCAAAGGGCCAGGGCTAATGCGCTACTCCGACTACGACGAATCCTCGGTCCGCGTCCGCCCCAACAAGAAGGGCAGCCGTCCGCGCACCAAGGACCGCCCGGCCTACGAACAGGCGGTCATCGGCCGCATCATCACCGTGGACCGGGGCCGCTACACCGCAATCCTGGATGAGGACACCGCCACGGAGCGCATCGTCATCGCCGCCCGGGCCCGCGAGCTGCGCCGCCAGGCGATCGTGCCCGGGGACCTGGTGGGACTGGTGGGCGACACCTCCGGAAAGCCCGATACCCTGGCCCGGCTGATCCGCATCGAAGAGCGCACCACGCTGCTGCGCCGCAGCGCCGACGACACCGACGCCACCGAGCGCGTGGTCGTCGCCAATGTCGACAAGCTGGTCATCGTCGTGGCCGCCGCCAATCCCGAGCCGCGCACCGGCTTCGTGGACCGCGCGCTGGTCGCCGCCTTCGACGCCGGCATCCAGCCGGTGCTGTGCGTGACCAAGGCGGATGTGAAGGATCCGGCCGACTTCCTCAAGCACTACGAGGGACTGGAGTTCCCCGTGGTCATCTCCCGCACCACCACTGCCGACGCCTCCGGCGTGGACGCGCGCGGCGCCGACGGTTCCAGCGCCCGGCTGGATGCCGGCGCGCTGGCCGAACTCGAAGAGATCCTCTCCGGCTGCGTCTCGGTAGTGCTGGGCCACTCCGGAGTAGGCAAGTCCACCCTGGTCAACGCCCTGACCGGTTCGACCCGCGCCACCGGGCACGTCAACGCGGTCACCGGCCGCGGACGCCATACCTCGTCCAACGCCCTGGCACTGCGCCTGGGCGACACCCCTGGATCCTGGCTGATCGACACCCCCGGCATCCGTTCTTTCGGGCTGGGACTGGTAGACCGGGACAATATCCTGGCCGCCTTCGAGGACCTGGCAGAAATCGCCACCGGCTGCCCGCGCGGTTGCACCCATGCCGCCGGCGAGGCGGGCTGCGCGCTGGAAGCCTGGGCCGAAAATGCCGAAGGCACCCAGGCCGCTGACCGGTTGGCCTCCTACCGCCGGCTGGTCACCACCGAGGAAACCACGCACGAAAAGGAGCTCGGCGCGCTCTAGGCGCCCGCAACACCATGGCTGAATACACCCTGCAGCAAGATCTCGACTTCGCCCTGGCTCTGGCCGGGAAGGTCGACGCCTTCACCCTGGCCCGCTACGGCGCCAACGACCTGGTGGTCGAATCCAAGCCGGACATGACCCCGGTCTCCGACGCCGACCGCGGCGCCGAGCAGCTGATCCTGGCCGAGCTGGCCGCCCACCGCCCCGATGATTCGGTGCTCGGCGAAGAATTCGGCGTGCACGGAACCGGCTCCCGGCGCTGGGTCATCGACCCGATCGACGGCACCAAGAACTTCGTGCGCCGCGTACCCGTCTGGGCCACGCTGATCGCGCTGGAGATCGACGGCGAACCGGTGCTGGGAGTCATCTCCGCCCCGGCCATGACCCGCCGCTGGCATGCCGCGAGCGGCCTGGGCGCGTACGTCACCGAACCGGGTGCCACCGCCGGTACCACCGCCACCCGCCAGATCAAGGTCTCCTCGGTGAGCGAGCTGTCTGACTCCTCGCTGGCCTACGCCTCGCTGAACGGCTGGAAGGAGGCCGGCAAGCTCGAGGGCTTCCTGGAACTGCTGGATACCGCGTGGCGCACCCGCGGCTACGGGGATTTCCTGTCCTACGCGCTGCTGGCCGAAGGCGCGGTCGATGCGGCCTTCGAACCCGAACTGGAGCTCTACGACATGGCCGCCCTGGTGCCGGTGGTACGCGAAGCCGGGGGCCGCTTCACCTCGGTGGCCGGAGAAGAGGGCTGCCATGGCGGCAACGCCCTGGCCACCAACGGCAAGCTGCACGAGGCGATCCTTCCCTACCTGAACCGCAGCTAGGCAGCGCGAGGACGATGGCAACTGCACGACGCGGGCCGGCCGGGCTGACCACCAGCGAAGAGGACTACCTCAAGGCGGTGTACCTGCTCACCGAATGGGAAGACACCGAAGTGGGCACCGGCGCGCTGGCCGACCAGCTGGGCTTGTCCCCTGCCTCGGCCACCGCCATGGTGCAGAAGCTCGCAGCCAAGCACCTGGTCCATCACGTGCCGCGCGGGGCCATTACGCTCAGCGGCACCGGCCGGCGCGAGGCCTTGCGCATGGTGCGCCGCCACCGCCTGCTGGAAACCTTCCTGCGTGATGAGCTGGGCTACGGCTGGGATGAGGTGCATGACGAGGCCGAGGCCCTGGAGCACACCGTCACCGACCGCTTCATCAACGCCCTGGAAGCCCGGCTGGGCCACCCGCGCCACGATCCGCATGGCGACGCGATTCCCAGCGCGGAAGGGGAACTGCCGGTCTCCGGGGCCATCCGGCTTGACCGCTTCTCCGGTGCCCGGGCCGTCATCGACCGGATCAGCGATGAAGATCCCCAGTTCCTGCGTCGTGCCGCCGCCCAGGGGCTGGTTCCCGGGGCGGTCATCGAGCTGCCGCATCAGCTGGATTTCATTGAGGCTTCGCTGATCTGGGTGCGCAAAGCCTAGCTGATTGCCGGCTGTGCAAGAATTAAAAGCAGCGACGCGCTGCACGGTGCGCCACACTGCCAAAGGGAGGGCCATTGGAGACACGACCGATCATCCTGGGCATCCCGGATCGCCTCGATCCCCACGTTCTGGACGCAGCCGCAGACCTCGCAGGCGCGCTCGGAGCGCGGTTGCTTTGCGTCCACGTGGATCCCACCCGCTATCCGCTCGAAGAGCTTCCCGATGGCACCATCCGCAGCGCACCGCTGGATCCCGAATCCGGGGACGAAGCAATTGAGCGCTTCCCGGCACGGCTTCTGCAGCAGCTCGAAGCCCAGCTCGGCGGATCGGGACTGGAATGGCAGGCGCATGCCGCGGCCGGTGGCCCCGGTCAGCAGCTGTCGCATCTTGCCCTGCAGCATGATGCGGCGCTGATTGTGCTCGGGGTTCGGGAGCGTTCCATGGCCAACACTATTGGGGAACTGCTCAACGGTTCGGTAGCGGTGCATCTGACCCATCGACAGCGCCATCCGGTGCTCCTCATCCCGCCACGCCGCGCAGAACAGATTCGCAATTCATGACCCGTCCGCCAACACCCATGGCCCAGCGCCCCGCGCAGGGTTCCTTCCTCAACCCGCGTTTCCTGCTGCTGGTATTCCTTGGCGGCGCTGCCGGTACTGCCTGCCGGCAAGGCCTGGGCCTGCTGCTGCCAGATCCCGGCGGTTTCCCGATCGCGATTTTCCTAGCCAACATGCTGGGGGCGTTCCTGCTCGGCCTGCTGCTCGAGGCGCTTTCGCATCCCGGCCTCGACGAGGGCAAGCGTCACCGGCTGCGGCTGCTGCTGGGCACCGGTTTCCTGGGCGGCTTCACGACCTACAGCGCGCTGGCCACCGGCAGCATGCAGATGTTCGCATCCGGCGCAGCGCTCCATGCCCTGGGTTACGCACTGTTCACGGTGTTCTTCGGTGCATTGGCAACCTGGTGCGGAATCGCCGCCGGTGCTAGGCGCATGGCCCGGAAATCGGGAGGGCTACACTAGTGCTCTCCCCCGGCTTATTTCTTATCGTTGCGCTCTGCGGCGGCCTTGGCGCCTGCCTGCGTTTCGTGGTCGATGCCCTGATCAAGCGGTGGCTTCCGGCCCCGCTGCCCTGGGGCACGATCCTGGTCAATCTCTCCGGCTCCTTCGCGCTGGGTGCGCTGACCGGGCTGATGGCCCAGCAGTTGTTGTCGGCGCAATGGCTTGCGGCCATAGGTTCAGGATTGCTCGGCGGCTACACGACGTTTTCGGCGGCCAGTTTCGAAACTGTCCGGCTGCTCCAGGCCGGCCGCCTCGCAGCCAGCCTGGCCAATGCATTGGGGACCCTCGCTGGAGCGGTGCTCGCGGCATTGCTCGGCTACCACGTCGCTGGGCTCTTCTAGCCGCAAACGAAAAATGCCAAGCCTTTCGGCTTGGCATTCCATCAGTTCTAGCGTGCTGCCCGGCGTCCCTTGGGAGCACCCGCTCGTGCCCGGCTCGGAACTTGCTTCGGTGGCTGCTTGGTTCGATCGTGCGGGACCACGTATCCGCCGGTGGCGATGACCAGAATGGCGCTGATGCCGGTCAACGCAAGCATTCCGATGGCCCAAATCTGCGATTGATCGTAGAAGGAATGGTCGACGCTCAGCCACAGCACGTAGGCTCCGATGAGGTAAATGATATGGACCAGGAGCAGACGGGTTCGCAGCCTCAACTTGATGACGGCTTTCGGCGAGAAGAAAATCGACCAGAGGATCAGCAGCGGGACAACTACTACAAGGATTGCTGGAATTGTCGGCCATGGGATGAAAGCGATAGCGGCTAGTGCCGCGGCGAAAAGCAATCCTACTTCCAAGAGGAAGGCAACTGCCGCATAGCTTGCTGAAAGGAAAGGCGATACCCGCTGGGAACTGTTTTTACCCATCGACTTCAATCTCACTCCGTTTCTGCACACGCTGTCGTTTCGAAAGCCTTGGACTTTCATTTCAAGTCTATGTGTAAATTCTCCATCCCGCGAACAGGCTCGCGATGTGACTGCGGACTCCGAAACAAACAAAAAGCTCCGGAGCCAGACCTATGGGCCTGGCTCCGGAGCTGGATATTGTGGAGATGGGGAGAATTGAACTCCCGTCCGATGTGGTGTTGCCAGGTCTTCTCCGGGCGCAGTTTGCTGCGGATTTTCTCTGCCCCAACCATCACGCAAACATGTGGTTGATCCGGGCACAGTTGCCTGAATGTGTATCCAGAAGCGGCAACATCCGCTGGATACATTGGCTATCTAAATGACGTTAGGAACAGGGGCGATAGCGTCCCCTGGCTAACGGACCGTCTGGCTGCTTAGGCAGCGAGAGCGAAGTCAGTGCGCTTTGATTCGGCACTTATTGGTTTGCAAAGGGCGTTTACGAGATAACTTTGCGTCCTCGGCCCGCTTCATCTGTCGCGACTCACACCGTCGAAACCGATCATCCCCGTATTTTGTTGTCAGTCCCGGTCTCCCGGGTACAACCACACCCTAGGGCGTGTCTACCAATCATAGCGCACTGCCCGGGTTTCCCCCAATGCGAAATGCGCCACAAGCTAGCCTTATGCGTTTCCGCGGTTGCGTTCGCGCATGGCACGCAACGCCTCGCGATTATCCTGCTTTTCCCTCAGGGTCTGGCGCTTGTCGTATTCGCGCTTACCGCGGGCAACGCCGATCTCCAGCTTCGCCCGACCGGATTTGAAGTACAAGCTCAGCGGGACGACGGTCAGGCCGGCTTCACTGATTTTGCGTTCGATCTTGAGCAGTTCCTGGCGGTGCAGCAAGAGCTTGCGGCGACGACGGGCCGCGTGATTGGTCCACGATCCATTGAGGTACTCGGGGATGTAGACGTTCTCGATGTACAGCTCGCCACGGTAGAACTGGCCGAAACCGTCAACCAGCGAGGCCTTGCCTTCGCGAAGCGACTTCACCTCAGTACCCGTGAGCACCATGCCAGCTTCGAAGGTGTCGAGTATTTCGAAATCGTGGCGCGCCTTGCGGTTGCTCGCGATTACTCGATCTTCTTGATTCTTCTTAGCCACGTTACTCCTTGCATGTCGCGGGCGGATTCCCGCGCACAGATTACAAGTCTAGCGCTAGAGAAGTCCCAAGGGGTTCACATGTGAACCATTGATGATCGTTTCGAAGTGCAGATGGCAGCCGGTCGAATTGCCGGTGGTGCCAACGTAGCCTATAACCTGGCCCTGCTTCACATGCTGGCCGACGCTTACCGCGATGCGGGACATGTGGTGATAGTTGGTGGCCAGGGCCTTGCCCTTGATGACGCCGTGAGAAACGGTGACCTTGTTACCCGAGGATCCGCCCCAACCGGCCATCCACACTTCACCGGAGGCAGCAGCCGTGATTGGCGAGCCGCACTGGCCGCCGAATCCCCAGTCAATGCCTGCGTGGACATAGCCGCCACGGCCGCCATAGTCGATTGTTCCAGCTGGAGTCGGGCGCCACCCGAAGGTCGAGGTCAATCGGTTACTGGTAGTGGGCTTAACCAAACCCCAGCTGCTTGGCTCGGCATATGTCGGTGCCTTTGGCTCGGATTTGGGTGCTACATAGGCCTTCTTCTTGTAGGCCTTTTTCTCTGCGCGAGCTTCTGCTGCCTTGCGCTCCTGCTCAGCTTCGTAGGCCGCCTTTTCCTCGGCGATGCGCTTTCGCTCGGCTTCTGCTTCGCGGCGCGCTTTTTCTTCTGCCTTGCGCTTGCGTTCGGCAGCTTCCCTGATCAAGCGCTCCTGGCGTTCCTTGATCTGCTGGTTGACCGCGGCGTA
Source organism: Glutamicibacter sp. NPDC087583 (assembly GCF_044743685.1). Taxonomy (NCBI): domain Bacteria; kingdom Bacillati; phylum Actinomycetota; class Actinomycetes; order Micrococcales; family Micrococcaceae; genus Glutamicibacter; species Glutamicibacter sp. NPDC087583. Next base: position 102,460 of record NZ_JBIUWY010000005.1, on the reverse strand, counting down.
TTCCTTCTGCTGCGATTGCAGTTTCGCCTGGATACGCGGCTTCTGCGCTTCAAGTTCAGCACTGAGTTCTTCGGTGCTGGCAACCAGCGCATCCAGTTCGTTCTTGGCGTTCTGCGCAGCATCTCGCGCCGCCTGCTCCTGCGCCAAGGCTTCCTCAGCCTGGGCTTTCAGGGAGGAAATTTCCTTTTCAACAGCAACCAGGCGAAGCTTGTTGCTTTCATTGCTGGCTTGTTCCTGGGCCAGGTCATTGTATGCGGCATTCTGGGATTCCATGGCGCGGTTGGCCATGTCCAGGCCATCGGCCATCTTGGTCGCCGAATCCATGTTGAGGATCATGTCCAGCCCGCCAGAAACGCCGCCGCGCTTATAAGCCTCAGAAGCGATCTGCGCCATCGCATCTTGAGCGTCGGAAAGCTTAGCCGCGTTTTCCTCGATCTGCTTAGCCACTTCATCACGAGTCGCTTGCGCGCTGATTAAGCGGTTGTTGAGATCGGAAAGGGTGGCCTGTGCATTGGCTACGCGGCTTTGCGCGTCAGCCAATGCCTGCTGGGCTACAGGAACCTGTGCTTGCTGGTCACGCAATTTCCTGTCGGTTTCTTGAATGTCGGCATCCAAGAATTCCATGTCGTTCTCGAGGGTATCGATGTTCTTTTCGACTTGAGCTTTCTTGTCGTCCAGCTCATCGGCGGCTACCAGCCCTGCGGGCAGCGTGAGCGCGAGAGCCATTGCTCCACCGATGGAGGCGCGTAAGAATTTACGTCGCACTGCGTTCGACAGCATAAAGCTCCTTTTAGAAATTGCGTACTTCAGTTCAAGCCTAGATAACGTTTCAGCTAAACCTTCAGGTAACGCTTCAACGTTACCACTGATGAAATTGTGGCCAAAACGATACCAATAATCAAGAGTATCGGAGCAACTAGCCATATTTCGCTGGTGGAGATGAACGCTACACCGACGTTTTCATTGGCCAACTTATCCTCGACGAGGAACTTCAGCAGCAACCACAAGGTGCCAGAAGCCAGCAATCCACCAATCAGCGACGCGATGACTCCTTCGATAATGAACGGCAGCTGAATCGTTGCTTTCGATGCACCAACCAGTCGCATGATCGTTGTTTCGAGTCGCCGGTGCATGGCTGAGAGCTGGATAGTCGTACCGGTCAGCAGCACCGCGCAAACAATCATCACGATTGCAACGACAGCAGCGGCGGCGGATGCCACGCGCACCAACTGGAAGACCTTTTCAAGCAGTTCCCGTTGGTCAATGACCGAGTCAACGCCTTGTACCGTGGAGAACGCTTCGTTGATCACCGGATACTTCTCCGGATCTACCAGTGCGACGCGGAATGATTCGGGCAGCTGCTCAGCAGTGACCTGGTCAACCAATGCCGAGTTCTCGTATTGGTCGAGGAAGTTTTCGTATGCCTGGTCCTTCGACTCGTAGGCGAATTCCTTGATATACGGCGCAAGCTGCTCTGATTTGAGCATCTCTTCAATGCTCTGGCGCTGCTCTTCGGAAACCGCGCTACCAGCGCAGTTGGGCGAAGTGCTCGTGTCATCACAGAGGTACACCGCAACTTCCATGCGGTCGTACCAGTAGCCCTTCATCTGGTTGATCTGGAGCTGCAGTAATACCGAGGCACCGACGAAGGTCAACGATACGAAAGTCACCAGCACCACAGAGACGACCATGACGACATTCTGCCGCAGGCCCTTCGCCGCTTCGCGGAGAATAAATCCTAGTCTCACTGGTCCTCGTCTTTCTTGTCCTCAGCAACCTGTGACTCTTCGTCGTACTCCACGGCGGAATCGCCGACGAGCAGTTCGCGCGAACCGTCCTGGTTCACCACGGTGGTCATCGGGGCGTACTGTCCATCAATTTCATCGCGGATGACCTGCCCGCGACTCAGTTCAATAACGCGGTGGCGGTATTCGCTCACCAGTTCATGTGCGTGCGTAGCCATCAGGACAGTCGTACCGTTCTGGTTAATGCGGTTGAGCACGTTCATGACTTCGATGCTGTTCTTGCGGTCGAGGTTACCCGTAGGCTCATCGGCAAGCAGGATCGAGGGCCTGTTCACAATGGCGCGGGCAATGCCGACGCGTTGCTGCTCGCCACCGGAAAGTTCAGTTGGCTTGCGACGCGCCTTATCTTCAAGGCCGACCATTTTAAGTGCATCTGGCACACGCTCGCGGATCTGGGCCCGTGAAGCTCCAATGACCTCCATGGCGAACGCGACGTTGTCGAAGACCGTGCGCTCGCGCAGCAGGCGGAAGTCCTGGAAAACGAAACCGATGTCACGGCGCAGCTTAGGCACACGGCGGCTCGGAATGCGGTTGAGGTTCTGTCCCGCCACGTAGACGGATCCGTCGGTGGAGCGCTTTTCGCGCAGCACCAAGCTGAGGAAGGTCGACTTACCCGAACCGGATTCGCCAACCAAGAAGGCGAACTCGCCACGGTCTATCTCGATGTTTATATCGTCCAAAGCTGCATTCTGCTGCTTTGGCTCGTAAACCATCGAGACGTTTTCGAATTTAATCATGTCTTCAATCGCTAGTCTTCGTCGGGGCGCGACCCACGAATACCAATCTCGAGATCAAACGTCTTTTGGTGCGCCAGTCTTCCAAACACTATCGGTGCCAGGTAGCTAACCAGCCGAAATATAAGGTGTGTTGCGAGATTCATGCCGTACATACAGCTAACGCAGAATGCCCAGCTTAGGCATGACTAGCTGGAATTAGCGAAACGGAGTTCGTAACGGTGATGATACTTACACCCTCTGTGGCAAAAGCGTTTAGACCAGCTGGAATTCGCGATTTCGCTTACTTACTAGGGCGACGCTGTCCTGCACGCCAGCGGATGCCTGCATCAATGAAATCGTCAATTTCACCATCAAGTACTGCCTGGGTATTGCCGACTTCATGTTCGGTACGCAGGTCCTTGACCATTTGGTACGGATTAAGCACATAGGATCGCATCTGATCGCCCCAAGATGCCTTCACATCTCCGGCGAATTCCTTCTTCTGGGCGTCTTCTTGTTCCTTCTTCAGAAGCAGCAACCGCGATTGCAGAACTCGAAGTGCGGCAGCACGGTTCTGGATCTGCGACTTTTCGTTCTGCATCGAGACGACAACTCCGGTAGGAATATGCGTCATGCGTACTGCAGAGTCGGTGGTGTTAACGCTCTGTCCGCCAGGGCCAGAGGAACGGAAGACGTCCACGCGGATTTCAGATTCAGGGATTTCGATGGTGTCAGTCTGCTCAATCAGCGGCACGACCTCCACTGCGGCAAACGACGTCTGGCGACGTCCCTGATTATCGAATGGTGAAATACGAACCAGACGGTGCGTGCCGGCTTCTACCGAGAGTGTGCCGAAGGCATACGGTGCGTCGATTTCGAAGGTTGCCGATTTAAGGCCGGCCTCCTCGGCATACGAGGTATCCATAACGGTGGCCTTGTAACCACGGCGTTCAGCCCAGCGCAGGTACATGCGCAAAAGCATCTCTGCGAAATCGGCGGCATCAACGCCGCCGGCACCGGAGCGAATCGTGACAACCGCTCCGCGAGCATCGAATTCACCGTTGAGAAGGGTAACAATTTCGAGTTCGGCAAGGGACTTCTGGACGCTGACGAGCTCTCTATCCGCTTCGTGCAACGTATCATCGTCGTCTTCAAGTTCAGCAAGCTCAACCAAGACTTCCAAATCGTCGATGCGGGTCTTCAGCCGGGTCAGCCGTTCCAGCTCAGACTGGCGATGCGATAGCTTGCTGGTAACGATCTGCGCGGCGGCCGGATCATCCCAGAGGTTCGGAACGCCAGCTTCCTCCGAGAGGACTGCGATGTCAGCTTTGATCTGCTCGACATCGCTCACGTCTTCAATTGCGGAGAATGTAGAACGCAGTGAGCGGATTTCAGCGGAGAAGTCAGTTTTTGCCATGGTCCTCTAAGACTACGTCATTTAGCCATTGATCAATGAGTCCGGTGCTATCGCCGAAAAGAAGTTCCAATCAAGGTTTTCACTGAAAATCGCGCTGTGGAACCCCTAGCCAACTTGCAAGGCTTGCATCCACGGGTCGATCGGGAATCCGGCCAGTCAGTTCTCGAACAGTATTTCTGAACTGGGATTTGGAGGTGGGGTCCGCAAGCTTCCAAAGAAGCCCGAACTACCGCAAAAATGATGGATCCGGTTGCGCTGGATCCATCCTTCTTGGATTCCGCTCCTGGGGCATACAGCAGCGTTGCTCGCTGACACGTTCTTTCTCTTGCTTCCCCGTACTTGTGCATTTCCCGCTTCCCTGGAACATCCATGCTGCTCTGCGCGGAGGTGTTCACCTGCTCAGTACAGTTCTTGCTGATGAATCTACAGATATTGGTACTCCGTCTGGAACGATCCACCCCACTATCGGCGGTTGCACCGAGCCCTGCAGCACGAGATTCGCGCCTTGCCCATCAGGCGTGATCTGCACCCGGCCAATGCGTAAATTGTCGACGCGGCCGGCCGCACCCACATCCGAAAGGTACTGTTGCACGGCTTGTTGCACGCGCTGCTGGTCCAACTGAATCCTCGGGTCGCCATTGTCCGCAACAAATTCGAATTCATCCACGGCAGCCACGACCGCCCCGTCGGCAATTGACAACAGCTGACGCGCTTTGAGGTTGACTGCGCTGACTGCTAGCACCACTGAAATTGTCAGCAAAGTGATGGCGCACAAGCCGATTGCCAGCACTAAGGATTGTCCATCCTCGTCCCGTGGATTCAGGGCAGCGCGTTTTGTCCTAGCCAAAGCGATCAGTCCTTTGCGAGGCTGAAGAATCCACGGTGAAAGCAGATACCTCTGCCCAGTCGGAAACGAAAGGAAGGGGAACATCCAACGCTACCGTCACAGTGACGACACTGCCCGGACTCAAGCATTCCTTGTCGCAACTAATCGATGTGCGAGCGTCGGCATATCCAAAGTTGTTCATGGTTCTTCGTACGACTGCGTGCGCATCTGACCTTGCCTGGGCGGGGTTATCGGCGGCGGCGAAAACCTTCGCTGCATGATCAGCAGCTCCAACCACGGCATAGCTACCGCCTTGCAGCTGTCCGACGGCCAGAATCAGGTACACCATGGGAATCAGCAAGACAGTTGAAGCAAAAATAAACTCCACTATCGCGCTGCCGCGATCTTCGGCCCGGATTCTCTTGTGCATCGCGGCAGCGAGATACTTGGCTCTACCCATAACGCACAGCTTCTCCCTGAACCTGCAAATCCCACCCGTTGGGCAAGAACCCGATTAAGGGCACCCTCGTGTTAACCGATACGGTTACCAACTGGCTATCACCAACGCGGGTTGTGCTCACAGCAATGTCACGGGCAAATCCGCCATGCAAGCTTTCGGTGATCAACATCCGAGTTCTGCTTCGAGCGTCGGATACTGACCGATTGGCCAAAGCACCGTAATGGGCGCCGTTCGATGCTGCGTCAATCAGGGTGTTGCGCACATGCAGTACCAACGCGAGTTGGATGAGCGTCATTGCGATGACCACAAGCAACGTTGTGACCATGACAAATTCGGCTACAGCAGACCCGTTCTCGCAATCTACAAGTTCCGCAGATTCCGAATTTCCAGGAGACCCCGCATTCGACCACATGCGCGGTCATCCCAATCCGGAAACTCGATCGATCGCTTGGTTGAACAGGTCCTGCAGCCTAGGCCCTGCAATGGCCAGCAAGGCGGCAACCAGCAACGCGGACATGAGTGTAATCATGACCCATCCGGGCACGTCGCCTCTGCTATCCCTGAGTTTCGGGGAAACCTTACGAAAGAGTAGTTCACCGGTTGCAGTGATTTGCAATACCAGTTTGAGCATCATTTCTTGTATGTGATTCATGACGGCCCTTCTAACTTGCTAAAGGATTTCAAAGTGGGAGATTCAAGCTTTTCTATGCTCCGATCAATAACTCATCTCCAATAACGCCAGACCGGGGAATACGGCGAAAACGATCGTGAGAGGAAGAATTCCGAACACGACCGGTACCAGCATGGAAATCTCGCGTTTTCCTGCAACTTCCATAAGTTCTCGTTTGGACGCATCGCGGACATCTTGTGCTTGGTCTCTGAGCACTTGAGCCAATGGTGTGCCTCGCTCTGTTGCAACAACGATTGCATCGACAAATCGCGTCATGGCTCCAACTTGCATCCGGTCGGACATATTCTGCATCGCTTGGACCATCGGTGTGCCTGCGTGAATGTCGTTCAAAGTCTTGGTGAATTCGTCACCGATCACCCCGTGGCAGATTCGTGAAATTCTTTCGATGGCCCCGGTGGTTGATTCGCCTGCGCCGACAGTTAGCGCCAGCACTTCGGCCACGGTTGGAAACTGAGTCAATATTTTCCTGGCCCGCCGATGGATCTGTTCGCCAAGCCACCAACCACGCAATGCATAGCCAACAATCCCGAAACCAATAACGACTAGCACCGATAGGATCAAAGAGACATGATACTGAACGGCGGCAAAGGCCATGAGCGCAGATCCTGCTACTAGGCCTGCCAGAGCATAAACAATTTCTTGAGACCGGTAGTCAATTACGCTCATGTCCAATCCGGCAGCGTTCAGACGCTTCCGAAGAGTACTTGCCGAAGGACTGTGTAGGCTAGCCAGCTTCTTGATTTGCAGCAACATGGGGGCAGCGAGTTGGCCTAAAGCCGAGTGCCCGGAGTCAGAGTGCCATGAGTCTTCCAGCATGCGTGAGCTTCGAACGCCAACGCGAACATGGGGCGCAATACGATCAGCGAAGGCCATTCTTCGCCAGCCCGGCAGGTTCACAAAGACCAGCCAAAGGCCTATGCCAAGTCCCAAACCGCAAAGCGCCGCCCACGGTGTATAGCTGTTCATGCCAGGACTCGTTCTTCTACTGGCAAGGTGCCCAGCCGGAGCATGATTCGATAGCAAACGAGGGAAACCAGCATGCCCAGGCATAGCACTATCACTCCCCCGAACGTCATATATGCATCCTTCGCAGCTTCCTGGGTGCCCAAGACCAACAGCAAGATCCATGGCGCGGCGACTGCCAAACGCGCTGCCGAGACAATCCATGATTGGCGGGCAGCGAGTTCCCCTCGTGTTCTCACGTCATCGCGCAAGAATGCCGACAAAGTTGTGAGCGTATGCCCCAAGTCGGTGCCCCCGACTTCACGCGTAATCCGCAATGTCGTGAGAATCTTGTCGGCTACCGGGTCTGCCAAGCGTTCGCCCAGCTGGTCCAGCGCCACGGAGAAGTTCGCTGTGGCTCGATAGTCCAATGCGAAATCCCGAAATAGCGGACGCAATACCTGCGGGCCGACGACAGCCAATTGGCTCAATGCTTCGGGAAGAGATAGGCCCGCCCGGATGGCACTTCGCAAGTGATCAACCACCTCTGGCCATTGTTCTTGCAATGCTGTGCGGCGCTTGGTGGCTTGATGGCGCAGGTAGACCCATGGTGCGAATGAACCGAAGATGCTAAACACCAAGGCGAAGAGCCACGAAGCGGTGAGTCCCAACGTCACCAACGCGGAAGTCAGCCCGCAGACCAGGCAAATCACGATGAATTTTGCCGGAGCCAGATTGCTCATTCCTGCATGCAAAAGAGCATTCTTGATGGCCGAGCTACGTTTGGGCGATTTTGCCCACGGGGCGAAGAGCAACCAGTCAACCATGAGGGCAATGCCTAGCCCGCCAAGGAGAGCAAAGAAAGCAACCACCGCTACACCGCCATCAATTCGGCAATATTGATTCCAGCGACATCAAACTTTTCATGGGACCAATCGGCTCCCCGAGCCGGCAGCAGGCGATCGGCTTGCCGCTCGAATAGCGTCGAGGACTCAATTTGCCCTTCCTCCACGCGGTTGCGCACGCTGAGAATCTCGTTGACATAGCGATGGCCCTGTGGACTCCGCACGCAATGAACCACAAGGTCAATGCATGCAGCCACGGTCTTGATGGTGAAGTCGCTGGTGATATTTGGTCCTGCAAGCAACGGCAAAGTGCAAATTTTTGTGATAGCGTCAGGGACATATTCAAATACACTTGTACGCACCCAATATGTACGTTCGGCGTGTACTTGCATCGAATCATTTGCATGCACCTAAGCTTGAGAAATGACCAATAAGAGAGCCGCCATCTACGCACGTATCAGTCGAGATATGCAGAAACAGGGTTTGGGCGTTGCCAGGCAGATGACCGACTGCCGCGCTTACGCAGCCGCAAACGGACTCGAGGTCGTCGCCGAGCTCGTGGACAACGACATCAGCGCTTCTGGTCTCAAGAAGCGGCCGTCGTATCTGGAACTGCGCGAGCTCATGGAAGCCCGCGGCGTCGATGTGGTCATCGTTTGGAGCATGGATAGGCTTCATCGATCCATGGCCGAGCTCGTGGATTTCATTGCGCTCTCCAACTCATCCGGCGTCGGCATGGTCTCCGTGACTGGTTCCGCCATCGATCTTTCCACCGCCGAAGGACGGTTCCAGGCGCACATATTCGGGGCCGTGGCCGCCGCCGAGCGTGAGAAGACCCAGGAACGCATCAAGCGCAAGGCGCTCAGTCTAGCGCAAGCAGGCGCCTGGCCAGCCAAGAGAGTGTACGGGTACCTGGCTTCCGGCGAAGTGGTGGAGGAAGAAGCTGAGATCATCCGCGAACTGGCCGCGCGTGTGTTGGACGGCGAAGGTCTGAATGAAGTTTCCAGGGATCTCGAATCCCGCGGCATCGGAACGCTGAACTCCGCTACGTGGCGAGCGTCAACCGTCCGAACCCTGCTTTATTCTGCCCGCATCGCGGGCCATCGCGAACACCACGGCGTCATCGTGGCGCGGGACTGCTGGCCAGCCATTCTCGACCAGGAGTCACACACCCTTTTGCGCGCGAAGCTGGCGCCTGGCCAGAGCGGCAAGAAGCGGGGCGGCCCCCGCAAGTACCTGCTCACTGGACTTTTGACATGTAGTCTATGCGGCACAGGTCTGGTCCGCGGACTGGCTGGAAAATCTCGCGTCCCGAATTATAGGTGTCCGAAGAATCAAGGTACGAAGGCGTGCGGGCGACTCAGCATCAATTTCGATTCAACTGAGGAATTTCTCACCGAGGCACTTTTTGCTGCCCATGACCGCCTGGCAGATGCCACCCCGGATGGACAAGGGCCATCCCTTGCGGAATGGACGGAGGCCCGTGATCGGATCGAGGAACGACGGCGGAGAGCGAACCTCGCGATGTCCGAGGGAGTTATCGAGATTGATGAATGGATCGAGATTAGAGCATCATTCGATCGTCAAATAGCCGAACTGGGCGAGCCTCAAATGCAAACGACTCGGCCGCGGGTGACCGGTGCTGAATTGCGGGCAGCGTGGCCAACCATGCCTACGCCGATCAGGCGGCAGCTCATGGAGAAGGCATTCGAAAAGGTAGTTGTTCAGCCGCGCCGGATTGTGACCGGGCGGAAAGTTTTCGATCCAGGCCGGCTAGAGCCAGTCTGGAAGATCTAAGCTGCCGGCCGGAGCGGCACCGGAGCATGAGCGGCGGCAGCGCGCAGCGCATGAGCAACGGTTCGGGGATCCTGGATCTGGGGCGGCAAGCCCTGAGCGGCGCGGGTCTGGGCGACCCATTCCGCGGCGGTGAGTGTTTCGGTCATGCAGGTCTCTATGCATGAACTTCAGCCACGGGTGACCCTGTTATTATTTGTGACCAGCCGAACGCCACGCCATAGAATCGATTCATGACTAAGAATCCACTACAACCAATCATCGATGCGGCATGGAACTGGGTCCTAGCGCGCTTGGGAGAAGATCGCGTCAGAGAGCTGGCCGGCAGTCTTGAGCCAACTCGCGAGGCGCTGGCCGCAACGTACCCGGAGGCGTTAGAGCCCCAGGAGGGGAATCCAATCCACTGGAACGAATGGAGCAAACTAACCATTCGATCTCGAAATGCCCGCACTTTGCTTCACAACGCGCTTGGAGGCGCTCTCGGTGATTTAATCAAAGGGGACCTGGTCCCTCTTCCAATCGCGGACGCCGCTTACAAGCTAGAAGATGAAAGTCAGAAGCCACGCGACCCGGGGCGGTCTTCACTTGACGACTGAATCACCGGAAGAGTTGGCCGAAATCCGCCGCCGCCTGGCCAACGAGGAGCGTACCCCACTTGCCGACCTGGCGGCTGAGCTGGGCATCACCACAGACTGACTGACAACACGACAACACCCCGCGAGCGGTTCGCTCGCGGGGTGTTGTCGTTGGTGTGGGCTCAGGCTGCTACTCCAAGCTCATCGAGCCGCTGTTCTAGCCGGAGCGCATGGAGCATATACTCAGCCAAAGGCTCGGTGCTCGCATTGTCCGGGTGTGGAGAGCAGAGCACCTGTGCGGCCACTTCGGCGGTATCAGGTTGATCACCGATCAGCACGTCGTGAACACTCATCAGCGGCGACAGTTCAAGAGTTTCGACTGGACGGCGTGTGCTACGCTCCTCAAAGGATTCTTTTCCCATGGCTCGATCCTACGCCGCGCGGAGGGCCTGGGCGGCTTCGGCGGCCAACTTGTCCTGGTCGGACTTGAACCGAGAAATTTCTTCGAAGCCGGTCCAAGCAGCTTCGCATTCCAGACAGATCAGCTTCTCACCACGGAGCACGAGCGCATCCTTCTTCAGGATCACGGTTTCGGGGATGGCCTCCCCCTTGCGCAGCTTCTCGCAGACCTCGCTCCACGAAACCCCGTCTTCGCGAACCATGGCGTGCTCTTCCCCGCAACTGATGCATGGGCCTTGTATCGAACATGCCGGCGCAGGGTTGAAAACACTCTCGATGCGGCGAACCCAACCGGCAAACAGGTTGGCTACGGTCTTCAAAGTGCGCAGCCGTTCATCTTCATCGCGCTTAGCAAGATCCAGTAGGCGAACTAGCTGCTCGGCCAGAGTGCCGGTCGGTGGTGCCTCTCTCGTGATCAAGGCCAGACGCTCAGCGGTGGTCTGTCTGATTTGGTCGAGTAATGTCATCGCTTCCAGATTGAGGACTGACTTCTCGTGAGCCTCCGGCACTGTACCTCCCTCGCCAAAACCGCTTGGCTTGATCGCCTGGCTGAGCTGGCCAAGCAAGGGGTTCAGGTATGGCTTGCCTGGCGTGATCAGCGCGTCCAGTGACTCTTTGGCGGCGCCTGAAAGTACCGTTCGTTCAGCCAACGAGCCGTCATGATTTGCTTGGTGTACTGCGACAAGTTTCAATGTGAACCTTTCGTAGGTGTTACTCGTTTGTGTGCGGGCTGGCTCGCATATGAGCAACCCGCGATGCGTGAAAATCGGGGAGATCCGCGCCTTGATTGCGCGTGGTCTAGCGGGTTTCGCCTGATGCCTGGGCCACGGCATCAGCTGCACTTCCATCCACAATCGCCAGGAACGTCCCCGTTGGGTGGGATAGGTACGCGGTGGCACGTCCAGCGAGGTCGGTGAACGCTTTCTCCCAGGAGGCCTGGTCCAGACTGGCAGGCAGCTCGAATACGACCCACCGGCCTGCGGGGCTCACCACTGCACAGATGGCACCCTCCGCCCCGGTGATGATGCATCCAGGAGCACCTGGAATCTCCGGGCTACACACGGCGGCACCCAGCTGGAGGCGCTGCAGCAGTTCGTGGCGTGGGAGCTGATAGCCGACCGGTGGCATGCCGATTCGTGCTATTTCCTGGAGGCGCTCGATAATTGCCTGGCCTACGGCCTCACGTCGGAGATTCTTCATGACTTCCTTCCCGGGGCAGTGTCTCCGCCCCTCACCAAGGAACATGCGTAGACGCACGGGGAAGTCTCCCCCACGCGGGCAAAAGAAACCCCGCCGGGCTTGGTGGCCTGGCGGGTATTCTCGGTGTGTGGTTATGCGGCGAGCTCGTGGGATTGAGCGAGCTTTACCAGCCGGGTCGTGAGCGCGTCCATGCGTGGCGCGTATTCCAGAAGTTCGTCGGGCATGGACCGCTCTACAAACTTCCGATTAGCCCCAGCAGCCCACAGACGGAACGTCTCTTCTGGGATTCGTAAAGTCTTCCCCGTGGCTTTGTCCTTGACCAGTTTTACCTTGGCAACCTCGGACCCATCAGGGCCGTCGATGAAACGGACACTGTCCACGACCACCAGGGAGCCGTATTTGTGCAGGAGCACCGGTACCGCAAAGCCGGGGTTGCCAGGCTCCGGACGTGTGCCCAGTTCGACTGCTGCCCTCAGCAAATCAATTGCCCAGGTGCGTTCTATGTTGAACCCTCGATGCGGGTGGGCAGCTGCTGAGTTCAGGATCCAAACGCTGGCCATGGCGCCGGCCTCGCGGTGCGACTCAATCCGCTTGCGAACCGTTCCAGCGTCAATCGCTGAATGTTGGAATTCGATGGCAGCAAACTTTCCGGACAGTCTGTCCAGGATCGCGTCCGCACGGGCACCTCCCAGGGGCACCTCGCTGCGTGCGCCGGCAAAAATGCCGTGTTGCCAGCGGTCGTGCCATTCGCCTGGCTGGCCGGTCATCGTTGCACATTCGCCAGCCTCACCGCGTGAGTGCGCCCAATGGGCGGCCGTGTACGGGCCTTGTCGGAAGTGAAGCTTGGCGGTGCAGTGGGCCATGCCGCAGGTCAGATGGGTGCTCATGGCCCGGGCTACCTCAGCTGCGACAGGGACGGCTCCCGGTGTGCGTGCGAGGTGCGAAGTTGGCAAGGTGTAGAGAACATTTCGGTCTTTGGTGAATGCGTGCTTCATAACAGCTCCTTTGGTAGAACTAAGGCCGGCCCCTGGTGGAGCCGGCCCATGGTCGGTTAGTTATCTTCTTCGGCTTCGCGAATTGATTCGGCTAGCTCTTCGCGGAAGTTGTCACGCTCCTGGATGACGCCCTCGATCGCGGTCCCCCACTCCTCAAGCATTTCCCGGTAGGAGTTCACGCCCGGGCCTTCAAGCTCGCCGTAATAAATCGGGAAGCTTTCCAGGCGATCTTCGTCGGTACCTTCCGCCACAAAGAGGGTCCAAGCTGAGCGATCGTGCCCGCCGGAGATAGTGATCCCGTGCTGGGTGAACAACTCGTCGCCGTCGGCAATCTCAACTTCGGGCAGGTCTTCGGCCGATTCAAGGGTGACCGTGGCGGCGTCGTATGCCTCCTGACCGATCACCCGGTATTCGGACTCGATTGCGGCCATCAAGATGGTGACTTCATTTTGCTGGGCTTGGGTCAAGCTCAAGTTCATTTTCTTTTCCTTACTACGGGGATTGTTTTTTGTTCTGCCGCTAGCGCGGGATGCTAGAGGCTGATGCCGGTCTTCGCGAAGTGCTCGCGGACCGACTGGGTCGAAACGTAATGCTTTCCGCGTGGTGCGTTCTGCCAGGTTGGCAGTGGAAAACGCCCCTGCTGGATCATCATCGCGGTGTTCGCCTGGCCCCAGCCGTAAAACACTTCACCAAATTCGATAGCACTTACCGCGTGGACTTCTTCAAGCTTTGCCTGGAACTCTTCCAGCTTGGTTGGTGCCTTAGTGCTCATGGCGTCCCCCTTTGTTTGTTGATATAAGCGTAGCACCTTTTGTAAGTGTTTGAATACAAACATTGCCATTCTGCAATTAGCGAACATGCAGAGATGCTGCCTCCGGTCCGCACGCACGCCGCTTCTGAACTGAGTATGTGGATGCAAAAAAAAAGCGGGCGGCCAGAGCCCCGAAGAGCTCCAGCCACCTGTTTTTCTTGCTAGCTGCTGACCGTGTTGATCCCCGAAAGCGGGTTCCCGGCTAGCATCCAAAGCTGCCGCTGGTTGGGGTAGATCCCCTCAACTAGGCGCTGCTTCTTGGTCTGAGTGAATCCACCAGCCTTGCTCATGCGAGCCCCGGTGGTGGTCAGCCCGCGCTCCTTGAGGCGCTGCCCAAGCTCCTCGTGCTTGATCGGGAAGGCGATCCGATGGCTGCTGGCCCAAGCAGAGTAAAGTTCATGCCACTGCCCCACCGAGAGCATCATCCTGCCCGCGGCCGGGGAATCCTCCTCCTCTTCCTCAACCTGGGCCTCAAAGAATGGTTCCAGGGGGTCCGAATCTTTCAAGAATGCGGCCGTGGCGAGCTCCATCTCCCGGGTGATCCCCAGATCCTTGCGCTGCCCACCCCTCTTAAGCCAGGCATGGGCTCCCTCAACTCCAAATGCGAAGATCGCTTCAAGTTGGGGGCGTTCGGTCTTCAGCCGGTCATCCAGGGTTCCATCGCGCTTGCCCTTTGGCACCGGCACGGTCAGCGTGGCGGCCACCAGGCGGTCCGCAATGCCGGCGTCATTATCCGGCAGGCTCACCGGGTTATTCGACGCGATCACAATTGTTGCCTGACTCTTCCAGGAAACTGGTTTTCCATAAAGCGTGCGGGTGGGGATGGTGCCGCCGGAGGAAAGGATCTTCAGCGTGGACGCATCGCCAGAAATCCTGTCGGCCTCATCTGCAAAAACGAACCTTGCGCCTTGCAGGTCGTGCAGCGCCGGGCTGGCCGATGCCCCATCGCCAACACGGGTGTTGATTGCATCCTTGGACAATTTCTTGCCATAGCCGGAACCATTGATATCACCCAGCGCCCGCATGAATGCCTCAAAGACGGTGGACTTCCCAACCCCCGCCGCGCCGCAAATCGCCATGAAGGTTCGGACCGTGTAGCCGGTCAGACCCAAGCCAAAGAAGCTGCGCAAGAATTCCCTGAATTCGGGGATGTTGTTATCCAGATGTTCCAGCACCGATTCCAAATCCTGGTGGGTGGCACCCGGCTTGAACCCAACCGCGGTAATGCGGGTGACATATTGTTCCGGGCGGTGCGGCTCTACCGCCAGCGTGCGCAGGTTAAGCAAGCCATCAGGCGTGTTGATCTGGTCGTAATCGCGGTCGAATCGGTCAGCGTTGATGGTCATCAAGTTTTTGGCGGCGTCCAGCGCGGCGTCGATATGTGACCTGCCATTCGAGCAGGTGTCAGCGAACTTCTCGGTTGCCATTTCAGCCTTGTCTTTGGCTCTCTGCACTGCTTCACGGGCTGCCGGCAGGAGGTCCTCATTGCCAAGTGCAGTGACCGTCTGCAGCGCTTTCTCTGCCCGCTTCACCGACGGGGAGAGCTGGGAGGAAAAGTTCACTTCCTCCTCAGCGATGGTTCGGATAACCACACGGACGGCATGGCGGACATTGACACCCTCGGCATCTTCTTCCCAGAACTTCCCGTTGAAGTGCTTCCAGTGGCCGGAACCATTGGAAACCACCCAGGCCAAGCGGCCGTCATAGTAGATGCTCAACCTCTCCCCCAGGCCAATGTCATTGAGAGGCGATGCTGCCGCCTGCGGGATGACCGAAGAATCCGGAACTGTACCCCAGAGATTGCCGATCGGCTCCGGGTGCTCGACTGGCTCCGGTGCGATGGCTAGCACGGGCGAGGCCTTGGCGGCGGCTGTAATCCGGGGCTTACGCGGTGCGGGGGTGTCCGGCTGGATCGAGCCATCATCCATGCCCTCCAGCTTAGCCATCAGCGAGGCGGTCTCCCGCATGGCCCGCTCTGCGCCATCGGTGCCGGTGGCGGCCAACTCAACCGCAAGAGGAATTTCGATAACTTCCGCGTGCCGCGCGTCGTCGTAATCGACGTTCTCAGGGAAATCCTCGCGGTCCTCAAAATCAGGAATGTCGACGTAGACGCCGTTTACGGTGTGGCCATCGCCGGCTGCTGGTAAAATGCTCATTGTGATCCTTACTACGGGTTACCGGGATCCGCCCCTGCCAGGGCGGGTCCCACTTTCTCTTCTACGGGTTCTATGCACGCTGCCTGCTGACAGCGAACCGGTTATTCTTTTCGACCCACACCTTTGGACATGCGCAGACCTTTCGAAAGGTCTCTCCACGGTGAGGAAGTCTTTCTATTCGGCTTGTTCAGCCAACGAGGCTTGAACGCCGACCAATGCATCAACCAGGTCATCGGACGGCTCCGAGTAGGTCTTGATGATCAGATTGGCGACCTCCCGGTCATCACCCACGAGCTGAAGCATCAGATCGTATGAGCTCAGCGCCGGGGATCCCGGTACCGCGGTTCCCCAGGCATCCATCAGGCGCTGCCCGAAGGCCGTCACGAACTGCACGCCGGATTCAGCGGTGAATGTGTAGCCGTGCGGCGCCTTGCTAGTGATGCGGCCATCGCCCTGGGGGAGAACCCACCCATCGGGCTTGATCTCGCTCATGCCCCAGAGCTCCTCCATGATGAAGCTGACCGGGACGCGCTCCGCCCAATCCCACTGCTTCTTGGTCGCTGCCCTGCGCTCCGACGCAGCCCCGCTGGTCGCTCCTGCCAACCTGGCCTTACGCTCGATCTTCGGCAGCTGCGGGAGCATACTCCCCCAGAATCCCTGCGACCGGTCCGAGGTTGGATCTACTGAAAGGATCTCGACCGGCTTCCTATTGCCCGGGTCCTTGTGATTGGTAGTCCCTGCCACGCGCAACACACGGGCGGTGTCGCCGCTCACCGAATAGTCCACGCAGAATCCGTGCTCATTGAAGCTGGTACGCACGTAGGCCGCCCACCTGGCCAGGACTTCCGCCGGGTAGCTAGTCAGATCCAGCTTGCCGGCGTCGTTCTTCCGGATCTTGAGGCGCTCCTTGAGGGTCCAGTAGGCGTGGAGGCCACCGCCAGAGCTGATCAGCAGGGAGGGCGGGAGAATCATGCTCTTGAGCACTTTCACGGCCTCTGCCCGGGTTGGATGGTCCAGCCCCGCCTGCTCACCAGTAGCGGGCTTATGCACGCCGTCCCTGGTGTCGATGTCGGCGTAGAGCGCGGGTAGCCCAAGGCCGTCGGCTGCAGCGCCGCGGCTCTTGGGGTGGTACCACTTGTTTTCCAGTGGGCTGACCCTGAAGTAGAGATCGACGCCGCGGCGGTCCAGCTCCACCAGACGCTCGGTGATGCGGTCGAAATCCCTGAGAGGCATCTTCTCTCCGGCCCAGTTGTGGTTGCCCATGATCGAGATCAGCGCGTCCTGTGGGTAGTCGATCTTGGTCTTGAGGAGTTCGCCATAGATCGCCCGGTATTGCGTCTCCCATGCCTGAATATCCATTGCTGATCCTTTGGTTGCGCTGCTTCTCTCTGCTGACTATGACTATACAGAAGTATATGAATGAATACAACTCAGACTAAACATCAATACACAACCGGCAACAGCGGCAACAGCCCGGCAACAGCCTTTTTGAGACCCTGTTGCCATCGTAAACGCCGTCTGACTAGGCTTTTTATGCCATTGGCAACAAGGCAACAGCTTTTTCTCTAAAAACTCTCTGAAAAAATAGTTAGTTACCCCTATAGAAAAAGAGCTTTTCCCCAAATCCTGTTGCCGCGTTGCCATTGCTACAAAACACCTAGTCAACCCTCGATTTGCATGGCAACAGCCCTTGTTGACGCCCGTTGCCGGGCCCGTTGCCCTGTTGCCACCCCCTGCATACAATCATTACCGCGGCGGCACCTCGCACATACAATGGACGCATGACGACCCCATTGGAAGAAGAAGCGCAAAAGCTGGTTTCGCAGCTGGCCGAGATTGCCACACTTGCCGGCTGGACACCGGAGGAGACTGCCTCCGCTCTAAAAATCCAGATTGAGAAACATCTGCCCCACCCACAGGACCAACCCGACCAGATGGACCAGGCGTCACCCGCACCAGTTGATTCAAACCCGCTTACACTCCTGCGTGCGACGAACGCGGTCCAGCAGGCAGCCACGAACCAGGTTGATGAATTGATCGGCAAGGCCAAGGACGCCGATTTCTCATGGGCAATGATCGGCCGCGCCCTGGGGATCACCGCGGCCGCTGCCCTGAGACGATGGCAGCGGATCGAGGAGCGAGGAGAATCCCCCCGCTGGAGCGAGACAAAGAAGCCGGAGGAGCCACTCGCGCCGGAGGAACGAGGCTGGAGAACAGCGGCTAGCCTGGGGCGGCTCATCAGGAAGGACCAACGCACAGTGCGAGCCATGGCTGAGCGTGGAGAAATCGAGAGCCTAGAGGAAGCTGGGCGGAAGTACTTCCGCATGCCGCCTTCACCTAACACGCCCGACGAGCACGGCGACTTGTGGCCGACCCTTCAGTCGGACGAATAGAATTAGCCCATGGCTAACACTCAAATTGAATTCGACAACGAGCGCCTCGTTTGCGACGTTTGCGACAAGGAAACCATCCACCGCGTCAAGTACAGCGTCATGAAAGATGCAAGTGGACGCGTTGTGGCTCGCCTCCAACAAGGCAAGAGCTGCACTTCCTGCGGCAAGAACTCGTAAACAACAACCTGCAACCATTTGGTTGTACGTTTTCAGAAAAGCTGTTAAACTGGAATCACTGGGGATAACTGGGTCAAACCAGCCATTTCATGTTCCTAGAATTCTCTTCCAATCTGCTGCATGGGCCTCCACTCCTGATCCTTGGGTGGGGGCTTTTTGCATGCCCGAAAACTTCCCTGCCCACTCACACACACCGCCCCAAGCACTTGATGCCGGCATTCTTCTATGGCCTCCACGGCTGGCTACCGCCACGCAGGCGGAGTCGAGTTGCCCGCTCAGTAGCTAAGCAGATAATTCGCCCGATGGACCGAGGCGCCCTGCATGGAATAACCGGAGTGCGAGCAGGGACTATCTCGCGCGCCGCCTGGGTTGCAGCCCCGCCGCCAATCTGACTGGTCGCGGTTCAAGAGCTCCCCGGCCGGCGCGCTTCAATCTTCACACCTTATATAGGGGGCTCTTCAGTGACCGTTCAATCTACCTTCGCAGACCCCGCTCCCGTGGCTGTCGTCTTCACGCGCAAGCATTGCGGCCCATGTGGTGCGACAGTCCGCCGATTCGAGGCTCTGGGCATCCCCCACGAGGTCCGCGATCTCGCCGAGCACCTCCAGGACGCGGAGCGCCTGCGCCGCCAGGGTCACATGCAAGCCCCGGTGGTCGAACCGACCAGCCCGTCCATCCCAGCATGGTCTGGCTTCCGCCCTGAACGAATTGCCACCCTGGCCGATTACAAGCTTTCCTGAGGAGCACCCCATGGCTGATTACTCGAAAGTCCTGGAAGCCCAGGCGCTAGCCCGGGTAGATGCCGCCATGGCTGCCTCAGGCCTCCTGGAAGGCTTGAAGCGTGACCACACAAGCCGGCCGCTGCTGGCCAAGCAGCTGCAACGCTCGCTGCGTGCCTTCGGTTATGCGGTCTACCGCGGCAGCCTCTACGCGAACGATGCTAGCCGAGTGGTAACGCAGTCGGAGGAGCAAGCATACAGGGCACAAATCACCTCGCTTGAGGAGCTGTTGCACGCCATGGCCACCCCGCTGCATGCACGGGATCCGAAACTGCGCGCAGGCATTCCCTTTATTCCAGAGGCTGCATTACCTCCAGGAGATGGCTTCTTCACCGCCTTCACCTCTTATTTCCCTCAGCTCCACGGCTACATTAAGAGGCTACGCCCGTGTTTCTGTGCGGCCCAGACAAGCGGGAAACCCCGCGCCCACCAGCACGCCGCCTGAACCTGGCGGCCGCTAGCCAGCCCAACCACTGACAAAACGCTCAGCTGCTGCCTCCACGTCGTCAAACCGACCCTCCCGAATTGCCTTGATTGGCAGCTCACCGCCTAGCTCCTCATTGGCCGTGGCAAGCCAAGCTGTAGCAGTCTCCCGCGATTCTGCGGCTTCGATCCGCCGAGCGATGCGCGCAGCGAACTGCATGCGCTGGCTGGATTCCGGCGATTGCCCGGGCGGGGCGTCGGGATTCCGCAAGCCGGCCAAGCTAAGCACCAACGCGAGCGGAAGCACTTCCAAGAGATATTTAGAATCATCCATACAGCTAGCTTAGGGGGCATCATGACCGAGCTGATTCCTTTCACTAAGACTTTGACGCTGCAGCCACCTGAGCCAGTGGCTCCCGAGACACCGGCGCCCATGCGCATGATGGCGATGGCCGCCACCGAACCAACGCTCCCGCCAAGCATTCACACCTTGCTCCCCCAGGCCCGCGCCGAGGTGCTGGCCCAGATGCACGCGGCCGGGATCACCCAGGCCACCGATGACTGGATCAGATCTTCAATGCACCGCGAGGGCAGCACCGTAGATACGGCCAAAGCTTTTGGGATTCTCCCCCAGGGTGCACCGGCACGCTTCGCTGGCGGGCCGCTGGACGGTACGGCGATGCCGAGCGAGCTTGAGCCTGGGTCTGGGCAGGTGCCGCGGCTGACACGGGCTGACGGCGCCTACTACGAACTAACCGGCATCGATTACGACGCCGGCGAGTATCTTTATTCGTTTTCCCCAGTGGATTCGCTGGGTTTTAGTTGGGGCTAGTTCTACCCTTCCTGATTTACCGGTGCTGCTGCTGGATCGGCTGGCGTTCCGGCAGCAGCAGCAGCCTGAGCATCAGCGATGTGCTGATCCGTCACCGCTGGTCCACTTCTTGCATAGTCTCGAATTCCCAGAGCCAACCCGAAGCTGACACCTATTCCAACTACGGCCAACAAGCTGAGTGGAGTTTCGAGCCCGAACAACAATATTGAGATTGATCCAATTAGTACAGCTATAACGACACCGGCGAGAACATAGACGGTGAGCTTTGCCCCTTTGAATTCCATTTTTCGTCGTTCGCGTTCGTAATCAAACTCGGCTTGAGCCAGTGCCCAAGCTTGTGGATTTTGCTTCGCTCCATCTTCGAGTTTTTGTAGCCGCTCGATACGTTCGATCCGATTTTCCCAAGGGTCACGGAAAAACCAAGCTAAAGCCGGAATGACGGCAGAGCTAATTAGTACAAGGATGATTTCTTCACTCATACGCTAATTACACCCTGACCACTGATGAAGAACTTCGCACAACACGCCGATGGTAAGGGTATGGGTATGGGGGCCAAGTCAGCCGGACGATCCACCAGGCGTTGGAAAGAAGTTGTTCGCCCTGGCTTCAAAGCCAAGTGCGAAGCCGAACAAGCGCCCTGCTGGCTTTGCGGTCGCCCGATCGATTACAGCATCGAGGATATTTACGATGACGCCGTGTGGGAGCCTGACCACTTTTACCCTGTCTCCACGCATGTGGAGTACGGCGATGACCCCGCGAACTTGCGAGCCAGCCACCGCGGTTGCAACCGAGCACGCGGAAACAAGAAGGCAGCGAATCTCTTGGGAACAACTTCGAGAGATTGGTTCGCACGCCCCTCAGGGTAAGGGGGTTGAAATGTTGCGGAAGTTTTGCCGCGGCTTTGATCTCCCGGGTAGTGGGCCTCTCTCCCCGGCTTGCACCCCCCCTATCGACATTTTCCGCGTCATCATTGGCAAGCGGCCGATTTACATACACGAATACATATGAAAAACAGGGGTAAAACCGTGAAAACTCTTATCTTTGCAGCCGATTTGCACGATGCTGAACGAGCAGCCCGAAAAGCTGGATTGCTCCAGGAAAATTGCATTTTCATCTATAGGCTTTCCGACCTGCGCGGTCGCTCCACGGGTGGTCAGCCTCGCATCGTCACAGCAGCTTTCAGGAACTCTCCAGGCGCTACTAAAGCGATGGAGCTCTGCGACCTGTTCCCGGCCGGCGGTGGAGCATGAACAAGGCTCCTGCGCAGCCTGCCTCCAAAGGTACCTCCGAGGCGTTCGAACCGACCCTGATCCTTGCCCGTAATGCTGAAGAGGCTCGGCGAGTCAGGAAGGATTCCGGCCTTCGCCAAAAAGACTGCCTCATCGTCGGTTCGGTCGACTGCCTCCGAGGGTGGCTAACCCAAACCTGCCCCCGGATTATCACCCCTGGCTTCTACCTTCGCCGAAACGCGATGGAAATTCTGGGTCACCTTCGCTTCTGCGATCGATTCGCCCAGCGCCAATACACGCATGAAGAACTTCTCAAAAATGCAATTCCTGTTCAGAAATAGGTCCGCCTGATGGCAACCCCAAGAAAGCCCGCCGGCAAGCTGCGAACTGCAGTTCTTACCGCACTGCGTGGCGCCCAGGGGCTAACAACCGCTGACGCTGCGGCCAAGGAGCTGGCCCTGACCTACGCCGACGGCATCGATTCCGCTCGGCTTACCGGCGATCCCGCAGACCTCACCAAGGCGCTGCACCTGGGCCCGCACTTGCTGGCCGCGCTCAAGGCGCTGGGTTGCACCCCAGATTCCCGCACCGCCCCGGCCGCCAAGGTTGACCCCGCAGCGGCCGCCCTGGCATCGCTGCAAGCCGAAGGAAAGGCCCGAGCCAAAAAGAAATAGAGGTGACGCGCCATGGCAATGCGCTATGACGCCACCCTCTCCCCGATCAAGGGCATTCGCAATCCTCGAATCAGCACCAAGCCACTCCGGCCTCTCACCCCCGAAACCTCCATGGGCTTTGCGGCAATCGCGTTTGCTGAGCAGGTCATGGGCTGGCATCTCGTGCCCTGGCAGGAAGAATTCCTAATCCGGGCTTTGGAGTACGACCGACGCGGGCAACTGCGCTTCCGGTCTGTCCTACTTCTCATTGCTAGGCAGAACGGCAAATCGGCCGTCATGAAGGTGATGAGCCTCTACCGGCTCTACGCCGATGAATCGTGCGAGCTTATTCTCGGCGTCGCCCACAAACTGGCCGGTGCCAAGAAGCCCTGGACCGAGGCCGTTGCAACGGTCAAGGGCACCCCCGCCCTGGCTGCACAGCTTGACGGGAAACCCCGCACGGCTAACGGCGAACTCTGTTTGCCGCTGCTCAACGGCGCTGAATGGCGCGCGGAAAGCTCCGAGCCGGATGCCACCCGCGGCTGGACCGTGGACCTCTTGTTTTTCGACGAGCTCCGCACCCAGGAGCAACGCGACGCCTGGGCCGCCGCCAAGGCCACAACCACGGCCCGCCGAAACGGCCAGGCCTACGGCGTCTCGAACGCCGGCACGGCCAAGAGCCTGGTTCTCCGGGAAGAACGCGATACGGCCATTGCCGCGATCGATGATCCGACTACACGCCGCGCAATTTTCGAATGGTCCGCCCATGAAGATGCCGACATCTTGGACCACCAAGCATGGGCACAGGCCAACCCGAGTCTGGGCTACACCCTGGACATTGCCGTGCTTGAGGATGCCAGCAAATCCCCAGACGTTGGCGGCTTCAAGACTGAGCACCTATGCCAGTGGGTAGTTGCTACCGTCTCCGGTCCTTGGGCTCCGGGCATCTTTGAAGGCCTGGAGGATCCAACCTCGGAGTTGGACCCCGAACGCCCGTTCTACTTGGGCATCGAGACGAGCGCGAACCGCCTCACAACCTACCTGACAGTTGCCGGTTGGAATCTAGAGGGGACCCCTCACGTGGAGTTGATCCACGCTCGGGCTGGCTCCGAGTGGGTGGTCCCGACCCTCCAAGAGTTCGAGTGTTTCGGCGCGGCTGCGGTCGTGCTCCAACGAACTGGCAGCCAGGCATCCGGACTGATCGAGTACATCGAAAAGGCGGGCCTTCCAGTGATCACCGTGGGCGGCTCCGACCTGCCCGCCGCGACTGGGCTGTTTTTTGATGCCGTCCGTGACGGGCGTCTGGCCCACTTGGGACAGCCGGCACTCACGCTGGCAGCCATGACCGCGCAGCTACGAACCGCTGGGGCCGCTTGGCTTTGGGACCTCAAGGCCAGCCCAGAGGACATCGCGCCGCTCGTTGCTGGGTCGCATGCTCACTGGGCTCTGCTGACCGAAGCCAACCGCGCACCCGCCGCGGCTGGGCCAAGTTTCTATGACCTTGAAGGAGGCTTCCTCGCCTAATGGGAATCCTAAGCATCTTCCGCAAGAGCGCGGTCACCTCTGCGCCGCGGTTCACCAGCTCCGAAATCAACCGTTTCATCTTCAAGATGGGAGCTGCAGATCCAGAAACCATCTACGCCTCGCAGTCGAACGTCCGCGCCGCCGTGGACTTCATCGCCAACCAGGTTGCGCTAACCGGCCTCACTATCTGGGAGACCATGCCCGATGGCACCCGTCGCAAGAGTCGCGACAGCGTAACGGCAAAGACGCTGGCATCTCCGAACCCTGCCCAGACGGGCACGGAATGGGTGCGCAACCTGACTGCCGATTTCGTGCTCAACAGCGATGCATGGCAACTGATCCGACCTCTGCCGGCCGGCGGTTTCCAGCTCCGACCGCTGACTCCTTCCGGTGTCTCCATCGTTCGCGGTGCTGAGATCGATGAGGATCTTGTGATCCGTTATGGGACATCCGAAATCGAGCAGCGTCACCTGCTGCACTTCGCCGGCTTCACCGCAGACCACGACGCGCGCGGGCTCTCCCCGGTGGACACGCTGCGCGCCGTCCTGGCTGAGCAAATCGCCGCCCAGGAATTCCGGCTGCATACCTGGAAAAACGGCGGCCAGATTCAAAACTATGTTTCGCGGCCGGCCAACAAGGATGCCCCTTGGGACGAAACAAAGTTCTCCCGCTTCAAGGAAGCCATGGCCGCCTACCGCTCCGGCGGCGGCAAGGTTGGCGGAATGCCGATTCTTGAAGATGGCATGAAGATCGAGTCAGTCCAGTTCAATGCGAAAGAGGCGCAATGGCTGGAATCCAACCAGTTGGCCCTTGAGCTTGTCTGCCGCGTATTCGGTATCAATCCGGCACACCTGGGCAGCACCCAGGGGCTGAGTTACGCGAATCTGAAGGACTTCCGCAAATCGCTGTACGGCGAGTCGCTGGGGCCGATCCTGCGCGTGATGGAAGAGCGGTTCACACAGTTCTTGATCCCGCGTTTGGATCCAGACAAGGCTCTGTTCGCAGAGTTCAACGTCAAGGAGCGCCTCCGTGATGACCCGGTAGAGCAGGCGAGCATCTACTTCCAGGCAACGGGCCGACCTTACCGAACCGTGAATGAAGTTCGCGCAATGGAGAACCTGCAACCCGTCGAAGGCGGCGACGTTTTGGCTGTTCCGCTCAACCTCCTGGTTGCGGGTCAGACCGACGCACCGGCACCGGCCAAGGCCCAGGCAGCCATCGCCACCAAGGCAGCAGCCGACGAGGCCGAGACGGTGCAAGCTACCGGCAAGGTATCCAAGGCTTCAGAGCAACTGGTCGCCTCCACCCTGGACCGCTTCTTCAAGCGCCAGCAGGCAAGCGTGCTGGCCAAGCTCAACGCCAAGGCTGACGCCGAATGGTGGGACAGCGAACGCTGGGACCGCGAGCTAGCAGCCGACCTGCTAGCCGCCTCGCTGAAGGTGACCGAACAGGTAGCAACCGACCTGCTGGTCGGCATCGACGCTGACCCAGGCGCATACAGCTCCGAACAGACCGAGGCCTTCCTGGCCGCAGTTGCAGCAGCCCGCGCTGTCTGGATCAACTCTGCCACACAGGAGGCCCTCCAGGAGGCTCTGGATGATCCCGGCGAGGACGAAGACGGCCAGCCGCTACGCACCCCGGAACGAGTGTTCAAGGATGCTCAGGGCGAGCGAGGCAAAGCTACAGCGGCGACTCTGCTAACCACCCTGGCCGCGTTCGCCACAAAAGAAACCGCCGAGCAGGTGGGCGGCTCCACCGCCACGAAGACATGGCGGGTCACGAGCAGCAACCCGCGCTCAGAGCATGTCCGCATGAACGGCGAGACAGTGCCCGCGGGCGAGCCATTTTCGAACGGTGCCCAGTGGCCCGGCGATCCCTCCCTGGGCGCCGATGGCGTAGCGGGTTGCCGCTGCGCTGTCGAAGTGTCCTGGACAACAAACTAGCCCTAGGAGGCAACCAAATGGCAGCAACCAAGCATGCCGTATTCACGGTGAAGGCCGCGCCCGATGAATCGGCCGGCGCTGGCATCATCCGCGCCGTCGCGAGCGTGTTCGGCAACGTCGACAGCTACGGCGATGTGGTCATGCCCGAAGCGTTCGACGAGACGCTGGCTGAGTTCGCCGCATCCGGCGACCCGGTCCCGGTTGTCTGGTCGCACGGCAGTTCGGATCCCTTCAACCACATCGGCTATTGCACCGAGATCAAGGCAACCGAGACTGGTCTTGAATTCACCGCACAGCTTGATATCGAAGATAATCCGACCGCAGCGCAGGCCTACCGCCTGATGAAGGGCCGCCGCGTGAAGCAGTTCAGCTTTGCTTACTCGGTGCTTGAGGCAACCCGTGGCGAACGTGACGGCGAGTACGTCACCGAATTACGGAAGCTCAAGCTTTTTGAAGTCGGCCCAACACTCGTTGGTGCCAACCAATCCACAGAATTACTCGACGTGAAATCGGCCCCCGCGCCGGCCGTCGAGGCAAAGGCGGGCCGCAAGGTATCCGCCAAAAATGAGGAGCTCATCCGCAAGGCCCACGAAGCCCTGGGCGAACTCCTCGCATCCCTCACCGAGGTTGAAAGCGACGCCAAGGCAGCCGATAACGGCCCCGCGGCCAAGGACCAGGAGCCCTCACAGGCCAAGTCCGAGGAGCCGCCCGCCAAGTCATCCGCAACGCAAGCAGCCGAGCTCGAAACCTACCTTTCCGCAATCAATCTCGAATTGGAGATCACCAAATGAATCTTGCAGCACTCCTGGCAGAAGCCAAGAACATCCTGACCGCAGCTAAGGCTGGCAACGCCACCGCCGAGCAGCTGGCCCGCATGAGCTCGCTGAAGGGCGAGATCGCCGAGGCCAAGAGCCGCGAAGCCGACCTGGTCGCCATGGAAGGCATTATCTCCGGCGTGAAGAACGCCGACCAGGACGCCCCGAAGCACCAGGTAGCCCGCGCGAAGTCGGCAGGCGCTCACTTTGTCGCTGAAGCTGGCGATCAGCTGGCCCGCCTGAAGTCGGGCCAGGTGCGCGATGTCGCGGCGACTGAATACAAGGCTGCGGGCGACCCACTGACCACCGGCTCGCTGCGCGATGACCAGGTGGACCGCGAGGTTGAGCGTCAGACCCGCGTCATCCCGACCGTGGCCTCGCGCATGGGTTCCGGCACCCTGACCGGTACCGGCATCACCTACACCGCCGAAGAAGCGAAGCAGGGCAGCGTCACCTCGGTCGCCGAAGGCACCAAGGGTTCGAAAGTCACCTACGCATTCAAGCAGTACCGCGACGGCATTTCCAAGGTCCAGGGTATGACCGACCTGACCGAGGAGATGCTGGATGACCTCGAGTACATCTCCGGTGAGGTGAACGGCTTGCTGGCGGATGACGTGGAGATCGAGGAGGAGCGCCAGATCTTGGACGGCGACGGCGTCGGCTCGAATCTGCTGGGCCTCTCCCGCCGCACCGGCGTGCTGGCCGTGGCCTCCACGGACAAGGCCGACAACGCGTCCGCAATCCACCGCGCCAAGACTCAGGTGAACATCGCGAGCAACCGCGATGCGGACACGGTCGCAATCCACCCCACCGACTTTGAGGCTCTCAGGCTGGAGAAGGACAACGAGGGGCGCTGGATCGCGGGAGGACCGTTCGCTTCCGCGCTGGGCGCGCAGGTCTGGGGTATGGATGCCATCGTGACCACCGCCGCGACCCTGGGTAAGCCTTTGGTTGGTGCCTTCGCCACCGCCAAGGTCTACCGCAAGGGCGGCGTGGCCGTGGCCGCGTCCAGCGAGAACGGCGACAATTTCGAGACCGGCAAGGTGACCTTGAAGGCCTCCAAGCGCCTGGCGCTGCAGGTCAAGCAGCCGTCGGCCTTCGCCATCGTGACGCTTTCGAGCGCCGCACCTGCTGCCTAGCTTTAGGCCGGCATTCCTCAACCGAGGGCCCGTAGCTAACCATGCTGCGGGCCTTTGGTTGTACCCCAAAGCTTTCTAAGGAACCCCGTGAAAATAGTAAAAGTTATGCATCAAGGCGTTGAGATGTTCCACCAGGTCGCCGACACCAAAGCACCGGCACCGAAGAACAAGGCCTCGAAGCCCGAAGACAAGTCGGTAACCCTGCCTCCGGCGGAAAACACCAAAACCGAAACCCTCGACAAGTAGCCAGGAGGCCGCCCGATGCAATCCATGATCCCCGCCCCGGGCGGCTCCCGGGCTTACCTGGCCGCCGCCGAAAAGGCCGTTCGCGACTTCGCTGGTTGGCATATCGCTCCGGTGCTAGAGGAAACGCTAACGCTGGACGGCAACGGCGAAAACTCGCTGCGCCTGCCAACACTCCGCATTGCCGCCATTTCGGCCATGAGCAACGAGGGTGAAGAGCTAGACCCCGAAACTCTCGAGTGGTCTGAGGCTGGCTTCGTCCGTCTACCCGCCGGCCAGCGATGGACGAACCGCCTACGCGGCGTGAGCGTTACGCTCACCCACGGCATCAAAGACGCCAGCCTGATCATTGACACGATCCGACAGATGGCCGCACGTGCCGAGATGTCACCCACTGGCGCGATCAGGGAGAAAGCAGGCATGACCGAGCTAACCCCGACCATGGTTGCCCCGAATGCCGCGGGCGGCGTGGTCCTCATGGAGCATGAACGGCTTCTGCTGGCCCCGTACCGGATCGGCGGTGGCATCTAGTGGCACTCCCATCTTTCGCCCGTCAGGTCGTCCAGGTGCACCGCAAGGCAACCGTCATTGAGCGCGGCACACCACAAGCCTCCGGGCCTGAGACCACGCACGAGGTCACCGGCTGCTGGTCGGAGCCACGCGCTACCGCTGGCGGCGTCAACCAAGCCGCAACGTGGGATTGGCTTCTACTGCTACCACCGGGCTCCGACATCACCGAGGGCGACCTGGTCACCCTTCCTAGTATCCCGCGGCGTTTCCGCCTGGATGCTCCCCCAATCCCACATTTTGGGATATCCGGGGTTGCAGCTCACGTTGAAGCCCATCTGGTTCGAGAGGGGCACTGATGGCTAAAGTAAGGATCCGCGTTGAACTGAATCATGCCGGAATTCGCAACCTTGCCCGCTCCGCTGGCATGCAAAACTCCATGGTCGGCGTTGCCGAAAAAGTAGCAGCTACAGCCGGTCCAGGCTTCATCGTCAAGCGCGGAATGAGCCGCAACCGAGCCCGCGCCGCCGTTGTTGCAAGCAATCTTGAAGCAATCCAGGCTGAGCAAAATGATCGCGCGCTCACCAGGGCAATCTCCGCCGGAAAGGTGAGCTAATGGCCGTCCGCTTCCACGATGCTGAAAGCCTAGTCCAGGAACACCTGGCGGCTGAGCTCCCCGGCGTTCACGTCGCCGATGCTCCGCCCAAGGAGTCCACCACCGGGCAATTCATCAAGATCCTACGTACTGGCGGATCCCGCATGGGTCGTGTTGTCGATCAGCCGATCCTGGTTGTCGAGGCGTACGCCGATACGCCAAGCGCCGCGTGGGATTTGGCCGAGGATGCCCGCCAATCTTTGGAGGGCATGAAAGCGGCGTTCCGCGTGAATCCCCGAGTCTACAAAGTTGCCGAGGTCTCCGGCCCGGCCAACCTTCCCGATCCTGCACATGCCGGACTGTCTCGCTACACGCAAACCATCCAGCTATCGATCCGCTACCAGGCAGGAGCCACCCCATGACCCGAATCATCCTGACCACGGAGTACTCCGGCAAACCCGCCGGCGTGACCGTCGAGGTCAAACCCGAAATGGCCCGTCGTCTGGTCTACCTTGGCCATGCCCGGCTGGCCACCGAGGACGCCCCTGTCAATGGGGATGAAGTACCCATCGAGCCCGCGCCTCGCGCTCGGGCCAATGCCAAGGAGGCAACCGCATGAAAAATGAAGCCAATATCCGCTATTACGGCGGCGACGACGACGCGGTCTACGTGGCCCCGCTGGGAACTCCGTTGCCGGTCGGCTTGGAAGAGCTCCCCGCGGCTTATGTTAGCCCAGGATTCCTGGACGAATCCGGCCTCGAGGACACGGTCACGGAAACGGTGAACGAAACCAAGGTGCACCAGGGCGGCCGGACTGCAAAAACGAAGATCAACCGCGAAAAGCTGGAAAAGAAATTCGTCTGCACCGAAGAAAACGCCGTGGTCGCGGGTCTGATGCATCCTGGCTCAACCGCTTCCACGAGCGTAGAGGGTGTGACCACGCGGAAGAACATCCAGAAGACAAAGTCAGACCCTCATGTTTGGGTGTTCGACAATTACGACGAGTCGGTGGCAGATCTGATCCATCGCCGCGAGATCTGGAGCAGGGGCGAAGTCACCGCCCGAGGCGCCGTCGGCCGAACCGCGTCCGGGGCCACTCTCCACGAGTTCACCGTTACGTGCACCGGCACCGCCGATACGGTCACAAATGACCCAGCTGCTGCCGTAGCCGCGTAAGTAAGCCACCTCGGGGCGTGAGGCGATGCGCGCCCCGGGGTTCCACTCTTCATCGCCAACCCATTCCACGAACTAAACAGGAGTCATCGCCATGGCAACGACCTCACAGACCACTAAGCAGCGCGCCGCAGAGATTGGCGCAACCCTGCCGCAGGATTACCGCAACCCCGAAGACGTCGTCATCAAGATCGAATTCTTGGGACACCCGTTCGAGGTTGACACCCACAACTGGACGTTGAAGGTTCAGCACCTGATGGAGCAAGGCGCAATCGGCAAGGCCGCGTTCCACCTGCTGAGCGCGGACGAGTACGAGTTCCTGACCGAATACCCGCTGTCGGCAACTAAGGATTTTTTCACCGCGCTGGGAAAAGCTCGTCAGGCGGGCGCTTAATACGAGCGGCATACCTGGCCAAAGCTCACGGTTTCGCCTTGGACATTGATCTGAGGCGAAACTACGGAGTCAGCCTAGGGCAGATCCTGTCCGAGGAGGTTCCGTTGTGGTGGGCCGCCGAGGCAATCGACCGGCTCCCTCGCGGGTGCCTCACCTTCCAAGAGGTGGGCGGCTGGAACGCCCTAGCTATAGCCGAGCAGCTGGCCCAAGAAACCATTCATGCTTTGAGCGTGCTTGCCTGGCAGCAATCAAAGGATGGCCAGTCGGGCCGCAATGCTCCGAAGCCGCCCGAGCCGCCTAAGGGTAAGTATCAAGCCGAGCATGAAGCGCGTGAGAGATCCGAGCGGCTGGCTGCGAAAGCCGAAAGGCATGCGGCCCGCATGGCGAGGCGCACCACAAGAACCCCATCCGCTTAGCCGCGGGTGGGGTTCTTCCCCATTCATTATTAACCTGAGGAGGCACCGCATGGCTGAATCATTTGATGCCGGCTCTATTTATGTCCATATCATCCCGTCTTTTGAGGGTACCGAGGGCAAGCTAGCCGAGGGCATGGGCGCCCCCCTCGAAAAGGCCGGGGAAGAATCAGGCAAGAAGTCGGGCAAGAAATTCGGTGAAGGTTTCGGATCTGCTGCCAAGGCTGGCATGTTGGCCGCCGGTGCCGCCGCAGCGCTTGCCGTTGCCGGCGCTTTCAGCCGAACAATCGAGAAAGAGACGGCCACAAACAAACTGGCCGCAGCTAACGGTTTGGGCCCTGCCGAATCCGCCCGCATGGGTGAAATCAGCGGCAAGGCTTTCACAAGCGCCTACGGCTCGACCATGGAGGAGGTCGTGGGTACTGCCGATGCGGTTTACTCCTCGATCAATACCGCTGGAGTCAAGGCCACAGACGAGCAATTAGCCTCATGGACCGCTAACGCCCAAAATATGGCGTCTGTTTTTGAGGTCGGCGCCGAAGAAATCACCGGCACTGCCACCATCATGATGGACTCTTTCAAGGGCATGGACATGGGCAAATCCATGGATCTTATCGCCGGCGGCATGCAACAAGTCCCAAAACAAATGCGCGGCGAAGTCCTCCCCGTCATGGCCGAGTACGCCACCCACTGGCAAGGTCTCGGACTCACCGCCGAACAATCCATGGGCTTGATCATCGCTGGTTCGCAGCAAGGCGTCATTGGCATGGACAAGATGGGGGATGCCTACAAGGAGATGTCCCTAAAAATTTCTGCGGGCGACAAGTCCACCATCGAAGCGTTTGACACAATCGGCTTGAACGCTGGCAGGATGTCGTCCGATATTGCGGGCGGCGGCGCAAAGGCTTCCGCGGCGATGGCCAAAATGGCGCAGGGAATCCAAAAGGTTAAGGATCCCGCCAAGCAAGTGCAGCTAGCCGTTGCTCTTTTCGGAACCCCGCTTGAAGATCTTTCAAAAGAGAAGATTCCCGGTTTCCTGGCAGCCATGGCTGGCGGCTCCAAGGCCTCCGGCGAGTTCACCGGGGCAGCCCAAGGCATCACCGACACTGTGAATACCGGGTTAGGTCCCGGACTGGATAAGGCAAAAAACGCCTTCAATGGCTTGATGGATGAAGCACTCGTTCCAATCCTGCCCGTGGTTGTTGGCGTCCTGGGCTACCTCACCGAGAACAGCTGGATTCTAGGCGCCGCGGCCGCAGTTGTCGGCGGCGTGCTCACCATGGCGTTCGTCGGGTGGACTGCCGGAATTTGGGCAGCTAACGCTGCACTGCTGGCTAACCCGATTACCTGGGTCATCCTCCTGGCAGCAGGTCTCGGCGCAGGTATCATCGCCCTAGCCATGAACTGGGAGACCGCCACCGGTTGGATCAAAGAAGCCTGGGGCGGCTTCATGAATTTCATCGGCCCAGGCATCGAGAATGTTCAAGGCTGGTTTGGTGACCTCACCGGCAATATCACAGGCGGTTTTGAAACAGCCAGTGCGTGGGTTACCGACTTCGGCGACAATGCGCACGAGACGTTCACAGGCCTCGTTGAAGGCGCGCAATCGTGGGGCAATGACATCATCGATGGATTCCTTGGCGGTCTCGAAGACGGGCTGGAAAATGTAAGTCAGTTCTTCACTCAGACCTTGCCAGGCGTCATCACGGGCGGCTTCACCGGCGAGATGGAAATCAACTCCCCGAGCCGTGTTTTTGCCCGCTACGGCGGCGATACCGGCGATGGGTTCTTGCAAGGCATCGAGGGCAAGCGCCAAGTCATCGAGCGGTCCATGCAAACCCTGGTATCCGTTCCCAAGCCGCAGCGCGGTTCGAGCCTCGCACCGGCTACTGCTGGCACGGGACAACCATCGAAGACCGTGAATTACCACGCGGCACCAAATCAAAGCATCGATTCAGAATCTGAGTTCTTAGGCGCAATGGGCCGAGCATTCGGATTCTAACCAACCACCGAAGGAGGCCTCGTGTCCCATCTATACCTGGTCAATTCCAAGCTGGGCACGCTCCGCCTGGATGGCATGCTTAGCGGCATCGAGGCGACCCAAGTTGTCGAAGGGCTGACCGGAACGGGTCTCCCTCCGGTGGAGGTGCGCTGGAATGAGGGGGCGGGCGACGGCTCGGCTTATGCCGGCCACCGAGTCCTGGCCCGTGATATCGACGTCCCACTGATGCTGACCTCCGCTACCGCCCAAGGGCTGCAGGATCGCATGTCAGAGCTGGCTTCATTCCTGGATCCGCGTAACGGCGCCACTTCCCTGCGCTATTCGGTAGACCCCGAATCCATGGGCAATTGGCTGCTAATCGTTCATCGAATCGCGGGCGGCACCTGGGCTCACACACGGGACGCCGTGCGCATGGAAGACGAATTCTGGGTTGAGTTCATCGTCACTCTGCGCGCTGGGGATCCTTACTGGCGCAAGACCGAACCAACCACCCTGGGATGGAACGGTTCGAGCTACTGGAACATCCCCGTTGGCGGCGACGCAGCGACCTGGCCCATCTGGACACTGACCGGTCCGGCCACCGCGCTGCGCCTAACCTCCCCTGATGGGGCAAATCTTCACTGGCGGGGCGAGCTGGCCGCCGGCCAGAGCCTCACTATCAACGCACAGAAGCATTCCATCTGGGATTCATCGGGCCGCAATCGATACGCAGAGCTGGACCCGAGCCCGCGATTCAAACAGTTGCACCCGGGCGATGACGCCTGGAACATTTCCAGGGCTTCGACCGGCGGCAGCTTGACCGTCGAATTCTACGACCGCCGCTGGGCCATTATTTAGGAGCATCATGATTCCCGAGGACGTCACCTTTGAGGTTCGCGACCGAACGTATGCCCGCCTGGGCAGCATCGAACCGGCGGCAATCCTGGATGCGCTCATTCAGCCAGAGCTGAACGACGCCGGCAGCTGGAGCCTGAAAATTCCGGCCGGCCATGCGCTAGCCAGTGCGCTGCGGCAACCAGGCGCTGGCATCATCGTAAGCATCGACGGTGCCGAAGTTTTCAGCGGACCGACTACTGCGCCCCGCCACAAACAGGGGCTGAGTCAATCCCCCATCATTCAGGTCGAGGGCGTCTCAGACAACATCGTCGTCTTGGAAGAGCTGGCTTACCCCAACCCAGATTCTGCCGCGGGCTCTCATCAAATCGCTGAGACCGACACCCGCACCGGCACGCCTGGGCAGGTCCTCACTGGCTTCATCAACGCCAATGTTGGCAGCGCGGCCCCGACTGCACGCCGCCGCGGATCAATGGTTGCCATCAATGAATCCACCCGTTCAAACACTCTCACCAAGCGCGGCCGCTTCCAAGATCTGGGCGAACTAGCCGTGGAGATTTGCAACCCCAACTCAATGGGCTTCAACGTCATCCAAGAGGGCACCCGCCTGGTCGCCCGTGTCTTTGATTTGCGCAATCGATCCGGGCTGGTTCGCTTCTCCATCGAGAATGGACAGCTGCAAGCAATCGAGACGGGTAAGACCGCCCCGACCCTGACCCGCGTGCTCGTTGCTGGCCAGGGCGAGGCTGAGAACCGTCGCATCGTCGAGGTAACCACCCCGGCATCCTTAGCCGCCGAATCGCAGTGGGGCGTCCGCCGAGCCACGTTCATCGATCAACCGAGCGAGCAGGACGAGTCAGTCCTACGCCAAGCTGGCGAAGATGCGCTGGCATCAGCTGGCGGGGGTGCTACTGAGATTGTCTCCAAGGCCATCCCTTCCGATGAGGCATCGAAGCGCTACGGCTCCGCTTGGCGCGTCGGTGACCAGGTGACGCTTGAGACCGGGGCCGGTGAAGAAGCCGCACTCATCACCGGGGCGGCGATCAAGGTGGGGCCGGCGGGCGTCCAAGTCGGCGCCGTCACTGGCCCACTGCGCCGTTGGGATCGCGAAAAGGCCGCGCTCATGGAGAAGGTCAACCGCCGCAGCAGCTCGGCGGGCTCCGGCGGCGGGGGTGGTTCAGGCGGCAGTGCCTCACTCGAATTCGGAACCATCGGCCCCGAGCCGATCTTTGGCGCCAATGGGTTGGTGCGCCTGGTCAAGGAAGGGACCACCACCCCGACCGGCCACGACTATCAGTGGATGCGCGATTACAGCCCGGCGGTCAATGACCGGGTGGGCTACCTGGGCAATACGATCTTGGGCCGGGCAATTGGTGCACCATACGATAACGGGCAGTGGACCGAACCGGCACCGCCAACCGGGCGTCTGCCCGATGCCGACCCGAAGCGCTGGGGCGAACTGCGTTTTACGAAGCTTAGTAGTGGGGCAGTTTTCGCCAACGGCGCCATATACAACAACACCGGTACTCAGCTCCTGGCCGGCGCTCATCTCTTCACGATGCCGGCGGACTTCCGGCCGGTGCAGGAGATAATCCTCAAAAGTACATCAAAAGACATGCCTGTCGGTTTTACTGTTTCCGAGGCTACAGGGGCAGTTACGCTGGGGGGCTCCCTGATGCCAGGCGCCGTTATGACAATCAACTTCGCCTATAACGCCAGCAACGACATTTATGAAACCATAACTTCTTTCAACCGCTCAGCCGGTGCTGGCGAAGATGCCTTTGGTTTCGTCTGGTTAAGCGGCTCCCATTACGCAAGATCAGCTTCGCTATCCCTTCCCACACCCCCACCCGGCCGCAGCGCGAAAAGCTTGATTTCAGGGTCGAGCGGGTCTCCGAGTGGCACCGTCGGAATAAATGGCGTCCTCTCCCTATTGCCCGGGCATTATGACAGCGTCTCGTATTACTTCGGCTTAGCAAAGTACCCGACGGCCGCAGTAACCGGCTGGCAAGCATTGCCACTCACGAACGGCTTCCAGATTGACGAAGGAGACACCCCGGAAATCATGCTCCGCCCAGATGGGGCGGCTGCCCTGCGCGGGTCTGTCATCAATGGGCTAACCCCAAATCTGCTTGTTCTTACTGTGCCGGAGGGCATGCGTCCGAAGTATGAAGTACCCCTGATCGGCGGCTATCTACTTCCTAATGGCCAGGTTCGCGCCACGGGCTCAAGCATGACTTTCTACACGGAAATGTGGATCGCCGACCACTAACCACCCCCAACGCCCCGTCAGCATCAAGTCTGGCGGGGTGGTCCCATGCCCAAGGAGGCAACCATCAATGATTGAAATCCCTGCCCCTGTGGCAGTCGCGCTGTTCGGAGCCGTGGCGGCCATCATAGGCCATCAGGCCACACGCCGAGGCAATGCGGTCAAGGCCCTGGAAGCCAGCTTGCAGCGCCTGGAAGCTGAAGTGACCAGGCTTGCCGGCGAGGTCAAGACGCTGAGGCCCCGCCTGCGCCACGCGCTCGCTTATGCCCGCACCCTGCAGGCCCGCCTGCGTGCCCGCGGTGAAGAGCCGCCCCAGCCGCCGGATGAAATCGTCGACGAGCTCTAGACCGAACATCGAACACTAAGCCCTGTGCCATTTGGCCGGGGCTTTTTCCATGCCCAGGAGGCACAATGTCCTATTACCTTGCCCCATCGTTGGCCGCACTGCGCAGCGAAATCAACGAGCGCTCGCCCAACCGTGACAAGAGCTCCGATGGATGGATCGGGGATCCCTCGCATCAGGCCCGAGTGAGCGACCACAACCCCGATTACGCGGACGGCGGCGTGGTGCGCGCCCTGGACATCGACGAGGACGGCATCGACACCGACGCCGTGCTGGCCCAGGTGCTCCATGATCCCCGCGTCTCGTACGTGATCTACGAGCGCCGCATCTGGGGCGGCACCCGTTGGCGTCCGTACAACGGCAGCAACGGCCACACCAAGCATATCCATGTGTCCATCAAGCACTCTGCGGCTGCTGAGAGGGCCGGTTCGTGGGGCATCAAGGGTGGCGCAGCCACGCCGCAACCTTCCACTCCAAAGCCCAAGGAAAGCGGCAAGAGCTGGCCGGCGGTCACCCTGGCATTGTCCAGCGTGCACACCGATGCCAGCCACGATGCGTGGGTCGAGCTCATGGCGGCTATCGGCTACCGCGATAAGTCGCTGACCACTGCCATGCAGCGCTGGCTGAAAAAAGCCGGCTACTACCAGGGCATCATCGAGGCCGACCATGGCAAGAAGCCGGTGTTCGGCCCCATGCTGGTCAAGGCGTTGCAACGCTTCCTGGCCAAGAAGGGCCTCTACAAGGGCCTGATCGATGGGAAGCGCCAGGGCATGACCATCAAGGCGGAAATCCGCTATCTCAATCTTCCAGCCAACCGAGGGGTGAAGAAATGAGCAAGCACAGAGCATCCACCACGCAGACCGCCCACCCGTGGCGGGCCACGGCCCGAACCATCTTCGCAGCCCTGGTTGCCCTGGCAACCATGGCCGGGCCAATCTACACCGCAATTGCCGAAGCCAGCCCTGAGGCGGCCACAGGCGCGGCAGCCGTCGCCCTGGGCATCGCTGGTGCAATCACGCGCACGCTCGCACTGCCGAAGGTGGAGCAGTTCCTCCGCAGGCACACACCTTGGTTGGCCGCTGGATCCGACCAGGACTAACCGAACCGGCGCAAACTTTGCGCCAGTTGCCCAGTCACCAGTTATCGCACTTTTTGCGAAAACTGATCTGGGCACCCAACCCCGCAGCGTTTCCCCTCACCGGGAGGCGTTGCGGGGCTCTTTTTTGTGCCCTAAATTATAGGTACCTTTTGCGCAATTATTCTGCATCACACCATGTCAAATAGCGAATTTCAAAGGTGTAGAGTGATTCCTGCCCGTTAGTAGAGAGAAGGATTGAGATGGCGAAAATTAACGAAGTCACGAACTGCGAGGTCAAATGGGGTCGCAAATCATGACCCTAGACCAAACCGAAACCCTTGCATCACTCTTCTGGGATGCAGCATGCTCCCTGCCGCCAAGTGCTGCCCGTACTTGGGTTGTCAAGATGCCCATCTACGACGAAGAAGGCGCAGCCTTGGTTCAGCGGGCAGCCGCCCGGTTCAGTGAGCTGAGCGTGGAGAATGTGCGCCAGCAGATTGAGCTTGAGGCGGATGCGTGGGCAGAGGAACAGCAAGGGTGACTAAGGAATTGGATGGCAACTCGTGGGAGATCATCATGGACACCGCCCGGGCACTGCAGCCTGAAAGAGCACCTATTAGCCAAGGGCAAGCTGGAGACCTGGCAAGGCGCCTGCTCGAGAATGGGTTTAATGATGAGTTGGTGGGGCAGATCCTGGATGAGTCGCGTGACGAATGAGGCGTGGGAGGTTGCTAGCCGGCTAGGTAGTTGCCGACCGCAGCTTCTACATCGCTGAAGCGCTCCTCACGGATTGCCGTGATTGGGGTGTCTCCGCCCAGCGCGGGGTTACCGCCAATCATCCAGGCACGTGCTAGATCCGCGCCCTCCTGGACCTCGATCGTCTGGAAGATGCGCAAGGCGACAGTGAGGCGCCGGTCTGCGGGATCACCCTGGCCGCCAGTGAGAGCGGCAGTCAGGGTTGGGCCTAGGCAGGAGATGAGGGCAGTGTGGGCGCTAGGCACCGAGCAGCCCAAGACGCTGACATGCCTTTACAAGCTCATCCTTAAATTCCGGCATCGTGCTCGCCGAATATACGCCGTCGATCCGGGATTCTGCCCAAAGTGCATGCAGTCGCCTGAAGTCTGATTGGCGCCCCTTCCATCCGATCCCATCAACTGCGGCGTAAACGAACTGGGTCGGGAGCCTGGTTTGCGCCATTTCCTCAACTTCTCGCACCGCGTCCGTCAGCTTGGACCCTGTGGAGTCAAAAGCCTTGGCGCCGACCACAACTACAGGGCGACCATTAGCGTCCATGATCGCCAAGTCGTAGGGTGCAGTTCGGCCGGCAATTCCAGTGAATCGGCCACGGGTGGAGTATTTCAGCCCTAAATCGACAGCGATTTCTTCTAGCAGATCTTCAAGCCCGCGCCCTGCAGATGCCGCACGCTTTGCTGTACTTCGGGTGGCTGCCCGAGTGACCAGGATGTCTGAGTAGGTATATTGCACCCCGCGCCCCTGATTGATGGCACGGGTGAGATTGTGCTCAGCCTCCAATAGCTCGACCACTTCGCGGGAATACTCACGCGCAAGGACCCCAAAACCGCCCGTGTTGAAATGATGCCGCGCCCAATTGATCAAACGCTCCTGGCCCAGGCCAACCGCCAAGCCGAGAACTCGCACAGCATCAGCTCGTGCATCGACCCACTCAGTGAGAGCATCAACGGTGATTTCAGGAAGGCTTGCTAGCTCAGAGCTAACCTCCCTGACGGTGGTTTGCAGCTCAGATTCTGCTAAGAGATCGGCTGGTGGAACCATTGGCCGCAGCGTGCCGAGGAGCTCTTCAAAAGTGGGAACGGGCAAGTCTAATCCTTAGCAACAAAGATGTATTCGTGGGCTTGTCGGCGCAGCGCGGTGCCGTGCGTGCCAAAGCTGTAAGTGTGAGGGATCTTGTGAACCTCAACTGAGGCCTTGACCTTGCCAAGCTCCGCGATCATCCAATCCATACCAGGAACCGAATTAGAGGAATATGAAACAACTAGGGCGCCGGCGTCTGAGAATTTCTCAAAGGTCGCCCGCAACGCTTCTGCGGCCGTGCGCTTGCTGGCAAAGGCTGAATGGCGCTTAGGGATCTTTTTGGTTTTGGTGTGCTCCATGATCTCGCCAGCTGCCCAGTAGTCCGAAAGGCCCTCTAGGAAGTGGTAGCGCTTAGTGTAGTCGGCATCATCGCTGGGCGGCGCGTACGGTGGGTCTAGATATACGACGTCATACGCTGTCTTTTCGAGTTCCAAGGCATCGCCCTTGAAAGCCTGATGATCTCGCTTATTGTCAAAAGCGATCCTGTTGTAGGCAGCCGCGTGCTCAATGAAATGCTCACGCATCGGCAACCGAAGGTCGCGACGCCCATCGTCGTAATGCGACAGGTCACCCGAGATAGTAAAAACACCGCGGGGCTGCTTGCGGGCAGCAGAAAGAATCAGAGCGGCCAAAGCCGCATCTTTGGTGTGCCCATCCAGGGAGTCGATGTGCGACCAGGCAGAGTCCAAGAACTTGCGGTCATCGGCTGTAAAGAACACATTCTCGAAAGTGTCCTGGATAAACGAGCGGTCATCTGCAGCCGGTCCTGTGATCTGCTCGATCAGGTCTGGCGAGAGTAGTGGCTCACTGGCACCAATGGCCGCCGAGGCGATGGCGCGGCCGTAACCCATGTAGTCATTGGAGGTGACGGCATAACCCATGGACTTCGCCAGGTAACCGACGAACCCTGAGCCGGAGAAGGCATCCAGGAAGGTCTCACCGCCCAGGTCGCGGAACACCTGAGCCAGGGCTGGCGCTAGTTTGTATTTGCTGCCCATGTAGCGCAGGCGCGGGTAATCGGCCGCGCGTTCAAGTGCGGTACGGAGATCGGCAGCGGGTGCGGCTAGTGCAGGCATCTGGGCTCTTTCTACTTCCGGTCGCGGGGTTTAACCCCGCAACCGGTTCGAGTCTATCGCGCGGATACCGACAAAATGAGATTGAAAGACGGTTATGGGCTTAATGTCATGTGCGCCAGAATGAGAAGCATGCTACTTGAAATGATTGTGGGCCTCGGAGAGCCGCTGAAAATAATGCAAGCGAACGCGAGCGATGCATCTGAGAATAACTCCGCGGCTTTTGATGTTGCAGATTGGATCACGGCAATTGCTGCTGCTATTGCAATTTTCCTATCGCTCTGGACTCATTTTGACACTCGACCACGAATCAAGATAGCCCAATCGGTGCCGATAGTACTCTTTCCTTCCGACCACGAGAAGTGGCCCGGAACCGGCCGGTTCATGCTGAACGTAACCGTGGTGAACAACGGCTCACAGCCCACACAAATTAGTAGGATCTACCTGGGTGGAAACCATCAAGGGTTGCAACTTTCAAGCGGGATCGAGGGACCTGCAATCCCCTACAGCCTTCAGGGACGGGGCGGACAAGCAACCTGGAGCTTCGACTACGAGCGCATCAAGGGGCTCATACAGAACAACTACCATAATGGACAGGTTTCTCTGCAGGGCATCGTCGAGATAGGTCGACGTAAACGTAAGGCTCGACCACTAATGAAAGTCGCCGAGTACTACCCGCACAAAGACCAATTGTTGCCGCCGGCAACTCGCATTCAGCGGTTTTTTGAGAAGTTGGTCGTTGCGCGGAAGCTACTAGTGCATTGGGTCAAGCAATGCGTAAAGCGACCATCGATGAGTTCATCGACGTGGTGGTACAAAGAGGATGATTTTGATCTTCCCAATGGAAGATCTAGGCATAGTCTGAAACCGCTAGGGCCATGGCCTGTCCCCGGCCATAAGCTCATCGTCGTTGCAAGGGTCCCCTCAGCCGAAGGATGGCCAACTTACACGCGCATATGGGACATAGATCCTGTGCGAGTACCATTCACCTGGCCAAAACAAACCCGACGAGTTTGGCTCCCGCTGATCCAAAATAATCACGGGCTACCACCGGGGACTGAATTCGAATGGCGGTGCGAGCGTGGCAAGTGGTACGGGAATAGCGCCTTCGGCGCGATGACGGTCGAAAAGGTCTCCGATGCGTTGCAACAGGTGGAGGGCGAACAGGACCTTTCCTAGAATCAAGCTGATTCACGCGACTTTTAGTACACGCTTTTCTGAACATGTCTCATCGCGGGCAGAATTCGCATGCAAGGTACATAGCCCCGCGATTCCCGAGTTCAGGGCAATGAGCATATCCAAGGACTCTGCTTCGCGGACCTCGCCGATAATGATCCGTTCCGGGCGCATGCGCAAGGCCTCCTTGACCAGCCGGCGCATCGTGATTTCACCGGTGCCTTCAAGATTGGCGAGGCGAGTTTGCATGGCAACGACATCTCTTAGTGAAAGATTCAGCTCAAAGATTTCCTCGATGGTGATAATGCGTTCCCTGGGGCCGATCGCTGATGCCAGACAGTTGAGCATTGTCGTTTTGCCGGCTTGTGTAGGGCCAGTAACGATGACATTCAGACCGGCACTGATCGCCGTAGAAAGGAACCTCGCTGCTTGTTCGCTCAAGGTTCCCAGCTCAACTAGATCTTCAAGTTTTCCCGCGCGAGCAATGAACTTACGAATGTTGATGGCCCAATGCTCATGGGTGATGTCTGGAATCACGACGTGAAGACGAGACCCATCAGGCAATTGGCAGTCGACGAATGGCTGGGAAAGGTCCAGACGCCTGCCCGACGTTTTGAGCATGCGTTCTACTAGAGCCGCGATTTCTGCCGATTCCATGCGTATGTGGGTCAGTTCGCTTTGGCCACCTCTGGCGCAAAATACTTGATGTGGAGAATTTACCCAGATCTCTTCAACAGAAGGATCATCCAATAAGGGTTGCAGCGCTCCGAACCCGGCCACATTATCGAATACTGAACGTTGGGCGGCCTCTAGCGATCCAAGTGAAGGCACGGCGCCAAGCAATGCGCGTTCGTCGTAGTCGCGAATGACCTCTTCAATAAGTGATCGGATCATCGCTGGCTGCTTTGCCGGGTCCAATCCACGCCGGCGAACCAGCTCGCGTACTTCGTCTTCGACAATGGACAGCGCATCCACGACTGACTCCTTTGGCTTCCCTACTGGAGGATCCCGATCTCGGGGACTATCGGCGAGCGCGTCGTCGGTGCAGCATACCTATTCGTATGACAAGGGATGCTATCTGCAGCAGAGACCGCTTTCAAGAGGTTCCCGAAGTTGTGGATAGTTCTTGGTACTTTCTCCACACCAAGATTCTTATCTTCCAGCGCCGCCCTCAATGCTGGTTTAGATGGGAACGACAACATTCCATTACATTCAGGAGACCTCATGGTCCGCTATGAATTACTTCTGATTTCCCGAAAATTCCAGCATCCGCGGCAATTCGAACTTGTCATGTCCGGACGAATATCGGGCGAGCAGCTCGCCGCACTGCTGCAGCAGCATTTCCCGGGACAACGATGGTATTCGGGAATAACGCGGATAGAAGAGTTGGGGATCCTGCATGCGTCTGAACGTCTTCTGCTCAATGAATTGCCCCAACCTGTTCGCGCCACAAGCACCACAGCTTCGTGCCTCAAGTTATATGTAGTTCGCGGCCCCGACGCTGGTGCCTGGATTCCGCTCACAAAGGGAGAACATGTCATCGGCAGAACCGCCCCATTATGGTTAGAAGATCCGCTGGTGTCCCGGGTTCACGCGAAGTTATTCGTGACAACCCGGAGCTTGCGCCTGGTAGCCTGCTCTGAGCAGCAACTTGCCATGCCAGATGGCAGCCGCTGCGAGTCCGTGGAATTGGAACACGGATCGCGCTTCTTTCTGGGCAACACTGAATTCGCTGTCGGCGATCCATTAACCGCCCAATCCGGTCAATTGGTAACCCCCGAACAATTGGAAATCCAAGTACCTTCCAAGCCCGAGCTGTCCCGCTTAATTGCTCTGGTCCTCGCAGCATTCGTTCCGATCATCTCCGGCGTCTTGCTTGCCTTGGTTACCGGTTCGATGCTCTTTCTGATCTTGAGTGGCGTTTCGGCCCTTATGGGTATGGTGCCTGCCGGTCAACTGTTCGTGGAGCGTCGCGAATGGAAAAGGGAAATGGAAGTGCAACGAGCTTCCGCCATTATCGCGAGAAGTAAATATTCTCCGGCTCTCGGAGAATCGTTCGTAGCCGGACTGGATTCCGCTTCTTTGGGACTGTCGCATGCCCGGATACCACCACTGGTTTGGGGCGAGGGACTGTGGTCTCCGCAGGACACCTCTCGTTCTGATCCCACGGG
Source organism: Glutamicibacter sp. NPDC087583 (assembly GCF_044743685.1). Lineage (NCBI taxonomy): Bacteria > Bacillati > Actinomycetota > Actinomycetes > Micrococcales > Micrococcaceae > Glutamicibacter > Glutamicibacter sp. NPDC087583. The sequence continues at coordinate 58,757 of NZ_JBIUWY010000005.1, read as the reverse complement.
GATCCGCAAAGTATTTCGTAGCCTCAGGAAGACGAAGTCGGACGCGCCCTGGTTCGGTCCAGTATTTTTCCCGAGTACCCCGAGCGTCTGGCAGCTGAATTCTGCACAAGGGCAAAGCGCTGGGGCTATTCTGGCCGCAGTACTTGCACGCTATCTCCCGGCCATACATTCCGGCCAGATACGGCTCGTGCTCGATCCCAGTGTCAGGTGTCTTCCGGCGTCGCTGCTTTTGGTGAGCAACGTTTCCGTGGCCCACCTGTCGATTCCCGAAGAATCGAGCTTCACCAGGAAAGAGGAAACCAACCTGGCGACGTTGTACGTCACTGCCCAGGAACCTCAACCTATTTCCGGCGCCCTGGTGCTGGGCGTTTCACCGGTGCTGGCCGAATCCGTGGAGAATTGGATTGTTCCAAGCCCCGTGTCCTCGCGTTTGCCCGACGAACGCTTAGTGCTGCAGAACCTAAGCACGCTGAGCCTTTCGCGGTTCGACAGGATGGTGCAGCAGTATGTGCAGCTGCAAAAGCAGGCAATAACCAAGAACGCAGAATCCATTGCATCCCCGTCACTAGCCGTACGGGCACATCTGGGCCTCGATGAACAGCAAGAGGACGTGTTCCTTGATCTTCATGAGGATGGTCCGCATGTACTGATTTGCGGCACTACAGGGTCAGGCAAGTCAGAAGCGCTCAGGCGCCTGATTGCTGATTTTGCCCGGAACTACCCGCCGACTCAGCTTGCCTTCGCACTTATTGATTTCAAGGGTGGAGCTGGACTAGGCGTCTATGCAGGTTTGCCCCATGTCCAGCTCTTCGCAAGCGACCTCGATGAGGCAGCGGCTCAGCGCACGTTGGAACAACTAGAACATGAGGTGCGGCGGCGCGAGGAGCTTCTGGCAGCACAAGGCTGCAGCGACATTGCGGAATATCAAGATCTCGACGAATCAGGCCCGATTCTGCCTCGCTTGCTGGTAGTCATTGACGAATTCCGTGTTTTCGTCGAAACGCTTCCTCAAGCCAGCGCCAGAATTGATCGTTTAGCTGCGGTGGGTCGAGCTCTAGGAATCCATCTGATTCTCAGCACGCAGCGTCCGGCTGGCGCTTTGACGGGACAAACCAAGGCGAACTTAAACACGACAATCGCATTGAGGGTAAACGACCCGGGTGAGTCCGTGGAACTGGTGGGCTCCACCGAGGCGTCCAAACTCCTCCACCCCGGACAGGCGATCATCAAGGGCGCTTCCAAGCCCACTAGGAACATGCAATTCCAGCTGGCCATCGAGCCGCCACTGCACGGCGAACTATTCGAGCGGAATCGTCAAGATCTCAGCCTTCGTCCGTTGTGCCGATTCGAAAAGAGCATCGCGTCAGTCGCTGGAGATCGCTTGCAAAACCATGCAGCAGAACTTTCCTCACAGTGGTCCACTTCGGAGCTCCCGGTATCTGGTTTTGCTCCAGCGTTGCCTCGGCCAGCAGAACCAACGCACTCGCCAGATACGTGGGATGGGAAGGAACGAGGAACGATTTACTGCGGCGTTGCAGATAATCTGCATTTGGCCCGGCTTGAACCTTTGATTCTTGACCCTGCCCGTTCACGATCAACATTGATCTGCGGCTTGCCAGAAGCCGGTGCCCGAACCCTGTTCGCTTCCCTCGCCCGTTCGCCCAGAAAAATACTTTGCTTCGGTCCGTCGCCGATCCCGGATGCCACTGAAAACGTCAAGGTTGTCACGGGTGAGGATCCCTATGGCTTTTTCGATGCTGTCGACTTCCTGGAATCCATGCCCAGTGATCCAGCATTGATCATTCTCGTTCATTCACTGGCCCAGTTGCAGTCCAATATCCACCCGCAACATTTCCAACGCCTGGACGAAGCACTCGGTACGCTATTGCGTTTCGGCGGCCCGCAATCGCCTATGGTGATTTGTTCAGTTGACCGCGACCAAAACGCGTTTAAGTCCACCGGTCTTTGTACAGAGCAATGGTTCTTCCCATTCAACGCTACCGAGTCATTAAAGATGATGTGGCCCAAGATCCCGGCCTGTTCGCTTTTGCCGGGTCGAGGGGTCAAGCTGAGTTCGGGGCATCCTCCGCAGGTCTTCCAACTCACCGAAGTTCAATTAGCTGAAATCCCGGGAAGCACCTGGCCCGAAGTGCCTTCGGCTTGGCAGATGCCTTCAGGTTCTGCCCTTCAACCGGCAAACTTTCTGGGATACTCGCCCTTCGATGGTGAGGCGGTCCCTCGACCAGCAGGTCCGATGGTTGTTGTGCTGTGCCCCGATACGCAACAGCGCCGGCAGCTGACTGCCGTACTCGCTGTGCGTTGGAACTCCCCGCATATTTGCGGCCTACCGGACTTTGAACGGTTCGTACGTTCTCTCGAGGACGGCTCGTACCGTGTTCGGCAGGACTTGCTTTGCCTCTTCCTCGAAACCACCAATGACTCTCGGTTGCCACCGCTCTTGAACGCTCTGAATTCGAGGGGAATCGGTGTCGCGCTATTCGTTCCGCCGTCCAGCAGGATGGCCTTCGACCTGGGATTGAGCGCCAACGGGTTCGATGATCGCCAGGTAGTCGCTGTCGAAGCCCATCATCCGCAAGATCTTCAACCGATGAATTGGCAGCCAATCCATCAGGTGCCTCATCAAGGAGCCAAAGACTATTGGTGCGCGGTCATCTCCAAACGAGGCAAACCGCGGATGATTCATATTCCGTACGAATTATCTGCTGGCAATTCAGCGGTTTGGCCGGTCTCCGAGGAATGCGGTGGTCTTCGGCGCGAAGAGCATCACCACAGTGGTTCCGGCGACCACGATGGAAAGTACCGCCGCGGCCGTCACCATCGGGATATTGGAGCTCAGGAATGAAACAGAGAGGATGAGCTGGAATAGTTGCCAAACGACAATCGGAGCACGAGTGAACGCTTTTCCCTTGAAGAAGTTGACAGCTACCGAGCCTTGCCAAACGGCAAGAAGCAAGCACAGGGCCAGCATGAATAACTGCCCGCCCATATTGACTGTTCCGTTGGTGTCGAGGTTCAACATGTAGCTGATGGCGTACGCCAGAACAGCCAGGGCCTCAATTAGGACAAGCGCGGCAACCACGAAAACACTGGTTGGGCGGGACGAGATTGCATTTTCGTTGCTCACATCAACAATTTTCGTTGACCTTCTGCAGGAACTCAAACCGCAACAATTGACTTTTGCTGTTGCTCGCGCCACACCTCTGATAACTAGCGGATCCTAGTGCCAAATGCCATGTGAGAAAGCACTCAGGCATTCAGCAACATTTCGCTACCGTGACTCTTGTTTACTTCCGCGTTACATGAAAACCTTATGTGGTCGGTTAAACGAAGTGCCCGAATGGACTTCTCCGACCTTTCGAGACGCCAGATGTTAACCGCTAGGCAACCAGGATTTCATTTCACTCCTAGTTATTTTTTGCCTGTGTGTTGATTGTCGTTGGTGTTTCACACCCTCTCAGATTTCAAGGAGCATCAATAAGCATGGATTGGCGTAGCCGCGCGGCGTGTCTGGAAAAGGACCCGGAACTGTTTTTCCCAGTGGGAAACACCGGTCCGGCCCTGTTGCAGATCGAAGAGGCCAAGAGCGTCTGCCGTCGATGTGAAGTAACCGAAACCTGCCTGCAGTGGGCTATTGAGTCCGGCCAGGATGCAGGCGTCTGGGGTGGCATGAGCGAAGATGAGCGTCGTGCCTTGAAGCGTCGTGCAGCACGAGCTCGCCGCGCTTCCTAATTAAGCTGCGCTCGAGGTAATTCTCGCAACCCGAGACGCTATACGAAATCCGCCAGAGGTAAACACCACTGGCGGATTTCGAGTTTAAGCGACAAATTGTCAGCTCAGCTAGGTACATTAAAAGTAGTATTCATGTTCGAAAGGATCCGTTAGTGACTCTGGCCCGCTTCGCGTGCACCGTTCAGGCAGGTGCGACCGCAAAATGAGCCCGGCCCTGACCGACCCCAACCTGGGCAAGACGCTGGATGGTCGATACCGACTGGACCATCTGCTTGCCCTGGGTGGCATGTCACGCATCTACCGCAGCATGGACAAGCGCCTGCATCGAGCGGTTGTCGTGAAGATCCTGAACGACAACTTCTCCAGCGAGCATACAGTGCGTGAGCGATTCGAATCCGAAGCTGTCATCGCTGCGAATATCACTCATCCGAATGTGGTCTCCATCCGCGATCACAACGTGAGCGATAATCTGGTGTACCTCGTGATGGAGTATGTTCGAGGACGGAACCTCGAACAGGTCATTGAAGAACGCGGCCGCTTTACTCCGCGTCAGGCGCTAAGCGTCCTTGAACAAATTTGCCACGGTCTCAGCGCCGCGCACAGCGAGGGAATCATCCACCGGGATATGAAACCGGCAAATGTGCTGCTCTCCGATACCGGCGAAGTGAAAGTTACCGACTTCGGCTTGGCCCGTGCTGCCAGCGCCCATACCCAGTCAGCCACGCTCGTCGCCACGCTGTCCCATGTCTCCCCCGAACTAGTTTCAGGGGCACCAGCCGATTCGCGCAGCGACATCTACGCACTGGGCATCATGATCTACCAGATGCTGACTGGACAAGCACCGTATACCGAGACCAATGCCGCTGCATTAATGAAGCATCATCTGGACTCCCCCATGCCCATGCCCTCGGACTTGGTTCCGGGATTGGCCGAAGATCTCGATGAGTTGGTTCGATGGTGCACCGAGAAGGATCCAGAGAAGCGCCCGCAAGATGCTTCGCTGCTGCTGGAGGAGATCATCCAGATCCGCTCAACGCTCAACGATGCGCAACTGGACCTGGGCGCCGAGGACCTCGGCGGGATTGAAGATCTCACCCCGCAAACTATGGCGCAGATGCCCACTACGCTGCAGCAGCGTCTTGATGCGATGCAACGCGAGCGCGAAGATGAGCGTGAACAGCTATGGCTGAAGCGGAATACTGCTCAGCACGAGGACAGCTACGTTATCGATGATGCCCCCGCCGATCCTGACCAGACAACCGTCATTGCCGCGGTTGACGCCACCGAAGTCTTGGATCTTCGCGATGCGCAAGCCACACTGGCCCAGCCTCGTCCCACTGATCTTGCCGCTGATTCTGGCATAGCCGCAACGTCGGTGTACACCCGCGGCCGCGATCTGGAACCGGCCCACGAGAATGACGCCGATTCCGAAGCACCGCTGTCGGTACGTGGCCAAAAGCGTGCGCAGAAGCAGGCTGCAAGAAAGTGGCGCAAGGAAGCACAGGTACCCACCCACCGGTTGCGTCAGCCTCGCTCGGGTACGCAGAAGTTCGTCATCACCGTGATGTGGATCCTCATCGTGGCTCTGGTCGCAGGTGCCGGATGGTTCTTCGGCCGCGGCCCCGGAACCGTCATCCGCATCCCGTCATTGACCGGCATGCTTCAATCGCAGGCAGTCGCGCAAATGGATGGCCAAGGTGTTCCAGTTCGGGTAGGCACGACCTACAACGACGAGATTGCCATCGGCAGGGTGGTCGACTCGCAGCCGGGGACCGGCGAGAACATCATGAAGTTCCAGGGAATCGATCTGATCGTTTCGCAAGGCCCTCAGCTTTTTGCAGTTCCGGATTTCACCGGGAAAACCCTGGATCAGGCCACCAAGTTGCTCGATGAAATCGGTTTCGAAGATGTCCAGGAAGCCGAGGCCTACTCGGAATCGGTGACGAAGGGCGAGATTATCAGTTCCTCCCCTGCCGCCGGCAAGAAATTGCCGCGGAAGAACATCATCACCCTCACTGTTTCCAAGGGACATGCTCCGGTTCCTGTTCCTGCGGTCATTGGTCTTGGCAAGGATGCGGCCAAGGAAAAGCTTGAGTCCATGGGCTTGAAGCTGGAAACCGGTGAATCCGTCCATTCCACGACGACCGAAAAAGGCCTAGTCGCCGTCCAGGACCCGGCCCAGGGCACCGTTGCGTACGGCAGCACCGTGACAGTGAATCTCTCGGAAGGACCAGAATACGTCCAGATCCCATCCGTGCTCGGCATGGGCGTCGAGGAAGCACTCTCTGCACTGGAAGCCGCCGGCTTTTCCGTGAAGACGCACAATGTCTTTGGCGGTTTCAGCCAGACCGTTCGCATGCAGTCTCCATTGCACCAGCAAGCCGTGCGCGGCAGCGAGATCAGCATCTACGCCTTCTGAGGCCTGCGCCGTTCCCCAGGCATAAAAATAATCCGGTTCCCGCTGTCGGGAACCGGATTATTCTCTAGCTGCTAGCGGTTTCGGCTGCGGCTCTGCAGTGCCGAGGAGACCAGGAAGGCCATCTCCAGGGACTGGCGGTGGTTCAGGCGCGGGTCGCACAGCGACTCGTACAGCGAGTCGAAGTCTTCCTCGCGGATCGGATCCGCTCCGCCGAGGCACTCAGCCACATCGTCGCCGGTCATCTCCACATGCAGGCCGCCTGGGAAGGTGCCCAGCGCGTCGTGCACTTCGAAGAAGCCGCGGACTTCGTCCATGACATCTTCGAAGTTGCGGGTCTTGTAGCCGTTCTGGCTGGTGACCGTGTTGCCGTGCATTGGGTCCGTAACCCACAGCACCTGGGCGCCGGAGACCGTGACCTTTTCGATCAGGTTTGGCAGCTTCTCGCGGATGTTCTTCGCACCCATGCGGGTGATGAAGGTCAGGCGTCCTGGTTCGCGGTTCGGATCGAGCTTTTCGATCAGCGCGAGGACATCTTCCGGATCCGAGTTCGGGCCCAGCTTCACGCCGATTGGGTTGCGCACGCGCGAGAGGAAGTCCACATGTGCGTGGTCCAGCTGACGGGTTCGTTCACCGATCCACAGGAAGTGGCCGGAGGTGTCGTACGGCAGGCCGGTCCGCGAATCGGTACGCGTCAACGCACGCTCGTAGTCCAGCAGCAGTGCTTCATGGGAGGCGAAGAACTCGGTGCGCTTGAGCGCCTCGAAGTCTGCACCGCAGGCATCCATGAAGCGGATGGCCGAGTCGATCTCGCCGGCCAGCTGCTCGTAGGCGGAGTGCGCCGGGTTGGCCATGAATCCGCTATTCCACGAGTGCACGCTGCGCAGGTCTGCGAAGCCGCCCTGGGTGAACGCGCGGATCAGGTTCAGCGTGGCCGATGAGGTGTTGTAGGCCTGCACCATGCGCTTCGGATCGTGGGCACGGGAATCGGGTGTGAAGTCGAAGCCGTTGACGATGTCGCCGCGGAATGCCGGCAAAGTAACACCATCTCGGGTTTCGTCATTCGAGGAGCGCGGCTTGGCGAACTGGCCAGCCATGCGTCCCATCTTGATTACCGGCATCGATGCGCCATAGGTCAGCACCACAGCCATCTGCAAGATGGTGCGAACTCGCGAGGAGATCTTGTCGGCGGTTGCATCGGCAAAGGTTTCGGCGCAGTCGCCGCCCTGCAGCAAGAAGGCCTTGCCCTGGGCTGCTGCGGCCAAGCGTTCGCGCAGTACGTCGACTTCGCCGGCAAATACCAGTGGCGGACGCGAACCCAATTCGTTGATGGAGGACTGATAGTCCTTGTGCTCACGCCAAGTCGGCTGCTGGGCAATTGGCAATTCACGCCACAAATCTAGTTGCGGATCGGTGGCGGGGCCGGCTACGGAGGAGCCTGGCAATGGGGTTCGGTTTTCTTCGCTCACCTTGCCCATTCTACGTGGCATCAGCTCAAAGGACCGCGATGAATGTAACAAGTCGCCGTAACACTGCGCATAGCGGCCTGCTACTTCTTTGGTTTGCGTGGAGCATAGATGTCGACGTAGCTCTGACCTGACAGGACATTGATTGCCTTGCGGATCTCGTCGGCGCAAGCGCGAAGCGTTTCAGGATTCGCGGACCTGCCGTTCAGGTGCTCGAAGGTCAGCGGCTTGCCGATCTTGATCCCGATCCGGCCCGGATGCGGCAGGCTTTGGCCGATGGGCTGGACCTTGTCGGTGCCAATCATTGCAATTGGTATCACCGGGGCACCGGTTTCCAGGGCGAGCTTTGCGACGCCGAGCTTGGCCCGGTACAACCGTCCATCCGGTGAACGGGTGCCTTCCGGATAGATGCCCAGCACCTGGCCCTGCGCCAGTGCGTTCTTGGCACTGGCCAGCGAAGCAGCCGATTTCTGCCCGCCTGAACGGTCCATGGGCAGCTGGTTGATATTGCGGAAGAACCACGCGGTGATCCGGCCCTTGATGCCCTTGCCGTTGAAGTACTCGTCCTTGGCCAGGAAGATCACGGTACGATCCAGCGCCGCTGGGAGGAACACCGAGTCGCTCACCGACAGGTGGTTGGAAGCCAAGATCGCCGCACCGGTTTCAGGCACATTGCCGATGCCCTGGATCTTGACGCGGAAGAAAATTCGTATTAGCGGCCGGACAGCGAAACGCTTGAGGAAGTCGTACAGCACAGCGGGAAAATTCCTTCTTCTAGTTGACCAGCTACGCGGGAAGAGAAACCGCGACCTTACTGGTCGAAGCGCACTCCGCACCCTTCAATTGTGCACTACGCTCGAAGGTGAAGGCAGAAATCCGGAGGGTTCACGATGAAACTTGATGCAGGCAATACTCCGCTGGACGAGCGCAAACGTCCATGTGCAGTACTTATGATCCACGGTTTTACCGGCTCCGCTGTTTCCATGCAGCCATGGGCGGATTCCTTGGAGCAGGCCGGATTCGACACGGACATTCCCCTTTTGCCCGGGCACGGAACGCAATGGCAGGACATGGTCGGTCGAGGTTATGGCCAGTGGATCCACGCTACCGAAGCGGCTTTTGACAGGCTCGCGCGCACGCACGAGCAGGTATTCGCCGCTGGCCTTTCCATGGGTGGCGCCCTGGCCCTGCATCTGGCGACCCGCCGCAATGTAGCCGGTGTTTCGCTGGTCAATCCGGGCCTGGTCGTGGACTCCCCCTTGTCCCCCTATACTCCTTGGCTCAAGCATGTAGTGCGCAGCGTTGCCCCTATCAGCAATGACATCGCCAAGCGCGGTGTCGATGAAGGGGCCTACCCGCGCACCCCGGTAGCAGCCGTAGCCGAACTCCGTTCGCTCTTTGCCCAGACCCGCCGGCGCTTGGAACTGGTGAACGCCCCGGTGCAGCTCTTCCGTTCCACCGTCGACAACGTAGTCTCAGAGCAGTCGGTGCGCGAGCTGGTCGAGGGCCTGAACTCAGGCACCCTGGCCGAGCACCACATGCTCTTGCACTCCAAGCACGTAGCCACACTGGACTACGATGCGGAGCAGATTTTCCACGAATCCGCTCGCTTCTTCGCGCAGCTGGCCGCCACGGAACAGAAGCGCAAGGAGGAGCGCGCATGAATCCGGAAGATGCCCATCCTTCAAACCAGAATGATCCGCAGTGGGATGAGCTAGTCGAGAATTTCCGTCAGCTTGATGCCTCGGCACCCCGCGAACCCAGCGCCGACGAGCGCGCGGCGAGACTGGAGAAGCTCTTCAACACCGGGCCTGCCGCGGTTCGCGGACCGCGCGACTATGTTGCTGAGCAGACCCCGGAAGAGTTCGTTCCAGAAGAACCCGCCGCGCTGGGTTCGGGTGATCCGATGCTGAACCTCGCCTGGGTTGGCGCCGCTGGCGGTCCGCTTGGGTTGCTGCTGTGCGTGGTGTTTTTCCGATCAGCTCCGGTGTTCATCTATTTCGGACTGGCACTCGCCGCCCTGCTCGGAATCGCCTACTTGCTCAAACGTCTTCCCACTGAACGCGATCCGGGAGATGATGGGGCTCAAGTATAGAAAACGGCTTTGAGTACACCACACGGTAGGTTACTCTATAGTAATAAAGATGTGATGCGGGTTACCCGCTATTGCTAATGGGGTCCCACAGAGTTTCAGGAGTTGAAGACCAGATGCGCGAATACAGCTCGCCAATTCGCATTCATTCGCCACAGCAGTCGAATATTACAGATCTGCTATTACGCCACGCGAATTCAGCGGCCAACCCGGCATTGTTCTCAAAGCCGGGAACCGACGGAACGTGGAATGATGTCACGGCATCGCAGTTCGCTGCCGACGCCCGGGCCATTGCGAAGGGGTTCATCGCCAATGGCATCGAAGCTGGCGACCGCATCGCGCTGATGGCCAAGACCCGCTACGAGTGGACGCTGGTTGACTTCGCCATCTGGTTCGCCGGCTGTGTCACTGTCCCCGTCTATGAAACTTCCTCCCCTAGCCAGGTTGCCTGGATCGTTTCCGATTCCGGTGCCAAGGCCGTCGTCGTTGAGGCCGCCGCCCAGGAAGCCGTGGTGCGCCGCGCCGCCCATCAGGAACAGCTCGACGGACTGGATCACGTCTGGCAGTTCGATGGCGGGCTGGAACAGCTCTCCGAAGATGGCCGGAACGTCGATGACCAGTTGCTCGAAGCCCGCCGTTCGGGCGCAGCATTGGATGACATCGCCACGATCATCTACACCTCGGGCACCACCGGCCGTCCCAAGGGCTGCGAGCTGACCCACGGCAACTTCGTGGAGCTGGCGGAGAACGCTGTGGCTACCTTGCCCGGCGCCGTTTACCCGGGCGCATCGACCATCATGTTCCTGCCGCTGGCTCACGTTTTCGCCCGCTTCATCTCGGTAGTCAACATTGCCGCTGGTTGCCGCACCGGGCACACCCCCGATGTCAAGCACCTGCTCGAGGACCTCCAGTCCTTCAAGCCGAACTTCATCCTCGCTGTGCCGCGCGTCTTCGAGAAGGTCTACAACTCGGCCATGCTCAAGGCTGAAGATAGCGGCAAGGGCAAGATCTTCCACGCCGGCGTTGACGTTGCAGTGGCATACTCCCGCGCCAAGCAGGAGGGCAAGGTTCCGCTGGTGCTGAACCTGAAGCACAAGCTCTTCGACGCCCTGCTCTACCAGAAACTGCGCACCGCGATGGGTGGCAACATCCGCCATGCGGTCTCCGGCGGAGGTCCGCTGGGCGAGCGCCTGGGCCACTTCTTCAACGGCATCGGGGTGACCATTCTGGAAGGCTACGGCCTGACTGAAACCACCGCACCGATCACGGTGAACACCCTGGACCGGATCAAGATCGGCACCGTAGGCAAGCCGCTGCCGGGCAACGCCGTGCGCATCGCCGCGGACGGAGAGATCCTCACCAAGGGCATTTGCGTGATGCGCGGCTACCGCAACCGTCCAGAGCTACAGGATGAGACCTTCACCGATGGCTGGTTCCGCACCGGGGATATCGGCGAACTCGACGCCGACGGATTCCTGAGAATCACCGGGCGCAAGAAGGAAATCATCGTCACCGCCAGCGGCAAGAACGTGGTTCCTGCGCTGCTTGAGGACCAGATCCGCGCCGACGCGCTGGTTTCCCAGTGCGTGGTCATCGGCGAGGGCCGCTCGTTCATTGCGGCCCTGGTGACCTTGGATCCAGAAGCCCTGCCAGGTTGGCTGGCCCGTCACCAGATGGACCAGAACCTGTCGCTGGACGAGCTATCGACCCATCCAAAGGTGCTCGAAACCGTGCAGGCGGTCATCGACAAGGCCAACACCTCGGTATCCAAGGCCGAGGCGATCAAGTCCTTCCGCGTTGTGCCTGCTGACTTCACCGAGGAAACCGGTCATTTGACTCCCTCGATGAAGATCAAGCGTGCAGTAGTGCTCAAGGACTACGAGGCCGTGATCGAAGGCATCTACTCGGCGCCCAAGCCGACAGCATAGTCCAGCACTGCATTAGCCAGCTCCCACGATTCGCGAGCTGAGGCGGCCCAAGGCAACTTGAGGCCGCTTTGCTGTGTTCGGGCATAGTAGCTGCGCGGCAATACCACGCGGCTGAATGCCTGGGTGGCGTGATTCTGGTGCTCGTGGCCAAGCACCGCGTAGATCAGGTTCCCAGCCAGGTCCTTGCGGCCATTGGCCAGCAGCCATTCGACCAATTCCATGAGCCGGTCTTCCGAGTCGGCACTGGTATCGCCCACAACCACCAACACGTTGGTGGTTGTGAATTTCCCGTCCATCACCGATTGCACGCGCTGCGGTCCGGCCGTGGCCACCTGGGCCTTGCAATCCAATTCGCCGAATTGTTCGGCCAGGTGCTCTGCGATTTCGCAAAACGGAAGATGCGTGTCGAGGGTGAAGACCAGTACCGTGATCGGCTGGCCCTTGGATCCCAGCTCGGCAACCTGCTGCCTCAGCCGGGCGGGCACAGCCCCGGGCGTCATCTTGCTTGGGCGCATCACAGCTCCTTCTGCTTTGTGGTTCGCACGATTAGTTGGCAGAGCGCAGGGGCCCGCAACCTTGGTCACGAGCCCCCGTGCTCTGGGTACTGCGGATGCTACTTGGGTTCGATCACCAGCAGCAGATCGCCACCCTGTACCTGGCTGGTGCCATTCAGGGTTACCTGGCTGACCACGCCACCCGCGTTGGCAGTGATGCCAGCTTCCATCTTCATTGCTTCGATGGTGGCCACAGACTGGCCGGCCTCGATCAGGTCGCCGACCTTGACGTTCACAGTCACCGCTCCCGCGAAGGGTGCAGCGACGTGGCCGTTGTTGTTCGGATCGGCCTTCGGCGCGGACTTCACGGTGGATTCTACCGATTCGTCGCGGACCTTGAGCTGGCGGGACTGGCCGTTGAGGTTGACCACGACGGTGCGCAGGCCCTTCTCATCGGCTTCCGATACCGATACCAGCCTGACCAGCAATCGAACACCGGTACCCAGCGAAATGACATGCTCAAAGCCGGGAACCAGGCCGTAGAGGTAGTCGCGGGTGTGCAGGACGGACAAATCGCCGTAGTTCTCCACCGACTTCTCGAAGTCACGGGTTGGGCCAGCGAAGAGCAACCGGTTCAGGGTACCGCGAATCGTCTGCGAATCCGCCTGCAGCGCTGTCAGGTCCTCTGCCGAGAGGTCCTCGACATGGGCCTTGACATTGCGCCCCTGCAACGCCTTGGTGCGGAACGGTTCCGGCCAACCGCCTGGAGGGTTGCCCAGCTCGCCCGAGAGGAACTGGATGACCGAATCCGGGATGTCGTAGTTCTGCGGGTTCGCTTCGAAGTCCGCGGCTGGGACTCCGGAACCCACCAGCTGCAAGGCCAGGTCGCCGACGACCTTGGACGATGGAGTCACCTTGACCACATTGCCGAGCATGTCATTGACCGAGGCGTACATCGACTCGATGGCTTCGAAACGCTCGCCCAGGCCCAATGCAATGGCCTGCTGGCGCAGGTTCGAAAGCTGGCCGCCCGGAATCTCGTGCTGGTAGACACGGCCGGTTGGCGCTGGCAGTCCGGATTCGAATGGCTTGTACATGGCGCGCACTGCTTCCCAGTACGGTTCCAGCGACGCCACGGCATCCAGTGACAGGCCGGGATCACGCTCGGTGAACTCCAGCGCTGCGACCAGTGCAGAGGCCGATGGCTGCGAGGTGGTGCCCGCCATGGCCGCGCTGGCCACGTCGACGGCGTCCACACCGGCGTCGATGGCAGCCATCAACGTCGCCAGCTGCCCGCCGGAGGTGTCGTGGGTGTGCAGGTGCACCGGAAGATCGAAGCGTTCGCGCAGGGCCGTGACCAGCTTGGTTGCTGCCGCTGGGCGCAGCAGGCCGGCCATGTCCTTGATTGCGAGGATATGCGCGCCAGCGTCGACGATCTGCTGTGCCAGCTCCAGGTAGTAGTCCAGGGTGTACAGCTTCTCGTTGGCATCCAGCAGGTTGCCGGTGTAGCACAGGGCCACTTCGGCGACTGCGGTGCCGGTGTCGCGTACCGCCTTGATGGCCGGAGCCATCTGCGAAACATCGTTCAGCGCATCGAAGATGCGGAAGATGTCGATGCCTGCGGACGCGGCTTCCTTCACGAAAGCGTCGGTGACCTCGGTTGGGTATGGAGTGTAGCCCACGGTATTGCGGCCGCGCAGCAGCATCTGCAACGGGATGTTCGGCAGCTCCGCACGCAGCAGCTCCAGGCGCTTCCAGGGATCTTCGCCCAGGAATCGCAGGGACACATCGTAGGTGGCACCGCCCCAGACTTCCATGGAGAACAGCTGCGGGACGTTGTGCGCGTAGGCCGGTGCTGCCGCGAGCAGGTCGCGGGTGCGGACGCGGGTGGCCAGCAGCGACTGGTGCGCATCGCGGAAGGTGGTATCGGTGATGCCCACCGCTTTCGACTCGCGCAGGGCCTTGGCGAATCCTTCCGGACCGAGATCCAGCAGCTTCTGGCGCCAGCCATCGGCCGGCACGGCGGACTTGGAGGGGCCATCGAATGGCGAACGCTCTGGCTCGTCGGTCTTGTCACCCGGGAAAGCAGGAAGCTTCTTGCGCGGGTCGATTCCCTCGACACGGCTGCCATTTGGCTGGTTCACCGTGACATGGGCCAGGAAGTTCAGCGCCTTGGTACCGCGGTCCTGGGATTCATTGCCGGTGAGCAGATCCGGGCGGGAGTCGATGAAGTCGGTAGCGACATCACCGGCCAGGAACTGCGGATCACTGAGCACATTCTGGATGAACGGGATGTTGGTGGCCACACCGCGCACGCGGAACTCGGCCAGCGCACGGCGGGCGCGAGCCACAGCCGTCTGGTAGTCACGGCCACGGCAAGTGAGCTTGACCAGCATCGAGTCGAAGTGCGGGGACACCTCGGCGCCGGTGTAGATCGTGCCGCCATCCAGACGGACACCCGAGCCGCCGGCGGAGCGGTAGACGGTAATGGTTCCAACATCCGGACGGAAGCCATTGGCTGGATCTTCGGTGGTGATGCGGGACTGCAAGGCCCAGCCACGCACCTGGATGGTGTCCTGGCTGATCTCCAGATCCTTCAGCGACTCGCCAGCAGCGATGCGCATCTGCGCCTGCACCAGGTCGATGTCGGTAACCTCTTCGGTCACCGTGTGCTCAACCTGGATGCGCGGGTTCATTTCAATGAATACGTGCTGCCCGGCGCGGTCGCCCACGGTATCAACGAGGAATTCGACGGTGCCTGCGTTCTGGTAGCCCAGAGTCTGCGCGAACTTCACGGCGTCCCGGAACAGCGCCTGGCGAATCGATTCATCCAGATTCGGTGCTGGAGCGATTTCGACAACCTTCTGGTGGCGGCGCTGCAGCGAGCAGTCGCGCTCATGCAGGTGGACAATGTTGCCCTGCTCGTCGGCGAGGATCTGCACCTCGATGTGGCGCGGACGCAGCACTGCTTGTTCCAGGAAAACGGTGGGGTCCCCGAAGGCGGTGCCGGCTTCGCGCATTGCCGCGCCCATCAGCTCCGGCAGGTCTTCGCGCTTGTCGACACGGCGCATGCCGCGACCGCCGCCGCCGGCTACAGCCTTGACGAAGATCGGGAAGCCGATGCGATCGGCCTCGGCAATCAGGTAATCAACATCATCGCTTGGCTCGGAGGATTCCAGTACCGGAATGCCTGCCTCGCGAGCAGCCTTCAGCGCCGCTACCTTATTGCCGGCCAGTTCAAGCACGTCCGCCTTTGGACCGATGAACTTGATGCCTGCTGCTTCGGCAGCTCGTGCGAGGTCAGGATTTTCCGAGAGGAAGCCGTAGCCCGGGTAGATTGCATCCGCGCCGGCTTCTTTGGCAACGCGGATAATCTCGTCGATATCCAGGTAGGCGCGGACCGGATGGCCCTCTTCGCCGATCTGGTAGGCCTCTGCGGCCTTCTGACGGTGGATCGAATTGCGATCCTCATGTGGGTAGACAGCAACGGTCTTTGCGCCCAGCTCGTAGCCGGCGCGGAAAGCGCGAATCGCAATCTCACCGCGGTTGGCGACCAAGATCTTTTCAAACATAGTGTCCCTACATCGAATCTGTACACGCTGGTTCAACGGCACAATCAGGACTGTTCCCCTCAGGTGCAGGCCCGCCATCCCAGCGTGTCGGGTCTCGAAAAGCAGCTAGCATTTGCCACTTCTGTGAAACACACTACACGGGGATTCTCCAGAACGTCCAAACATTTCGCCTTGTGGTCAGACCACATGAAATAATTGGATCTTTGAAGTTTTAATCACTAACTGGTGCCTAATGGCAAAAACTGACGTTGCAAAGTCGGAGAAACACGGCTCGGCACACTATGATGATGAGAGACTAAAAATTCGGTGGGACGTTTAAACTAACGAACAGTGAAAGGCGTGGTCTGGTCCGTGCACGTAGTGAGCATCAGCAGCCTCAAGGGTGGCGTAGGAAAAACCTCCGTGACACTCGGATTGGCTTCAGCAGCACTTGCCGCCGGCATTCCGACTCTCGTCATTGACCTGGATCCCCATGCGGATGCCAGCACTGGCCTTGGAGTCCGGGCTAATGGGAAGCAGCCAATTGGGCAAATGCTCAAGAACGCTCGTCGCGCCCGTCTGCAAGATCAGGTTGTCGCCAGCGCTTGGCAGTCCAAGGCAGCAGAGAAGAAATCCCGTACCCGCATTCCAGTGCTCGATGTTGCCGTTGGCGACGCATTCACCGGCATCTACGATCGACCAGATCTGCGGACCCGCGACCTACGCCGCCTCTCCCAGCTTCTGAGCCGCACCAGCGGTTACCAGTTGGTTCTCATCGACTGCCCGCCATCGCTGAACGGCTTGACCCGCATGGCATGGAGCGCGTCGGATCAGCTCGTGCTAGTGGCAGAACCCAGCTTGTTCTCCGTGGCCGGCACCGAGCGCACCCAGCGCGCATTGGAACTCTTCCGCCGTGAATTCGCTCCTTCCCTGGGACCGGTACGTGTTGTCGCCAACCGCGTCCGCAAGGACTCCGCGGAGCATACCTTCCGTTTGGGCGAAATGCGCCAGATGTTCGGCGACTCCATGGTCAAGCCCGAGATTCCCGAACACCCGGAATGGCAGCAGATCCAAGGTGCCGCGTACTCGGTGCACCAGTGGCCTTCCAAGGCTACTGCTCCGATGCTGGCGCAGTTCGACGCGTTGCTCAAGGAAGTCATGTCCGCAGCAGGCCCGAACAACACCTAGGCCCGGATACGGATAGCAGCTTAAGCAATTGACCGGATCTTCCTTCAAGGAAGATCCGGTCAATTGCTTAAGCTCTTGAATTATCTGCCGGCCCTAGCCGACGTTGCGCGCCGCCTTGGCAGCTCGACGGGCAGCCAATTCATCTTCTGGCAGGGTCTGCTGCACAGAGCTCTCTGAAGGCAGCTGGGCAAGGGAACCTTCCACCTCGCGCCAAACACGGCCTACGGCGATGCCGAATACGCCCTGGCCCTTCTGGACAAGGTCAATGACCTCGTCGGCGCTGGTGCATTCGTAGACCGAAGCTCCATCGCTCATCAACGTGATCTGGGCAAGGTCCTCAACGCCGCGTTCACGCAGGTGCAAAACGGCCGAACGGATCTGCTGCAGGGATACTCCGGTGTCCAGCAGCCGCTTGACAACCTTGAGCACGAGGATATCCCGGAATGAATAAAGGCGGTGGCTGCCGGATCCCTTGGCTCCGCGCACTGCCGGCTCTACCAGGCCAGTACGTGCCCAGTAGTCGAGTTGGCGGTAGGTAATGCCGGCTGCCTTGCACACAATTGGACCGCGGTAGCCGGCATGTTCATCCAGCTCAGGCAGGTCATCGGTGAAGAGCAGTCCCTGGGTGCTGGATTGCTTGTTGCCACCGTCGACCCCATAGTGAGGCCCAGTCTGGCGAGACTCCATCCAATTGCTCCTTGCGTGTCAGCACGTTCCTAAACGAGTATCCAGGGACCGAATGAGAACCGCGCAGATGCGAGTGATGACCATCAAAAAACAGCTCTTTTTAAATGTCCCTATGCAAAGACGGTACGGCGATAACGACTAATGGTCAAAGACCTTCAAGCTTAACTTTAAGGCGTGTCGCGCAGGCTTGGGGAATTACCCAATTCAAGGCCAATATTCCACTGAAACCAAACGCGCGATATCTACGAAGAAAAATCTTCTGGATCAATATTGTCCAAGAATTCACGGAATTCGCGCAACTGCTCTTCGGGTGCCTCTTCGCCGCCAGTTTCATTCTCGATGGCCACGCCAGCTTCTTCCAGGACGTGCTCGGCGCACATGATCGGGCACTGGGCGCGCACGGCAAGGGCGACGGCATCCGAGGAACGGGAATCTACGCGTTTGCCGTTGGAAAGGACAAGCTCCGCGACGAACACGGCATTGTTTACCGAGACTATTTCGATCCGCTCAAGCTTCACGTCCATGCTTTCAATGACGCTGAGCAGCAGATCATGGGTCATCGGCCGAGGCGGAGTGAGCCCTTGTTCAGACATTGCGATGGCCGAGGCTTCGGGCGCACCTATCCACAGCGGAAGGTAGAGATTACGCTCAGGGTATTTGAGCAGCAACAGCGGCTGATTCGCCGGCAATTGAATACGGATTCCGGCAAACTCCAGTTCCAGCATGCTAGCCCCTTAGAGTTGTTGTTGCCTGTTCGAATTCAGCCTAGCGATCCAGTTGGGAAATAGCACGTTGCACCAGGGCCTCGTGAATTTCCAGGCACTGGCGCGAGATTTCCTGGGCCTCTTCCGCAGCGCGGGCACGAGCGGAGACTTCAGGCTTCTTCAGTTCGTTGCCGACAATCGATTCAATCAGCGAGAACTCGCGATCAGCTGCGGTACGGAACTGCCGCAGGTGGCGAGGTTCAACGCCATGGCCCGCCAGCTGAACGGCCGATTTGGTGACCTTGATGCTGTTGGCGTCGAACAGGCCAGCAACCGGTTCGATCAAGCCGAACTTTATCAATTCGCCAACGAGCTCCTCGCTGGCACCGGTCAGCCCCTGCAGTTCAGCCAAGGACACCGAACGGGTTTTGCGCTCCACGGCCTCAGCCATGTCATCGTTGACCGCCTGTGGCGCCACCGGGGCTCCCCCAGGCAATGCTGCTGGCGCTTCACCGCGATCCACCGAGTCGAGATGGTCCTTGATGACCTTCAACGGCAGGTACTGGTCGCGCTGAACCGAAAGGATGAAACGCAAGCGGCTCACATCCGACGCGGAGTACTTTCGATATCCAGCGGAGGTACGTTGCGGGATGATCAGTCCCTTGTCTTCCAGGAAGCGGATCTTGGACGCAGTGACACGTGGGAACTCATCCTTGAGTTCCGAGAGCACCTCGCCGATATTCAGCGCGGCCTGCCGGAAGGTCTCGTGGCGTTGAGCCTCGAGACGTGGGCTGCGGGCTGCGTCAAAGATCGGCAAAGGGTCTACACCTCGGATGTATGGATATGTCGGCGTGCCAGACGCCGGCGGACAAAACCTCGAACTCTACTAGTTTAAAGGTTCGGAACGCTTTGGTAGAAATTCAGGCGGAATTTGCCGATCTGAACCTGAACACCAGTGCTCAACGGGATCTCGTCGATACGGTCGCCGTTGATGTAGGTACCATTCAGCGATCCGATGTCGCTGAGCGTGAACCTCGCGTCCGTTCGGGAGAACTTGGCATGCCGACGCGAAACGGTCACATCGTCCAGGAAGATATCGGCGTTTGGATGGCGGCCTGCGATGCTCTCGTCGGTGTCCAGCAAGAAGCGTGCGCCCTTGTTTGGTCCGGAATGGGCAATCAGCAGCGCAGAACCAGCTGGCAGGGCGTTAACTGCGTTTTTCTCATCCTCACTCAGGGTGTAGATGACCGAAGGTTCAGCACCCTTGTGCACCGCAGGAAGAGCGATATTGGTCGTCTCAGAGGCAGACTCGTTGTGCGGGTCAACCGGCCGATGTTCCGACATTATGGGGTCCTCCAGAAAATTCTGTTAACAGTTCGTGCGTGACGACCTTGAGTTCTGTGTTGGCACAGTCAGTAATACCAAACTATTTACAGATTAGCCTACTCACTGCCCAACTGATAACAGAAAAGTACATATTTTCCGCTGCAAGGGATTGCCAGTGTGGCAAGATGCCAAGAGAGACGATGATGGCTTGGCAGCCCCTGCACTTCGATCCTTTCCCACAGATGGAGGCGATGCAAGGATAAATCAGGAACTTTCAGGTGAATCATGACGAAGATACTTCTCAAACGCGCGTATACCGCGCCCAGCGTCGAGGACGGCTACAGGATCCTGGTTGACAGGCTCTGGCCGCGCGGGAAGAGCAAGGCTGCCCTTCAGCTGGATCACTGGGCCAAGGCCTTGGCACCGAGCACCGGGCTTCGCAAAGGCTGGGATCACGATGCCGACCGCTTTGGCGAATTTGCGCAGCACTATCGCGCCGAGCTATATCAGAACCCCGCTGTCGATGGCTTTCTGGAAGTACTGGACCAGCATCCCGTGGTCACTTTGGTCTACGGAGCAAAAAATGAGCAGGCTAATCATGCTGTGGTGTTGCGTGACTATCTGCTCGATCAGCTCTCTGGTCCGTAGGCGGCACGAAGCACACGCCGTCGGCACACACCATATCCGAATCGACCACCTGCTGAAGGTCAAAGCTGAATTCCTGGCTCACCGTGGCACCTTTCATCGAAGTCCTGTCCCTTGGTGGTTCAACCACGTTGCGACAAAGAATATTCCGCACTTCCACGCGACGCCCTGCGCAGGGAAACCGATGGCACCGCGAGATACTCGCGGCGCCATCGGTGATGTGTGGAGCGAGGGCGCTACTAGTTCTGCTCCAGCAGGATCGGCTCGAAGAAACGGGCCAGCTCGTTGGCCGCATCCAATGGCAGGATGCTGGCAACATACATATCCGGACGGACGATCACGATCGCGCCATCGCGGGAGATCTGGCGCTCCTCGAAGATGTCCGAGCCGTCCAATGCGGTGTAGACCTTCTCGTAATCCACCAGGCCGAACACGCCGGTGTCCGGACGGAACACCTTCGGCGCGTCATTCACGTTCATCGTGGTGTAGTCCTGCTGGTAGACCACCTTGACATCGAACAGCGCGTCGGCGTCGGCACCCTTCGGCGTGAAGCGAACCAGTGGCGAGCGCTCATTCTCCAGCAGCCAACTCGACAAGGCGGCAATTTTCTGGGACTCTCCCACCGGCTGCTGATCAGCAAAGACGTAGATGCGGTAGCGGCCGTCGGCACGATGGTGGTGGCCCAGGTGCGTTGGGTTGGCATCGGCCAAGCGCATGACTTCCGAAGAGCGGAAGCGCTTGCCCACGGGGAATCCGGCGGCCAGCTCCTGGTGCTCCTTGCCGGCGACCAGCGCAGATGCCGCGTACTCGGTCATGAAGCCGGCAGGGAATTCGGCCGTGCGTACATAGAACTCGGCAACGCCTTCTTGGCCTTCAAGCTCCTTCGCAGTAGCAGCCATGATGGAGGACCACTTCTTGTCGAAGTCGATCAGGTCCTTGGCGATCACCTTGCGCTCGTCCGAGTAGGTGCGCAGCAGGCTTTCCGGAGCTTGGCCCGAGAGCACATAGCCGATCTTCCAGGCCAGGTTGAACCCGTCCTGCATGGAGACGTTCATGCCTTGGCCGGCCTTGGCCGAGTGGGTGTGGCAGGCGTCGCCGGTAATGAACACGCGCGGCTCACGGGTACCGATCTCTTCAACCGGCACATCATCGAAGCGGTCAGCCAGCCGGTGGCCTACTTCGTAGACGCTGTGCCACGCGACGTCCTTGACCTCGAGGGTATAGGGATTCAAAATCGCCTTGGCGCGCTCGATGATTTCTTCCAGCGGAGTCTCGCGGACCTTGCCGTTATCCCCTTCCGGAACTTCACCCAGGTCGACGTAGAGGCGGAAGAGCTGCCCGCCTTCGCGCGGAATCAGCAGGATCGAACCAGCCTTGGAATGGATGGCGCACTTGGTGCGCACATCCGGGAAGTTGGTCAGGCCCAGGGTGTCCATGACGCCCCAAGCGTGATTGGCCTTGTCACCGGAGAGCTTCGCGCCGATCGAGCGGCGGACATTGCTTCTGGCCCCATCGGAACCGACCACGTACTTGGCACGCACTACACGCTCAATGCCGTCATTGCTCTCGCCGCAGCCGATCAGGGTGACCTTCACCGGGTACTCTTCGCCGTCTTCAACGACCAGTTCCTTGAAGTCCCACCCGTAGTCCGGGACGGTGCGAGCTGGGGAGTTCGCCGCGAAATCAGCGAAATAGTCGATAACGCGCGCCTGGTTGACCACGAGGTGCGGGAATTCGCTGACGCCGGTTGGATCATCGGCGGTGCGGTCGGTGCGGATGATCTGATCCGGGTTCTGCGGATCAGGGTTCCAGAAGGTGGTTTCCTTGATGATGTAGGCCTCGGCGGTGATGCGCTCGGCAAAACCGAAAGCCTGGAACGTCTCCACCGTGCGTGACTGGATCCCGTCGGCCTGGCCGATTTCCAGGCGGCCGGGCCGTCGGTCGATGATGCGGGTGTGCACATCAGGGAACTGGGAAAGCTGGGCGGCGGTGATGATGCCTGCGGGACCGGCACCGACGATCAGCACATCCATGACATCGGGCATCTCCATGGGACGGTTTATGCCCACGCCAGCCGCTGGCTGCACCCGTGGATCGGCTGAAATGTATCCGTTGTGGTGAAACTGCACCGTTTCATCCCCCAATTCCCTGTGATGACCTCAGTCAATAAATATAATGTTCTATATTAGAACTGCATGATCTTTTATCGCACACTAATCATATACAATCTGTGAGCTCAGGCACAAGTTCACGCACGCTGCGCCGGCCACCCTAAGCCGCAGATGGGCAGAAGCCCCGGCGCAATAACCTCGCGCCGGGGCCCATCACTGATGCCAGCTGCTACCGATGCTCCCACTCGGGTCCGGCATACTCCAGCATCTGCTCTTCATTAAGTTGCGAACGCCCATAGGCTCCGTGCACCGCGTTGAACTTCCCGCCAATCTCCAAGTCGCGCGAGGACGAGATATCTCCGACCAGCCACGGCTTCCATTTGGTGGCCGACAGATAGGGGCGGATGATGCTGGCCGTGGCAGCGCAATCCGCGGCAAATCGCAGGATCGCCGATGGTTCCCGATCCGCTCCCTCGCGAATGATGGCCAGGACCAGGCAGCACCGGTCTTGCGCGAGGCCCTGGGCCTGGCCCAACTTCACGATTCGCGCACCGAGCTAGTGCCTTATCCGCTGATCGTGCCAGCCCCGAATTCGCCGCATGCCGGTCAGCAGCGCATCAAAATGCGTGATGTCCTGGTCGATCAGGCGGATGAGCAGTTGGGCGATGCCATGGCGCAGTCGTTGGCCCATCGGGCCAGCCTGGTCGGCGAATTGCGGGCCTTGGGCGGTGCCGTAGCCCGGGTCCCGGCCCACGCCACCGCCTGGGGGTCGCGGCATCAAGAAGTGCTGGCAGCTACCTGGATCCACCCGTTGGGCATCGCCGAGCAGGACCAGTCGTTCGCTGCCCTGCAGGTTCTGGGCACCGGCGCGTACGGCGCCTACTCTTCGGACGTTCGCCGTTCGGCTGCCGAGCTCGCCTGGCCTGGGCAGACCGGAACCCGGCTGCGTGCCCTGTCCGAGAGAACTGACCCGCAGCACCTGTTTGATGGCGGACTGAACTTGAGAAGCCAGAACTCCAGCGCTACCTGATCAGCTCGACGCGTCCTGCTTCCACCCCGAGCCGATGCACCACCGAATGCTCGCGCATTTTCTGCTGCCAGCGCCGGTCGTGGCTGACCGTGACCACGGCGCCCGGATATTCCGCCAGCGCTGACTCCAGCTGCTCCACCAAGGCCGGTGAGAGATGGTTCGTCGGCTCGTCCAGGAACAGCATCTGCGCTTTGGTGCTGACCGCAATAGCCAGTTCCAGGCGGCGGCGCTGGCCTACCGAAAGCGCCATGGGGTGCCGCAGGAAATCCTGCGGCGAAAACAGGCCCAGCTGGGCCAGGGACGCACCGGCGTCCTGGACATACTGGCCGGTGGCCGCGGCGAAGGCTTCAACCAGGGTGCTGCCAGGAAAAATTCCGACTTCCTGGCGGAGCCAACCGCAGTGCAAGTTGGCAGCGCGCTCGATCTTCCCCTCGGCGCATTCCAGTTCTCCGGCGAGCATTTTGAGCAATGTGGATTTGCCAGCACCATTGGGGCCGGTGACTAGCCAGCGCTCGCCGAGCTTGATGTCGAAGCGTGGCGTGGACAGTTTCGGATCCGAGCCGCGCCAGGCGTTCATCACCTGCAGCAAGGTTTCGCCACCAGCCTGGTCCTGGGTGCTGCCGGGCATCAAGAACGACAGCTCAGCAGCCGGCTCGGGTGCCCGGTGGGTTTCGAGGTCTTCGATTCGGGATTTTGCCTGGCGGATCTTGGAGGTCGACCCATGGCTGGAATCGCGGGCCCGGAAATTTCCATGTCCAAAACTGGATTTCTCCTGCTTGCGCGGAATGGCGCTGACGCGTGAAGCATACTTATCAACCAAGTTCTGTGAACGCTCAAGCTCCTGCACCCAATTTTCGTAGGCGACGCGGATCGCGATGCGCTCCTGCTCCTTGGCATGCAGATAACCGTCATAGCCATTGCCGTAATGCGCGACCGACCCGTCGGCAACCTCAACGATGGATCGGGCAAAACGCTTGAGGAACATCCGGTCATGGCTGATCAGCACTAGCGCACCGCGATGCTTATCCAGGGTGCGCTCCAGCCAGTTCATGGCCGCCTCGTCCAGGTCGTTCGTTGGTTCATCGAGCAGGAGCAATTGCGCACCCGAACACAGGACACAGGCCAGCGACAGCCGGGATCGCTGCCCACCGGAAAGTTGGGACACAAGGCGCTGGCGATCCAGATCTCCTAGGCCCAGCTGCTCCAAGGCGCTATCCAGGCGCGGAGCCAGCGAATAGCCGTCGGCCGCCTCATACAGGTCGGTAACCTGCTGCAGCTGCTTCATCAAACGTTCGGCGACAGGTTCTGGAGCATCTTCGAGCTTGGCCGAGACGACGCGCATCAAGCCTTCCAGTTCACGGAAGCGCCGATGATAGGAATCGATCACCTGTTGCACGCTCATGTTCGCAGCGAAGCTCGGGTTCTGCGCAGCGTAGGCAACGGCACCGGGCGCGTTCATCTTCCGCTGCCCGTGGTCGGGTTCGAGATTCCCTGCAATCACGCGCATCAGCGTGGATTTTCCCGAACCGTTATCGCCAAGTACTGCGATGCGGTCGGTACCTGAAATTGCAAGGTCGATGCCGGTCAGCACATCCCGTTCGCCGAAACTGACTGCGATGCCTTGCAATGAGCATACGTAGTCCGGTTCGGTTTCGCGCTCATGCTGGGAAGACTGGTGGATATTTTGGGACTGGGTCATGGGAGTTTCCTGCCTAGCACCGGTTCGCCGAGTAATCAGGGCCGGTGCGGTGCTGGTGGTTGGCGGGCACCACAAAGGTGCAATGAATATGGCGTCAGCGGAGCGAAGCTCTACACTGGTTACCGCCTAGAGGAAATGGACTCCATGAATTAACGTTCCCACCATTCAAGGCTAAGCCCAAGCCATCACAACAGGCAAGGTTTTGCGCACTACAGCTCGATGATGCCCTCAATCAGGACGTTCGCGGCCCCGCCAACCCAAAGCTGGCCGTCGGCCAAGTCCAGATGCACATGCCCATCGCGTCCGACTTTCGCACCCTGCCGGTTGACCAGTGGCGCGGTGGCGTGCCCGGTGGCCATCAGCCATTGCGTGGCCGCTCCATTCAGGCTTCCGGTGACCGGATCCTCGCGCAAGCCCCCGTTTTCGATGGCCAGAGCTCGGACTTCGAATTTTTCCGGTGCCGACGACTGCGGCAGTGCGCCGAAGACCCCGATTTTCCAGCGTCCCGGCCTATTGGGGATCCGCGGTGCGATGTCCATAACCTGCTGCGAGTTTTCCAGCAGCACCGCGGCCCACCCCGGCCCGTTGTCCGTCCACTGCGAATCCACAATCTGCTCGGGCTCAATGCCCAGGATCTGGATCATTTCCGTCAGTTCGTGCGGCGCAATTGCACCGGTTCGAACAGCCGGCGGCGAAGCAAAGGAAAGCGTTTCACCTTCGATCCTGATCGGTACCAAACCAGCTTCGCACTCGACGACCAGCTGCTTCGGATCCTGCGGCACTCCCCCGGCCTGCAGCCAGGCACGCGCTGTGCCCAAGGCAGGGTGGCCGGCAAATGGGAATTCGCGTTCGCGCGCAAAGATGCGGAAACGGTAGTCGGCCCGCTCATCGCTGGCCGGCAGTACGTAGGTGACCTCGGAGAGATTGGACCAGAGCGAGTAGTCCTGCATCGACTCGGTATCCAGGCCCTGCCCGTCGAGCACCACGCCTAGCGGGTTGCCCTTGTACGGGGTGGCGCCGAAGACATCGACCTGCTGGAATCTGCGTTGCATTGGACCATCTTCCGGATCTTCGCCGTGGGTGTGGAATTCTGGGGAGGCACGGCAAAACCCCGCCGAGAGAAACTCTCGACGGGGTTTTCCGATTGGATCGTCGGGCTAACAAGATTTGAACTTGCGACCTCCTCACCCCCAGTGAGGCGCGCTACCAAGCTGCGCCATAGCCCGATGCCCTCGCAGCCGTTATCCCCAAGTCGTGAGAACCAAGGGTGCCGTCTGCGAAAAGCTCCTTTATTAGCCTACACCAAGTGAAGGGCTAAATTCGAAATTTAGCGATTGCGTCCGCGGCGCTCGCGGATTCGCATCGAAACCTCGATGGGGCTTCCTTCGAAACCGAAGGTTTCGCGCAGCCGCCGGGTGATGAAGCGGCGGTAGCCTGGATCCAGGAAGCCGGTGGTGAACAGCACGAAGCGCGGCGGACGGGCCGAA
The DNA here is from genome assembly GCF_044743685.1 of Glutamicibacter sp. NPDC087583. NCBI lineage: Bacteria > Bacillati > Actinomycetota > Actinomycetes > Micrococcales > Micrococcaceae > Glutamicibacter > Glutamicibacter sp. NPDC087583. The sequence goes on along the minus strand of NZ_JBIUWY010000005.1, from coordinate 32,183 downwards.
GCCTGGGTGCCGAACAGGATGCGTGGCTGCTTGCCGCCGCGCACCGGGTGCGGGTGGGCTGCGACAAGTTCGCCCAGGAAGGCGTTCAGCTTGCCCGTTGGAATGCGCTTGTCCCAGGATTCCAGCGCGGTATTCAGTGCGGGAACGAGCTTGTCCTTGTGCCAGCCGGTCTTCGCCGAGATGTTCACGCGCGGTGCCCACTCGATATGGGCAAGGTCGCGCTCGATCTCCTGGTCCAGGTAGTAGCGGCGATCCTCATCCACCTCATCCCACTTGTTGTAGACGATGACCATCGCGCGGCCGGCTTCGATGGCCAGCTGGATGATGCGCACGTCCTGCTCGGAGATGGTTTCATTGGCAGCCAGCAGGATGACGGCGACTTCGGCCTTCTCCAGCGCCGTCTGGGTACGCAACGACGCGTAGTAGTCCGAGCCGACGGCCATGTGCTGGCGGCGGCGGATACCGGCGGTATCCACGAAGCGCCAGACTTCGCCGCCCAGCTCGACAAGTTCGTCCACGGGATCGCGGGTGGTGCCGGCCAGATCGTCGACAACTACGCGCTCGGAGCCGGCCACCTTGTTCAGCAGCGAGGACTTGCCCACATTCGGACGGCCGATCAGCGCAATGCGGCGCGGACCGCCCGATGGGATCATGCCGCCGAAAGCCGAATGGGCCGGCATTTTCTCCATGACAGCGTCCAGCAGGTCGGCGGTGCCGCGGCCGTGCAGGGCCGAGACTGGCCATGGCTGGCCGAATCCCAGTCCCCACAGCGCGGCGGCTTCGGCTTCCTGGTTGAAGTCGTCGACCTTGTTGGCCACTAGGAAGACCGGCTTGCCCTTCTTGCGCAGCATCTTCACCACAGCCTCGTCGGTTGCGGTCGCGCCCACGTGGGAGTCGACCACGAAGAGGATGGCGTCAGCGACGTCGGCGGCAATTTCGGCCTGGTCGGCAACCGAGGCGTGGATGCCCTTTGCATCGTGCTCCCAGCCACCGGTATCGACGATGGTGAATGGGCGTCCCACCCACTCGGCGGAATAGGACACGCGGTCGCGGGTGACGCCCGGGGTATCCTCGACTACCGCTTCGCGGCGGCCCAGGATGCGGTTGACCAAGGTGGACTTGCCGACGTTAGGTCGTCCGATAACAGCCAGGACCGGCGGAATGACAACGTCTTCATCGTCGTCATCGAAGCTATCCAGGCCTGCAAGCAGGGCGGAGTCCTCTTCGTCCAGTTCGTAGTCTTCCAGTCCGCTGAGCAGGGCCTGGGCGCGAACCGCGGCCTCTTCCTCGCTCAGTTCGGCCAGGCGCTCGGCGATATCGTCGTCTCCAACGGGGATGTATTCCTCGTCGTGGGTGGAGTTGTTCTCGCTCATGATTTTCCCTTCACAGCGATCGTAATCTTCATCGGCTCTCGCCGAGGATGGGCACCAGCTTTAGGCTAGTTTTTCGTTGCAGTGCCGACTGCGTCAAGCACTGCGTCGATGGTCTGCTCGAAATCCAGGTCCGAGGAGTCTACGGTCATGACTCCGTCGGCAGCCTGGGTGAAGTTCACCACGGTGGAGTCCTTCGCATCGCGCGCCAGCACCTGGGTAGCCAGCTGCGACTCGTTCTGCGATCCGCCCAGCTGCAGGCCGCGGCGGCGCAGGCGGGCTTCTTCCGATGCGGTCAGCAGGATGCGCGCATCGGCATCCGGGGCGACCACGGTGGTGATGTCGCGGCCTTCGGCCACGATGCGGGTGTTGGCCGCAATGATTTCCTGCTGGCGGCGGACCAGTTCGGCACGCGCGTCCAGGTTGGTGGCAACGGTGGAAACCTGCTCGGAGATGCGTGGTTCGCGGATTGCCGCGGTCACGTCTACACCGCCGATTTCAACCAGTTCAGCATCAGGATCGACCGAGATGGACAGCTTGGCATCGCGCACGGCCTGGGCAATGGCCTCGGCGTTGGACAGATCGGTGCCATCGGCGAGCACCGAGTAGGTGATCGCACGGTACATGGCGCCGGTGTCCAGGTAGGCTGCGCCCAGCTTGCGGGCGACGGCCTTGGAGACCGAGGACTTGCCGGAGCCGCTAGGGCCGTCGATGGCAATAACCAGCTTGTCGTTGTTCAAGGTGCTCACTGGGCTACCTTCCATCCGTTCTTGGTCAATACATCTATCAATTCATCGCGCCGGCCGGGCACGACCGAAACATCCACCATGCCGACCTGATGGCCCGCGGAGTGCTCCATGCGCAAATCCTCGATGTTGATCTGCGCGTCGCCGATTTCGGTCAGCAACTGGGCGATCTGCCCCGGCCGGTCATCGATCACGACGGTGACCAACGCGAACGCCTGCGGCGGTGCGCCGTGCTTGCCCGGAATCCGGGCCTTGCCGGCGTTGCCTTCGGTCATCAGCTGCGAGAGGTCCAGCAGCGCGCCGGGGCCCTGCGGGTTCTGCAGCGTGCTGATCAGCCGGTCCAGATCTTCCTTCATCCCGGTCAGGATCGGCACCAGTGCGGCGGCATTGTGCGAGAAGATCTGGATCCAGAGCTTCTCGTCGCTGGCCGCGATGCGCGTGGTGTCGCGCAGCCCGTTGCCCGCCAAGGCCAGCTGGTGGCTTTCGGCGTTCAGCAGGCGCGAGGCGATCATCGAGCTGGCCGCTTGCGGGAAGTGGCTGATCAGCGCGACGGACTCATCGTGCTCGGCCACGCTCATCCGGTACATGGTCGCACCCAGGTCGATGGCCAGGGATTCGGCGGCTTTGACCCGCGAAGCCTGCGCGCCTTCATGGGCGCAGATGACCCACGGCATGGAGGTGAACAATTCGCCACGGGCCGCGGCCGGTCCGGACTTCTCCCGGCCCGCCATCGGGTGCGTCCCCACATAGCGGGAAGTCTCAGCCTCGCCCAGCCGCTCGTCCGCCAGCACGCCGGCCAGGATCGAGCCCTTGACACTGGCGATGTCCACCACGGCCGCGTTCGGATAGGCCAGCAGCGCGTCGCCCACCAGGGCGGAGGTGACATCCGGTGGAGCACCGATCACGACCAGTTCCGGGGCGATCTGCTGGTGCTCCAGCAGCACCCCGGCGCCAATGTCCTGGGCTACTCCGGCAGCGGTCGGCGAAATATCCGACAGGTAGACGTGCACGCCCTTGGCACGCAGGCCCAATCCCACCGAGGTGCCCAGCAAGCCGGTGCCGATGACCAGCACCGGGCCTGCAAGGTGAGAAGACGCCATGGGCTACATCCCCACCATGGCCATGAGGTGCCCGACTTCCTGGTTGCCCAGGGAGCGGATGGTGCCCTGCTTCTGGTCGCCGAGCAGCACCGGACCCACGGCAACGCGCACCAGGCGCTGGACCGGGTGGCCTACGGCGTCGAACATGCGGCGCACGATGCGGTTGCGGCCCGAGTGCAGGGTCACCTCGACCATCACGTGCTTCGGTGTGGTGGCGATGATCTTCAGGTCATCGACCTTGATCCAGCCATCTTCGAGCTTGATTCCCTCGCGCAGCTGGTTGCTTACCGCACGCGGCAGCGGGCCGGGGATCTGCACCAGGTAGGTCTTGGGGACTTCGTACTTCGGGTGCTGCAGGCGGTTGGCCAGCTCGCCGTCGTTGGTCAGGATCAAGACGCCTTCGGTCTTGTAGTCCAGTCGGCCAACGTGGAACAAGCGCAGCGAGTGGTGCTCGTTCTTGAAGTAGTCGGCGATGGTGCGGCGGCCCTCCGGGTCATCCATGGTGCACATCACGTGCTTCGGCTTGTTGAAGACGAAGTAGCGGTTTGCCTGGTTCATCTGGATGCGCATGCCATCGACGTGGATGCGGTCCTTGGCTGGATCCACGCGCGAACCCAGCTCGACGACCAGGTTGCCGTTGACCTCGACGCGGCCTTCGAGGATCATCTCCTCGCAGACGCGGCGCGAGGCCACCCCGGCGTTGGCCATGGCCTTCTGCAGGCGGATGCCGTCCTGCTGCTCGCCGTTGATCTCGCGAGCTGCCTGGCTTTCGGCACGAGCCTGGGCGCGGGCGCGCTGGGTCGGGCGCGCATAGTTGGTCGGCACGGAGTTGCCGAAGCGTTCCTTGCCGAAAGCACGCTCGGAGTTCTTGCGCGGTGCTGCGGTGTTGCGCTTGGCCGAATTCGACTTTTCCCCTGGCTTGCCCGAGGCGGACTTGCCATACGGCTTCTCGCCGAATGGCTTCTCGCCGAAGGACTTGCCACCGGTGCGGCCTGCACCGCCTGGCTTGCCGTAGGCCTTGCCGCCGGTAGTGCCGCGGCCGCCTGCTGGCTTGCCGCCGAAGTTTGAATTGTTGCCGCGATCGTTGCGGCCTGAGGATGGTCCCCTGCTCATGCTTGCCTGTGTCCCTTGCTGTTACGTGTTCGCTGCGCGAGCCCGCCAGTCTTGGGGCTTCACGCGTGGTTGGTCCGTTGTAGCTGCCGGCTGGCAGCTACCTAGTCGTCGTAGGTTGCCGAATCGAGCGATTCGAGGTCGGCCACCCCGGGAAGATACGGGGACAGCGCAGGCAACTCATCAAGCGAGCCCAGTCCCAGTCGTTCCAGGAAGTATTCGGTGGTTTGGTACAGCGTCGCTCCGCCATCCCCAACTTCCGGATACTCCGTGATCAATCCGCGGGTGAGCAGCGTGCGCACCACTGAATCGACGTTGACACCTCGAATCGCCGAAATACGTCCACGCGAGACCGGCTGTCGGTAAGCGATGACAGCCAGGGTTTCTAGGGCGGCCTGTGACAGGCGTGCTGTCTGCCCGTCGAGCACATAACTGGAGACGAAATCGGCGTAATCGGCCCGCGAATAGAAGCGCCACCCGGAGGCGACGCGACGCAGTTCAAATCCGCGCGGGCGATCCTTACTATCATACTCGGTAGCAAGGGTCTCCAAAGCGGCGGCAACCCTGGCGGTGGGGACTTCGAAGATTTCGGCCAAACGCGCCGAAGATACGGGGATATCGGCGACCATCAGCACCGCTTCAAGGCCCGATTCCAGGCCTCCTGGCAGCTGGTCAATGGGTGCAATCTCACTCATGATCCACCTCACCACCACTCCCCTCGTAGTCGTCTTGCACGGCCTGCGCATCGAAACTGGACTCCTGGACCAGCGAGATCAGCAGCGGGCCGAGCGGATCTTCCTGCGCAAAGCTAATGGCTCTCTGCCTGAACATCTCCAACAATGCCAGAAAACGCACGACCACCACCAGCTGCGCATCCGCGTCTGCCACCAGCTCGGTGAATGCCAGCGTGCCGCGGGCTTCGAGCAGGGCGGTGATCGCATCGGCTTCCTCGGCAATGGTGACGTTCGCCCCGTGCAGATGCCCGATGCCGACCTCTGTTTCCGGTTCCGGCTTCGGCGCCAGCGCCTTGGCCGCCATCGCGGCCAAGGCGTCGGGCCCGATGCTGAACACCAGTTCCGGCAGCAGGGCCGCGAACTGCGGTTCCAGCGAGACTTCGCGGGGATGGCGCGCTCCCTCGATTCCGTAGCGTTCGCCCAAGAACTCGGCGGCCTGCTTGAAGGCCTTGTACTGCAGCAGCCGCGCGAAAAGCAGGTCGCGGGCTTCGAGCAGCTCGAAGTCCTCCTCATCGGCCATTTCGCCGCGCGGCAGCAAGCGGGCCGCCTTCAAATCCAGCAGCGTGGAGGCGACCACGAGGAATTCGGTGGTTTCATCGAGCACCTTCATCCCGTCGCTCCCCTCGGCGGCACTGGTGGCTTGCAGCTCGCGCAGGTAGGCGATGAATTCGTCGGTGACCTCTGCCAACGCGACCTCGGTAATATCCAGCTCGCGTTTGGTAATCAGGTGCAGCAGCACATCGAAGGGCCCGTTGAAATTCTGCAGGGCAAGGCGAAAACCGCCAGCCGATTCCTGCTCAGCTTCTGCTGGCGTGGTGGAATCGGTGGCGGCTTCTTCGCTGAGCGTGGCGCTCATTACGGGGCACCACCACGCCAAATCAGTTCGCGGGCGAGGTTGCGGTAGGCCTCAGCGCCCGGGTGGTTGGCGGCGTAGGAAGTAATCGGTTCGGCGGCCACGTTCGCGTCGGCGAACTTGATGGTGCGCTTGATGACGGTCTCGAAGAGCTTGTCGCCGAAGGCCTCATCCAGCCGGGTGATGACCTCGCGGCTGTGCAGGGTGCGGGCGTCGTACATGGTGGCCACCACGCCGTCCAACTCCAGCACCTGGTTCAGCCGGTCCTTGACCTTGTCGATGGTTTCCATCAGCAATGCCACCGCACGCAGCGCAAAGAACTCTGCGGTCAGCGGGATGATCACGCCATGGGCGGCGGTGAGCGCGTTGATGGTCAGCAGGCCCAGCGATGGCTGGCAGTCGATGAGCACCACATCGTAGTCGTCGATGACATTGCGCAGCGCACGTTCCAGCACCTGCTCGCGGGCGACCTCGTTGACCAGCTGCACCTCGGCTGCGGACAAATCGATGTTGGCTGGCAGCAGATCGATGTTCTCGACGTCGGTCTTCACGATGGCGTCGGTGATCTTCACCTTGCGGTCCATCAGCACGTTGTAGACGGTGATGTCCATTTCATGCGGGTTGGTTCCGAAGCCGGCAGACAGCGCGCCCTGCGGGTCGAAGTCCACCAGCAGCACCTTGCGGCCGTACTCGGCGAGCGCGGCGGCGAGATTGATGGTGGAGGTGGTCTTGCCAACGCCGCCCTTCTGGTTCACCATGGCGATCACGCGTGCCGGGCCGTGCGATGGCAACGGTGCTGGCACGGGGAAATCTGTCAATGGCTTGCCAGTAGGACCCACTGGGCGAGGCTCCTTGAGCATCCCCGCTCCGCGGTGCTTGTTTCCCTGTTCCTCGCTCACGATGGGTAAACCACACTTCCCGTTCGATAAACCTGATTCTTCGAGCTGTAAGCTCTTTTCAAGGTTATCGGTCGAAGCAAAAGATCTTGGTTTTTTGGGTTCTTCCACGGCGAGCCTTTACCTTGAACCTTAGCTCTAATGTTGTATGCGAGCTGAACGCAATCTGGCATTTACGGGAAGGGCGCGATGCGCACCATTGAAAAGCTCGCCAGCTGGGCGGAAGCCGAGCCAGGCAGCAAGCAGGCAAGGGTCCGTGTGCTCCTCCAGGCCCAACTGGACGACGGGCTATTCATCGTGGTGCTCGACGACCGCGGATGGTCCAGCAGCGAAGAATGGGCGCAGGTGACGCCGGCCGGAATCCGCGAAACCGCGTTGGTTGTGGTGGGCCCGGATGAACCGGCACCGGGGTGGACACGGGCCGAGGAGCTGCATGCTTATTGGGAGTACATCCAGTCGATTCTCGCTGCGCAACAGCTGCACGCGTCGATCGACGAGCTGATGGCTCTGGATCATGAGGTCCAGTTCGGCCCGCGCCTGCAGCGCCTGCTCACCGCGGCCGGCCACTGACCTGTGTGCTTCTGGGCCGAAAACCGGAATCATCATGAGCCAGGATTCCCGCGCCATGCACCGCTTGGACGGTACGCGACCTGCTCGACCACCCCTGCGATCTGGCCCAAGCCACCGGCCAGGCACTGGAGGGTGATCCTGCCGTGGAGTCCCCGGCTGGGCAGCGCCCTGGTGCCCAGCCCGATCATCCGCTGGCTATTCGGATAAGTTCTTGATCCTGGCGCATTCCGGTGGTCGAATGGTTCCACACGCGCCGGCATCCGGCGGCATAAGGGGCGAGGCAGATGTTCACGGGAATGCTCAGCAATTGCACGGTATCGAATTTGGCCCGAGCCGAGCACTGGTACGCGCGGCTCTTCAACCGGGCGCCGGACCAGCTGCCCATGGACGGGCTGCTCGAATGGCATCTGGCCCCGGGATTCGGAGTCCAGGTCTTCGCGGAGCCCGACCGTGCCGGATACAGCACGCTGGTCCTGGAAGTGGCCGACCTCGACGCGCAGGCCGCGCGCCTGCTGGATGCGGGCATCGGGCATCACGGCCCGCAGCCCGGCGGCGGAGCACGGATCGTGCAGCTGCAGGATCCCGACGGCAACCGGGTGGTGCTCGCTTCGCCCTTGCCCGGCCTCTCGCGCTGAGCCGGGCATCAGGCTCTCAGGCTTGCTCGGCCAACCAGTCGAAAGACAACGGCAGCAGCTCGCGAATGCCGATGCTGCGCGCCCCGTGCGGGGTATCGACGATGACCCGCAGCCACGGATAGCTATCAGCCATCACCTGGCGGCAGCGCCCGCACGGGTTTTTGATGCCGCGCCCCTGGTTGCCCACTGCCACCACCACCTGCGGATCCCTTGCCCCGGCCGCACGGGCCGCACCGAAGGCCACCAGCTCTGCACACGGGCCTCCGGTGAAGTGGTAGAAATTCACGCCGGCGTGCATGGCGCCGTCGGCAGCCAGCACCGCGGCACCCATGGTGTGCACCCCGTCGCCGCCATCGGGCGCGTCGGTTGCTGCCTCAATGGTCCGCCGGGCGAGTTCGACCAGTTCTTCTTCGGCGTCTGCCAGTGCACGATACTGCTGCCGGTGCGGTGTCCCGTTCATTGCTCCAGCCTAGCTGCCCAGTTCCGCAAGCCACGGGTCCCAAGCCTGGCTGGCCATCCCCGCCAGCAGGTCATAGCCTGCTGCGCGCGGGTGCGCTCCATCATCGGCGGCCACTTGGCGGCGCCACAGCTCATGTCCCGCGAGATCCCCGAACACGCTTAGATAAGGCACATTCCTCGACGCGCACCGTGCCCGCATTTGCGCATCCAGCTCGCGCAGTTCCGCGTTCAATGCATCATCGGCGATCGGCGGCGGACCGATCATGAGAACCGGCCAATTGCGTTCCTTTGCCGCATCCAGGATGGCCTCGAGGTTCTGGATCCGTTCTCCGGCGGCCACCCGCGGCTTCGCGTCCCAGCGGATCACGTCGTTGACCCCGAAGCAGAGCACCACGCCTGGCGCGTAGTCCCCCGGCAGAAAGCGTGCGGCGCATTCAGCTTCGAATCGCTGCCGGATCATGGCGCTGGTATCGCCGCGAACACCGAGGTTGTAGCCGGTGAGCCCATGGCCCCGTTCGATTCCCCGGGCGACCAGCCGCCCCGCCCATCCGCGATGGGTTTCATCGCCGACTCCTGCGACGAAGGAATCGCCGACAAAGCACACTCGTACCGCTGAACCCATGATGCCTTTCCGCCTGCTGGCTGCTGCGCCCGGCTGGCCCTATCTTGCCAAAGGCGCCCAGACGCAGAAAATCCGTTACCCGAACGTGTCGGATAACGGATTTCCAGCAAGGTCCTAGTGGCCTTCGACGCTGCTCTCGTCGAATGGAAGGCTGCCCGCCAGTACGGCCTTGGCCTGGTCCATGTCGATCTCCCTGGTCCACTTGCCGATCAGCAAGGTTGCCACGGCGTTGCCGGTGAAGTTGGTCAGCGCGCGGGCCTCGGACATGAACTTGTCGATGCCCACGATCACGCCCATGCCGTCCAGCAGTTCCGGGCGGTGCGACTGCAGGCCGGCTGCCAGGGTGGCCAGGCCGGCGCCGGTCACGCCGGCTGCGCCCTTGGAAGCGATGATCATGAAGACCAGCAGGCCGATCTGCTCGCTCAGGCTCATGGGCATGCCCATGGCCGTTGAGACGAAGAGTGCCGCCATGGTCAGGTAGATGGCGGTGCCATCGAGGTTGAAGGAGTAGCCGGTAGGCACGGTGATGCCCACGACGGGCTTGGACACCCCTGCGTGCTCCATCTTGGCGATCAGGCGCGGCAGTGCCGACTCGGAGGATGAGGTGGAGAAGATCAGCAGGTATTCGCGAGCCAGGTACTTCAGCAGCAGGAAGATGTTCAGGCCGGTGACCAGGCGCAACAGGGAACCGAGGACGACGACGATGAAGAGCGCGCAGGTGACGTAGAAGGCACCCATGAGGATCGCCATCGAGCCGATGGCGGCCCAGCCGGTAGCGCCGACCACTGCGGCAATGGCACCGAAGGCACCGATCGGGGCAGCCCACATGATCATCATCATCAGGCGGAAGACCACCGCCTGGATGTGCTTGACTGCGTTGAGCACAGGCTCGCCGGACTTGCCCATGGACTGCAGCGCGAAGCCGACCAGCAGGGCCAGCACCAGGGTCGGCAGCACGGGGATGTCGCCCGGAATCATTTCCAGCAGGAAGGCCACGGTGGAGTTCTCCCCGCCGCCGGATCCCGACTCGTACGGCTCGAGCTTCAGACCCGAACCCGGGTGGATGATGTTGCCGACGACCAGGCCGATGGCCAGCGCAAAGGTGGACATGGTGATGAAGTACAGCAGCGCCAGGCCGCCGACCTTGCCGACGGTTGCCGCCTTGGCAATGGAACCAACGCCCAGGACGATGGTGCAGAAGATGACTGGACCGATCAGCATCTTGATCAGTGCGACGAATCCGGTGCCCAGGGGCTTGAGGGCCTTGCCCACCTCCGGGGCCAGCAGGCCGACCGCTGCGCCGAGCACCACGGCGGCAATCACCATGATGTACAGCCAGTGGGTCTTGTCTTTCTTCTTCGTTCCGGCCTGCGGCGAATTGCCTGCCGGCGGCATCTGGTCTGTGACAGCCATGGTAGTCCTACCCTTGTGAGCGCATGGAACCGAACCGTGCACCCTTGCACAGCCGGCATTACGTAGAATCGTTCTGTATCCATGGTGCGGTTCGAAGTGATCCGCATCTCCATTGCGTTCATATTGGTCACGCGGTGAACAGTACAAGGACCAGGCAGCACAAGGAGATGAGCGCAGTGACCGATCACTTCACCGACCTGTCGCTGGCCCGCCCCACCCGCGAGGCCGCCTCCCCCGCACCGCTCAGCCGCGACGGCTGGTCCCTGGCGGTAGTCATCTTCGCCGCCCAGATGCTGGTGGTCATCTTCGTCGTCGTGGGCCTGGCGGTCGCCACCTACCAGCACCAGGCGCAGGTGATCCAGGATGACAAGCAGGCCACGGTGGCCACGATTTCCATCACCCTGGCCAACGATCCTTTCGTGTCCCAGGCCCTGGCCGGCGATCACCCCACCGAGCAGCTGCAGCCCTACACCGACAAGATCCTGGACCGCGGGCAAGGCGTGGATTTCATTACGATCATGACCCCCGATGCCCTGCGCGTCACCCACCCCGACCCCGAGCAGCTGGGCAAGGGATATTCGGGCAGCATCAACCAGGCGCTGGCCGGCCAGACCCACAACGAGGTGGCCGCGGGCACCTTGGGCCTTTCGGTGCGCACCATCGCCCCGGTCTACCACGACGGCGAGCTGGTGGGGATGGTCTCTTCGGGCATCACGCTGGAGAGCCTGGAGTCGATCTACCGCAGCGAACTTCCGCAGATCATGACCGTTTCGGCGCTGGCCCTGCTGCTGGCGGGTTTCAGCTCATGGTCCTTCTCCCGCTACGTCAACCAGGCCACGCTCGGCTTCGGCCCGCACGGGCTGCGCCGGCTCTACGCCTTCTACTTCTCGGCCCTGCACTCGGTTCGCGAGGGCCTGGTCCTGCTGGACCGGCGGCACCGCATCGTGCTCTACAACCAGGAAGCTTCCAGATTGCTCGGCTTCCCCGAGGAGGTGCCTTCCGGCGGATTGGACCTCGACCAGGTGCAGATCCCCGAAACCCTGCGCACCCTGATGGCGACCGGACGCAGCTGCAAGGACGAAATCCATTTGGGCACCCACACCGTGCTGTCCATTTCCCAGGGCCCGGCCCGCCTGACCAACGCGCGGTTGCCCCGCCGCGGCGGGCTGCCGGCCCGCTGGTTCGGTTCCCAGCCGGTGACCGGCCAGGTCATGACGCTGCGCGATTTGACCGAAGTGCAGGAACTGGCCGGCGAAGTGCAATCGCTGAAGACCTTCTCCACCGCCCTGCGAGCGCAAACCCATGAGCATGCCAACCGCCTGCACACCATTGCCACGCTGATCGAAAATGGCCAGAGCGACAAGGCGCTGGCCTTCGCGGTCGATGACCGCCAGCATTCGCAGAAGCTCACCGATGCGATCGTGCATTCCATCGACGACGTCTATCTTTCCAGCCTGCTGGTGGCCAAGGCCGCCCAAGCCCATGAGCGCGGCGTGAAGCTCGATATCAACGCGCAGGGCATGATTCCGGGCAATGCCTTTGCCGCCACCGACATCGTCACCATCGTCGGCAACCTGCTGGATAACGCGCTGGATGCTTCGGCGGGCACCCAGGACGCGACGGTGTGGGTGGAAGTGGCCGCGGCCGATGACGAGCTGATCATCGCGGTGGCCGATTCCGGTCCGGGCATCGAACCCGAGTTCCTCGATCAGCTGCTGCGCTTCGGGGCCAGCACCAAGGCCGGCGGCCAGCCGCGCGGCCTGGGGCTGGCACTGGTGCAGCAGGCGGTGCTGCGGCTAGGTGGCACAATGGGTGTTGATAACGATGCCGGCGCAATCTTCACCGTCACCTTGCCCTTGAGAATCAGCGACTAGCCCAGGAGGGTACCGTGCACGAATCCCCTGCAGCCACGCCCCCGCCGGGCACCGCCTCGCACAGCTTCAAGGTGCTCGTGGTCGACGACGAGCCGCAAACTGCCGCCTCCCACGCCAAGTACGTCAACCGCGTTCCGGGATTCGCCACCGGCGCCATTGCCGCCAACGGCCAGCAGGCGCTCGGGCTCCTGGCCGCGGCCCGCGATGCCCAGGATCCCTTTGACCTGGTCCTGCTGGATATGACCCTGCCCGACCTGCACGGCATCGACGTCGCCAAGCGCATGCGCGGCCGCGGGCTGACCACCGACATCATCGCCATTACCGCGGTGCGGGACCTGGCTGTGGTGCGTTCGGCGGTAGCCACCGGAATCACCCAGTACCTGATCAAGCCCTTCACCTTCGCGGCGTTCAGCGAGAAATTGGAGAACCACCGGCGGTTCATTTCCGAGATCAGCTCCACCGGCCCGGATACCAGCCAGGCCGCGCTGGATAATGCGTTCTCGGCCCTGCGCACCACCAGCGCTTCCGCGTCCCTGCCCAAGGGGCTGATTCCGGAAACGCTGGCGCAGATCACCGACCATCTGCGCAGCAAGCCCGATACCTGCCTGTCAGCGACCGAGCTCGGAGAAGAGCTGGGCATCTCCCGGGTCACCGCCCGGCGCTATCTGGAGCATCTTGCCGAGGTCAAGGCCGTGGTCAAGCAGCCCCGGCATGGCACACGAGGCCGCCCGGAATACGAATACCGGGCAGCCTCGCGCAGCTAGGCTCTGGTTTCCCCTAGGCTTCGGGACGCAGCAGCGGCACCAGCTCGTCGAGCACCGCGGTGTCCTCGATGGTCGACGGGACCGAGTATTCCTTGCCATCGGCAATCTGCCGCATGGTCTTGCGCAGGATCTTGCCCGAACGGGTTTTGGGCAGCGCCGCCACGACGGTGACTTCGCGGAAGTCGGCCACCGCACCGATGTGCTGGCGCACCAGCGCGACGATTTCCTTCTTCAGCGTTTCCTCCTGGATCTGCACACCGGACTTGAGCACCACATAGCCGCTGGCCCGCTGGCCCTTGAGCGCGTCGGCCAGGCCGATCACCGCGCATTCGGCCACGGCGGGATGGCTGGCCAGCACCTGCTCCATGGCACCGGTGGACAGGCGGTGCCCGGACACGTTGATCACGTCATCGGTTCGCCCCATGACGAACAGGTAGCCGTCGTCGTCCAGGAAGCCGGAATCGCCGGTGAGGTAGCACCCCTGGATCTGCGAAAGGTAGGTGTCGATGAAGCGCTGGTCGTTGCCCCACAGGGTGGTCAAGGCGCCGGGCGGCAAGGGCAGCCGGACTACGATGTTGCCTTCCTGGTTCGCGCCGAGCTGCTCGCCCAGCGCATCGCGGATCTGCACGTCGAACCCCGGTACCGGGGTGGTGGGCGAACCGGCCTTGGCAGACAGCTCTTCCAGGCCCAGCGGGTTGGACGCGATCGGCCAGCCGGTTTCGGTCTGCCACCAGTTATCCACCACGGGGATGCCCAGCAGCTTCGAGGCGAAGTGGTAGGTATCCGGATCCAGCCGCTCGCCGGCGACGAACAGCGCACGCAGCGATGACAGATCGTGGCTGGCGATCATCGCGCCTTCCGGGTCGGCCTTGCGCACCGCGCGCAGCGCAGTCGGCGCGGTGAACATCGTGGTGACCTTGTGGTCCTCGATGATCCGGCCGAACGCACCGGCATCCGGAGTCCCGATGGGCTTGCCCTCGTAGAGCACCGTGGTGGCCCCGGCGATCAGCGGCGCATAGACGATGTAGGAGTGTCCGACCACCCAGCCCACGTCGGAGGCGGTGAACATGGTATCTCCCGGATGCACGTCGTAAACCGCGTTCATGGAGTACTGCAGGGCCGTGGCGTAGCCGCCGGTGTCGCGCACCACGCCCTTGGGGGCACCGGTGGTTCCCGAGGTGTAGAGCACGTAGAGCGGGTGGGTGGATGGCACGGAGACCGGCCCGGCCGGCGAGGCGGTCTTCGCCTGCTCTTCCCAGTCCAGCCAATTGATCTGCTGGCCGTTGACCGGCTTTGCCTGGTATTCGTCCAGGCCGTGCTCGAAGCCATCGCGGTGGGCAACGATCACGTCCCTGACCGCAGGCTCGGCCAGGCCCAGCGCTTCGGCCACTGCCGGCAGGTATTCGATGCGGCGGCTTGGCTCGATGCCGCCGGAGGCGGTAATGATCGCGACCGGGGCGCAGTCGGTGATGCGGGCCGCCAGTTCCTTGGGCGCGAAGCCGCCGAAGACCACCGAGTGGATTGCACCCAGGCGTGCGCAAGCAAGCATCGCGATGGCCGCCTGCGGGATCATCGGCAGGTAGACCAGCACGCGGTCACCGGCCTTCACGCCGCGTCCGTCCAGCACGCCGGCGAAGATTTCCACTTCGCGCAGCAGTTCGGAGTAGGAGTAGGTGGTGGCGGTGCCCAGCATTGCCGAATCGTAGACCAAGGCGGCGCTCTCTCCGCGTCCGGCTTCGACGTGGCGGTCCAGCGCATTGGCCGAAAGGTTCAGCATGCCATCCGGGAACCAGCCATACAGCGGCTTGCGCGAATCATCCAGCGCAATCCGCGGCGCCTTGTCCCAATGGATATCCCGGGCAGCTTGCAGCCAGAATGCGGCGGGGTCATTGGTGGCTTGGTCATAGGCCTGGCGGTATTCCTGCACCATGGTTCTCTCCTCCTGGCACCGGGGCATCATCATCCGGCACCTGTGTGGTGGTTGAGGTCGTCCTCTTGGCGTTAACTGTATGAGTACGATCACATCACCGCAACCACTTTGTATACAGATTTCGAAAAAATACCAAAAGAATTTGGCGCAACTCACACATTTTCGGGTTTCATGTATACACTGGAGCCATGAGAGCAAGCGACAAGGTTTACGAGAGCCTCCGCGCCGACATTGTCGAATGGCGCCTGGCTCCAGGGACCGTCCTGGCCGAAGTGGAACAGTCAGAGCGCCTGGGCGTTTCCCGCACTCCGGTGCGCGAGGCCTTGGGCCGGCTGGTCGCCGACGGCTTGGCGGTTCAGCATCGCGGACGCGGCGCTGTCGTCTCCGAGGTCAGCGAGGACCACGTGGAAGACCTGTTCGTACTGCGCTTGGCATTGGAATGCGCCAGCGCACGCGAAGCTGCCAAGTCCGCGCAGCGATCGGCCTTCACGCAGCTGGCCAGCCGCTTCGAAGCAGCTCTCACGGAGGTGGAGCTTCCCGGATCCCGGGAGTCCTACTACCAGCTGGTGCAGCTGCTGGACGAGTCCATCGACGAAGCAGCTGGCAATAATTACCTGTCCAACGCCCTGCGCACCTTGCGGGTGAACCTGCAACGGGTGCGGCGCATGGCCAAGGACAATCCCGAAAGGCTCAAGGCTTCCGCTTCCGAGCACGCGGCCATCGCCAGGGCAATCGCCAGCGGAAACCCAGAGGTCGCGGCCGCGGCCACCACAGTTCACCTGCACGAATCCTTCACCCACATCATGGCCCATGCGGCCGGATCAGAAAGGCAGTTACCATGATCAACCACCCCGTACGCGTATACCGCTCAGAGGAAAACCTGGCTCGCGAAGACCAGCTGGCACATAAGATCGCCACGGTTGCTGCCGATCCGGTAGAGGTCACCGCAGAAGTGGCCGGCATGATCATTAACCGCATCATCGACAATGCTTCGGTCGCGATCGCTTCGCTGAACCGCGGGCCGATCGTTGCCGCCCGTGCCCAGGCACTGTCCCACGCGCCATCCACCGGCGGTGCGGGCGCCAGCGTCTTCGGCATTTCCGAGAAGGTTTCCCCGGAATGGGCAGCGTGGGCCAACGGGGTGGCCGTGCGCGAATTGGATTACCACGACACCTTCCTGGCTGCCGAGTACTCCCACCCGGGCGATAACATCCCGCCGATCCTGGCGGTTGCCCAGCACACCGGAGCTTCGGGCAAGGACCTGATCCGCGGCATCGCCACGGGCTACGAGATCCAGGTGGACTTGGTCAAGGCCATCTGCCTGCACAAGCACAAGATCGACCACGTAGCGCACCTGGGCCCATCGGCCGCTGCCGGCATCGGCACCCTGCTGGGGCTGGATGTCGAGACCATCTTCCAGGCCGTTGGCCAGGGCCTGCACACCACCACCGCCACCCGCCAGTCGCGCAAGGGCGAAATCTCCACCTGGAAGGCCCATGCCCCGGCCTTCGCCGGCAAGATGGCCGTCGAGGCTGCCGACCGCGCGATGCGCGGCCAGACTTCCCCCGTGCCAATCTACGAAGGCGAAGACGGCGTGATCGCCTGGATGCTCGACGGCAAGGATGCCGCCTACGAGGTGCCGCTGCCAGAGGCCGGCGAAGCCAAGCGCGCCATCCTGGACACCTACACCAAGGAGCATTCGGCCGAGTACCAGGCGCAGGCCTGGATCGACCTGGCCCGCAAGCTGCATGGCGAGCACCCGGAGGCCACCGACCCGCAGAACGTCAAGTCGGTGCTGATCAAGACCAGCCACCACACGCACTACGTCATCGGTTCCGGAGCCAACGACCCGCAGAAGTACGATCCAACCGCATCGCGCGAGACCCTGGATCACTCGATCCCGTACATCTTCACCGTCGCCCTGCAGGATGGCGCATGGCACCACGTGGATTCCTACTCGCCAGAGCGTGCCGGCCGCGCCGACACCGTGGAGCTGTGGAACAAGGTGGCCACCGAAGAAGATGCCGAATGGACCCGCCGCTACCACTCGCTGGATATTGCCGAGAAGGCTTTCGGCGGCTCGGTGGAAATCACCTTGAACGATGGCACCGTGATCACCGACGAAATCGCCGTTGCGGACGCGCACCCGCTGGGCGCCCGTCCCTTCGCCCGCGAGCAGTACATCAACAAGTTCCGCACCCTGGCCGCCGGCCTGGTGGACGACGCCGAGATCGACCGCTTCATCGCGGCCGCGGAAAACCTGGAAAACCTGGCCGCCGGCGAATTGGACCAGCTGAACATCGCCGCCGCAGCGGGCGTCATCGACGCCGCGGCCGCACCGAAGGGCCTGTTCTAGCATGCTGTACTCGACCAGGACCCCCGCAGAAAAGCGCCTTGCGCTGCGCGAGATGCTCACCCCGGGCGCTGCCCGCCAGTTCCCCGGAGCCTTCAACCCGCTCTCGGCCAAGCTGATCAGCGAGAAGCAGTTCGACGGAATCTACATCTCCGGTGCCGTGCTGGCCAACGACCTGGGCCTGCCGGATATCGGCCTGACTTCGCTGACCGAGGTAGCAACCCGCGCCGGGCAGATCGCGCGCATGTCGGACCTGCCGGCGATCGTGGATGCCGACACCGGATTCGGCGAGCCGATGAACGTGGCGCGCACCATCCAGGAACTCGAATACGCCGGCCTTGCCGGCTGCCACATCGAGGACCAGTTCAACCCGAAGCGCTGCGGGCACCTGGATGGCAAGAATGTGGTGGATACCGACACCATGCTCAAGCGCATCGCCGCTGCCGCTGATGCACGCATCGATGAGAACTTCCTGATCATGGCCCGCACCGATATCCGTGCGGTCGATGGCCTGGATGCGGCGATCGACCGTGCCAAGGCGATGGTCGATGCTGGTGCCGACGCGATCTTCCCGGAGGCGATGAAGAACGTCGCCGAATTCGAGGCAGTATGCAACGCGGTCGACGTGCCGGTACTGGCGAACATGACCGAGTTCGGCAAGTCCGAGCTGTTCAACCGCCAGGAACTGGCCGATGCAGGCGTCGCGCTGATCATCTATCCGGTCACCTTGCTGCGCAGCGCCATGGGCGCGGCTGAACGCGTACTGGATGCCATCAGCGAGGATGGCACCCAGGCCCGTGAAGTGGATAGCATGTTGACCAGGTCACGTTTGTACGAGCTCGTGGACTACGAGGCATACAACCGCTTCGACACCGGAATCTTCAACTTCCAGGTCCCAACCCTGGACATTGATTCCAACAGCGCGAACCTCTAGGCTCGCAAGCACCTACTACCCCCTGCGCCGGCCGGCACCCGCCGGCCGGCGCGACCCAAAGCATTATTATTCTCCGGCAATGAAGAGGAGCAAGAATGACTGCCACCGAGGAAATCAAGAAGGGCCTAGCAGGCGTCGTCGTTGACTACACCGCCGTCTCCAAGGTCAATCCAGACACCAACTCGCTGCTCTACCGCGGCTACCCGGTCCAGGACCTGGCCGCGAACAAGTCCTTCGAAGAGGTCGCCTTGCTGCTCTGGACCGGCGAGCTGCCAACGCAAAGCGAACTGACCGAGTTCAGTGCTTTCGAGCGGGCCAACCGCGCGCTGGACCCGCGGGTGAAGGCCGCCATCGACCTGCTTCCAGCTGACTGCCATCCCATGGATGTGGGCCGTACCGCCGTCTCGGTAATCGGCGCCAACCACCCCGAGGCCGAGAACTCCTCCCCCGAGGCAGAGCTGCTCAAGGCCAAGGAGCTGTTCGCGGCCTTCCCCGCAGTGGTTGCCTACGACCAGCGCCGCCGCCGCGGCCAGGACGCGGTAGCACCGCGCGGAGATCTGGATTACTCCTCGAACTTCCTGTGGATGGCCTTCGGCGAAGAAGCAGCCCCCGAGGTTGTCGACGCGTTCCGCGTATCGATGGTGCTCTATGCCGAGCACTCCTTCAACGCTTCGACCTTCACCGCCCGCGTGATCACCTCGACCCTCTCCGACCTGCACTCGGCCGTCACCGGGGCGATCGGCGCACTGAAGGGCCCCCTGCACGGCGGCGCCAACGAAGCTGTCATGCATACCTTCAACGAGATCGGCATCGACAAGGAAGAATCCCGCGAGGATGCCGCCAAGCGCGCCAAGGCGTGGATGGAAGAGGCACTGGCCGCCAAGAAGAAGGTCATGGGCTTCGGCCACCGCGTCTACAAGCACGGCGACTCCCGCGTGCCAACCATGAAGGCCGCGCTGGATCGCATGATCGAGCACTACGGCCGCCATGAGATGCTGGGCTTGTACGACGGCCTGGAGGCAGCCATGGACGAGGCCAAGTCCATCAAGCCGAACCTCGACTACCCGGCCGGCCCTACCTATCATCTGATGGGCTTCGACACCGAGATGTTCACCCCGATCTTCATCGCGGCACGCATCACCGGCTGGACCAGCCACATCTTCGAGCAGCGTGCAGCCAATGCGCTGATCCGCCCGCTTTCGGCTTATAACGGCGTGGAGCAGCGCTCGCTGTAGACGCTTCGACTCACGGCATTGGCCGCGGGTATGGCATAGCCGTGCCAGCCCGTGGCCATTGCCGTGCCTGCTGCGAGACGGCATCGGCTTGCCATCGTTGCCCAAGGTTGCAGTCCCAGGCCAATGGGCCTATCGTTTAACGATAGATGCATTCCGAAGAACGATAAGGTCTATTGCCATGGGAAAATTCAGCATTATCGGTTTGAAGGTAGTTCTGGCCGTGATCCTGGCTGGCACGCTTTTTGTGCAGCTGTTCATGATCCCGATGATCTTGATCCACGAGTCGCCGAGCAACGGCACCGACAAGTTCTTTCAAGCCTCTTTCCTCGGCTACTTGCTTCTCGCCGGGCTCATCATTGAAACCTGCGTCTACAGCGTGTGGAAACTAGCCACGAGAGTTAAACGCGGCACCGTTTTCGATCCCGCTTCCCTGGGCTATGTAACGCCGATCATCATTGCCTTCACGATCGGCGCCCTATCCACTTTTGCCCTCGGAGCGATCTTCGCCGCCAGCACGGAAATTGCACCCGGAGTCGTGCTTCTTGTTGGTGGAGCCGGGGTGCTGATGATCGGCATCAGCATCATCGTGCTCGTACTGCGGCAGTTGCTCGCACAAGCGGCGATGACCGAAGCCCAAGCCGATGCGCTCCGTACCGAACTGGGCGGCGTGATCTAATGGGAATCCGCGTAGATATAGACGTGATGCTGGCCCGCCGCAAAATGGCCGTCGGCGAGTTGGCCGAACGCATCGGCATTACCCCGGCCAACCTCGCGGTGCTCAAGAACGGGCGCGCCAAGGCCGTACGTTTCAGCACACTTGAAGCCCTCTGCCGGGAATTGGAATGCCAGCCCGGCGACCTCTTGATCTTCGAAACCGAACAGGACTAGATGCAGCTCGCTGGCTAGTCCCAGTTCTCGAAGCTGATGCTCTGCACCGAGGTGTTGTCCTGCGCCAGCACGATCTCGACGGTAAATTTCCCGCCGGCTACGAGTTGCGGCAGCCACAACGGGGAATCCTGCCACATCTGCTCCAAGGGCAAGGCCGCCGGATCGGCCCACAGCGGCTCGAGCTCCTCGGTGATGTGCAGCTGGCCCGATGCCTTCCGGGCAATGAAGGTGGCGCATTCCATGTCGGCTGCCGGCTGGGCGGGGAACCGGAAATTGACCTGCGCCGCAGGCTCCAGATCCTCCGGAGCGAGGAGCAGTCCGGTTTCCTCGGAGAATTCCCGGATGGCCGCTTGCCGCGCGATCTCTGTCTGCTCGATCTTGCCGCCGGGCAACACGATATTGCCCTTGCCGAATCCGCGACGCTTGCGTCCGAGCAACACGTGCAGCCGTCCTTCGCGCTCCTGCAGCAGCGCCACGAGGGCTACCTGCTTGGCAGAACGCACTTGGTGGCCGGCGACCACTAGTTCACCCTCGGGTGGGCCAGCTGGTAGGCCTCACGCAGCGAATCCACGGTGACCTTGGTGTAGATCTGCGTGGTGGTGACCGATGCATGTCCCAGCAGCTCCTGGACCACCCGCACATCCGCGCCGCCCTCCAGCAAATGAGTGGCGAAGGAATGGCGCAGCGTATGCGGAGAAACCTCGGTGGTAATCCCGGCGCGCTCGGCTGCCTTCGAAAGCAACAGCCACACCGATTGGCGGGAAAGCCGTCCCCCGCGCTGGTTCAGGAACAACGCTGGAGTTCCCTTGCCCTTGGTGGCTAGCCCGGGACGGGCACGCACCAGATAATCGCTGACCGCACGCTGGGCATAACCGCCGACCGGAACGACGCGTTCCTTGGATCCCTTGCCGAACAAGCGCACCACGGCGTCTTCGGCAAAGTGCAGGTCATCGACGTCCAGGTCCACGACTTCGGAAATGCGCGCACCGGTGGAGTACAAGAACTCCAGGATCGCGCGATCCCTCAGCCCGGCAGGGGTTTCGATGCTCACCGATTCGAGGATCCTGGTAACAAGGTCGATGGAGATCGCTTTGGGCAGGGATTGCCCGATAGCCGGAGGCTGGATCTCGCGGGCTGGGTTAGGCGCGCAAATCCCTTCGAGCTCCCAGTACTTGTGCAGTTGGCGGATGGCTACCGAATGGCGAGCGACGGAGCGGGCGCTCAACGGCTTATGCTCTTGGTCCCCGCGGGATAGATCCTGAAGGTAGCCGCTGATGACCAGCTCGGTAATCTGCTGCGGTTGTGCTACGCCGGCTGCCTGCAGCGCTTCAACGTAGCGAAGCAGATCCCTCCGGTAGGAAGCCAGGGTATTCTCGGCCAGCCCACGCTCGATCGCCAGATGCTGCAGGTAGCGCTTGAGCGGGGTCTCGAAGTGGTCGCTCATCGTTCGCGCAGGTATGGGTGCACATCGAATGGCTCGTTCGCATCGCGCAGGTCCAAGTACTTGCTGGTACGGGCTGCATGAGCGGCAAGGATCGCGATTGTCGCGGTGGGATTATGGATCTTGCCTGCCAGCACGGCTGCGACGGCTTCCTCCAGCGGCACCCAGGTGCTGATCATTTCAGCTTCCTCCTCGGTACGCTCATGGCGCTGATCGGCGGCAACCAGTTTCGCATCGCGCGCGAGGTAGACTCGCACTGCCTCGGCCGAGGAGCCCGGGCTCAAGAAGACATCGGTGAGGATCGACCAGTGCTCGGCGGTACGATCCGCTTCTTCCCATAATTCGCGCTTGGCAGCTTCCAAAGGTGGTTCTCCAGCCACATCGAGCAGCCCGGCA
Organism: Glutamicibacter sp. NPDC087583; assembly: GCF_044743685.1. Classification (NCBI taxonomy): domain Bacteria; kingdom Bacillati; phylum Actinomycetota; class Actinomycetes; order Micrococcales; family Micrococcaceae; genus Glutamicibacter; species Glutamicibacter sp. NPDC087583. The sequence goes on along the minus strand of NZ_JBIUWY010000005.1, from coordinate 9,860 downwards.
GGGATTTCCCACAGCCGCATGCCTACCGGGTGGCGGTACTGGTTGACCATCAAGATGCGTTCTTCAGCATCCATGACCAGAACGCATACAGCACCGGGGTGGTTGATGTAATCGCGTTCAATGGTCGCCCCGGATTCGGAGAGCTTCACCGTGTCATGGATGACGTCCCAGATCCGTCCCTCATACACGGTTTCACGGTTCAGCAATTCACGTGGTGAGAATTCATCGGCTATCGGATGCAGCGGCACGAGGATCATCCTTCGGTAGAAAAAGCTGGTCGGTATTCTCCAGCTTAAACAGCTACGCGCCGGTCAGTAACGACCGGCGCGCAGTGCCTTCAGAGTTTTACCTCCGGCAAGCTGTATTACTTATTTGCGCAGCTCCAGAGCTGCCTCGACCAGACCTGCAAACAGCGGGTGCGGGCGAGTCGGGCGGCTGGAGAGCTCAGGGTGAGCCTGCGTTGAAACGTAGTACGGGTGTACTTCCCTTGGCAGTTCAACGAACTCGACCAGGTTGCCATCTGGCGAGGTGCCAGCGAAGACCAGGCCAGCCTCTTCGAGCTGCGCGCGGTACGAGTTGTTGACCTCGTAGCGGTGGCGATGGCGCTCCGCAACCTCGGTCTTGCCGTAGGTCTCAGCCAGAACCGATCCCTCAAGCAGCTTTGCGTCGTACAGGCCCAAACGCATGGTGCCGCCCAGGTCGCCCTTGCCTTCAACGATGTCCAGCTGCTCTTCCATGGTCGCGATGACCGGGGTCGAGGTTTCAGGATCGAATTCGGTGGACGATGCATCGGTGAGGCCAGCCATGTTGCGGGCGTATTCGATGACCATCGACTGCAGTCCCAGGCACAGGCCCAGGGTTGGCAGCTTGTTTTCGCGAGCGAAGCGCAGCGCGCCCAGCTTGCCTTCCAGACCGCGGATGCCGAAGCCACCGGGGACGCAGATTGCCTCTGCACCCTCAAGCGCCTTGGCGGCCCCTGCTTCGGTAGCGCAGTCATCTGCTGGTACCCAGCGGATGTTGACCTTGGCGTTGTTTGCGAACCCGCCGGCACGCAGAGCTTCGGTGACCGACAGGTAGGCGTCGGGCAGATCGATGTACTTGCCCACCAAAGCTACGGTCAGCTCGGTTGCGGGGTTGTGCACGACTTCGAGCAAGCGATCCCATGAAGCCCAGTCGACGTCGCGGAACTTCATCTCCAAGGTCTGGACGATGTAAGCGTCCAGGCCCTGGGAGTGGATGACCTTTGGGATGTCGTAGATGCTTGGAGCATCGGCGCAGTTGATCACTGCTTCGGTGTCCACATCGCAGGTACGGCCGAGCTTGGCGCGCATTTCTGCCGGGATTGGACGGTCCGAGCGGATTACCAGCGAATCTGGCTGGATACCGATCGAACGCAAAGCGGCAACGGAGTGCTGGGTAGGCTTGGTCTTCAGTTCATGGCTTGGGCCGATGAATGGAACCAGGGAAACGTGTACGAAGAATGCGTTCTTGCGGCCGATGTCCTGGCGGACCTGGCGTGCTGCTTCGAGGAATGGCTGGGATTCGATATCGCCGACGGTGCCACCGATTTCGGTGATGATCACGTCAGGTGCCGACTTGCCGGCCCCTGGTTCGGTTGCTGCCAAGCGCATACGACGCTTGATCTCATCGGTGATGTGAGGGATGACCTGAACGGTATCGCCGAGGTATTCACCGCGACGTTCGCGTTCAAGAACGGTCGAGTAGACCTGTCCGGTGGTCACGTTGGCGGTACCCGGAAGGTTCTCATCCAGGAAACGCTCATAGTGTCCGATATCCAGATCGGTTTCTGCGCCATCGTCAGTAACGAAGACTTCACCGTGCTGGAAGGGGTTCATAGTACCTGGATCGACGTTCAGGTACGGGTCGAGCTTCTGCATGGTCACTGAGAGACCACGAGCTCGAAGTAGATGTCCAAGGCTGGATGCCGTCAATCCCTTACCCAGGGAAGAGGCCACACCGCCGGTGACGAAGATATGCTTTGTCGTTTCAGACGACCGAGAATCACGAGTTGAATTACGCTGCACCACGGGATTTCATCCTATCACCATTCCAATATTTCGCATCCTCATAAGACTCTAGTGCACCTCCGGCCAATGCCCTAGCATTGCCGTAATTCAGGGGCTCACCAAGACTTTTAGGCTTTCGCCATTTTCTTGGAGGTGAGCGATGACACTAGGTTCTGCGCTTCTTCAAGCAACTCCTCAGCATGCGCCTGCGCCGTGCCGGATTCCTCTTGGCCGGCGAGCATGCGCGCAAGTTCCTTGACGCGGGCTTCCTGATCCAAGCTGATGACATCGCTGGCAGTGTAGCCAGCTCCCGCCTTCGACTTGGCATCTGAATTCTTGATCACACGAATGTGCCGATCCGCATAGGCGGCCACCTGGGGCAGGTGGGTCACGACGATGACCTGCACATGCTTTGCCAGCATCGCCAGGCGCTCGCCAATGGCCACCGCCGCTTTGCCGCCCACGCCCTGGTCCACCTCGTCAAAGACGAAGGTCGGCACCGGGTCGACCGCCGCTAGGACGACTTCAATGGCCAGCATGACGCGGGAGAGCTCGCCGCCGCTGGCACCCTTGCCCAGCGGTCGCGGCGAGGCTCCGGCATGCGGGGCCAGCAGCATGGAAATCGCGTCCTGGCCGAAGGCACCTGGTTCTTCCAGTTCCTTCACCTCGATGACGAGCTTGGCATCCGGCATCGCCAGGGCCTTGAGCTCGGCTGAAACCTGCGCGGAGAGTTTCTTGGCAGCCTTGCGGCGCGCGTCGGAGAGGTCCGAGGCCAGCGAGGCCACCTTGTGCTCCAATTCAACGACTTCTGTTTCCAGCTCCTCGATGCGCGAGTCATCCCCACCGAGTTCTTCCAGACGGGTACGAGATTCGGCAGCCCAGGCGAGCACCTGATCAATGCTCGGTGCGTACTTGCGCATGAGCTTGCTCAAATCGGCACGGCGGGCTTCAATCTGCGCCAAGCGCTCCGGGCCTTCCTCATCGAGGTCGGCAACGTAGGCGGCAAGATCACTGGAGAGTTCCGAGGCGAGAATGCCCAGTTCCGCTGCCCGCTCCGCGAAGGCGGCCAGCGCAGTGTCATCGTCACTGGCCTGGGCCAGCACGCCGCGGGCGGTCTCCGCCAAGGTGGTAACGCCCGGGTTCTCGAAATCCTCGGAGTCGATGACGGCTTGCGCCTGCCGGCCGGCGGTGCGCAGGGACTCGACATTGCCCAGCTTCATGGATTGCTCGCGCAAGGCTTCGTCCTCGCCCGGCTGCGGATCCAGGGAATCGATCTCGTCCAGCGCCAGGCGCAAGTTTTCTGCTTCGCGAACACGGTTGCGCGATTCGGTTTTGAGCCCCGCCAGCTCCTTGGAAGCCGATCGCCACTGGCGGTAGGCTCGCTGGTAGTTGCTTAGCGTGCGCGACAGCGAGCTACCTGCAAAGCGGTCCAGGGCATCGCGTTGCGCCACCGGCTCTTTCAGGCGAATCTGGTCCGATTGGCCATGGACGGCCACCAGATCGTGCCCCAGCTCGGCCAGCAGGCCGACAGGGGCGCTGCGTCCGCCGATGGTGGCGCGTGAACGGCCTTGGGCCGAGAGCGAGCGGGAAAGCAGCAGTTCACTGTTCTCCCCCGCTGGTTCGATGAATGCGCCTGCCTGGCCTGCGGCATCGAGCACGTGGTGATCCGGCGGCAAGTGCACCACGGCTTCAGCCAGAGCGTGCTTGGCGCCGTTGCGCACCGCACCGGCATCGGCCCGGCGCCCGAGCAGCAGGGACAAGGCGGTGATCACCATGGTCTTGCCAGCGCCGGTTTCACCGGTGACTACCGTGAGTCCCGGACCAAGCGGAAGCGTGGCCTCGGTGATCACCCCAAGGTTGGATATCTGGATTTCCTGAATCAATGCCTGCTCCCGAATGTCGAGTTCAAGTCGTACCGTGCGCTTTTAGTATATGTGTTCTAACCCTATTTTTCGTAACTATGTTCGAGCATGTGGAAAGTTTTTCTTCGAGGCCGCTATTCAGTCCTGGTCCTCGGGGCGTCCCACCATGGGAATGCCCGGTTCATCGCGGTAATGCGGATCGACGCTTTGCAGGCCTGGTCCGATCACCGGCAGTGCCGTAGTGGCCGGACGGCGCGCCTCTTCCTTCGCTGGTCCGCGCCAACCGGTAATGGGCAGCTCGAACTTGTTGACCAGGCGCTCGGAAAACGGCGTCGTGTTCAATCGCGCCATGTACACCGGGCGGTCACTGCGCGTTACTTCCACACGGGCTCCCGGCGGCAGCTCGATGGTGCGCCGTCCATCGCACCAGAGCACGGCCCCGGCATCGGTGCGGGTCAGCATTTCGACGGCCATGATCGAATCCGGGGAAATGACCAGGGGCTTGGCGAACAGTGCGTGTGCGGAGATCGGCACCATGATCAGCGCCGCCACGTCCGGCCAGACCACCGGGCCGCCGGCGGAGAAGGAGTACGCGGTGGAACCGGTAGGCGTGGCCATCACGACACCATCGCAACCGAAGGTGGAGATCGGCCTGCCGTCGACCTCGATCACGACCTCGACCATGCGTTCGCGGTTGGCCTTTTCCACCGCGGCCTCGTTCAAGGCCCAGGTCTCGGCGAGGCAGACGTTGTCCAGCCACACCTTGACCTCCATGGTCATGCGTTCTTCCACGGTGTAGGTCTCATTGACCAGTGCTTCCACGGTGGAGGCCAGTTCGCTGCGTTCAGCTTCGGCGAGGAAACCCACATGCCCGAGGTTTACCCCCACCAGCGGCATCGGGGATTCCCGCACCAATTCCGCGGCACGCAACACGGAGCCATCGCCACCGAGCACCACGCCCATGTCGACGTCCTCGATCTGGCAATCCTCGCCGAGCACCTGCACCGAAGGCACAGCCGCGCCGATCGCTTCGGTCATCGCCAGCTGGTCCTTGCCGCGCATCACCGGGATAGCTCCGGCGGCGTTGAGCAGGGCGCAGGTTTCTATGGCCGCGGTGATCGCTTCTTGGCGTCCGGTATGGGTGAAAATCAGGATTCGGCGCAAGGCGGTCGGCCCCTCTCAGCATCGCGAGGTGCAAAATGACCGTGGTTATCGACCACGGCTAAAACACGTCACTACTAAGAATAGTCAACATCCTGCCCGATGCGTGGAACATCGGCAGGCTGTGGATCCTCTCCTGCGGCAAGCCAAAGGAAGAATTCGACATTGCCGTCCTGTCCCGGCAGCGGGCTGCGTGCCAGCCCGCGCAGGTGCAGTCCCGCGGCTTGCGCGCTGGCGACCACCGCTTCAACGGAGCTGCGGCGCAGGGCGGGATCGGTGACCACGCCGGTGCGGTTCAGGTGTTCGCGCCCGACCTCGAACTGCGGCTTGACCATCAGCAGCAGGAAGCCGCCGTCCTTGGCGGCCCCGGCCAAGGCGTCGATCACCAGGCGCAGCGAAATAAAGGACAAGTCGGCTACTACGAGGTCGACTGGTCCCCCAATATCTTCGGGGGCCAGATAGCGGACGTTCAGTCCTTCGTGGACCGTGACGCGGGGGTCTTCGCGCAGCTCGTCGACCAGCTGGCCATGGCCTACATCGGCTGCGACCACAGATTTCGCACCGCGGCGCAACAGCACGTCGGTGAAGCCGCCGGTCGAGGCACCGGCGTCCAGGCAGTGCAGGCCAGCGGGGTCAATAGTCGTAAAAGCATCTAGGGCTCCGGCGAGCTTATGCCCGGCACGGGAGACGTATTCTTCGCCTTCGCTGGGCACCAGCGCCAGCTCATCGGTGGCGGAAACCTTCTTGGCGGCCTTGGTGGCGGCCTGCCCGTTCAGCAGCACCCGCTGGGCATCGATCAGCTTGGCTGCTTCGGTGCGCGAGCGCGCCAGCCCACGGGTGACAAGTTCTTGATCCAGGCGATTCACGCGCCGTGCTCCGTACGATTCAGTTCTTGCTGCAGGCCGGCGAGCAGTTGCTCATAGATTCCGGCATGCTCGGTAATGTCATGGTCGGCCAGGGAAGACAGCGCCTGCTCCACTGCTGCATCATCCGGCCCGCGAGGGCCAGGGCTCGGAAGAGGATTCTGCGGCTGCATGCTTAGCCCCGGATCTTGCGCAGGGCATCGAGCCCGCGTTCGGTAAACCGGATTTCCGGTTCTTCGTGCCCCGACTGGCGCGGATGGGCCAGCCACCAGGCATGGCAGGCGGCGCGCCAGGCATTCAGGTCCTGGTCGCTGCCCGAGACTTCGATCGCGCCGTTATCGACCTTGGCAACCGCGTCGCCGACCTGCACACCGTAGCCCAGTACCTTGATGGTCGGGTACGGCCGGTACAGATCAGCCATCGAATTGATGAGGTAGTTGGGGCGCTGCTCGACCGGTGCGCCCAGTGCTGTGCGCGGAGTGTCCACACCGGTCAGCACCAGCGCGGTGGAGAACCCAGCACGGAAGCCGCCAAGGATGTCGGTATCCAGGCGGTCGCCGACGACCAGCGGGCGCTGGGAATCCAGTCGGTCCGCGGCCCGAGCGAACAGGTAGGATTCGGGTTTGCCCGCCACGCGTGGTTCCACGCTCGTGGCCAGTTTCACCGCATTGACCAGCGATCCGTTGCCCGGGGCCAGGCCCTCGGCGCGCGGAATCGTCAGGTCGGTGTTGGTGGCAACCCATTGGGCACCGTGATTGATCGCGTAGCTGGCCTCGGCCAGGTTCTTCCACGAGATGTCCGGGTCGAACCCCTGGATCACCGCTATGGGTTCTTCCTTATGGGATTCGACGACTTCCAACCCGCGCACGGCAATGCATTCGCGCAGGTAGGGGGAACCCACCACCAAAACCTTGGATCCCGGATTCAATTCGCGGGCCAGCATCTCCGCACCGGCGTCGGCAGAACCGAAAACCTGCTCAGCGCTGGTTTTCACGCCCAGCTGGCGCAGGTGGGCCGCGACGGACATCGGCGAACGCCCAGCATTGTTGGTAATGAACGCCAAGGTGACATTCACTTCCGCGAGGGTGTTCAGCGACTCCACGGCGTCGTCAATGGCGTTCGGGCCAGCATAGACGACGCCGTCCAAGTCGGAGAGGACGGAATCAAATCCGGAAATCAGCATTCGGTGGTGGTTCCTACTACTTGAGGTATTTGGCTACTACGCCAAAGCTTACTTCGCCGATTCTTCTTCCACGTCAGCTTCGCCAGCTTCCGTGTCGGATTCGATGACTTCGTTCAGGTCATCTTCCTCGTCGATGCCGGTCTGCTCGGCTTCTGCCTCTTCTGCTTCTTCGGCCTCGGCTTCTGCATCTGCTTCTTCAGCCTCGGCGTCGGCATCTGCTTCTTCAGCCTCGGCGTCGGCATCTGCTTCTTCAGCTTCCGAAGGCTCGATCAGATCCTTGGCGCGTGGGGTTTCCTCTTCCTCATCCATCTCCGGAGCCAGGTCCATGATGAAGGATTCGGTTTCACGCTCGATGCCCAGGGCGCTTTCTGCAACCTCGACCTGAGCGTTCCAGCGCTTCGCGTCTTCTGCACGGCCGGCAGCCGACAGCAGATCAGCGTAGGCAGTGAACAAACGTGGGCTGAAGGAGAAGGCACGGTTGAAGTTCAGCTGTTCCAGCGACTCCAGCTCAGCCAGAGCCTTATCCAGCTTGCCCAAGTCACCATACGAACCGGCAGCAACCATCTGCATTTCAACCTTGACGGCGCTTTCCAGATTGGCGCATTCCTCGGACTGGGCGAGCTCGATTGCCTTCTCTGGGCGGCCCAGGCCACGCAGCGAGTCAGCGATCAATGGCAGGTTGTAGTCCGAACCGGAAATACGACGGTGGGTACGCAGTTCGCGCAGTGCATCGGCGTACTTGCCAGCGTGGTAGGCAGCGATGCCAACGGCCTCGCGAACCACCGCGACACGGCCGCCGCGGCGCGATGCTGCCAGGGTGTGCTCGTATGCCAGCTCTGGGTCGTCTTCCAGCAGGCGGCCAGCCATCACCAGGTGCTTTGCGACCCAGCTTGCCGAGCGCTCTTCGAGGTAACGCAGCTGGGCGCGTGCTACGCGGTCCAACTCCTTACCGGTAACATCCTCATCGATATCTGGGGACTGTTCACGATCGGCACGGTTCGAGATGCGAAGATCGCCAGGATTATGTGCGCGCGGTGCGTCACCGCGCTTATCAGCAAAGCGGTCTTCACGTGCTGGGTACTCACCCTTCGAGCGACGGTCGTCGGCACGCTTGAAGCCACCATCACGGTTGTCATCACGCTTGAAGCCACCGCCACGGTTATCGTCACGCTTGAAGCCGCCACGATCGTCATTGCGGAAACCGCCACCACGGTTGTCATCACGCTTGAAGCCACCGCCACGGTTGTCATCGCGACGCTCGCCGCGGAAACCACCACGGTCTTCATTGCGGAAACCGCCACCACGGTTGTCATCACGCTTGAAGCCGCCACGGTCATCATTGCGGAAACCGCCACCGCGGTTGTCATCACGCTTGAAGCCACCGCCACGGTTGTCATCACGCTTGAAGCCGCCACCGCGGTTGTCATCACGCTTGAAGCCGCCACCGCGGTTGTCATCACGCTTGAAGCCGCCACGATCGTCATTGCGGAAACCGCCACCGCGGTTGTCGTCACGCTTGAAGCCACCGCCACGGTTGTCATCACGCTTGAAGCCACCGCCACGGTTGTCATCACGCTTGAAGCCGCCACCGCGGTTGTCATCACGCTTGAAACCGCCACCGCGGTTGTCATCACGCTTAAAGCCACCACGGTCATCATTGCGGAAACCGCCACCGCGGTTGTCATCACGCTTGAAGCCACCACCACGGTTGTCATCACGCTTGAAGCCGCCACCGCGGTTGTCATCGCGACGCTCGCCACGGAAACCACCACGGTCATCATTGCGGAAGCCACCGCCACGGTTGTCATCGCGACGCTCGCCGCGGAAACCACCACGGTCATCATTGCGGAAACCGCCACCGCGGTTATCGTCACGCTTGAAGCCACCACCACGGTTGTCATCACGCTTGAAGCCACCACCACGGTTGTCGTCGCGCTTGAAGTCACCGCCGCGGTCAGCATTACGGTCACCGCGGAAGCCACCACGGTTATCGTCGGTGCGCTTGAAATCACTACGGTCGTCGCGACGCTTGAAGCCATCGCGGGAGTTGTTGCGGTTTGAATCTGAGTTCCGGAAGTCGCCTCGTCCGTTGTCGGAGTTACGGCGGAATTCGTTAGACATCTAATGTCCCCTTCAGCGGCTATCTCAATACCGCAACCTTCGTGTTTGCCTTTGCAAATCACTTCACTATTAACTATTCAGCATGCCCTCGAGGCATGTACATCTAAATTCAAGTCTACGGGAGGCACGAGTCATACCATAGGGAAACGGGTCCAATGTGGCAAGACACTCAGTGGCGGCCCTAAGGTTGTCCCCCCAGCCATCGACGCATGCGTAGCCGATCGAAGCCCCTTGATAGATTCAACTCTTCTAAAAGGGGTTAACGACAAAAAGGGCCCAGCATGAAACTGAACCCATAGGCTGTAGCAAGTCGATTACCAGGGGACGGGTTAAACAGGTGAGGCCCCGGCACCAAACGGTACCAGGGCCTCAAACCATCTACTCAAGTTAAGTCCGGCGGTGACCTACTCTCCCACACCCTCACGAGTGCAGTACCATCGGCGCAGTGGGCCTTAGCTTCCGGGTTCGGTATGGGACCGGGCGTTTCCCCCACGCTATGACCGCCGTAACAATCACGAAGCACACAAACCAAAACGTTTCCTGGTCAGTGTTTTCCGGTGCTACAAAGTCTTGTAACTCATCCGTATTTGCTGGCTAGAGGTTGTTGTCTCGTAACCGCATAGTGAACGCGAACAGCATTGAA
>NZ_JBIUWY010000004.1:0-346489 GCF_044743685.1 Glutamicibacter sp. NPDC087583 | reverse complement strand
CGTTGGTTCCGGAGTTGGTTCCGCAGTCGGCTCCACCGTTGGTTCCGGAGTTGGTTCCGCAGTCGGCTCCACCGTTGGTTCCGGAGTTGGTTCCGGAGTCGGCTCCACCGTTGGTTCCGGGGTTGGTTCAGGAGTCGGTTCCGGAGTTGGTTCCGGAGTCGGCTCCACCGTTGGTTCCGGAGTTGGTTCCGGAGTCGGCTCCACCGTTGGTTCCGGAGTCGGGTCGACTGTAGGCTCCACCGTTGGTTCCGGAGTTGGTTCAGGAGTCGGTTCCGGAGTTGGTTCCGGAGTCGGCTCCACCGTTGGTTCCGGAGTTGGTTCCGCAGTCGGCTCCACCGTTGGTTCCGGAGTTGGTTCAGGAGTCGGTTCCGGAGTCGGTTCCGGGGTTGGTTCAGGAGTCGGGTCCGCAGTCGGTTCCACTGTTGGTTCCGGAGTCGGTTCCGGAGTCGGCTCGATTGAAGGCTCCACCGTTGGCTCCGCAGTCGGCTCAAAAGTAGATTCAGAGGTCGCTTCAGGCGACGGTCTTGCCGCTGGCATATGTGACAGCGGGAAAAACGGCTTCGTGGATGGCGATTCCACTTGGTTTGTGAATTCTAATTCGTCTTTCGCATCAGGAACAGTTCGTCCAGTCAGGTCCCGCAAGAACATGGCACGGCTCATGACGGCAGATGGCTCGGCCCCAACAATCGGGGCTTCGACTCCTTCCAGCTGGGGCTGGACTGCGCTTTCGGGTGCGGCCCATTCTCTTTCATCATGCACGATCAGTTTCGGTATCAGACCGATGGCGGACGCTGTTACGGCGACACCCACCAAGCCAACGCCTAAAGTAACTGCCAGGCTACTACCTCCTGCAATACTCACACCGGCCCCCGAAGCAACAGAAGCTGCTGTCCCGGCAGTAGCTCCACCAGCAGCCGTTGCCGTGGCTGCCGAAGCTCCCATTCCTGCAATACCTCCCGAGGCAGGAATCCCCAGCGCAGTAATCCCTCCAACGACCAGAGGAAGGACGAAAGCACGCAAAGTAGCACCGATTTCGTCCAGTTCCCCGAACACTACTGCGCAATTCGCGCACGACTTCAAGTGCGCCTTGACTCCACGCTCGTTCCGGCTCCCCAGCGTTCCACGGATAAAGGCCGGCAGATGTTCACGAATATCGGAACAACTTGCGGGCAACCCTGACTGGCCATTCATATGCGCAGCCAAGTAGGCTTCGCGCAGTCCCTCTCGCGCACGTACTGCCAATGCGGAAACCGCATTGGGTGTCATGCCGAGCATTGGCGCAACGTCTCTCGGCGGCAGTTCCTCTACTTCGGTGAGCCACAGGACCGTCTTCCAGCGCTCGGTCAAGGCCTTGAACGCGAGGATGGCAAAGGTGGATTCATGGCGTTCCATCGCCTCGTCCGCGTGCGCATCGCCTGGCAGGAAGTCCTGGACGTCTTCGACGGTAATCTGCTTTGAGGCTGATTTGTTCCTGGAAAAGGCTTCGCGCGATACCGCAGTCAGTAAATAGGCGCGGAAGAACTCATCAGGCCCTGCCCCACGTTCGATGATACGGAAGACCCGCAGGAAAGCTTCGGAGACGACATCCTCGGCATCGGAAGGAGAGTTCGTATGCCTAAACGCTACGTTCAGCGCCACTTGCCTGTGCCGTCGATACAGGTGGTCCTGGGCCTCGCTGCTTCCGTTCCTAACGCCACGAATTAAATCTGCATCGCTGACGTCAGCAAAGCGTGCCCCAGAATCTATTGTCATTACGTCCCCATAACGTTTCACGCGACAGCGCCGGTACCCGCCGCCGATCGCCCCAAGGATTCCCCAATCCCCGGAGCCGGCAATCGGCAACCAATGCCCCGTCGACAATGCCGCCCGACTTTGGACGGCATTTTCATCCTTTAGAACCTATCAGGATTTTTCCAATATCTCTATGAAATGGGTTCGAAAATCCTGAAAGGTGGGCGAGCTCCATCCCCCAAGCTTGCAACTCGCCCACCCGTCAGCATCTTCCCCATAAGACAACTGGACGTCTCGAAACCTCATAATTCCTTGTTGCCCAGTTCAGCGCGTACATCACTTAGATACGCGGAAAAGGGAATCATGACGCAAGAATCCGGATTAATCTGAAATTTTTTCTTCGAGCCGGAATTCGCATAGATTCCGCGATTAGTCCGCACCCGGGCGAGTAGCAGGAACCTGGCTCCAAGCACCCTCCAATGCGGACCATATGCTGTCGTCCATTAACGAAGTGGGGGTAACGGAGACATGCAGCAATGAATGGTCCTCGGCATTCAGCAGTTCCTTGCTCACGGAACTGCTGTCCATGGAGCCTGCGCCTTCCCAAAGCCCGATTTCCAAGGAATACTTTTCAGGTTCCTGCTTCATGTACCGCTGTACCAATTCGTCTGTCGAAACCCGATTGGACGATGCGATGCCCCGAAAATTCCAGATGTTCAGGCGGTCAACCACGTTCAGAAGCTGCCCGTAGTCTTGGCCGGAATCAGGGCGTCCCCTTGGATCTCCGTTGGCAGGTGATCGCACATCCATGGTGAGCACCGGACCGGTTTCGTCCAGACTTCCAGCCACTTTCTTCATGATCGAGGTGACTGCGTTTGACCGCCATAGGTAGATTTGCTCTGACGTGGAATCAATCGTTCCGTCAGCAGACCTCGGCCAATCAGGGCGCTCGCTGAACTTCGCAAAGTTCTCCAAGTCATCCTCGCCGAACGTGTAGCTGGGAAACATCAGCTCCGTGACGTTGATGCCATCGGGTGCATAGCGCCGAACGGCTTCACTAACCAGCTCGACAAGCCTGGTATCAAGTCCATCCTCTTTCCACGCCGAGATACTTGCCCAGTTCTTGGAAGGATGCCCCTCGGAGTTGATTCCTGCTAGCGATGGACGGCGCTCCAGCTCTCTGCCCAGCAACGTATCGATATTCAAGTAGATTGTTCGAGGTCTACCCTGCTCATCGCAGCGGAAGGCACTAATCGCTTCAGCAACATAGTCCCGCCCGGTTTGCGTGACTTCGCTGGATTCGACATCGCGTTGGGCTGGCCAGGGGAAAGCCACCCAGTCGAGACGTCCAATGGAGAGCGATACTCCTGTCGCCCTGACCGAATTTAATCGACGGGCAATTTCCGGGATACGGGCAGGATCTTCGGCGGTAATATCTTCAAAACCGACGTTCACAACTCTGGAAAATCGGGGAAGTTGGGTGTCTGTCTTGGAGTGGCGCATGCCGAGGTTGTCTCCTGGGGAACTGGTGCCCTCTGCGCGAGGGGAATCTTGGCAGGCATGCTGCGGAGGCATCGGCTCGACCACCGTGGGGTCCGGCGTCGGGGTCGGTTGATGCGCTGCAGAAGTGGGGAATCTGGTCATGTAGCAAGCAGCCGCCAGCAAAAGAAAAGTCACCAAGCCCGCTATGGCTGCCATTGCCAGTTTCCGGCGTTGACGCTGCATCTTGGCCGCGCTCATGATCCGCTTCCAAGAATGGCAGAGAACTCACCGCTGGAAATGACACCGGTTCTTTGCAGCTTGTTCCATTTGGCGGGCCTCCCGCGGATCTCAAACGCTACCGCTGCGAGCATGGTGAGCCCCATCCCCGTGGCATAGAACGGCCATAGCGGTAGGGTCCACAGGTTCGCCAAATCCCTCCATGCAGTGTTCAGCGCAATGCCAAGAACCACCGAAGCCAGCGTGATTCCGATGCCAATCCAACCGACCACCATCGCGGTGCGACCAATTAAGGTTGCTTCTTCTTCGCCGCCGAAGGTAATCAGCCCGGCCGGGATGAAATAGAGCAATCCGGCAAGCACCAGGATCTGAGCCAGTGGCACCACCACCATCGTGAGAAAATTGAACAGCAGGAACACTCCGAACGGCCCGAACCGGGGGTTGCCGTGCATCCGCCAATGTATCTTGATCGATTGCAGCAGGCCCCGTGCCCAGCGGACTCGTTGCTTCCACAGCGCCTGCAGCGTAGAAGGTGACTCCGCCAAGACAATCGCGCGTGGTTCAAAAGCCACACGATACCCGGCACCATAGAAGCGCCAGGTCAATTCCAAGTCCTCTCCAACCGTATCGGTGCGGAACCCGCCAAGATCCCTGACCAGATCAGCACGGAATGCACCTATATTCCCGGAAACTACCGGCAAGCAATGAATCAGGGACAACGCCCGCCGAACAACCCCCGTTCCCAGATGCGAAAGGACCGAAAGCATCTTGGTCAGCACCCTATCCAGGTTTACAGGCCGGTCGTCACCGCAAACCGCCCCCACCTTCACATCGCGGAATCCAGTGAGCAACCACGGAATAGTCACCGGCGAAAAAATTCCGTCGGCATCGACAAAAACCAGTATCTCTCCAGTCGCGAGGGCAATTCCACGATTAAGTGCCGCGCCTTTGCCGGCATTCTCCTGGCTGATGGCCTGCACCAGGCGATGCTCTTGAGCCAGCTCACGCATCAGCCGTGCGGTGCCATCGGTGGATCCGTCATCGACAATCACCACTTCAGCGAGGTTTCCCTTGCTTCGGACAATTGATTCAACGCAGGCGCGCAATACCACTTCCTCGTTATAGGCCGGGATGATTACCGATACCCTGTAGTCCGGGATCTGCCCGAAATGCCTCGACGCCCGGGTTCGACGGCGGGGCCGCAGAATAGTGTTTGCCGGGCTGCCAGGAGGCAATGACGACAGCTTCCCGTAGCGGGTGAAAAGCAGACCCCGGCGGCATTCGAAAAGCAACGCCAAGGGGATCAACCCCAGCTTGAGCACACCGACGGAAAGGATGACTGCGGTCAGTGTGTAATAGCCAAGAACGAGTGCCGAACTCATGCACAGCCAACTTGCGCTGTGGACGCCACCCCGAGCAAGCGCAATGCAGCATCCAGCAGTTCCGGCGCGGACTGGCTATTGGCTCCGAAACGGGCATTGACCTCGAGCACCACCGGTTGCCCATCGCCACCCAGGCGCACGTCCATGTCTACCGGCCCGACCAGCTCCAGCGACTGCACTGCATTCTTGGCCACCCACGCAACATGAGCGGCTATTGGATCATTCGACTCGCAGCGGCGCACCGATACTGCGTTGCCCACGAGCCCCTCGCGCAGCTCGGTCTTCTCCACCACCACGCAGACCTCGATCTCCCCGGAATCAGGGTTCCTGAAGATCATCGGCGCGAATTCGCGTCCGGGGGCAAAGCGCTGCACAAGATCCCGCGTACCAGCCGGTACGCGGCCTGCCCCGAGGTCTCCTGCCGTAGCCAAGCGGACGCCCCGTCCTCCGCGCGATACGCGTGGCTTGATGATGATCTGCTCTTCCGGGCTGAACTGCGCCAAGGCTTCGCCACTGCCAGCGTTGATCCGGGCAAAATCGGGGACGGGCACGTTATCCCCTCGCAAAGTCAGCATCGTGTAGTACTTGTCGTCGCTGATCAGCACGGATTCTTTCGAGGAAATCAATAATCGGGCTCCGGCCGATTCCAGCAGCTCTCGGATACTCTCTGCCGAAAGCACCGGGAGTTCTTCGCTGACGGTCGGGATAACCAGTTCAGCTGAGTGCTGGAGAACAATCTCTTGAAGCCGAGTGGGGTACTGCTGGTGACCGGCTGCTGGCACCTGGTGGAAGGCGTCGAGCAGCGGATCAGTTATTGGCACCATGTCAGCGCCGATGACGCTATGTCCTCGCGCGTGCAGCTGGCGCGCAAGCGAGCTTCCTGCTGGACCTCCGACCCCGGTGACTAGGATCTTCATTAGAAATCTCCCACTGTGGTTGATACGAGGCGCATTACTTCAAATCCTTCGGCCCGCTGCTGCTTGACCTGGTTGCCACGGAAAGTAGCCATGGACTCGATCCGCGCACGGGTCATATAGGGCTTGTTCCGCTGATCGGCATGTAGCTTGATGGCTTCGACCTTGACGTCGGTGTAGTTCTCGACGTCAACGAAGAAGCTTGGAGAGAAATCATTGCCCACCGAGGGGCTCTCGAAGCAGAGTATGGAGGGCAGTCGCCTCCCGGCGCGCATTACTGCACGGTGCACCGCCTCATGGTCTTGGTGGATATCAGTAGCAGAATGAGTCAGCACGACATCCGGTCCGAAAGCAGCGATTTCCTCCTCGATCGCTGCAACCATCAGGTTGGAATTCTCCGACAGCCGCGTATCGCAAAAGGACCGCACCGTATGGGACTGGGCACCCAGGTAACCGGCTCCGCGTCGGGCTTCTTGAATCCTGCGAGGAGCATGTCCGCCACTTTCACCCTGCGACATGACCACGATACGAACATCATGGCCGGCATCCACCAATTTCGCGATGGTCGCACCGCAAGCCAGCTCGACATCATCAGGATGTGCTCCGACTGCCAGGAAGCGTCTCGGACGGGTGTTGTTCTGAGGCCTTCGTTGCAGCGTCAACATGGACAGGCAGAAAATCAACAATGAGATGGCCATCATTATGGCCACGACTGCCCCGATGTCCGACTGCCCTTGGAAGAGAAGATGCCAGCAGGCCGCGGCTACGAACACCAAGTTGCCAGCAATCCAAGCAACAAGGATGGTCTTGTAGTGCGTAAAGTCACGCACCAGCCATCGTCGTCCCCGCTGGCTCAATGCACTGAAGATCGCGGTTATAGAGGCCACAATGCCGAAGATTGCGAGTGACATACTCATGACGTTCTCTTTCTATGGAGCGTTCAGAAGCGGATCCTTTGCGTTCTTGGCTCTGGTCCTCCTGATAGCGAAGAAAGCCGCATCCCCATGCTGCGCCCGGATTGCTGGGAGATTCCTAAAGCGCATGCTTTCATGCCATCAACGAGTGTCCATTCGATGGATCCATAGAGTTAGAGGGCGCCTGGGTTCACTTCGTGACGGCACTTTCGCAGGAAATCCGAAACTGCGTGTCGGCGAGCAAGCAATACCGATGGCAGTGAGAGCTACAACTGTTAGCTCACTAATGGTTTCAACCGAGGTCCTAGATTCTGGTGACTCATCGCTGCAGGTTCACAGTGCGGAGGGAACCAGACCGGCGAAGTTCAGATGAGAACACCGGGCGGAGAGGCCATCAGCAACGCACCAAATAATCCGGCCGGTTGAGTCAAGCTCAGGACGGTCTGAAACAGCTGCCCGTTTTTTGCACATCGTCCAGATACGCAAAACGCCCGACCGGAAAATTAATTCCAGTCGGGCGTATGCGCGAACTATCTGCAAGAGCCTAGACGATCGGTCCTACGACGATCGCAAGAGCCTGCTCCGCGAACAGTTCACAGCCTCATTCGAATCCTAGGCTTTAGCCATGTCGGCGGTTGCTGCGCCGAGAAATCAGCACACCAGCAGCTGCCAAAAGGAGTCCAGCGATCAACACGTACATCGCAGTGAAACCTGTGTCCGCAAGCTTGTCATCCTTTTCAGATGGCGGCGGAGCTTCGGCTGAGCCTTCAGCCGGAGCTGCCTTCTGAACGAGATCTTCCTCGGCTTCATCGGATTCAGTAAGTTCCGTAGGATCCACAGTCGGCTCAGTCGGGTCAACTGGCTCAGTCGGGTCAACAGTCGGTTCCGAAGGCTACCTCATCTGCTGTCCTCTAAACCGCGGTTCAAGGCCCCGGTCCGGCGCAGGTCCCCGAGCGCCGAAAGCACTTCAATCCGCGGTGCTGGGAGTTGACGGGTACCGCTTGCTGGACTCGGAGCCTCATCACGCTCGGCCGGACGCTGATCAGCTGGAGAACCGTTGGCATGCCGGCGCCAATGGGCATAGGTCTTGAGCCCGAAGGCAAGGAGCACAGCCATGAGGATTGCGCCGAAGACCAGCGACACCTGGACCACTTCGCCCAACGCCAGATCGTCGACTTCTTTGCTCATAATCGAAGCAGCAGTAATCGCGTTCATACCCATTTCCTGTATTCAGAGTGACGGCTGCTCTATCCCCATAGTGCTGACAGTCTATGAGCTGGGCAGCCCAATCCTTTAACGCCACATCCAATCGATACCTGTTTGTTATGCGCCAGGGAAATAGCCTGCGTACCACCGGTGAATACGCTGCGAATCTGCGGTAGCCAAAGCACGCCGGGGCTATCATTGCCCACGGCGCGGCAGAGCCCCCGTCCTGCGGACAGGGGCTCTGCGAGGTACCGGTTCCTAGCTCTCGCGGCGGATCAGCTGACCCGTTGGATTCTGGAAGTCCACGTCGGTCCCGGCAATGATGGACCGGCGGACTACGCCGTTCAGGGTCTTGCCCTGGTACGGGGAAATCGGGTTCTTGTGGTGCAGCTTCTGGACATCCACCTCGAAGGTGTCCTCCGGAGCGAAGACCGCGAAGTCCGCGTCCTTGCCTACCTCGATGCTGCCCTTGGCGCCCAGTCCGGCAAGCTTCGCGGGATTCAGGCCCATCCACTGCACGACCTGTTCCAGCTTCAGTCCGCGCTTCTTCGCCTCGCTCCAGATCAGCGGCAGCCCCAGCTGCAGCGACGCCACCCCGCCCCAAGCCACGCCGAAGTCGCCGTTCTCCACATCCTTGAGGTCAATGGTGGATGGGGAATGGTCCGAAACGACGCAGTCGATGATGCCTTCCTCCAGGCCCTTCCACAGCAGCTCGCGGTTGTCATTCTCGCGGATCGGAGGGCAGCATTTGAAGGCTGTGGCGCCGTCGGGGATTTCCTCGGCCAGCAAGGTCAGGTAGTGCGGGCAGGTTTCCACGGTGAGCAGCACGCCCTCGGCCTTCGCTTCGCGGATCATCTGGAGCGCATCCGAGCTGGACAGGTGCAGCACGTGGGCGCGCACTCCGGTGGTGCGGGCACGCTCGATCACCTGCGCGATGGCGGTGTTCTCGGCATCGCGCGGGCGCGAGTCCAGGAAGCCGGCGTACTTGCCGCCCACCGGCTGCGGGGAGTTGCCGATGATATCGGAGTCCTCGGCGTGCACGATCATCAGCGAGTCGAAGGAGGCCAGTTCGGCCATGTCCTCTTCCATCTCGCCTACACTCAGGGACGGGAACTCGTCGACTCCAGAATGCAGCAGGAAGCATTTGAAGCCGAAGACTCCAGCTTCGTGCAGCTCGCGCAGATCCTTCTTGTTGCCCGGGATGGCACCGCCCCAGAATCCGACGTTGACATAGGCGTTCTTGGAAGCGGCCGCGCGCTTGATTTCCAGCGCTTCGAGGTTCACCGTGGGCGGGATGGAGTTCAGCGGCATGTCCACGATGGTGGTCACCCCGCCGGCAGCGGCGGCCTTGGTCGCCGACTCGAACCCTTCCCATTCGGTGCGTCCTGGCTCGTTCACGTGCACATGGGTATCAACGAGTCCGGGCAGCAGGACCTCGTCGGAGGCCACCTCGATGACGCGCTCTGCGGCCAGTCCGGCACCCAATTCCTGCACGGCGACGATCTTTCCGTCGCGCACGCCGATCTCGCGCGGGCCAATGCCCTGCGCGGTCAGCACTTGCTGGCCGCGCAGCACCAGGTCATAGGTGGTTCCGGTGGCGGTGGGGGACGATGTGCGGCCAACAGCTTCGTTGATGCTCATGAGGTGTTCCTACTCGTTAATTGCTAGGTGTTCTTGGGGCTCGGCAGCTCTATGCCAAGTCTAGGTTGCTGTGGCGCGGGGCACACCCGTATTGGTGAACCGGTGCCCCGCGCCAAACTTTGCGGGTTGCAGGTCAGCGACGACTGCCCTTTCACGCACCCACGGTGGCCGAGGCAGCCATCGGCACCAACGCGGTTGGTGCATCGGCGGCGTCCAAAGCCAGGTCTTCGAATTCATTGACTGCATCCAGCTGCGCGCCCATGGCGATGTTGGTGACCTTTTCCAGGATCACTTCCACCACAACCGGCACCTGGTGCTCTTCGGCCAGCGCATTGGCCTGCGCGAATCCGGCAGCCAGCTGGCTCGGATCCTCGACGCGCACGGCCTTGCAGCCCAGGCCCTCGGCGACCTTCACATGGTCCACGCCGTAGCCGTTGGTTTCCGGGGAGTTGATGTTATCGAAGCCCAGGGACACGTGGTAATCCATCTCGAAGGCGCGCTGCGATTGGCGGATCAGTCCGAGGTAGGAGTTGTTGACCACCACGTGCACGTACGGCAGCTTGAACTGGGCGCCGACGGCCAGCTCCTCGATCATGAACTGGAAATCGTAGTCTCCGGAGAGGGCCACGACCTTTTCCCCCGGCTTGCCGCGCACGACGCCCAGGGCGGCCGGTCCGGTCCAGCCCAGCGGGCCGGCCTGTCCGGCGTTGATCCAGTTGCGCGGCTTGTAGACATGCAGCATCTGCGCGCCGGCGATCTGGCTGAGCCCGATGGTGGACACGTAGGTAGTGTCCTGGCCGAAGGCGGCGTTCATTTCCTGGTAGACGCGCTGCGGCTTGATCGGCACGTTCTCGAAGTTGGTCTTGCGGTGCCCGGTGGACTTGCGGGCGGTGGCCTCGTTGGCCCAGGCCGAGTAGTCCGGCAGGGTGCCGGCGGCCTTACGCTCGCGCACGACTTCCAGGATGGCCTCGATGGCGGCGCCGGCATCCGAGGTGATTCCCAGGTCCGGGGAGAACACCCGGCCGATCTGCGTGCCTTCGATATCCACGTGGATGAATTTGCGTCCGGCGCGGTAGGTGGCCAGATCCCCGGTGTGGCGGTTGGCCCAGCGGTTGCCCAGGCCCAGCACCATATCCGATTCCAGGAAGGTCTGGTTGCCGTACTTGGTGTGCGTCTGGATGCCGACCATGCCCGACTGCAGGCGGTGGTCATCCGGGATGGCGCCCCAGCCCATCAGGGTCGGGGAGACCGGGATGTCCAGTTCCTCGGCGAGTTCGACCAGCTGCGCGCTGGCGTTGGCGTTGATCACGCCGCCGCCGGCGATGATGATCGGCTTGCTTCCGGAGAGCAGCAGGTCCACGATCTTCTCGGCCTGGCCGCGCGTGGCCTTCGGCTTCTGGACCGGCAACGGCTCGTAGGCATCGATGTCGAAGTCGATTTCGGCCATCTGCACGTTGATCGGCAGGTCGATCAGGGCCGGGCCCGGGCGGCCCGAGCGCATGATCTGGAAGGCCTTGGCGAAGGTGCCCGGAACCAGTCCCGGCTCCAGCACGGTCGAGGCGTACTTGGTCACCGGCTTGGCGATGGACTCGATGTCCACGGCCTGGAAGTCCTCCTTGTGCAGCACATTGGTCGGGGCCTGCCCGGTGATGCACAGCATCGGGATGGAGTCGGCGATCGCGGCGTACAGGCCGGTGATCATGTCGGTGCCGGCAGGGCCGGAGGTGCCCAGGCACAGGCCGATCTTGCCGGTGGCCCGCGAGTAGCCGTCGGCGGCGTGGCTGGCACCCTCGACGTGGCGGTGCAGGGTGTGGCGGATGCCGCCGTGGGCCTTCATGGCCGAGTACAGCGGGTTGATCGCGGCTCCTGGCAGGCCGAACGCCTCGGTGGCGCCCTCCTTGGCCAGGATCTGGACGACGGCGTCGATTGCGCGCATCTTAGGCATGGGAATACGTCCTTTGGAACGAGAAGAAGAAAAGAAGGATACCTACGGCGGGAAGCCAAGGTGCATGAGTCACCACAACGCCGCTTCCTTGAGCACCAGCTAGCGGCGATGAACTGGAACAAAGCCCATTGCGCAGCGGATACGGTGCGTCGGGCCCCTGCCGTGTACCAGGGGCCCGGCGGCACCGGAGCGTAGCCGGTATTGCGCGGCCGCTAGCTGAAGAAGCGGGTTACCTAGTTGTCCCCGCCGTAGGAAGATTTAGCGGCGCTAGGCCGGGACCGGGGCCTCGATTTTGCCGGCCAGGCGCTGCACCCCGCGGAAGAGGCCCGAATGATCCAGCGCCCCGTCGCCGGAAGCCACGGTGGAGGTGACCAGCTGGGCGACCAGTGCGCCCAGTGGCAGCACGACACCGGCTTCGCGGGCTGCGGAGGTCACGATGCCCATGTCCTTGTTGTGCAGGGCCAAGCGGAAGCCCGGGGCGAATTCGCGGTCCAGGATCTTCTGGGCCTTCTGGTCAAGCACCTTGGAGCCGGCCAGGCCGCCGCCGAGGACCTTGATGGCCGCGTCGGTGTCCACGCCATAGGCTTCGAGGAAGAGTACCGCTTCGGACAGGGCCTGGATATTGGCCGCGACGATCAGCTGGTTGGCCGCCTTGACGGTCTGCCCGGAGCCCGAAGGACCCACCAGCACGATGGTCTTGCCCACGGCTTCGAGCACCGGCTTGGCCGCCTCGAAGTCAGCTGGCTCGCCGCCGGCCATAATGGACAGCACGCCCTCGATGGCGCCGGCCTCGCCGCCGGAGACCGGGGCATCGAGCGGGCGCAGTCCGGCGTCGCGGGCCGCGGCCGCAAGCTCGACGGCCACGTCGGGACGGATCGAGGAGTTGTCGATCCACAGCGCTCCGGCCTTCGCGTTGGCGAGGACGCCCTCTGCGCCGAGGGTGACGGCCTGGACATCCGGGGAATCCGGGACCATGGTGATGACCACGTCCGCATTGGCCACGGCTTGCGCGATGGAAGCGGCCTTGGTTCCGCCAGCGGCGGCCAGCTCATTGCCGGCCTTGTCGCTGCGGTTGTAGCCGGTGACGTGATAGCCGGCGTTGACCAGGTTCTTGGCCATCGGCAGGCCCATGATGCCCAGTCCGATGAAGGCGATGTTCTGCGACATGTGATTCTCCAAAAATTCTTGTGCGAAAAGGTGTTCTCTAGACTGCGGCGCTGCTGCTGGCGCTCTGGAGCCAGTCGAAGGCGGTGGCCGCTTCCTGCTTGTACTCCAGGGCGACGTTGCCGGTGTAGCCCAACTCGCGCGAGCGCTTGATCCAGTCCTGCAGCGGCAGGTCCCCGGTGCCCGGAGCTCCGCGGCCCGGCGCATCGGCGATCTGGATATGGCCGAAGTCCTTGGCATGCGCTTCAATGACGGCGGCGACGTCATCGCCGTTGACTGACAGGTGGTAGAAGTCGGCCAGCAGCGCGATGTTCCCTTCGCCCTGGGCCTTGACAGCCTCGACGACCGCAAGCGCCTGGGCCGCAGTTTTCAGCGGGTAGGCTTCCGTGCCGGAGACCGGCTCGATCAGCACAGTGCCGCCGACCTTGGCCACGCCCTGGGCCGCGGCCACCAGGTTCTCCAAGGCCAGCGCATCCTGGGCCGCCGGGTCGGCGCCCTCGATGCGGTTGCCATACAGGGCGTTGAAGGCCTTGCAGCTGGTAGCTTCGGCGATCGCTACTACCGCGTCGATGTTGTCCTTGAATTCGGACTCGCGCCCCAGCCATGAAACCAGTCCGCGGTCGCCTGCCGGCATATCTCCGGCGAAGAAGTTCAGCCCGTCCAGCTGGACGCCGGCGTTGGCCAGCGAGGCGAGAAATTCGTCGACCTGCTTGCCGGAGGGGGCGGCTTCGCCAAATGGCCACCAGAATTCGACGCTGTCGAAACCCGCCTGCTTGGCGGCATCCGCGCGCTGCAGCAGCGGCAACTCGGTGAGGAGGATCGAGCAGTTCAGAGTGTAGGACACTGGATTTCCCTTCAAGAACACCTTCCAAAGATTCCGCTTTATGGAAGTTAGCTTTTGCTTTATGAAAACTCTAGGACGAGACGCCAATCACTGTCAAGAAGGTTTTGGGACGAAGTGCCGATGCGTGCAGAGCCGCGCAGAAGAGCGCTGCAGTGGCATCAGGACAGGAATGGCGCCCGGTGCGCTCCTGATAAAAGCTGGCTCATCAGTGGATTCCGGGAACGGAATAAAAGGCTCCGGAATCCGGACAAAATACCATCTGGTGAAATTATCATTTTCTATTGCGGGAATGTGATCCAGTGCATACAGTGGTGGTTACTCACCTGGCACATATCTCGGAGTGACTTCCTAGCTCAGGAGCAGCCATGCTTTTTCCACCGTGCATCACGCACAGCGCACAGCGGCTTGCCGTTGCGCCGCGCCCGGCCATGCCGCTTCTCGGCTCGCCGGCCGAGTTCTACGTTAATTTCGGACAGCCGATCTACCCGTAAGCGGGCCCGCCTACCTGTCCTGCGTCCCCGCAGGCAGGCACGGGCCGTTCCCCTGAACGCTCCGCTTCCCCAGATCTGTCATCTTCCCCTGCCGCAGTGCGCCCGAATGCGCCTGCCCGGATGCATGACCCTTTGACAAGGATGTCCATCATGTCGCAAAAGACCCCTGAAATGGTGCCCGAGGCCGCACCGCAGGAAAACCGGCCCGCTATCGACCGGGCCAATCCCTTCGAGTTGAGCGCGTCGCTCTACAACCAGGACCTGGCACCAACCACCCGCTCCGGACGCACCTGGAGCTCTTACAGCATCTTCACCCTGTGGGCCAACGACGTGCACTCGCTGGGCAACTACACCTTCGCCATCGGGCTCTTCGCGCTGGGCATGAGTGGCTGGCAGATCCTCGGCGCGCTGGGCATCGGAGCGGTCCTGCTCTTCGCGCTGCTGAACTTCTCGGGGTTCATGGGCGAGAAAACCGGTGTCCCTTTCCCGGTGATGAGCCGCATCGCCTTCGGCATCAACGGCGCCCAGATTCCCGCGCTGCTGCGCGGGGCCGTGGCCATTGCCTGGTTCGGCATCCAGACCTACCTCGCCGCCCAGGTCCTCGCCGTCATGGTGATTGCCGTGGCCCCGGGGTCCGCAGCCCTGGAGCAGACCAGCTTCCTGGGACTGAACGCCCTGGGCTGGATCTGCTTCGTCGCCCTCTGGGCGGTGCAGCTGGTCATCGTCAGCTACGGCATGGAGATGATCCGCAAGTACGAGGCGTTCGCCGGCCCGGTCATCCTGGCCACCTTCCTGGGCCTGGCCATCTGGATGCTCTTCGAATCGGGTTTCAACGTCTCGATGAGCACCGGCGAATCGAAGACCGGCATCGAGATGTGGACCGCGATGTTCGGCGCGGCCGCGCTGTGGGTCTCGATCTACGGCACCTTCGTCCTGAACTTCTGCGACTTCACCCGTGGCGCATCCTCCAAGAAGGCGATCGTCAAGGGCAACTTCTTCGGCATCCCGCTGAACATGATGTTCTTCGGCGCCATCGTGGTGGTCCTGACCGGTACGCAGTTCTCCATCAACGGCCAGGTCATCACCTCGCCGTCGGATATTGTCGGCGCGATCCCGAACACCTTGCTGCTGCTGCTGGCCTCCGCCGCCCTGCTGGTGCTGACCATCGCGGTGAACCTGATGGCCAATTTCGTGGCACCGACCTACGCATTGACCAACCTGCTCCCGAAGAAGCTGAACTTCCGCACCGCCGCACTGATCTCCGGGGTCATCGGCCTGGTCATCCTGCCCTGGAACTTGTACAACTCCCCCGAGATCATCAACTACTTCCTCGGCGGCCTGGGCGCGCTGCTCGGCCCGCTGTTCGGCATCATCATGGCCGACTACTGGCTGATCCGCAAAGCCCGGATCAACGTCATGGACCTGTACCGCTCGGATGCCGAAGGCACCTACTACTTCACCCGCGGCGTGAACTACCGGGCTGTCGGCGCACTGGTGATCAGCTCGGTGATCGCACTGGTGCTGGCCTTCGTCCCTGCCCTGCACATTGTCGGTCCGTTTGCCTGGTTCCTGGGTTCGAGCGCCGGTGCCCTGGCCTACCTGGCCTTGGCCAAGCGCCAGCACGATCTGGCAGACATCGATGGCGAGCCGATCGCCGTGGCACCAACCCACTAGGAAAACTCATGCGCATTCTGATCCTGAACGTCAACACCACGCAATCCATGACCCGCGCCATCGGGGATTCCGCCCGGCAGGTCGCCTCGCCCGGTACCGAGATCATCGAGCTGACCCCGGATTTCGGGGCTGACTCCTGCGAAGGAAATTTCGAGAGCTACCTGGCGGCCATCGCCGTGATGGACAAGGTGGTCCGCTACACCGAGCCATTCGACGCGGTCATCCAAGCAGGCTACGGCGAGCACGGCCGCGAGGGCCTGCAGGAACTGCTGGATGTCCCGGTCGTGGACATTACCGAAGCCGCCGCCTCCACGGCGCAATTCCTCGGCCACAAGTATTCGGTGGTCACCACGCTGGACCGCACGGTGCCGCTGATCGAGGACCGGCTGAAACTGGCCGGCCTGACCGACCGGCTCGCCTCGGTGCGCGCCAGCGGGCTGGGCGTGCTGGAACTGGAATCCGATCCGCAGCGCGCGGTAGCGGCCATCGTCGAGCAATCCCGCCAGGCAGTGGAGCACGACAAGGCCGAAGTGATCTGCCTGGGCTGCGGCGGCATGGCCGAGCTGGAGGAACAGGTGCGGCTGGCCACCGGCGTGCCAATTGTTGATGGCGTGCGCGCAGCGGTGACCATCGCGGAGTCGCTGGTCCGCATGGGGCTGAGCACCTCCAAGGTGCGCACCTACGCTCCCCCGCGGCCCAAGACCGTGAACGGCTTTCCCATGACCCCGGCGGCCGTCGTTCCGGCGGGTCTCTGAATGCCAAGCCAAATGGCAGGCTCAGCCCAGCGCGCTCACAGTCAGCCGTCCTAGAGTTATAAGTACCTCATGAAGGTGCGAGTGATGACAAAAGGAAACCCCGGTGCTTCGGCACCGGGGTTTTCTTCTTGCCCTGCTCTCCATCGAGGACCGGATTGGCCTAGGAGAATTCAGGCACCTTCGGCAATGCCATGTTCTTCGAGAAGAACTCGGCCAGTTCCGCGCGGGCAGTCAACGGCAAGACCTGGGCGACATACGTGTCCGGGCGGACGACAACCAGGGCTCCGGGCCGGTCGATCTTGCGCTCCGTGAAGATATCCTGATGCGGGATCGCGGCATAGACCTTCTCCCAGTCGGTGATCTGGACCTGGCCCACCTTCGGCATTGCCCGCACCCGGTGCGATAGCGCCCAGCACGAGGGCCGGATCCACGGCAGACCAGCCGATATCGTGCAGCAGCATGGCCAGCAGCACGATATTGGCACCGGCTTCCGGGTGATGGCCCAGCAGCTGATGGGCCATGGACACCGAATACAGGGTGTGCGCATAATTGCTCCGGAACGCGAGAAGCTCCTTGGCGTCCTCCCACCGCTTGCCCGCGGGCAGAAGGCTCCGCATCCACTCAGTGGAAGCCGCAGAACTTTCATCCGCAGACGCAGAACAGCCCTGCCCCCGTTGCGGAGGCAGGGCTGCGGCTGCGCATTCCTAGACGATCGCTTCCACGATCGGCATGTTCCCGTTGTAGAAGTTCACGGTGGAGCGGCGTGCTGCATTATTGGCCACCACATGGGTGATCACTTCGGCGACGTTCTCGCGCGAGGTCTGCGATGCCTCGCCTTCAACGTCTGCTCCGTTCACCTTGCCTGCCTTGTCAGCCAGCACCACGCGCTGGCTGGCCGGTTCCAGGGTCAGCGCCCCCGGGCCCAGGATCGTGTAGTCCAGCTCCGTGCCGCGCAAGTACGCGTCGGCGTCGTGCTTGGCCTTGGCATAGGTGTAGAACGAGTTGGCCGGATCCAGGCTGTCCACATCCACCAGGGCGCGGCTGTAGGAGACCATCACGAAGCGGTCCACGCCGGCCTGCTTGGCGGCCTGCATGGAACGCACCGCGGCATCATAGTCCACGGCGCGGGTGCGATGCTCGTTGCCGCCACCGGCACCTGCGGAGAAGACGATGGCGCTTGCACCGGAAAAGGCCTGGGCCAACTGATCCACGCCAGCGCTTTCGATGTCGATGACTACTGGGGTGGCGCCCGTGGCGCTGATGTCGGCTGCATGCTCCGGGTTGCGGATCAGCGAGTTGACCGCGTAGCCGCGCCCAACCAGCTTGGGCGCTGCCAGCAGGGCAACCTTCCCATGTCCGCCAATGAGAACTACTCGATTTTCTTCAGCCATGAACTGCTCCTTCTGATCGATGCTCGTATTCGGCACAACAAGGCCTGCCACGAGCCTATTCCCGGCGAGCTTTGGCGACGACTTTCTGAGTGCCAGCTTGATAGCGGTCATTTCGGCTGGCAATGGGCGTACGCTCGGGTTCATAGAATTCGCACTCGACCCAGGATGAAGCTCATGAAGCAGAGAACCTTGAACTTGGAACTGAGCAATGACCAATTCGCGGACCTGGCCAATGCGCTGGAGGACCACCGGGACTATTTCAAGAAACGCGCCGATGAAGCAACACTCGGCTTCGGGCTCGACACCGGCTACTGGCAGTCCCGTGCTGCCGAAGTCGAAGAGCTGCTCCAACTAGTCCTCAGCTCCGCCAAGCACGATCAGCATTAGCCCCGCCCCTTCCCCACCCAAGGAGCCAGCATTTTGCCCGCTGGAATTTTCACCATTGGACATTCGGCACGATCCATCGAGGATTTCCTCGCACTGCTAACGCAGTACGGAGTCACGAATGTTGTGGATGTCCGCAAACTGGCCGGCTCCCGCAAATTCCCGCAGTTCAATGCGGATGCCTTGGAAGCCTCCTTGAGCACGGCAGGAATCAGCCTGCACCACGCGGAAGCGCTGACCGGCAGGCGTCCTGTGAGCCGAAGCGTCGATTTCGCAGTCAACGCATGGTGGACGAACCGCAGCTTCCATAATTACGCCGACCATGCCCTCGGGGACGATTTCCTGCAGGCGCTCCAGCGGTTGCAGGCGCGGGCCGCCGGCCAGAAGACGGCGATCATGTGCGCCGAAGCTGTATGGTGGCGTTGCCATCGCAGGATCATTGCTGATCATCTGCTGGCCCGCGGTGCCGAGGTATTCCACATCATCGATGGGCATCCGGCCAAACCTGCCGAGCTGAGCCCGGGCGCGGTGATCGACCAGCAGTCGCGGATCACCTACCCGGCAGCCTGATACCGGCGCGCAAAACGGGCATCAATGGCAGCATCTGCGCCAGGGCTCGGCTCATGCAATGAGCTGGAGGTGCAATTCATTACGCTGCCTGACGCAGCTTCCTCCATGCCTTCGGACACTAATTAAACAAGGCCGATGATCGTTATTTCTCCCTGAAATAGCCCAGTCAGCTGGGGCAAGCCTCATCAAGAGCCGCATTTACGGACGGTTCCAGCCTTGAATTCGCGCATTTGGGTGACCTAGCTAACATAAGAGCCGTTTGGCTTAATTCGCTCAGATAAGGCTAAGCTAATTATCAGATCACTCAATAGCGCAACCAACGCCGGTTGCTGTCCGAAGAAGGAATACATGTCCTCCATGAAGCTTCGCGCTGCCGTACTGCTGAGCATCGCCGCACTGTCACTGACCGCTTGCGGTTCCGCTACCGATACGGCAGCTGAGGCCAAGGCTGGCGACACCAAGACCGTCACCATCACCGACAATGAAGGTGAGAAGAAGATCGAGGTTCCCGCGAAGTCTGTCGTTGCCACGGATAACCGCACCTTCGAGACCCTGGATTCCTGGGGCATCAAGCTCACCGCAGGCGCTGTCTCGCTGATGCCGGATACCATCTCCTACACCAAGGACGAGAACATCCTGGACTTGGGCAGCCACAAGGAACCGAACCTGGAATCAGTTGTCACCGTCGACCCTGACCTGATCATCAACGGCCAGCGCTACACCCAGCACGCCGCGAAGTTCAAGGAACTGGCTCCGGAAGCCGCCATCATTTCGCTGGACCCACGCGAAGGCGAGCCATTTGACGCTGAGCTGGAACGCCAGGTCACCACCCTGGGCGAGATCTTCGGCAAGCAGGCCGAGGCCAAAAAGCTCGTTGAGGACTTCGAAGCCGCCGAGAAGCGCGTCACCGATGCCTACGACAAGGACCAGACCGTCATGGGCCTGATCGCCTCGGGCGGCGAGCTGGGCTACTCGGCTCCTACCACCGGCCGCACCGTCGGCCCGATGTTCGACTTCCTGGGCCTGACCCCGGCGCTGAAGCTCGACGAATCCTCCACCGACCACGAGGGCGACGACGTTTCGGTCGAAGCCATCGCCAAGTCCAACCCGGACTGGATCATCGTCATGGACCGCGACGCAGCGGTTGAAGCCGACGGTGCGGACTACCAGCCGGCAAAGGACCTGCTGGAGAAGTCCGAGGCGCTGCAGAATGTCACCGCCTCGAAGGAATCCCAGGTTGTCGTCATGCCTGCTGACACCTACACCAACGAGAGCATCCAGACCTACACCGAGTTCCTGAATACTTTCGCTGACGCGCTGGAAGCTGCCAAGTAGCATTCCGGACACCCCAGCCAGCTAGTGGCGAAGCCGTATTCCGGCTTCGCCACTAGAGCTGTTTTCCCACCACTTATTTCCACGGCGGCATAATGACAAGCACGACCTCCCCGGCCCGGACCAAGAGCAAGGTCCTTTCCGGAAAACTCGCATTGGGCATCCTCGCAGTGCTGGTGCTGCTGGCGTTCTCCCTGTTCACCGGCGTCTACGACATCTTCGGCAAGGACGACGGCGCGATGATGTTCGCCGTCACCCGCATTCCGCGCACCATTGCACTGGTACTGGCCGGAGCGGCCATGGCCATGAGCGGATTGGTGATGCAGCTGCTGACCCAGAACCGCTTCGTGGAGCCGACCACCACCGGCACCACCGAATGGGCGGGCCTGGGCCTACTGACCATGCTGGTACTCTTCCCCAGCGCGTCGCTGCTGGCCAAGATGAGCGTCGCGATTGTCTTCGCCTTCATCGGCACCATGATCTTCTTCCTGTTCTTGCAGCGCATTTCGCTCAAGGCCTCGCTGACCGTGCCGATCGTGGGCATCATGCTCGGTTCCGTGGTCGGCGCCTTCTCCACCTTCTTCGCGCTGTCCACCGACAAGCTGCAGTCCATGGGCATCTGGCTGGCTGGTTCCTTCACCTCTGTGATCCGCGGGCAGTACGAGGTGCTGTGGATCGTGGCCATCGTCGCCATTGCCATCTACATCGTGGCCGACCGCTTCACCGTAGCAGGGCTCGGCGAGGAAATCGCCACCAACGTCGGGCTGAATTACCGCCAGGTGATGCTGCTGGGCACCGCGCTGATCGCGGTCGCTACCGGCGTGGTCACCGTGGTCATCGGCAACCTGCCATTCCTCGGCCTGATCGTGCCGAATATCGTCTCGATGGTCCGCGGTGACGACCTGCGCAGCAACCTGCCCTGGGTCTGCCTGCTGGGCATCGCGATCACCACGGTGTGCGACCTGATCGGCCGCACCATCATCATGCCGTTCGAGGTCCCGGTCTCCCTGATCCTGGGCGTACTCGGCGCGGCCGTCTTCATCTTCCTGCTTCTGAGGCAGCGTAAAGTTGGCTAATCTCATGACTCATCCCGCTTTGGGCATCCACCACTCCGCCCGTTCTGCCGGGCCGCTGCCCACCAAGAAGGTCCGCAAGCGATACTGGATCACCCTGTCCATCATGATCGGGCTGGCCCTGTTCTTCGGGATCGGCCTGCTCGCCTGGGATAACCCCATGCCATTTGGCTCCGACGGATTCTGGATCATCGCCAAGCTGCGCGCCAGCAACATCCTGACCATGGTGATCGTGGCCGCCTGCCAGTCCATCGCCACGGTGGCTTTCCAAACGGTGACCAACAACCGCATCATCACCCCGTCGATCATGGGCTTCGAAGCCTTGTACCGGGTGGTGCAGACCGGTGCGATCTTCGTGCTGGGCGTTGCCGGGGTGACCTTCTTCACCGGAGTCAGCCAGTTCGTCCTGCAGGTGGCGATCATGGTGGGCCTCTCGGTGGCGCTGTACGGCTGGCTGCTTTCGGGCAAGCTGGGCAACATCCAGATCATGCTGCTGGTGGGCATCATCATCGGCACCGGGCTGGGCTCGATCTCGACCTTCATGCAGCGCCTGCTGACCCCGAGCGAATTCGATGTCCTCACCGCACGCCTGTTCGGCTCGATGGCCAACGCCGACATGAGCTACATGCCGGTGGCCATCCCGCTGGTGGCCATTGCCGGCGGCTACCTGGTGCTGTCCTCGAAGAAGATGAACATCCTGGCCTTGGGCAAGGAAACCACCATCAACCTGGGGATCAACCACCGCCGCGAGGTCATGAAGACCTTGTTCTTCGTATCGATTCTCATGGCGGTCACCACCGCACTGGTGGGCCCGCTGACCTTCCTCGGCTTCCTGGTGGCCACCTTGGCCTACCAGCTGGCGGACACCTACGACCACCGCTACATCTACCCGATGTCCTTCCTCATCGGCTTCGTGGTCCTGGCCGGCGCCTACTTCGTCATGAAGAACATCTTCTACGCAGAAGGCGTGGTCGGCATCATCATCGAAGCCGTCGGCGGCATTACATTCCTGATCTTCATCCTGCGAAAGGGCCGGCTGTGATTACCCTCAATTCCGTCAGCAAGAAGTACAGCTCCACGGTCTCCATCGGCCCGGTCAGCTTGGAAATCCCCACCGGCGGCATCACCGCCCTGGTAGGCCCGAACGGCGCCGGCAAGTCCACCATGCTCACCATGGTCGGGCGCCTGCTGGGCATCGACCAGGGTTCCATCGAGGTCTCCGGCTACGACGTATCCAAGACCAACTCGAAGGATCTGGCCAAGATCGTCTCGATCCTGCGCCAGGAAAACCACTTCGTGACCCGCCTGACCGTGCGCCAGCTGGTGGGCTTCGGCCGCTACCCGCACTCCAAGGGCCGGTTGACCCAGGCCGATGAAGAGATCATCTCGCGCTCCATCGACTTCCTGGACCTGGGCGAATTGGAAAGCCGCTACCTCGATGAGCTCTCCGGAGGCCAGCGCCAGCGCGCCTACGTGGCCATGGTCCTGGCCCAGGACACCGACACGGTGCTGCTCGATGAGCCGCTGAACAACCTAGACATGAAGCACTCGGTAGTGATGATGCAGCACCTGCAGCGCGCTGCCCGCGAGCTGAACCGCACCATCGTGATCGTGCTGCACGACATCAACTTCGCCGGCCACTACGCCGACTACATCTGCGCAATGAAGCAGGGCAAGGTCGTCGAGTTCGGCACCCCTGATGAAATCATGTGCGATGAGGTGTTGACCAAGGTCTTCGAAACCCCGGTAAAGGTCATCCCGGGCCCCAATGGCCCGCTGGCGGTTTACTACTAGGCAACGCCATGAACACCAAAAGTTGAGCCCCGTGAACGACAACTAGTTCATGGGGCTCAACTGCATCCATTCACCCGCACTGCGGGCCCTGCTTTTGCTATTGCTTGGACTTCCCCAGCGCATTGATCGCGTCAACCATCGTCACGCCCGGATGCTGACGGCGGTATTCCTTCACATCCCGGGGTGAGAGCCCCTGTGCATCGACGGTGATTTCCTGGGGCTTCGGACTGCCAGTCCAACCCCAAAGCATCAAGGTCCAGCTGCCTACGAGCAACCCCCAGGTAGGTTCCTCCGACAGCGCCATGAGCAGAATAGCGGCGGTTGCCAGCGCCAAAAGAACACTGGTGCGCGTTGATTTGCCCATGGGACCGCCTAGCTCGCTGGGGTGGTGCTGTTCCCTTCCAGCCTTTCAAAGAACACACCGGTGATCAAGGATCCATCCCTCATCCTTTAGCAGGAGGCCTGGGCCGTCCATTCCTCAGCCAACAGCGCGTAGCCCACGGAATCCATCCATTCACCGCTGCGATGCAGGCTGTCCTTGCGGCCATGGAATTCCTTGCGCATCCCCAAACGCTCCATCAGTCTCCATGATGGCTCATTGGCGGCAAAGCATTCGGCAGTAACCCTGCGCAGGCCAAGAGGGCCGAAGCACAGGCCCATGGCAGCGGCAACGGCTTCAGTGGCGTAGCCCTTGCCACCGAAGGAGGGATCGAAGCTCCAGCCGAGGTTGCCCTCAACGCCCTTGGCGCGCTGCTCAATTTCGCTTTGCCCCCAGCCATCCACGATATCCAGCATGACCGTGCCAATCAGCTGGGTCCCCTGCCCGGTGTCCAGTTCCACAGCCAGGTTCCTCAGCGGA
Organism: Glutamicibacter sp. NPDC087583; assembly: GCF_044743685.1. Taxonomy (NCBI): domain Bacteria; kingdom Bacillati; phylum Actinomycetota; class Actinomycetes; order Micrococcales; family Micrococcaceae; genus Glutamicibacter; species Glutamicibacter sp. NPDC087583. The sequence continues at coordinate 322,706 of NZ_JBIUWY010000004.1, read as the reverse complement.
TAGTCCTTCGCGAAGAACAGCGAACGGAATTCTTCCACGGTTGCTGGGCCAGCGGTAATCCACTGGGTGACATCGGCAAGCTGCCGGTAGCGCCAGAGGTCTTCCACATCAGCCGAATTCACGCGACGCAGGGACAGGCGTTCAGTGCGTACCGGCCAGCTGATCTTTTTCAGCGCATCTTCCATTCCCCAAGCCTAGCCCTACGGTTTCCAGGCGGTCCTGGCCGCCACGTTCGCTCGACTGGGATCTGCCTGGTCTTGTCGATGATGGCCTTCGTAGCGGAGGGCGCCTTGCATGCCAAGCTGGATGATTCGCGCTGCACCTGGCCCCGCGCTGTCCTGGGCACTGCAGGTTCTCACCGGCATCATGCAGGCGTTGCGGCAGAAGGAAACGGGCGGGATCCATAAGGATCCCGCCCGTTCCCATTAGCCAGCGCCATCAGGCTGCAGGCAGTTCAGCGCATGCCCCTAGTCGCGTTTGCTGCTGACAAAACCCCAAATGACCAGGACCAGCAGCGAGCCGCCGATGGCCAGCAGCCAGGTGGACAATGACCAGAACTCGCTCACTCCGACACCGAAAACTGCCGAGCCAATCCAGCCTCCCAGCACCGCCCCGACCACGCCGAGCAGCAGCGTGGCAAGCCAGCCGCCTCCCTGCTTTCCGGGCTTGATTGCCTTCGCGATCGCACCGGCAACGAGGCCAAGGATGATCCAACCGATTATTCCCATGCATTCCTACTTCCCCAAGAGATGCGGCACGATGCCCGTGCCGTTAATGGCTATTTTTTGTTTTCCTGGGCCGGCTCAGATGAGCACGGCCTTATTCGAATCCTGCTTTTCCGGCTTCTGGAAGCTGAACGAGATGTGCTTGCGGGAGAAAGGCACCCCCAGCACCATTTCAAGGTCAGGTACCACGCGGCCATTGACCAGCTCGATCCCTCGATTCGCCGGAGCGTCGGCGCGCAGGGTGAATCGCGCATAAAGCACGGGTTCAGCTGCATTGCCGCCAATTCGAACGTTCGCATCCACGATTTCCGGTTGCGTTCGAGCGGCCGTTTCCGCGGCTTTGGCTATTACCGAAGTCTCGATCTCGCTGACTCCTTCGCTGCTCGATTCGTATCTGAATTCATGCGCCGATGGGCGGCGCGGAATGGCAGTGATCAGCACCGCCAGCGAGAGCACGATGCCGGCAATTCCGAGCGCGAGTCCCAGTGGCAGCAGGTACTGCTGATCGATCGGCAGGCTGCTGGCAATCCGGGCTTGGCCGAGGCCAGCGCCTTGGCCAAGCCCCCACCAGACTGCTGCGAGGCCCGAGGCACCGGCCGCCAGCAGGACCAAACCGAAGATCGCCAGAATAAGTCGTTGGCGCACCACATGCGTTCTGAACATTTCTAGTTTCCCCCTCGGCGTTGCACTGAGACCTTGACCTTGGGAGCGCGTTGCAATGGCAACCCGTCGATCACGCGCTGCGCCCGCGCCTGCGCGTTTTCCCGCACGCGCTGAACCGAGTGCGCTGGAGTCTGCACGGTAACCTGGACCAGGGCCGGGCTGGTTTTCACGCTCGCGCGGGTCACCGAATCGGTTCGCTCGACCTCATGCCCCACCAAGGTTGATATTCCACGGCATGAGATTGCCTGTTCCGACCCCGCTGAAGGATCATCGGTAGTCAGCAGGATGCTCTGCCGGGGCCCTGGAATGAGCGCGCTGAGCAACAGCAGCAGACCGAGCACCGCAAGAACCACCATGGCGATCACTGCCAGGTTGTCATTGAAGCGCAAGTTGCTGACCGCGTTAATGCCCTGCTGGGCAAAACCGGGCCATTGTCCGCTGGTCAAACGCAGCAGGCAGGATAGCGCCAGGAGAATGCTCGTGGCCAACACGACGATGAAGCTGATCATCAAGGCCATGGTGCGGGCACTGCGAACGTGCCAGAACCTGCTCATCGCAGCCTCCTGTTGCTAGTTCCTTCATCCGGCGTTGACATCCAGCTCACCCGTATATCGGTTTGCACCTGCTCAACGCCCAGATACTTGCGCAGATCAGCCGCAACCATGTTCCGCACGTCTTCGCAGGCTTGCTGGACATTGCTCGGATAGCTCAATCCAAGGTCCAAATCGACCACCACTGCACTTCCAAGCACCTCGGCCTTGGCCTTGGGCCGGCTGTCAAAATCCTTGTACTTGCCCAGCCCCAGGATCCCACCCGCGGCAGAGCCGACAACTGGCACCTTATAGGCTGCTTGGGCAGCGATTTTTGAATAGACGGCCGTGTTCACCGTGGTGCTTCCACGGCTAGAGGACAGCTCTGCCATCTGCTTCACCGCCGACGTTTGCTGAACACTTGACTGAGGTCAACCCTGTCCTGCAAAAGCCATCCGACTCCAGCGCCGATGATGGCGAAGAATGCCACCACCACGAACTGGGTGAATGATCCGAAGGCAATCAGCAATCCGGCTAGGCAGCCGATGGCCAAACCCCACTTGACGTGTAACATGTTCTGCTCCTTAGATGAGGACAGTTATTTCAGGCCATCGCGGGGCTCGGCGTCATCGTCATCGTCTTCTGGCAGGTGCACGTCGGTGACTTCGATGTTTACCTCGATAACTTCCAAGCCGGTGGCGCGTTCAACCTGGGCGATGATGTTCGAACGGATCTCGTTGGAGACCTCAACGATCGAGAACCCGTAGGAAACTACGATCGACACGTCGATGGCGGTCTGCTGCTCGCCCTTTTCGACGCTCACGCCTCCAGCCGCGTTGGCTTGGGCACCGGGGATGCGTTCGGCCAGCGAGTTGAAGGTCCGGCGGGCGGCGTTGCCCATGGCGTAGACGCCGGAAACTTCGCGGGTGGCGATGCTGGCGATCTTCTGGACAACACGGTCTTCGATGGTCGTCTTGCCCAGTTCGGTGTGCAGCGGACCGCGCAGCTCTTCGTGGACCGGCGTGTCATTTGCGGCCTTTGCCTTGGCCTGGCGTTCCAGCTCTTCGCCGGTTGGCTTGATGATTGGCCCTTGTGAATCGCGTTGCACCATGATGGTCTCCTCATTCATTGAACGGATATTTTTGTGCCTTACACTCATACAGACGAGAGCTACAGATTAATCCTCACACATTATGAGTGTGATATATATCACTTAAGGAGGGGTGTTTGGAACCGACCCGGTTGACCGTGCTTGTTGGTCGTTCAATGGAGGGGGACCCCGAGGCCTTCGGCGAACTCGTCACCGCGCTGACACCCGGCCTGCGCCAATACTGCAAGACTTTTTTCAGCAGCTGGCACGATGCGGAGGATGCCACCCAGGATGCCTGGATCCGCGCGTGGCAGTCATTGGGCTCGCTGCGCGAACGTGCCGCGTTCAAGACTTGGCTCTACCGCATGGCACGAAATATTTGTCTTGATCGCATCCGCCAGCGTGCCAATGACCAGCAAACCGTGGATGATGAAGTGCTAGAGCAAACCCCAGTCCCTGACCGTGAATTGCCAGAAAACGTCGCCGTGCAACGCGGCGAGATTGCCGATGCCTGGCAGATCATCAACGGATTGCCTTCGGCGCTTCGCCAGGCGTTCGTACTGGTCGCGCTCCAAGGCATGAGCTATAAGGAAGCGGCCCTGGTGACCAACGTTTCAGAATCAACTGTGCGAGGGCGACTCGCACGGGCACGCAATGCAATCAGCGAGGCGGTGTCATGAAAACCCTTCCCTGCGGACGTACTACCGAAGACGTTTTGCTGAACCTGGATGAACCTGCAGATCTGCACGAATTGCAGTGCCGGTGGTGCCACGCCGAACGGCAGCGGCTCAAGGACCAGAACGGATTCATCACCCAACTGCTGCACAGCTCGACCCCGGAGCACCAGCCTGAAGCATTCTCGCAGCGAATATTGGGCAAAATAGCCGAGCACTCGCCGTTCCAGCGGATGTGGGATGTGCAAGATGCGGGCACGGGACTGGCCAAACGCGTATCGTCCCTGGAATTAATCAAGGCGATTCGAGCGGCATTTTCCGAGTCGCCGACAGCGCAATTGAACTACACGGAGATCAAGGCGACTGACACGCAGATTCCCCACCTTAACTGGAGGGTGCAATGCCATGTCAGCATGGCTGGGGATAGTTCGGTCCAGGTTATCGAGCAGCAAGTCCTTGACTATGTTCGCTGTGCCATCAGCCCGTTGATCAGCTGGAGGGAACTGGTAGTTAATCTGGTCATTGAAGACCTGCACGGAGAAGCCATCGAGTCCATCACGCTTCGGGGCGAAAACTAGCTACGGCTTCCTTGCTCCCCTGTTCCATCGCTCCGCGGGCTTTTTCCACGCAGCACTGGCGAGCAAGCAAGCACCACAAGTCCCGCAATGGGGAACACCATCAGGGCCATGCTCAACCCGAAGTTCTCGGCAAGGAAACCAACTAGCGGTGGCGAGAACAAGAAGCCCAATCGCATGAGCCAGGAGACGATGCTCAGCCCAGTTCCCGGAGGCAGGCCGGGCAGCTTGTCGGCCTGGTCCATCACCGCCGGGACCAGGGTTGCCGAGCCGAATCCAGCCGCGGCAAATCCCAGCAGCGTGCCCGGAACCGTGGGGAAGAACAACGCCAGACCCATACCGATTGCTATTAGCGCTCCCCCGAACTGGGCCATGCCGCGCTGGCCAAAGCGGTTGACCATGCCATCGCCGAGAATTCGGCCAATGAACTGGGCCCCGACCAGAGCGATGAACCCGCTGGCCGCCAGCGCCGCTGGCGCCCCCAGCTGGCCAAGATACAGCGTGGACCATGAATTCCCGGCGTCTTCAACCATTACTCCGGCTACGGAGATCAAGACCAGGGCGCTCATCATCAGCAGCAGCCGTCCGCGGGATCCTGCGGGGGCCGCGGCCCGGGCAGTTCCGGGTGCAGGTGGTGCAACAGGTTCTATGACCGCCAGTTCGGCGGATCGAGGCAGGCAGAATTTCAGGGCAGTCAGTGCCACCGCGGCGAAGAGCACCATCGATATGCCCAAATGCACTGGCAATGCCAAGTTCATCTGGATCGCTCCGGCGGCCATCAAACCGCCGATCACCGCTCCGACAGACCACAATGCGTGGAAGGAATTCAGTATCGAACGCCCATAGCGCCGTTGCACCACCAGCCCGTGCGCGTTCTGCCCGACATCCGTAATCGAATCCATGGCGCCGCCCAGGGCAAAAGCCAGCACGACCAAGACCACGCCCGGCGCGCTGCCGGCGGCCAGCAAGGCAGCACCGGTAACTATCGTGCCCACGACGGCAACCTGCGCGGAACCAAAACGGCGCACCAGCGCACCTGCAGCCAACCCTGCAAGGATTGCCCCAACAGGCCATGCGGTGACCAGCAAGCCGTAGCCGGCGGTGTCCAATTCCAGTTCCCGCTTCAGCTCGGGAAGGCGCGGCGCCATATTGGCAAAGAGTGCTCCGTTTGTGAGGAACAGGGCCGCGACTGCAGCGCGGGCGCGGGAGTTGACGCTGGATTCGCTGGCTGCCATGGGGCCTTTCACTGCACGTGCATGCGGATTCTTCACGGGGAATGCTTCACTAGCATCCAGCGTCGAGAGTACCAGTGCACCTGCTGGCAAATCCCGAAACCGTGCCGAAAGGCCCGGGAATGGGTGTTTTGCGTCTGACCAGCTGCATCAGGATAGCGGCGAGCTGGCCATCCGCCGGTATTCGCGTTTCGGCTGCAACCTTGGAAGCCCAGCTGGTCCAGTAGCTGGATCGCCCCGTTCGCCAGATGCCCTGCCGCCGTGGAGCCTGCGCTCAGCGTGGCCATAGGCATTGTCAATATCGTAGAAACAACCTCAGCGAGGGTGCGAGTGATGATCGCAGAAGTTCCCGCCGGTTCCACCGGCGGGAACTTCTGGTTAATTCGCAACCGGAAAATCGGAGCTAGCCATCGAGCCAGCGCACTTCTCCGCTGTCCAGGTCGTAGACAGCTGCCACCACCCGGGTCCGCTTTTCTTGCACTGCCTCGCGAATGATGGCAGATCGCTCCAGTAGCTGCTCGGTGACGGCACGGGCATTGGCCTGCACCACTTGGTCCACCTCTTCGCTGCCCGAACCTTCAACTTTTGCCTTGCGTGCTACAGGAGCAATCTGTTCAGCGAAGTCGACCATCTCGCCGGGCAATTGCGGATTCTTGGCATCTTCTTCCATTGCCTTCAAGGTGCCCGCCACCGCACCACAGGCCGTATGGCCGAGGATCACCAGCAACGGGACCGAATAGGGACTGGAAACAGCGAATTCCATGCTGCCAACCAAGGTGTCATCGAGCACTCCGCCGGCGGTCCGGGTGACGAACAGGTCTCCGATCCCCTGGTCGAACAGGAGCTCGGGGGTCACGCGGGAATCCACGCAGCCGTGGATCAGGGCGAAGGGGTTCTGGTGCTCGGCCTGCTCGCTGCGCCGTTCGGTTGCTTGATTGGGGCGTTCTGGCATGCCGTCGGCGTAGCGCTGGTTCCCGGCGCGCAGTACCTGCAGCACTTCATCGGGGGTCTGCGGGGGTCCGGCGAGGTTTGCCCTGTCCGCGTCCGTGGCCTGCGGTGATGCGCAGGCTGCCAGTCCGGCCAGGGCAATGAGCCCGGAGGCACCGGCGAGCAGGCCGCGGCGCGACGGTCCGGCTGGGGTTGGGTTTTGGCGGTTGAGGAAACGTGGTTCAGGTTGCGGCATCATGCCTTCCAGTGGCGTCTGATCAGCTGCCCAGCAGAATTAACTAGAGCTTGACAGTAAATAACATCAAGCAGTCTAGTGTTTTGCATTTGATTCATAAATAGCAAACGTCATATTTCGGCCCCTTTTAACATGAGCGTTGCATGAGGTGCGGATGGCAGCGCCACTCGGTGTCCCCGTCCGCGGAAGACGGTGATTGACACCACACTTTTTCTTCGGTTGGATAGAAGCAGTCAATCGATTGATTGACTCTTGAGTCACAGGGTGGTGTCCATGGAACTGGGAAAGGTCCAGCAAGCAGCCGTAGCCTGCTTTGCCCAGCGCGGTTTCGCCGCCACCGGCATCCGCGAACTAGGCAGTGCCGTAGGACTGAACTCGGCGACCCTCTACCATTACGTCGGCGGCAAGGAAGACCTGCTGGTGGGCATCATGAACGACTGCCTGGCCGCCATGATCTCCGGTGCCGAGCAGGCGCTGGCCGGCAGCAAGGACCCGGTACGCCAGCTCGCGTTGCTCGTGGCCTTCCACGTGGGGTTCACCGCCACCAATCCCAGCACCGCACGTGTCACCGAATACGAGATGCGCGCGCTATCGGCCAAGGCCCGCGAGCAGATGCAGGAACTGCGCGACGCCTACGAGCAGCTCTTCGCCGACGCGCTTCAGGCCGGCGAGCGCCAGGGCAGCTTCAGCACCGTGGACCTGGGCATCGCCCGGTTGGCACTGATGGAAATGGGGACCGGTGTCTCGCACTGGTACCGCAAGGACGGCCGGCTCACACTGGCCCAAGTGCAGTTGAACTTCATTTCCCTGGCCATGCGCATCCTGGCCGTGCCCGACGAATTCCCGTTGCCTGCGCAGCAGCTGCCCGTACCCCGGGTGATCGCCAGCGAACCGACCAGCAAGGACTGACTTCGTGAAGACCCTCTCCTCCCACTTGAACCCCGAGCAGTTCGAGCGCAACGCCGCCGACCAGGCACCACTGCTGGCCGAACTGCACGAACGGCTCGAACGCGCTGCGCGCGGCGGCTCCGAGAAGTCCCGGCAGCGCCATGTGGATCGCGGCAAGCTGCTGCCCCGCGAACGCGTAGACGCGCTGCTGGACGACGGCTCGCCCTTCTTGGAAATCGCACCGCTGGCCGCCGAGGACATGTATGACGGCGCCAGCCCCGGCGCCGGAATGATCGCCGGCATCGGCCTGGTGCACGGCCGCCACGTGCTGGTCATCGCCAACGACGCCACCGTCAAGGGTGGCACCTACTTCCCGATGACGGTCAAGAAGCACCTGCGCGCCCAGGAAATCGCGCTGGAGAACAGCCTGCCCTGCATCTACCTGGTGGATTCGGGCGGGGCGTTCCTGCCCATGCAGGACGAGGTCTTCCCGGACCGCGAGCACTTCGGGCGCATCTTCTACAACCAGGCGCAGCTCTCCGCGAAGAAGATCCCGCAGCTGGCTGCGGTGCTCGGTTCCTGCACCGCCGGCGGCGCCTACGTTCCGGCAATGAGCGACGAGACGGTCATCGTGCGCAACCAGGGCACCATCTTCCTGGGCGGCCCGCCGCTGGTGAAGGCCGCCATCGGGGAGATCGTCACCGCCGAGGAGCTGGGCGGCGGCGACCTGCACGCCAAGACCTCGGGCGTGGTGGACCACCTGGCCGAGAACGACGAGCACGCGCTGATGATCATCCGCGATATCGTCTCCACCCTGCCGGCCAACCCGGCCCCCGCCTGGAGTATCGAAAGCCAGGTCGTCGAGCCGCTCTACCCGGGCAGTGAACTGGCCGGGGTGGTGCCGGTGGATGTCAACGCGCCCTACGACGTGCACGAGATCATTGCCCGCATCGTCGATGCCAGCGAGTTCCACGAATTCAAGGCCGACTACGGCACCACCCTGGTCACCGGCTTCGCGCAGATCCACGGGCACCGGGTAGGCATCATCGCCAACAACGGCGTGCTGTTCTCCGAGTCCGCGATGAAGGGCGCGCACTTCATCGAGCTGTGCGACCAGCGCGGCATCCCGCTGCTCTTCTTGCAGAACCTCGCCGGATTCATGGTGGGCCGCGACTACGAAGCGGACGGCATCGCCAAGCACGGGGCCAAGATGGTCACCGCCGTGGCCACCGCCCGGGTGCCCAAGCTGACGGTGGTCATCGGCGGCTCCTTCGGCGCCGGCAACTACTCGATGTGCGGCCGGGCCTACTCCCCGCGCTTCTTGTGGATGTGGCCGGCCGCGCGCATCTCGGTGATGGGCGGGGCCCAGGCCGCCTCGGTGCTCTCCACGGTCAAGCGCGACGGAATCGAGTCGGGCGGCGGCAACTGGAGCGCCGAGGAGGAGGAATCGTTCAAGGCCCCGATCCGCGAGCAGTACGAAACCCAGGGAAACCCCTACTATTCCACCGCCAGATTATGGGACGACGGGGTCATCGACCCGGCAGATACCCGCCGGGTGCTCGGCCTGGCCCTGGATGTCTGCGCCCGCCAGCCGCTGCCGGAGACCAGCTTCGGCCTCTTCCGGATGTAGTACGAGGAAAACACCATGACTACCAAGCTCTTTGACACTGTCCTGATCGCCAACCGCGGAGAGATCGCGGTGCGCATCATCCGCACCCTGCGGGCGCTGGGCATCGAATCGGTCGCCGTCTACTCCGATGCCGATGCCGGGGCGCTGCATGTGTCCGAAGCCGATCGCGCGGTGCGCATCGGCGCGGCTGCGGCCAATGAAAGCTACCTGGATATCGACGCGGTGATCGCCGCTTGCCGGCACACCGGTGCCCAGGCGGTGCACCCGGGCTACGGGTTCCTCTCCGAGAACGTGGACTTCGCCCGTGCGCTGGAGGCTGCCGGCATCACCTTCATCGGCCCGCCGGTGAACTCCATCAATCTCATGGGCGACAAGATCCGTTCCAAGAACCATGTCCTCTCCCACCAGGTGCCGGTGGTTCCCGGCATCGCCGAACCCGGCCTCGGCGATCAGCAGCTGCTCGCCGCTGCCGCGGACGTCGGCTTCCCGCTGCTGATCAAGCCTTCGGCCGGCGGCGGCGGCAAGGGCATGTTCGCCGTGGATTCCGCCGCAGAACTGCCCGAAGCGCTGGCCAGCGCCCGGCGCACCGCACGCAATGCTTTCGGCGATGACACCCTGTTCCTCGAGCGGCTGGTGCGCAATCCGCGGCATATCGAGGTGCAGATCCTGGCCGATGCGCATGGGAACACCGTGCACCTGGGCGAACGCGAATGCTCCTTGCAGCGCCGCCACCAGAAGGTCATCGAGGAAGCCCCGGCTCCGCTGTTCGAGAATCTGGAGCACGGCGCGGCGATCCGCGAGCGCATTGGCGCCGCCGCGGTGGCCGCTGCGCAATCGGTGGGCTACGTCGGCGCCGGAACTGTCGAGTTCCTGGTGAGCGACCAGAACCCCGACGAATTCTTCTTCATGGAAATGAATACCCGCTTGCAGGTGGAGCACCCGGTCACCGAGGAAGTCGTGCGGGTGAACGGCGCAAAGCTGGATCTGGTCCAGTGGCAGGTGCGCATCGCGGCCGGACAGCCACTGGACTTCACCCAGGACCAGGTGGCATTGGAAGGCCATGCCATCGAGGCCCGGCTCTACGCCGAAGACCCGTCCTCCGGCTTCCTGCCCTCGGTGGGCACCGTGCTGCACGTGCGCGAGCCGGAGAATGTCCGGGTGGATTCCTCTCTGCGCGACGGCCTGGAGATCAGCGCCCACTACGATCCGATGCTTTCCAAGCTCATCGCCTGGGGCCCGGATCGCACCGAGGCGCTGGCCCGCTTGGATAAGGCACTGGCCGGCACCGTGGTGCTGGGCGTGCTGACCAACAGCGAATACCTGCGGCTGCTGCTGGCCGACGAGGATGTGGCCGCCGGAGCCCTGGACACCAACCTGATCGAGCGGAAGATGGACCAGTTCGGCTTCCGCCAGGTCGGGTCCCGCGAACTGGCACTGGCAGCGCATCTGGAGGATCGGCGCATTCCAGCCGCGAATACCCCGTGGGGCCTGCGCGACGGATGGCGGGCCCAGCATCGCCGGGCCAGCATCGGGCACTTCGACGTCGAGGCCGCCGAGGGCAGGACCGCGTTGCTCAGGGACCCCGATTCGAGCCGGGTGCGCGTGGGCGCCGAAGAATTCACCGTGCGGCAGGAACCGGATGGAACACTGTCCGTCAACGGGCAGCGCACAGCACTACAGCATGCCTTCGCCGCAGATGGCACGCTGTGGCTGTGCGAGGAAGGCTGGACCGCGGCGGTGCGCAAGCTGCCCCGCGAAGAAGTCCTCGAACGCCAGCTGGCCACCATCGCCAAGCAATCCGGGACCTTCTCCCCGCATGTCCTCTCGCCCATGCCCGGCACCGTGATCAACGTGCAGGCGGCCGATGGCGATGCGGTCGCCGAAGGCCAGCTGCTGCTGAGCATCGAAGCGATGAAGATGGAGCACCAGCTCTTCTCCCCCGCGGACGGCATCGTGCGCATGACCGGGTTGAAGACCGGGGATCTGGTCAAGGCCAAGCAGGTCGTGGCCACCGTGGAAGCAGCGCAGCCAACCGAAGCACAGCATCAGGAGCAGGACGCATGAGCGAGCAAACCCACAAACGTGTCGAGCAGCGCGGCCTCTACTTCGATGAGCTGCAGCTGGGGGCCACCTACGTGCACAAGCCCGGGCGCACCCTGACCGAAGCGGATAACGTCGCGTTCACGACGATGACCATGAACAACCAGGGCCTGCACCTGGACGCGGCATGGGCTTCCACCCAGCCTTTCGGCAAGCCGCTGGTCAACTCCCTGCTCACCCTGAGCACCATGATTGGCCAGTCGGTAGGCCAGCTGACCGAGGGCACCATCGTGGGGCAGCTGGGCATCAATGACGTGCGCTTCCCGCACCCGATGTTCCACGGCGATACCCTCTACACCGAAACCGAGATCACCGCACTGCGCGAATCGAAGTCCCGCCCCGGGCAGGGCCTGGCGTCCATGACGCACACCGGCCGCAACCAGCACGGCGACATCGTGGCCACCGCAAACCGCACCTGCCTGATGTGGACCAGGCAAGCACACCAGGATTCGATGCAGGCCAAGGGAGGAAAAGCTGATGACTGAGTTCCTGATGGGCCCTTCCCTGCTGTTCTGCCCGGCCGACCGGCCCGAGCGCTACGCCAAGGCGGCACAGCGTGCCGATGCGGTCATCATCGATCTGGAAGACGCTGTGGCTGCCGGGAACAAGGACGCGGCCCGCCGCGCCTTGCTGGATACGCCGCTGGATCCCGCGCGGGTCATCGTGCGCGTGAACCCGGTCGATAGCGAGCACTTCGCCAAGGACCTGGCAGCGCTGGGGCAAACGGCCTACCGCACCGTGATGCTGCCCAAGTGCGAATCGGCGGCGCAGCCGGCCGCGCTGGCAGGCTACGACGTGCTGGCACTGTGCGAAACCGCCAAGGGCATCACCAATGCCTCGGACATTGCCGGGGCGCAGAATGTCGTCGCGCTGATGTGGGGCGCGGAAGACCTGATCGCCTCGCTCGGCGGCACATCTTCGCGGGGCGAGGATGGCAGCTACCGCGAGGTGGCACGGTTCGCGCGGTCGCAGGTGCTGCTGCATGCGGTGGCCCAAGGCAAGGCCGCAATTGATTCCGTGTACCTCGATATTCCAGATCTCGAAGGCCTGGGCGAGGAGTCCCGCGATGCCAAGGCCTCGGGATTCGCCGCGAAAGCCTCGATCCACCCGAACCAGATGCCGGTCATTCGCGAGGCGTTCGCACCGACCGAAGCAGAACGGGAACGTGCCCGGCGGATCCTCGACGCCGCGGAGGCGAATCCCGGAGTTTTCGCTTTCGAAGGGCAGATGGTCGATGAGCCGCTGCTGCGCCAGGCCCGGGCCACCTTGGGCAGATAAGCTGTTTCCTGCCATGGGCTACAGTGTGTAGCAATGACCGCCGACAGCTGGCCAACGGAGGTTCAAATGCCTGTCGTGAAGAAACCCGGAGCCGATACCCTGGTGTATTTCTGGTTTGCGGTGGGGTTGGCCGTGCTCGGCATGGTCATCCAGCAAATCGGCGCCGTCATGATGCTCAACGGCTCGCTGGAGCTGAACGTCCTTGAAGTGACCACGCTTCACCTGGTCGCCTGGGGCTGCTATGCCGGATCGGCCATCTTCACCATCGTGGTCATGCACAAGGCCCTGGCCATGCTGATTTATCTCGTGCACCATCGTCGTCCGCTGCCGCCACGCAGGATGCCGGTGATCCGCGATGCCCCGGTGACGGCCCAAACCGCCGAGGCAGCCGCAACAGGCCAAGCCTCCGCTGCCCCATCGTCCATGGCCGATCCGCTGGACCAGGACGAACCGCCTTCCGGGGCCAAGCTAAAAACCTTTCCGCGGCAGGCGCTGGGTGCGCCGGCCCCGCAGGACCGGCACCCTCGCAGCCGGCGCCAGAACCCCAGCAACGGCAACGACCCCGCATAGCGAATAAGCAGAGCCGATCAGGCGCAAAAACTGAGTCTGCCGCGCTTCGCCATGGACAGCTAATCCCGGCGAGGCAAGGCGCTCCACCTGTTTCGGACATCAATATTTGTTCTTCGCACGTCACGAACTCCAACGCCTGTTAGCGCCGGTGCAATGCTTAAAGCAACACCCAGAAGGAGCATGCGATTGAACTCCCCGAAGCCATTGCGGATCCATCGAGCCTGGCTGGTCGCCATCGTGACCACGCTGGCGCTAGTCGCCACGGCGGCGTTCCGCTCGACCACCGGCGCGTTCTTTGAACCACTTGAATCCGAATTCGGCTGGCTCCGCTCCCAGTTATCGACCGCGGTGACCATCAACCTGGTGGTCTACGGCCTGGCAGCTCCTTTCGCCGCGACTTTGCTGGAACGGTATTCCATGCGCAAGGTGGCTGCCATCGCTCTGGCATTGGTGGCCTCCGGAGCCGGATTGTCCGTGTTCATCAGCCAGATCTGGCAGTTGTGGGCGCTCTGGGGTGTGCTGGTTGGACTGGGCACCGGGGCGATGGCGTTGGTTTTCGGTTCTGTGGTTGCCAACCGCTGGTTCTGCGAACGGCGCGGCCTGGTGATGGGCATCTTCTCTGGCGCGAATGCCGCCGGCCAGCTGGTGTTCCTGCCAAGCATTGTGCTGATCATCGAGCAGTACTCATGGAGGGCCGCGGCTCTGGTTGTTGCGGTCTTCGCGGTGCTGATCATCCCGTTGCTGCGCTGGCCCTTCGCCAATTCCCCTGCCGAAGCCGGTGTACTGCCTTACGGCGGGGCCGGAGCTGCAGCCGCGCCGGCATCCGGAACGCAGCAGGGTTCGATGGCTGCCGCGACTCTCAAGGCCCTGTTCGCGGCCTCACGCTACTCGGCATTCTGGGTCTTGGCGATGACCTTCTGGATCTGCGGATGGTCTACCAACGGGCTGGTGCAGACGCACTTCATCCCTGCGGCGCACGACCATGGCATGCCGGCAACGACCGCTTCCGGGTTGCTGGCGCTGGTTGGCATTTTCGATATCCTCGGCACGGTGTTCTCCGGGTGGCTGACCGACCGTGTACGCCCGTGGCTGCTGCTTGCGGTGTACTACGCGTTGCGCGGACTGTCCCTGATGTTCCTGCACTCGCTGATGGGTCCAACCGTCGAGCCGCTGATGTGGATCTTCATTGTCTTCTACGGTTTGGACTGGGTGGCCACCGTGCCTCCTACCGTGGTGCTCTGCCGCCAGTACTTCGGTCCGGTTAGAGCCACCGTGGTCTTCGGCTGGGTCTTCGCCTTCCACATGATCGGCGCAGGCGCCGGCTCGCTGACCGCAGGGCTGTCGCGGGAAACCACCGGCAGCTACCTGGCCGCGTGGATTACCGCTGCGGTGCTGTGCCTTGCGGCAGCCGTCAGCCTGCTGTTCTTGCCGCGCATGCGCAAAGCCTACGAGCATCCTCAGCTCGAGAAAGTTGGGGTGTAGCCCGAATCAGCACCAGCAGCTCTCACGGCTTAACGGAAAACCTCGCAGAACAGATCATTGCTGATCGCTCTGCGAGGTTTTGCTTTTCGTGCTTAGACGAGCGCTACGTCCTTGGAAGGAACGTGGAGCTCCTTGTTGCCGTAGTGCACCGAGAAGAACCAGCCGATACCGGTCACGATATGGATCAGGGACAGGCCCACAGCGGTAGCGGCATCTGCTGCGTTCATGATCGGGAAAACGATCGAGACTACCGCGATGAGCAAGCCAGCCCACTGCGCGATCTTGCAAATGCCCTTGTTTGCCCGTCCGATCAGGAAGACCACCAGGCCGAAGAACAGAATCGGGATCAACGTGAACTGCAACAGGTGGTCAAAGGCGACAACATCAGTTGAATTAGGACCAATCCGGCGGGATGCCCCAGCGGCGCCAGACAGGAAGAAAATGATGACATTCAGGTAGCTGGTACCCAGCGCACCGATAATCACCTGAATGAAATTGAATGGGCTATTGGGTTGTCCCTGAGACGTCATGGCACTCCTAGAATTGTTGATAGTTCACAACTATTCTATTCCCGAGTGCCTGTGCCACGGCTCTCAGGAGCCCGTGAGAACCGCGACACTTAGCAGGGCTATAGGTTTTCCAGGGCCGCGATCTCGTTGAACTTCCTATTCGAGTAGTTCACCGCGATATACCAAGACGCTGCAACAACCAGGTGCATAATCGCCAGGGTCAGCGCGGTCCCCCAGTCCTCGGCGAAGAACCACTGCACCACCGCTGAGGTCAAGACGGCGGCAACGCCGACCCACTGGGCGATGCGGCAGAAGCCCGGCTTGGCCCAGCCGATCAAGAAGGTCAGGAAGCCGAGAATGAGAACGGGCAGGGCAGTGAATCGCACGATGTGGATGAAATCCAGGTTCCGGAATAAGCCGCCGGAGTACTCCATGGATGCGCCGATAACCCTGGCAACAAAATAGGCCAAGGCGCTAAGCGCCATGGCTCCGAAAGCCGCAATAACCACCTGGGCGAAATTGAACGGCATCTTGAATCTAGCGTCAGCCTGCATCGCGAATCATCCCCTTTTACAGCGAATTCGAGCTGGACCGGTATTTTCACTGTACGCGCATTCCCGCCCGTTGGACCCCGAACTCCGGAACATTCAAGATCGGGCCCCGCATTAGCCGATGGCGGTTTCCGCTGGCCTCCCGCGCCATGGCCCGGACCGCGACAGGGTGACGCCCCTCGGCAACACAAGCCGTTGCAGCCGCGGGCACCCTTCGTCGCTTCACTTGGCCATTTTCCGGTCCACAACCGGGAAACCGGAGTAGACTGGAATTGGATCTAACTTCCGTAGAAATGCCGTCATCGGAAGCACTTCCTACCGGCGTAGAGCTTTTGTGCCCTCCTCATTGCCGAGGACGGCGTTCAGATTAACGCAGCAGTGTTGAACCGGGATCTTTATCGAGGCGGCTCGAATTAACTGCCCGCTTCCTTGCGCTTCTCCCATTTGCCCGATAAGGGTTGCCCGCCAGGAACGAATCACAGTTTTGCTCCAGCAGCCCACAGACCGGTTCGGTCCGGTAGTGGCGAATCATGCAACCAGCACAGCCGGACAATACCTTTGAAGCCGACAGTGCAAAACGGCAGTACGCGCACAACTGCCGCGGTCCCCGCGATGCCCAACTCAAGAAATGGTACGGCGTTTCCCGTGGAACCGGCCTTGAACTGCAGCACCGAGGGCAGAGCACGGCAATAAAAACGACTATGCAGCAACGGAGGGAATGTCATGGACAAGCCGAACAGCTGTCCGAGGTGCTACAGAAATACCTTGGTTGAAACAGAAACCCGTCGATTCGTCGATGATCAAAACCAGCTCAAGAGATGGGACAACGAAGGCGGCCACGAAGCTGGCCAGCGCCAGGACATGCTGGTAACGATGCGTGAAGTGCTCTGGACCTGCACCTCATGCGGATGGCGCAAGGTTGCCTACAGTTCGCAAGAACCACTACAGGGACCAGAGCGCCGCGTGGACATCTTGCCTGCTACGGGCCAAGCAACCCTACGGCAAGCCTAGCTGAGCTGGCGCCAGGCGCTGCTGCCCACGGCAGAGCACCCTGGTCGCCGGCATGGAACGGACATGGAAAGGAAAAGCCATGATGGACTTCTCCCTCACTCTTGGCAAGAAGCACCAGCCGCTGAAGATAGGCCCGGTGCTCATGAACTCTCTGCCGGGAACTTTGCTCAGCGACAAGGCGCCCGGCGCGTACCGGGTTGCCACCGTTTTCAACCGCCAGCCCGCAGCCGAGGAAACAGAGTTCTTGACCAGCGATTTCATGCGCGGCCAACTCGATGCCGCCGGCTACCCTAATGCCGTTCTGAGCGCAGCTAACCGAAGATTGGAAATTTCCAACACCTCCCTGGAACAACTGCGTGACGGATTGGCAGCATTAATTGCCCGGGAGCTGGCTCTCGCCGGAAAGAAGTTCGAGGCTGATAGGGACGAAAGAAATTCCCAGTTCCACAAGGATATCGATGCGGAGTCACAGCGTTATGCAGCGGTGCAAAAGCTCGCGGAATCGGTAGCATTCAGCTCCGCGGAGATTCTCGAGCTCCATGGGCCCTGACCCTTCGGTAAATCCGGGTCCCAGCACCGGTACAGCTAGAGCGCCTGGACTGGCTGCACCGGCCCGGGCATTCGCAATAGGGCCGGAACAGCACTCGCGCCGCGCCTGCAACTCCTCTGGCCGCTACTGCCGCAGCCTCGATAAACCTGCGCCTGGCGAGCACCCGGAACTAGGCGCCGAGCACAAGGATGATCGCGCAAGCGCCTAGAGCCAGCAGCACCGCTGTTGTCAGCAGCACGGCGAGAACATCCGCGCTGACGCGTTCAGCCTTCACGCCTTGCGCCATTTTCCGGTACCGGGCACGCTGCGAGAGCAGAATCCCGAATGCCATCGAGGAAGATATCGCAATCAGCAGGATCACGGCCAGGCCATAGTGCGGAAGCCAGCGCAGGAAGACCGCGGAAACCACGAGAAATGAAACCATTGTCCGGTTCCACGCGAAGACGGTGCGCTCTGGCTGCAACCCCGGGTCGCTGATCTCGATGGGCTCTTTCATCACGAGCTGAGGGACCAGAAAATCATGGCGATCGCTGCCAGCGAGGCCACCACGGCACCGAATGCCAGCAGCGGGACAATGGCGGGAATCGGCAACGGCCTGCCGGTGCGCATGCTGCGTTCCACGCGGACCCAGCGCACGGCTGCACCGGCAGCAATCAGGATGCCGACGCCGATCACCAGCACCGCCAGCCAGGTGCGAACTGGCGACGGGAAGGCCTCTGCGGCGAAGGCCTCCAGCGCTGTGCCGCCCGCGAGGAAGGCTAGCGAAGTTCGAATCCAGGCCAAGAAGGTGCGCTCGTTGGCCAGCGTGAAGCGCGGGTCAGGCTCACTGCCCCGTGGCAATATCCAGCGTGAAAGCCGGCTGCGATCTTGCTCGGACATGACCCTCCTTGGTTTGCGTCGATGCTATGAGCATACCCAACCTATTATCGGCTAAACCTATTTAGTTGGTTGATAAAAACAGTTTTACGAATGTGATCCAGCGCATAAGAATTGAATGCAGCACTTGAACCAAAGAAAGGGCGCATTCCATGGCCTCCACCAATCTCAATCCCCACGTCGTTACGCTGGGCACCGCCGGCGGACCCCGCTGGTGGACCGGCGAGAACGCCGGCAAGCGGGCGGGAATTTCCACCGCTGTAGTCGTAGGCGAAAGCGTCTACCTGGTGGATGCCGGAACCGGCGTGGGCAACCAGCTGATGAAAGCCGGGTTCACCCCTGCGAACCTTCGCGGCATCTTCCTCACGCACTTGCACTCCGATCACACCATCGACCTGGCTTCGCTGGCCATCTTCGGAATGTTCACCCTGCCGGCCGGCAAGGCTCCGATTTCCATCATCGGCCCCGGCGACCGCGGCGCCCTGCCACCTGCCTCCCCGCGCGCAGTGACCGCCCCGCAGCCGGTCTTCGCGCAGAACCCGACCCCGGGCACTGCCTCGATGTTCGAGCATCTGATGCAGGCCTACGCCACGGACCTGAATGACCGCGTGATCGACGCCCTGCGCCCCTCCCCGCTGGACCACTTCATCGCCTCGGACATCGAGATTCCGGCCGGCACCGGGTACCACCCCAACGAGAACCCGACACCGAAGGGCTTCGCGCCGTTCGAGATCTACCGCGACGAGCTGGTCACGGTGACCGCAACACTGGTCAAGCACCCGCCGATCGCTCCGGCCTTCGCCTTCCGCTTCGATACCGCAGAAGGCTCGGTGACCATTTCCGGAGACACCGCGCCCTGCCAGAACCTGGTGGCCCTGGCCCGGGATACCGACCTGCTGCTTCATGAGGCCATCGACTTCGACTGGGTGCAACGCGCCTACGGTTCGGTTGGCACCTTGGAAGCCCAGGCTTCGATGGACCACCACCGCGCCTCGCACACCTCGCCGGAGCAGGCGATCGAGATCGCGCACCAGGCCGGGGCGAGCACCCTGGCCCTGCACCATCTGGTCCCCGGAACTACGCCTTTGCAGGTCTGGGAAGCCCACGCCGCGAAATTCTCCGGCAACTACCTAGTGCCCAACGATCTGGACACGATATCCTTTTCCCGCGTCAACAGTGAAATGGCGGCAGTACGATGAGCAGCACCCTGAATAATGGCAACGGCGTGGAGGCACAAGCGTTGGTTCCCTCGCTGAAATCCCCGCAGATGCGCCGGATCCTGGCTTCCAGCTTCATCGGCAGCGCAATCGAATTCTACGATTTCATCCTCTACGCCACGGCGGCCTCGCTGGTCTTCAACAAGGTCTTCTTCGTGGGCCTGACCCCGGGCGTAGCCATCTTCGCTTCCTTTGCCACCTTGGCCGTGGGCTATCTGGCCCGCCCGCTGGGCGGCATCGTGTTCGGCCACTTCGGTGACAAGATCGGCCGCAAGGGGGTGCTGATCACCTCGATGGCGATGATGGGCGGTGCCTCGACACTGATCGGCCTGCTTCCTCCCACCGCGCAGATCGGCATGCTGGCCCCGATCGCGCTGATCATCTTGCGCATCGTCCAGGGCCTGGCCGTGGGCGGCGAATGGGGCGGGGCCATGCTGATGGCACTGGAGCACGCGCCGAAGGAGCGCCGCGGCTTCGCGGCGAGCTTCGCGAACATGGGCGGCCCGGCCGGCGCCGTGATGGCCACGTTGGCAGTCTCGGCCGTCTCGCTCATGCCCAATGAGCAGTTCCTGGCCTGGGGCTGGCGCATTCCGTTCCTGATCAGCATCGCGCTGGTGGGCATCGGGCTGGTCATCCGGCTGAAGGTCACCGAGTCCCCGCTGTTCCTCGCGTTGGAAAACAAGGCAGAAGAGCGCAAGACCCCCTTCATGGAGGTCATCACCAAGTACCCGAAGTCCGTCATCCGCGGAACCCTGGTGGGCATGAGCTCCTACACGGTGCAGGGCCTGATGACCGTCTGGGCCATCTCCTACGTGGTCGAGGAAGTCGGCATGGACCGCACTGCGGTGCTGAACATCAAGGCCATTGGCGCCGCGTTGACCGTGGTGGGCATCTGGGTTTCATCGCGCTATTCAGACAAGCTGGGCCGCCGCCCGGTCATGATGGTCGGCATCCTCGCCGGCGCCGTGGCCGCCCTGCCGATCATGTGGATGCTGGAACTGGGCCAGCTGTGGCTCTTCGCCATCGCGCTGTTCGTGGCCAACGGCATCATCCAGGCCTTCATCTTCGGGCCGTTCGGCGCGTTCACCGCGGAGCTGTTCCCAACCCGCATCCGCTACACCGGCGCTTCGCTGGTCTACCAGCTCTCCTCCACCGTGGGCGCGGGTTTCACCCCGATGATCGTTGCAGGCCTGGTGCTGCTGGGCGGCGGATCGCTGTGGATCGCCGGAGCCGTTTGGGCCGCCGCGTTCATCGTCGCCGCCCTGGCCATGCGCGGCATCAAGGAAGGCCGCGACGCCGACCTCGAGGCCGAGGAAATGAGCCACTAGCCTCCCGACTGGCGAAAGCGCGGGGCCGGTTGGAACCTGCGGGTTCTAACCGGCCTTGCGCTCTTTCTCGGCTCCGGCTTCCTCGCAGAAATCCAAGAACGCGCGCAGCCGCAAGCTAGGGCGGTCCGAAGCGGTGTAGGCCACGCAGATATCGCTCACGCCAACCTCGCCCTCGATCTCCAATACCGACAGCGGCAAGCCGTCGTAGCTCAGGTTGACCGGCGGGCGCTGCACCAGAACGGTATAGCCCAAACCCCGAGCCACCATCCCGCGCACCGCCTCGAAGCTCTGCGAACTCCACCGCACCTTGGGGTCCAAGCCCGACATGCGAAGATTCACCAGCTGGTTATCGCGCACCGTGGGGATGTCCAGGGAGACGAAGTCGTCGTCGGCCAGTTCGCTCAAGGCGACGGAGGTGCGATCGGCCAGCCGGTGATTTCCTCCCACCAGCACATAGGGCCGGCCCGACATCACCGTACGCGAAGAGACCTGCGGCAGCAGGTGGCGGGTATGGGTGAGCACCGCATCCAGGTGGCCCTTGAGCATGCGCTCCTGCAGGTCGGCCCCGTCCCCCTCCACGAGGGTGACCTGCAAGTCCGGGTGCACATTGGTGAAGCGTTCGCAGATCACCGGGATCCAGAAAGCGGCCAGCGAGGAATAGCAGCCGATCACCAAAGGGCCGGAGAGCTTGGTCTGGCGTTCGACAATCTGGTCCTGCACTTCTTCGGCATGGCGCACCAGGGCCCGCGAGTCCAGCAGGAAGTCGGTGCCGACAGCCGTGAGCACCACGCCGCGGGCACGTCTGCGCACCAGCAGCTGCGAGCCGACGGCGCGTTCCAGCTCGTCCATGGACTGGGACATGGCTGCCTGGGAAATATGGCACTGCTCCGCTGCGGCGGAGATGGAGCCGAGTTCAGCGACGGCGACGAAGTACTGCAGCTGGCGCAGGGTGTAGTTGATCACCCGCCCAGTCTAGCCAGCGGGCAGCGGACCACTGCCAACTAGAAAATGTTATGAGGCGAATAATCTATTATTCCTTGACTACTTCATTGCCTCCGCGGATGATGGCATCAGCTTGCCGATGAAATAACCCGTCTACAGGAGACAGATGAAGCCAGTGATGAAGACCGGAATGCATGCAGTGGCGCTTGGAACTGCTGGCGGCCCGCTATTGAGGCCGGATCCAGGAACCGGTCACCGTCGCGGAATTTCTACCGCGATCGTTGTGGACGGCCACGCTTACTTGGTGGATTGCGGCCATGGCGTCGGTTTGGGCCTGGCTGAGATCGGGATTCACCCCACTGCCCTGCGCGGAATTTTCATTACCCATCAGCATTCAGACCACGTCATTGACCTGAATTCTGTCATGGTCCTGGGCGGCCTTGGGTTCCGCGGCACCGAGGGTCGGCAGGTTCCTGTTTTCGGACCGGGTGATCTAGGAGTGCTGCCCTCGATGCAGACAGCGGCCGAAGAGCCGGAAGCCATATTTCCGCAGTCGCCCACACCCGGGACCAACGCCATGGTCAACTTGCTGCTGCGCGCCCATGCGACAGATCTCAACGATCGCCGACGGGATTCGGCGGCACCTGATATTTCGGATATTTTCCATGGCGTAGATATCGAGATTCCCGCCAGCACAGGCTTCCACCCCAACCACAACAACCATCCGGACATGGAGCCTTTTGAAATATACGCTGATCGGCATGTAAAAATTAGCGCTATCCTGGTCCAGCACCAACCTATCGCTCCGGCATTCGCATTCCGCTTTGATTCGAGATATGGATCGGTCGTGGTTTCCGGCGATACAGCGCCAAGCGCAAATCTTGCGCGCCTGTCCCAAGGCTGCGACTTGCTGTTCCATGAAGCTATTGATCTGGAGGCCATCGCTCGTAGCTACCCGCATGCTTCATCCTCCGAACTGGAAGCGAGCATGGGACATCATCGGCGCGCGCACACCACCGCAGAAGACGCAGGTCGAATCGCCCAGCGGGCTGGAGCACGGAACTTGGCGCTGCATCATTTGGTTCCCGCTGGATCTGGAATGGAAGTTTGGCAGCGGGCTTCGAAACAGTTCTCTGGCGGCCTCTTCGTGCCCCGCGACTTGGATATCTTCCATATCGCAAGTGGCACGGTTACCCAGGTGCGCTAGGGCCAAGGCCGGCAGCTATCCGTCAGGCGACTGGAACGATGGTCGATCAATTGCCCCGGGCCGACGGCCTTGAGCCCAGCACCGGCAAAGGATGCTGGGCTCGCAAGACCAAGGAATCTACTTTGATGCACCAATCGCCCACACGCGCGGAAGCTCGGTGCCATTGACCGCCAGGTCGCCAATCAACCTCGCCTTGAACACCCAGGGGTTGTGGTTGCCGGCGGTACGGGCATTGCGCCAGTGCCGGTCCAGGTTCTTGGTAACGCTCGTGGCGCTGGCGGCCAGCGCATCGAAAGCGTGGGTGATTGCGTTGAGGACCAATGGCGTGAGCACCACCTGCGCCTGGGCGCTGGCCTGCTCTGCCGCATCGTTGGCTGCTTCGTCCTCTTCCCCGGTCACCTCGCCGGTGTGCAGCGCCTGCGCAGTTTCATAGGCTCCCTGCAATGCCGTCGACACTCGTTCCACCGTTGCCGCGGCAGCGAAGGCCGCCGCGGAGACCTCGCCGATCACCTGCAGCAGCTGCGGGTCTTCGGCCGCCAGATTGGCCGCGGCATGGCTGAAGGTCCGCTTGCGCGCCTTCAGCTCGGCGGCGAAGTCGCGCTCGGCTGCTTTGGCGGAGCCGGCCAGAACAGCGAGCAGCACCTGCTGGTAGAAAGCTGTCTGGTACTTGAAACGCGTATCGAAGTCGATGAGGTCTTCTTCGGCGACAATCGCATCGGTGAAGGTGGAGGTGCCGGTACCCGTGGTGCGCTGGCCGAAGCCATCCCAGTCATCGGCCAGCTCGACGCCGGGCTGGTGGCGGTTGACTGCGGCGATCACGCGCTTTCCGGTGTCGGTGCGCTCTGCGTAGGTATCCAGCCAGTCGGCGAAGATCGAGCCGGTGGAGTAGTACTTGGTGCCGTTGATCTTGAATCCTCCCTCGCCGTCCGGGGTGACCTTGGTGATCACGTCCCCGACCTTGACGGTGCCGACCTCGGTCCAGGAGTTGCCCACCAGTTCTCCCGCCACGAAGCGGGCCAGCCACTTGTCGCGCCCCGGACCGGGGGCCGCAACCAGACGGTCCTCGACGAAGGCGAAGTGCGCGCGCAGCGCTTGGGCAATATTGGAATCCGCCGCCGCGAGATCCACGAAGAGCTCGAAGAGTTCGGGCAGCGTAGCACCGGCACCCCCGTGCGATTCCGGGACCCGAACCGCACCAAAGCCGGCAGCGGCCAGGTCCGCGACCTGCTGGTAGGGCAATTCGCCGGTGCGGTCGCGTTCGGCTGCGCCCTGCGCAATGCGCGCGAAGAGCGGTGCGAAGCGGTTTTTGAGGCCTGCGAGTCGATTGCCAGTTGCAAGTACAGTCATCGTTCAGTCCAATCCGGGAGAAGTTTTCTTAGGTGTACAGCGAGAGCGGCTGGGACTCTCCGCGCAGGAAGTAGGCGCCGACCTCGATCTTCTTGTAGTCCACTGGGTCGTGCAGCGAATGGGTGCGCACATTGCGCCAGTACAGGTCCAGGCCCACCGAGTTCGCAGTCGAAGATGAACCGGTCACCTCGAAGATCCGGTTCGCCACCTCCACTCCCACCTCAGTGGAGACCACCTTGGCTTCAGCAATTTCCACGGCCAACGCCGCTCGTTCGGGCTGGGTGACTTCCCCGGCCTTCGAGAGCAGGGCATCGAATTTCCGGCCCAGCTTCTCGGTCAGCGCCGCCACTGCTGCGGTGCGGGCTTTGAGCTCTCCGACGGTGCGCTGGAAGATCGGGTCCTGCGAGTAGGTCTCTGCCTGCGAGAACAGCCAGGCGTTCTTGCGGCCCAGCAAGATCTGCTTGCCGCGCTCCAGTGCTCCCTGGGCGATGCCCAGGTAGAAGTTGGCGAAGGCCAACTGGATACCGGGGGTAAGCAGGGTGGAGACCGGTTCATCGGTGACGAATCCCAGCAAGTCCCCTGCTTCGAGCCGCACGTTGTGGAACTTCAAGGAATTCGACGCGCTCAGCCGCTGTCCCAGGTAGTCCCAGTCGTCAACGATTTCCAAGCCATCGATATCGCGTGGCAGAACCAACGCGAGAATCTGCCCGTCGTATTCTCCGCCCTGGACCAGCGCGTTGATGACGATGACCTCGCCAACACCGGAACCCGTGGAGAATCGCTTGGCTCCATTCAGTCGGTAGCCGTCCCCTTCGGCGCTCAGCGTCAAATCCGGATCAACTGGATTCACCGAATCGCCCCAGAGCCAGCCACCTTCCACGGTGCGCTGCCACCATGCCCCTTGCGCTTCTGCTGGGGCGTAGAACGCAATGCCGGACTGGTTGATGTAGTGGTAAGCCAGCAACTGCGAGATGGAGCCATCAGCTGCGGCCAGTATGCGGACCGCTTCGAAAGCCGTTTCCCAATGGGCTCCGGCTCCGCCGAATTCTGCAGGCACCAAGAGATTGAGCAACCCGGCTTCGCGCAGCAGCTGCACTTCGGCGAAAGGCTGGGCGTTCTTTCGGTCGCGTTCGAGCGCGTCAGCCGCCAGCTTGTCAGCTACTTGCTGGGCGACGTCGCGCCAATGAGCCAGTTCAGCTTCATCAGCAGTGCCGGTGTAGGGCACGCGCGGCAATTGGGTATCCAGTACAGTCATCTTCGTTCTCCTCTTGGGCTATGGATTCCGAAGGATGCAGAAAATCTGCGGATCCATCGAACCTGGCGTTAGCACTACCTGCGGAGTGCAGGCTTGCTGCGGCATCTCGGAGCCAGGTCTCTCAGCCGCTCTGGATGGGTTGTGCTCCGAGTCAAGCATTACTGGCAGGTCCTCGGGAAGGGCGCTGTCATGCGGAGGAACAGCAGGACAAAATACGTCATCTTCGCGCCTTCGCCCTGCCGGAAAACGGGCGGATAAGACGTCATATGACCTTCGCATGACGCAATTGGCATGCCGGAACTGGATCTCAAGAGCGTTCCCGCAGGCATCGATTGGGAACACAGCGTGGATCAGGGCACTTCCATGCGACCGCATAGAATGGCCATTCAAGATCAATCGGCAGAAGAGGCGGCAAGTGGATCCAGCAGGCGTGATTGCCTTCATGTTCGGGTTGCTGAGCATAACGCTGGTCGCAGCGTTCCTCGCCCCGATGGCACGGGACCGGAAGCTCGCTCGCAATGCGGCGATCGGCATCAAGACGCGCCACACCTTGGCCAGCGATGGGGCCTGGCTCGCCGGGCATCAGCAGGCTGCGCCCCTGCTTGCCGCGGCTTCCTGGGCCGGTTGGGCGGCATTGGCCAGCGCAGCAGTTCTCTGCCTGCTGGGCCAATTCGGTTTCGCCTTCGCCGCGACCGGAACCGGCTACCTGGCCGCCATCGCGTTGCTGGTGATCTCGACTGCCACAGCGAATAAGGCCGCGCGGAGCTTCCCGGCGGCAGGCCTGGGCTAATCCAGCACTGCTTAAAGCAACGGATCGCGCCATCTGCCGATGGCGCGATCCGTTGCTTTCTTGGAAGGCGTGCTGCTAAAGCAGTACGGCTCCCAGGACCAGTACAGTCAGGAACCCCGCGGTGCCCTGGATGGCGGTAGCCACGCTCAGGGTCTTGTAGGCGGTGATCACCGGAATGCGGCTGAGCTGCGAGACGACCCAGAAGTAGGAGTCGTTGGCGTGCGAGACAACCATCGCACCGGCGCCTACTGCCAATACGGATAGCACCATGCCCAGCTCCGAACCCAAGCCCAGGGAGCCGAGCATCGGAGCGACCAGCGCGGAAGTGGTCACCATTGAGACGGTGGACGAGCCCTGGGCGGACTTCAGTGCAGCGGCGATCAGGAATGGCACAGCCAGGCCCAAGCCCAGTCCGCTGAGTGAATCCGAAAGAATCGTGGTCAGATCCGACGCGGCCAGGACCGCGCCGAAGCCGGCGCCGGCACCGGTGATCAGCAAGATCGGAGCAGCGGTGCGTACAGCTTCGTTCATCTGCTCATTGAAGACCGCCAGCTTGCTGCCACCGCTCAAAAGAAAAGTCGATGAGATCAAGCCGAAGATCAGCGCAATAACCGGCGTCCCCAGGAAGGAAAGGATTTCCAAGGCAGCGCCTTCGCCAATCGGGTGCGAGGGCAGCTTCGCAATGGATGCGGCACAGATCAGCACCAGCGGAACCAGGATCGGCATGAAGGCCAGCGCCGGGCTGGGCAATTTTCCGAAGCTTGCACGCAGCTGCTCATAGTCGAGTTCGGAGATGTCATTGTGGTCGTCGCTTGGCAACGGGGTCCATTGGGACTTGTTGAAGCGGCTGGCGTAGGCCAAGCCGGCAAGTGCCGAGATGGCCGCAACGGGCAATCCGACAGCGATGATCAAGCCCAGGTTATCGGCAACGCCGATGCTTTCGGCTGCGGCCAGCGGGCCCGGAGTTGGAGGCACCATGGTGTGGGTCGCGTACAGGCCGGTCATCAGGGCGATGGAAGTTGCCAGCCCAGAGACCCCGGTACGCAGGGTGATGGCTTTGCGCAGCGAGTTGAGCACCACGTATCCCGAGTCGCAGAAGACCGGAATGGAAACGATGTAGCCGATAATCGATAGCGTCAGGTTGGGGAACCGGGTACCGAGGACCTTGATCAGCGCATCTGCCATGGAGATCGCGGCGCCGGATTTCTCCAGGATGACACCGATCATTGTTCCGAACAGGATCACCAGTCCGATATTTCCCATGGTGCTGCCAAAGGCCGTGGTGACCGTCGAAGCCACGTCGGCCAGCGGAATCCGGTAGGCGAAGGCCGCCAGGATAGCGGCGCCAACGAGGGCGAGAAATGGGCTGATCTTCAGGCGTGCTGTGACCATCACGATGGCCACAACAAGGATCAGCAGAACAAGCAGTTCGTACACGGCGGGTTGGCTCCTTTGCCAATATCGGTAGTTCTCTGCGTCCAGCCCGCAATGGCTCAACGGGTGGACCAGCCCTGTCGGCAAAGCCGCTCAAGGCTTTGCCCGTTGGGCTAGATGCCACCGTGCCACCCCGGTTTCGGGCGCAAAGATCGATCATCCTGCCAATACTAGGAAAAGTGACCCCGAATACCTATGGGCACACGACCATATTTGCCTGGGTTCGAAAGAGCCAATGTGTGCAAACATCCCACCCTTCCCAGCCCCGGCGCCAGCTCCCCTCGTTTCCAGGGCCTAGAAAACATGCAGCTGGCCCAAGGCCACTCTCGCGTAGATGGCATGCTGGAGTTTCAGGGATTCGCTGGACCGCCGAATATCGACGCCGCTGACCTGGCTTATCCGCTCAAGTCTTTGCACCAAGGTATTGCGGTGAATATGCAGATCCGTGGCCGCTTGGCTCATCGAAGCAGCTGTCGCAACGACCAGCAGGGTTCTGGCTTGTTCCTCATTGAGCTGCATCGCTGGAGCAGCTGCATGTTCCAGGCTGCGGGCTGGGGTGCGGGCGATAGCCACAGCAATTTCCCGGCTCCACATGCGGCGCCGTGTGTGGGATGGCACGAGTGCCGGATAGCCCACCAATACGCGCAGCACTTCGGTTTCGGCCATGAGATCCTCGGCCTTTTCGACAGGCGCGGAGACCAGGAAACGTTCCTGGTCCATGCGCTCGGGAGCGAAAGCTGGCTCGCTGGCAGCGCAAAGCCTCCAGTACGCGCCGGAAAGGCTAACCCATGACGTGCGGTGATGATCCTTCGCCGGCTCTTCGAGCGACGGATCCCCCACGCTTCGGGGCAGCCAAGCTTCAATGCATTTCGGCCCGCGCAAACCATGCGCTGCGAGCGAGCGGTCGATCACTTCAGGCGCAACGCGACCGGCGATCAACGCAGAAATAATGTCGCGGGCTTCGGTCTCGCGCCGCGCGCTGCGAGAGTGCTCGCGTTCCTGGGCAAAGAGCAATTGAACGGTCAGTGCAATCAGGCCGGCCAGCGGTTCCACCTCGTGGGGAGCTCCGGTCACGCCCACAACGCCGCAGAGCTGGTCGTTCAGCACCAGTGGCACATTGACCCCGGGCTGGGTTCCGGCCGAGCCGTCGGCCTGGCTGACACGGATGATGCCGTTGCGTCGGATCGCCTCTGCGCTGCCGTCGTGGTGGGTACCGATACGCGCAGCATCCGTAGAAGCAATGATGACTCCGTGAGCATTCATGATGTTCACATTGCGGTTGATGGTCGGCGCAATCGTGTCGACGACTTTCTGCGCCAACGCGCTAGCCAGCCGGGGTTGCTCCTTTTCGCTCATGAGCTCATCCTAACGGCCCGGGACTGCGCAAAGCAGTCCCGGAATAGAACATTGCCGCTAGTCGAGCTTGACGGTGACCGACTTCAGCGAGGTGTAGGCCTCGATGCCTTCACGGCCATTTTCGGCGCCCCACCCCGACTGCTTGAATCCGCCGAACGGCATGTTCGCATCCATGCCGGCACCGGTATTCACCCTGACGTTGCCGGCCTGGATTTTCTTGGCGAAGGTCAACGCGCGGGAAATGTCCTGGGTGAAGATCACCGAATTGAGGCCGTAGTCGGTGTCGTTGGCCCGGCGCAGCACCTCAGCCAGCGAATCCTCGTCGCCGAAGGTGCTGACCGAGAGCACCGGCCCGAAGATCTCATCCTTGGCGATGGACATGTCCGGACTGACATTTTTCAGCACGGTCGGCTGCACGAAGAATCCTTCTCCGCCTTCGGCCAAGCCACCGGCAACGAGTTCCGCGCCATCAGCGATGCCCGCCTCGATGTACCCCAGCACGCGCTCGCGCTGCACCTGGGAGATCAGCGGGCCCAGCTGGGTTCCGTCTGCCAGGCCAGCGCCCAGCTTGAGGCTCTTCGCGAATCCGGCGATGCCTTCGATGACCTGGTCTGCGATGTCTTCGTGGACATACAGTCGCGACCCTGCCGCGCAGACCTGGCCGGAGTTGCCGAAGATGCTCATGGCCGCGGCCGGAATGGCCTTGTCCAGATCCGCGTCGGGATAGATCACCACCGGGGATTTGCCGCCCAGCTCAAGGCTCAGCCGCTTGAGATTGCCCGCTGCCGACGCCAGCAGCTTCTTGCCTACCGCGGTGGATCCGGTGAAGGAGAGCTTGTCGACATCCGGATGGTCGGCGAGCGCTTGGCCGGCCACCGGCCCCAAACCCTGGACAACGTTCAGCACACCGGCCGGGATGCCTGCTTCAAGCGCAATCTGCGCCATGCGCACGGCGGTCAGCGGGGTCAGCTCCGCGGGCTTGAGCACGACGGTGCAACCGGACGCCAGCGCCGGAGCCACCTTGGACAGCGCAATGGTGAAGGGGACATTCCATGGCACGATCAGTGCGGCCACGCCCAAGGCTTGGCGCTGGGTATAGGCGTGCCAGGTTCCTGGCAGGGAAATCTCGCGGGTTTCGCCGTTGAGCTTGGTGGCCCAGCCGGCGAAGTAGCGCAAGGTTTCGATGCCCGCGGGCAGCTCGCCAAAGCGGGCGACGTTGAAGGGCTTCCCGCAGTTCAGGGACTCCAGGGTAGCCAATTCATCGAGGTTCGCTTCCAATGCGTCAGCGAAGCGGTGCAGCGCCCGCTGGCGTGCTGCCGGGGTCATTTCTGCCCAGGGCCCGGACTCGAACGCTGCACGGGCGGCAGCTACTGCGCGGTCGACGTCCGCTGCGGTGGCAGCCGTCGTCTCGGTCAGCAGCTGGCCAGTGGAGGGATCGGTTACCGGCAGCTTTTCCCCCGAGCCAGCGACCTCCTGGCCATTGATCACCAGCGGAAGGGGCGTGGCCGCCAAAGCGGCGCGAAGCTGCTGAGCCAGCGGAACGGCGGAAAGATCTGTTGCTGTCATGGAATGTATCTCCTGGTCTGCCCGGCCCGCTTCGTCGTTGGCATCATTTTGAATGTGAGTCTTGCCACACAATCATACTAAAGATATATTGTGATTCAAGGAATACATTTTGATGCTCAATGTACTTCTTCTTCCGGGAGCCGACCCCGGTCGACAACTCGCAGCCTTCGCCTAGGCACCAAGCTTTCAAGGAGATCCCCATGGTCACGAAACGACGTTTTGCACGGAAGGCCTTCTCCGGCCTCGCAGTCTCTGCCCTCGCAATCGGCACCCTGGCCGCGTGCGGATCCAGTGAGGAGGCCAGCGCCGACGGCCCGGTGAAGCTGCGCGTCGCCATTGCTCCGATCCAGTTCGAAACCGCACGCATCGCTGAAGAGAAGGGCTACTTCGAGGACCAGGGCCTGGACGTTGAATTGGTCAATGGCGCCGACCCCGCCGCCCTGCTGGCCCAGGTGGTCTCCGGTGACGTGAACGTTGCCATCGGCTCGTGGATCAACGTCGCCACCTCTTTCTCCCAAGGTGTTCCGATCCAGGTCATTGGCGGCAACGGCATGGTCGACCCGGAAGCCGACAACTCCGGTGTCATGGTGGCCAAGGATTCCGGGGTCAAGGAACTGGCAGACCTGAAGGGCAAGACCATTGGCGTAGTTGGCGTGAAGTCCGGTGGCGACATCCCCGTGCTCCAGGCATTGGAAGCGGCCGGCGTGAAGGAAAAGGAAGTCACGGAAGTTGCTGTTCCCTACGCGGGCATGGAAGCAGCCTTGGAACAAGGCACCGTGGATGCAGTAGTGCCTGCCGACTCCTTCTACCACCAGATGCTGGAGAAGGGCTACCAGACCATCTCCAACCCGGTACAGGAATTCCAGTCCAGCATGCCGGTAACCGTTTGGACCGTGCAGAAGCAGTGGCTGGAGCAGAATGGCGAGACCGCCAAGAAGTTCGACGCAGCTATGCAGGATGCCGTGAAGTTCTACTCGGACCCGGCCAATCTGGAGGAAGTCCGCAAGGTCCACGCCGAAGCCAACCAGATCGATGTAGCCGATGCGCCCAAGACCTTCGTCCCGGCGGACGTCACCTTCAACGTGGCTGAAGCCCAATCCGGCATCGATGCCATGGTCCACTTCGGCCTGGTCGAGAACAAGGTCATCGTCGAAGATGTGCTCTGGGACGAAGCCCCTACCCGGGCTTCGGCAGACGCCAAGTAGCCCACGTCCTATTCGCCCCACCGGTGGCGCCATCCCCTGCGCTGGCGCCACCAGCACCCCTAGCTTGCAACTGCTTACTCAAGGATTCCCATGAAAGAGTCAACGATTTCACCGGGTCTGCTCTGGACCCTGCGCATCGTGGCCATCGCCGCCCTGCTGGGCATCTGGCAACTGGTGATCGCCTCAGGAACCATGCCCTCCATGCTCCCCGGCGTGGAAAAGATCTTCTCTGCCATCTCCGAAGCCCTGGGCCAAGCGGCCTTCTGGGGCGGGCTAGGCAAGACCCTGCTCGCAGCCCTCACCGGCTGGCTCATTGCTTCGGTCGCGGGTGTCGTCCTGGGCCTGGTCATTGGATCAGTTCGCTTCCTCGACAACTCCACCTCGATTCTGATCGATTTCGGCCGTTCGTTCCCGGTACTGGCCCTGATGCCGGTAGTGATCATGCTGCTCGGCTCGAACACCATGATGGAAATCGTCGTCGTCGCGCTGTCCTGCCTGTGGCCAGTGCTGATCCAGACCATCTACGGTGCACGCCGCCAGGAAGCCGCGGTTGCCGACACCGTCGCCGTCTTCCGCATCCCGCCGATGCTGCGCTTCACCAAGGTCCTGCTGCCTTCTGCCCTGCCGCTGATCGCGACCGGTGTGCGCATTTCCTCGGCCATCGCCATCCTGGTGGCGGTGGGCGTTGAAGTGATCTCCCAGGCACCAGGCATTGGACGCCAGATCACGCTGATGCAGCAGGCGCAGCGTTGGGATCTGGCCTTCGCCTACCTGTTCTTCGCCGGCCTGACCGGATGGGCCATCGCCCTGCTCTTGCAACAGGCCGAAAACCGTTTGCTGAAGTGGAAGAGGCAGAACGATGACTAACGCAACTTTGAACGCCCCCGCAGTGCCATCACGCGCTTCGAAAGCCAAGGCTCCGAGTTCCTCGGCGGCCGCCGGACGCAAGATACTGGTTTCTTCATGGCTCATCGTTGCCGTGGTTGCGGCTTGGTGGTTCGGCTCGGCAAACTCCACGAACTTCTTCATCCCCTCGCTGGAGTCCATCCTCGAAGCCTTGGTCCGCGACCTGGGCAACGGCGTGATTATTTCCGGCGCCTGGTACTCGCTGTCCAATCTCTTTGTCGGCTTGGCCCTGGCTGCCTTCTTCGGCATCTGCGGCGGACTGCTGCTGGGCGAAGTCCCGTTGCTGCTGAAGATCGTTGACCCGATCATCCACTTCTTCCGCGCTGTCCCGCAGGCAGCACTGGTTCCGATGATCATCGGCGTCTTCGGCATGGGGCAGGGCCCGAAGATGGGCACCATCGCCTTCGCCTGCATGTGGCCGATCCTGCTGAACACCATCGACGGCATCTTGGGCATCGAGCCAACGGTGCGCAAGTTCTCCAAGGTCTACCGCATTCCCCGGGGCCTGCACTTCCGCCGCGTGATCCTGCCCGGTGCCACCCCGCAGATCGTGGCCGGTATCCGCGTCGCATTGCCGATCGGCATCACCGTGATGGTGGTTTCGGAAATGTTCGCCTCCATTGAAGGCCTGGGCTTCTACATCCTGAATTCCTCGGCCACCTTCAAGGTTCCGGAGACATGGGCCGGCGCACTGCTGGTCGGTGTCATCGGCTACATCATCTCGATCCTCTTCGTGCTCGTCGAAAAACGGATCCTGCGCTGGTACCACGCCTCCGGCGCCCAGTAGCCTCCGTTTCCGTCCGACCTTCCATCTTCTGACCAAGGAGAATCCCATGACCACCCAAGCACCCGTTGAAACGACCATGGAAACCAAACCATTGCTCATGAAGGTTCGCGGCATGTCCATGAGCTATGGCGCCGGCCCGGCCGAAAACAAGATCCTGGAGAATTTGGATCTGGACGTGGAGTATGGCCAGTTCATCTCGATAGTCGGCCCGTC
This sequence comes from Glutamicibacter sp. NPDC087583, assembly GCF_044743685.1. Taxonomy (NCBI): domain Bacteria; kingdom Bacillati; phylum Actinomycetota; class Actinomycetes; order Micrococcales; family Micrococcaceae; genus Glutamicibacter; species Glutamicibacter sp. NPDC087583. The sequence goes on along the minus strand of NZ_JBIUWY010000004.1, from coordinate 289,036 downwards.
GGGCGTCGGCAAGACCACCTTGCTGCGATGCCTTTCCGGCTTGCTGAAGCCAAAAGCCGGAACCATCGAGGTTTCCGGCACGAAGATCAACGGCCCGCACCCCGATCTCGCCGTGGTCTTCCAGGACTACTCGCGTTCGCTGATGCCGTGGATGACCACCCGCGAAAACGTGGCCTTCCCGCTGCAGGGCAAGGGCATCGGCAAGGCCGAGCGCAACAAGCTGGCCGATGAGCATCTGGCTGCCGTGGGCCTTGAAGGCCAAGGCGGCAAGTTCCCCTGGGAAATGTCAGGAGGCATGCAGCAACGCGTGGCCATTGCCCGCGCCTTGGCCTACAACGCGAAGGTGCTGCTCATGGATGAGCCCTTCGCCTCGGTTGATGCGCAGACCCGCTTCGACCTCGAAGACCTCGTGCTGGACTTGCAGCACAAGCTGGGTGTGACGATCCTGCTGGTCACCCACGACATCGACGAGGCGCTGTACCTGGCCGACAAGGTGGTCGTGATCGCGGAGAAGCCGGCCACCGTAGTCGACGAGATCGTCACCGGTTTCGGCGAGACCCGCGACCAGCTGGCCACCAAGGCTGACCCGCGCTTCACCGAGGCCCGCGCACGGATCCTCGTGCGCCTGCGCCAGGACTGATCCCCATGGCACTCAGCGCACGGGCAGCACTGGCAAGGCACGGCGATGGCAGCTTCAGCATTGAGGACATCCACGTTGATGCTCCGCTGGGCGCGGAATTGCTGATCGAAGTCAAAGCAGTTGGACTGTGCCAGTCCGATGCCCACCTGGCGGGCATGGATCTGGGCCTTCCTGCCCCGCTGCTGCTGGGCCATGAAGTTGCCGGGGTGGTGCTCAGCACCGGCAACCAAGCCTGCGGTTTCACTGCGGGAGACCACGTGCTGGCCAGCTTGATCCAATACTGCGCGCAGTGCGCCCTGTGCCTTTCGGGCCAGGAATACCGTTGCGCCAACCGCCCCAGCACGCTGCGCACGGCCGGCCAAGCACCGCGCGCCAGCTGCAAGGATCAGCCGGTGATGCAGATGTTCGGCACCGGCGGATTTTCCCAGTACACCTTGGTGCATGCCAACCAGGCAGTAAGGATTCCCGAGGAGTTGCCCTTCGCCCAAGCCGCGGTGATGGCCTGCTCCACGCTGACCGGTGCCGGGGCAGTGTTCAACTCCGCCCAGGTGGCCCAGGGGCAATCCGTCGCAGTCATTGGCGCTGGAGGCATCGGGTTGAACGCGATCAATGCCGCCCAGATCGCCGGCGCTTCGAAGATCATCGCAGTGGATCTGAGCGATGAGAAGCTGGAACTGGCCCGCGAATTCGGGGCAACGCACACGATCAATGGCGGCAGTGGAGACGCTGTCGCCAAGGTCCAGGAAATCACCGGCGGCGGGGTGGATCATTCCTTCGAGATGATCGGCCTGCAGGCCACCAGCTTGCAGGCGGTGCGCATGACCCGTGTAGGCGGGGATGCCTATCTGGTCGGGTTGCATAAGCCCGGCGCGCAACTGCCGCTGGATGCCATGTCCGACATCATTGGGCCGCAGCGCAGCCTGCACGGGATCTATATGGGCTCTTCCAGCCCGCAACGTGATGTCCCCAAATACACCGAGCACTATCTTGCCGGGCGCCTCAAGCTCGACGCGCTCGTTGCCCGGGAACTTCATATCTCGCAGATCAACGAGGGCTTCGCAGCGATGAAGGCCGGGCAGGGCGTTGCCCGTTCGGTCATCACAGATTTCAGCTGATTGCCTGCCACTTCATATCCCCTTCAAGCACGACGAGGCCATCTTGAGAACTCCATCTTCCGCGCGCCGGGCCCTGCCCCTGTCCGCGGTCCTGCTCGTTTCCACCATGGCCTTGGCCTCTTGCGGCAACGCTGGGCAAGGCGCCGAAACACCGGGCGGCTTGATCCCGCTGAAGGTCTCGGTGGCCGGCATCCAGTTCGAGCCGGCTTACCTCGCCGAATCCCAAGGCTTCTTCGAAGACCATGGCTTGGAGGTTGAAATCATCAATGGCGCAGACCCCGCCGCCCAGATTGCTTCTGCTATCTCCGGCGAGGTGGACATCGCCACCGGTTCCTGGGTCAACGTCGCCACCTCCGTGTCAAAGGGCCTGCCGATCGAAGCGCTGGCTTCGAATGGCGTGGTCGACCCGAACGTCGATAACTCCGGAGTGCTCGTCGCCAAGGACTCTGGGATTGCGAGGCTTGCCGATCTCAAGGGCAAGACCATCGGTGTCATCGGCGTGAAGACCGGCAGCGATCTGCCGGTCTTCCAAGCCCTGGAAGACGCAGGGGTGGGCGCCGAGGAGTTCAGCGAAGTGGGCATGCCCTACGCCGGGATGCAGGCCGCGGTGGAGACCGGGACCGTTGACGCGGTCGTCCCCAGCGACGTCTTCTACCACCAGATGATTGCGGCCGGCTTCCCCTCCTTGGGCAACCCGGTCCGCGAGTACCAGGGGAATCAGCCGGGCACTTTGTGGCTAAGCACTTCCCAGTGGGCCGGTGCGAATCCAGATACTGCCAAGGCCTTCGTATCGGCCATGAAAGAGGCAGTGGAGTTCTACTCCGATGCAGCAAACCTCGAGGAAGTGCAGAAGATACACGCCGAGGTCAACCAGATTCCGGTGGAAAAAGCTCCAACGCGGTTCGCCTTGGCAGGCACCGCGTTCGATGCAGAGGCTTTCCAGTCAGGCCTGGATGCAATGGCACGCTTCGAGCTCATTGACAAGCCCGTAACAGTGGATGAAGTGCTCTGGGAGCACGCGTCTCGCAAATAACCAGCACCGGCAAATCCTTGGACAGGGACTGGCGCGATGCTAGGCTCACGGGAGCACGTTCTGCCCACGGAAGGTTCACCATGAGTTCGGCAATCAGTTACCTCACCGGAGGATTTCTGGTGTCTCTGCTTGTCACCCTGAACATGACCTGGAACCAGCACCTGCCCGGCATCACCGGGTCCGTGGCGGTTGCGCTCAGCTTCATCGGGTTGCTGGGCTGCGTCTTGTACGCCACGCGCATACAGCGCCGCGCGCAGACCGGAGAGTAGCAGCACCCCCCAGAACATGAAACAAGGCCAGCAGATCAGTGAACTGCTGGCCTTGCTTCGTTCAGCGACCGGCGTCGATAAATCTAGAAGGTAATCACGCTTCGGGCCACCGCACCGCCACGCAGCTGCTCGTATCCCTTGTCGATTTCATCCAAGCTGATATGCGCTGACACCAGTTCGTCGAGCTTGAAACGGCCCTGCAGATACAACTCGGCGTACATGGGGATATCCACCTGGATATTGCTCGACCCCATGGCCACGCCACGGATGCCCTTCTGGCGTCCCATCAGGTCTCCAAATGGGGTGATGCTGATCTGCGCGCCGGGCTTGTGAACGCCAATCAGGTACGCGGTGCCGCCAATTTCCAGCATGGCCACCGCCTGCTCGCTGGTGGCTTGCAGGCCGATGACCTCGAAGGCATGCGTCACTCCCCCGCCAGCAATCCGCTTGACGGTTTCCACCGCATCGCCCTCCCCGCCGTTGATGACGTCGGTGGCACCGAAGACCTTGGCCAGCTCCAGCTTGGCCGGCTGCAGGTCGATAGCGATGATGCGGGTCGCGCCAGCCAGTTTCGCGCCCTGGATGACGTTCAGCCCGACACCACCGGCGCCGATCACGGCAACGGTATCGCCTGGACGGATGCGCGCGGTATTAATAGCCGCGCCAGCACCCGTGACCACTCCACAGCCAAGCAGCGCCGCGCGGTCGAACGGGATAGCGTCCGGAACCCTTACGACGGTGTTCTCATGCACCAGCACCTGTTCCGCGAAGCCGCCAACACCGATGAACTGGGTGAGCCGCTGCCCACCCAGGGACAATCGCGGATTCTGCTGCGCGGTGCGGTCGGTGTGCGAGGGCACGCGGCACTGGTAGGGTTTGCCGGTGCGGCATCCCTTGCAGACCCCGCAGCTGTGCACTGGAGAAGTCACCACGCGGTCCCCCACCGAGAGCGAGGTGACGGCCGAACCGACGCCCACGACCAGACCCGAGACTTCGTGGCCGAGCACCGCTGGCATGGGGAAGCCGATGTCCGACGTCGCCACGTGCAAATCCGAGTGGCACAGGCCGCTGGCCTTCACGTCAATGAGGACTTCATGGGCTTCAGGGTTGTCAATGCTGATGTCCAGGACATCAAAAGAGCCGGCAACTTCAGAAACGACTGCTGCTTTCATGCTTCCTCCAGAAAATAGTCGCGCAAAGGGGGTGACGCAGAACACTAATGAAAATATACTATTAGAAATAATGCATTTTTAGAATAAGAATCTAACGAAGGATCTGCAATGCGCGCAGCGGTCATCAACTCCATCGGCGAAGGTTTCAGCATCGAGGAACTCGAAGTCGACGAGCCGCGGGGGCAAGAAGTTCTGGTGAAGGTCGAAGCCGCAGGCCTGTGCCACTCGGACCACATAGTTGCCACCGTAGACCGCGGGCGCCCCTTGCCGATGGTGGTCGGCCACGAAATGGCTGGCACCGTCGTCGCGCTAGGCCCCGAAGCCACCGACTTCGAAGTGGGAGACCATGTCATCGCCACGGAAATCAGCTTCTGCGGGAGCTGCGAAGAATGCGTCAACGGAGCGACATACCGCTGCTTGAATCCCCAGCATGCGCTGCGCGGACCGGATACCCCGGCACGCTTGACGCGCAACGGCGAGCGCGTAGAAGGCTTCGGCGTGGCCGGTTTCGCCGAGTACACGGTCCTGCACCAGAACAAGCTGGTCAGGGTGCCCAAGGAAATCCCATTCGCGCAGGCTGCTGTGCTTGGCTGCGCGACAGCCACCGGCGTGGGCGCGGTGCTCAACGCCGCCAAGGTTTCTCCCGGGGAAACCGTCGCGGTCATCGGCTTGGGCGGCATCGGCCTGAATGTCATCCAGGGAGCCAAGCTGGCCGGCGCCAAGACCATCATCGGCATTGACCTGCAGCCAGAGAAGCTGGAACTGGCCAAGAAATTCGGAGCCACCCATGTCATCAACGGCGGCACCGAAGACGTGGTCAGCGCCATCCGCGCCATCACCGGCCGCGGAGTCCACCATTCCTTCGAAGCCATCGGCATTGCCCCCACGCAGCGCCAGGCCCTGGAAGTCGCCAAAACCGGCGGACACGTGTATTTCATCGGCATTCCCCAGGGCAAGCCGCTGGAAATGAATATCATGCTGGACCTGCTGATCCCGCAGCGCAATCTCCACGGCATCTACATGGGCTCCTCCACGGTCCGCAATGACATTCCCTACTACGCCGAGCTCTATCTGCAGGGCCGGTTGAATCTCGATGACCTGGTGGCGCAGGAGATCCAGCTCGACGAGATCAACGAAGCCTATGCAAAGCAGGAAACCGGGTCCATCGCCCGCAGCGTGATCCGCTTCTGATCCGCATGAGCAACAAGCTGCAGGCCGCGAACCAGTTTCCTGGTTCGCGGCCTGCAGCCCAGCTAGTGGCGGCCAGCCTCTATTTGCCTTCCTTGGCGGCCCGCTCCTTCTCGATGGCTTGGACCTGGGCAACCATGTCCGGAGCAAAGGCATAGAGCTTGCCCTCTGACTGATGGACCCAGAAGCGCCCGCACAGATCAGTCGTCTCGCTTTGGCCATCGGCTGGCCACCAGTCGGCATCCAAGGTGCGGGTAGCTGAGATCTCGTCAGGCTCGAGGTTCTTGGTGCGCGGGTCAGAAGCGTAGGCCTTGGCCAGTTCGGCTTCGGTCGGATTCCCAACGGTTTCCAGCGCCTTGCACTGTTCGCTGTCCAGCTTGCCGTCGTAGTTCAGCATGAAGATGCGTTCAGCGCCGGTATTGCGCTGGACCAGCTGAACGTCGGTGCCGCCGGACGGAACCCAGTCGGGCAGCACGCCATCGGCCACGGCCTTCTCTGAAGTTTTGGCAGTTCGAGTGGTGGATTCATCGTACTTGTCGACGAAGAGATCAGAACCGCTGCAGCCGGTGAGCAGGAGAGCGAAGGGAAGGGCGAGCGCGCCAGTGGCGAGGTACTTTTTCTTGAGCATGATTCCATCGTAGAAATTTCCGCGGCCCGGGGAATCAGCGATGCGAGGTAACTATCCCGTGCCCGGCTCATACCCTCGGCTGATAGTTTCCACTTCTGGGATCAACCCTGAAACTCCATCTCACCCAGTAAAAGCACTCGCTAATATCCGCACATCGCCACTGCTTATTGGTAGATTGCCTACGAACCAAACGCTACTTAGGAGCCATCACCGTTGACGACTATTGACCCTGCGGCACTTGAATCGGAACTGCGCATCGCAGAAGAACGGCGCCTTTCGGCCATGCTCGCCCGTGACTTCGAAACCTTGGGGAACCTGCTTGAGCCGGATTTGCAGTACACCCACTCCACCGGTCGTGTCGATGACCGCGACTCATTGCTGGAACTGCTCGGTTCCGGAGCCGTCGAATATTTGGCGCTCAGCCACGACTTCGAGTCCGTTACCCAGGAGGGCAACGTGGTGGTCGTCGAAGGCAGCATGAAAATGCATCTGATTTCCGGAGGCGTCGAAAAGCATCTGGCAACTGCCAACCGCACGGTGTGGGCCAAGACCGGCGGCCAGTGGAAGCTGCGCCTCTTTGTCGGGGCCACAGCCCAATAGGCCCGCACTTCGACGCTTTATAAAGCCACGGCGGCAGGCTGGATCTTCCAACCTGCCGCCTTTCCACAGTGGCTATCGCCTCAATGCCTAAACCTGGCCGCCATGGCGGGCCACTGCTTCACGAGCCAGCGCCTTGCCGAACTCGGTGTGCGCGGCAAGCGCTGCCTGGGCCGCTGGCGCGTCACCGGCAGCCAGCGCTTCAGTCAATTCGGCAACGTGGCGGTGGTCCAGCTGGCGCGACCACTGCTCTGCGGTCAGCGCTTGGCGCCAGACGGTGCCAATTCCCAAACGGCGGAAGGAATCCACCAGCTGGCTGGAGCCGGCAACGCCAACCAGAGCATCGTGGTAGGCGACATTCAGGGCCAAGAACTCTTCCAGGTCGGATTCCGAAGTCTCACGCAGGTCAGCCAGCTTCGCGGTGATCTCGCGCAGGCTGGAAATGGTCTCTTCGGAAATCTTGCCCAGGTGCGAGGCGATCACCCCGGACTCGATGGTGGCGCGCGAGTCGTAGGCCGAATCGGTCAATTCTGCGGTAATCGGCTTTGGCTGGTATTTTCCGGTTTCGGTGCGGAAGACCAGGTGCTCGCTTTCCAGCTTCACCAGCGCGTTGGCTACATGATCAGCGTCGGCCCGGGAAGCCGCGGCGATGGCATCCACGTCGAGGTCTTCGCCCAGTGGACTGGTGCGCAGCAGCACCCAGGTGCGGGTGGCCTGGTAGGCAGCCAACTCCTTGGTGGGCTCGAGGCGGCCCATGGTTCCGCGGTAGTAGGCCAGCGGTTCGCGGTCATGGGCTTCAGCGTGGCTGACCAGTCCCAGGAAGACGGTGTGGGTACCGCCGGTCGGGGTTTCGGCCACATGGCATACGATCGTGGCCAATGCGCCGTCAATCAGCGGGATGCCCTCCGCGGAGAGGGTATGCGGCACGGTGGCGAACTTGTCCTCGCCCTTGCGGCCGAAGTGGAAGGCCAGCGCGCCCTGGTCCTCGGCCAGGATGTTGATGCCGAAGACGCCTGCTTCAACTACCCGGTCATGGGTGGAGCTGGAGCGGTTCAGGCAAGCGAGCATCATTGGCGGTTCCATCGACAGGGAGGACACTGCCGAAGCGGTGGTGCCGTAGAGCTGGCCGTCCACGGCCGTGGTGATCACCGTGACGCCGGAGGCGAAGTGGCCGACGACGTTGCGGAAGGTGTTCATGTCTACTGGGGTGACCGATTCAAGGTTGGTGATGCTCATGGGAGTTGCTCCTGGTAATTCGGGGTGAAGTTTCTAGCGGGGTCCAGCGCCGCCATCAGATCAGTCAGATCCGGTGCGCTGGCGAGGTGTTCGAGCTGGTGCTGCAACGCGTCCTTGCGTGCTGCCAGTTCTGGATGCGAGAACTCGAGATTCTTCGAGAACTTCTCAACTACCTGGTCATGCTCCAGGGGTGTGCGCAAGATGTTTCCGTCCGGGTGCTCCACGCGCACGTGGCGCACCTCGCCGCTGCGCAGCCGTGCAGTGATCTCCGCCGTCAGCCGCTGGCTGTTGGGCAGGGTGCCGGCTAGCTCGATGCGCCCGAGCATCTGCGCCAGCTCCGGGTCCGCCAGCGCGCTGGCGGTCAGGTGCTCGGGGCGAACCGTTCCGCGGATCAAGGCGATCGCCGCGGTGGCGTGCACCGAGAACAGGGCTGCCACGGTGCGGGTGTCCCCCGCCTCGAAGCGCGCCCCGACGAATCCGTTCAGGGTCCGCTCGCTCAGGTGGACGGTGAGGCATACGATGTCCTTGTAGCCCACCGTGCCGTCGGCCACCAGTTCCGCGCAGGCCTGCAGCGAAGGCTGCGCGGCCCGGCAACTGGCAAAGGGCTTGATCGTGCAGTCCCCATGGAAGCTCACGCCAAGATCCGCCACCGCCAGTTCCGGCTGCGCGTCGATGCCGAACAGCTGGAAGTAGCCGTGCTTGCCGGTCAGCGGATCATCCGCCGCCTTCATGCCGGCTTTGGCCAGCTGCGCGGCGGAAATTCCGGAGCGGGCTGCGAAGGCCATGGGCAGCTTGAAGCCGTTGGCCCCATCGAAGATCGCCGCCACATTGCCCGAAGCCTGGTTGACCGCAATGCCGATGGCATGGCGTGCCTGCGCCTTGTCCAGGCCCAGCATCCGGCTGGCGATTCCAGCGGCGGCCAGGGCATTCAAGGTGCCGGTATTATCCTGCCCCGAGTACACGTCGAAGCCGCCGGCGATGGCCAGGCGGGCTGCCAGGTCATCGCCCAGCGCCAGCGCGGCCAGTGCTTCTTCTCCGGTGGCGCCGGTGGCTTCGGCCAGGGCCAGCACGACGGCCACGGTGGTTCCGGAGATGTGGGCGGCGACCTGCTTGCCGGCCGGGCCTTCGGCTTCCACCGGCTCGAAGTCGAAGGAGCGGATCAGGGCCGCGTTGACGAAGGCCGCGGAGGTGGCCGGAAGCTTGATTCCGGTACCCAGCACGGTTGCTTCATCGCCGTGGCCCCAGGCCTGCGCCGCTTCGATGAGTCCGGCAATGTCGTCGGCGCGGTGCCCTGCCAGCCCAACGCCCACCGAATCCAGCAGGCGCTGGTTCACGCGCTGGATCGTGGCCGTCGGCAGCTGGCCGTACTGGGTTTCCAGCAGGTGCTCGAGCAGCGCGTCGAGCACATCGGGCGTCGGGTTAGCCATGATTTTCCTGCTTCCCTAGGCGCGCGTTGCCGCGGCGTCCAGGTCCAGTGCGGCCTGCTCGGCGATCACCGGGCTGATGCCCACCTCGGCGAACATCGCCTCGAAGGCACCGGTCTCGCCCTTCATCTGTGCCTTGCGGTGATCCAGCCCGCGGGCACGGCTGACCGACCCCAGGTAGAAGCGCTCGTACAGTTCGATGCGGCTGCCCAGGGCGGATCCGGCGAAGTCCCAAGCGGTGCGGAAGATCTTGGCGCGTTCCTCCGGCGCGATGCCGTTGGCTCCCGGCAGGTACTTCTTGAGCAGTGGGCCCAGGCGCGGGTCCTCGAAGGAGGCCGCGGTCGGGGTGGCCAGCAGGTTGTGGCTGCCCATGGACTTGATGATGTCGTTCACGCGGGCCATCCAGATGGGCATCATGGTGCGCAGCGCGGAGATGTCGTCGTGGCAGAAGAACGCCCCGCCGCCCCATTCGGACGCGTTGACCTCGGCCGAGTGGATCACGGCGCGGGCGATGCGCAGGTAGGAATAGATCTCGCCGAGCATCGATGCGGTGTCCGGCTTGTTGTCGGTGGCGGTGACCTTGGCCATCTGCACGCACAGGTCGTAGGCGAACTCCAGCTTCACCGAGGCGCGGATGGCGGTCTGCTGCTGGGTGTTGCCGGTGGCGGTGCCGGCGTTCAGGGAATTGTAGACATCGAGCTGGCCGTCGATGAACACGCGATCCCAAGGGACCAGCACGTCGTCGAAGATGATGACCGCATCCTGCTCGTCGAAGCGCGAGGAGAACGGCTTGTCCACTACCGGCTGGTCCACGCCGTAGTGGTCGCGGCAGACCGAGACCACGCCGCTGGTGGCGACCGGGATCGCGAAGGACAGCGCGTATTCCTCGTAGCCCTTCTGGATGGGCACCGCCGGGTAGACATAGAGCTCGTCGGCGATCGGGCCCAGGGTGGCGAGCATCTTCGCGCCGCGCACGATCAGGCCTTCAGCGGTGCGGTCCACCACGCGCAAGGTCAGCTCTTCATTGATGCCCTGCAGTTCGCCGACCGACTTGTCGATGGCCGCGTGCACGATGGTGTGGGTCAGCGCCAGGTCGTTTTCCTGCACATGGCGCCAGTAGTTCTCCAGGCGCTCGTAGTAGACCGGGTCGCCGGATTTGGCGAAGATGTCCGGGCGCGAGGCGTGGCCGGCGAGCACCACGTTGACGTAGTCGGGGGTGCGTCCGAGCATGCCATTGGAGTAGCGGGCCAGGCGGTCGAACGCGCGGTGGCGGCGGGCGATGTCTTCTGCGTTCTTGGGACGCAGCAGGGAGACGTTGTGCTGTTCGCCGGTCTGTTCGTCGTTCATCAGGCAGTCATCGGCGTACTTGTGCTGGTAGTCGAAGTAGGCGGCCATGCCGTTGATCGAGCCGGCAAATGCCGGGTGCTCGGTGACGTCAATGCGCTGATCGCCCAGCCAGACCTCGCGGGAATCCTTGAGCCCTGCCAGGTACTGCTCTCCAGTGCGTGCACTCATCTTCGCTGCTCCTTATCGGGCGTCCCGCTGAGCGGGTTCAAAAATATATTCTGTGCATCAGTTTATATAACTTATGTGACCCAGATCAAGCTCTGAGTCGAAGAATTTTTTCAAACCCGCAGGATCACGCGGTTTTCAAGGGCTAAAGAAAATATTATCTGTCTTAAAATGCGTAAAAAGTGGACAAGGTTAGTGAAATGGGCCACTATGGCTTAAGTCACATCAGCGATCAGGAAGGGTTCTCGTCGTGTCCGACTCGCAACAGAACCAGCCAGTGCCGGCAATGGAGCCAAGCGACTCCCTCAACACCAAGGATTTGCGCCGCATTCTCGGATCCAGCTTCTTGGGCAGCGTCATCGAGTACTACGACTTCATCTTGTACGCCACTGCGGCGTCGCTGATTTTCGACAAGGTCTTCTTCGGCAACCTGAGCCCGGGCTTGGCACTCTTCGCCTCCTTCGGCACCTTGGCCGTCGGGTACATTGCCCGCCCGCTGGGCGGCATCGTCTTCGGCCACTTCGGCGACCGCCTTGGCCGCAAGAAGATGCTGGTGCTTTCCATGATGATGATGGGCGTAGCCACCGTTGCCATTGGCCTATTGCCGACTACCGCAACCATTGGCGCAGCTGCCCCGGTCATCCTGGTCTTGCTCCGCGTGGTCCAGGGAGTCGCAGTTGGCGGCGAATGGGGCGGCGCCACCCTGATGGCCTTGGAACATGCACCCGCTTCCAAGCGCGGTTTCGCAGCTTCCTTCGCTAACGCCGGCGCACCGGCCGGTGGCTTGCTGGCCACCTTCCTGGTTTCCTTCATCTCCTTCTCCACCGGTGATGCGTTCCTGGAATGGGGCTGGCGCATTCCGTTCATCTTCTCGGCAGTCCTGATCATCATCGGCATGGTGATCCGCCTGAAGGTCGCAGAAACTCCGGTCTTCCAGGAGCTGGATGCCAAGGCCGCCGAGCGCAAGCAGGAGCGCAAGACTCCTATCTCGCTGGTGCTGAAGAACCATTCGCGCACCGTCATCATCACCCTGATCGCTTCCCTTGGCTTCTACACCTGCCAGGGCGTGCTGACTTCGTGGGGCGTTTCCGAAGCCGCGGCCCAGGGCGTGGACCGCTCCTTTGTGCTGAACACCAAGGGCTACGCGGCCATGGTCACCATCGTGGTCTGCCTGCTGGCCGCCAAGCTCTCGGACAAGTACGGCCGGAAGATGATCCTGACCATCGGCGGCACCGCCGGCATCCTCTGGGCCTTCCCGGCAGTCTTCCTGATGAGCAACGGCACCGGCTGGGGCTTCGCAGTTGCAGTCATCGTCGGCAACGGCGTCATCCAGGGCATCCTGGCCGGACCGATCGGCGCCTACATCTCCGAGCTGTTCCCAGCTGATGTCCGCTACACCGGCGCTTCGCTGGCCTACCAGGGCTCCTCGACCCTTGGGGCCGGCTTCACCCCGATGATCTGCACCGCGCTGGCCGTCAGCTTCGGCATCACCGCCGTAGGCATCTTCTGGGTGGCAATCCTTATCGTCGGGCTGGTCGCCATCCGCATCAGCCCGGAAGGCGCCGCCCTGCCTCCCAAGGCAGCCGCGTCAGCGCCGTCCAACGCAAAGCTGAACGCCTGAACCCCGGCACTGGTCCGCGTATCAGTTGATACGCGGACCAGCTTTTAACACCTAACATCAATTTTTCTGAACCCTATGGCGCAAAAGTTCTCCATTTACGACTTTAGAGACTCTTGAAACCATGGACTCAGTGCTTCCCGTCACATCCGCAGGAAAGGATGAGTTTCAATGACTCCCAAGAACCCCCAGCACATGGTGCTCACGACCTTCATGCTCCCCGCTGGTTACCACAAGGACTCGTGGCGCATGGACGGCTCGCGCTCCGAGGAGCTGGCCAACCTGGAATTCGTCTACGACCTGACCAAGATGGCTGAAGACGCCAAGCTGGACGCCATCTTCTTCGGCGACATCGTCCATGCCAACACCGTGATGCGCGGCGATATCAAGATGAACGGCTTCTACGAGCCGATCTCGGTACTTTCCGCACTGGCAGCACGCACCAAGAACATTGGCCTGATCGGAACCGTTTCCACTTCCTTCTCGGAGCCTTACAACCTGGCCCGCCAGATGGCCGGCCTGGACCACATGTCAGGTGGCCGCGCCGGGTGGAACATCGTGACCAGCTCCGATGGTTTCCAGAACTTCGGCATGGACTGCGCGCCGGATCCGGCCACCCGCTACCGCCGCGCTACCGAGTTCGTCGAGGTAGCCAACCAGTTGTGGGATTCGTGGGAAGACGACGCCGTCACCAACGACAAGGAGTCGGCATGGTACGTGGACACCGACAAGATCCACCCGATCAACCATGAGGGCGAATTCTTCAAGGTGCAGGGCCCGATCAACATGCCGCGCAGCCCGCAAGGCCGCCCGGTGCTGGTGCAGGCCGGCTCCTCGGGACCAGGCATGGAACTGGGCTCCTCGGTGGCCGATGGCATCTACACCGCGCAGCCGCTGAAGGAACCATCGGTGGAGTTTTACGCCAAGTTCAAGGCGATGGCGGCTGCCAAGGGCCGCAACCCCAACGACATCAAGATCATCCCGGGCATCCTGCCGATCCTCGGCGACACCCAGGCCGAAGCAGATGAGCTGGCCGAGGAACTGGCCAACCACATCCACCTGGAAAACGGCCGCGTGCAGGTGGGTGCCGATCTGAAGATGGATCTGTCCTCGCTGGACTTCAACGAGAAGATTCCCGCCGAGTGGTTCTCCGATGACCCGGCCCTGGGTTCGCGCTACCAGATCTACCGCCGCAAGTCGGTGGACCAGGGCATGACCCTGCGCGAGCTGATCGTTGACCTGGCCCGCTCCACCGGACACCAGTGGATGGCCGGCACCGCCTCGGCAGTGGCAGACCGCATGATCGACTGGTTCGATTCCAAGGCCTGCGACGGCTTCAACCTGAACGCCCCGTTCAACCCAGGCGGCTTCAAGCTCATCTGCGACAAGCTGATCCCTGAATTGCAGAATCGCGGCTACTTCCGCACCGAATACGAGGGCACCACCCTGCGGGATAACTTCGGATTGTCCTACCCGTCCTCGATCCGCACGCGCGTCTAGCCGCTAGCTGCGCCGGCCCGCATTCTCGAAGAGTTCCGCGGCGACTTCCACCCAGGCTTGGGCACGGGAGTTCAGCCGCGAACTGCGGGGCCAAGCCACCGAAACCGGAACCACTGCGATATTTTCGTCATCGAGTTTCAGCGGCTTGAGCACCACGTTCAGCTCTTCGTAGGGTGCTTCCAGGGCCGGCTGCTGGAACAGCACAGCCACCCCGCGGCCGGTACTGACCAGCGAGCGCACGGTCGCATAGGAACGCGAGCGGTGCCGGATCATCGGTTCCAGCCCGCTGCCCTGGTACAGGCCGAGGATGCGCTGGGTGATCGGCTCGGATTCGAAGAGGACCAACGGCTCCTTCGCGATTTCACGCAATGACACCGAGGGGCTGGCGGCCAGCGGATGCCCGGAAGGCAGCAGTATCTGGGCCTCGGCCATCGCCACGGTGGCCGAACGCAAGGCTGGTGAGATCTCCGATCCGTAGAGGAAGGCGACATCGATGGAACCATCGAGCAGCGCATGCTGCATTTCCTGGTGGAACCCCTCCAGGAAATCGACCTCCACCTTCGGGCATTGCTGGGCAAAGGCACTGAGCATAGGCGGAATGATGATCGGGCCCAGGGGCATGAAGCAGCCAACGGTTAACGGGCCGGCAAGCTCTTCGCGGGTTCCCTGGCCCATGGTTTCCAGATCATGGGCCCGCTCCAGCAGTTCCCGGGCCTGGAGCAGCACGGTCTTGCCGGTCGCGGTCAACGTCAGCCCCTTGGCCCGGCGCTTGATCGCCAGCTCGGCACCGACGATGCGTTCGAGTTCCGCGATGGACATGGAAATTGCCGAAGGCGCCAGATGCAGCCGGCGGGCAGCTTCGGCCATGGTTCCAGCCTCGGCCGCGACAACGAAGTGCCAAAGCTGGCGCAAGGTCAGTTGCGGGTGGGACACAAGATTCATGTCATCAAGCATATTGATGACGGCACGAAACAAAGCAAGTTTTTTAGATTAAGACAGTGGGGCCGCGGCGTTCGCCGATGGCCAGTGGAAGGGTGAATCATGGATCGTCGTGAAGAATTTCTTGAGGCAGCCAAGGAAATCGTTGGCGCAGAAAACGTTGTTTCCTTGGGAGATTCCGAGGGCTACTTGGATCCCTACCCGCTGAACCCGGGCCGTACCCCTTGGCCCGGCATCCGCCCGGCCAGCACCGAGGAAGTGCAGGCCATCGTCAAGCTGGCCACCGAGCACGAGGTACCGTTGTGGACCTTCTCCTGCGGCAAGAACCTGGGCTATGGCGGCCCCGAACCACGCGATACCGGGATGGTGGCGCTGGATTTGAGCCGCATGAACCGCATCATCGCGGTCGATGACCGGCTGTGCTACGCCGTGGTGGAGCCCGGCGTCACCTTCTTCGATCTCTTCGAATACATCAAGGAACGCGGCCTGAAGGTCTGGATGTCGGTTCCGGCCTTGGGCTGGGGCTCGGTCATGGGCAATATGCTCGACCGCGGCTACGGCATGACCCCGCTGGGCGACCACGTGAAGTCCTTGTGCGGCATGGAAGTGGTCATGCCCGACGGCGATCTGGTCCGCACCGGCATGGGCGCGATGGACGGCACCGAGCTGGGCCCGATCTTCCAGGGCGGCTTCGGCCCGACCTTGGACGGACTGTTCACCCAGTCCAACTACGGCGTGGTTACCCAGGTCGGACTGTGGCTGATGCCGGCACCGCACACCTACGTCAATGGCGATATTTTCGTCGACGACGAGGCGCACCTGCCGCAACTGATCGACATCCTCACCACCTTGCGCCGCGAGGAAATCATCCAGAACAATGCCCTCTGCGGCAATGTGGTGCGCGCGGCAACCATGCGCGGATCGCGCGCCGACTTCTGGGATGGCGAAGGTTCCATTCCCGACTGGCGCCTGGAAGAAATGCGCCAGGAATTCGGCATTGGCCAGTGGAACTGCAAGTTCGCCTTCTACGGCGACCGCGAACTGTGCGAACGCCGCCTGCAAATCGTCAAGGACAGGATCAGCGTGATCCCCGGTGCCCGCGTTGACGCCCGGTTCTACTCGGGAGAAGAAGGCTTGGCCTTGCAGCATGAGGACATCGCCGCCCAGGACCGCACCCAGATGGCCGGCGTCCCGACCTTGAAGCCGCTGTCCACCGTGGGCTGGGCCGCTGAAAACGGCGGACACATCGACGCGGCGCCGATCATCCCGGCCCGCGGCGAACTCGTGGCCGAGTTCTACCAGGAAGCCAAGAAGCTCTACGCGAAGCACGGCTTCGACCTGTACATCGGGTACCACCTGTACCCCCGGCATATGGTTCACGTGACCATGATCTTCTTCGAGCGCGGCAACCAGGAGATGCTCGCCCGTGCGCGCGCCCTGTACTCCGAGCTGCTCGATGCGGCCCGCGCCCGCGGCTACGCACCGTACCGCAGCCACGTGGACTACATGGACCGCATTGCCGACGGCTTCGACTTCAACGACAACGCAGCACGCCGCCTGCAGGAGAAGATCAAGGATGCACTGGATCCGGCGGGGATCCTGGCCCCTGGCAAACAGGGCGTCTGGCCTGCGCGCTTCCGCGATCAGCGCTCCAGCGTCTAGCCCCAAGCCCGTTCCTTGAGCCACGCATGATCCCCTCACCGCAATAGGCAGTGGGGGGGATTTTCATATGGCTCTTCCCCGGAATTAGCATCGGCAGAGAATTGGGCATACGCCCCCGCCAGCTCGGAAGATGCTAGGAAAGTACAGCACATTACATTTTTTACATGCGTTGATTTAATGAACCATTGATATAAAGTGGAGAAGATCGGGCACAACGCGCAATCGTGATCACACTGGTATTGAGCATATGCAAACCGACGAATCCCGCATGAGCGCCAGAGGAGCAGTTAAGTGAAAGACTTCTTCCAGTCCCTGTCCAAGCGTGCATTTGCGATCCTCATCGCTATCGTGGTTCTGATTCTGATCGCAGTGCCAACAGCTCTGATGTCAGGACTTCTGAGCAGTATCTTTGATTCACCGGCAGAAGGCATCCGAGTATTTTTCATCATGGTCGGCGCTGGCGCAGTTCTCCTTGTATGCGAGCTATTCATCGAAGATGCACGCGAACGCCGCCAACTGAAAAAGCGGGCTCTGGCATCGGGCAAAAAGAAATAATCTCCTGCTGGCACTAGTTTCGTTCCCGCCAGCATCCGCATCCACGCCGCTGCTAGAGACCGCGCGCAAAACCACCGTCAACGCGAACGTTCTGTCCGGTCATGTAGCTTGACTCGTCGCTGGCCAAGAAGCGCACGGCCTTGGCAATCTCGGTGGCGCTGGCAGCACGGCGCAATGGAATCTTCTGGACCCATGCTTCAGGGACCGCGCTCGGGTCTTCCTTGGTGAAGCCGGGAAGCACGTTATTCATGCGTATGCCCTTGGGCCCGTATTCATCGGTGTACACCGGCGAGGGCCAGGCACTCCAGGCTATCAATTCCTTGCGCAATCAGTTCCTTGAACGAAAGCATTCACGCTACTGAACTCCCATTCTGGCTTCTTAAGCTGGGTCACTGCGAAAAGCGGCGACCCAGCTCTTGCCTTGATAGCGCCGCAAAACAGGCTTGCCGGCCATCCGCGTTGCCAAAACACTGCCGGGATAGAGCCCGGATGCGTGCAGCATCATGATGGAAACTGCGCTTGCGCCGGCTCCGGAACCAGTCGGAAATGTTCCCGCTGCAGCAATCCGGGTCAGGGTCTGGGCGTGGGAATGCCCACGAAGGTTCTGGCTACTTGAGCAGCTTCACGTGCGGCAAGCAGGCTAGCCCGACCTCGCCACCGTTTTTCACCGCACTGAGCGTGGTTTCGTAGTGCGCGCGCAATAGCTGGCCAGCCAGTTCCGCATTGCGGTCCAGGGCGGCGTTGAGGATATCGCGATGCTCCTTGTCCAGGTCCCGCTTGGCGTCACGGGTGGCCGGGCCGGCCCAGCGTCCATAGAGCTGGATCAGGTCAGACAGGGTGCGAGTCACCTCGGTCAGCAGCGGAACACCACAGGCCTCAACGAGCTTGTCATGGAAGTTCTGATGCGCGTGATTCCATGCCGGGGTGTGGTTATCCGGGTCTTCGTCCGAACGGCGCGGCGTGCGCTCCAGGGTGTGGTGCGCTGCCATCAGCTCGCTCTCCCACTCCAATGGCGCACGTTCGAAGCCCAGCGAAATTGCCAGCTGCTCGTTGACGCAGCGCATCTCCACGATGTCGCTCAAGTCGGCCAACGACAGTTCCGGGACAAAGAAGCCCTTGTTGGGGCGAAGGGTGACGAGCTTGTCCCCCACCAGCCGGGTCAACGCTTCGCGAATGACCGTACTGGAGGTTTCGTAATGCTCAGAAAGATGCGTGAGCTGCAGCCGGGCACCTGGTTCCCAGCGCCCATCCAGGATATCGGTGCGCAGGGTGTCGCGGATGTGCTTTGACATCGTCTCTGAATCGGTGCGTTTCGCCATGACATAAATCATACCAAAGTCGGCAAAGAATACATTTTTAGTTGACTTATGCATAACCAAGAGGTGACACTGGTTACATCACGCGCCTGCCAGACCCTGTCGCGCACGGCCCGAAAAGACTTGCTAGGAGTAACCAATGAGCGAATCACTGATCGAGACCGCCGCCACCAAACAGGTAGATGACCTGTACTGGCGCGCAAACTACTCTGCTATCACCGAAAGCGACGAGCAGCTGCGCAAGATCGTTGCAAGCACCGACCTGCCGCCACTGATGGTGGCCCTGGCCGCGGCAACCGGCGATTACTCGATCCTTCGTGATGAGCTGCGTCCACCGCAGCCGCCGGTTGACACCGTGGGCCAGCCGCACGGTGGCATGGACGCCGCAGCTCAGGAAGCGGCCCGCGAATTGGCCTTCCAAGCACTGCGCCGGATCCGCGATGAAAAAATCACCTCGGTGGAGACCCTGGACGACGAGCAGGCCACCACGATCCTGGACTGGATCACCAACCAGGCCACCACCGATTACCACCAGATGCTCAAGCACGACATGGCATTGGTTCCCGAAGTGAGCGGCGCACCGGCCTTCACCAAGGAACAGGTTGCTCCCACCCGCGACTTCACCGTGGCAGTCATCGGCTCGGGCGTGGCCGGCATGGCCGCCGCTTACCGGCTGAAGCAGGCCGGCCTGGACTACACCGTCTTCGAGAAGGGCCACGAAGTCGGCGGTACCTGGTGGAAGAACACCTACCCGGGCGTGCGCCTCGATACCCCCAACTACGCCTATTCATTTTCCTTCGCGCAGCGCGATGACTGGCCCCAGCAGTTCTCCGAAGGCCCCGAGATCCACAAATACACCCGCGACGTCGCGGAACGCGGCGGCATCACGCAGAACATCCAGATGGGCACCGAGGTGCTTTCGGCTACCTGGGATGAAGAAGACGGACGCTGGGTGCTGTCCATGATCGTGGACGGCGGCGAAGTCCAGGAACGCCGCTTCAATGCCGTCCTGACCGCCGTCGGCCAGCTGGACCGCCCGAAGTTCCCCGATACCCCGGGCCACGACACGTTCGCCGGCATCCACGTGCACTCGGCCGAATGGAAGCCGGGCATCGATTTGAAGGGCAAGAAGGTTGCCGTCATCGGCACCGGCGCCAGCGCCTACCAGATCGTCCCAGCCATCGTGGACGAGGTCGAAGAGCTCAAGATCTTCCAGCGCTCCTCCCCTTGGATGCTGCCTACCCCGTTCTACTACGAGGACATGCCCGAATCGGTGACCTGGCTGGTCGAGCACCTGCCGCAGTACGGCCAGTGGCTGCGCTTCTGGCAGCACTGGCTGGGCGTCGAGGGCCGCCAGCACACCACCGCCGCGGATCCTAACTGGACCAAGGAAGGTTCAGTGTCCGCGGTCAACGAGCGCGTGCGCCAGCAGCTGACCGAGATGCTCAAGGAGCAGTACGCCGATCGCCCGGACCTGCTGGCCAAGGTCATCCCGGACTACATCGTGGGCGGCAAGCGCATGCTGCGCGATAACGGCGTGTGGGCCAAGAGCCTGAAGAAGCCGCAGACCACCCTGGTCACCTCGGGCATGAGCGAAATGACCGAGACCGGGATCATCGATGGCGACGGCACCCTGCACGAGCTGGACGTCATCATCTACGCCACCGGCTTCCAGGCTTCCGAATTCCTCGAGCCGCTGCGCATCACCGGCCGCGAGGGCAAGGACATCCACGAATACTGGGGCGGCAACGCCACCGCCTATGCCGGGGCCACAGTGCCCGGCTTCCCGAACCTGTTCATCGTTTCCGGACCGAATACCGGGCATGTGGTCAACGGCTCGCTGTTCTCGATGATCGAGTACGGCCTGACCTACATCCTGGACGCACTGAACATCGTGCTCGACAAGGACATCAAGGCACTGGACCTGAAGCAGGAGGTGCTCGATGCGTTCGTGGCGGATCTCGATGCCGCCAACGCGCAGAAGGCCTGGGGCCACCCCGAGGTGCACACCTGGTACAAGAACAAGTTCGGCCGCGTCTCGCAGATCTGGCCTTACCCGATCGTCGAGTACTGGAACATCACCCGCGCGGTCGACCGGTCGCAGTACACGGAAATCCGCTAGGCATGGGGGTTTACAGCTACGCGCAGCGCAGCGCCGGGCGCTTCGGCAAGCTCAGTGAAGCCACCGGACTCACCGCAGCGCAGCCGGCAATTTTCCCTCAGGCCCCAGGTTCCCTGGATTGGTTGCTAGGTCCTGCACTCCAGGAACTGCCCCAGTCCGAGGATGCTTTCCAGGTTGCAGTCTTTGCTCCGCAGGATGCCAAGGACCTTCCGGTGATGGTTTTCCTTCCCGGCGGCGGCTTCGTTTCCGGCGCCGGCACCGTGCGCTGGTACGACGCGCAGGACTTTGCGGAGAAGCAGAACTGCGTGGTGGCCGTGGTCAACTACCGCATCGGATTGCTGGCCCACAACCAGCAGGTGGGCGGCGGGAATACGCCGCCCGAAGAACTGCTCTTGGCGCTCGAATGGGTACAGCGCAATATTGCTGAACTCGGTGGCAACCCGCAAGAAGTCACCCTGGCAGGCCAGTCCGCGGGTGCCTTCTGGGCCTTCGTATTGGCCCAGCTTGAGGCAGCCCGTGGACTGTTCAACAGGCTCTACGTTGGTTCGCTGTCCTTCCAGCCGCCGATGGGTGAAACCCAGGCACAGGAACGCAATGCGGTGATGGCCCAAGCGCTTAATGGCACCGCCTTGGCCGAGGCCAGCTCCGAGCAGCTCTTGGCTGCCGGCACAGCACTGGCCCAGGCTTGGGCCGGGCGCGGCTTGGGCCTCTACCCGAGTGCCGATGAGTCCGTTCCGGCGGATCTTTTTGATACCGCGCGGGCAGTCGAACGCCTGCATGTGAAGCAGCTATTGCTCTCCTACACCGCCGATGAGGCAAGTGCCTTCATTGGCATGGCCCCCGAGCAGGCATTCACCCTCGATAGTGTGCGCGGGTTTATTGCAGGGAACTTCAATGAACCGCAAGAAGTCTTCGACGCACTGATTGCCGCAGAACCGCAAGCAACGGCCAAGTCACTCATGGTTAGGGCGATGAGCCTGCACCAGATTCAACTCTTTGCCGTGGAATTGGCCGATGCGGCAGCCGCTGCCGGCATCCAGGTGCAGCTCCTGGGCTTCGAAGTTCGCTCCCCGTTGCCTCACGCTGGTTCGGCCCACTGCTTAGAGCTGCCGTTCCTCTTTGGCAACCGTGAGCGCTGGCAGGATGCCCCGATGCTCGATGGCGTGGCCGATGAGCTCTTCGAGCAAACGGCGAAGGTTCTGGGTGATGCCCTAGGGTCATTTATCTGCCTGGGAACCGCAGCTACCAGCGTTAATAGCGCTCTTGCGGTGCACCAGACGGGTGCTCAATCGCTGACAGCACTGGATGAAACAGGCCTGATCAAGCGAGAAATTCAGCGTCCGTTCAGCACCAGGCGACCGGTTTTGGCCTAGTCTTTGCGCGCCTATTCTTGCGGACCAGCAGGTCTGCTCGGGCAGGCGCGCGAGTCTTTTTCCGAAAACACTAGACAATCTAACTTAATGCAAATAATCTAATTATTTAGATCACAATATTTTTATCGGCTACAGAAGGGATCCACCATGGCTTGGGGATTAATCAGGGAAATGGGCCACGTGTCCATCCAGACCAATGACATCGAAGGATCCATCTTCGACGCCACGCAGCTGCTCGGCCTGCGCGTCACCGAACGCACCGGCAACGAGGCCTACCTCGCAGCGAACTCAGTGCACCACGAGCTGACCTACGTCGAGTCCGAAGTCAACGGCATCCACTCCCTGGGCCTGATCGCGCAGAACGGCGACGCGCTGCGCGAGATCCGCAAGCGCGTAGCCAACGAGAACTTCAGAATCGTCTCCGAAACCCCGGTCTCCGCCGGCGTTCAGGACGGCTTCTCGTTCATCGGCCCCGAAGGCTGGATCTTCGAGGTCTACACCGGCATGCAGCACAACGACCGCGGCCTGCTTTCCTTCGGCCCGGACCGCTACGGCCACATCAACTTCCACCCGCGCGACGTGCGCGGCATGATGGAATTTTTGCGCCGGATCTTCGACTTCCGCCTCTCGGATGTCATCGGGGATGACTTCGCCTACTTCATGCGCTGCAACCCGGATCACCACGGCATCGCGCTGATCAAGGGCCAGGGCACCTTCCACCACCACGCCTGGCAGGTCCAGTCGATCGGCGACCTCGCCAAGCTCGGCGACCGCCTGGGCGCGGCCGGCCGCGAACTGATCTGGGGCCCGGTCCGCCACGGCGCCGGCCACAATATCGCCGCCTACTACGTGGAAACCTCCGGCGCGGTCGTGGAGCTCTACACCGATTTGGAGCAGATCTACGACGATGAGCGCGATCCCATTGTCTGGGGCGAAGACGAGAACTGGTGGAACATGTGGTCCAACCGCCGCACCGAGGACTTCCGCACCTTCGGCATTCCCACTGTCACCGAACTGAAAACTTTCATCTAGAACACCCGAAAGGCACCACCATGCAGTACGTATCCTTCAAGGCAGCTGACGGCACCGAAACCTGGGGCGTGTCCATCGACGGCACCGTCTACGATCTGGGCCCCACCGGCAAGAACCTGGCCGCCAATACCCGCGACGCGATCGAAAAGGGCATCTTCGGCACCCAGCTGGACCTGTCCGGCGCGCCAACCATTGCCGAGGCCGAGATCGACTTCCTGCCCTCGGTGACCAACCCGGGCAAGATCATCTGCATCGGCGTGAACTACCTGGCCCACCAGGAAGAGTCGGGCAAGACCGGGCAGACCGCACCGACCGTCTTCACCCGCTTCGCCGACTCGCAGATGGGCCACCTGGCTCCTGCGGTCAAGCCGACTTCCACCACCAAGTTCGACTACGAGGGCGAAATGGCCCTGGTCATCTCCAAGGAAGCCTTCCACGTGGAGAAGGAAGACGCCTGGGACCACATCGCCGGCTACGCCTGCTACAACGACTTCTCGGTGCGCGACTGGCAGAAGGCCGCCAGCCAGTGGATCCCGGGCAAGAACTTCCCGGGCACCGGCGGCTTCGGACCGTACCTGGTTCCTGCAGCCGATCTGGGCGACATCACCACCGCCGTACTGGAAACCCGCGTAAACGGCGAAGTGCGCCAGAACGCCCCGGTATCCAACCTGGTCTTCGACATCCCGACCCTGATCAACTACGTCACCGGCTTCACCCAGCTGAACCCGGGCGACGTGATCGTCACCGGCACCCCGGGCGGAGTGGGCCTGTTCTACGGTCCAGAGGGCCTGATCAACCACGGCGACGTCGTCGAGGTCGAGATCACCGGCCTGGGCATCCTGCGCAACACCGTGGCCGACGAGGCTACGCTGCTGGCTGGCGCACAGGCCACCGCCGGCGCCACCGCCTGACGCGCAGCCGCGCACTGTTAATACACGAAGCACAAAGGAAGTAGCGGGCAGTGGCACAGTCTCATGAAATCGACGTCCTGGTCATCGGCTCGGGTCCCACCGGCCTGACCGCCGCCAACCTGCTGGCAGATACCGGCCTGCAGGTTGCATTGATCGAAAAGAACCCGGGCAGTGGCGATGAGCCACGTGCCATCAGCGCCACCGATGAAACCCTGCGCGTCATGGCGCACCTGGGAATCATGGATGAGCTGGGACCGCAGATGCTCATGGACACCGGTGCCCGCTACTTCGGCCTGGGCGGCAAGGTCATTGCCGACGTTCGCCCCGGCAAACCCCGCCTAGGTCAGCCCGGCAAGAGCCAGTTCGACCAGCCAATCATGGAAGGCCTGCTCTACGAGGCCGCCACACTGCGCCAGAACCTGGGCCTGCACTACGCCACCGCGGCCACCAGGATCGAACAGCATGCCGACCACGTGATCGTGCACGCCACCCGCACCGGCGAAGCCACCACCGGATTCAACGGCTCCAAGGCAGCAGACACCGGGCAGAACCCCTACGCAGTAGCAGAAGGCGAAGAAACCGCCCTCGAGTTCAAAGCCAAATGGGTACTTGCCTGCGACGGCGGTCGCTCCTTCACCCGACGCGAACTGGGCATCGGCCTGCAGGGTTCCACCCAAACCGAACGCTGGATCGTGGTGGATCTGCTGGATGTGCCGGGCAACCCCGAACCTTTCGCGTCCTTCCACTGCAACGGGCAGCGCCCGGCCGTAGTGGTCCCCGGGGTCGGTGGCCGCCGCCGCTATGAATTCATGCTCTTCGATCACGAAGATGGCGACGCGATGATCACCCCCGAATCCATCACCGCCCTGGTCGCACCATTCCAGGACACCAACGTGGTCTCCGTACGCCGCGCCGCGGTCTACACCGCACACCAGCGCATCGCCGACACCTACCGCAAGGGACGCATCCTGTTGGCCGGCGACGCCGCGCACCTGATGCCGCCCTTCGCAGGGCAGGGGCTGAACGCCGGCATCCGCGACGCCGTGGGTGCTGCTTGGCGCCTGGCCGCGGTCATCAAGGGTGAAGCAAGCGAAGTGCTCATCGATGACTACGAAACCGAGCGTCGCCCGCATGCCGAGGAAATGGTCAAGCTTTCCAAGCGCATCGGCTGGGTAGTGATGAACACCAACCCCGTGATCACCCGCGTGCGCGATGCCGTGGTCACCAGCACCCGCATCATCCCACCGCTGAACCGCTGGCTAACCGGCATGCGCTTCCTCAAGCAGCCTCACTACACCACCGGCACCGTCGCCGCACCGGTTTCCGGGGTTCCGCACCTGGCCCAGAACTTTGCCGGTCGCATGCTTCCGCAGCCAAACCTTGAGGTCAATGGCGCCACTGTGATGCTCGACGAGCTGCTGTCGGCCGGCTGGAACACCATTGAGGTGGCTGCCGGATCCCAGCTGGTCTTCACCAATCAGGACGGCGATAGCGTGAGGGCCAAGGACATCAACCGGGTCTTCGATACCGCCACCGGTACCGTACTGCTGGTGCGTCCAGACTACTATGTAGCAGGCATTGCACCAGCACGCGAGGTCGACCAGCTTCTGGAGGCGCTCAGCGCCAAGGCCACCGTGCTGCGCACCTTCGGTGCCGCCAAGCAAGGAACTCGTGGCTAAGCCAGCAGAAGCTGCCCTATCCGGCATCCGCGAAGCCATCCTCGATGGCGCATGGATGCCCGGCGAGCGCCTGGCTCCCCCGCATCTGGCCCAGCGTTTTTCCACCAGCACCACCGTTATCCGCGAATCCCTCACCCGGCTTTCCGGTGAGGGTTTGGTGGCGGCGATCCCCAACCGCGGATTTTTCGTACCGGAGCTGAACCTGCAGCAGTTGCAGGATCAGACCGAGCTGCGCTGTGTCACCGAGGAATTGGCGGTCAATCTGGCCATCACCCGCGGGGATCTGGAGTGGGAGTCCGCGCTGATTGCCACGCATTACAGGCTGTCCAAGGCACCGCGCCGGCAACAAGATAACCCGGAGCAGTTCACCCCTGAATGGGGTAAGGCGCACCGCGATTTCCATCAGCTGCTGCTGGCTCCATGCGCCTGCCCGCCGATCCTTGAGCTGTCGGCCAACCTGGCCAATTCCACCTTGCTCTACCGGCGTTGGGCGGCCGCTTCGCAGGGTGCCACGCACCGAAATGTTGAGGCCGAGCATGAGGCCATACTGCAGGCGGCACTTGATCGGGATGCACCTGCCTTGGCTGCGCGCTTGCGAACCCACTATGAGGCTTCGGCCAAGATTATTCTGAATGCCGGCCTGCTCAAGCTTGATATTTTCTAGCGTCTAGCGCAGGAAGGTTCGGGCCACGCTGAAAGCTGTGCGCTCGGCTAGTTCCATGGTGTCTGCTGAAAGTTCTGCCAGCGTGGCCGGGCCTGGCGCAATCGAGTACGCGGCCAGGATTCCCGAGGCCTCCAACTGCTCATCGGACAGCTGCACCGAACCGGCCACCACGATCACCTCGGCCTGTTCACCGGCAGCCTGCAACACCCCGGAGACTACCTTGCCGTCCAAGGATTGCGCATCCAGCCGGCCTTCACCGGTGATCACCAGGTCAGCGTCGGCCAGAATTTCATGGGCACCAAGTACCTTGGCCACCAAATCCCAGCCCGGCACCAGCTCCACCTCGAAGTAGGACCCTAGGCTCACCGCAATCCCGCCGGCAGCCCCCATGCCCGGCTGCTCACGCAGTGCCCGGCCGGTATCGGCTTCCAAGACATCGGCCAGTTGCGCCAACCCCTGATCCAGAACCTGGACATCATTTTCACTGGCGCCCTTTTGCGGCCCGAAGATCGCAGCCGCACCCTTGGCGCCCAGTAGCGGGTTGGTGACATCGCAGGCAATTTGCCAGTTAACCTGCCCGGCCCGGGCATCCAGCTGCGAAACGTCGATCCGCGACAACCGGTTCAGCGCCCCGCCCCCTGCGGGAAGCTGCTCCCCGTTGGCGTCCAAGAATTTTGCGCCCAGCGCGCTGAGCAAACCCGTTCCGCCATCGGTGGTTGCTGAACCGCCTAGGCACAGGATGATCCGGGTGACCCCTAGATCCAGCGCGTGAGATACCAGTGTGCCCAACCCATAGGTAGTGGCATCCAGTGGTTGCCGTGGCACGTCGCTCACCTGAGGCAACCCGGCTGCTTCGGCCGCTTCCACCACCGCGATTTTCCCGTCGGCCGAAAGCCCCAGCCGGGAGGTGACCGGGCGCCCCAAGGCGTCGGTGGTCTCCAGTGCGATCGCCTCGGTCCCCCAGGTGTCGATCAGCGCTTCAAGGGTTCCCTCGCCGCCGTCGGCGAAGGGCACCGCGGTAATCTCGACTGCCCGCGACCGGCTAGCCGCACCCTTGCTGAAGCCTCGTGCCAAGGCCGCAGCTACCCCGCTGGCGCGGGCACTTCCCTTGAAGGAGTCGGGCACAATGGCCACCTTGCAGGGCATCGAATGCTGGGTTGAAGTCATACCCATCAGCCTAGGCACTCTTGAGACCTGCACCTATGGTCTTTTGACTGTAGTTCGAGCGAAGTTCGGGGCCTGCTTATGTGCATTTGTCTGGCTCGCAGAAGCTTTTCACGTGCATCGCTAATAGCTAGCTCTGCCAAAGGAATGGCACAGAAAGCGGCATTAGAGTTTAAAACACCTCTTGAAGGTGCGAGTGATGATCGTAAGGATTCCCGTCGGATATTGCCCGGCGGGAATCTTTCTTTAACCAAGTTCGTGATTAGTCCCGCTGGGAGTCGCGGTACTCCTCGATGGAAGCGTTGAAGCGCTGCAGGTAGCCGGCGAACTGCTCAACGTCCTCAGCCTCCCACTCATTCAGGATTCGATCCAGGGCATGGAGGGTTACCTCGCGGGCATGCTCCAGCTTCGCCAACCCCAGGTCGGTCAGCGTGATCTTACGCGCAATATGGCCATCGGGATCTGCGATGCGTTCTAGGTAGCCATCGTCGATTCCATGGGTTACCTGGCGTTGCAGGGTGGAGTTGTCCAGCCTCAGCCCGTGGCTTAGTTCCGCGATACTCAGCGGACCCTGGGCCTGAATGCGACTCATCAGCAGGTACACGCTGCGATCGACACCACCGAACTGGCGCTGCTGCGCGATGGTGTAGCGGCTGAGCATGAGCTGCTCGTATTCGATCTGTTCCAGATGGCGCTTCATTCCGAACTTCTCCAATGTGTAAAATACATACAGTATGTAGCTTACACATTTATCCCGGAAGGCTCTTGTGCCCAACCCCACCCCCACCGGACATCCAAAATCCGGACTCGCCGTCGGCATCCTCGCCACGGCAGGCATCGCCTCATCGCTCACCCAGACGATGGTTGCCCCACTGATCCCCCAGCTGCCTGAAATCTTCAGCACCTCACCGGATAACACCGCATGGATCATCACCGCGACCCTGCTGGCAGCTGCCGTAGTGATGCCGATTTCCGGTCGTCTCGGTGATATGTTCGGCAAACGCCGAATGATCCTGATCCTGGCCATCCCGCTGATCCTCGGCGGAATCATCTGTGCCCTGGCACCGAATGTCACCGTCATGATCATCGGCCGGGCCTTGCAAGGCTTTGGTTCAGGCATGATCCCTCTGGGTATCGCAATGTTGCGCGACCTCGTGGATAAGGCGCATCTGCCGGCAGCCATCGCCACGGTTTCAGCCACCCTGGGTGTGGGCGGTGCGATCGGTCTGCCGCTCTCCGCAGCGCTGATCGAGTTCTCTTCCTGGCGCGTGCTGTTCTTCTTCGGTTCGGCGATTACCGTTGTGGTGGCCGCACTGATCTTGAAGTTCATTCCGGCAATTCCAACCATCGGCGCGAAAACCCGCTTCGATTGGCTTGGTGCCATCGGCCTGGCCATCGGCTTGATCGCCCTGATGCTAGGCGTTTCCAAGGGCTCCACCTGGGGCTGGGCTTCCCCGCTGGTACTGTGCCTGCTGATCGGCGCGGTCATCGTCTTCCTGCTGTGGGGAGTATGGGAGCTACGCACCAGTGCACCGCTGGTTGACCTGCGCACCGCCGCAATACCCCGGGTGCTGTTGACCAATATCGCCTCGATCTTCGTGGGCTTCGGCATGTATTCCAGCTCGCTGGTGATGCCGCAGATCCTGCAGATGCCTACCGAGGCAGGCTACGGACTGGGGCAGGGCGTACTGGCCGCCGGCCTCTGGATGGCTCCAGCCGGCCTGATGATGCTCTTCCTCTCCCCTGTGGGCGGACGGCTGACCAGCGCCAAGGGCCCAAAGTTCACCCTGGTGCTGGGTATTTTCATCATGTCCGCTGGCTACGCGGTAGGCCAGATTGGCATGGGCAGCCTCTGGGGCCTGCTGATCACCAGCCTGGTCATCAACTCTGGCGTCGCCCTGGCCTACGGCGCAATGCCAGCCATCATCATAGGCGCAGTGCCACGCAGCGAAACCGGTGCCGCCAACGGCTTCAACACCCTGATGCGTTCGCTGGGTACCACCTCGGGTGCGGCAGTGATTGGCCTGGTTTTGGCCCAGATGACCACCGACTTCCACGGCACGGTGCTGCCCTCCGAGGCCGGGTTCCACATGACCCTGTGGCTCGGTGCCGGGATCTCGTTGCTGGCGGGGTTGATCGCCCTGTGCATCCCGGCACTGGCCAAGCCCGCCCCAGAGAAGATCTAGTTCATCTCCAGGGATCCATGGCCTACGCGCAGTGCATGCTTACCGCATCCACAGAATGCCAACTTAGAGTAGTAAGTACCTCATGAAGGTGCGAGTGATGACGTAGAAACTGGCACTGTCGGTCTTGCGACAGTGCCAGTTTCTGTATCCAGAACCTTTTTGCTCGTGTCCAGCAGTCCGCCGGCCCTGCGGCCCGCCCTCATGGAGTTGAAGCAATTCCCCAAACCTGCAGTTGGCGCTCAGCGCCGGCATAGCTTTGCACCCTACAGTGGTAAATACCTCATGAAGGTGCGAGTGATGATCGAGTAACCCCGGCAAAGCAATTCGCCGGGGTTACGATTTTAACCGGCCGGCGGATAGTCGGGTAGTTGGGTGCCCACTTTAAGTGAGTTGCCCTACAGAGCTACTCGCCCTTTATTGAACAGATTGGATCAACGACCCGCCCTCTGGCCTCAATAGCGCCTTGCCCTTGTTCCACCTCGGAGGCACTACTTACCATGACGATACCCCACGTTCGGCAAACACTTGTTCCGGTCGATCGCAGCTCGCTCACCTGCAACTTTTGGCTCCGCTCACACACGCTTTCATGGATGGACATATCGAAAAGGGTATACATTTTGGCATTGAAAGTCGTTCGTGAATCTAACCCCGATTCGCCCCCCGGGGCTATCATGTCCTGAATTTCTCAATACTTTTATCCGCGGTCCTCGGCAACAGCCTGGTCCGTCCACAAGTCTTACGATCTAGGTGCCATCTGCGACCTGATTTAGTGACCCCGATGTGAATCGGTCGGCTGAGGGGCTAAGTCGAGCCTGTCCTATATGCATTAACGTCGGGCTTAAAAACATCCGGAGTGACTGAATTGTGACTATTAATTTCGCTTGACTCCTATATCGCAGCTCCGGCTGACGGTTATGGGCTCCTTGTAAGCAGAACCTTATGTCTAACCATCGAGAAATACGAAGGCGCGGCCCAAGACCTCTGCAGAATCCAACTACATTGAAGCGGCATCACCTGCCGAAGCAGTAGCCAAAATGAACATGATGGATGAACTGCGTCAAGCGGGATTCAACGTGGGGACCATGGCAAAGGTTAACTATGGGCCTTGCAAGATCGTGGCCGAAGGTTTTCACACCAGAAAATCCGGGAAGTACGAGACGGGTGGCTTCAAATCCACTACCTATTGCACCAAGAAAGTCACTGCGATCCACCATTCTTCCCAGGCACGTTTTAAGCGGCTTGCGTGGTGGGTCAAGGGTGGTCGCGCGATTGGCCAGCCAGCCCAAAAGATAAAAGCTGGTAAACATAATGGCACCTACTACCCGACTGTCTTCCAGCAGACAAATCACGCGCTGACATGTAAATCTGCAAAAACGACCACTTGGTCAGGTCGCACCCTCGGAACAATTGTCTACAATGGCAAGACTTACTATGCTGATGCTTATGCTCCTGTGCAGAAGGGGGTTCGATGCCGCCTCTAAGCAATATCCTGACAAAAATCAAGAATCGTCTTAGATCGAAATATTCAGAGGAACTGATGGTTTTCGTTGCCTACGGTAAACAACCCAGCCCGTTTCCAGATCTAGAACACATAGAGCCAATAATTGCGATCGTGGCCAGTGAGCGTGAATGCTATGAGATTCAGGAAAAGTACCCAGAAACTCAAGTCAGCTGGGAAGCTCGGAAGGTCCAGAATACTGAAGGCACGGAACTGTCAGGGGGCGGCATTCTGTATCTCACGCATACTACTTTATTGCCGTACGACGAGGATGGCGATGGGAATCCAATCTTCGGAATCATGGAGTCCCCACAGCCTACAGGCCTATATTGCAGTCGGGACACCGCTGAGCAAGAAGCACCGGGTCAATATCTGCACAGAGTCAGCCTCGGTGAAATAAACCTTCGCGGTGTCGGCGAGCTTTTGTGATAAGCATCCAGTTCCTTACGCCAGTATGTGAAGTTGCCAAACGTGAAAAGGGGGCAAACCAGGCGTGGCTTCTCAGCGTGATGATGGCCGCACCAAAGGAGACAGGTTGACCCGTACCGAACATCGCTGAAATTTTCAGCATTGCTCATGCAACCGACTGTCAGACCAGCAGACGAGCCATCGAGCCTACAATTCAATATTGTGATTCAGACACTGCATTTGGCCTCCGGTCATGTGGCATGCCGATGGAGGCCATACGATCTGGTTCAGCAGTTAAATAAGTCGGCTGTGCCTACCGTGCGCTTCAATTTCTCCGACTCAGACCCACAGCAGGGTTGTGACGGCAGTTTTGATATTCACCCCTCACCGGCACCAAAGTAACGATTCGCAGGACCGCGCAGCACTGATGAAATCCGTGCGAACAAAGTACCGACCTTCCTCCATGTGGATTCGAGCATGCACCGCTCGTCACCACGAAACTTCGACAGCGGAATGGAAATCTCGTCGATAGGAACATTCAGTAGTCGTAACCACAACCCACCGTGGATTGATTGGCTCCGCAGCGTAATTTGGCAGGAAACGGTGCTTTCTCAGTAAAGACCTCGTGGAGAGTACCAGGCCTGGGCTCTGACTGTTGAGCAATCTGTTCATTCTCCCAACCGGCGAGCGCGTACCTCCCGAATGACGGTCAGCGCCTGCGTCCGATCTGCAGCCCTGAGCCCAATCGGGCATAGGTGCGATAACGTAGACGGGTTCCCAATTTCCCTTCCCTGGGACATCTGACGAAACGGAGCCCCGGTGAGTACCGCGACCGCTGAACTGACGCCCCTGCAACGACAGTCGGTGCTACGCACCCTGAAGTCCCCGCGATTGCTCAAGACAGAGCTGCTCGCCGGCCTGGTAGTCTCCCTGGCACTGATCCCCGAGGTCATCGCCTTCACCGTGATCGCCGGAGTCGACCCGCGCGTGGGCATCTTCGCGTCCTTCACGATGTCGGTGGTCATCGCGATCACTGGCGGGCGCCCGGCGATGATTTCGGCAGCTGCCGGCGCGGTGGCTCTGGTGGTCGCCCCGCTGGTTCGTACCCACGGGGTGGAATACCTCTTCGCCACGGTGGTCCTGGCCGGCATCATCCAGGTATCGCTGGCGCTGCTGGGCGTGGCCAAGCTGCTGCGCTTCATCCCGCGCCAGGTGATGATCGGCTTCGTCAACGGCCTGGCCATCTCGATTTTCTGGGCGCAGATGCCCGAGCTGCGCAATGTCCCGTGGATGGTCTACCCGCTGGTGATCCTGGGCGTGGCCATCGTGTGCTTCTTCCCGAAGATCACCAAGGCGGTTCCGGCTCCGCTGATCGCCATCGTGGTGCTCACCGCGATCACCATCTTTGCCAAGGTCGCCGTTCCGACCGTGGGCGACAAGGGCGAACTGCCTGATTCGCTGCCGCTCTTCCACCTACCCGGGGTGCCGCTGGACCTGGAGACCCTGCAGATCATCGCGCCCTACGCGATCGCGGTGGCCTTCGTGGGGCTGCTCGAATCGCTGCTGACCGCCAAGCTGGTCGATGACATCACCGATACCCCGTCAAGCAAGACCCGCGAGTCCTGGGCACAGGGCACCGCGAATATCGTCACCGGCTTCTTCGGCGGCATCTGCGGCTGCGCGATGATCGGCCAGACCATGGTGGGCGTGAAGGTCTCCGGCGGGCGCACCCGCATCTCCACCGCCTTCGCCGGCATCTTCATGCTGCTGCTCGCGGTGCTGCTCGGCGACATTGTCGCGCAGATTCCGATGGCGGCCCTGGTGGCGGTGATGATCGTGGTTTCGGCGACCACCTTCGACTGGCATTCCATCCGACCGAGCACGCTGAAGATGATGCCCAAGAGCGAAACCTTCGTCATGGCCATCACCGTGGCGCTCACCGTGATCACCAGCAACCTGGCCATCGGCGTAGGGGCGGGCATCCTCTCGGCGATGGTGCTTTTCGCCAATCGGGTGGCGCATATGGTCACCGTGGATCGCAGCGCAACCCCGGATGCCGCCGTGTACAAGGTCAACGGCGAACTGTTCTTCGCCTCCTCGAACGACCTGTACACCCAGTTCGACTACGCGCAGGACCCCGAGAAGGTCATCATCGACATGTCCGATTCGCACCTGTGGGACGCCTCGACCATCGCCGCCCTGGACTCGATCCGCACCAAGTACCGGAACTACGGGAAAACCGTGGAAATCCGCGGCCTGAACGAGGCCAGCCAGAAGATGCAGGACCGCCTGGGCGGGAAGCTGAACTAGGGCACGGAGCTCAGCTTCCCTCCGCGCTCTTCCCGCGTTCGGCCGTCCGCAGGCGCTTGGAGGAGTACATGTCCCGGTCGGCACGGAGAATCATCGTGCTCAAGTTGTCATCCGTGCGGGCTTCTGCCGTTCCGAAGCTCCACGCCAGCGGCGATGTAAGCTCGATGCGCTCCATCAGCACCTGAGCCTGGCCACGGGTCGTATTAGGGAAAACCAGCACGAATTCATCGCCGCCCAAGCGGCTGACCAGGTCCCCGGCCCGCGTGGCACTGCGCAGATGCCGCACCAGTTGCTTCAAGGCAAGATCCCCGGCTTCGTGGCCGCCTTGGTCGTTGATCTCCTTGAATCCGTCCAGGTCCAGCAGCGCCACAGCCAGGGGCCTGCGGTATTTCCGGGAGGAGAGCAAGGCGGCATCGCCGCGCACGGCCAGCCCGACGCGGTTCAAGGCCCCGGTCAATGCGTCGATCTGGGTTTGCTGGCGGAACCGGCGCTTGACGTAGAGGCCGACGAACATCCCGGCGACGGTGAAGAAGACCAAGCTCAGCACGTTCAACAGCCCGCTTTGGTGCTCGGTGCCCACAGCAGGGCCGAAGAACACCGAGTAGGGAATCGTGAAAGCCATGATCGGGTAGATGGTCCACCGGGTGACGGCCGGGGGAAAGAGCCACGACATGTACAGTGCGATGAGCGGAAATTCCTGGAGCCTGAAGACGATCTGCTCATGGTTGAGCGAAAAACCCACGAAGACCACGAAGGCCGACAGTTCGGCCAGGGCCCCGAGATAGGCGATCCACAACGGAAAACGATCCAGCATCCACCACACGGCGATCACCAGCCCCAGCGCCCCGGCAACCCTGGCTACCGCCAGCTTCTGGAAGAGCGGAGAGCTGAAATCATTGCCCAGGTTGACCACATAGAAAAGCAGCAGGAAAACTGCCACCATCCCTGTGACAGCCACTTCCAATCGCTTGATGCGGCGGAGCCTGGCTGGCAGGAACCGGCTCCACCAAATTCCGTCGTCGTTTGACCGCCGATCCATTGTCCTCGGCATGCCATCACCTGCTTTCTCTTAAATTCATCTTAACCGCGTGATCCCGGCCAGTGGCGCGGTAAGATCTCATTCGTAGCAACAGCCTAATCAGCAATCAAGTTGCCAGCCCATACCGCCAGGTTAGGTAGTCCATGAAGTTCGTATTCCAGCCACTGATCAACCTGCGTTCCACAACGCTGCTGGGTTTCGAGGCACTGGCGCGCTTCGACGACGGGCGCAGCCCTGACGAGCATTTCTCCGCGGCCCGGGCCGAAGGCAACCTGGTTGAACTGGAGCTTCGCGCCCTGGAGCGCATCGTCGAATCCAGCCAAGGCCTGCCCGACGGGCTGCTGCTCACCATGAATGCTTCGGGTCCAGCGATCAGGGCGTTCGCGCACTCAAAGCCGGCACTGGATCCTCGGCTGCTGTGGGGCCTGGAACTGCATGAGCAGTCCGCGCCGGAAGTTTGCGATGCCGCCCGCATCCATGCAGATGAGCTCGGCTGCCTGCTGCTGGTTGACGATGCCGGCATCGGCTATGCAACGCGGGGGCGCATCCTCCGGCTGAAGCCGCACATTGTGAAGCTGGACCGTTCGCTTTTCATCCACTACCTGGCATCGACGCAGGCTCGCGAACACGTTGGCATCCTGCTGGCCGCTGCCCGCGAGATCGGTGCCAGAACTCTGGTCGAGGGGATCGAAACCGGTGAACATCTGGATCTGGCCCGGAAGCTGGACTTCGACTATGCGCAGGGCTTCTATTTCAGCCCGGGCATAGAGCTTGCGGGCTTGCCAGCTGCGATGCATGAGCTACACGGACGCCTCGGGATCGATATTCCGGGTTTCTGAGCGCCGTTCCCGTCCCCGCGAGCTGCGGATCCGGATCACCGGCAGCAGCTTGGCCAGTCCCAGAACCAGATAGAGCACGGTGTTGATCGCGACGAACGAAGCGAGCACCGCGAACCAATCACTGAGCAGAACGCTCTCGGGAAGAATGATTCCATGTGGAATCTGGACGAGGTGATTCATCATGAGGTGCTTTCCTTACGTGCGGCGCCCGCGTGGTCGACGTGCTTCCAATCCGCGCTCCGGGCAAACGCGATATCCCCTACGCCCTTGAGGAACGCAAGGTCCAGGAAGGCGTCATAGACCAATTCCGGAATCACCAGCGCGGCGATGATCCTGGCTTTCCAGCCGCCGTGCCAGACCGTGACCACGCGCTCGACAGCGAAGAGCGCTCCAAGCAGCATCCAGAAGGGGAACCACACCCAGTTGTCCATGGAGACCAGCATGATGATCATCAGCGCGAAATAGCTGAACAGCGCGATCACGCCGTAGCCGATGCCGATCTGCTGGGCCCAGTACCGCGTGGTCTGCGGGGTGACTCCGTACGCGCCCAGGTTCTCCAAGGCGCCGCGCTGCCAGCGCAGCCGCTGCGCCCACAGCATCTTCCAGTTGGGCATCAGATCGGTGACCACCGTGCAGTCCTGCGGCGATGTGGTCAGCGCGCCAAGGGTTTTCAGCGCAATGGTCAGTTCGTTGTCTTCGGTCAGAGCCGCCGTGTCGTAGACCTCGCCGCAGGTGCCCGGCAGCATGCTTCCTCGTGCCGCAGCCACTTCGCGCAGGGCCGTCGCGCGGAATACCGAGGCCGTTCCGGTCAGCACGAAGACCCGGCCGTCGCGACGGCCGATTTCGCGTTGGTAGCGGGTGTACTCATTGCGCTGGAACTGGCCGATCAGCCCATGGCCCTCTTCTCCGTGGAACAGCCCGCCCACGGACATCAGCGCGCGGTCCCAGGTGAAGCGGTCCCGGGCGGTTGCCAGGAAGTCCGCGCCGATCTGGCTGTCGGCATCCATCACCATGACGCAGTCGTTATCGCCCATCCCGGGCAGGATGGAGTGCAGCGCCTGGTTCAGCGCGCCGCCCTTCTTGTGCTTGTTCTCCACCGATTCGAACACCTCGACCCCGTGCTCGCGGGCAACTTGCACGGTCCGGTCGGTGCAGTTGTCGGCAACCACGATGATGCTCGAGGGGGCAAAGCTCTGCTCTTCCAGTGCTTTCAGGGTGTACGGCAGGGAGGCTTCTTCATTGTGCGCCGGGATCAGCACGGTCACGGTCACCGGCCCGGCGTAGATGCCCCGCGTCCGGGCCATCACCGCTTTGGGCGCCAGCGGCCGGCTCGATTTCTGGATCGGCGTCCGGCGATAGCGCCAGGTGACAAAGCGTTCGCCCAGGACCACCAGCAGCACCAGGAAGACTGCTGCGGCGACGGCGAAAGCGAGGATGGACAGATCCGGCAGCTCGGTGCTGTAGAAAGTAGTCCAGAGTTTTCCGATATGGACCTCGATCGGGTTCCACATCAGCGCAGGCTTCCCGCTCATGCTCAACGCCCAGGCCAAGAGCGAGGCCGCGAGAACGACGATCAAAATGACAGCGATGCCCACTAAGCGGCTGAAATGTTTCTGCAAGTACGCGCCCCATTCACGTTCGGATTCCTTGGCAACCCCTGGCCTGGACCTGATCTGGATCAGCGAATCATGCCGGGCTTGCCCAAGGCAAGCTACTTGGAAAACTAGCAGTCGGAAAAATCATCGACGCAGTATTTATGTCCAAGGTCACCTCCACCCAAAGCAACGCTGTGCCTTGCGCCCCTGCCTGGTGGCATTTGGCTACAGTTCGAGCACTTTCGCCGCATCCTCGCGCAGCTGGTTCTTGCGGATCTTCCCGGTGACGGTGGTCGGGAAATCCTGCAGGATCTGCACGTAGGCGGGGATCTTGTAATGCGCCAGATGCCCGGTGCAGTATTCGCCGATGGCCGCGACGTCCAGGGGTTCACGGCCGTCCCTCATGCGGATGCAGGCGCAGATCGCCTCGCCGTACTTCTCATCGGGCACCCCGATCACCTGCACGTCCTCGATATCCGGATGCTTGTAGAGGAATTCCTCGATTTCCGCCGGGTAGATGTTCTCCCCGCCGCGGATCACCATGTCCTTGATGCGGCCCACGATGGTGCAGTACCCGTCCTCGCGCATCACCGCCAAGTCGCCGGTGTGCATCCAACCCTCGTCGTCGATGGCCGCCCGGGTCTTGTCTTCGTCGTTCCAGTAGCCGAGCATCACCGAGTAGCCGCGGGTGCAGTATTCGCCGGTTTCCCCGCGCTGCAGGGTTTCGCCGCTCACCGGGTCCACCACCTTGATTTCCACATGCGGGTGCACCCGGCCGATGGTGGAGGTGCGGCGCTCGATATCGTCGTCGCTGCGGGTCTGGCAGGAGACCGGCGAGGTCTCGGTCATGCCGTAGGCAATGGACACCCCGTCCATGCCCATCTCGTCGATGCAGCGGCGCATCACCTCGACCGGGCAGATGGATCCGGCCATGATGCCGGTGCGCAGCGACGAGAGGTCGAAGACCTTGAAATTGGGCAGGTTCTGCATGGCGATGAACATCGTGGGCACCCCGTACAGGCCCGTGCACTTCTCCTCCGCCACTACCCGCAGCGTGGTGTCGGCGTCGAAGCCCGGGGCCGGGATGACGATGGTCGCGCCCCGGGAGGTGCAGCCCAGGTTGCCCATCACCATGCCGAAGCAGTGGTAGAACGGCACCGGGATGCACAGCCGGTCATGCTCGTCCAGGTCGATCATGCCGGTGACCTGGTAGCCGTTATTCAGGATGTTGCGGTGGCTGAGCACCGCGCCCTTGGGGTAGCCGGTGGTGCCCGAGGTGTACTGGATGTTGATCGGATCCCCGGGCTTGGTGGCCGCCAGATGCCGGGCCAGCTCCTCGTCGCTGACCTGCTCGCCCTCGGCCAGCAATTGCGCGAAGTCCCCGGTGTCCACGTAGACCACGCGTTCGAGGCTCGGGGTGTCGGCGCGGGTCGCCTCCACCATCGAACGGTAGTTGCTGGTCTTGAATTCGGAGACCGCCAGCAGCAGGCGCACCCCGGAGTGGTTGACCGCGTAGGCGTATTCGTGGGTGCGGTAGGCAGGATTGACGTTGACCAGGATGACGCCGATCTTCGCGGTGGCGTACTGCGCGAATACCCATTCCGCGCAGTTAGGTGCCCAGATGCCCACCCGGTCTCCCGCCTCCAGGCCGGCGGCCAGCAGGCCCTTGGCCAGGGAGTTGATCTGCGCATCCAGTTCACTCCATGACCAACGCCGTCCGCTGGCCGCTTCGACCAGTGCTTCTGCCGGGCCGAAGCGGGCAGCGGTGCGTTCGAAGCTGGCTCCGATCGTCTCTTCGATCAGCTGCGGTCCGCTCTCGCCCTGGGCATAAGCCTTCATCTGCGTACCCCTTCATGGATCGCCTCGTCGGAATTGGTGCGGACACGAAACATGTGCCCAGCGTCACATTCACACCCTAACCGCGAGCTGTCCCGCTGCCAAGCGCCAGGAAGGAGCCGTGCTGGTGGCCAAGTGGCCGCATGGGGCCCGTGGCGGTCCATGGCAGTCCAGTGCCTCCCGGCGTGATTCCGGTCTGGAAATCAATCGTCGAATACAGTGCGACCCAAGAATTCATACTTGTAGACTCTCAATCGACCCAGAATAAGTATTTCACCCTCTTGGATCGCCGCGTTAGAGTTGCCAGCAAGCGTCTTCTGCGCATTCGACGCGCGGTCCGACGATCGGAGCACCATGGACACGAGACTACTTCGCTACTTTGTCGCCGTCGCCGAAGAACGCCATTTCGGCCGCGCAGCGGCGCGCCTGCATATCGCGCAGCCCCCGCTCTCCCAGCAGATCAAGCAGCTCGAAGAGACCCTGGATACCCAGCTGCTGATCCGCACCACGCGCAAGGTGGAACTGACCAACGCCGGTGAGCTGCTGCTGCGCCGCGGGCGCATCCTGCTTGCAGAGCTCGACCAGCTCTCCCGCGATGTGCGCACCGTGGGCCAAGGCGCGCTGGGCGTGCTGCGACTGGGTTCCACCGGCAGCGCCACCTCGCGCATCATGCCCAAGCTCATCGAAGCCAGCTCCCAGCAGATGCCGGGCCTGCAGCTGAACGTGCAGGGCGAAATGCTCACCCCGCAGATGGTCGAGGGACTGGTCGAGGGACGCCTGGACCTGGCTATCCTGCGCCCGCCGGTGCGCGGCACCGAGGTGGACTACATGCTGCTGGACCGCGACCACCTGGCCGTGGCGCTGCCGCTGGGCCACCCGCTCGCCGCCCACGATGAGCTGGACCTGGAACAGCTGGCTGGCGAGAAGTTCATCTGCTACCCGCCATCCTCCGCGGTGAACAACATCATCATGGACTCCTGCCGCCGCGTGGGCTTCGCCCCGCAGATCGCGCAGGTGGCCAGCGAAACTTCCACCCTGCTCACCTTCGTCGCTGCGGGCCTGGGCATCGGGTTGCTGCCCACCACGCACTACCTGCCGCACAGCACCCGGATCACCTTCCGGCCGCTGCGCAACGCACCGGCCGTCGACCTGGCGATCGCCTGGAAGGCCGGCAACGAGTCTGCGCTGGTGCGCAACTTCCTGGAACTTTGCACATTGCTCAACCCCCTAGAAAGGCTGGACCCCGATGCGAATCCAGCGGATTGAAACAATCCCCTACGCCATCCCCTACAACCACCCGCTGCGCTTTGCCAGCGGCGAGGTGCACACCGCCGAGCACGTGCTCATCCGCGTGCACACCGACGAAGGCGTGATCGGCACCGCCGACGCCCCGCCGCGCCCGTACACCTACGGCGAGACGCAGAAGTCCATCGTCGCGATCGTGCAGGATGTCTTCGCCCCGCAGCTGATCGGCCTGGAGATCATGGACCGCGCCAAGATCCGCCAGGTGCTGGATAGGACCATCCACAACCAGGTGGCCAAGGGCGCGATCGACATCGCCGTCTGGGACGCCATCGGCCAGGCGCTGGGCACGCCGGTGCACAAGCTGCTTGGCGGCTTCACCGACTCGATGCGCGTGAGCCACATGCTCGGCTTCAAGCCCGCCCAGGCGCTGCTCGACGAGGCCCTGCGCTTCGGCGAGCAGTACGGCATCACCACCTTCAAGCTCAAGGTCGGCCGCCGCCCGCTCGCCCTGGACATCGAGGCCTGCCGCGTGCTGCGCGAAGGGCTGGGCGAGGACGTGGAGCTCTACCTGGACGCCAACCGCGGCTGGAGCGCGAACGAGTCCATGGAGGTGCTGCGCCAGACCGAGGGCCTTGGCCTGACCATGCTCGAAGAGCCGTGCGATGCCAAGGAAGCGATGAGCCGACGCCGCCTGGTCGAACGCTCCCCGATCCCCATCGTCGCCGACGAGTCCGCGCCCACCGCGGGCGATGCCTCGCGCGAACTGCTCTCCGGCGGCGCGAACGCAATCTGCATCAAGACCGCCCGCTCGGGCTTCACCGAAGCCACCGAAATCCTGGGCCTGTGCACCGGACTGGGCGTGGATGTCACCATGGGCAACCAGATCGACACCCAGGTCGGCTCGCTGGCCACGGTGACCTTCGGCGCGGCCTTCGAAGCCACCAGCCGCCGCGCCGGCGAACTGTCCAATTTCCTGGACATGGCCGATGACCTGCTCGCCGAGCCGCTGCAGATCGTCAACGGCCGCATTCCGGTGCGCACCGTGCCCGGCGTGGGCGCCGCCATCGACGAATCCAAGCTGGCGCGCTACCGCCAGGACCACGTGCCTTCCACCTCGAACTAAAGGAGATCCCCATGTTGTTCCTCGCCCGTATGGACGTTGTTTTCCCGGACCACCTGACCAATGAGCAAGTCGCTGACTTCCAGGCCCGGGAAAAGGAGTACTCCGCAAGCCTGCAGCGCAGCGGCAAGATGCAGGGCATCTGGCGCGTGGTCGGCGAGTACGCGAACCACTCGCTGTACAACGTCGAATCCAACGACGAACTGCACGAAATCCTCAGCGGCTTCCCGATGTACCCGTACATGAAGATCAAGGTCACCGCGCTGGCCAAGCATCCGAATTCGCTGGCCTAGGACTTTTCCGGGCCGACGGATTCCCTCCGTGTCCCAGCCCACAAGCATTGATATTCAAAACGTTCCAATGGCCGCCAAATGAGTATTTCACTTGGCATAGACGCTGCACTACATTGAATATCAATCACCCGGGATGATGGGGGTCACAGTATGGATCCGCATCCGCCACACCACATAATTTAGGGGAGTCACCATGACCACTGAAACTCCAGCAGACGCAACTGCAGCCAAGTCCGGCAACGCCGCCACCGACAGCTTCCGCAACTCCGGCAAGCTCGGCAGCATCGCGACCTCCACCGAGCGCGTGAACATGCTTGCTTCCAAGCTCGTCAAGGCCGCCAACGACATCATCCTCGAAGAGCGCGTGAGCTACGACGAGTTCAATGCCCTGAAGGCATGGTTGATCAAGGTTGGCGACGACGGCGAATGGCCATTGTTCCTGGACGTGTGGCTGGAGCACTCGGTGGAAGAGGTCGCCACCGACCACCGCGAAGGCAACAAGGGCTCGATCGAAGGCCCTTACTACGTGCCCGAAGCGCCTTCGCAGAACACCCCTGCCACCATCTCGATGCGCGAGGACGAGAAGGGCACCAACCTGCTCTTCCAGGGCCAGGTCCGCTCCACCGACGGCTCGGCGCTGAAGAACGCCAAGATCGAGCTGTGGCACGCAGACGAAGAGGGCTTCTACTCGCAGTTCGCCCCTGGCATCCCCGAGTGGAACCTGCGCGGCACCTTCATTGCTGACGAGGAAGGCAACTTCCAGATCAACACCATGCAGCCAGCCCCGTACCAGATCCCGACCGACGGCGCCTGCGGCCAGCTGATCGCCGCCGCCGGCTGGCACGCGTGGCGCCCAGCGCACCTGCACCTGAAGGTCTCCGCCGAGGGCCACGAGTTGCTCACCGCCCAGCTGTACTTCCCGGGCGATGCGCACAACGACGACGACATCGCCACCGCGGTGAAGCCGGAACTGATGCTCGACGTGCACCCAGCAGCATCGGGCAACGGCAAGCAGGTCACCTACGACTTCGTGCTCGACCCTGTGAAGTAAGCCCCAGCGCGCCTCAACACGGCGGGGGTCCCGGCAGCATTGGCCGGACCCCCGCCGTTGCCGTACCCGGAACCTCGACGAACGGGCGAACACCCGCCAATCCAATGGGAGCGCAGCATGAATGCTTCAACACTGGATGATCCAGCCGGGAAGTTCCAACCCCAATCCATCGCGCACCGAGCTGCCGATACCAGCGAACCCCAGAACCACTGGGCCTGGACCGGATGGATGCCAGAAGAGGAGCACGGCATCTCGATGCTTGCCGCCTAGGCTTTTGCCCTCAGTACTACCGACGCGAAGCGGAAGGTCCCGACAGCAATGACGCTGCCGGGACCTTCGGCGCACCTGAGGACGGACTCCAGGCAATGCGGCTGCCTGCAGCGGGCGCACTGTTCATCTTGCGGCCAGCTAGCTTGCTCGGGATCAGCCCGCGGCCTTCTTCACCAGGTCCCGGATCCTGTCTTCCGTTGCAGAATCCAGCGAGGTGATAGTCCATGCAACTGGATGCATGTGGGAGCCTTCCTCGTAGGCTGGATTCACGACTTCTCCAAAACCGAAAGCTACGAAGTCCTTGTCAGGCTTGATGTAGCAGACGTCTTTGCCATCCCGGACGTAGAACGGAAGTCCCCAGCGGACGATCGGCTCCAGCGATGGTGCGCTCTGCATGATTATGGCGTGAAGCCGTTCGGCAATCTCGCGATAGGGTGCTGGAGCTGTGCTGAGCTTGGCCAGAACTGCGGCGTCGCCTTTTTTGGTGAAGATCATCCCTAGTCTCCTTCTAACGGCTGGCGCTGCATTGCGGCGCTGGGTGATGTCGCTCGCGCGATCGCTTTTGGCGCCCGATCGGCCCATAATCCACCTTACCGACTAAGGGCATCTGATTCACGGATTCTTGCACTGGAATACAGGCAGCTGGCCTCAGGACAGCTTGATCGTGCAAGGAAGTAGCATGGACGCCCAACTCATACGCGTATTGGTTATCCCACCGAGTTGACTAGTGCACTGTTAGGCTACTGACATGCGTAAACTTCTAGCCATCTCCGGGTTCGCCATGATCGTGGCTTACGCGGCTTACGGCTCACTGCTCATGAACAATTGGGCCGTGACCGCAGCAAGTGGACTCTCCCTCGATGAAACCATTTCCGAGATGGCCTCAATGGACCAGAATTACGACTCGCTTGGAGGGTGGGTCTTCGCAGCCACTGGAACCGCCCTCGCCATTTCTTGGCTCGTTCCGGTAGTTTCCGCCGGACGCAAGCTGCCCGCCTGGGCGGCTATCGGAGCTTGGAGCCTGATCATTGCCTTAGGCGCACCGGCTTATTTCTTCGCTTCCTTCGCCAATATGAACTCGGTGGGCGACACCTTTGCCGATTGGAACGCCGATGCCGCCGCGGATCTAGCCGCACCCCTGTACATGGCCAGCGTCCTCGCCTTTGCCATACTCGCAGCCATGGCAGCCCTTGGCATCCGAACTGCCTTCACCCGCCCGCCGCGCCCCCTGCATCCAACTAGCAACTAGCACGGCACCCATTACTGCCTTCCCTGATCTAGCCATTTTCGCGCCGGAATCACGCTTAATCGCATTCGTATAAACTTTCTAGAACTTATCCACAATTGGTTTCGAACCAGAAGATACTGTCGATAATCTGCGCGAACGTTAACTATGACTATTCCCGCATATCTAGACGATCACGACGATGAACATCGCCTTCCACTGCGCCCGCCGGGCACCCGCATGGAGTCGCACAGAGCGTCAGCACTCGACGCCCATCGCGAGCACCAGTTGTTCTTCGGACCCATCAAGCAGGTTGCTGACGAACTATTCAATGCGGGCCCCGTGGATGGGCCCGGAGAC
Organism: Glutamicibacter sp. NPDC087583; assembly: GCF_044743685.1. NCBI lineage: Bacteria > Bacillati > Actinomycetota > Actinomycetes > Micrococcales > Micrococcaceae > Glutamicibacter > Glutamicibacter sp. NPDC087583. Next base: position 244,412 of record NZ_JBIUWY010000004.1, on the reverse strand, counting down.
GCATTGGAACGCCTGAAGAAACTCCAACGCCTGATGAGCAGCGCTGAAGCCGCTATCTGCGTTTTGCTGGCAGACGGAGTCGAGCAGGTCAGCGCGTCCTTCAATGACCTGATTGCCACCGAGCATGCCCACACCCCAGACGAAGAAGCCGAAGCCAGCAAGAGTGCCGAATACTATGGCATAGACCGTGGCAGCGAGCAGGTCATCAACTCCAATTTCGTAGCTGAGTCAGCTGTCGCATTGCGCGAATCCGTCCGTAAAGCCAGCAAGCGGATGTTCCATGCCAAGGGCTTGCGCCACGCCTGCAAAGCCACCCTTGCCGCGCTCGCTGCAGGTGAGATTACCGTTAAGGCCGCCCACGATATCGTCAAATACTCGCAAGACCTTTCCCCGGAGCAGGTCGGCCGCATGGAGGAAAATTTGCTGCCTTTGGCAAGAACAGCCTGCGACGAGACTGTCTACCAGCGGGCCCGTCGCTTTCACGACCGGATGAATCCCAATTCGGCAGAGAACCGGCAGAAGAACGCATTCGCAGCCCGTAATCTCAAGGTGTGGAATGAGGAGAATGGCATGGCTACCTTGCAGCTGCATCACCGCGCTGATGTCATCCATTCGATTCGCAACTCGATAAAGCAGGCAGCCGCCCAGATCACTGATTCCAAGGATCTGCGCACGCAAACGCAGGTTGAAGCCGATGTGCTTGCGGACGTGTATCTGCATGGCTGGCCCGGAATGGAAGGCATGCCGCTGAAGCCACGGGTTGCCATCACGATCCCAGCCATTGAAATGCTCGTGAATCCCGCTCGCGCCCTCGCTGATTTGGAAGGTTACGGGCCGATCCCAATCAGCGTAGCGTTGGAAATCGCCGCGGATGCTCCGTCGTTCCAGCGCGTTCTGACCGACCCGTGGACGGGAGCCGCAATTGATGTGGAGCCCAAGAAATATCGACCTTCCCAGGGGTTGCGCGATTTGCTGCGTTACCGCGACCAGCATTGCGGTTTCCCTGGTTGCCGCCGTCTGCCCGATCGTTCGGAAATTGATCACATCGAAGCGTATGGACAGGGCGGCCACACTACCCGTCAGAACACTCATCTCTTGTGCAAGCAGCATCAGATGTACAAGCACGCGCTTGGCTGGAAGGTCTTCGCTTGCCCGGATGGCTCCAAGACGTGGGTATCTCCGCACGGGCTGCGGTCAATCACGGTTCCCGAGAGCGTGGACAACGTGGAGAAATTTGATCATGTCAACGATCGTTGTCCTCAACGTCCCCAGGAGGCTGCGGCCTGCGAGGTGCAATTGACCCCCGAAGTGCGGCGAGTACTGGGGCTCGGCCAAGATGAGGGCCTGCCCGGAACCGGAACCAGCTAGAGCCAGTACCTGATTTGGATTTCGAGTGACAAATTTTTTCAGTCACTAGCACCACCACACCACCCATACTTCGCAGGAGCAACGGCTTTGAGTCTGGTTGCAATGCTGGCCGCGGCCTGAATCAAGAATCCCGGCCGCGTTCGATTCAAGCGATTCGTACTGAATGAAAAAAATCTACAGTCACAGCGCGCAGGTCAACTCGAACTCCGCATGGTTTTGCTGCCCTCGGGAATGAAAATTTTTCTCAGTCGGAAGGCACTATCCCTCAAGGTCGAAACGCGCCAGCGCAGCAAGCTCAGTACGGTTTGAGACCGCCAGCTTCGTGTAGATCTTGGTCAGGTGGTACTGCACTGTCTTGGTGCCTATATACAGCTCTTCAGCGACACGTCGATTGCTTGCACCTTCGCAAACCAGCTTGGCCACGGCTTGTTCCTGCGCCGTCAGCGTCGACCAGTCAGCACTCTCCCTGCGCAGCATCCCGGTTCCGCTTGCCTGGAGCTCACGAGTGCAGCGGTCGATGTACACGGATGCATCGAAGTGCGTGAAAATCGCCAGCGCGCGGGTCAACGGCGCAACGCATTCGGCTCGCTTGCCGGCTCGGCGCAGGCATTGCCCGTAGTAGAAATCAATTTTTGCCCGATGGTAGACCGACCCGATGCCTTCCAAACGGCGGATGGCATCTTCAAAGGCCAAACGGGCTGCGTCGATATCACCGCGGGCTGCCAGCAAGGTGCCTTGCACGCTCAGGAATCGAGCGGCTCCGCTCTGGTGGCCTGAAGCGAGAGCACTCTCCAGCAACGGCTGTACGAATTTCTCTGCTTCATCCAGGCGTTCGCAACGGATTAGCGCCATGGCGTATGTATCCTGCCAGGTCCAGAAACCTGCTTGGTCGATGCCCTGCGTACGGTCCAGCCGAAGCAATGGTTCCAGCGTCCGCACAACCTCTTCATGGTTTGCCTGCGCCCGGGCAATCTCGGCCCGCGCCATCCGGTAAGGCATCTCCATAATGGCATAGCTGCCGGTGCGTGCCCACGACTTGCGAAGGTGCAGATCCGCCTGCTCCCAATTGCCGCGCAATGCGTGAATCTGCACCGCCGTCAGCTGGATCAGCGGACGCAGGATCTGGATTTCAGAACGCTCCTGCAGGGACTGCGCGGATCGAACCGTCTCCAGCGCTTGGTCCCAGTCGCCCATGAGGAATTCAGCGCGCGCCGACCAGGCTTTGGCCCACAGCGAGATGCGCAGGGAACCATCGCTGAAGTCCGTGGAGCTGGCTGCGGAGAGCTCGTGCCGGGCTAGCTCCACGCGATCGGTCGCGAGGTATACCCAGCCCAGTGACATTTCTGCGCGCTGGCGCTGTGCTCCTGCCGGAAGGGTGGCCAGCAGGTCCATCAAGACCTGCTCCCCCTCATCAGGCCGGCCCATCATCGCCAGGCCGAGCCCTTGGATGGCTGCATTCTCAATGGCCAGCGGGCTGCCCACCTGGGCAAGGCGCAGCGATTGCTCAGCCCAGTCAATGATCTTCTGCCCCTTCAAACGGCACAGCGAATCGAGGACTTGGCGTTGGGCGATCGCGGCCATCACATCGTTGTCCTGAGGCTGGACCGCGTTCTGCCAGGCACTGGACAGCCAGCGCTGCGCGGTGTTGGCGCGGCCTTGCAGGATCGAGATGTATCCGGAAAGCACGTCCCGTTCCGGACTGCTTTCCAAGCTCGAAAGCTGATGCGCGAAGGTTTGCGCCCGCGGCAGCTCGCCGGCGGCGACAATCGCATCCACTGCGTTGAGCAGCAGGGAGTCGCGGCGCATCGGTTCCGGGGACAAGTGCATGGCCCTGAAGTACGCGGTAGCGGCCGAAGACCACTCGCCCCGCTTGCCTTGGGACCGCGCGTAGTCTTGCAGTTCCATCGACAAGCTGCCATCGGGCAGGATGCTCGCATCGGCCCGATGGCCCAGCTTGGCCCCCTGGTCCTCGACGATGTCCGCGGCACAAGCATGCAACCGGATGCGGGTGCTCAGCGGGATCTGATGGTAGACAGCCATTTGGGTCAATGCGTTCTCGAACCCGAGCCGCACCTTCCCGCTATGGCCGTGGGTTTGCGCCAGCGAGGAGTCGAGAATCTGCTGGATCGGCAGCAGCGGATCATCCTCGCCCACCAGCTTGGCGATATTGTCGATCCGGGCCTGCGCGCCGAGCACCGCAGCCGCTTCCAGCAGCGCCCGCGCCCGCGGTTCCAACCCCTCCAATAGCTCGATGACGTGCAACGACAGGGCGCGAGGGGCAGGCGGCCAGCGGTCGAACTGCTCCCAACTGTGCTCCGGATTCTCCTGGGCCAGCTCGATGACCACCTGCAGGTTGCCCTCGGTGTAGTCCACCAGCTGCTCGACGGCCATGGGCGGCAGGTCGATCCCCGTCCTGGCGCAGATGATCTCGCGCGCATGCGTTGGATCGGGCACTTGAAGCTGCAGGATCTGCAATTGGCTGTCGGCCAGGAATTCACGGGTTTCCGGTGAAAGCCTGGCCAGGTTCTGGTCGCGCATCACCAGCACGATGAGTACCGGTTCATTGCACAAGCGCCGCCAGGCGTAGTGCAGCGCCTGGAAGCTGAGGTCATCGACCCATTGCGCATTTTCCAGCACCAGCACACGGAGTTGCGGCGCCTCCCTGCGCAGGTATTCCAGCAAGGCCTCGCCCAGCGCCCCGGCCGAGCCTGCGTGGCTGCGTTGCAGCAACGGGCCCAAGGCGGCTCCGGGCTGCGCGGTTTCCCAGCGCGAGGCGGTCACCAGCTGCACCGATTGGCTGGCCAACCGGGTTAGCAGCGCCTTGATGATGGTGCTCTTGCCGCTGCCGCGCGGACCCTTCAGCACGGCCAGGGTACTGCCAGTTTGCTGGACTTCGCGGGAAAGGCCGATGAGCGCATCCTGGCCCTGCTGGGCACTGAGCATGGCGTTCACCAGCCTTCCTGCGTCGCCGCGTTGCGTTTCGATGTGCTGCTACTTCCCTGCTCCCGCGGCAGCCAGCTCTTCTTGCGCGCTGCGCTGCGCGGCCGAACGGGTCATCGGGACGCAGGTGGTGACCAGCGTTCCAACGATAGCAACTGCGGCGAAGACATAGAATGCGGTTCCCGGGGAAACTCCCGCCGAAAGCAGCACTCCGCCCAGCAGCGGGCCGAAGATCCCGCCCAGCCTGCCGAATCCGGCGCACCAGGCCACCCCGGCCCCGCGGGCGGCACTGTGGTAGTAGTTCGACACAAAGCCGTAGATCAGCACCTGCGTGCCGATGGTTCCCACACCTGCCACTGCCACCAGGGACAGCAGCAAGCCCAGCGGGAGCTTGAGGGTCAGCAGCACCATCGCCAGCGCGGACAGGAAGAAGGTCAGCGCCACGACCTGCTTGGGGCCGACGCGGTCGGCGGCCACCGAAGCCAGCAGCCCGCCGAAGACCGCGGCGAGGTTCAGCACCAGCAGGAAGAGCAGCGAATGGGACTTGCCGTAGCCTGCCTGCTGCATGATTTCCGGCATCCAGGTGTTCAGCCCATAGGTCAGCAGCAGCCCGGCGAAGCTCATCATGCCCAGCAGTGCGGTAGGCAGCGCGTAGCGCCTGGTGGCCAGTGCGGCGAAGCCGACACGTTCGGCCTTCAGCTGCCCGGCATCGGCGTCGCTGGGAAGTTCCAGCAGCATTCCGGTGCGCGCAGCCACCTCGCGGGCTTCAGCCACGCGGCCGCGGGAGAGCAGCCACTGCGGGGATTCGGGCAGCTTGAACCAGGCCATCGGCAGCAGGAACAGCAGCGGCAGCGCGCCGATGAGGAACAGCCCGCGCCAGCCGATCACGTCGCTGAGCACCATGGCCAGCAGCGAGGCGAGCACGCCTCCGGCCGGCACGCCCGAGTAGACGATCGCGTTGTAGTAGTTGCGGCGGTTCTTCGGGGCGAACTCGGCCACCACCGCGCCAGCGGTGGCCACGATCGCGCCCACGCCCATGCCGGTGAGGAAGCGCAGGATGCCGAACCACAGGGTGTCGGAGGCCAGCGCAGTCAGGCCCATGCCGACGGAGAACCAGATGATGCCGGTGATCATCGCCTTGCGCCGGCCGATGTAGTCGCCGATCGCGCCGGTGGACAGCGCACCGACCATCACGCCGAGCAGCGCGTAGCTGCCCAGCAATCCGGCGGCGGCTTCATCGAGCTGGCCGAGCTGGCTGGGGTCCGCCAGCAGCGTGGAGACGATGGTTCCGAAAACCACCAGGTCGTAGCCGTCGAAGATCAGGGCGATGGCGGCGATCACCACCACCCAGCGCACGGCGCCATTGGCGGCATTGCTGGATGTCATTGGGCTGGTATTCACGTGTTTTTCCGTTCGTTTGCGGTGACCGGGGAACCTCGTTGTTCCCCGGAAAATACGTGCCCGGCGCTGGAAGCACGGCCGGGTTGGTGCTGGATGGAACAAACGGCCCGTGATCACGAGCCGTTTGTTCCATGGTGGTGCGTTTGCAGTGCCGGGACTGCCGCTAGCCGAGGTCTCCTCCGGCCACCGCGAGGGTGGAACCGGTGATGTAGGAGGCCTCATCCGAGGCCAGGAACACGATGGGCGCCGACTGCTCGTCCAAGGTGCCGTAGCGCTTGAGCAAGGTGGAGTCCACTGTCTGGTCCACGATGGCCTGGTACCAGGCCTTTTCCTGCTCACCGGTGGGCGCCGGTCCGCGCTTGACTACCCGCTCAGGGGCTTCGGTCCCGCCCGGCGCAGTGGCGACCACGCGGATGCCCAGCTCGGCACCCTCCATGGCCAGCGCCGAAGTAATGGCCTTGACCCCGCCCTTGGCCGCCGCGTACGGGACGCGGTTCATGCCGCGGGTGGCGACCGAGGAGACGTTCACGATGGTTCCGGATCGGGCCTGGACCATTTCCTCGAAGACCACACGGCACATCCACAAGGTCGGGAACAGCGATCGCCGGATTTCCTTTTCGATCTCCTCCGGCGCGTAGTGCTCGTAGGGCTTGGCCCAAATGGTTCCGCCCACGTTGTTGACCAGCACGTCGATGCGTCCGAACTGGTCCTTCGCGGCGGTGACCGCAGCCAGCGCGCCCTCGTAGGTTTCCAGGTCGGCGGTCACGCTCAGCGCGGTGGCGCCGTCGGCGCGCAGGGCCCCGGCCACCTCGTGGATCAGCGCCGCGCGGTCCACGAGCACCATTTCCCCGCCCTCGGCGGCGATGCGCCGGGCCACGGACCAGCCGATGCCCTGGGCGGCGCCGGTGACCATGACGACCTTGCCGGCGAAGCGGCCCGGATGGAAGGACTCGGGCAGCCCGGCGCTCACTGGGCCGCTGCCTTGGAAGCGGCGGCCATGGTGGCCTTGGCGTGCTGGTTGTGCGCGGTGATCGCCGCGCGGGCAGCGGCGATGTCCTGCTTCTCGAAAGCGGCGACGATGTCCAGGTGGTCGGCGTCCACGGCCCCGTCGATCCAGTGCTCCTGGCGCAGCACGGCGGCCATCAGCGCCGGCACGTCCAGGCGGCGGTAGGCCTGCAGCAGGTGCTCGTTGCCCACGGCCTTGAACAGGAATTCGTGGAAGGCGTCATTGGTGACGGTGAATTCCTCGGCGTTGATGAACTTCTCGCCGTCCAGGGTTTTGCCAGCCAGTTCGGCCAGGACCTTGAATTCGCCCAGCTGGCCCTCGGCCAGCTTGCCCATGGTCAGCTCGACGACGGCCAGTTCCAAGGCCATGCGCGCATCGAACTGGGCCTCGAAGCTGGCGTGCTCCTCGCCGATTTCGTAGCCCTGGTCGGCGGCGGCTTGCGCGGCGGGCGCCTCGGCAGCCGGAGCGGCAGGCTCGGCAGGCTCGGTGTCCGCACCGACGGCCAGCGCGAACTTCTCGTAGTAGAAATTCTGCGGCTTGAGGCCTTCGGCTTCCAGGTGGCGGCGCACGCCCTCCACCATCGGAGGCGGGCCGCAAAGGTAGATATCCACGTCGCCCTCGGCCAGGTGCTGCGGCTCGAAGTGGTTGGTGACGTAGCCCTTCTTCTGTGAAGCGCTGTCCGGGTCACCCACCACGGTGTCGAAGCTGAAGCCCGCGATGCGCTGGGTGTAGTCCTGCAGCACATCGAGTTCGACCAGGTCGATGTCGGTGTTCACGCCGTAGATCAGGTGCACCGGGTGCGGGTTGTCCATGCCGGCCAGCTTCTCCAGGATGGCCAGCAGCGGGGCCAGACCGGTACCGCCGGCGAGCAGCAGCGATTGGCGCTTGGGTTCGCGCAGGAAGAAGCTGCCCATCGGGCCGGTGAAGGTGATGCGGTCGCCCACCTGCGCGGTATCGCGCATGTAGGTGGACATCAGACCGCCATCGGTGATGCGGATCAGGAAGGAGACGATGTCCACTTCCGGGCCCGAGCTGAAGGAGTAGGAACGGGTCTGCCCGCCGGAGCCGGGCACCTCGATGTTCACGTACTGGCCGGGCAGGAAGGAGAGGTCTTCGCGCTTGTCCACCTCGAGGCTGAAGGCGTAGGTGGTTTCGGAGATGCGTCGGATCTCGCTCAGCGTGGATTCGAAGGTGGTGGCCGAGGTCTTGGCGACATCCGAGGTGGTCGGGATCTGCAGCACGAGGTCGGATTCGGGGACCATCTGGCATGGCAGGCAGTAGCCGGCCTCTGCCTCGTCGTCGGTCAAGGCTTCTTCGATGTAGTCGCCGCCGTCGTACTTGCCCGACTCGCAGAAGGCCTTGCAGGTGCCGCAGGCGCCGTCGCGGCAGTCCAGCGGAATGTTGATGCGGGCTTTGTAGGAGGCGTCGGCGACGGTTTCGTTCGCGCCAACCTTGATGAAGCGGGTGATCCCGTCTTCAAAGGCGAGGGCTACCTGATGGGACATGGCATGCTCATTTCAAGAAATCTGGGGATGGGTGAGTCGGCGGGACCTGCACAGGCCCCGCCGCCCAAGGTGGTGTCGCTTAAATGTGGTAGATGTCCACCACGTGGTGGATGTAGTCGTTCTTCAGAACGACCTTCTTCGCGGTGATCACCGGCGCAGTGCCGGAGTAGTCGATCGTGTAGAACGAGGTGCCGAAGTAGGTGTCCACGTTCTGGTAGCGGTAGTACAAGGTGAACCAGTTGAAGCGGATGTCCACCTTGTCGCCGTCCACGGACACGATCTCCACGTTGGTGATGTTGTGCCCGGTGCGCGGCTCTGGCAGCGAGGTGGCCGAGGAGCGGTCGGTCTTGATGCGGAAGACGCGGTCTTCCAGGCCGCCGCGGTTAGCGTAGTAGATCAGCGAGATCTCGCGCTGCGGATCTTCGGTCAGCTGCTCGTCATCGGCCCAGGCCGGCATCCAGAAGGTGGCTTCCGGGTGGTAGCAGTCCAGCCAACGGTCGAAGTCGCGGTCATCGAGGAAGCGGGCTTCCTGGTAGAGGAACTGCGCGATATCCGCGGTGGTGACTGCGCCGTTGGAAGTCGGCGCCTCGGTCAGTGCGATGGTGCTCATCTGTCTTGTCCCTTCGGCCTTAGTTCTGTGCTTCGCGTTCGTTATCCACGGCTTGGCGCATGGTCTGCAGCCAGTAGCCGTGCTGGATCGGGTACAAGCCCTCGTCCTCGGTGCGCGCCCCGGAGGAGATGGGCTTCAGGCCCACCTTGTCCGCGTTCTCATCCGGTCCGGTGATCTGGTGGGCCTGGCCGCGCGAGAGGTCATTCCACTGCGCCGAGGTGGCCAGGTAGGTCTTCTGGCAGGAGCGGAATTCTTCCAGGTCATCCGGGGTGGCCATGCCCGAGGCGTTGAAGAAGTCCTCGTACTGGCGGATGCGGGCCGCGCGCGCGGTGTCCGACTCGCCCACCGGGGCGAAGCAATAGATGGTCACCTCGGTCTTGTCCACTGCCACCGGCCGGAAGACGCGGATCTGCGAGCCGAACTGGTCCATCAGGTACACGTTCGGGTACAGGCACAGGTTGCGCGAAATGCCGATCATCCAGTCGGCCTTGGCTTCGCCGAACTTGGCAACCAGCTCGTCGCGCTTCTCGGCCAGCGGGCGGTTGGCCGGGTCCAGCCATTCGGTCCACAGCAGCAGGTGGCCGTGCTCGAAGGAGTAGTAGCCGCCCTTCTGCTTGTCCCAGCCGCCGGCGTCCATGGTCTTGGTGTCGTTGGAGGATTCGCCGTTGGCGCGGCGGGCCTGGGTGGCGGCGTAGTTCCAGTGGGTGGCCGAGACGTGGTAGCCGTCGGCGCCGTTCTCCGCCTGCAGCTTCCAGTTGCCGTCATAGGTGTAGGTCGAGGCGCCGCGCAGCACTTCCAGGCCTTCTTCGGACTGGTCAACCATCATGTCGATGATCTTCGTGGCCTCGCCCAGGTGCTCTTCCAGCGGCAGGACATCGCCGTTCAGCGAGCCGAAGAGGAAACCGCGGTAGTTCTCGAAACGGGCGACCTTGGTCAAATCGTGGGAGCCGTCCTTGTTGAACTGCTCCGGGTAGCCAGCTCCCCGCGAATCCTTGACCTTGAGCAGCTTGCCGGAGTTGTTGAAGGTCCAGCCGTGGAACGGGCAGGTGAAGGTGGTGCGGTTATCGGTCTTGCGCCGGCAGAGCATAGCTCCGCGGTGGCTGCAGGCGTTGATCAGCGCATTGAGTTCGCCCTGCTTGTTGCGCGAGATGATGATGGGCTGGCGGCCGATGTTGGTGGTGTAGTAGTCGCCGATGTTGGGGATCTGGGACTCGTGGGCCAGGTACACCCAGTTGCCTTCCCAGATGTGCTTCATTTCCATCTCGAAAATCTCTTCGTCGGTGAAGATATTTCGGTTGGCGCGGAACTCTCCGGTTTCCGGGCTGTCAACCAGCGCGTTATCCAGCAGGCTGGATACCTCGTTCAGGGTCTCGGTCATGGCGTGGTGTGCTCCGTCCATTCAATGCTCGTTTAAAGGGGAAACCGCTGCAGCCGGTTTGCATGGATTCAACCTTGGCAGAAAGTGCGGGCGGTCACACTAGGGTTATGCCTAGGCTTGGGCTAGGCATCTGACTACTATGTTTTCGATCGTCTGAATTCACACCTGTTGCCTATCAATGCATCGGCGTATTCTTTTGCTACGACCACCAGCCACTTTTTCGAAGCAGGCTTGCCCATGCGCGATGAAGGACCCCCTGATCTCCCGCCGGCCCACGGCCAGAACCCCGAAGTTCCGCCGCAGGGCCAGCGCTCTTTCATGCACATACTGGTCAACACCGCCGTCGCGAACCTCACCACCAGCTACCTGTGGTTCGCGCTGACCTTCTGGGTGTACCTGGAGACCGAGAACGTCATGGCCACCGGCATCATCGGCGGCGCATTCATGCTGCTGATCTCCGTGTTCTCCATGGTTTTCGGGACGATCGTGGACAACCACCGCAAGAAATCGGTCTTCGTCTTCTCCGCGATGATCACCGCTGTGGCCTTTTCCCTGGCTGGGCTGATCTACCTCTGGCTGCCCACGAAGGACATCCTGGATATCGGCGGATGGCAGTTCTGGATCTTCTGCCTGGTCATCCTGTTCGGCGCGATCGTGGAGCAGATGCGAGGCATCGCGCTGTCCACGACGGTCACCTTGCTGATCCCGGTCGAGCGCCATGCCAACGCCAACGGGCTGGTAGGCACGGTGCAGGGCATCGCCTTCATCATCACCAGCGTGTTCTCCGGGCTGTCCATCGGACTGCTGGGGATGGGATGGACGCTGGCCATTGCCATCGTGATGGTCGTGGTCACGATGCTGCACCTTTTGGGCATCTCCATCCCGGAGGAGGAACCGGAAAAGGAGGAAGGGCGGACCAAGACCAGCGACCTGCGCCTGGGCTTCACTACAGTGATGGCCATCCCTGGCCTATTCGCGCTGATCATCTTCTCGATGTTCAACAACTTCATCGGCGGCACCTACATGGCGCTGATGGATCCCTACGGGCTGACCATCATGCCGGTCGAAGCCTGGGGCATCACCTTCGGGCTGGCATCCACCGGCTTCATCATCGGCGGCTTGGCCATCGCCAAGTTCGGCCTGGGGGCCAACCCGATCCGCACCATGCTCCTGCTGGTTGCCGTCATGGGATTCCTCGGCGCGATCTTCACCATCCGCGAATGGACGTGGCTCTATGTGCTGGGCATCTGGCTCTACATGATGCTGATCCCGGCGGTGGAAGCCTCGGAGCAAACGGTGATCCAGAAGGTGGTCACCTTCCGCCGCCAGGGCCGGGTGTTCGGCTTCGCCCAGATGATGGAAGCCGCCGCGGCGCCGATTACCGCTTTCCTGATCGCGCCGATTGCCCAGTACCTGGTCATCCCCTTCATGCGCTCGCCAGCGGGCGACGACCGCTTCGGCTGGCTGGTGGGGCAAGGCCAGGCGCGCGGCATCGCCTTGATATTCCTGGCCGGCGGGCTGATCATGATTGTGGTGGCGCTGCTGGCCATGGGCACCAGCCAGTACCGCAAGCTGTCGACAATTTTCCAGGCCGAATCACCTGGAGCACCCGAGGAGGCATCACTTGCCAACAAGTCAGAAGACCCTTCCAACTGAGGCCAGCGTGGAGGAATTCATTGAGGCGGCAACCCCGGCCAAGCGCCGGGTTGACGGCCACGAACTGGACCGCATCTTCCGCGAAGCCACCGGCGAGCAGCCGGTGATGTGGGGACCGAGCATGGTGGGCTACGGAAGCTACACCTACATCTCCCCTGCCAATGCGCGCACCACGGGCATCTGGCCCAAGACCGGTTTCTCGCCGCGCAAGGCCCAGCTCTCGCTCTACGGGCTGAAGGACCTTCCCGAGGGCGCCCAGCTCTTGCCGCAGCTGGGCAAATACACCGAGGGAGCCGGTTGCGTGTACGTGAAAAAGCTGGAGGACATCGACCTGGAGGTGCTGCGGAAACTGATCTCCATCGCTGCCTCGCGGCAGGACGACCAGGCTCGATAGCCTCCAGGGGCTTCGCTCCGCCGCCTAGTTCGCCACGGCGGCCAGCCGGGCCTTCCTGAAACGCCTGAAAATTGCCCGCCCGCCTGCAACTGCACCCAGCACAATTGCCACCGCACCCGAGAATAGCGAGACGGCCATGGGAAGCTGCGGGCTGGCGGAATCCGGGAAAGCGTCAAAGAGCAGTAGCGTCCAGAAAAGGCCGGGAATCACCCCGGCGGCCAGGGCGCTGAAGCTGAACACCAGAGCGTGCAGCCAGCGCTCGGTTGCGCTTCCCAGCCATGCCATCACGCCGGCAACTGCCAGCCATGGAAGCAGCGGGAACGCCAAGGGCACCCACAGGTCGGGTTCGGACCACCATGGGGCATCCGCGATCAGCGGATCCACGATCAGCAGCAGCACCGCAAAGAGGATCCCGCTGGCTGCAGCCAGCCAGCTCATTGGCCAACTGATTTTCTTGCCCATTAGCGATTGCCTGCTTGCTACTAGCGAATATCTTCCTAGGTTGGATGATACCCGCAGACTGGTGCCTCTGCGGGTATCATCCCCTGCCTTATTCGGCTTCTTCGAAGAAGGCCTCGACCTCTGAGATGCCGGCGGAGATGACCGGAACCAGGCGCTCGTCGATGCTGTAGCGCTCGCCGTCCTTGGAAATCAGACCGTAGCCGACCAAGGAATCCATGGCGATGCGGGCTTCTGGAAGCACGGCATCGTAGATCTTCGGACCGCAGTTGCGGCGCAGGCCCTCCAAGTCCCCTTCGCGGCCGGTGGATGCGGTGACCAGCAGGTTACGCAGCACCAGGTAATGGGCTTCATCCCGCAAGGTGACATCGAAGGTCGGGTTCAGGTGCGCCTGGACGCAGCCGACAGCCATCTCGAAGAGCAGCTGCGCGCTGCCCGCTTCCTCGCCGGCAACCAGCAATTCGTAGGCGTCCGGATCCGTGCGCAACACCGATCCTTCCGACTCCACGACGGACATCCGGCCGGCGCTCCAGATGTAGTTGAAGGCTAGTGGCGCCGGGCCTTCCGGGTCGAAGGTTTCGGCATCCAGGCCAACGGCAGTCAATACCTTGGCGCGCGGCGCTTCGGCTGCTGCACTGAAGTCCTCCATGTCCACGCCTTCGGCCACCGCCTGGGCATAGGCCTTGACCTGGCTGAACAACCTGGTTTCGCGCAGCAATCCGCATAGCTCCGCGTCGCCCTCGGCAAAACCATTGAGCGTATCTTCCAGCATCTCGCGCAGGGCTTCGAGGTTCTCCGCAGGGCCCTGCCAGAGCATGCGCTGCTCGATGAAGCTGAAGTATTCCAGCCATGTGGTGAAGATCGGCTCCGGAGCCAAGGATTCCGGCAGGTTGCCCAGGTGCTCGGCCAGAGTCTCGCCGAAGACATCGATGTCCAGGTCGAACAGGTTCGAGCTGCGGGCGTTCTCGGCGTACTGGCCGGCGATCTGTCCGATGACGTCCAGCTGCATGCCCGCTGCCTGCGCCGCCTGTTCAGGCGAAAAGGCAGGAACCTGCTGCGCTACCCAAGTTGTGTAGTCCTGGCGAAGCGCATTGATCTGCTGTTCAGCCTGGATCAGGAACACGCTGCGGCCGCGCGCTGCCGCCTTGGCAGGATTTCCTGCGCCCGAGTTCTTCTTGCCTTGACGCTTTTTGCTGGCCATGAGCCGTCCTTTGGTTCCGAAATTGGTCTCTGGTTAAAGCCTACGGTGCCCGCCCGAAGCCGGGCGAATAGCGCGATGCGGCTCACCTGCGTGGAAGCATGCCCGGATGACCCCGCCGGATCGTGGACCTTTGGTGTTCAAGGTGCTCACTTGCTGTTTTCTTGTCCACTTTCATTGACCAATGGCGCTGAATCCGACAAGATGAACAGCAAAGACAGACGTAGCCTGCGACACAATGCTTTCAGCTCTGCAGAAAATCTGCGCCGTGGCCTATTAATGAACTTGGATTTCCTAGTAGTTTCGGCGGGGGCCGCTTCAGTGGTCCGCGAAGCCCCGGATCATTGGTGATTTCCGGCCATCGGCTGTCCTGGCAGATGCTACTGCGATAAGAGGGAGAAAATAATGAAGATCGCGGTTTTGATCAAAGAAGTCCCAGATACCGGAGAGGACCGCCTGCTGGATCTGGAGACCGGCCTGGCCGACCGTGCCGCTTCAGAAGTGGTGCTCGATGAAATCGGCGAGCGGACCCTGGAAGTTGCGCTGAAGCATGCTGATGCGAACCCTGGAACTGAAATCACCGTGCTGACCATGGGCCCGGATTCAGCTCAGGCCACCCTGCGCAGGGGCTTGGCCATGGGCGCTGCCAGCGCCGTGCATATCAGCGACGAGGAGCTTCTCGGCGCCGATCTGGTCCTCACCGCGCAGGTCCTGGCGGCGGCTTTGCGCCGAGGCAGCTACGATCTGGTCCTCACCGGCAACATGTCCACCGACGGCTCCGCGGGCATGCTCCCAGTCATGCTGGCCGACCTGCTTGATCTTCCGGCGGCGACTTCGTTGTCCTCGGTAGAAATTGCCGACGGCGCGATCAGCGGATTGCGCGAGCTGGATGGCGCTGCCGCCCAGATCAGCGCTCCATTGCCAGCGGTCGCTTCGATCACCGAGGCATTGCCGGATGCCCGCTTCCCGAATTTCAAGGGCATCATGGCCGCGAAGAAGAAACCGGTCGAGTCCCTGTCCCTGGCCGATTTGGGCGTCGAGTCCCTGCCTGCGGATACTGCGCGTTCCATCATGGTTTCGGTGGCCCAGCGCCCGCCCCGCACCGCTGGAACTGTCATTGCCGATGACGGCGATGCCGGTAACGCAGTGGCCGAATTCCTCGTCAAGAACAACCTGGTGTGAGCGGAAAGAAAACCATGACTTCCTTTGCTTCTGATTCAATTCTTGTTTTCCTCGAGACCACGGCCACTGGAACGCTGGCCAAGAACCACGAGGAACTGCTCGGCGCCGCCTCTGCCGTGGGCACCCCGGTAGCGCTTGTCGCCGCTCCGGCCGGATCCCTTGATACCCTGGCGGCGCAAGCCAGCGAGTCTGGCGCCGCGCAGGTACTCACCGCCGCCGTCGATTCTCCGGTGCTGACCGCGCCGATGGCTGACGCGCTGCAGCAGGCCTTCGCGCAAATCCAGCCACAAGCCGTACTGCTGGGGCATACCCTGGCTTCGCGCGAAGTGGCCGCACGCTTCGCGGTGCGCCACCGCTTGGCGCTGAGCGTCGATGCGCTCGGTGTTTCGCGTGATGACCAGGGAATCATCGCAGCCCACTCGATCTACGGCGGCGCGTATTCGACCCACAGCGCCCCGACCTTCGGCGCGCCGGTGATCACCGTGCGCGTGGGCAGCATCGAAGAGCGTGCCCAGGCCCAACCGGCGAGCGCGATCCCGCTGGAGGTAGCCGCCAGCGGCAAGCCGGAGGTCGAGGTCAAGGAACTGAGAACGGCCGAAACGGCATCCACCCGTCCCGAGCTGCGTTCCGCGGCACGCGTGGTCTCCGGTGGCCGCGGGTTGGGCAGCGCGGAGCAGTTCGACCTGGTGCACCAGCTGGCCGATGCCTTGGGTGCTGCCGTGGGCGCGTCGCGTGCGGCGGTGGATGCCGGATACGTCGAGCATGCCGCCCAGGTGGGCCAGACCGGCGTGGCAGTTTCTCCCCAGCTGTACGTGGCACTGGGCATTTCCGGAGCCATCCAGCACAAGGCGGGCATGCAGACCGCCAAGACCATCATCGCCATCAACAAGGATGCCGATGCACCGATCTTCGAGATCGCCGACTTCGGCGTGGTGGGGGATGTCTTCAAGGTCGTGCCCCAACTGATTTCCGCCTTGGAAGCACGCAAGGCCTGATCGCCATGAACGCACCAAACCAATCCATCCGCCAGGGGCTGCCGCGCGTGGCCGGCGGCGATCCCTGGCCGCCAGCCGAGCTGTTCGCTCCCGCTGCAGGCGCCGCGGTCCCGGCAGGGCCTAGCGCGGTCGAGGATGCTGCAGAACCAGTTCTCGACCAGCCCGTTGGCCCGTCGGTGCCTGCGGAACCAACGCCTGGCCAAGCATCTGCTAGTTCCGCAGCCAGCGCACCGGCCGCGGAACCTGTTGCAGATCAGGGCGCGGTTGCCGGGCTTCTTCGCCAGGGCCTGCCACGGGTTGCCGGCGGCGGGCCGTGGCCGCCTGCGGGAACGCCGGTCGCCGCGAACGCTCCAGCCGCATCGCAGAACGCTTCCGCTGCACCAGCACCTGAGCCGGTTGCCGAGCTAGTTGGCGAACCGGTTGCCGAACCGGTAGCTGAATCAGCGCCGGCGGCCCCCGAACCAGTTGCCACCGCGGGTACCGCCTCGGCCACAGCGGTTTCCAGTGCCGGGGCACCAGCAGTTCGCCGTGGCCTGCCGCGCACCGCCGGTGCAGAACCGTGGCCGCCAAGTTCATTCGTGGCAGCTCCCGTTGTTGCCGCAGCTCCAGCGGCTCCAGCGCCTGCGCTCCCGCCGGCACCGGTTGCGGAAGCTGCCCAGGCCCAGGCCGCACCGGCCATCCCGCCGAGGGCAGAGGCAGCACCCGCGGATCCGGTGGGCCAGGCATCCGGCGCCGCGCTGGTCTCGGAGCCTGCGGCCGCCGAGGTGCAGGCTGCTTCTGCCCGTACCCGCATGGGTGCGCAGGAACCTGCCGCGCCAGCAGCCGCGGCAAGTAACGCGCTGACCCCCGGGCGCGCGAGCAAGCCGGCACCCCAGGCAGCGGCGAAGAGCAAGAAAGAAGCGGCCAAGCATGGCCCGCTGACGACCAAGCAGTGGGTGCTGGCTGGAATCCTTGGCGCATTCTGCGCCTTGGGCATCGCCACTGCCGTGGTGCTCGTTGCCCGCGGCATTGCCGGCATCGATGCCGTGGAGTCATTCATGGAACGCTACCCGGGTGAGTACCACCTGCCGGACTCGGCACCTCTCGGGTTCCCTGGCTGGCTGGCATGGAACCACTTCTTCAACTTCTTCCTGATGGTCCTGATCATCCGTTCTGGCATGCTGGTCAGGCACCAGAAGAAGCCGCCTGCCTATTGGTCCTCGAAGCGCAGCCCGAAGGTGAGCATCAACCTCTGGCTGCATCAGGGTCTTGACCTGCTGTGGATCATCAATGGCCTGGTGTTCCTCGTGCTGCTGTTCGCCACAGGCCACTGGATGCGCATCGTCCCGACGTCGTGGGAGGTCTTCCCCAACGCGATTTCGGCGGCCTTGCAGTACCTGACGCTGGATTGGCCCACCGAAAACGGCTGGGTGAATTACAACTCGCTGCAGCAGCTGGCCTACTTCACCACCGTGTTCATCGCGGCCCCGGTCGCGGCGATCACCGGCTTCCGGCTCAGCGCCTTCTGGCCGAAGAACATGCCAGCACTGACCGCGAAGTACCCGATCGAGGTTGCCCGCGCGCTGCACTTCCCAACCATGCTGTACTTCGCTGTGTTCATCCTCGTGCACGTGATCCTGGTGTTCTCCACCGGGGCGCTGCGCAACCTGAACCACATGTACGCGGCCCAGGGTTCCACGGATCCAGCCGCGTACGCGGATAACTGGACCGGACTGCTCTTCTTCGCGCTCTCGCTGCTCGTAATCGCCGGCGCCTGGCTGGCCTGCCGGCCAATGATCCTCGCATCCATTGCCCGGCTCTTCGGCAAGGTCAGTGCAAGGTAGGAGCAGCGATTCTTGCCTCTGGCGCAAAACTGATCGCGCATGGGGTCGATCGTCAGTAGGGTCGATAACAACGGCCTTACTGACGAATGGGGAACAACGAAAATGAGCCACCACCACGAACACCACACCAAAGAACATGATGATGTCGCCTTCTGGGAGAACCACTACGGCCAGTCCGAGCGGGTCTGGTCAGGCAAGGTCAACCAGGTCATCGAGAACCTTGTCGCCCCGCTGGCCCCCGGCACGTCGCTGGATATCGGCTGCGGGGAGGGAGGCGATGCGCTGTGGCTGGCCACCCATGGCTGGAAGGCTACCGGGGTCGACATCTCGCCCACCGCGGTGAAGCGCGCGCAGGAAGAAGCGGCCAAGCACGGTCTGGACGCGGGGCAGACCCGCTTCATCGCCTCGGATCTGGCTGCGTGGAATACCGGGGAAACCTTCGACCTGGTGACCTTGAGCTTCTTCCAGGCACCCTTTGAATTCCCTCGCGCCAGCTTCCTGCGCACGGCAGCGACCCTGGTCGCACCCGGCGGCCACCTGCTGGCCCTGTCCCATGCATCGATGCCGTCCTTCGCCAGCAAGCCCGATCACCAGATGCCCGTGTTCCCCAGCCCCGAAGAGGAACTGGAAGCTTTGGCTCTGGATCCGGCGCAGTGGGAGGTGCTGTGCGCCGAGGTCCGCGAACGCACCATCATCGGTCCCGATGGCAATTCGGCGACCCTGGAGGATGCCGTGGTATTCGTGCAGCGCAAGGTGTAAAAAGTTCGACCCTCCAGCCCCATCGGGCTGGAGGGTCAACGACGGCCTAGATATCCCACACGGATCTAGGCCAGCTTCAGGGCCTGCGACGGGGCGTAGGCGCCTAGCGGCACCGAGTCGCGCACGACGTCGCGCAGGTTCAATGCATCACGGCCCGCAGGCATAGCCGCTTGCAACTGCACGAGCACGTTGCCCAGGGCGGTGCATTCCACGGGTCCGGAAATGACCGGCACGCGCGCATGGTCTGCAGTGCGCTGGCACAGCAGCTGGCCTTGCGAGCCGCCTCCGACAATATGGATGTTCTCCAGCTCGAATCCACCCAACCGCGCGGCTTCTGCAGCTTGGCGGGCGAAACTCTGAGCCAGCGACTCGACGACCACCCTGATCACTTCGGCAGGTGAGCACGGGCGCTGTCCGCCGGCGGCTTCCACCGCATCGCAGATGCGCTGGGCCATCTGGCCAGGAGCCAGGAACCGCTCGCTTTGAGGATCGATCAGCACCTGCGGAACAGGCAATTCCGCGGCCTCGGCAAGGAGCTGCTCCAAGCTGGTTTCTTCCCTTCCGGCGGCTTCCGCGTCGTCGTTCCATTGGCGGATCGACTCGCTGAGCAGAAAGGTTCCGGCGACGTTCTTCAGGAACCGGACACTGGAATCCAGCCCCAGCTCGTTGGTGAATCCCGCTTGATGCGCTTGCTCGGTGAGTACCGGGCGGTCCAGCTCCACACCAACCAATCCCCACGTTCCGCAAGAGATATAGGCGGATTTCCCGCTGGAGAGCGGGGTCGCAACCACTGCGCTGGCCGTGTCATGGGAAGCGACCGCCACTACCTGGACTTCGTGGCTGGCACCGAATTCCGCAGCCAGCTCGGGCAGCAGTGCGCCCACCGGCTGGCCAGGGTGCACTAGCTGCGCGACCTTTCCCGAAAGCCCCAGTTCAGCAACCAGATCCTCGTCCCATGTACCGGTGCTGTGGTTCAGCAACCCGGTAGTGGAAGCGTTCGTCCACTCGCTGCGCCGATGCCCTGTGAGCATCCAGTTGAAATAGTCGGGAACCAGCAGCAGCGCCTCGGCGTCCGCCAACCGGTTTTCCAACTTCTCGGCTTGCAGCTGGTACACGGTGTTGAACGGAAGGAATTGCAGCCCATTGCGTGCAAACAACTCGCGCCGGCTGAATTTCTGTTCCAGCGCAGCAACCGCGCGCTCATTGCGCGGATCCCGGTAATGCCGCACTTCTCCCAGGCGCTTGCCGTCCTTGAGCAACGCATAGTCCACCGCCCAGGAGTCCACCCCGATGCTGGCGATATCCCCGCGCTGCGCGAAAGCCAGCGAGAGGCCGTGGCGAATTTGCGCCCAGAGCTCATCGATATCCCAGGCCAGCGCATCTTCCCGCGCCCCTGGTTCCAGGCTCGACAGCGGAACCGGTCCGTTGGCGAAACGGTGGACGGCAGTGAGCTGGAGCTTTCCGTCCACCATCTGGCCGATCATGACACGTCCGCTGGTGGCGCCGAGGTCGATAGCTGCGACCGGCGCGCTCTCTGCTTGCTTGCTCATCGCAGGAAGGCTGCCGCCACTCCGGAATCCACCGGAATGTGCAATCCGGTGGTCCGGGTCAGTTCCGGCCCGGTCAGCACGAACACGGCATCGGCAATGTTCTCCGGGATGACCTCGCGCTTCAGGATCGTGCGATTTGCGTAGAACTGCCCCAGATCCTCCTCTGCCACGCCATAGGTCGCCGCACGCTGGGCACCCCAGCCCGAGGCGAAGATCCCGGAGCCGCGCACTACGCCATCGGGGTTGATGCCGTTCACGCGCACGCCATGCTCGCCCAATTCCACGGCCAGCAAGCGCACCTGATGCGCCTGGTCGGCCTTCGTGGCCGAGTAGGCAATATTGTTCGGACCTGCGAAGACCGAGTTCTTGGAGGAAATATAGATGATATCGCCGCCGAGCTTCTGCTCGATCAGCACCTTGGCCGCGGCCTTGGAAACCAGGAACGATCCCTTGGCCATCACATCATGCTGCAGGTCCCAGTCGGCCTCGGTGGTTTCCAGCAAGGGCTTCGAAAGCGAGAGGCCCGCGTTGTTCACCACCAGGTCCAATCCGCCAAATGCCAGCACCGCCTCATCGATGGCACGTTGCACGGCGTGCGCATCGGCCACGTTGGCGGCGACGCCAACGGCCACATCTGCGGTGCCCAGCTCCGCCGCGGCGGCCTGCGCCTTGTCCAGATCCAGGTCTGCGATGACCACGCAGGCTCCCTCGGTTGCCAGCCGCTGCGCCACGGCCTTGCCGATGCCCGACGCGGCACCGGTGACCAGGGCGATGCGCCCGGCATGGGACTTGGGCTTGGGCATGCGCTGCAGCTTGGCTTCCTCCAGCGCCCAGTATTCAATGCGGAACTTCTCGGCATCGGAAATCGGCGTATAGCTGGAGACCGCTTCGGCGCCGCGCATGACGTTGATGGCATTCAGGTAGAACTCGCCAGCGACCCGTGCGGTCTGCTTATTCGCCCCATAGGAGAACATGCCGACGCCCGGGACCAGCACGATCAGCGGGTCGGCCCCGCGCATCGCCGGAGAGTCCAGGTCCTTGTGGGCCTCGTAGTAGGCCTGGTAGTCAGCACGGTACTGCGCATGCAGTTCTTCCAGGCGAGCGATCTGCTCCGATACGCCTGCGGTAGCGGGAAGATCCAGCACCATCGGCTTGATCTTGGTGCGCAGGAAGTGGTCCGGGCAGCTGGTGCCCAGGGCCGCCAGCTGCGCCAGCTTCTGGCGCGAGAGGAAATCCAGGACTCGCTGGTCATCGCTGAAGTGCCCCACCATGGGCTTGTCGGTGCTGGCCAGGCCGCGGATGCTCGGGGCCAATGCGGCGGCGCGGGTCCGGCGCTCCTCCTCGTCCAGCGGCTCGAATCCGGGAACCACAGGACCGAAGGGCTCCGGTGCGCCGTGCTCGTCAAGGTAGGCAGCGGCGGTGTCGATGATCCACAGCGAGTTGGACTCGGATTCCTGGGAGGTATCTCCCCAGGCGGTGATGCCATGGCCGCCGAGGATGCAGCCCACGGCTTGCGGATTGGCGTCCTTGATCGCGGCAATATCCAGTCCCAGCTGGAATCCGGGGCGGCGCCAGTCAACCCAAGCCACCTTGTCGCCGAAGATCCTTGCGGTCAGCTCCCGGCCGTCCTTGGCAGTGGCAATGGCAATGCCGGAGTCCGGGTGCAAGTGGTCGACGTGGTTTGCGTTGACCAGCCCATGCATTGCGGTATCAATGGATGGCGCGGCGCCTCCCTTGCCGTGCAGGCAGTAATCGAAGGCCGCGACCATCTCGTCTTCGCGCTCCACGCCCGGGTAGGCGTCCACCAGCGAGCGCATGCGGTCCAGGCGCAGGGTCGACAGCCCCTTTTCGGTCAACGTGCCGAGGTCCCCGCCCGATCCCTTGACCCAGAGCAGCTCAATTTGCTCACCGGTGACCGGGTCTTTCGCGGTGCCCTTGGCCGAGGTGTTTCCACCGGCGTAGTTGGTGTTCTTCTTGTCTGCACCCAACCGGTTGGATCGTTGAATCAGTTCCTGTGCGGTGGTGCGTGTCGCGATGGTGTTGCTCATGGTGTTCTTGTCTTCCGACTCGTTAATGTGCATGGGGGCAGTGGTTCTCAGGCGTCGACTTTGGTGGCCCTGGTTTCATATCCATAGCGCTCCAGTTCGATCTCTTCCAGCGACTTGCCTCGCGTTTCCGGCGCCCAAATGGTGCCGATCAGCAACGCGACGACCAGCAGGCCGATGATCAGGAGGCCAAGCTTTTCCAAGCCCAGGTTGGTGAGCAGTACCGGGAACACCAACGAGAGCAGGCCGACAAGCACCCGGGCAAGCATGAACAGCACGCCCTGTGCACTGGCGCGGTAGCGCGTGGCGAAGAGCTCCGCGGTCCATAGCCCGTAGAAAGCCTGCGCGCCGATACCCGCCGAGATGCCCCAGGCCACTGCGTAGAACAGCAGGGAGAAGGCACCTGGAGGAGCGAAGATCAGCACGGTCCAGGCCGCAACACCCAGCAGGGCGCCACCGAAGTAGAGCCAACGCCGCGAGACCTGGTCTCCGTATTTCATGAATCCGAAATAGGTTGCGGCGGCGGTCAGCACCCAGACCAGCACCTGGAGCAGGTTCTGCTGGGTAGCGGATTCAACGCCAGCGGCAGCATAGACGCGAGGCTGGAAAATGCCAGCCTGCCCTGCCACGGTATTCCATAGCCCATAGACGCCGAGCAGGAAGAAGAGCGCGCTCCAGTTGCGGCGGTCGGCCAGCAGCCCGCGCATGCCGGAGAAGAACGAGGCTTTCACGCCAGCAGCCGTTTCCGCGGCACGTTGCTCCTTCCACCTCCTGGACTCGGGCAATCCGCGGCGGACCCACCAAGTGACAGCGGCGATCAGGAAAAGATGGAAGAAGATTGCCCGGGAGCCGTTCACGCCCCAAGGCTCAACCAGGATCGCCAGCGCGAAACCGATGGCTGGGCCAATCGACCACGCCAGCTGAGCGGTGCCCACGTGCGCAGCACGCGATTCCTGCGGAGCCTCCTCGGCAATGTAGGTCCAGGAGGCTGGAACGCCTGCGCCCACGGCAATGCCCATGAGGACCACGCCGATGATCAGCAGGCTCGTACCGGAGGAGAAGGTGATCATCAGGGCGCCGACCATGAACACGATCAGGTCGTAGGTATAGATGAACTTGCGGCCCAGACGGTCGCAGAGCGGTCCGCCGATCAGTGCACCCAGGGCCGCGCCGAACGCGTTGGCCGACACGGCAGCGATGACACCGACCAGCGCGTCGTCGAATCCGAACGCGCCCTGCCACAGGCTGAGGCTGGTGGCCAGCGCAATGATGGCTCCGGCTTCTATGTAATTGCTCATGGCTACGGCAATGGTGGCTTTCCACCCGGAGATGCCGCGCTTCTTTGCTGCGGTGTTCATGATCAGGCTCCCCATCCTGCTTGCACGCCACCAGCGCGCGATGCTTCGATTCGGCTCTGGTAATCGGAGGTGCGGAAGGCCTGCATCGGATCGGCTGGCAGGCCGCGCGTTGCGCGCCATGCTTCCAGGTCGGCCCGCACGTCGGTGTAGAAGGCATCCATGAAGATCTCGTTGGCGGCCAGGACATCACCGGAAATCTGTGCTTCAGTCAGCGCTACGCGGTCGATCAGCAACGCCCGGGCCGTCATTTCCTGCACGTTCTGGACGCTTCTGATCTGGCCCAGGATCTTGTTCTCCACGTTGTGGCACTGATCGAGCATGAAGGCCACAGGCGTGTCCTGGTCCAGTCCGCCACCGCGGATCACCTCGGCCATGATGCGGAACAGCTGATACGGGTCTGCCGAGCCAACGATCAAGTCGTCATCCGCGTAGAAGCGGGAATTGAAGTCGAAGGATCCGAGCTTGCCAAGCCGCAGCAGCTGCATCACGATGAACTCGATATTGGTGCCTGGCGCATGGTGCCCGGTGTCCAGGCAAACCATGGCCCGATCCCCCAAGGCCGCAACCTGGGCATAGGACGTTCCCCAGTCGGGCACGTCGGTGTGGTAGAAGGACGGTTCGAAGAACTTGTACTCCAGCACCAGGCGCTGGTCTCCGGAAAGCCGCGCATATATTTCGGCCAGCGAATCGCCTAGCCGGTCCTGGCGCCCGCGCATATCCGCTTGGCCTGGATAGTTCGAGCCCTCTGCCAGCCAGATTTTCAGGTCCTGGCTTCCGGTGGCATCCATTACGTCGATGCATTCGAGGTGGTGGTCGATTGCCTTGCGGCGGATCTTCGGATCCTCATGGGTCAAGGCGCCGAACTTGTAATCGTCATCCTGGAAGGTATTCGAATTGATGGTTCCGAGGCTGACGCCCAGGCCTTCTGCATGCTCGCGCAGCACGGTGAAGTCCTCGACCTTGTCCCACGGAATGTGCAGGGCCACCGAGGGAGCCAGTCCGGTCAATCGGTTGACTTCAGCCGCATCGGCGATTTTTTCGAAGGGATCGCGCGGGGTCCCGGGGGTCGAATAGACCTTGAAGCGGGTGCCCGAATTTCCATAGGCCCAGGAAGGGACTTCGATGGCAAGGCGGTCAAGGATTTGCAGGTGCTCAGGGCTCAGCTTCGAGCTCATGGAACTCTCCATTTCTAGTAATTCTGCGGGCTACTACTGCTGGGATGCGGCAAGTGCGGCCAGCTGGTTTTCGAGATTGAAGACCTCGCGCAGACGCGGCGCTTGCTGATCTGGCCGGCCGCCCAGGCTGAGGAAGAATCGGCTCATTTCCGCTTCCCACGCTGCGGTGCGCGGGTCGGAGTCCAAGGCGGCCTGGGCAGCGCTGTCGTCATCGGTTTCGTAATAGCCGATCAGCAACCCGTCCTCGCGCAGAAAGAGTGAGTAGTTGCGACGCCCGGCTTCTTCGATGGCTTGGAGCATCTGCGGCCACACTTCCCGGTGGCGCGACACATACTCGTCGATCAGGTCGGGATTGACCTGCAATTGAAAGCAAACTCGCATCGTACTACTCTTCCGGAGCGCTGGAACTGGGTGGGCAAAACTGTGCGATCCGATTCGCTTTGCACAAAAATGAATCGTTTCAATCGCTTCGAAATTCGAGTGTAGAGCAGGTCACACTTGAATTGCAAGCGGTCGGTCGATCGAATGCCGCATTCTTTTGAATCCTTTCAAAAAGCTGTTGGGATTCCAGTTCCCATCCGTGCGCCAGTTATACTCGCAGAAGAACAACTCACCGAAGAACAGGAAAGCTCTGTGGCCGTCAGCGTCAAGGAAGTTGCCGCCGAGGCGGGCGTTTCCGTAGGCACCGTCTCCAACGTGCTCAACCGGCCCCAGGTTGTTTCCGAACACACCGTTTCCAAGGTCACCGCAGCCATCGAGAAGCTCGGCTTTGTCCGCAACGATGCGGCCAGGCAACTGCGTGCCGGCCGCAGCCGGAGCTTCGGGCTCGTCGTCCTCGATGCACGCAACCCGTTCTTCATGGACGTCACCCAGGGCGCCCAGCATCGTGCCTTGGACAACGGCTACACCGTGCTGATGGGAGCCAGCGACAATTCCCTGAGCACCGAACAGCAACTGCTGGATCTCTTCGAAGAGCAACGCGTCGCCGGAGTACTCATCTCCCCCTTGCACAGCGACTTGAGCCGGCTCTGGCGGATCCGCGAAGCGGGCACGCCAGTGGTGCTGGTGGACCGCGGAAGTGGCGACCGCAGCTTTTCATCGGTCTCCGTGGACGATGTGGAAGGCGGAAGAATTGCCGTACGGCACCTGCTGGACATTGGCAGAAAGCGGATCACCTTCGTCGGCGGACCGCAGAGCATCGAACAGGTCCAGCACCGATTAACGGGAGCCCAATCGGTATTGGCCCAAGCCCCGGATGCCGTGCTGGAGCACATGCCTACCAAGAACCTGACTGTGCTGGAAGGACGGGCAGCCGGAGAGCGTATTCTTGCCATGGATCCTGCACAGCGCCCCGACGGGATCTTTGCGGCCAACGACCTGCTCGCGTTGGGCATACTGCAGGCCCTGGTGATGTCCGGCGAACTCAGTGTTCCCGAGGATATTGCTCTGGTGGGATACGACAATATCGACTTCGCCGAGTCGGCCGTCATCCCGATTACCACCGTGCGCCAGCCAGCAGAAGAAATCGGGCGAACCGCTGTCGACGTCTTGCTGCGCGAAGCAGAAGCGGGCGATCAAGCGGTCCGCGAGCAATTCGTTTTCACTCCCAAGCTCGTTATCCGTGCATCGACTGTGGCCCCGAGCCAAGCGCGCTGACGTTTACCTTAGGGGTTCCTGAAAAGCGGGTTCTGCAGCTTCTGATGCCCAGCGGTTCTTGCTAGGTTGGCATTCCAAGCAACGAGAGGGATGGATTTATGAGCGAGAACAACCCTGAAGCCCGACTGCACAAGGCAGAGGCCGAAGAGCCCGATACCATTTCCGACCCTGCTTTGAATGATGAAGTTGGCCAGGACTGGACCGATGAAGGCGGAGCGACGCCGCATGGAGCCGCGCTAGACGACGACTAGGCCAGAGGGCCAACCAGCCGAAAACCAAAAATGCCCGTGGGTTGCCAAGTTTGAAAGTTTGGCAACCCACGGGCATTTTCACTGGCTTGAATCAGCCGCCTAGAACTCGAACTCCAGGTGGGCATTGACTTCGTCCTTGTTGAAATACGCCGGATCGATCTCGTATTCCTCTTCGTAACCGAAGTTCGAAAGCCAGTCTTGCACTTCCTCGTACTCCGGGTCCGTCGGATCATCGAGAATATCCAGCTTGGCTTCCCAGCCACCGATCCCGCCGCTGTCCTCCATCGGAGCCATGCGCCGGCCGCCGGTGCATCGCGGCAGCTGGCCGCCATCGGCATCCAGGATCTTCTCGACGTCGATGCGCACTTCCCAGTTGTCCCCGAAGTCGTACAGGTAATCCAGGCGGTCTTTTTCCTTCTGCAGCAACGAGGAAACCAGGGTTTCCGCTTCGTTCTTCTGGTAGTCCATGTCGTCAATCTCTGGACCATATGAAGTGCCGCCGAAGCCACCCTCGTAGAAGCTGTGCAGGTGCCCGTCGTACCAGTCGAAGCTCGCTTGGATGATGTCGTGCAGGTCGCCAAGGTTCAGGTCCATGGGCACCAGCACGCGACGCCAGATCGGCGGCTTGGCGTCCTTGAGGGTCAGCTTCAGCTGCAGCACCTTGCCGGTATACGGTGTTTCGCGCTTCAGGCGTTTCGGCTCGTCATCGTCCGGCCCGAACATCGCGTCGAGATCAGTGTCGTCGAATTCATCCTCATCGAGCAGGTCCTGTTCAACGTCGGTAATCGCCAGGCGGACGATAGTGGGCACCGAGTACGCTTCGCCATCTTCGATAAGGCCAAGTACGCGCAGTTCATGCATGCGCACATGCGCGGTTTCCCATACCTTTGGCGACCATTGATCATCTCGCGGGTCAGCCACGCGATGCGGGTTGCCTTCGATCCCCTCGACGATCCAGAACGCTGCCAGCCCCCAGGCTTCAAGGCTGGCGTCATCGCCGCCTTCCGGCTTTTCCAGCAACGAGTCCAGGCAGGCCTGGATGAAGTAGAAGTTCGGCTCGAAGGAGTCGGCGTCTTCATGCTGCATGATGTCTTCGTACGTCACGCCGCGCTCCGGCTTGCCCTGTTCGGGCAGCTTGATGGCGCTGACCGATTCCAGTGCCGAGAGCACGACCGCAACCATCAGGCCCCTGCGCGATTCGTGGACTTCCGGAGGCAGCTGGTCGGCGAGCGCTATTGCGGCCGTTTCCAAGAATTCAGACGCCGGCAAGCTGGCCCACAGATTCTTGCCCTCGGTGAGGGTCCAAGCCAAGAAGGCACGGCCCAGCTTGCTGATCCGCATGGCGGCGATTTCAGCCAGGGCCGCTTGAGAGGCCTCGTCAGATGCCATGATCTCGTCAATTTCATCGTTTTCATCGATGCCGTCATCACCGGCGAATGGATCCTGGGCTTCCAGCGACTTCCGGAACCACTCCAGGCTTTCGGCCTCGCGCTCCCACAGACCGGCATCGCGCAAGAACTCGACGTAATCCGCCCAGGCCATATAGATCATGGTTCCCAGCCCATTATCGGCGGCATCGGGATTCTCGGCCTCTTCGAATTCAATCATCGAGCTGAGCACTGCCAGCAGTTTGGGCGGATCAAAATCGGTAACCTTGTCCAGGCCGACGACTTCGGCGTAGATGCCCAGGGTTTCGCGCACTGCGGCAAGGACCATCAGGGCCAGTTCTGGGTCATCGCGGTTCTCGGAGAACCAGCGTACGAACTGCGGCGTGAGCGCGTCCAGGCCGCGCCCCACCTTCACCCGGTCCAGGGAGACGACGCCCTCTTGCAGGCGTGCCGGATGCCCCTGCTTGGGCTTCTGCTTCTTCTTTTTCTTCGCCATCGGACTGCTTTCCTGGTCGTTTGCTTCTCCCCCTAGGCTACGTGGCTGCTGGTTCCTGAAGAAGCATGCCTGGCACGTGTTCTGCTGGACAGCTTCCTGCCGTCGCAGCCAGGCACCGCCAGGGCCCGCACGGCGCGGATATGAATCGAGTCGCTTTCGATATCTATGGCGTAACCCGTACTGCTGGAGCGCCCGCGTTGGTAGGGTGACTTCATGATCAATACTGCTCGTTTGCACTCGGACCTGTCACGACTCAACCGCGAAACCGCGATGATGTCGGCCACGATCGAAACCCTGTCCACCGAAGAAATGGCCGCCGCCTCGCTGTGCGAAGGCTGGAGCCGGGCGCAGGTCATTGCGCACTTGGCCTCCAACGGCCGGAGCCTGGTCAAGCTCATCGACTGGGCCACCAGCGGAGAACCGCAGGAGCTCTACGCCTCGCGCGAGGCCCGCGACGCGGAGATCGACGAGCTGGCGGCCCTGCCGCGCGAGGAACTGGTCAAGAAGTTCCAGGACGCCGCCGCATACTTCGCCGAGCAGTGCGAACGGCTCAGCGGCGAACTGGCCGTGGAAGAGGTGGACCTTCACGGCAAGATCATTCCGGCGACCTCCATCGTGGCCCTGCGCATCTCAGAGGTGGTCATCCACCACCATGATCTGGATACCGCGTGGACCATCGAGGAAGCCGATCCGGATTCCCAGGAGAACGCCGTCGAGGCCGCCGTGCGGACTATGCGCGTGAAGAACGCTCCGGGCATGACGCTGGTGACCGAAGAGGGCGACGAATGGGTCATCGGCGATGGCGCGCTGAAGGTGCGCTCGGACCGCGAAGGCTTGATCGAATGGCTGGCCCGCGGCCAGGCCCGGCATATCGAGGCCGATGGCCCGATTCCGGTTTTGCCTTCCTGGTAACCATCTTCTGGCAGGCGTGTCAGCACGCGGCAACGGTTGGCCCTGCAAGGAGAATGGATTCGGCCCGCTTGTCGAAGTGAAAAGGAGCCGGCATTGATCCCTGTCATCGTGCTCACCGGATATCTGGGTGCAGGCAAGACCAGCCTGCTCAACCGCTTGCTGACCCGCCCGGGTACCCGCGTCGGGGTCATCATCAACGACATCGGCAAGGTCAACGTGGATACCGGGCTGATCACCGGCCAGATCGATGCGGCCGAATCCATTGCCGGCGGCTGCGTTTGCTGCCTGTCCGATAGCAGCGGCCTGGACGAGCTGCTGGAGAAGCTGGGCCAGCCGAAGCTGCGCCTGGATGCCATCATCGTGGAGGCCAGCGGCGCGGCCGACCCGCTGAACGTGGATCGGCTGCTGCGTTTCGGCAAGGCCCACGGGGTACGCTTCGGCGGCATCATCGACGTGATCGACGCGGTGGAGCATGAGCACACCGTGGATACCGCGGCGATGGCCCCGGCCCGCTTCAGCGCCACCAGCATGGCGGTGGTCAACAAGCTGGACCGCATTGCCCCGGAACACCGCGACGCGGTCCTGGCCAGGATCAGCGGACGGATCCGCGAAATCAACCCGCACGTTGCCATCATCCCGGCGTCGCACGCCGCCATAGACCCCGAGCTGGTCTTCGACATCGCCCTGAACGAAGACCCGATCGACGAGTTGCCGTTGGCGGCTGCCTCCCGCCCGCACCACGACCACGAGCATGCTTCGCACGCCAACGCGGTGACGGTGCGCTGCCCCGAGGCCGCGGATCCGGGTGCCATCTTGGACCTGCTGGAGCACCCGCCTGCTGCGGCCTACCGGCTCAAGGGGCATGTGAAGCTGCGCACCGATCGCGGCGCGCAGCGCTTCCTGGTCAACATGGTCGGGCGGCAGATCCATTTCGCGAAAGCAGCGGCCCACAGCGATCCGGCCAATGACGCGCTGGTCGCCGTGGGAATGAACTTGGACGAGGAAGCGGTTGGCGCGGCATTAGCGGCCGCCTTGGAACCAGCACGACTTGATCCTTCGCCGGGAAATCTCACCCGTTTGGAACGGCGGTTGATTTTGAGCAGCGATGCAGCAGATGCTCCGGCCAAGGTTGACGCTGAAGAGTTCTAGCTGCTGCGGCACTGATGCCTGCGAGTTGGCAACGAGGGCATCCGCTGCCCCGTCTCGACCTGCAACATCGAGCCGCGTTCGCATCCAGTTCGCGCCCGGTGCATAGGGGCACGTCCCAAACAGGCCAAGCCTTCGGAAATAACTCAAGTGCTGCCCGCGACTCCAGTGATGAGTCCCAATTCCAACCCGTCCAACGTTGGACGATTCCGTGCTCCCCGCGATTGCCGGGATGACGCCCGGTATTGCCGATGGTTTCGATGAGCGGTTCCAAGTGATCCTTGGATCTTCACGAAACAGCCCCGGGTCGCCAAAACCGAAGGCCGCATCCCGCGCGACCCTGCCGTCAGCCCACCATGTCCGAGCAAAAGAAACATCACTGGAACATGAAATGGACACGGTGCGCCGATGGCCGGCGGGTCAGCGCGGGGTGCGGCCCCGGCAGTCTCTGGAAATGAACGCTTACAACGCGATCTGGCGGTTCTGGTCCTTGTAGAGCAGGTACCGGAAGTTCTCCGGGCCGCCGGCGTAGCAAGCCTGCGGGCAGAAGGCGCGCAGTGACATGTAGTCCCCGGCTTCGACCTCGACCCAGTCGCCATTCATCCGGTACACGCCCTTGCCTTCAAGCACGTACAGGCCATGCTCCATGACGTGGGTTTCGGCGAACGGGATGGATGCGCCCGGTTCGAAGGTCACGATATTCACGCCGAAGTCGAAGGCCACGTCGTTGGGATCGAGCATGCGGGTGGTGCGCCACTTGCCATCGGTGCCCGGCATCGGGCCAGGTTCGATGTCGCGCTCATTGCCCACCACGGGAGCCGGTGCGGCGACGCCTTCAAGCACTTCGTAGCGCTTGCGCAGCCAGTGGAAGCTGGTGGTCTCGGTGCCGTCATTGCGGGCGGACCACGTAGCGCCGGCTGGCAGGTAGGCGAAGCCGCCGTCCACCAGCACATGTTCGGTGCCCTCGATGAGAAGGGTCAGCTGCCCGGTGAGCACGAAGATGAATCCCTGCACCTGGGCCTGCGGCTCCGGCTTGGTGGCGCCGCCGCCCGGGGCAACTTCCACGATGGCTTGGGAGAAGGTGGTGGCCCCGCCGGCGACCGGGCGGTTGAGCACCCAGGCACGGGTGTTGGTCCACTCGGGGAAGACGCTGGTGACGATGTCGCGCAGCACGCCCTTGGGGATCACGGTATAGGCCTCGGTGACGATGGCCCGGTCGGTGAGCAGATCGCTCTGCGGCGGGTGGCCGCCGAAGTCCGAGTAGTACGACGAGGAGTTCTGGATGGCTGGAACAGTCATGGTGTTGTCCTTAGGCGTGGGAGCGGTTCAAGGCGATCGCCTCGAGTTCGGGCAGGGTGATCTGGGCTAGTTCGGTGACCTCGTCGGCGCTGACCGCACCGCAGGCCACCCCGCGGTGGATGTAGCGGGCCAGGGCCCGTGCGGTGGCCGGCTCGTCCATGATGGCCGAGTTGATCTGGTGGACGTAGTTGCGCAACCGGGTTCCGGCTGCCTGCAGGCCTTCGCGGAAGAAGGCGAAGGTGGCCAGGTAACGGGTGACCAGCTGATTCTCGTGCATGTCCCAGCCCTGGTAGATGCCGCGGGACAGGTGGCGGGAGACCAGGCGGGCGTGCAGTTCCCAGGCGGCCGCAATGTTCTCCGGGTCGCCGGCCGGGATGATGTTGGTGGAGCCGTCGGACAGTTCCACCCCGGTGCCGGCTACGGCCACCTGCATGACGTCCTTGGCGAAGTCCGCTACCGGGTGCTCCATGGACTGGTATCCGGCGGCCACGCCCAGCGACGCGGAGTAGTCGTAGGTTCCGTAGTGCAGCGAGGATACCCGGCCCTTGCCCGAGGCGATCAGCTGGGCCACCGGATGGGTTCCGTTGGCGGCCAGGATGACCTGCGGGGTTTCCACCTGCACTTCGAAGCGGATGCGTCCGGCTTCCAGCCCGTGGGCTTCTTCCAGCTTCTCGGCCAGGTAGACCATGGACTCGACCTGGGCCACGGTGGTCACCTTGGGCAGGGTCAGGCGCAGGCCCTCGGGCAGCGGACCGTTGGCCAGAAGCCGGGTGATGAACAGGTCCAGGGTGCGGATCCCGCGGGCCCGGGTGGGTGCTTCGAAGCATTTGAAGCGGATGCCGATGCAGGCCGGGGCTTTGCCGGCGGCCACCGCGGCGGATACCGAGTCGGCCGCGGCAAGCACTGCGGCGTCCTCCTCCGCATCCGTGCGGTTGCCGTAGCCGTCCTCGAAATCGAGGCGCAGATCTTCGATGGGTTCGCTTGCCAGCTTCGCGCCAACCAGTTCCGCCAAGCGCTCTGGTTCGGCCAGCTTGAGCTTGGCCGCCAAGGCGGATAGGCCAATCAGTCCTCCGGCAGTGGCTACTGCATTGTGGCCCCAACGTTCTGGGAGGTCCACGGTGTACTTGTCCCCGGGGACGTACACGGTATGGATCGGCTGGCGGGCTCCGGTATCCCCCGGGTAGGAGGTTTCCAGCAGCCGGTCGGTGGCTGCCAGCTTTGCTTCTACGCTGGCAAGCGTGGACTCATCGAAGGTGTTGCTCATGGCTTGGTCACGTATTCCTTTTCCAAGAGTTCGTAGGCTGGGGTGGTGAGGAAGTCCGCGAAATCCTCGTCCTTGCCGCTGGTCAGTTTCGCGATCAGTTCCGCTGCCGGCTGGTAGTAGGCGTTGAAGTGCTCTTCATTGTCGACCTCCGCGCGCAGGCGTTCAACCTCTTCGGCGAGAATGCCAGCAACCAGTTCGGCGGTGATGGTGTTGCCGGTGTCGGCGGCGACCACCTGGTTGCGGATCTGCTGCCAGATCTGCGAGCGCGAGATCTCCGCGGTGGCGGCGTCTTCCATCAGGTTGTGGATGGCGACCGCGCCGTTGCCCGAGAGCCACACGGCCACGTAGTTCACGGCCACGTAGAGGTTGGCGCGCACGCCGGCCTCGGTGACATCGCCAGGAGCGCTGGCCACGTCCAGCAGCTGGGCCGCGGTGACCTCGACCTCCGGGCGCTGGCGGTCGATCTGGTTCGGCTTCTCGCCGAGCTTCGCGTCGAAAATCTCCTTGCACAGCTCAACCAGGTCAGGGTGGGCGACCCAGGAGCCGTCGAATCCGTCGTTGGCCTCGCGGGACTTGTCCTCGCGGACCTTGTCGAAGGCGGCGGCGGTAACTTCTGGTTCGCGGCGGTTCGGGATGAACGCCGCCATGCCGCCCATGGCGAAAGCCCCGCGCTTGTGGCAGGTCTTGACCAGCAGCTCGGTGTAGGCGCGCATCATCGGCGCGGTCATCGATACGGCCGAGCGGTCGGGCATGATGAACGCTTCGCCGGCTTCGCGGAAGGTCTTGATGATGGAGAACAGGTAGTCCCAGCGGCCCGCGTTCAGGCCAGAGGCGTGCTCGCGCAGCTCGTAGAGGAATTCCTCCATCTGGAAGGCGGCCGGGATGGTCTCGATGAGCATGGTGGCGCGCACGGTTCCGTGGGCGATGCCCAGCTCGGCCTGGGCGAAGGTGAAGACCTCGTTCCACAGGCGCGATTCCAGGTAGTGCTCCATCTTCGGCAGGTAGTAGAACGGGCCCTGTCCCGATTCGGCGAGCACCTTGGCATTGTGGAAGAAGTGCAGGCCGAAGTCGACCAGTGCACCGACCGCCGGATTGCCGTCGATGAGCACATTGTTCTCCGGCAGGTGCCAGCCGCGGGGGCGGACCACCACGACCGCGCGCGGGGCGTCGGTGCGCAGCGCGTAGGACTTGCCGGTTTTCGCATCGGTGAAGGCCAAGGTGCCCCGGGCGGCGGCCGAGAGATTGGAGATCGCATCGATGACATTGAACCAGCTCGGAGTGGAAGCATCTTCCAGGTCGGCCAGCCAGACCTTGGCGCCGGAGTTCAGCGCGTTGATGGCCATCTTGGCCGGGGAGGCCGGGCCGGTGATCTCCACGCGGCGGTCGCGCAGCGCCTCTGGGGCTTCGGCGACCTTCCAGTCGCCGGTGCGCACGGATTCGGTCTGCGGATCGAAGTCGATGGACTTGGCATCGGAGAACTGCTGGCGGCGCACGCCGCGTGCGGCCAGCAGCTGATCGCGGGTGCCAGCGAACTTCTGGTGCAGCTTCTCGATGAAGGCCAGCGCTTCGCCCGAGAGGATCTGCTGGGCATCGGCGGCGTCGGGGATGCTGGTGATTTCAATACTCATGGGTTGTTCCTTAACTTCTTGTGCTCTGTTCCAATGAAGGGTGCGTTGACATGCACCCTAAGGTCTTGCTGCGCAGCGCCTACTTGGCGGCGGCTGCGTCCTGCACTGCCATGGCCACATCGGAGGCGACCTGTGGGTCGAATACCGACGGGATGATGAATCCGGGGTTCAGCTCTGATTCGCTGACCCGCGCGGCAATGGCGTCCGCGGCGGCCAGGAGCATGGCGTCGGTGATCTCGGTGACGCCTGCATCCAGCAGCCCGCGGAAGAAACCTGGGAATGCCAGGACGTTGTTGATCTGGTTGGGGAAGTCGCTGCGCCCGGTGGCGACCACCGCCGCGTGGCGACCGGCCAGTTCCGGGTCCACCTCGGGATCCGGGTTGGCCATGGCGAAGACGATGGCGCGCTCGTTCATGGCGGCGATATCGGCTTCGTCCAGCACGTTCGGGGCCGAGACGCCGATGAAGACGTCCGCGCCGGCGATGGCTTCCTTCAGGGTGCCGGTGAAGTTCTGCGGATTGGTGTTTTCCGCCAGCCAGGTGCGGTGCGCATCGGCGTAGGCTTCGTTGCGGGTGATCGCGCCATTGCGTCCGCAGGCGATGATGTTCTGCGCGCCGCGGGCCATGAGCAGCTGGATGATCGCGTTGCCGGCCGCGCCGACCCCGGAGACCACGATGCGCAGGTCCTCGATCTTCTTGTCCACGACCTTCACCGCGTTGAGCAGCGCGGCCAGGGTGACAATTGCGGTGCCGTGCTGGTCGTCGTGGAAGACCGGGATGTCCAGTTCTTCGCGCAGCCGGGCCTCGATTTCGAAGCAGCGCGGGGCGGCGATGTCTTCGAGGTTCACCCCGCCGTAGACCGGTGCCAGCGCCTTGACGATCATGATGATCTCCTCGGTGTCCTGGGTGTCCAGGCAGACCGGCCAGGCATCGACATCGGCGAACTGCTTGAACAGCGCCGCCTTGCCTTCCATGACCGGCAGGGCTGCGGCCGGGCCGATATTGCCCAGCCCCAGCACGGCCGAGCCGTCGGTGACCACGGCGATGGTGTTGCGCTTGACCGTCAGGTTGCGCGCATCGGCAGGGTTCTCGGCGATGGCCATGCAGACGCGGGCGACACCCGGGGTGTAGGCGCGGGAGAGGTCATCGCGGTTGCGCAGGGCGACCTTGGGGGTCACCGAGAGCTTGCCGCCAAGGTGCATCAGGAAGGTGCGGTCCGAGACGTTGCGCACGCTTACGCCATCGAGGTTATCCAGCGCCGCGCGCACGGTCTCGCCGTGGGCCACGTCGGTGGTGTTGCAGGAAACGTCCACCACCATGTGGGTGTGGTTGGACTCGGTGACATCCAGGGCGGTGATGTGCGCGCCGGCCGAACCGACCGCGCCGGCCAGCTCGCTGGTAGCGGTAATCGACGCAGGTGTCTGGACGCGAAGCGTGAGTGAATATCCCGGGCTTGGTGCTGCCATCTGATCCTCCTGTAAAAGTTTCCGTATAGTGGATACTATTATCCTCAAAATGAAAATGCAAGAGTGTTTTGTGGCGCCCGGCACGATTTTTTGCCGAGTTAATATCGGATCGTGGAAGAAAAGCCTGATTCTGCGCTATTCTTGGGACTAGGATTTCGCATCGTAGAAGTAATGCGTAGCCCTCTTCCGAAACCAGTGCCTTTATTAGGAGCAAAGATGACGCAGACTTCCAGCAAGTCCACCACCGGCGGCGTCCAGTCCGTCGAACGTGCTTTCGAGCTCCTGGAAGTCATCGCCCGTGCCGGCGGAGAAGCCGCGCTCAGCGAGCTTGCCGCCGATACTCCCCTGCCATTGCCGACCATCCACCGCCTGCTGCGCACCCTGGTCGGAGTGGGCTACGTGCGCCAGCTGCCCAACCGCCGCTATTCACTGGGCCCGCGGCTGATCCGGCTGGGCGAGGTAGCCAACCGCCAGCTGGGCGCCTTGGCCTCCCCTGCGCTGAAGGATCTGGTCGCGAAGCTGGGCGAATCGGCGAATATCGCGGTGCTCGACGGAGACATGGTCACCTACATCGCCCAGGTGCAGTCAGCCCACTCGATGCGCATGATCACCGAAGTCGGACGCCGCGCCATGCTGCACAATTCCGGGGTCGGCAAGGCCGTGCTCTCGGTGCTGGATGACGAGCGCGTGCAGCGTTTGGTCTCGCAGGCGGGCATGCCCCCGAAGACCGCGAACACCATCACCACCCTGGGCAAGCTGTTCACCGATGTCGAGGCCACCCGCGAACGCGGCTACGCCATCGACGAGGAAGAGCAGGAACTAGGGGTTCGCTGCATCGCCGTGCCAGTACCGGGCGCGCCAACGCCGATGGCCATCTCGGTTTCCGGGCCGGTGACCCGCGTTGACGAGGCCTTCATCGTCAGCGCGGTGCCGGTATTGCAGGAGGCGGCCCGCGAGCTGGGACGCCAGCTGGTGGCCGCGGCGGACTAGCCGCGCTTGGCGATTCCGGCACGCAAGCAAAGATGCCCGCCTGGGCAGTCGATGGCATCGACCGCCCAGGCGGGCATCTCAGTTCGCGCTGGTGCCGGAACACCTATGGAGCCGGCGAACAGGCGTGCTACTGCGCGAACTGGGTTTCGTGCAGCTCGCTATAGCGTCCGCCGAAGGCCAGCAGCTCGCTGTGGGTTCCGCGCTCGACGATGCGCCCGCCCTCCACGACCAGGATCTGGTCCGCCGAGCGGATGGTCGACAGGCGGTGGGCAATGATCAGCGCCGTGCGGTCTGCCAGCGCCTCGCCCAGCGCCGCCTGCACCGCCGCTTCATTCGACGAGTCCAGGGCCGCCGTCGCCTCATCCAGGATGACTACCTGGGGTGCTGCCAGCAGCAGACGGGCAATGGTCATGCGCTGGCGTTCGCCACCGGAAAGCCGGTAGCCCCGCTCGCCCACCACGGTATCCAGGCCATCGGGCAAGGAAGCGATCACCGGCTTCAGCCGGGCACGCTCCAGCGCCTCCCAGATCTGCTTTTCGGTCGCTTCGGGCCGGGCCAGCGTCAGGTTGGAGCGGATGCTCTCGTGGAAGAGGTGCCCGTCCTGGGTCACCATGGACACCGTCGAACGCAGCGAATCGAGCTCAAGCTGGCGGATATCCTCGCCGGCCAGTTCAACACTGCCCGAATCCACGTCGTACAGGCGCGCCAGCAGCGAGGCGATGGTGGACTTGCCCGCACCCGAGGAGCCGACCAGCGCGTAGGTTTGGCCCGCGGGGATCTCGAAGTCGATATCGTGCAGGACCTCTTCGCCGCCGCGGGTGTCCAGGATGGCGACTTCTTCCAGCGAAGCCAGCGAGACCTTGTCGGCGCTCGGGTAGGAGAAGCTCACGTGGTTGAATCTCACCGGCACCGCCCCGGCCTCGAGGCGGCGGGCGTTCGGGGCATCGGCAATCAGCGGCTCCAAGTCCAGCACCTCGAAGACCCGGTCGAAGCTGACCAGCGCGCTGGTGATTTCCACGCGCGCGTTGGCCAGTGCGGTCAGCGGCGTGTAGAGGCGGGTGAGCAGCATGCCCAGGACCACCACGTCGCCGGCGGCCAGATCGCCACGTACCGCGTACATGCCGCCCAGACCGTAGACCAGGGCGAGTGCCAGGGCCGCAACCAGGGTCAGTGCGGCGACGAAGTAGAACTGGCGCATGGCCATCTTGACGCCGATATCCCGCACCTTGCCGGCACGCAGCGCGAACTGCTCGGACTCGTCCTTGGGACGGCCGAAAAGCTTGATCAAGGTGGCGCCGGGGGCGGAGAAGCGCTCGGTCATCTGGTTGCCCATGGTCGCGTTCAGGTCCGCGGATTCACGGCGCAGCAGGGCCACGGACCTGCCGAAATGGCGGGCGGGCAAGAGGAAAATCGGCAGCAGCACCAGAGCGATCAGCGTGACCTGCCACGAGGTGGTGAACATGACCGCAGCGGTGAGCACCAGCGCCACGGTATTGGAGACCAGCCCGGAAAGGGTTCCGGCGAAGGCGGATTGCGCGCCGATGACATCGTTGTTCAAGCGGCTGACCAGCGCACCGGTCCTGGTGCGCGAGAAGAATGCCACCGGCATCTTCTGCACATGGTCGAAGACTGCGGTGCGCAGGTCATAGATGATGCCCTCGCCCAAGCGCGAGGAGAACCAGCGGACCACTACGGACACCACCGCATCCAGGATCGCGATCCCCGCCATGACCAGAGCCAAGTTGATGATCGTCCGCACCCCGGATTGCGCGACGACTTCGTCGACCACCCGTCCAGCGAGCACCGGGGTGATCACGGCCAGGACTGCGGCGAAGATGGAGAAGACGACGAAGACCAGCAGCCGGGACTTGTAGCTGGCTGCGAACTTCAGCACTCGCTTAGGCGTGGTTGGAGCGTAGGCCTTGCCCTTGTCTCCTGACAGCTTCCATAGCGAATGCCAGGCGGCGCTTTCCATGCTCATAAGTGAGTGCTCTCAATCCTGCTGGAAGTAATCGGTGGGTTCCACCTTTGTCCATGATCCCAGTAAGCCATCCGCGACTTCCAGGTAGGGTCAGCTTACGGCGGCCAGCCCGGGCGACACAGCCCGATTGCCCGACGCGCAATAACCGGGATCCCTGCATCAAGAACAGCGGTACCCCCGGGTTCATTCCTCGCCGGCCCCGCGCGGCACAGCACGAGCCCCCGATGGCGCGTGACACGCCCAACGCTGCCGCCATCGGCACAGCGGTACTCGGAGCCAGATAAATGCCTATCAAACACGGATTAATTCCATAATCCAGAAGGAATCCATTCCGCATAACGAAATTATCTTTTTTCATTGCGGAATATTGTGACGTGCCTTACAGTTGACACCATCCAAGCCACGGGCACATACCTCGGAGCGAGTCC
Source organism: Glutamicibacter sp. NPDC087583 (assembly GCF_044743685.1). Lineage (NCBI taxonomy): Bacteria > Bacillati > Actinomycetota > Actinomycetes > Micrococcales > Micrococcaceae > Glutamicibacter > Glutamicibacter sp. NPDC087583. Next base: position 204,706 of record NZ_JBIUWY010000004.1, on the reverse strand, counting down.
ATCCTCAGGAGCAGCCATGAAAATCAAATCCGCAGACGACTTCCGGGTCGCTGAGCCAACCCCCAAGAAACCTTTCTACACTTCCCTGTTCTTCCAGCTTGGCGTCGCAATCGTCGCCGGCGTCTTGATCGGCCACTTCCTGCCGAAGGTCGGATCCGAGTTGCGCCCGCTGGGCGACGGATTCATCATGCTGATCAAGATGATCATCGCCCCGCTGATCTTCCTGGTGATTGTCACCGGCATTGCGGCGGTGGGCGATGTCAAGGCAGTGGGACGCGTTGGCGTCAAGGCATTGGTCTACTTCACCTGCGCCACACTCTTCGCCCTGGTCTTCGGCCTGATCATTGCCAACCTCTTCCAGCCAGGCGCCGGGTTGAACATCGACCCGTCATCCCTCGACGCCGGGGCCATCGAAGAGAAATCCGGAGAGGCCAAGGGGGCCGCCGACTTCATCCTGGGAATCATCCCGGTCAGCGTCATCGGCGCCTTCGCGGATAATAACTTGCTGCAGGTGTTGTTCTTCTCGGTCTTCTTCGGCGCAGCCATCGTGGTGGTCGGCCAGGAACGCTGCGCACCACTGCTCGCGGTGTTCGAGAACGTCCTGGAGCTGATCTTCAAGGTCATGAGCTGGGTCATGCGGGTCGCACCCCTGGGTGCCTTCGGCGCCATGGGCTTCATCATCGGCCAATACGGCATCGAGACACTGGGCACCTATGCGAAATTAATTCTCGCCTGCTACGCCGCGGCCCTGCTGTTCATCGGCATCCTCTTCCTGATCGCCTGGGGATTTGCCCGGGTTCCGCTGTGGCAATTCATCAAGTACACCCGCGAGGAATTCCTGCTGGCCCTGGGCACCGCATCAACCGAGTCGGTGATGCCTCGCATCATGACCAAGCTGACCAACGCCGGATGCTCCCGCGCCACCACCGGCTTGGTGGTCCCGACCGGATATTCCTTCAACCTCGACGGTGCGGCCATCTACTTGTCCATCTCGCTGCTGTTCCTGGCCCAGGCGTTCGGCCACAATCTCAGCTTTGGCCAGCAGCTTGCCGCCCTGGGCATCCTGCTGCTGACTTCCAAGGGCATGGCCGGCGTCCCTGGATCCTCGTTCTTGGCCCTATCGGCGACGGCAGCCGCCCTGGGCATCTTCCCGGTGGCCGGCGTGGCCCTGTTGCTGGGCGCGGACCGCATCATGGATTCGATGCGCGTTGCCGTGAACCTGCTGGGCAACTGCGTGGCCACCTTCGTGGTCGCCAAATGGGAAGGGCAGTTCGACCGCGAGGCAATGAAGCGCGCCTTCGCCGGGGAAATCACCAATGAGGACTCGGCCCGCATGCTCGGACGCGATGAGGAATGGGAAGCCATGGAGGCCGAACGCGTAGCCAACGGCGGCCAGCCTTCACCGAAGTTCGGCGGTGGCCCCACCCCGGAGGCCCTGCTCAAGTTCGATATGAGCCCGGCAACCGAAGCCGAAGCAGCTGCGGCCACGCAAAAAAGCTACCCCGATGAGGAACGCGCAGAAGCGCGCAGCTGAGTCAGGCGGTTGCCGCACGGAAAACTGCGGGGACCTTGAGAGCTAATCGGCCGGGGTGCACTGGAGCTTTCCAGTGCACCCCGGCCGATGGCCGTTCCACCTGCTGGCAGGGAAACTCGTCTCCAGGCAGGCCTTGCTAGATGGCGCTCCAGCCGGTATCTGAAGCCAGGACCACGCCGTTGATGTTGGTGCTGTCCTCGCTGAGCAGGAAGGTGATCGAGGCGGCGAGCTGGCTTGCGGTAGCCATGCCCGGAATGATGCCCATCAGCGGAGGGATTACCTGCTGGGCAAATTCGGAGGCCATTGGAGCCTCGATATTGGTCTGCACCGCACCCGGAGCCACTGCGTTGAAACGCAGCCCCTTCTTGCCGTACATGACAGCCGAGTTCTTGGTCATGCCGATGACCGCGTGCTTCGAGGCCGTGTATGCGACGCCGGCGGCCGAGCCGCGCAGGCCAGCTTCCGAAGCCACATTGACCACGTTGCCCTGGCCGGCCTCGAGCATCAGCGGGACCACCGAACGGGTCAGCTTCAGAACGGAATTGACGTTCACATTCATGACCCGTTCCCAGGTCGAGTCCTCGATCTCGTGGATCGGCTCGAACTTGTCCATAATGCCGGCGACGTTGGCCAGCGCATCGATCCGCCCCTCGCCAGCTGCCACTACCTGGTCCACTACCGCTTGGTCGGTGATGTCGCCGGCCACAACGGCAACGTCCAGATCCGGGTTCTCGGCAACAAGCTCATCGAGCCGTTCGCGGCTGATGTCCGCGGCGATCACCTTGCCGCCTTCCTTGGCCACGCGCAGCGCGGTGGCCTTGCCGATGCCCGAACCGGCGCCAGTGACCACCACTGTCTTGCCGGCAAAACGTTCTGCGGTGACCTTTTCCTGCCATGCGTTTTCCATGCCCATAACCGTTCCTTCTGGTTGCCGATGAATTGGTAGTTTCATGTTATGACACACTGTGTCTTAACTCAATGGGCCATAATTGGGATATGCCTGACACCCGAGATTCCGTTGCCACGCACCTGCCTGGGCGCCCGCAGTCCATTGATCCCGACTCCGTGGCCCGCACCGCCCTGGCGCTCTTCGCCAAGCATGGCTATGGCGAAGTCTCGATGGCGCAAATTGCCGAAGAAGCGGGAATCGGACGCAAGAGCCTCTACCGCTATTTCGCTTCCAAGGCGGATTTGGTGTGGGGCGGCCTGCTGGAAGCTTCGGCCATTTCAGACGGCGCCTTCGCCTCGGCGAAGCAGGAGGGCCACGACCTGGTGGGTGCCATGCACGCTGCTGCGGTGGCAGCTTTCGATTCGCTGCCGGATCCGGAGGTCACGCGAGGACGCCTGCGGCTTATCGCTGACCAGCCCGAGCTCCTGGCCCAGGCCTCGATGCGGATGGGCAAGGACAACGAGCGGGTGCTGCGGCATTTCTCGGAAGGCGGGGTCAGCGCGCAGACGGCACCCTATCTGGCGCTGGCCTTCGGCACGGTGACTTTTGCAGCATGGATCAGCTGGGCGCAATCTGCTGACCCCAGCCCGGAACCGTACTTGGCCGAGGCGATCAAGGTGCTTCGCTTGCCGTAGCCTGTAGCGGTTGCTAGCGCTTCTCCGCCCAGTTGTCATCGATCATGGCCGCGAAGTCGAAGGCTTCATCGAGGATCTCGCGAAGTGTACTGCCCGCCGTCCCAACCCAACGGGTCAGTGCATGGTCGTAAAGGGCCAGACCCAGCAACGCGGCGGTTTCAGCCAGCCGCTGGTTCGCGCAGAACGGCGACAGCGCCTGGGCCAGCGCTACCTGCTGCTCTCGCCGGGATTCCTGCCAGCTGGACCGGAGCGCAGGGGTGCTCCTGACCAGCTCAATGCGGCCCTGCATCGCCACCGGATCCTGCTCAGCGAATACTACTGCCGATTCAAAGCTGCGGCGCAAAAGCTCCAACAAGCTCTCGCCCGGATGCGAAGACATGGAGCTGGCCATGTCGGAGAAGTGCGCGGTCATGGAACGCAACGCAGTAACTACCGCGTCCTCTTTTGACGAGAAGTACCGGAAGAACGTGGCACGGGATATTCCGATTGCCTGGGCTGCCTGCTGGGCGGTGACGTTCTCCATGCCGCGTTCGGCGAACACGGCATAAACCTGTTCCGCCAACTCGACTTTCATCTTTTCGCGCACTCGATCGCGAACCACGCTTCCCATGGCAAGAATTTTACTCTGAGATTCAAGGGCAGAAGTGAGACACAGTCTCTTTATGCTGGTCATTGCCACTTTAGCTACGGTGTGTCGTTTCGGCCGCAGTTCACGGAACTCAATAAATCACGGAACATGATGACCGCTGAATCCTGCTTCGCTAGGCTCAAGAAGAGAGAAACTGACTGCTCGAAGGACCACCATGGCACAGCAGATCGCAAACAGCATCGACCTCGGCCAGGGGTTGGAAGCCACCTCGCAGGGTTTTGGTTGCATGTCCCTGAGCGGGCCCTACGGATCGGCCGACGATGCCGAATCCCTGCGCACCTTGAACCATGTTCTTGATCGCGGCGTCACGTTCCTGGATACCGCCAACATCTACGGCGAAGGGCACAACGAAACCCTGCTCTCGCAGGTGCTCAAAACCCGTCGCGGCGAAGTCACCCTGGCAACCAAGGCGGGCATCGTGCGTCCGAAGAATCCGGGAGACCCACGCGCTAATGGCGACCCGGACTTCATCAAGAAATGCATGGATGCGAGCCTGCAGCGGCTGGGCGTAGACCACGTTGACCTGTACTACTACCACCGGGTGGATTCCCGGGTGCCAATCGAGGAGACTGTCGGAGCCTACAAGGAGCTAGTCGAAGCAGGGAAGGCCCGGCACATCGGCTTGTCCGAAGTGACTTCCGAGGAGCTGCGCCGAGCCCACAAGGTGCATCCAATTTCCGCGATCCAGATGGAGTACTCGATTTTCAGCCGGGACATCGAAAGATGGCTCTTGCCAGCCGCCAGTGAACTCGGCGTGGGCCTGGTGACCTACGCGTCGCTGGGTCGCGGGTACTTCACCGGGGAAGTTGATTCCCTGCAGCAGCTTGAAGCCAACGACATCCGCCATAACTTCCCGCGCTTCGAAGCGGCCCGCATGCAGCACAACCATCCATTGCGGCAAGTCATCGCGGAGGTGGCCCAGCGCGAAGGTGTTTCAACCGCCCAGGCGTCACTGGCGTGGGTTTATGAAAAAGCACGCGCATTCAACGTGGCCGTCTCCCCGATTCCGGGGACCCGCTTCAGCGCGCACTTCGAGGATAATCTGGGGGCGCTGGATGTCCGCTTATCCCTGGAATCAATGTCGCAGCTGGATGCCTTGGCTGCCCAGGTGGACGGTGAGCGCCAAAAGGACGTGATGTCGGTGTCCAAGGGCCGTGAAGAGGTGCAGATGGCCCGGATGTAGCTTCGCTGATCGCTACTGCGTAGAGTCGTGAAGGTAGCGCATAGCCAGCAGCTGGCAGCAGGAAAGGACTATCCCATGAGAATCGCTTTGGCGCAGGTTCTGAGCACCGCTGATCCGCAGCGCAATCTGGTAACAGTGCGCGATCATGCGCGCCGGGCAAAGGAAGCAGGCGCCTCGCTGGTGGTCTTCCCCGAGGCCATGCAGGTTTCCTTCGGCCACGATCTCGCCAAGTACGCGCAACCCCTGGATGGGCCCTGGGCTACACTGATCCGCCAGCAGGCGCGGGATATAGGCATCACCATTGCCGTGGGCATGTTCACCCCCGGTGAAGGCGGCCGGGTACGCAACACCTTGCTGGTCGCCGGTGAAGGCGTAGATACCCACTATGACAAGATCCACCTCTACGATGCCTTCGGCTATGCCGAGTCGGATTCGGTGACGCCCGGAACTTCTCCGGTGCAGTTCGAGCATGAGGGAACGACGATCGGTTTGGCCACCTGCTACGACTTGCGGTTCCCGCGCTTGTTCACCCGCCATGCGAAGGCTGGTGCAGCGGTCAATATCGTCAGCGCTTCGTGGGGCCAGGGCGAGGGCAAGGCCGAGCAGTGGACCACCCTTGCGCAGGCCCGCGCCTTGGACGCGACGACGTTCGTGGTGGCAGTGGACCAGGCTGATCCTGAAAGCATTGGACGCAAGATCACCGGTACCGCGCCTTTGGGCGTCGGGCATTCGGTGGTGGTTGATCCGCTAGGACGCATTATTGCCCGGGCCGGTGCAGAACCCGAGCTGCTGGTAGTCGATCTGGATCTCAGCCAGGTCCAGGCCGCTCGCAAGCAGCTACCGGTGCTGGCCAACGCGGTCGACCTGTAGCCAGGCGGTTGGCTCAGCAATTGAGGCTTACCAGCCAGCCCATCGCTGGCGCCGGCGGCGAGGATGGGATCCCGGATATTACTGCGCGCTTCCAGCAGGACCCTTGAGGGGATGTGCTCGCCCAATCCGAGTTTCCGCCCGTGCGCTTTTCGATGCCATGGCCCACCGCTAAGTGCGAGAAGCCCGCGAGGCTACCGCCCGCCCGCTGCGCGATAGCAGGGATATTCCGCTGGATCTAGTCGCGAATTCAGCGAAAGCGAGGCAGAAGCGTAGCGGTGTTGCGGTCGCCAGATGAATCGCCAGCACTACTCGCGGCCCGCCTGCCGGCCTGCCAACCGTGGCCCGGACGCTGCCCTTGGCGGTCACGAGGATGCACACTGATTAACCGAGGATGCCCTGGGGCCGCATACCGCTAACCCCAGATGCTGCTGATCGGTGAATAGTCGTTGGAATACTGCTCTTCCCCCGCCTTGCGCCTTCCACTAGTCTGATTAGGATCCACCATGAATTTTGCCTGCCATCGGAGCCTTCAGTGCCACTAGCCTTACCCGAATCCACGCTGCCCCATCCCTCCTCGGCTCCTGCGCTGAATTGGGGCATCCTCGGGCCGGGGTGGATCGCCTCGCAGTTTGCCGCATCGCTGAACGACTTGACCGCCAGCCGGCTCGCAGCAGTCGGCTCGCGCACCTTGGCCCGCTCCGAGCAGTTCGCACGCACCTACGGAGACGCCGGAACCCGGGCCTTCGGCTCCTATGCCGAGGTGCTCGGGGACCCTGGGGTGGATGTCGTCTACATCGCCGTCCCGCACAGCGGCCACGCGGAACTTGCGCTCGAGGCGATCGCCGCGGGCAAGCATGTCCTGGTGGAGAAGCCAATGAGCCTGGACGCCGGGCAAACTTCCCGGATCATCGAGGCGGCCAAGGCTGCCGGAGTTTTCGCCATGGAAGCCATGTGGTCACGATTCCTGCCCATCGGCAATGTGGTTTCACAGGTCGTCAAGTCCGGAATCCTGGGGCAGATCATCACCGTCCAGGCTGATTTCGGCGCCAAGTTCGAGGTCGACTACGACTCGCGCATCTACGACCCGGCGCTCGGCGGCGGGGCCCTGCTGGATGTCGGCGTCTACCCTATTGCCTTCAGCGCCATGGTCTCCCCTGCCAAGCAGCTCCTGCACGCTTCGGGACGCATGGCCAAAACCGGGGTTGACGCTACCTTCACCGCGGTCCTTTCCAATGTAGACGGTTCCACGGCAATGGTCTTCAGCAGCATCGAAACCGATTCGCCGCAGGGCGCATGGATTGCCGGCACGCAGGGCACCTTGGAACTCCAGCGCCCGATGTGCTGCGGTTCCGGGCTGGTGCTGCGCAGTGCCGACGGCAAGATCGCCGACAGCCGCGAGTTCACGGAAACCTCGCCTACTGCCGGTTTGGGCTGGGAAGCGGCCCACGTGGCCCAGTGCATTGCCCTGGGCCTGGCCGAATCCCCGGTCATGCCGCTGGCTGAATCGCTGGCGATTGCGCAGACCATGGATCAGATCGCGGCCACGCTGCGCACCAGCTAGTTTCCCAGGCCGCTGCGCTTCAGCTTGGCGCAATCAGCCGCGCTGGGCCGAAGCCTTCCAGGCGCTGTGGACCATCTGCTGCAGGCTATGGCGCATCTGCCAATCAAGGTCGCGGGCGGCCAGCTTCCCGTCGGCGACAATGCGCGCCGGGTCGCCCGGGCGGCGCGCTTCTTCCACCGCGGTGAAACCGATGCCGGTGGCCTTCGCTACCGCATCCATGATCTGGCGCACCGAGACGCCATCGCCGGAGCCCAAATTGTAGACCGGCTCCAATACCTCGCCGGCTTCCAGTTTCCTGGCCGCCTCCACGTGCGCCAGCGCCAGGTCGGCGACGTGCACGTAGTCGCGCACGCAGGTGCCGTCCTCGGTGTCGTAGTCGGTGCCGAAGATCTTCGGCGTCTTTCCGGCATTCAGCGCCTGGAACACCAGCGGGAACAGGTTGTGCGGGCTGGCATCGTAGAGTTCTTCGCTGCCCGAGCCGACCACGTTGAAGTAGCGCAGCGAGGTGTGCTTCAGCCCGGTAGCCACCGCCTGGTCGCGGATCAGCCATTCCCCCACGAGCTTGCTCTGTCCGTACGGGGATTCGGGGAAGGTGCCGGTGGATTCGGTCACCACATCTTCGTCCGGGGTGCCGTAGACGGCTGCCGAGGAGGAGAAGACCATGTTGTGCACGCGGGAGGACGCCATGGCTTCGAGCAGGTGCGCGGTGCCGGTGACATTCTGCTCGAAGGCCAGCAGCGGGTGCTTCACCGATTCGCCGGCATACTTGTAGCCGGCCAAGTGGATGACCCCGGTGACCTCGTGGCGCTTCATGATTTCCACGAGCTTTTCGGTCTGCAGGATGTTCAGCTGGTAGAACGGCACCTGTTCGGGAACGAAGCCGTGCACCCCGCTGGACATCGAGTCCACGACGACCGGCTCAAGGCCTGCCGCGGACAGCGAACGCACCACGTGGGATCCGATATATCCGGCTCCGCCGGTCACTAGCCAACTCATGCCCGGCCTGCTCCTTCGTCTGCAATTACGGTGAAAATGGCCGGCTCGACATAGCCGGCCTGGTCAAAGGCTTCGCGGACGGCCTGGCTGACCGGTTCGATCTGCTCGCGCTTGACCAAGGCAATGGCGCTGCCGCCAAAACCGCCACCGGTCATCCGGGCTCCGATCGCCCCGGCCGCCATGGCCGCTTCCACGGCGGCGTCCAGTTCCTCGCTGGAAATCTCGTAGTCGTCGCGCATGGATTCGTGCGACTGGCAAAGCAGCTTGCCCACCGCGGGCAGGTCGCCTTCGCGCAGCGCGAGGACAGTATCCAGGACGCGGCGGTTCTCGGTCACGATGTGCTTGGCGCGGCGCTTGGCTACCGGGTCCCCAATGGCCTCCAGCTCTTCGATGCTGTGCACCTCGCGCAGCGATGCTACCTCCAGCACCGCGGCGGCCTGCTCGCAGCTGGTGCGACGGGCGGCGTAGCCGCCATCCACGTGCGAATGCTCTACGCGGGTGTCCATGACCAGGACCACCGCGTCATGCTGCGCCAGCGGCAGCGGCACGGATTGGGATTCCATGGATCGGCAATCCAGGAACAGCGCATGCTGGGCATGGGACATCAGCGAGGCGCTCTGGTCCATGATCCCGGTCGGAGCACCCACGAATTCGTTCTCGGCACGCTGGGTCAGCTGGGCCATCTGCACCTTGGACAGGCCCAGGCCGTAGAGATCGTCCAGCGCCACGATGGTCGCCACTTCCAGGGCATGCGAAGAGGACAAGCCCGAGCCCACCGGGACATCGGAGTCCACCATCAGCTCCAGCCCGCCAATGTGCACGCCATCGAGCTGGCTCAGCGCCCACAGCACGGCGGCCGGGTAGGCGGCCCAGCCGGGCACCGCGCGGGGCACCAGCTCATCGAGGGTAATGGAGGTGACCGGCGGTTCGTCGCCCGCCCCGTAGGTGGAGGCGAAATCCAGCACCTGGCTGCCCGGCTCCAGCTGCGACTTGCGGCGCACGGCCACCAGCGCGTTCTTGTCGATGGCGAAGGGCAGCACATAGCCCATGTTGTAGTCGGTGTGCTCGCCGATCAGGTTCACCCGTCCCGGGGCCCGCCAGATGCCTTCCGGGTGGTGGCCGTAGGCCTTGGTGAACTTCTCGCGCAGGGCGTTGACGCGCACCGCGGTTTCCTTCGTTCCGCTGCGGCTCATGGCATGACCTCGCGCAGCCGTGCAGCAGTCTGCTCGGCCGGGACGTCGTTGATGAAAGCGCCCATGGCAGCTTCCGATCCGGCCAGGAACTTCAATTTGTCAGCGGCCCGGCGCGGGCTGGTCAGCTGCAGGTGCAGCCGTGAGGCCTTGCGGGCCACGGGCTCCAGCGGAGCCTGGTGCCAGGCGGCGATGTACAGGGTGGGCGTCGGGTACAGCGCGTCGAATCCGCGCAGCAGGTCCCGGTACATCACGGCCAACTCGGCTTTTTCGTCCGCATTGAGCGCGGCGAAGTCCGGCACGTGGCGGTGCGGCACCAGGTGCGCTTCCAGCGGCCAGCGGGCCGCGTAGGGCACGAACACGGAGAAGTGCTGGCCCTGGGCGACCATGCGCGTGCCCTCCTTGCGCTCGAAGTCCAGGATGTCGCCCATCAGGGTGCGCCCGGTCTTCTCCAGGTGCGCGATGCCCTGGCCGGCCATCTTGGCGGCGGTTGGCGCGAGGTACGGGTAGGCGTAGATCTGCCCATGCGGGTGGTGCAGGGTCACGCCGATATCCTGGCCGCGGTTCTCGAACACGAACACCTGCGCAATGCCCTCCATGGCGGACAGGGCGGCGGTGCGCTGCGCCCAGGCCTCGATGACGGTGCGCGCCCGGGCATCATCCAGCGATGCGAAGGAACCGGTGTGCTCGGGGGTGAACACCACGACCTCGCAGCGCCCGTAGGCCGGGGCCGGCTGCTGCACCGGTGCGGCCGCTGGAATCCGGCCCAGTGCCGGGCCCAGGGACGGGAAGCGGTTCTCGAAAACCACCACGTTGAAGTCCTCGGCAGGGATTTCGCTCTGCCGCCCGTGGACGCTGGGGCACAGCGGGCATTCTTCCTTGGGCGGGAGGTAGGTGCGCGACTGGCGGTGGGCCGCTACGGCCACCCAGTCCCCGGTCAGCCGGTCGTAGCGCAGTTCGCCAGGCTCCCCGCGCGGATCCAGCGGCCGGGTGTCGGCCACCGGTTCGGGCACGGCGGCATTGGCGTCGGCGAAGAAAATCGCCTCGCGGCCATCGGCCAGGTGATGGACCCGGTGGGTCGGTTCATGTGCTGCGGAGCCCTGCGGCATTGCAATCTCTCCAGTTGACTCGTGGTGGTTCCAAAGGTGGGTGGCGCCTGGGATGCTAGCGCGGCTGGACCGGGCCGATCAGCCAGCTGGCTTCGTGGCTGGCGCCCGGTGCCAGGGCGATGACGTCCTGGCCGGAGTTGTAGCCGCCCGGCGGGCAGGTCATCGGCTCGATGGCCAGGCCGGTGCGGTCCAGGGCCGGATCATCGCGGTCGGCGGTGTGTATCTGGACCCACGGGCAGGCTTCGTCCCAGGTGATGTGCGATCCGACGCCCCCGGCGTCGGTGATCTCCGCGCGGAAAGAACCGTCCGCGCGGGCAGCCAGGCCAGTGTAGGCATGGTCGATGAAGAGATCCCCGATGGGCTTCGGGGTGCGGAAATCCAGCTCGGTGCCGGCGGCCTGAACCGTGTCGCGCGGCAGCAGGCGCGGGCCTTCGGTCAGCTGCACCTTGCCAGCTGGCAGGGTGAAGGTCCATTCATCCGCCTTCTTGCCCGGGGCGACCAGGTAGGCGTGCGAACCCCAGCCGAAGGGCGCGGTGCCCGTCCCGAGGTTGGTGGCGGCAGCGACGGTGCGCAGCCCGCCGGCCTCCAGCCGGTAGCCGATCACCAGCTGCACCTCGTACGGATAGCCGGCGCTCGGGGCGATGACGGTGCGCAGCTGGGCGAACTCGGCACGGTGCTCGATGATCTCGAAGCCGGTATCGATCACCAGGCCGTGCAGGGCATGGCCGCGCTCCGGCTCGGTGATCGGCAGCTGCAGCTCTTGGCCTTCCCAGCTGTAGGCCCCGTCGATCACCCGGTTGGGCCACGGGGCCAGGATGGCGCCCGCGAAAACCGGGCGCGGCCCGTGCGGGTCGAAAGCGCGCACCAGCGGGCGGGAGCCGTACTGGAGGGAAACCAGGGTGGCGCCCACCGTGGCCACTTGCGCGGTGAAGCCATGGGCTTGCAGCGTCAGCACCGTTCCATTGGCGGTGTCCTTCAGGGGCAGTGCGAGGCGGTCCATGTCTTCTTCCTTCTTGCTGGGCCATCAAAAACGTCGGGCACGCATGGGCCCTCCCGCAATCGCGTGCGGGAGGGCCCATGGCACCAGCGGCAGGCTAGTTGCCAGCGCCCGCGCGGCGCTTGTTGTAGATGTCGAAGGCGACTGCCAGAAGCAGCACAACGCCCTTGACGATCTGCTGGGTGGAGGCGCCCACGCCCATCAGCTGCATGCCGTTGGAGAGCACCGCCATCACCAGGCCGCCGACGATCGCGCCGGTCACCCGGCCCACGCCGCCGGTGGTCGAAGCGCCGCCGATGAAGCAGGCCGCAATGGCGTCCAGCTCGAACATGTTGCCGGCACCCGGCTGGGCGCCGTTGGAACGCGAGGAGAAGACCACGCCGGCCACGCCCGAAAGCAGGCCCATGTTGATGAAGATCCACATGTTGATCTTCTTCACGTTCACGCCCGAAAGCTTCGCGGCGGACAGGTTGCCGCCGATGGCGTAGACGTGGCGGCCGAAAACGGTCTTGGTGGTCAGCACGTGGTAGCCCAGGATCAGGGCAGCCAGGATGATCAGCACGATCGGCATGCCGCGGCTGGTGGCGATCTGCCAGAAGAACCAGAGGATGATGATGCCCGAGATGATGTTCTTGGCCAGGAACATGGCCATGGATTCAACGCTCTGGCCGTACTTGGCGCGTCCAGCGCGGTTGCGCCACTGCGAAACGAACAGTCCGGCCACGGCGATCACGCCGATGATCACGGTGAACAGGTCGAATCCGTTGCCGCCCAGCAGCCCGTTGAGGAAGCCGCCGGCGATCTGGCCGTATTCGCCGGGGAACGGCGAGAGCGACACGTTGCTCAGCACTTCGTAGGTCAGGCCGCGGAAGAGCAGCATGCCGGCCAGGGTCACGATGAACGCGGGAATGCCCACGTACGCCACCCAGAAGCCCTGCCACAGGCCGCACAGGGCGCCCACGGCGATGCCGGCGAGCATGCCGACCCACCAGGGCAGATCCCCCTTGATGACGATGACCGCGGAGACCGCACCGGTCAGCGCCACGAGGGAGCCGACCGACAGGTCGATGTGCCCGGCGACGATCACCAGGATCATGCCCAGGGCGAGGATCAGCACGTAGGAGTACTGCAAGATGATGTTGGTGATGTTGATCGGGCTGAGCAGCAGCCCGTTGGTCAGGATGGTGAACAGCACCACGATGAGCACGAAGGCAATGTAAATGCCCGAGGTGCGCAGGTTCTTGGTGAAGATATCCTTCAGCTCGCTTGTGATGGTCATCGGGTGCTTTCCTTCTCGATGGTCATGAGTTCCATGAGGCGTTCCTGGGTGGCTTCGCTGCTGGGCAGCTGGCCGGTCATTCGGCCGTAGGCCAGAGTGTAGATGCGGTCGCAGATGCCCAAGAGCTCTGGCAGTTCGGAGGAGATCACCAGCACGGCCTTGCCGGCAGCCGCCAGCTCGTTGATGATGGTGTAGATCTCGTATTTGGCGCCGACGTCGATGCCGCGGGTGGGCTCGTCGAGGATCAGCAGCTCGGGTGCGGTGTGCAGCCATTTGCCCAGCACGACCTTCTGCTGGTTGCCGCCCGAGAGGTTCCCGACCTTCGCCATCACGTTCGGGGTCTTGATGCGCATGGACTTGCGGTAGTGCTCGGCAATCTGGATCTCCTTGTTGCCGTCCACGAAGCCCTTGGAGGAGATCTTGTCCAGACCGGCCGCGGTGGTGTTCACGCGGATGTCCTCGATCAGGTTCAGCCCGAACTTCTTGCGGTCCTCGGAAACGTAGGCGATGCCGGCCTTGATGGCCTTGCCCACGGTGGAGGTGTCCACCGGCTTGCCGTCCATCTTGACCGTGCCGGTGATGTTCCGGCCATAGCTGTGGCCGAAGATGCTCATCGCCAATTCGGTGCGCCCGGCGCCCATCAGTCCTGCAATGCCGACGATTTCGCCGGCGCGGACCTCCAGGTTGGCGCCTTCCACCACGGTGCGGTCCTGCTGGACCGGGTGCTGGACCGACCAGTCCTGGACCTCGAAGACCACGTCGCCGATCTGCGGTACGCGTTCCGGGTAGCGGGAGGACAGTTCGCGGCCCACCATGCCGCGGATGATGCGGTTCTGGTTGGACTCGGGATCGGCCATGTCCAGCGCCTCGATGGACTGGCCATCGCGGATGATGGTGGTGGTGTTGGCAATGTCCTCGATCTCGCCGAGCTTGTGCGAAATGATGATCGAGGTGATGCCCTGTTCACGCAGTCCGCGCAGCAGGTTCAGCAGGTGCTCGGAGTCGTCGTCATTCAGCGCGGCGGTCGGTTCGTCCAGGATCAGCAGCTTGACGTTCTTGCTCAGCGCCTTGGCGATTTCCACCAGCTGCTGCTTGCCCACGCCCAGCTGGCCTACCGGGGTGACCGGCAGTTCGTCCAGGCCCACGCGGGCCAGCAGGTCCGCGGCGCGGTGGTTGGTCTCGTTCCAGTCGATGAAGCCGCCGCGCGCGGTTTCGTTGCCGAGGAAGATGTTCTCGGCCACCGACAGGTACGGCACCAGCGCCAGCTCCTGGTGGATGATCACGATGCCCTGGGCTTCGGAGTCCTTGATGTTCGAGGCCTTGAGCTCTTCGCCTTCGAAAATGATCTGGCCCTCGTAGCTGCCGTGCGGGTAGACCCCGGAGAGCACCTTCATGAGGGTGGATTTTCCGGCGCCGTTCTCTCCGCAGATAGCGTGGATCTCGCCCTTGCTAACCGAAAGGTTGACGCCGTCCAGCGCCTTGACTCCGGGAAAAGTCTTGGTGATGTCCTGCATGTGCAGGATCGTGGTGTCCATAGTGCAGACGTCCTTGGTGTGTGCTGTGAGCGGTGCATCCGGTGGGCGGGAGGGCGGCTTGCCCTCCCGCCCACCGGATTGCGGCCTGGGAGACTACTTGGTCTGGCCGGCCTTGACTTCCTCGGCCGTGTAGTACTCGGAGTCGACCAGCAGGGAGGTGATGTTGTCCTTGACGACGATGTCCGAATCCAGCAGGTAGGAAGGAACAACCTTCTTGCCATTGTCGTAGGTTTCGGTGTCATTGGCTTCCGGCTCGCCGCCGCCTGCGTAGGACTTCACTGCCTCGACAGCCTGGGTAGCCAGCTTGCGGGTGTCCTTGAAGATGGTTGCGTACTGCACGCCATCGTCGATCAGCTTCACCGAAGCGATTTCTGCATCCTGGCCCGAGATGATCGGCAGGCCGGCCTCGATGGTCTTGCCGTAGCCGGCGTTGGACAGTGCGGTGATGATGCCGCGGGAGATGCCGTCGAATGGCGAGAGGATGCCGTCGATCTTGGTCTTGCCGCCCTGGTAGTGGGCGGTGATCAGGTCTTCCATGCGCGACTGGGCTTCTTCCTGGCTCCAGCGCAGGGTAGCTGCCTGCTCGATCTTGGTCTGCCCGGACTTGACCGTCAGGGTGCCGTCATCCAGGTAGGGCTTGAGGGTATCCATGGCGCCCTTCCAGAAGAAGTGCGCGTTGTTGTCGTCGATCGAACCGGCGAAGAGCTCGACGTTGAACTTGCCCTCCTTGCTGGTGCGCTTGCCTTCCTCATCGGCCAGGCCCATGCCGGTCAGCAGCGAGGTTGCCTGCTGGACGCCGACGTTGTAGTTGTCGAAGGTGACGTAGAAGTCGACGTTCTCGGTGCCGTTGATCAAGCGGTCGTAGGAGATGATCGGGATGTCCTGGTCCGCTGCGGCCTGCAGCTGGGTGGACAGCGCGGTGCCGTCGATGGAGGCGACTACCAGGATGTCGCTGCCCTTGGTGATCATCTGGTCGATCTGCTGCTGCTGGGTGGGGATGTCGTCATTCGCGAACTGCAGGTCGACTTCGAAGCCAGCGGCTTCCAGCTGGGACTTGACGGCTTCGCCGTCGGCAATCCAGCGCTCGGAAGTCTCGGTTGGCATTGCCACGCCCACCTGGATGTCCTCAGGTGCAGTCGACTCGCCTTCACCGGCTCCTGCTCCGCCGCCAGCGCCACCGCCGCTGCACGCTGCCAATGCGCCGACCAGTGCCAGCGATCCCATGGTCGCCGCGGCCTTGCGGGTCCAATTATTCCATGCCATCTTTTCCTCCTTGAAAGGTTGCCATATCTGCGAGTGAGACTGGACTCACACTATGTTAGCGCTAACACAGTGATTTCAGCCACCCTCGATGTAAATAAATTAAGATTCCTTACTCACTGGTAATGCACGCCCCGCCACGGGGCGCGCATTACCTGGGCAAGGGTTGTTCGAACCGCTAGAAACCCTGCGCCAAGCGGTAGTAGCTCTGGTTCACGCGAATCTGCTGCGCGAAGTTCCGGCGGGTGGTTTCCTCATCGATAACCAGCAGCTCGGTGCCTGCGATTTCGGCGAAGATCTCGAAAGCCTCGATCCCCGCGGCCGTGGACATCACCGTGTGGTGCGCACCGCCGGCAGCCAGCCAGGACTCGGCGGAAATATTGAAGTCCGGCCGCGGGCTCCACACCGCGCGCGCCACCGGCAGGTTCGGCAGATCCGCCGGCGGGGTGACCACATCCACCACATTGGCAGTCAGGCGGAAGCGCTCGCGCATATCGGCCATGGACACGACCACCGCACCTTCGGCAACGTCCGCGTTGAAGACCATGCGCACCGGATCCTCGCGGCCGCCGATGCCCAGCGGGTGGATTTCAACCCGCGGCTTGGAGGTGGTCAGCGACGGGCAGACCTCGAGCATGTGGGCGCCGAGGATCAGCTCCTTGCCGGGAGTCAGGTCGTAGGTGTAGTCCTCCATCAGCGAGGCGCCGCCCGGCAGGCCCTCGCCCATGACCTTGGCGGCACGCACCAGTACCGCGGTCTTCCAGTCGCCTTCGGCGCCGAAGCCGTAGCCCTTGCCCATCAGGCGCTGCACAGCCAGGCCCGGCAGCTGCTTGAGCCCGCCCAGGTCCTCGAAGTTGGTCGTGAACGCCATGGCGCCGGCCTTGGACAGGAAGGCTTCCAGAGCAATTTCCTGGGATGCGGCATAGCGCAGCGACTCGTGGCGGGCACCGCCGGCGCGCAGTTCGGGCACGACGTCGTATTCGCGCTCGTACTCGGCGACCAGCGCATCGATGTCGGCCTCGGCCACGGCCTGGACCGCTTCGACCAGGTCGTTGACGGCCCAGGTGTTCACCGAGACGCCGAAGCGGATCTCCGCCTCGGTCTTGTCCCCCTCGGTCACCGCGACGTTGCGCATGTTGTCGCCGAAGCGGACCAGGTTCAGGTTTTGCACGGCGTTGAAGCCGGCAGCGCCGCGGATCCAGGTGCCCACGCGGCGGGATACGGCCGGGTTGGAGACATGGCCGACCACGGTGGTGCGGGCCGCGCCCAGGCGGGTGGCCAGGTAGGCGTACTCGCGGTCGCCGTGGGCGGCCTGGTTCAGGTTCATGAAGTCGAAGTCGATCGAATCCCAGGGCAGTTCGACATTGGCCTGGGTGTGGAGGTGCAGCAGCGGCTTCTGCAGGGCCTTCAGGCCGTTGATCCACATCTTGGCCGGGCTGAAGGTGTGCATCCAGGTGATGACGCCCAGCACTTTGTCATCCGAGTTTGCTTCCAGCATTGCGCGGCGGATCGATTCGGAGTCCTTCAGGACCGGCTTCCACACGATCCTTGCCGGAACGTCGGCGGACGCATCCAGGGCCTGCGCGACCTCGGTGGACTGCTGCGCCACCTGGCGCAGCGTCTCTTCGCCGTACAGGTCCTGGCTGCCGGTGAAGAACCAGATTTCTTGGGTGTTATATGCCTTGGCCATGATGTCCTTACTGTCCGTAGACGTTCTGGTAGCGCTCGTAGAGCGAGTCGATATGCTTCTGGTCGATCGCGACCGGGTTGCCTAGCTGGCGCGAGATGTGCACGGTTCGCGCCACTTCCTCGCACATCACCGCGGCTTTGACTGCGGCCTTGGCGTCCTTTCCGATAGTGAAAGGACCGTGGTTGCGCATCAGCACGGCCGGGCTGCGGGACTCGCTCAGCGTGGACACGATGCCGCGGCCAATCGAATCATCGCCAATGATGGCGAAGGGGCCTACCGGGATCGGGCCGCCGAATTCGTCGGCCATCATGGTCAGCACGCAGGGAATTTCCTCGCCGCGCGCCGCCCATGCGGTGGCGTAGGTGGAGTGGGTATGCACCACGCCGCCCACCTGCGGCATGTGCTCGTAGGTGTAGGCATGGGCCGCGGTGTCCGAGGACGGGGCGCGGGTGCCATCGAGCAGCTTGCCGTCCAAGGTGCAGACCACCATGGACTGCGCGGTCAGCTCGTCGTAGGCGACGCCCGATGGCTTAATCACGAACAGGTCCGCGGAGCCGTCGGCGATTTCCGGGTGGCGCACGCGCTGCGACACGTTGCCAGCAGTCCAGACCACCAGCTCATAGCGCGGCAATTCGGCGTGCAGGTCGGCAACAATCTGGCGGACCGTGGCCACCTCGTCCTGCATTGACTGCGGGTAATCCGCCAGGATTCGTGGTTGATTCATCGGTTTCTCTTTTCGTCCGAAACTGTGTGCGATGCCTAGATGGCGGTAATGGCGGTGCGCTGAATGGCCAGGCCGGCTTCATAGGTTTCCAGGTAGGCCTCGAAGCCGGCACGGTCATCGGCCTGCGGCTCCGCGAGGCTCAAAGCGGCACCGGCGAAGACTTCGGAATCCAGGAATTCAGGCAGGGACTGCTGCAGGCCATCGAGGACTCGGCGCCGGTACGCTGCCAGGACGGCGATGCCCCATGCACCTCCGTGTCCGGCGCTGTCCCCGACAAGGACGGGAGTGTTGATCGCAGCGGCCAGCAGCCGTTGGGCCACCCCGGCGGTGCGGAAGATGCCGCCATGGGCAAACATCTGCTTGACCTCGACGCCTTCGGCGGCCAGCACGCGCAGTCCGAGGCTCAGCGTGGCGAACATGGCGTACACCTGAACACGCACGAAGTTGGGCAGGTTCAGCGTGGAGTCCGGGGTGCGCAGGATGGCCGGACGGCCTTCGGCAAGACCCGCTACCGGTTCGCCGGAAAGATTGTTGTAGGCCAAGAGCCCCGCACCATCGGCAGCACCCTGAAGGGCCGAACGCAGCAGGGTTTCGAAGACCGCGTTGTCGTCGGCGTCGCTGCCCAGCGCCCGGGCGAACTGCCCGAAGACCTGGGCCCAGGCGGCAAATTCGCTGGCGCCGTTATTGCAGTGGACCATGGCTACCGGATGCCCATCGGGCGTGGTGACCACGTCGATTTCGTGGTGCACTTCCTTGAGCGGCGCGTCGAGGACCACCATCGCGAAAATGGAGGTTCCGGCGGAGATGTTGCCGGTGCGCTGGGCTACCGAATTGGTGGCCACCATGCCGGTTCCGGCATCACCTTCCGGTGGGCACAGCGGGCTGCCAGGCTGGAGCTGTCCGGTGGGATCCAGGAGCAAGGCCCCGGCTTCGCTTAGCGTGCCGGCATCTGCACCGGCAGGCACTGCCGCGGGCAGCATTGAGGAAAGCCCTGCGGTCGCGCCATGCTGGGCAGCCACCGCGTCAAAGGCGGAAAGCATCCGTGCATCGTAGCTGCCGGTGGCTGAATCGATGGGGAACATTCCCGCGGCATCGCCCACGCCAAGCACAAAATTTCCGGTGAGAAGCTCATGCACGAATCCGGCCAGCGTGTTCAGGCGGGAAACTTTCGACACGTGCTCTTCGCCGTTGAGCAGCGCTTGGAAGTAGTGCGCTACGGACCAGCGCTGCGGGATATTGAAGTCCAGTTCCTCGCTGAGCATCGCGGCCGCCTCAGCCGTGGAGGTGTTGCGCCAGGTGCGGAAGGGAACCAGCAGTTCCCGGTCGGCGTCGAAGGCGAGGTAGCCATGCATCATCGCGGAGATTCCAACGGCTCCTAGCTGCGTTGGGCGTACTCCGTGGCGCTCTTGGGCATCTGCCAGCACCTGGGCCATAGAGTCCTGCAGGCCGGCGACGATGGCTTCGCGGGAGTAGGTCCAATTCCTGTTTTCGTACTGGTTCTCCCAGGCGTGGCTGCCGCTGGCAAGCTGCTGGTGGCCGGGGCCGATCAGGCTGGCTTTGATATTCGTTGAACCGAACTCGATGCCCAGCACGGCTTCGCCGTTGCTGATGATCTCGCGGGCGGTTGGCCCGTTGAGCTGTGTTGCCATGAAATCTCCGTTCGCACAGCTCGGTGAGCAGCGCCATAGCCATCGTTTCCTGCTCCACTCGCGAAAAATGCGCTGGCAGAACAAAACCTCGATCCAATGTTAGCGCTAACAATTTGTGATCCGCAATACCGGATCCCGGACTCGGGGAATGTAGCGCTTGGCTAGCGGGCGTTGGGCGGTGCGGTACTCGCCCGGATTACCAGCGTTGGCGCAATCACTTTCGGGACCCTGTCAGCCGTGGCGCCTTCCAGCAATTCCATCAGCGCAGCATGGCCGACATCGCGGAAAGGCTGGCGAACCGTGGTCAGCGAAGGGATCAGGAAATTGGAGATTTGCAGGTCGTCGAAACCGATAACCGAAACGTCATTGGGCACTTCCAGCCCGGCTTCCCAGAAAGCACGCAGAACACCGGTGGCAAGGTAATCATTCGCTGCGAATACTGCCGTAACTTCGCCGGCGCGTATCGGGTCAACCAGACGCTGGCCTGCCTCATAGCCGCTCTGGGCCTGCCAGGATTCAGCTGGCACCTCAACAATCGGGGCCTTGGCTTCCAGCATTTTTTCCCGCCAGCCGATTTGCCGTTCGGTGGCGTCGAACCAGCCGGTCGGCCCGGACACGTGGACGATCTTGCGGTGCCCCAGGGCCAGAAGATGACCAGTGGCCAAGCGCGCGCCTTCACGCTGGTCGATGTACACGTAATGCGCCGGATCCGCGTCGGGAACCTCGGTGCGAGCGGCCACGACCACCACTGGAATCGTCAGGGCAGCATCATCCAGGGCATCGATCACCTTTTCGAAGGGCGCAACCATCACCACGCCATCAACGCCCTGGTCCACCAGGTGGCTGAGGGCTTCGCTCGCGCTGTGCGCGTCATAGCGATCCAGTGCGGTAACGGTCACGAAATATCCCTGCGCACGGGCAGCGGCCTCGATGGCCAGCACGGTGGATTGCGGTCCGAAGAATTCGCTGCCGATGGTCAGAATGCCGATAGTGCTCGAGTGCGATGTGGCCAGTGCCCGCGCGGCTCGGTTGCGGCGATAACCCAGCTGCCGGATGGCATCCAGCACCTGGTCGCGGGTTCCCGCCCTGACGTTTGGATGGTCGTTGAGCACGCGGGAAACCGTCTGATGGGACACCCCGGCCAAGGCCGCCACATCCGCCATCGACGGGGGCCGGTTTCCTGGGCGCCCTTCACCGGGCTGAGCAATGTTCACAACGGTCATTATTGCAAACACCTTCGAAACAGCCACTGTCGCGGGCGAATATCCAGTCAATCAGCGAGCCGGATTACTGCATTCCCTTGAAGGTATATAACGCACTTTCGCCTTGAACCATTGAAAAACCGGTGATGAACAGACGTATCCTGCACTCGCAGACCAGCCTAGCGGCGGCTCGGAAAAAATTCATGGAGAATATGCCCGAGCGTATTACTTTCCGGGGAGCAGTGGGCATATGATCTTGGAAGCACCTTTGTACTGACAACTGTACATTTCGTTTCCACGCATGCATTCCACACGCCAAGGAGGACCAATGGCAAAACTGTCCATGAATGTCACAACAAGTTTCTACGGGAATGTTGCCACCGACATTGCAACGGCACGGTCGGCCGGATTCGGCGGCATCGAGTTGCAAAGCCCGAAACTCTACCGCTATCTTGATGCCGGCTTTTCTGTGCACACGCTTCCAGAAATGCTCACGGGCCTTGAAGTGACAGGAATCGGCGCAGTCCTTGACCTTGAACGCCAAGGCACCGCACGTGATGACATGCTCCGGGAAGTCAGGCGGATGGCCGAAATCGCCACAGTGGTCGGCGCACCGATCCTGCAAATGTGCACCGGGCCAGTGGACTGGAATGTGGTCAAGGATTTCAAGTCCGGAAAACTCGCAGCATCTGATGATCGCTACCGCGGGACACTCGGCCTCTCGGAACCGGAAGCCATGGCCATTGCCGCCGATAATGTATCTGCTGCCGCCGGGATCGCCGCAGAGCACGGGCTGGAGATCTACTTGGAACCGCTGGCTTGGTCCAATATCAATCGGTGTCGGCAAGCCCTGGAAATTATTGAGCGCTGCGGCCGCGAGAACGTTGGCATCGCCTTGGACACCTGGCATTTCTGGACCGTCGGGGACACCTTGGAAGAAGTGGCCGCGTTGCCCAAGGAACTGATCAAGGCGGCCCATATTTCCGACGGGTTGGATCTGGATCGGCGCCATGAGGTTCCGGCCCAGGACGTGCACCGCAATGTCGTCATCGGCGGTGGCGCCATCCCATTGCAGCAGTGGGTGGACGCGATCAAGTCCACCGGCTATGACGGCTGGTGGGTTTCCGAGATGTTCTCTGACCGCGCCAATGAGCACGACTTCCACAAGGTTGCCAGCACCATGCGCAATCTTCTGGACATCATGATCTCCTGACTTCAACCAACTTCACGAGGTGCCTTCAATGCAAAGATTCGCCCTGATCGGCGCCGGCTTCATCGGCTCGGTGCATGCACACAACTTGGCCGCACACCCGGAGATCGACTTTAAACTGGTCTACGACATTGACCCTCAGCGAGCTGCTGCTCTGGCCTCGCGACATGGCGCCAAGGCAGCAGCAACGCTCGACCAGATTTTCGGCAACGACGGCCTGGACGCAGTGTTCATCGCGTCATCAACGGATTCCCACGCCCAGAACCTCCGCCTTGCAGCCGATGCGCGCCTGGCGGCTCTCGTCGAAAAGCCAATCGACCTCGACTTGGAAACGGCAAAGGCGACGGTAGCCTACGTTGAACGTTCAGGAATCAAGGCCATGGTCAATTTCAACCGGCGCTTCGATCGCGCTCACGCAGAGCTCAAGGAGCTCGTGCACTCCGGGCGAATCGGCGATCTGGCTTTGCTCCAGTTGACTTCGCGTGGCCCGGCATTGCCACCACTGGCTTACCTGAAAAATTCTGGCGGCCAGTTCCGCGATCAGGCCGTGCACTTCTATGATTTGGCACGCTGGATATCAGGCCAGGATCCCCTGCAGGTGCACGCCTTCGGCTCGGCCCTGGCCGTCCCGGAGATTGCGGAATTTGGCGATGTGGACACTTCGATCAGTTCGCTGCAGTTCCCTAGTGGAGCGATGGCCCAAATAGATTGTGTGCGCCATACGAATTACGGCTATGACGAACGCATCGAAGCGCTGGGGTCTGAAGCCATGGCCGCATCTGAACGGCAACCCTCGGGGCACGTCAGCCTGTTCCAAGGGCAGCACGCGCAATCCCACGGGCTGCACGGCAACTGGTTCGACAGGGTCCAGCCAACCTATGCCGCCAGCTTGGGAGCCTTCGTTCAGGCACTGGACGAAGACCGGGAAGTACCTGTCACGTTGCGTGAGGGGCTCAAATCCCAGGCCATCGCCCAGGCCGCGGTGCGTTCCATCGCTACTGGCCATAGTGAAATGATTGACTACTCGCTCTAAGCACTGGGACAGCTAAGGCCTGGGCTTCTTCACCATCGCGAAGAAGCCCAGGCCTTAGCTGCGGTTGGGTCAGGCTGTTGCTTGAGAGTTCGCGCCCGCCTCTGCCTCTGCCAGCTCTTCATCATGTCCACCAAGCTGTTCAAGCTCATGAGCCAGTTCAGCGAGTTCAGCGCCACCGGCCATCTGGGCGGTCAGCTCTTCGACGGTGATTTCCGACTTCGAGTAGTACCCGATGGAGCGGCCGCGTTTCAGCAACAGGAACGAGTCCCCTACCGGATACGCGTGATGCGGGTTGTGCGTAATGAAGATGACACCCAACCCGCGGTCGCGCGCCTGGAGGATGTAGCGCAGCACCACGCCGGACTGCTTGACGCCCAAGGCGGCGGTAGGCTCATCGAGGATCAGGACCTTGGCTCCGAAATATACCGCGCGAGCGATGGCTACGCACTGGCGTTCACCGCCGGACAGCTGGCCGATCGGCTGCTCGACGTCACGCAGATCAATGCCCATGTCGGAGAGCTCCTGCTTGGTGATGTCCTTCATTTTCTGCACATCAAGCTTCTTGAACAGCCCAACCCCGGTGGTCAGTTCCGAGCCGAGGAAGAAGTTGCGCCAGATCGGCATCAAAGGAACGACCGCCAGGTCCTGGTACACCGCGGCGATGCCGGCATCCAGTGCGACGCGGGGACTCTTGAGCTTGATGGCCGAGCCATGCAAACTGAACTCTCCTTCATCGTGCTGGTGCAAGCCGGCGATGATCTTGATCAGCGTGGACTTGCCGGCGCCGTTATCCCCGAGAACGCAGGTGACCTTGCCCGGATCCACCACCATGTCGACACCGCGCAGGGCGATGATGCTTCCGTAGTGCTTGCCAACTCCCTTGAGGGTCAGCAGGTTGTCGCTGATCTTGGGCTCGAGCTTCTCGAGCAGGTCTTCGGTCTTCTTATTCTTGCGAGTCTTCATGATTTTTGTCCTTGGCTTCCTACTTGCTGGATTCCGCACGCTTTTTCACCACGATGTTGACCACCGTAGCCAAGAGCAGCATCAGGCCAAGGAAGAACTTGAACCAGTCCGGATTCCATTCCGCGTACACGATGCCCTTGTTCGCCATGCCGAAAATGAACGCCCCGATAGCGCCGCCAATGGCTGAACCGTAACCGCCGGTGAGCAGGCAGCCGCCGATGACCGCGGCAATGATGTAGAGGAATTCATTGCCGATGCCTTCGCCGGACTGCACCGAGTCAAAGGCGAAGAGGTTGTGCATGCCCAGCACCCAGCCGCAGAATCCAACGGCCATGAAGAGTCCGATCTTGGTGCGGACCACTGGAACGCCGACGGCGCGAGCGGCCTTCTCATCCCCGCCTACGGCGAAGATCCAGTTCCCGATCTTGGTTCGGAGCAAGATCCAGGAAGCGATGATCACCATGGCGATCCAGATGAACACGGTGATCTTGACGTCGATCCCGGCGATATTGACTGAAGAGGCAAAGACCGCCTTTGCGCTCTGGAATCCTTCGATATCCGCAATAGATGGAGAGGACACCGAGCCGCCAATGGCTCGCGTCAGGCCCAGATTCAGGCCGGTGAGCATCAAGAAACTGGCCAGCGTCACGATGAAGGATGGCAGCTTGGTCTTGATCAGGATGATTCCGTTGATGAAACCGATCAGCAGCGAGACGACCAGGGCCAAGGCAATGCCGACCCAGACGTTGAGACCGAAGTACCAGGAGATCATCGATGCACTGAGCGCCGAAGAAATGACGGCCACACCGGTGGATAGATCAAACTCGCCACCGATCATCAGCAGTGACACGCCAACGGCCATGATGCCGATGGTCGAAGCCCCATAGAGGACGGTGGCCAAGGATGCGGGGGCCAGGAAGACCGGAGCGACGACGGCGAAGAATACGAAGAGGGCGATGGCGCCCACGAGAGCACCGATCTCCGGACGGCCCAGAAGGATAGACAATGCGCTTTTCTTGCCGACGCGCTCGTCCAGAGCCGGAGATTTTCTCTTTTGAGAGGGTGAAGCTGTTATAGATGACATGGGATTTCCTCCGTGTCCAGGCTGCGCGCCGGATCGCCGCTACCGGCAGATCAGGCGCGCGCCGAGGGGATGTGGCTAGCGGACGCCTTCTTGGGCGAAACTGGTAATTTGCTCAGCGACGGCTTTGTCTACAACAGCCGGGCCGGTCAACGTCGCCTGTCCACCGCCGATGGTGAAGCCGCCACGGTTGTTCTGCCACAGCGCATCAACTGCCATGTAGCCCTGCAACCAAGGCTGCTGGTCAACGGTGAACATCACATTGCCCTTGGTGATTTCTTCAACCAACTGCGAGTTCATGTCGAAGGAAGCTACCTCGACCTCGGACTTCGCCGTGGCTTTAGCCTTGAGCAGTGTCATCGTGATGGGTGCGCCCAGGCCGATGATCGCGTCGGCTTGCTTATCGGCTTGGAGCTTTGCGGTTGCCGTTGATTCAACCTGGGTCATGTCAGTGCCCTGCACGTAGAGTATTTCGGTGTCTGGGACGATTTTCTTCACGCCGGCGCAACGTGCTTCAAGCCCAACGTGCCCCTGTTCCTGGATGACGCATATCGGCTTCTTGATTCCCGCCTCCTTCAGCTTTTCGCCAGCGGCCTGGCCTGCAAGCTGCTCATTGGAACCGAAGTGGGCAAATGCTCCGAGATCCTTGAATCGGGCTTCACCGGCATTCAAGCTGACAATGGGGATCCCGGCATCGGCAGCCTTGCCTAGCGCTCCAGCCATGGCGTCGGGCTTGGCCAGGGTCACGGCGATGCCGTCGACGCCCTGGTCAATAGCCTGCTCGATCAGCTGGGACTGGCGTCCACCATCAGGATCACTCAGATACTGGAGTTCTACGTTGTCCTTGGCCGAAGCTTCTTCAGCGCCCTTTCTAAGAATGTCCCAGAAGGTATCTCCTGGAGCCGCGTGGGTGATGACCGCGATTTTGATGCGGTCAGTAGCCGCCACCGCACCGCCACCGGCATTGCTTTCCGGTTCCGGTGCACGCCCGCCAGTGGACGAGCAAGCCGCCAGCCCCAATGCTGGAATGATGGCGAGCGTGATTGCGAGTTTGCGCCAAATTGGCTTTCCCATATTCGTTTCCCCTTCAGGAATCCCCGGCGCACCCCGATTGTCCCCTGGGGCGGGCCGCCTTAACAAGATGTTCCGTGACTTGAATCACAAGATGCCTAAAGTGTGCGTGACGAAAAGCGATCCGTCAAGACTTTGTTAAGACATAAGGATGTGAAGACGAGTAATTTGCCGACCTCGACAAGCACGGCGAAACGCCGCTTTCACAGGGTTCAACGGTGCAGCTGCGACGAGGAGCGCACGATAAGCCGCGGTGGAATCATCAACTGACGTGCAAATTTTCCTTCCGGATTCCGCATCAATTGGAGCAGCAGCCGCACGCTGCTGCGACCGAGATCTTCCGAATCCGAGCCGATGCTGGTCAGCGAAATTCTTCCCAGCGACGATAGGGAAATATTGTCGTAGCCAGTCACCGCCGCAGACACGCCAGCCTCATCCAGAGCCTGCAGCGCCCCAATGGCGGAAAGATCATTGAAACAAGCCAGCGATTCAGGCCGTGCTCCCGAGGCCAGCAACCGCGCTACGGCTTCATGCCCGGCCTGAATCGTTGGCCCGGCTTCCACCACCTGTACATGCTGGCGCAAGCCATGGCGCAGCATCGCCCGATGATAGGCAGCTTCGCGCGTCGCAGAAACCGGACCAGCGCCACCGGCTATATGGGTAATCCGCGCATTTCCGCAATCGACCAAGTGGTCAACCACCATGCCGAAGCCCTGCTCATCATTAACCGAAACCGCGCCAGTGCCTGATTGGGCCTGGCGCCCGCCGCCAACAAATACAGCGGGAGTCTCACCCAAGGCGGCTTCGAAGCTGACTGCGTCATCGGCTGATCCGACGACGAGGATTCCGCTGACCCGCAAATCGCGCAAGGTCTGCAGTTCCGCGGGCCCAACGCCCTGCCCGTCGTGGATCGCGGCCGCACTGAACAGCACGTCAAGCCCTGCTGCTTGCAACTGTTCGCGCACCACTTCCGCGACGCTCAGAACCCAGGGATTATGCAGTTCCCCCAGGACGACGCCAATGGCATGCCGGTTCTCGGCCGAAAGCGAGCGCGCTGCCAGGTTGGGCTGATAGCCCAACTCGCGGATGGAGTCCTCGACCAGCGAACGCCGCATCGAACTGACCTTGCTAGGATCCGAGAGCACCAGGGAGACCAAGGATTTTGAGACCCCGGCATGCTTGGCGACGTCCCGGATCGTGGGGCGGCGGCGCGACGAGTCAGGCATGGCGGTCAGTATTGCACACTCGCAGCGCGCACCGGCTCATCCAGCGCCTGCCACGTGCCGCTTGCGGCAGATGCTTCGGCCGCTTCGACCACTGCGGCTGCCGCCACCGCATCGGCGATGGTGGAGTTCGTTTTCTCGCCACCGGCGACAGCCAGCAGGAACTTCTTGGCCTCGATGGTCTTGAGGTCGTCAAAGCCCATCGCGTTCCCTGGGCCTGGCTGGAACCGGGAGTATTCGCCATGCTTTGGCGAGCCGATCACCGTCGTGAATCCCTGTTCTTCGTTGTCTCGACCGAGCACGACTTCCAGTTCATTCATGCGTTCAAAATCCCACTTGACCGAACCTTCCGTGCCGTAGATTTCCAGCCGGTAACCGCACTGCGGTCCCACAGCCACCCGGGATGCCTCGATAGTTCCGATCGCGCGGTCCGCCACGCCTTCTGGGCTGAAACGCACCAACGCTGCGGCGTAATCCTCATTCTCGACTTCACCTTGGTCACCGCCTTCGATCAGGTCGAAGTGCGTGCCCTGGCCCATGGATAGTTTCGGCCGGGACGGAATCATGACATTGGTGGATGCGGAAATACCCTGGATGGGGCCGACAACATGGCTGCATAGATCAGCTGCATGGCTGAACAGGTCAGCAAGCACCCCGCTGCCGGCCAGCTCCCGGTTGAAGCGCCACGATAAAGCGGCCCGGGGGTCTGCCGCATATCCGGCAAGGAAGCTGGCGCGGACATTCGTGATGGATCCCAGCCGGCCTTCTTGCACCAGCTGGCGGGCGCGTGCGATAGCTGGCGCATGCCGGTAGTTGAACCCGACCGAGGTGACCACGCCATTGCGGATGGCGGCTTGCTCGATAGCCTGCGTTTCGGCAAGGCTTCGACCGGCGGGCTTTTCGATCCAGAAGTGCTTGCCGGCCTCTGCTGCGGCGATCGCCATGTCGGCGTGCAGGAAGTTCGGAGCGCAAATCGAGACGACATCCACCTCGGGATCGGCTAGTACCTGGTGGTAGTCCAGTGTTCCGCGCTCGAAGCCCAGTGTTGAGATCGCGAAGTCGACTCGCGACTGTTCGGTGTCCGCGGCTATGACCAGTCTTGGCTTGATGCCCAGCTCTGGATAAGCATAGGGCACCGAACTGTAGGCGCGAGCGTGCAGCTTGCCCATCCATCCCACCGAGATCAGCCCCACGCCGATGCTGCGCTGTTCATTCATGATGTTCTCCTGTCTGCGGCGTTTAACGCCGTGATTCTCTGTGGCCGCCGCGGCTCGCCTCAAGTCTTGGACCGTTCCAAAAAACCATATGTGCCACTGGAATCCTCGGGCAATGGAATCTGCCGAATTTCTTATCAGGACAATTGGACAATCAAACCTGTTGTCCAATTCCCCTTGTCGGACCTCATGTCTGACTCGAACCCCGCGGTTGGCAACGCCGCTGGGGATCACCAACTAGCGTGGAGAATGCTTTGGAATGAATGGATTTCCAGCCAAAGGATGCCCAAATCATGAACTTTCATATATAGTTTGTCCTGTCAAAGCGACATATCATGACAAAGTCGCCGGCAAGGAGCAACTGTGAGCACACCACTGAGCATCAAGATCGACCGATCTTCGCCCATTCCCCTCTACCACCAGGTAGCGCAAGGCATCGAAGGCGCGATCCGCGACGGTTCGCTGGCCTCGGGCACTCGACTGGAAAATGAAATCGAGCTGGCCCAGCGGCTGCGGCTTTCACGGCCCACCATTCGCAAGGCCATGGATGACCTAGTCCAGTCCGGCCTGCTGGTGCGCAAGCGTGGTGTGGGAACGCAGGTTGTTTCCAGCCAGATCCGCCGGCATCTTGAGCTGTCCAGCCTGAATGACGACCTTGAGCGCGCCGGGAAGAAGCCTTCTACCACCCTGCTCAGCTTCGAGCACATTCCCGCTCCGCCGGAGATCCAGGATCTTCTTTCGTTGCCCAAGGACGTCTCTGTCTACCACTTCACCCGGCTGCGTTCTGCCGGAGGCAGCCCGCTGGCCCTCATGGAGAACTGGGTTCGCGACGACATTGTCGAGCTGGACGAAAAGTCCTTGCAGGCCCATGGCCTCTACGAGCTCCTGCGCGAAGCAGGGGTGAACTTCCGCCTGGCCCAGCAGCGCATCGGGGCCACGACCGCAGATGAAGCCCAGGCCAAGACCTTGGACGCAGCGGCCGGTTCGGCCCTGGTGACCATGCAGCGCACCGCGGTGGATGACACTGGGCGCAACGTGGAAACCGGCTCCCATGTTTATCGAGCAGACGCCTACAGTTTTGAAATGACCTTGGTGCAACGCTAGGCACCTGTCCCCCGCCGTCGAAAGGATCGACTGATGACCGATTGGATTTACCCTGCAGGTTCGGCCGCTAACGGAGAATGGAGCATCTCGCTCGGTGCCCATGACTCAGCCGTTTCCATAGACGGCTGGGCACACACCGGACTCAAGGTAGCTGAGCTGGCCCCTGGCCAAACACTTGAACTGGAGGCCTGCGGCGAAGAACGGATCGTGGTCCCGCTCAGCGGCGAATCATTCACTGTCGCCATGGCAGGAACCGAACATGTTCTCAAGGGTCGCGAATCAGTCTTTGCTGGACCTGCTGATGTCCTCTACACCGGCATCAACACGGCGTTGTCCATCAGCTCCGCCAAAGGGGGCCGGGTCGCCGTCGCACTGGCCCCGGCCAAGCAGTCCTACCCGACCCGGCTGATCAGGGCAGAAGAGACCCCTGTGGAGCTGCGCGGCGCAGGAAACTGCTCCCGCCAGGTCCACAACTTCGGCACCCCGGCCGCCCTGGAAGCGGACCGATTCATCGTCTGCGAAGTCATCACTCCGGCGGGCAACTGGTCTTCCTACCCTCCGCATAAGCATGATCAGGAGAAGGAAGGCGAAACCAGCCTCGAGGAAATCTACTACTTCGAGACGCAGCTAGCCCAGGGCATGCCCGCCGAGGCGGCAAGCGATCCCATCGGCTACGCGCGCGTTTATGCTTCGGATGAACGCCCCATTGATGTAAATGCCGAGGTCCGCACCGGGGACGTTGTCCTGGTCCCCTACGGCTGGCATGGTCCGGCCATGGCCGGGCCGGGATACGACCTCTACTACCTGAACGTCATGGCCGGCCCGGGGCGGGTGCGCGATTGGCTGATCAACGATGATCCCCACCACGGCTGGATCCGCCAGACTTGGGATTCGCAGAGCATGGATTCGCGCTTGCCTTTCGGCGCTGGCGCGTAGCTTCTCGGAACGCACGCCAAGTGGCGGCAGCAGGTTTTCCTGCTGCCGCCACTGGGCTTTAGACTCTCATTCCGATGCTCGGTGCATGATGCTAGCGCGCCACGGGCTTGGACAGCGGTGAAAACGCCTGGGCAAAGGCCGCGATGGCTCCTTCGGAATCTGCGCTGGCGTAGGCCTCCATGCCGATCGGGCCAGAATAACCCAGCTCGGCCAGCACACGGGCGACGGCCAGATAGTTGATCTCCCCGGTGCCCGGCTCGCACCGTCCGGGTACGTCTGCGACCTGGATTTCCCCAATGTGCGGAAGCGCCGAGCGCACCAGTTCGATGAGGTTCCCCTCGCCAATTTGGGCGTGGTACAGGTCCAGCATCATCTTCACGTTCGGGTGCCCGACGGCCTTGACCAGGGACATCGTGTCCTTGGCGCGTCCCAGCGGGATTCCAGGGTGATCCAGGATCGTGTTCAGGTTCTCCAGCATGAAGGTGACCTGGTGCTCTTCGCCGATGCGGCCCAGTGCTTCCAGCGTTCGCGCTGCGGTGAGCCACATCTCTCCGGTAGCCCGGAATTGCGGGCTGGCCGCCTGCCCGTCAACGAGCTGGGCCGGATGCACAACTAGCCGGTGGATGCCCAGCTGCTGGGCTGCCGGGATCAATTCCTTGGCGGTGCGAACAACTTCGCCCGCGCTGTCCGGATCGCAGAGGCTGCCTGCGCTGTAGCCTGTCATGGAGCCGAAACGGGCGCCGGTGGCCGCCAATGCCGGCAGGTCCTTGCCCCGGATATCCCAGAGTTCTATTTCAAAGCCGGCCTCGTCCAGGCGCTTCACCCGGTCGATCAGCGGAAGGTCCAGGAAGACCATTTCGGCACAGACCGCCAGTTGCCCGTTCATGGGTTCACCGCAAGGCGGGTGGCGGATTCCAACTTGACCGGCAGCCCGGATTCTGCGGATTCCAAGGCCGCCAGTGCGATGCGCAGGGCTGCGCGGGCGTCGGCGCCGGTGGGGACCGCCAGGGCCGCATCAGCCGTATCCTCGCGCAAGCCCCGGATCTTGCGGGCGAAGACCGAGAGCTGCTCGCGGTAGGCCTGGGCGAATAGCTCGATGTTCAACCGTTCGGTTGGCGCATGCGCTCCCTGGCTGTCGAAGCTGGCCGCGGCCAGCTGCACCGGATTGCCTGCCTGCACCATGCCCTTTGAACCGAAGACTTCTCCGCGCACGTCATAGCCGTAGCTGGCCGAGAAGTTCGCCTCGGCCACGGCGATTGCCCCATTGGAGTAGCGCAGGCTCACCACGGCGGTATCCAGCAAACCGGAGCCCCGGTGCTCAGGGGCCACCAGCGCATCGGACATGACGTGGACTTCCACTGCTTCGGCTCCCGGGTTCAACCAGTTCAGGGTGTCAAAATCGTGGATCAGGGTTTCAGTGAAAATGACGTGGGAACGGATCTTTGCCGCGTTGGGCAGCCCGCCGGCCACTTCTGGATCCCGGGTCAGCGAGCGCAGCAGTTGCGGGGTGCCAATAACTCCGGAATGCACCTGTTCCGCCACAACGGCGAAGTCCCGGGAGAAGCGCCGGTTGAAACCGATCTGCAGCAGCACCCCGGAAGCCTCCACGGCGTCAAGCGCGGCGTCCAAGTCCGACAACGCGTGCGCTGCCGGCTTTTCGCAGAAGATGTGCTTTCCGGCTGCGGCGGCTTGGGCGATCAAGCCGGCATGGAAGCTCGAAGGCGCCCCGATAACCACGGCGTCCACGCTGTCGTCGGCCAGCACGTCGGCGATGTCTTCGGTGTAGTTCGGGCAACCAAGCTCAGCGGCCAGTTCAGCGGCCCGGCCCGGCGCCGGGTCCGCTATGACATGCAATTGCGCATCCGGCAGATGCTGCGCCACAGTGCGGGCGTGGAATGCTCCGATCCACCCGGTACCGATAACGGCCAGGCGCAGCGGCTTTATCGAAGTTTCTGGCAGGGTCTGGTAAGCCATGAGGTCTCTCCTAGAACGTTCTAGATTTAGTGTTCAGGAAAATCATGGCACACTGGATAGCAACTGTCTATAACGTTCTAGAAGAAAGTTCCGCCCATGCCGACACCCCCTGCAAAACGCCCCACACTGGCCGACGTCGCCCGCGCCTCAGGGGTCTCGGTAGCGCTGGCCTCGATTGTCATGCGCGGTGCCGAGGGTGCCAGCGAGGAGTCCCGGTCCCGAGTCAAGCAGGCGGCCGCGGAGTTGGGTTACCGCCCGGATTCGCGCGCGCGGTCTCTGCGCAGCAGCCGCAGCCGGACCATCGGGCTGGCCCTGGCGCTGGGAGAACCGTTGCATGCGGAGTTGGCCGATGCCCTGTACGCGCAGGCAGACCAGAACGGCTTCGAGATCATCCTGGGCGCTACCGGCAAGCACCGCGATGAACGCCGAGTGCTCAATACGCTGATCGATGCGGGAGTCGAAGCGGTGATCGGCCTGTTCTCGGAACTTCCGCCGGCTCAACTGGTCCACGCCTCCAAGCAGCTTCCCATAATCAGCCTGCTGCGCACGATTGACGGCATCCCCTCCGTCATTACCAACGAGGCTGCCGGCGTTGAACAAGCCGTCAGCCATGTGGCCCAGCTCGGCCACACCCGGCTGCTGCATCTGGATGGCGGATCTGCCATCGCGGCGCAACAGCGGCGCGATGCCTTTGCCGAATCCGCCGCCCGCGCCAACGCGCACGGCCAAGTGCTCCCAGCTGGCCCCGATGACGCCACCGCTTTCACGGTCCTGCGCGAATACCTGGCAGCAACTGCCCCAGCCGAACGCGCCACAGCGGTACTGGCCTTCAATGACCGTGCGGCACTCGGCGCCCGCCAAGCAATCGACCTTGCCGGCCTGCATGTTCCCGAACAGATCTGCCTAGTCGGCTATGACGACAGTGAATTCGCCAGGCTGGCGCACGCCGATCTGACCAGCGTTCGGCAAGACGTCGCAGCACTGGCCCAAGCCGCCATGCACGCGGCCCTGAACGCCCCGGGCGCTTCCAGCACCCATGCCCCGCAGCTGGTGGTGCGAGGCAGCACGGCAAGGCCCCGGGCATAGCAGCGAGCCCAGCCCCTTGCCACGTGGCGGGGGCTGGGCTTGCCAGCTCAGCGATGCGCCGCGATTCAGGCGTTGACCGCAGGCTTGACGTGGTAGATCGCTCCGGTGGAAACATCCTCTTCCAGCGCTTCCAGCGAGCGTCCACGGGTTTCAGGCACCTGCGTGGCTACGAAGAACAGTGCCAGCACACCGATGCCAGCGAAGATGAAGAAGGACCCGGTAATCCCGATCCCGGAGACCAGCGATGGGAAGAACAGTGCCAGCACGCCGTTGGTCGTCCAGCCAAAGAACACCGAGATGCCAATGCCCAGTCCGCGCATATGCAGCGGGAAGATTTCAGCCAGCCATACCCAGACGGCCACGTTCAGGAATGTCTGCATGGACATCACGAAGGCAACCACCAGGATCAGGATCACCACTGGCCGGATCGGGCTGCCAACTGGCAGCAGCATGCCCGCGATAGCCACCAGCAGGTGGCAGGTGGTGGTCAGCGACAGGCCAATCAGGAACGTCTTGCGGCGGTCCATGCGGTCCATGTTGCGCAGGGCGATAATTCCGCCAATGACAGCAACCACGCCAAAGGCGATATTCGCCAGTACTGCCTGCTGCTCTGACATCCCGGATTCTTCCAGCACGCGCGTGCCGTAGTACATGATCGAGTTGATGCCCGTGAGCTGCTGAGTCATGGAAACGCCGATGCCGATGGCGATGATGCGCATCAGCCATTTGTTCTTCAGCACCGCTTTGATGCCCACCGGCTTGTTAGCCAGCTTTTCCTCGTCGGCGACAATCTCGATCTCGTGGACTTCGGCCAGTGCGCGCTCAGGCGAACGCACGGTCTTGAGCACCCGCAACGCCTCGGCATAGCGGCGCTTTTCCACGAGCCAGCGAGGGGATTCAGGCATGCGCAGCATGCCGAAGAACAACGCCAATGCCGGCAAGGCGCAAATCGCGAACATGATACGCCAGATGCCATCCACGGTCCCGCCCAGAACGGTTCCAATGATCGCGTTCATGACGAAGGCGGCCAGCTGGCCCGAGACGATGGCCAACTCATTGCGGCCGGTGATCGAGCCGCGAATTTCATACGGTGCCAGTTCAGCCAGGTATACCGGTACGACCGTAGATGCGCCGCCGACGGCCAATCCGAGCATGATGCGTCCGGCAATCAGCACGCTGTAGCCAAAGGGCGAGAACGTTCCCAGTTCCGGTCCAGCAGGCGAAAAGACAACCAGCAGGCTTCCCGCGAAGAAGAGGACTGCCAGCATGATGATGGTTTTCCGCCGGCCCCACACGTCAGCGATCTGCCCACCGACCAGTGCGCCAATTGCGGCGGCGAAGACCAGCGAGCTGATCACCACGCCAATCTGCAGGAGATTCAGGCCCAGCTCGGCGGCCATCGGGCCTTCAGCACCGTTGGCAACACCTGTGTCATAGCCGAAAAGCAGACCGCCGAAACAGGCAACGATGGAGATTAAACCGAGACGTTTTGCATGGGGGCCCGGACTAAGGGGCGGCAGACTCGACTCTGCAGAAGCACTCTGCGCACTGGACATGGGGACTCCTTTGGATTGCCCGGGTGGAAGCATGGCTGGCCTGCGGCCATCCATCGGATCAACTGCGATCCGGCTTCCTCCACTCGGTGCGGCGGGGGCCATTGAGCATTATTCCGGCCCCGTCGATAATTGAAAGTGATGGGCTTCACAGCCCTTATGTAAGGACAATACGTCATCAGTGTTTTCTGGGCAAGCATTCTTGGACATTTTGTCCTGGCGGATACTGCTTTTTGGACTGCCGCAGCCTCCCGGTCCGCCACTTCCCGGGACCATGCCCACAGATCATCACGGCATTTTGCGGCTCTTGCTGGATCCGCCTTCTGCGCAGGATGGCCCCCGGGCAGGACGACGAAAGCCGAACCCTTGCGGATTCGGCTTTCGTCATGTTGCAATTCGGCTCGGGAAGCCGGTTTGGCTAGGCGCGCACGGCACGGGCAGCGTCAACGCGGCTGCGCATCTGCTCCAACTGGTACTTGGCGACTGCTACGGCGTTCTCGTTCTCGGCAAAAACGCAGGAGACCATCACGCTGTCCTGGCGGTCGGCAAATCCGTTGGCCACGAGGCCGGAGAAGAATTCGTCCCAGTTCACGTCGCCATCGCCAAGCTTCAGATGCTGGTGCACGCGCACCGCATTGCCCGGCGGGTTGGTGATGTAGCGCAACCCGTGCGAGGCATGATGGTTCATGGTGTCCGCCACGTGCACCACGCGCAGCCGCTCTCCCACTGCCTGCATGATATCCAGCGGCTTGTCCTTCATGTGGAAGGAATGCGAAGCAACGTAGACGAAGGACAGATTCGGCGAGTTCACCCCGCGGATCACCCGCCAAGCGGCCAGGCCTTCTTCGACAAAATCATCCGGATGCGGGTCAATGGCCACATTGATGCCCTCGCGCTCAATGATTGGCACGAGCTCTTCCATGGAGCGGTAGAACGCCGCCTCGGACTCCTCGGCGCGTTCCGGCCGCCCGGAGAATTCAGTGTTCATCTGGTTCACGCCGAGATCCACGGCAATCTGGATGGCGCGCTTCCAGTAGCGCACCGCGGCCTGGCGCAAATTCTCATCGGGCGAGGCCCAGCGCAGTACCGGCAGCACCGAAGCGATCTCCACCCCGGAAGCCCGGCAACGGGCCGCGAGCTGCGCGACCAGGTCATCGTCGGCCTTGGGGTGGGTGAAGAACGGAATCATGTCCGCATGCGGTGTCAGCTGGATGCTGTCATAGCCCAGCTCCACTGCCAGTTCCGGGAACTGGAGCAGCGAATGGGTGTAATGGAACGGGGTCGGGTCCAGTGCGTATTTCATGATGCCCTTAGCTGTAGAGATCCGGCTTGCTGTTCAGCTTGACTGCCACCTTTTCGCCGGTGCGCTGGGCTTCGACTCCCGCCTCGCAGCAGGCCGCGGTGGCGTAGCCGTCCCAGGCGCTGGGCCCGCCCAATTCGCCTCGCAGCGCGGCGTCCACCCATGACTGGATTTCGGTATCGTAGGCGGCGCCGAAACGCTCCTCGAAGCCCGGGGTGACCTTGCCGCCCCACTGCCCGGCGGTACGCACATACGGTCCAGCGTCATTGCCGATGGACACGATGCCCTCCTCGAAGGAAGCCTGGGTCGCCACCTCGTAGCCGAACTTCGCGTTGACGTAGATCTCCACGTCGGCGAGCACTCCGGTCGAGGTTTCCAGCAGCACGTGCTGGGGGTCGTGCTGGCCGTTGGGAGCATTGCGGGTGGCCTTGCCCAAGCGCACCTGCACCGAGGTGATCTCGTCACCGGTGAAGTAGCGGATGGCGTCGAATTCGTGGACCACCGAGTCGTTGATCAGCATCTCATTGGTGAAGCCCTCCGGGGTGGAGGGATTGCGGTGCTGGTGGTGCAGCACCAGCAATTCACCCAGGCTCTCGTCCTCGATCAGCTGGCGCAGCTGCCGGTACTCGGCGTCGAAGCGCCGCATGAAGCCCACTTGGATGCGCTTGCGGCCCAGCTTGGCCTCGGCCTCGACGATCTCCCAGGAGGAAGCGGCATCGGGGGTCAGCGGCTTTTCGCACAGCACCGGAATATCTGCCTCGAGCACCGCCAGCAGTGCATCGTGGTGCAGGAAGCCGGGGGTCGCCAGCAGTACCGCGTTGACCTCGCCGTCGGCGAGCGCCGCGGACAGGTCGGCGTAGCCCTTGGCACCCGGGATCCCGTCGATGGCCGCAGCGACCCGGTCGGTGTCGATATCGACAACGGCCGCGACTTCGGCTCCGGAAATACGGTGGTGGATCCGCTGTATGTGGTCGGCGCCCATGCGCCCGGCTCCAACGACGGCGACGCGCAGGTTATCTGGCACGATATGTCCTTTCAAGAATTCTTGGCTAGGTGGGGATTGCTTAGACGCGGCTGCGCGAGCCGCAGCTGAGCAGGTAGTCGCGGGTGCGGGTGGCGATGGGCAGCGGCACCGAGAAGTCGGCCACCGGGTACATGTCCTGTTCGACAATTCCGAAAATCGGACGGCCCAGCTTCTCCACTTCCTTCAAGACCTCGTTGAGGTCAGGCAACCCGGAAGGCGGTTCGCACATCACCCCGGCCAAGTTGGCCGCGGCCCAGGTCATGTCCTGTGCGCGGACCGTGGCCAGGATGTCCGGGTTGATCTGCTTCAGGTGCAGGTACCCGATGCGCTCCGGGAAGCGGCGGATCAAGTCCACGCTGGAAGCTCCACCGTATTCGGCATGTCCGGTGTCCAGGCACAGGGTGGTGAATTGCGGGTCGGTGAGCTCAAGGAACTTCTCGATGTCGCCCTGGCCGCAGACGTGGGAGTCGGCGTGGGAATGGAACTGCTGCTTGAGGCCGAATTCCTCCTGCAGGATCCTTCCCAGCCGGTCATGGCCCTTGGCCAGCGAATCCCAGGCCGAACCGTCCAGGGTGCCCGATTCGATGGCCTGGCCGGTGACGTCGTCGCGCCACATGGCAGGGATCACCACAATATGCTCGCCTCCCATGGCGGCGGTCAGCTCGGCCACCTTGCGGGCTGGCTCCCAGGCTTCTTCCCAGGCGCTGGCGCTGCCGTCGATGCCGCGGTGGAAGGCGGTGAAGACGGTGCCGGCGCAGACCTTCAGGTCGCGGGCGGCCAGCTCGTCGGCCAGCTGCGCGGGGTCGGTGGGCAGGTACCCGTAGGGACCCAGTTCAATGGTCTTGTAGCCGGCTTCAGCCACTTCGTCGAGGAAGCGCTGCCAGGGTGTCTGCTGGGGATCATCGGGAAACCAGACTCCCCAGGAGTCGGGGGCAGTCCCAATGGTGATGTTCTGTGCCATGGTGCGTACCTTATCTTCTGTTCAAGGTGCCTAGTTGGAGGGGAAGTTGAAGGTGGCGGCCGTGCCCTGGGCCGGCTCCGGCCAGCGCTGCGTGATGGCCTTGCCCCGGGTGTAGAAGCGCACGCCGTCCGGGCCGTAGATGTGGTGCTCGCCGAACAGCGAGTCCTTCCAGCCTCCGAAGGAGTGCCAGGCAACCGGCACCGGCAGCGGCACGTTGACCCCGACCATGCCTACCTGGATGCGGCGGGTGTAGGTGCGGGCGTGGGCGCCGGAGGAGGTGAAGATGGCCGTGCCGTTGCCGTAGGGGTTCGCGTTGACCACTTCGATGGCTTCTTCCAGGCTGTCTACGCGCAGCACCACCAGTACCGGGCCGAAGATCTCCTCGGTGTAGGCGCTCATCTCGCGGCTGACCTTGTCGATGATGGTCGGGCCGACAAAGAACCCGTTCTCGTGGTCCTTGACCACCAGGTCGCGTCCGTCGATGACCAGCGCGGCGCCAGCTTCCTGCGCCTCGCCAACGATCTTCTGCAGGCGGGACTTCGAGGCCGGGGTGATCACCGGTCCCATATCCGCCGTCTCATCGAAGCCGTTCGAGACGTTGACGTTGCGGGCATGCTCGGCGAGCTTGTCCACCAGGCCATCGGCGGCATCGCCCACGGCGACGGCCACGGAGATGGCCATGCAGCGCTGGCCCGCGGAGCCGAAAGCGGCGGCGTTGATGTGGTCGGCGGCCAAGTCCATATCGGCATCGGGCATGATCACCGCGTGGTTCTTCGCTCCGCCCAGGGCCTGCACGCGTTTGCCGTGCTTGGTGGCGGTTTCGTGCACGTACTTGGCGATCGGAGTGGAACCGACAAAGGAGATGCCATCCACATCCGGGTGGGTGAGCAGCCCGTCCACGGTTTCCTTGCCGCCGTGCAGCACCTGGAAAACGCCGTCGGGCAGGCCGGCTTCCTTGAACAGCTCGGCGATCAGCAAGGCGGCCGAAGGGTCGCGCTCGGAAGGCTTGAGGATGAAGGCGTTGCCGGTGGCAATGGCCACCGGTGCCATCCACAGCGGCACCATCACCGGGAAGTTGAACGGGGTGATGCCGGCGACCACGCCCAGCGGCTGGCGGAAGGAGAACACGTCGATGCCGGTGGAGACCTGGTCGGAGTATTCGCCCTTCAGCGACTGGGAGATGCCGCAGGCATACTCCACCACTTCGATGCCGCGGCTGATCTCGCCGGCGGCGTCGGAGAGGACCTTGCCGTGCTCGGAGGTGACGATGCGGGCCAGCTCGCCGGTGTGCTCGGTGAGCAGCTGCTGGAAGCGGAAGAGGATCTTGCTGCGCTTGGCGATCGATACTTCGCCCCAGGTTTCGGAGGCGGCCTTGGCCACGGCCACAGCCTGCTGCAGGTCCTCGCCGCTGGCCAGGTGCAGCTGGCCGGTGATTTCTCCGGTTGCCGGGTTGTAGACCGGCTGGGTGGCGGTGCCGGTGCCGGCGCTGGGCTTGCCGTTGATGTAGTGCAGGATTTCGGTGACTTCGGTAGCGGTAGCAGTCATGGGTTCACGTCTTTCGGTATTCGAGTTGGTCTGGTGCGGTGCGCCTAGCCCAGCAGGGGCTTCTGGCGGGATTTGTGCTCGGCGTAGGTCTTGCGGGCCTGGGTGGTGGAGTCCAGCTCGGCGACCTCGCTGACCGGCACATCCCACCAGGACTCGCTGGAGGGAGCATCGGCGTAGAGGTCGGATTCGATGTGGATCAGGATCGGTCCCGAACCCTCGGGCGCGGCCTTGGCCTGGGCGATGGCCGCCGAGAGCTCATCGATGGCTTGGGGCCCGGGCTCGATCCGGATGACCTTCACGCCCAGCGACTCGGCGTTGGCAGCCAGGTCCACTGGCAAGGTCGCACCATCATCGAAGCTGTGGCGCTGGGCATCGAGCGTGCGGTACTTGGTGCCGAAACGCTGGGAGCCCAGTGATTCGGACAGGGCTCCGATGGAGGCGTAGCCATGGTTCTGTATCAGCACGGTGATCAGCTTCAGGCCTTCGGCCACGGCGGTGACCAGCTCGGTGTGCATCATCAGGTAGGAGCCGTCACCCACCATCACCACGACGTCGCGGGACTCTTCGGAACCTCGCGCGGTTTCAGCAAGGGCGGCGCGCTTGATGCCCAGCCCGCCGGCGATCTCGTATCCCATGCAGGAGAAGCCGTATTCCACGTGGTAGCCGAACGGGTCGGAGACCCGCCACATCTTGTGCAGGTCCCCGGGCAGCGAGCCGGCGGCGCAGACCACCACATCGCGCGGATCCATGGCCTGGTTCACCGCTCCGATGATGGCGTTCTGGCTGACCAGCGGGCTCAGCCGCTCGGCGAAGGCCGCATCAACGGTCGCGTCCCAGCGCTGCTTCTCGGTGGCGGCCTGGACTTCCAGGGCTCCCTCGACCCGGTATCCGGTCAGCGCCTCGCGCAGTGCGATCAGCGCTTTGCGGGCATCGGCGACCACCGGCAGCACGGTGCCGTGCTTGTAGGCGTCCAGCGCGGCGACGTTGATGTTCACGAACTTCACCTCCGGGTTCTGGAATGCGGTGCGGCTGGCGGTGGTGAAGTCCTCATAGCGGGTGCCGATGCCGATGACCAGGTCCGCTTGCTCGGCCAGCGCATTGGCCGCGGTGGTGCCGGTGGAGCCGATGGCGCCC
The DNA here is from genome assembly GCF_044743685.1 of Glutamicibacter sp. NPDC087583. NCBI lineage: Bacteria > Bacillati > Actinomycetota > Actinomycetes > Micrococcales > Micrococcaceae > Glutamicibacter > Glutamicibacter sp. NPDC087583. The sequence goes on along the minus strand of NZ_JBIUWY010000004.1, from coordinate 163,282 downwards.
AGGGAGTACTTGGAATCCCACGGCAGCACGCCCACCCCGGCCTGGGTATTGCCCACGGGAATGCCGGTGGCTTCGCAGAAGGCGGCCAGCTCCTCGGTGGCGTAGGCGTACAGCACGCCGCCGCCTGCGACGATCAATGGGCGCTTGGCTTCGCGGATCATGACCGCGGCCGCCGCGATGTCCTCGGATTCCGGTGCCGGGCGGCGGATCTTCCAATCGCGCTCGGCAAAGAGCTCTTCCGGGAAGTCGAAGGCCTCGGCCTGCACGTCCTGCGGCAAGGAGATGGTCACCGCTCCGGTTTCGGCGGGGTCGGTGAGCACCCGCAACCCGTGGTGCAAGGCACTGGCCAGCTGCTCGGGTCGCGTGACCCGGTCGAAGTACTTGGACAGCGGGCGGAAGGCGTCGTTGACGGTGATGTCGTAGCCGTGCGGCATTTCCAGCTGCTGGAGCACCGGGTCCGCGGCGCGGGTGGCGAAGGTGTCCGAAGGCAGCAGCAGCACCGGCAGGCGGTTGGCGGTGGCCAGCGCCGCACCGGTGAGCAAGTTGGAGGACCCGGGGCCGATGGAGGTGGAGACCGCGTAGGTGGCGCGCCGGCGGGTGTGCCGCGCGTAGGCGACGGCCTGGTGCGACTGGGCCTGCTCATTGCGGCCCTGGTAGTACGGCATGAGGCTCGGGTCCTTGGCCTGCCACTGCTTCAGCGCCTGGCCCACCCCGGCAACATTCCCGTGGCCGAAAATCCCGAACATGCCCGGAATCAGCCGTTCGCGGTAGTGCGTGCCGCCGATGGAATCCACCGTGTACTGGCGGCCCAGGAATTCCACGACCGCCTGGGCAACGGTCATTGTGCGTGTAGTCATCGAGCTTCGTCCTTCTCAGCTGCGTACGGTTGCGGTGGTGTCCAGTAGCGATGCGGCGGTTGCCACGGCGGCGGCCACATCCCCGTCCTCGGGATACAGCAGGGTCCGGCCTACGGTCAGCCCCTGCACCGAAGGCAGGGCCAGCGCCGCCTGCCACGAGGCGAAGACCTCGTCGGGACTGCCCGATGGATCCCCGCCGAGCAGGACCGTGGGCAGGGTGGTCGCGGCCATGACCCGTTCCATCTCCTGGACCACGGGAATCTTCAGCCAGGTGTAGGCGCTGGTTTCGCCCAGTCCCGAGGCGATGCCCATGGACTTGATCACTGCCTCCGGGCGCAGGTCGTTGACTACCTTGCCCTCGGCCCGCTTGGAGATGAACGGCTCGACCATGGCCACCAGCTGGTGCCGGGCCAGATCCGACACGGCGTCGGCGGTAGCGGCCAGGGTTTTCACGGTGTCCGGATCCTCGTAGCTGATCCGGGTGAGCATCTTGCCGCCGTCGGCGCCCAGGGCAGCCAGGGCGGCCGCGCTGTGCCCGGTAAAGCGGTCGTCGATCTCGTTGACCAAGCCGGTGAGCCCGCCGCGGTTCATCGATCCGAAGACCAGCTTGCCTTCCAGCGCGCCCAGCAGCAGCAGGTCATCGAGGATATCGGGTGAGGCCAGCACCCCGTCGCAGGCGGGGTTCTGCAAGGCGATCTGCAGCCGGTCCAGCAGCTGGCGGCGATCGGCCATGGCCGTGGCGCGCTTGCCCACGGACAGGGCGCCGCGGGCCGGGTGGTCGGCGGCGATGATGAAGTTCTGCCGTCCCAGCACCGGGCCGGCGTGCTTCCGGCGCAGCGAAGCGGCGCGCTGCACCGAGGCCGGGTCTTCCAGCCGCTGGCGGGTGATGGATTCGTAGCGGCGCGGGTCTTCCCGGTCCACTGGCAGCTCTGATGCCTGTTTCATTTCTAGACCAGGTCTTTCTGGGAGTCGGGGACGGTGCGGCCGCGCTCGGCCAGCAGGGCATTGACTTCTTCCGGGTCCGGCATGGCGTCGGAGCAGGCAACCTTCGAGGCCACAATGGCTCCGGCGGCATTGGCGTAGTCAAGCACCTGTTCCAGCGGCCAGCCGGAGAGCAGTCCGTGGCAGAAGGCGCCGCCGAAGGAATCTCCGGCACCCAGTCCGTTAGCGGTCTGCACCGGGACCGGCGCGGAAACCACGCGCTCGGTGCGGGTTTTGGCCATGACCCCTTCGGGGCCGAGCTTGACCACGGCAATCTGCACTCCGGCCTCCAGCAGGCGGTCGGCCTGCTCATCCGGGGTGCCTTCGCCGACGGCTACCGAGCATTCGGTGTCGTTGCCGATGGCCACGGTGGCCGATGGCAGGGCACGCGCTACCTGTTCGCGGGCCTGTTCCACGGAGTCCCAGAACATCGGGCGGTAGTCCAAATCCAGAATGGTGAACTGACCCTGGGCCAGGGAATCTGCTGGGCGGGCGGCATAGGCCGCCAATTGCGCGGTGCGCGAAGGTTCGCGGCTCAAGCCGGTGACGGTGCTCCAGAAGATCCTGGAGTCCTTGACGGCTTGGAGGTCGATGTCGCTGCTGTCGATGTTCCAGTCCGGCGCCATCGGGAAGCGTCCGTAGAAGTACAGCGGGAAGTCGTCCGGCGGCATGATGGCGCAGAAGGTGACTGGCGTCTGCAACGTGGCGTCGCGGGCTACCTGGGTGCGGTCCACGCCGAAGCGGTCCAATTCGCGTTCCAGGAATGTGCCGAAGTCGTCGTCGCCGATTTTGGTGATCACACCGGCTGCTCGGCCGTGCCGGGCGGCCGCCACGGCGACGTTGGTGGCGGAGCCGCCGAGGTACTTGCTGAATGTGTTCACATCCGCGAGGGAAACGCCGATGTCATTCGGATACACGTCGACGCTGATGCGTCCGAGGGTGAGTACGTCGTAAGTCACGCAGATCGACGTCCTTTCGAGTCAGAAGTTCAGGGATCGGCCAACTGCCGAAGATGTGAACGGTGCCACAAGAAATACTTTGCACCATGAATTCGGCACTGTCAAAGGTTTGTACTGACATATTTACAACATGAGTAACATGGTGTGGACAAATCCGCGGAATTCCGGGGTATTCCATCTGTTTCGGACGTTGAAAATAAAAAAATTTCCACATGCCATGTCTTGGCTTCATGGCGTGGCCCGCGAAGTTCGACGAGCAGAATCCACCCCCTAACGGCCGTGCACTCGAGCAAAACGCTAGGCTCTTAACGAGAACAACCGACACCCCCAGGAGGAACTGTGGCCGCAGCACGCCGTCGAGCGACCATCTACGACGTTGCCCAGGCCGCAGGTGTTTCCAAGTCGCTGGTGTCCCTGGTGCTGCGCGGCTCCCCCAGCGTCTCGGAAGCACGTCGCGCGGCAGTACTGGCCGCCATCAAGGAACTGGATTACCGCCCCAGCCAGGCCGCCACGGCACTTGCCGGCGGCACGAGCCAGACAGTCGGCATAGTCATCGACGACTACACCAACGTCTGGTTCGTGGAACTTCTTCGCGGGCTCCAAGAAGGACTGGCAAGCGCAGGATTGCGCATCGCAGTTTCCGACCGGGCACTCAACACCCACGTCGAGTCGGACCCGCTCGATGGATTCCTCAGCACCCGGGTAGAGGCTTTGGTACTGGCCACCGAACCGACTCCTGCCATGCGCTTTTCAGCGCAGGTTCCGGTCATTGTGGCCGGCAATCGCGCCACCCAGGTTCGCGGCGCGGACATTTCTTCCAGTGACGACAGGCTCGGGGCACGCCAAGCCATCGAGTACCTGGTTTCGCTGGGCCACCGGAATATTGGCCACATCGCCGGTGGCGGCGGAGCCTCGATGCTGCGCCTGGCCGGGTACCAGGAGGCAATGAAGGCCGCGGGACTCGAAGAGCGCATAGTTTCGGTCAGCGAATTGACCACCGAAGACACCGGCTACCAGTGCGCACGGCAGCTTTTGGGCGAAGCCCCGGAAACAACGGCCATCTTGGCCGGCAACGACTCAATGGCCATGGGAGCCATGGCAGCCGCCCGGGAAGCCGGCCTGTCGACACCTGGGGATTTGTCAATCATCGGCTACGACAACTCGCCGCTCTCCGGCACCCACCTGCTGCGCCTGACAACCGTGGATAGCCGCAACCACGAGCTTGGATTGCACGTGGCCCAGCAGGTGCTCTCCCGGCTCGCCAATCCCGAACGCGAAGCCCAGCGCGTGCTGATGGAGCCGCTGCTCATCGAGCGCGGCACCTGCGCGGCACCACGCCGGCCCTGATTCCTTCCAGTTCCAAACCTTCTCCTGCAGACCCCTTGACCGCGATCTGAAATAGGTTCTAGACTCTTTTGGAGCGCTCCAAAATATTCCATGAACAGCTTTCACCCAGGAGAATTCCATGACAAAAACCATCGGCATTGCCGTCATTGGCGCCGGCATGGCCGGGCTGTCCCACATCGCTGGGTACCGCACAGCACCCACCCTCTACAGCTCCGACTTGCCACCGCTTCGCTACGTTGCCGTGGCTGACGTGAACACCGAGCTCGCAGCCAAGGTCGCCAAGCGCTACGGCTACGAAAAGGCGCTCGGTTCCTGGCAAGAGGTGGCCGCAGATCCAGATATCGACGTGGTCTCGGTAGTTATTGCCAACCGTTTCCACCGTGAAGCAGTCGAGGGCCTGCTGGCTGCCGGCAAGCACGTTTTGTGCGAAAAGCCGCTGGCTGACACCCTTCAAGAAGCTGAAGCGATGGCCACCGCGGCCCGCAACGCCGACTCCGTGGCCCGCGTTGGCTTCACCTTCCGCCGCACCCCGGGCATCGCCACGATCCAGAACCTGATCGCCGATGGCACCCTGGGCAAGGTGCTGCATTTCTCCGGACGCTACTGGACCGACTACGGCCACAACCCGCAGGCCCCGATGAGCTGGCGCTTCAAGGGCCAGCCAGGCTCGGGCGCACTGGCCGATGTGGGAAGCCACCTGGCCTACGTTGCCGAATTCCTGGCCGGCGAGATTCTTTCGGTCAGCGGCGGCCAGCTGAGCACCAGCATCACCGAACGCTTCCTGCCAGCCGGCGCCGTCACCGGCCACGATCTCGTGGAACTGAGCGACACGTCCGAGCCGGTAGAAAACGACGACTACGCGGCGTTCAACGTACAGTTCGCCGGGGCCGCAGGCAGCCTGGAAGTTTCCCGCGTGGCAGCCGGCCACCCCAATACGCTGACCTTCGAGGTCTTTTGCGAGAAGGGCGCCGCACGCTTCAGCCAGCTGCGTCCAGCGGAAATCGAAATCATGCTCACCGAGGGCCCTTCGGCAACCAACGGCTACCGCACGGTAAATCTCGGCTCGGAACACGCCTACCTCAGTGGCGGACTGCCCATGGATGCGCCAGGTGTCGGCTTCGGCCAGAATGATGCCTTCGGCTACCAGGCGCGCGCCTTCCTCGACGAGGTCTGCGGCCTGGGCACTGCACTTCCCATCAACGCAACATTCGACGAGGGCGTGCACAATATGCAGGTCCTCCAGGCGGTCGTGCAGTCCGCTGCCAATGACGGAAAGAAGGTTTCACTGTGAAACTCGGAGTCTACAACGCAATCCTCCACAACCGCCCGCTGGCCGAAGCCCTGGAGGTCATTGCCGCCCAGGGGCTGACCGGCATCGAATTGAATACCGGCGGCTTCTTGCCCCCAGTGCACGTGCCGAACATCGATGAGATCCTGGAATCGGACATCGCTCGCGATGCTTTCCTCGCCCAATTCGAAGGCACCGGCGTGGAAATCTATGGGCTGAACTGCAACGGCAACCCGTTGCACCCCAATCGCGAAATCGGCCAGAAGCACGCCGAGGACATTCGCCGCTCCATCAAGCTGGCCGCGCGCCTAGGCCAGACCCGCGTGGTCACCATGTCCGGACTGCCCGCTGGAGACCCCAATGCTTCGACCCCGAATTGGGTAGTCAATGCCTGGAATTCGGCAGCCCTGGACCAGCTGGACTATCAATTCGGGATTGCCGCGGAATTCTGGAAAGAAATCGATGAGCTGGCTGTCGAACACGGAGTCAAGGTCGCTCTGGAGCTGCACCCGCAGAACCTGGTCTTCAACCCTGCAAGCTTTCGAGAGCTGTTGAAGCGGGCCGGTACCAGCAACATCGGAGTTGAACTGGATGCTTCGCACCTCTTCTGGCAGCAGATGGATCCGGTGGCCGTTGTCCGCGACCTGGGCCCATGGGTCTTCCACGCAGCAGCCAAGGATGTGCGCGTCAATCCGAATGCGGCCATCCAGGGCGTATTGGATAACAGCTTCCGCAAACTGGGCGAAGACGAACCGCGCACCAACCTCGGCGGGGATGAATGGGCGAACGAGTGGCCGAAGAATTCAGCCTGGGACTTCGTGGCTTTGGGCAAGGGACATGGCACCGCATTCTGGACCGAGTTCTTGCGCGCATTGCACGAGGTGGATCCGGAAATGATGGTGAACATCGAACACGAGGACACCGAGCTAGGTGCCGTTGAGGGCCTGGAAGTCGCCGCCAAGGTACTCATTGAGGCCGACGCGGCCCTGCAAGCTTCATTGGCCGCAACCTCCTAGGATCCTCCCGCTGGCGTGCAGAAGCCCGGAATTCACCGTGTGAATTCCGGGCTTCTGGCGCATGCCGTTTTCGAAGTACTCGATGCACCTAGACGGTGCGGACAACTGCTTCGTAGTCGAAGCGTGCTTTTGGCGAGCCGATCTCGCTCTCGGCTGGCTGGCCGATATTCACGACCAGGAAGCTCTTCTGCTCGCCTTCCGGGAAGAACGATGCGTCGATGGCGGAGAAGTCCGCGCCGGTCATTGGACCTACCGCGAAGCCCAAGCTGCGCGCGGCGAGCATGAAGTAGCCTGCCTGCAGGTGTGCGTTGTTGTTGCCGGTGGATGCGGTGAAGTCCGCATCAGCATCGTACATGGCCTTGGGCGCGTTGTAGCCGGGCAGGAAGTTGTCCCACTGTTCGTGCCATGCCGTGTCATAGCTGAGGATCGCTACCAGCGGAGCTGCTGCGGTCTTGGCTTTGTTGCCGTTGGAGAGCGCGTCGACCAGGGTGGCGCGGGCTTCGTCCGACCGCACGTAGGTGACGCGCAGCGGCTGGGAATTGAACGCGGTTGGACCGAACTTGGCCAGTTCGTAGATTTCCTGGGCCTGCTCCTCGGTAACCTCTCCGGTGAACGCGTTAGCGGTGCGTGCCTCGCCAAAAATGGCGTTGAGCGTTGCTGTGTCGGCCTGGATTTCCTGGGATGCAACTGTCATTGATTGCCTTTCAGATCTGTCCGAGGCCACTGGTTCGGGCCATTGCCGGATACGGTTTTCCTCTATCAATGCCCAACGAGGATCGGCTGCACCTCATTCCGGCAAACCACGTGTTCTCTGCCACACGCAGACCGGGGCCCACTGGAGCTCGGCTGTGTTGCCAGCAATGCCCGCCGCACGCAGGCCTAGGGTCCGGCAGGGATTCGCGAGTTTGCAGAATCGTCCCAGCGGCGATGAAGCCTGGCGCACCCGATTGCGCACAGTGCGATGATTGCGCCGAAGCAGGTCACTGCCATCGATTCGCCGCTGATCTGCCCTACCCAGCCCAGCCCCAGCGCCCCAAGTGCGGTCAGGGCGTAGCCCAGTACCCAGAAGGCGGAGCTGGCGCTGCCTCGATGCCGCAGCTCGATGCGCCGCAGTACGATGCCCAGTCCCACCGGGAACAGCGCACCATGGCTCAGTCCAGCAACCACCAGGCCAACCAGGTACACCGTGACCGCCAGGCCCCCGCCCAACCTCGGGGCAATAGCTATCAGCACCGCGCCCACCGCCAGCCCGGCATAGCCCAGCTGCACTTTTTCGCTGACCAGCTTCCCGCCCGCTTTCTGGCCCACGGCAGTGGCGGCGAAAATCAGCGAACCGATGAGCCCCAGCAGGCGCAGGTCGGTAATCCCAAAGGCGCGGACCACCAGGATGGACGTCATGGCTGTACAGCCGCCCATGACCGCAAAGCCCAGGGTCATCAGTCCGCCCACGCAGAAGTCCCGTCGTGCCAAACGCGGCACCAGCGGAAGGCTGAGTTTCCATCCGCCCCGGCGGTGCGCAACACTGTCGGGGATCATGGCCAGCAGCACGATGCACAGGCCCGAAAGCACCGCGTGCACGCTGAAAGCGATCATGGGGGTAGCCGGGAAGAAGAAAGTCAGAAATGCCGCCAAGGCCGGACCGCTGCCTAGTCCCGCCATATTCGCCAGGCTGGAAATGGCGGCACCGCGTCCGGAGCTGGAGACCAGATCCGCCAAATAGGCTGTGGCCGTTCCGGTGACCAGCCCGGCGCACACCCCGGACAGGGTCCGGGCAATGAACAGCATGGGCGCGTCGGTGGCCACGGCATAAAGCACCCCGCTGGCGGCCGAGGCGAGCAGCCCGAGAATCATGACGGGTTTGCGGCCAATGGCGTCAGAGAGGGAACCGAAGATGCACAGCACCGTGAGCACCACCAGGGCGTAGATCGCAAAAAGCTGGGTCGAGTCGGCGGTGCTCAGGCCGTATTCATCCTGGAGCATTGGATACAGCGCGGTCGGCATGGTGGTACCGCACATGGCGACCGCGTAGGTTCCCAAAACGACTGCTAGCGGCCCGCCACGGGTCTGCGGCGGCTTCTCTGGCAGGACCATGCCGGAACCTCGCTCTCGTGTTGAATAACAACCTGAGCCTAGATAAGACCTAATGTCCTGTCAATGTTTATTGCTGTTGATTGAACCTCGCCAAATCAGCAGCCCCGATCAGGCCTGCCACCGGACCCAATTCGGCTTGGCTGATCTTCGCAAAGGGACGGTAGCCCCTGCCGGAGAGGGTGCGGCGGTAAGTCTCCTCCGCGGTGGCCACCAGTTGCTTCGACGCCGCGCCCAAGCCGCCGCCGATAACGATGGTCCCCGGATCCAGAACCGAGACCAGATTCGAAATGCCCAACCCGAGCCATTCGCCCATATCCGCAATGAGGTCGGCGCACGCCGGGTCGCCCTCTGCGGCAAGTCGAGTTACCTCCGCCCCGGTAACGGCGTCCGGATCATCGCCCACGGCCTCGCGCAGGCGGAAGGCCACCGGTGATTTGCTGCGCACAAGTTCGGCTCCTTCCCGGCCCAGGGCATTGCCAGAGGCGTACTGCTCCCAGCAACCGCGGTTTCCGCAGGCGCACCGATGGCCGCCGGGAACGATCACCTGGTGCCCGAATTCGCCAGCAATCCCGGACTTGCCACGGTGGATTTGCCCTCCGAGGATGACCGCCCCGCCGATCCCCGTTCCGAGGGTCAGGCACACCATGTCGCTTTCGCCCCGGCCCGCGCCAAAACGATGCTCGGCCCAGCCGGCCGCATCAGCGTCGTTGACCAGAGTCACTTCATGTCCTACCAGCTGCATCAGACGGTCGCGCACCGGTTCATTGCGCCAAGACAGGTGGGGGCTGAACAGCACGTTCTGCCCCTTGCGGTCCATCCATCCCGCGGCTCCAATGCCCACCGGAAGACCTTCGTTGCCCTTCGAGAGCTCGCGGATCATCTCAGCCAGGGCACGTTCGGTCCCCGCCACGTCATGGTCAGGTGTCTCGCGGCGGATTTGCCCGAAGGCGTTCCCCTCTTGATCCACAAGGGCTGCAAGGATTTTGGTGCCACCGATGTCAACGCCGATGGAAAGATTTGCTGAACTCACAGTCATCTAGCTTAGACCCTCGCAAAACGCCGATGCTCCCGCTGCCGCACAGGAGCCCCTGACTGGTCCGGTGCCTGCACGGAACTTCCAACGCAGTCCAGCACTTGGGCCAGCCCTGCGCAAGGTGCCCGGAAAACTCGTCCGGCGGTGCTCCCTGGCTGTTCGCGCTGTGAAGTGCAACTGCTCGAGCTCGCGCAAAATGCCCGCAAACCGGAGTTTGCGAGCATTTCGCGCTAGCTGCTACTTCTCGTCATCGAGCTCGTCGTAGACGTCGGGTTCGGACGGGGCCGATTCCTCAGTGCCCTGATGTCTCGGCAGGCCTGGGTACAGGCATCTGGATGGCTCCGGTCTGGATCTGCTCGAATTCATCGGGTGTGACCACCGGAATTTCGTAGCCTTCCTTGTCGATGAGCTTGCCGCCCACGTAGTGGTCGCCATCGAGCAATCCGCAGATCTCCTCGGTCTTGACCATGCGCGGCGGAGCCGCCGAGAAGACCGATGCATCCTTTGTATTCCCGAACTTGAGTTCGTTGAACAGCAGGTTCAGCAGCACGGCCATCACGGCCGCCGAGGAAATCCCGGAGTGGAAGATCGTCTCGAACCACGTGGGGAATCCAGCGTAGAAGTCCGGCTTCACAATCGGGATGCAGCCAAAGGCAATCGATGCCGCGACGATCACCAGGTTCATGCCGTCGTACTTCACCTTGGACAGGGTCCGGATCCCGGAAGCGGCGACGGTGCCGAAGAGCACGATGCCTGCGCCGCCGAGCACCGGAGTCGGGATGGCAGCGACCACTCGTCCGAGGATCGGCAGCAAGCCGAGCACGACGAGGATGCCGCCACCGGCCGCGACAACGAAGCGGCTGGTGATGCCCGTGATGGCCACCAGGCCGACATTCTGCGCAAAGGCCGACTGGGTGAAGGTATTGAAAATCGGCGCCACTGCGGAAGAGGCCATGTCGGCACGCAGGCCGTCGGCAATGCGCTTGGAATCCACCTTCGATCCGGCGATCTCGCCCACAGCGAGGATGTCTGCGGTGGTTTCGGTGAGGATCACCAGCACCACGATGGTCATCGAGATGATGCCGCCGATTTCGAAGACCGGCATGCCGAAGGCCAGTGGCTGCGGGAAGGCGAAGATCGCGCCGTGCCCGACCTGCGAGAAATCGGCCATGCCCAGCAGCGCTGCGGCGACGGTGCCCAGCACGATGGCCAGCAGGATCGACATGCGGGAAATCGCTGCATTGCCGACCTTGGACAGCAGCAGGACCACCAGCAGTGTTCCGGCGGCCAGGCCGATGTTGGCCAGCGACCCGTAGTCATCGGCCTTCGCGTCCCCGCCCATGGCCCAGTTGGCCGCGACCGGGGTCAGCGAGATGCCGATCATCGTAATGACCACGCCGGTGACCACCGGCGGGAAGTACCTGACAATGCGGGCGAAGAACGGCGCTATGAGGAAGCCGATCAGCGCTGCGACGAGCACGGCCCCGAAGACCGCCTGGATTCCGCCTCCCCCGTTGACGATGGCCACCATGGTAGCCACGGATGCGAAGGACGTGCCCTGGACCAGCGGCAGCTGCGCCCCGAAGAACGGGATGCCCACGGTTTGCAGGATGGTGGCCAGCCCGCCGACAAACAGGCAGCAGGCGACCAGCAGGCCCACCTCGTCCGGGGCCAAGCCGGCAGCGTTTCCGATGATCAGCGGCGGGGCGATAATGCCGCCGTACATCGTCAGGACATGCTGCAGGCCATAGGCAAAGGACTTCCCCAGAGGGAGCTTCGCGTCCTCGGGACGATTGCCTTTGATAGATTCATCTTGTGTAGCGCTCAAGGCTGACCTCCTACGTCAGTCGCTGCCAAAGGTGTGCCGGCGTGCCAGCGCCGGCCCACCTTCAACGCCGTTCAGTTAGATAAATGCCGGAATATTGGCCCAGATGGGGTGATTCGCCTCGGTGCCTTCGCGGGTGATCGTCGCTTCGATCAGGCCGTATGGGCGATCCGCGGCGAAGAAGACCTCATTGGGGTTGTCTTGGCCGAAGACTTCCAGGTCAACCAGGAAGTGGTGCTTGTTCGGCAGGGACATCTTGATTTCGGCGATTTCCGGATGCGCTTCGAGCACTGCCTGCCCCATCTGGAACATGGTCTGCTGCAACGCGTACGAGTGGGTGTCGGCGAAGCGGGTCAGCAGCAGGTGGCGCACAGAGGTGTAGACCGCGTCGAAGTCGATGCCCTGGGCGATGGCCTGGCCGGTGTAGCGCCAGCGCGCAGTCACGTCGGTGGCCAGGATGCGGTCGGTGGTTTCCTTCAGGGTCGTGTACTTGTCCACCGGGAAACCGTGGAACTCGCTGCCCGTGGACTTCAGGACGGTGAGGTTCTCCAGGCCGGCAACGATGGACTTCTTGCCTTCGGCGTCGATTTCCAGCACGGCGGTGCGCACTTCGGACTTGTTCTGCGAGAAGGCGTGGTCATGGTCGTTGATGCGGTCCCAGAAGAACTGCTGGGCTGCCCAGCGGCCGCCGGTGATCCACTCGAATTCGCCAGTGAAGTGGTTTCCCAGCTGCACCAGGAACTCCTCGATAGCGCCCACGCCGTTGCGGGCCAGGCCATAGACGGTGTTCTTCTGGGTGTCAGTGGCGACGACGCGGCCGTTGTCGCCGTCCTGGTGCGCGGCGGTGAAGTCGCCGTGCAGCTGGCTGGTGACGTTCAGGTCCTGGATCTGGTGGCGGACGGTGTCGCGGGTGATCTTGACCAGGCGGACTTCGGCCTTGCCGTACTGGTTGGAGCCCAGCACGATCTTGGTATCTGCTGGGGCGGTGATTTCGGTAGTCATTGTTCTAACTCCCTCGGTACGTGGAATATGCAAACGGGCTGATAAGAAGAGGTACGTGGTAGTGCTCGTCGACGTCGTTGACGAAGAAATCGATGCTTACCGCGGGGAAGAAGCTTTCCGTTCCCTGCTTCCCGAAGTAGCCGCCGGTTTCAAAGGAAATCCGGTAGCGGCCGGCTTCAACCTGTATCGGTCCGAGGTTCTTGATGCGGCCATCGGCATCCGTGGAACCCGAGCCGATTTCTTGCCAGCCGGATGCCGTCTTGGCTTCCAGCGTGGCCTTGACACCGGAGGCAGGCCTCCCGGTCCCGGTGTCGAGTATGTGGGTGGTGATGTGGCTGCGTTCGCCATTTCCATCTGCCATGTTCATCTCCTGGCTGTCGGAGGGATTGGTATCGATAAATGCGCAGGGGTTCGCCCCGGGCATGGGCTTAGTTGTCCACCGAGTTCTCCAGCCGCAGCAGCGCAATCTGGCGCAGCTGCTCGGCTACTTCAAGCAGTTCAGCCTGTTCTGCGTTGGCCAGCCGGCGTTCGCATTCGGCAAGGATTTCTTCGGTGCTGCGGCCGGCGGCGCGGATGAGGAATACCCTGTTGAAGCGCTGCTCATAGGCCCGGTTGGCTGCTGCCAGGCGGCCGGCGACATCGTCATCAAGGTCCAGGCCTGCCTGTTCGCCGCGGGAGAGGTCCGCTTCCTTGCTGCTTCCCTGCGCCTGTTCGCCGATGCGCGGATGGTGGGCCAGGGCGGCGGCAATTTCCTCGCGGCTGAAGGGAGCGACGTCCTGCAGCGCAAAGCTGGAAAGCGCATCGAAGCTGCTGAAAGGACGGGCAAAAACAAGGGCATCGATCCAGCGGTCGACATCGACGCAGGGGCGCAGGAAATCAGCGGCCTCGGCTGCGGGCAATTGGTTGAATACGTCTAAACGCATCGGGTGATCAGCTCTTTTCAAACGGTCGTTCTTTCCACGGACCTTGGCTGAACACCCTTACCACCGAAGGAGACTTCGGCTTCGACTCGATGCTGGTTTCGTGGAACCTTGTGTCACCACTGTAATCCACCTCACAGCGTCGCAGTCAAGCGAAAGCTGGAAAAACTTTAACAAGTGTGACTTTTTGCCGGTTTCCATATCGTGGATAGATAATTTTGCGCCCAGCTATTGCAAACGCTCCGACCTAGCCCACATAATGGTTTCACAACACAGAAGATAATTTCCATATTGTGGAAATGCGAAATCGTGAAGGAGGGTCGCAATGACCGCTATCAACCCAAGCAAGATCAACTGCACACCGGAGGGCCAGCGCCTCATTGCCACCACCGACGCCTTGCGCACCGGACTGTTCCAGCCCATCGAGAACCTGGATCCGGATATTGCCCGCCAGCCGCGGATCACCCGCGAGGCTCCCTCGCTGTGGAGCCGCCTGTTCGGCCAGCACCCGGGACGCTAAGCGTCCCCTGAAGACCACGCAGAGGCCAACCCCTGAGGCGTCGGGACCTGGCCTCTGCGTTTTTCTAGTTCCAGCTGCAGCGCCTCGCGCCAGCCCGGCTAGTCCTCGCCGAATCCCATGAAGTCGGCCGCAGCGGTGCTTGGCGCCGCCAGCATGCCGACCATGGAATCGACCAGGAAGTAGCCCAGCGATTCCCAGTTGCCCTGCTGCTTGCCTTCATTGACCGTGCGCTCGTACTGCGCGCACAGCCCCAGGAACATCGGACCGAGAATCAGCGCACGCGACCTGACCACGACCTCCGGAATGCCCTCGAATTCCTTGCGAGCACGTCCTGGGCCCGCCACGCTCAGCACCTCGTCGCGCAGGCTGTCGCCCACAATCGCCGGCAGTCCTGGATGCAGCCGTGCCTGGTAGAGGAATTGCGCCCGCCAGGAGGGCCGCGGCAGCGCGTCAAAGGAATAGATCCAGGGAAGGGTCCGCACGGTGACCACCTCGCGCAGGCTCGCCTCCGGTCCGCCAGCAAGGGATGGCAGGCGGTTGCGGCAGCTGCGCATGTCGTCCAGCGCCCGCTGGAGCATGGCCTGCAACAGGTCCTCGCGGCTCCCGAAATGGTATTTGATCGCCGAATGGTTGGCAGTACCGGCATGCTCGGTAATTTTCCGATTCGATACGGCGTCTATGCCGTGGCTCGCGAAGAGCTCTTCTGCCGCATCGAGCAAGACCTCCCGCGCCTTATCGCCGTGTCGGCTCACCATTCCCGCCTTTCCTCGCATCATCTCGTCCCGGCGTCCAGGAAGTGAACCTCGGCACAGTTGCTGACAATTTTACGCCATGTGGCGTAAATTAGTTGTTAGTATTCAACTAAAGACCTTGGCGGGTTGCCTCGCACCCCGCTGCAGACCGAGAATCCAAGGAGCATGCGCAGTTGAGCAACGACGCCGCAGTCACTGAAAACCCGCCGCCCTCCCGCAGGGCCAAGCACGAGAAGCAGCCTCTTTCCGAGCAGGAAGCGGCCGCCAAACGCGCCAAGGCCGAAAAGATCGGCAGGACTGTCGCAGTGTTCATCATGCCATTGATGATCGTGGGCATGATGATCTGGGGCTACCTGGGGGCCATGCACCACCAGTCGGCCGCGAACATGCCGGTGGCCATTTCGGCCACCAGCAGCGCAGCGGCCAGTGACTTTGCCCGGGCGCTGGAGGACAGCAATGCTGAGGCCGTGGACCTGCGCTTCGTGGACTCGGCCCGCGAAGCCCGCGAGCTGGTCTACGACCGCGAAGTCACCGCTGCGGTGGACCTCGATGGCGATACGGCCACGCTGTACACCGCCAGCGGCGCCGGCATGTCAGCCACCTCGGCCATCACGGCCGTGCTCACGCCGGTCATCATGGAGCAGTCGCTGGAACTGGCTTCCCAGGATCTGGTGCCGCTTCCGGAGAACGACTCCATGGGCATGGGCGCCATGCTGCTGGCCACCGCGATGATCACTGCCGGCTACATGCCCTGGTCGATGGCCTTCTCGAACTCCCCGGAACTGCTCAAGCGCCGCCGCGCGCTGCCGCTGCTGGGCGGATGGTCGATCCTGCTCTCCGGGCTGGGCATCCTCGTCGGCGGCCCGATCCTGGGCGTCATTCCTGCCGCGAGCATCCTGCCCGCGTGGTCGACCCTGGCCTTGGGCGTCTTCGCCGTGGGCGCCGGGCAGCTGCTGCTGACCCGCATATTCGGCGCCATGGCCGTCATCCCCGGAATGTTCCTGTTCATGGTGCTGGGCCAGCCGGCCTCCAATATGGGCATGTCGGTCTACACCCTGCCGAAGATCTTCCCGTTCCTGCACCAGTTCCTGCCGATGCCGGCCCTGGGCGAAGCCATGCGCTCGGTGCTGTACTTCAACGGCGACGGAGCGGCCCGGCATATCCTGATTCTCGCCGGCGGTGCCGTCGCGGCGCTGCTGCTGGTCGCCCTGCTCGATGCCCTGCGCATCGCCAAGGGCAAGAGCGATATCCCCACCCAGATCAATGTCGCTTCCCTGCATGGCGGCCCGCGCCCCAAGAACAAGGCGTGGCGCTACATCACCTTGGCCGCGCTGCCCTTCGGCATGATCGCCATCATGCTCAGCTCGATGCTCGGCGCCATGCAGACCCCGGTGCCACGCGACATGCCGGTAGCCGTCGTGGGCTCCTCCGTGGAGCAGGCCCAGCAGACCGTGGATTCGCTGAACGAATCCATGGAGGGCATGTTCGAGTTAACCGCCATGGACAATGCCGCTGACGCCCGGTACCTGGTCGAGTCCCAGGAGCTGACAGGGGCCTTCGTGCTGCCTTCGGAGCAGAGCCCGGAAGCTGCCGTCTATACCGCCCAGGCTTCCGGCAACGCCGCATCGCAGCTGGTGGTCCAGGTGTTCACGCAGATCGGCCAAGCGCAGCAGATGGACGTGGACCACCAGGAGCTGGCCCCGCTTCCGGAGCACGACAATATGGGCACCGTGGCCATGTACCTGGGCATGGGCTGGGTGATGGCAGGCTTCATGGTCATCATGGTCGGCGCCACCGCGGCACCGCACATGGCCCCGCTGCAGAAACTGGTCCCGCTGGTGGCCGTGTACTCGGCCTTCATGTCCGCCGTGCTCTGCCTGATCGCCGGCCCGTTCACCGGGGCAGTGGAGGGCCACTTCGGGCAGCTGTTCAGCGTCGGCATGTTCGCGATTTTCGCGGTGGCCATGCTCACCACGGTATTCAACCGCCTGCTGGGCATGGTCTGCCTGGTCCCGACCATGCTGATCGTGATGTTCCTGGGCGTCCCCGCCTCCAATGGCGGGCTGTCCATCTACATGGAACCGCGCATCTTCACCATCCTGCACGACATCCTGCCGATGCCGGCTGCCGTTGAAGCCATCCGCGCGATCGTCTACTTCGACGGGGTCGGGCTCGGCTCCCACCTGGTGGTCCTGGCTATTTGGGCCTTGGCCTGCCTGGCCGTGACCATGGTCATCGACCAGCTCAAGCCGGTGCAGACCTCCAGCCACCCGGTTTCCGCTGAGGAGCTCGCCGCGCTGCAAGGCCGGGCGCTTGAAGCCAAGGCGAGCGAAGCCGCGGCATCCGCCGACGCCATCGACGCTGAAGCCGGGGACTTGGCAGACGCCGAAGCCGCGGCCGGCGAAAGCGGCACTGGAGACCGGGAGAAGGACGCGGTCAGCGTCTAATCAGTCCTTCTCCCCTGCAGATGCGGGCCGGTTCATGGATGTGAACTGGCCCGCATTTTGCTGTCCCCTAGCGATCGATCTTGGCTACGGTGAGCAGCACGCTGGAATCCTGCGTGGCGCTGATTTTCAGCCTCCCCTCGGGAAGCACAATGAGATCCTGGCTACGCCCCTCCCACTGGTTGCCCAGGGATGAAACGGTGACCCTGCCCTGGAGGACCAGCAGTGTCGCTTCGCCGGGATTCACATGTTCTTGCAGCTCGGTGCCGGCCGTGAGCCCAATGACGGTTTGGCGCAGGGTGTGCTCATGTCCGCCGAAAACCGTGCTGGCAGCTCGGCCATTGGTTGCATCCGCGGCTTCCCTCAGCTGGGTTCGGGCGATGGCGGCCAGCGAAAACTTCTTCATCAAATCCCTGCATCTCATCTCTCGGGCTGGATACTCCGGGCTGATTAGCCTGTGCTGCTACAAGACTGTCCCCGCACCGGGGCAAAGGTCAAGGAAAGCGCGGGGACTACTTCAGTACCAATTGAGCCAGCACCGGCAAGGCAATGACCGACAGGACGCAGGTGATCACGATGGCCACCGCAGTCGGCTCGCCATCCCCGGTGTCGTTCTGGGCCATGATGTAGGCGGTTGCGCTGACCGGCATGGCCGCCATGAGCACCGCGGCATTGAACCAGATGCGATCCAGATCCGGGGCGAAAACAAGCAGCATGGCCACCGTCAGCAATGGCATCGCCACGAGTTTGCCCAGCACCATGGCCGCGATGGAGGTTCTCGCCCAGCTGCCGCCAGCCGCAGAGCCATCCGGAGCAACCGGTGCATGCTTCCTGGCACGCGAACGGTCAATGGTCCGCTTCAGCGACATGCCGATGACGAAGAGCGCCCCCGGGGCGGCCGCGGCGGATATCAGGTCAACGGTGTCGTCCACCGGCCGTGGTACGGGCACACCGAGGATTGCTACCGTGCCGCCAAGGACCATGGCCCAGGTGACCGGGCTGTAAACCAGGGCATTGCGGATGGTCCGGGCGATGCGCACGGCGCTTGCCGGATGCTGGCCTCCTTTGCCGTTGGGCAAGAGAATTTGGGCGAGGATGGGGAATCCGACCATGAAGATGATGTTGTGGACCAGTTGCCCCATGCCCGCGGCGAACCCGGCTTCTGTGCCCATGACGCCGAGGATAATCGGGATTCCCAAGTACGACACGTTGCCGAAGCTGGTGGTCAGCATGCCGGCGAGCGCCCGCGCCCGGTTTGCGCGTAGCAGATAGCGGAAAGCCAGCCAGCTGAGCAGGGCGAAAAGCAGCGCGGAGACGATACTGATCCACAGGAATGCGAGCGGCACGCCTTCGCTGATATCCGCCCGGGCTACCACCTTGTAGAGCAGCGCCGGCAAGGCGACATAGAAGACGAACACATTCAGTGCCGGTTCCACGCTGGCCGGGAATTTGGGTGCATGGCTGGCGCCGTAGCCGATGAGCATGACGAAGAACAGCGGCAGCACGCCATAGAGCACGTCGAGGAACACAAGCCTCCTTAGGGAATGTTCGGCCGGGGTCGCGGGGACCGAGCACTTCAAGGTTAGTTGCTTGCCAGGCTGATCCGGGAAATGCGCCGGGGGCGCTTCGCAACATGCAGGCGAAAACTGGGGTTTGGCGGCGCAAATTCCTAGGATGAGACCACGCGCCTCGTCCGATCACTGTTGAGCTTTCCGCAAGGAGAATTGATGTCCCACGCATCTGGAGTCCCGCAGGCCCCGCGCACGATTGCCATCACCGGCGCAGGATCAGGCATTGGCCGCGCCACCGCACGCCTGCTGCTGGCGCAGGGATGGAATGTGGTGCTCGCCGGGCGCACCGCGGCTAACCTGCATGAGACGGCGCAAGGCCACGGTTCCGCCTTGGTGGTTCCCACGGATGTTAGTGATCCGCAGGCTGTGGAACACCTGTTTGCCGAAGCGGCGCAACGTTTCGGCACGGTCAATGCGCTGTTCAATAATGCCGGGATTTTCGGTCCCTCGGCAGCCATCGATGAGCTGAGTCCGGCCCAGTGGGATGAGGTTTGCCGGATCAACCTCACCGGGGCCATCAACGCGGCCCGCACGGCCTTTGCCCATTTCAAGGCCAACGACGGCGGACGCATCATCAACAATGGATCGATTTCAGCGCAGGTTCCGCGGGTGAACTCCGTTGCCTATACCGTCACCAAGCACGGCATCGCCGGCTTGACCAAATGCCTTGAACTTGATGGACGGGAGCACCGGATCAGGGCCACGCAGCTCGATATCGGCAACACCGCCAGTGACCTGCTCGATGATTTCGGTGCCACCCAGGGTGCCTTGCAACCGGGCGGCCAGCGGCTCGTCGAGCCGACATTCCCGCTGGCCCAAGCCGCTGAGGCCGTTGCGTACATCGCCGGGGTTCCGCTCGGTACCTCCATCAACCAATTCACCATCACTGCTGGCGGAATGCCCTACATCGGGCGAGGCTAGGGCGCAGGCAACCGGAGGAAGGAATTGGCGTGCAAGTCGATGCTCCGGTTGCGTGCGGCAATGCCCCGCGCCATCAGATCATCATGGGATTCTGGTTGCGCTACACGGCATGAACCTGCCAGAACTGCGCCAGTATCCGCAGCGAAACGCCTTTCAGCCACGTGCTGCGCTTTGACTCCGCCGGCAAGAGCGCGAAACTGGCAGGCGTTCGCAGCTGCTGTGCTGGTTCTTCCCCTGCCGTACTAAAGGCCTAGAAGAATTCCGCCAGCAGCGCTTCGAGCTTCGCAAAAGCGGAATTCCATGCCTTGGTGCTGGATTCGATAACCTCATAAGGCAATGGGGTTTGGGTCAGCGTCAGCATCGTCTGCCCGGCGAATTCCTTGAATTCGATACGGGTTTCGATCACGAGGTCCAAGGTCATTTCGTGCGGGCCGTCGGCACTGACCAGGCATTCGTACTCGTCGAAAGACGTCAGGACCGCCTTGAGCGGCACCTTGGCATCCGGGTTATCAGCCTGCACCATATTCAGCTCATGCCGGCCGCCGACCTTGGCTTCGAATACGACGGAATCTTCCTCGACAAGCCAGCCATCGGGACCCCACCACTGGGCGATGATTTCCGGCTCGACGAAGGCAGCCCAAACGGCGTTCTTCGGTGCGGAAAATTGCCGGGCGACTACGAGTTCAGTCATCGATTCCATAAGGTCAATATTATCGCGGCCCGCCATCAGGTGCACCCGCAGGGGCAACTACCCCTGCGGACGGCGAGGCTCCATGCGGCTCGCGGTGTACAGCGTTTGCTCATCCGGCGAGGTTCCGGCAGCTTCATGGGCGCGCATGACCTTCATTGCGCGGTCCCATTTGATGCGTTCGCGAGGGCTGGCGAGGACACGGCGCTCGGCCGGACCGAAGATGGACAATCCCAAGTACTTCAGACGCCAGAATATGCGGTAGCCGACGCTTAGTCCGGTGGTATCGGAAATGATCGGCAGGGGTGATTCATCCATGATCGTCGTCCTCTTCGGTCATTGGGTTTGCGAGCACTGGCACTTCAATCATACGTCATTAGTTGGTGCACCAACTAAATGGGGTTCTAGCTTTTCGGAGCGTTCGAACCTGCAGCAATAATGCGGTCCAGGATGCCGCGCAGCTCCAGCACATCCTTGTCGGTCAGGGCAAGCCGGGCCATCATTTCGCGCGGCACCTCCACCGCTTCAGCACGCAGCGCGGCACCCTTCTCGGTGGGCTGAATGATGACGGCCCGCTCATCGTCCGGGTTCTTCGTCTTTGCCACCAAACCGGCAGTTTCGAGGCGCTTGACCAACGGGGAAAGCGTTCCCGGATCCAGGTGCAGATGCCCGCTGAGGGCACGGGCGCTGATCGGCCCCAAGTCCCAAAGGGCCAGCATCACCAGGTACTGGGGATGCGTCAGCCCCAGCGGATCCAGCACGGGCTTGTATGCCGAGATCACCGAGCGCGAGGCTACGGCCAGGCCGAAGCACACCTGCTTTTCCAGCTTGAGAAGATCTTCGTCGCGAAGAATAGCACTGTCCACGTTGTCGCAAGCTCCTTGAAAGATGCCTAATACCACTGCATTGATCGTACCGCGGTCGAGAATACCGTGCCCGGGCCGAAAGCTGCCCCGGGTCGCAGCGCCAATTCCAGTTGCGTTCGAATCGGTGGCGCAAGTAGTCAAAGCGGGCCACAGTGAATAGCCTTGGCATATGAGCAATCTTGAGCACCGGCCTGAGGAGATCGGCTGCAGTGCAGTGCGTTCCCAGGCAGAGGTTGAAATCCTGGAACCACGCGAAGTGCCCTTGGGCGGTCCGCGGGCAATGACGGTCTTCCGGACACTGCCGCAAAAGCAGCGCAGCCTGATCGGCGCTTGGTGCTTCCTGGACCATTACGGTCCTGACGATGTCGCAGTCACCGGCGGGATGAACGTGCCCCGTCACCCGCACACCGGACTGCAGACTGTCTCTTGGCTCTTCACCGGAGAGATCAACCATATGGATTCGGCCGGGTTCAAGGCGACCGTGCGACCCGGCGAGGTCAATCTGATGACCGCCGGGCACGGAATCAGCCATTCGGAGATCCTCACCGAAGACACCACCATCCTTCACGGCGCCCAGCTATGGACCGCGCTGCCGGATCATGCACGGGATATGGAACATACTTTTGAGAACTACCGCCCGGAAGCGCTCACCGCTCCCGGCTGGTCGCTGTCGGTCTTCCTTGGCACCTACGGGGTGTCGGGCAAGTCGTCCACCTCCCCGGTGAAGACGCACACCGAGCTCGGTGGCGCCGAACTGCGCCTTGAACCGAACACCGAGATCGAAGTGGTTGTCCCCGGGCACCATGAGCACGGGATCCTCCTGGACTCCGGCAATCTTGAAGTCAACGGCCATGAACTCGCTCCACGCGATCTCGGGTTCGTGCGTGCGGGATGCACGACCCTGCGCCTGAAGTCCGGGGACCAGCCGGTTCTGGCGCTGCTCATCGGCGGAGAGCCGCTGAAGGAAGACATCCTGATGTGGTGGAACTTCGTAGGCCGCACCCATGAGGAAGTCCTCGCGTTCCGCGCGCAATGGCAGGCCGAGATCGGGGCCGAGCCCGGGGATGCCTCCGAGGATCGCTTCGGGCCTTTCCCGCCTAATACTCCGGCAGCCTTGCCGGCTCCAGCACTTCCCACCGTTCGCCTGCGCCCGCGCGTGAACCCCGCCTAACCAATAAGGAACTCCCAATGAGCGACATCAAACCAGTATTCCTGCCCGAGCGCCAGCGCTTCGCCCTCGACGATGACGGCAAGATCATCGGAGCGGCGCACTACCGCGATTTTGATGGGGCCCAAGGCGTCGAGCGGATCTTCTTCCACACCACCGTGGATGAGGAATACGGCGGACAGGGCCTAGCCAGCGTCATGGTGAAATTCGCGCTGGAGAACACCATCGCCAGCGGTGCCAGGATCGTTCCGGTCTGCCCGTACGTGAAGGCCTACGTTGCCAAGCACACCGAGTATGCGCAGCATATCGTGGAACCGGACAAGGACCACCTGGGCATCCTGCCGCGCGGCTAAACCGGAGATCTCAGGGGTTCATCTTGAGGCCGCGTGCGGCCAGCTCGTCGCGGAGGATGCGGATGGCTTTCGGGCCGACGCCGTGCAGCGCGAGCAGCGCCGCGGTGCCGGCTTGCCCCGCCTGCTCGAGACTGGTGATGCCGGCCTGCTCGAAAGCCCTGGCGGCGGGGTTGCTCGTCTTGGGAAGCTCTGTGTCCATGATCCCAGCGTAGTCAGGCTGCTGGCTGCGCAACAGGTTTGGTGCGCGGCGAGATCGCGATCAGGACCAGAATCAGCAAGAGGCTGAAGCTGAAGACCGAGATGAACTCCATCCCGGTGGCGGCCATCGCGAAGATGACGCCACCGATGGCGGTGGTTCCGGCGTTGCCCAGGGAGTCGGCCACGGTCATTGCCGATGAGTTGAATCCCTGTTCATCCTTGGCAGACAGGGCCAGCATGTTCACGTTTTGCCGCGGGAAGATCATCCCCATGCCGAAGCCGCCCACGGCCCATCCGCAGACCAGCACGAGGACCGGCGGATGGAAGATCGCGGTGGCCAATGCGCTTGAAATCGCTACGCTGCCGGCGATCGCACCCACGGTGATGCAGGTGGAGGATTCCACCTTATCCCCCAGCTTTCCCTGCAGCCATGAACCCACCGACCAGCACAATGCCGAGGCCGTCAGGATCAGGCCCGCCCGGTCGGGACCCAGCTGGTAATCCTCGCGCAGCAGGTACGGCAGATAGACTTCCACGCCGAAGAAGGCCCCGGCCACGAAGATGCGGGTCATGATGGTGGACGGCAGCCCCTTGGCCAAGCTGAACGTGCCCTTGGGCAGCAACGGGCGAATTGCTGCAAGGGCTACCGCCAATGCCAAGACCAGTCCCAGAAGGGACCAGCTGCCCTGCGCATTGCCGAGCAAGTTCATGCAGATGACAGCCAGTCCAGCCAGGCCGGCCAGCATCAGCCGCTTCTTGGAAATCGGCCCCAGGTCCGGATTGCGCTGGGAGCTCAGCGACTTCAACGCCGGCACGATCCCGCAGAACGCGAGAACAACCAGCACCGCCACGCCGGAGAACACCCAGCGCCAACCGAGGTGCACGGCCATCAAGCCGGCCAGCCAGGGGCCGATCAGCGCCGGGACCACCCAGGCGGTAGCGAACAGGGCGAAGATCTTGGAATGCAGATGCGCAGGATACGCGCGGGCAATGAGCACGTAGATGGCGACGGTGATCGCGCCACCGCCAATTCCCTGCAAGATGCGCCCGGCAATCAGGACCTGCATGTTCTCGGCTGAACCGCAGATCAGCAGCCCAATGCAGAAAACGGCCACGGCGATGGACAGCGGGTGCTTGGGCCCCCACCGGTCGGTGACTTCTCCGGCGGCAACCATCCCCAGCATCCCGCTGGCGATTGGCGCGGCAAAGGCCAGGGCGAAGTAGCGTTCGCCCTCCAGCAGCTCGCTGACCAGTGGCATTACCGTGGTCACGGCCATGGATTCGAAAGCGACCAGGAAGACGAGCACGAACATGCCAAGGGTGGTGGCAAGATACTGCGGAGCATAGATCGTGGACTCGGCGCGCTCGGCTGATTGGCTGCTGCGGTTCAGGGGCATGCATCCATGATCTCAGGTTTCCCCTAGCCGCCGATCACGTGCAGGCTGAAGGCCGCCAGGAAGCCCGAGGTCACCAGCAACCCGGTGTAGTCGTGCTCCACCTTGTAGGCTTCCGGGATCATGGTGTCGGCGATCATCGTCAAGATGCCTCCGGCAGCGACCGCGGTGGCGAAGGCCAGCACTTCACCGGGCATGGATTCCAGCAGCAGCGCTCCGAGGAAGGCAGCGATGCCGCAGGAAATGGCTATCGATCCCCAGAGCAAAACGATCGAGGACCCCTTGCGCCCGGACGCTTTCATCTGTGCGGTACTCGCCAGTCCCTCGGGGACATTGGAGATGAATATGGCGATGAGCATCGCCGGATTAATGCTCGCGGTGGCGACCACGGAAAGTCCAAGGGCCACGGACTCGGGAATGCCGTCGATGAGTGCACCGACCGCGAGCGCGGTTCCCGATGACTCCTGCTCTCCTGCGCGCTGCGCCTGCCGCTTTGAGGTTCTCCAGGCCAGCAGCCGGTTCGCGCCGAAATACAAGGCAGCGCCCACGATCACGCCGCCCAGCGTCGCAACGAGGCCGCCGGTTTCATAGGCTTCGAGCACCAGCTCGAAGGCCAGTGCGCTGACCAGGACCCCGGCACCGAAGGCCATGATGGCGCTGACCCAGATCTTGGGGATCTTCAGCCACCAGGCCGCGCCGGATCCCAGCAACAGGGCCGAGCCGGCCACAGTGCCCCACAGCAAAGCCTGCATCGAAGCGAACATGGCACCCACTATAGCCAGCAATTCGCTGGCTTAGTAGGTGCCATATGAGTTCTGACTGGGACTAACCCTCGGTGGACATGTTGTTGAAGCGCGAGTAGTGGCCCTGGAAGGCCACGGTGATGGTCTTGGTCGGACCGGCACGGTGCTTTGCGATAATCACGTCAGCTTCGCCCGGACGGTTTTCCTTGTCGTAGACGTCATCACGGTGCAGCAAAATCACCATGTCGGCGTCCTGCTCAATCGAGCCCGATTCGCGCAGGTCCGAAACCATTGGCTTCTTGTCGGTACGCTGCTCGGAACCACGGTTCAGCTGCGACAGCGCAATCAACGGAACGTCGAGTTCCTTGGCGAGCAGCTTGAGGTTACGCGAGAACTCGGAAACTTCCTGCTGGCGCGATTCCACACGCTTGCCCGAGCTCATCAGCTGCAGGTAGTCCAGGATGATCATGCGCAGCTCATTGCGCTGCTTGAGGCGACGGCACTTGGCACGGATTTCCATCATGGACATGTTCGGCGAATCATCAATGAACAACGGGGCTTCGTTCAGCCGGCCCATGGTCGTGGCGATCTTGGTCCACTGTGCGTCTTCCACCGAGCCCTTGCGCAGATCCTGGAGCTGGATGGATGCTTCGGCCGAGAGCAGGCGCATCGCAATTTCATTGCGGCCCATTTCCAAGGAGAAGAACACGGTGGCCATATTGTGCTTGATGGCAGCAGAACGGGCGAAGTCCAGCGCGAAGGTTGACTTGCCCACCGCAGGACGGGCGGCGATGATGATCATCTGGCCGCCCTTCAGGCCCTGGGTCAGCTCGTCGAATTCATAGAATCCGGTGGGCACACCGGTAATGCCATCGCCCGCGTTGGCCGCGTTCTCGATTTCATCAACGGTGTCTTCGATGATGTCCGAAAGTCGCACGTAGTCTTCACTGCTGCGGTTCTCGGCCACCTTGTAGACCTCTGCCTGGGCTTCGTTGACGATTGCGTCAACTTCACCATCTGGCGAGTAGCCCATCTGGACAATACGCGTTCCAGCGTCAACCAATCGGCGCAGCACGGCGCGTTCGCGCACAATTTCTGCGTAGTACCCGGCGTTGGCTGCAGTTGGAACCTGCTGGATGAGATTGTGAAGGTAGGCGGCGCCACCAATGCGCGAGATTTCGCCGCGCTTGGTCAGCAAGTCGGCTACGGTGACCGCATCGGCTGGTTCGCCACGACCGTAGAGGTCGACAATCGCCTCGTAAATCGATTCGTGGGAGGGACGGTAGAAGTCGGTGCCGCGAATGGATTCAACGACGTCAGCAATGGCGTCCTTGGAGAGCATCATGCCACCGAGGACCGACATCTCGGCCTCGATATCCTGTGGCGGCTTGCGCCCTGCGTCGGAATCTCGTCCTTCGTAAACCGGCTCAGCACTCATTGCAGACACTTCCATCCCCTATTGACCCGCTGGGAAAAATTATCCTTGCCTCATGGCAACGCTTCATCGTGTCAGTCGATACGGACATTTGGATGTCAGGCGCCTGTGGATATTTCTCTCCCGAACCCAACACTAGGGCTGTTATTAACAGGCGTAAACCTCATTATCCACAGAATATGTGGATAACACTCCTCTACCTGTGGACTTCCCTGTTCACAGTCTGGGGAGAACTCTGTGGATTACCCCACTCTACGTATCATTAATATCTGTTGACTTGGTTGTTTGTATTCGCACACCTGTGGACAGAAACTTAATTCATTGAAGCTCACGCCAACCGACCCAAGGTTATCAACACCCTTAATCGCCCAGTTCCCGGGGTTTTTCAGCCTTTGTACACATTTGCCCACGTCTTGTCCACAGTTTTGTGGATAACCTTGTGGATACTGGTGAATTTACAAAACCCTAAGTCACCGTGGATTAAATTCGCCAGCAAGGCCGGATCTTCCAGTAGTCCACAATCGGCTAGGGTTTCTGCGTTCGGGGGCGGTGGATAACTTAATGTGTGCAACGACTCGGCGGGCGAACCTGGATCAGCGACTGGGCTGCCGGCGCACTCTCGCCACTTCGCGTCCGCGACGCGCGCCAGTGAAGACGCCATAAAGCGCCGGTTTCATTTGTGATGCGCAGCCTTTGCATGGCTCGGAAGCCCCATGCGAGGGTTGCCGGCAATTCTCTGCCGCTCTGGTCCAGCGTGCAGCGAGGATCCATGAGCTATCTGCGTGGTTCTGTTCGACGGCCCAGACGGGTGGCGGATATGGCGAGTTCAAGGTTTCTCGCGACAGATACTTTGATGACGAGGTTATCGCCAAATGCCTGGGGCAGCTGGCCCAAGAAGGCAGGCCATGAGATTGCCAGCCATCTTGCCACGTCTTCTGGGTGGCGTGAGAGAACGGGCATTGCCGGTGTCGAGGGCTGCGGGGAACGGCTCAACCCGCCTAACCGGAATTCAAAAAGCTCCGGCCAGATCGATGTTTTGATCTGGCCGGAGCTTTGGAAGATGCGAAGCGCTTATACGAGCTCAGGAATCGGCAGCGAATGGAACCGCGAATCATGGAAGATCTGTGGCGAGTGCTCGGAGGTGCGGTGCCCGTGGACTTCCATCAGGACTACCCAGTGATCCCCCGCTTCGACCTCGTTGTAGATCGAAGTCTCCAACCACAACGTTGAGTCGTTGACGAAGAGCGCGCCCTGATCCGAGGAATAGGTATCGATTCCGCGGAACCGGTCGCCATTTTTCGAGGCAATCTGAGCGCAGACACCATCATTGCGTTCGCTCAGCACCGAGACGCCAATGCGGCCAGCTTCGCGCAGCTTTGGCCAAGTGTTCGAGGACTTCTGCACGGCGAACATCACCAGTGCAGGTTCGAGGGAAACTCCCACGGTAAACGATGAAGCGACAAGTCCCGTCTTCACGCCATCCAGTTCTGCACAGAGGGCGGCTACCCCTGATGGATGCTGAGCGAAAACCTTGCGCAGGGTCAACGGGTCAAGTTCAAGATTCAATGACATGGCTCGATTCCTTTGGGTCTTGCCCACCGCGCAGTAGCCTGCAAGCATTGGCTTCTCGTTACTCGAAGCCGCTTGGGCTGAAGTTCCGCGCCGTGTGCGGTACTTGTTCCAGCACATTTTGCGTGGAACCGAATCCTCACCTGGAGCACCCCACTACCGTTGAGAGGGTTGCCGATCAGCAAGCCAGGGCTTATAGCTGATGCTCTTGATTCTGTTTAAAACGATATGGCTCATGACGAACAGCCGTCAAACATTTCACTTCGCAAATCGCAATATTCGACGCAATATTCGATCCAGGGCCCCACCAGAAGTCCTTGGGCAGCCTTTTATTCGCTATGCGCCGCGCTTCTTGAACCCCTCGGCCCCCATGATCGCAGCAGGCTTCCGCCGCCCTTGATTCGGCAGAACACTAACGCCTCCCCTGGGCTCGGGGCCCTGGCGCGAATCCCCTACCGCCCACCGTAATGAAACTTGGTTTCCCGGCATGACGCTGAGGTTCATGCCACTATTGGTCATGGAGTGCATTGAGTCACACTCCTGCTTATTGTTCTCCGTAACCATCGATGACGATTGAGGAATAGCCACACCATGGTAGAGATTCAGGCCAACCATTCAGAATTGACCCCACTGCGTTTCTTGGAACGCACAGTCGAGGCCTATCCGAAGAAGACCGCCGTCATCCATGGAACTCGCATCTTCTCCTATGAAGAATTCGAAGCACGGGTGCACCGCTTTGCCCAGGCGCTGAAGGCTCGCATTGAGCCGGGCGACCGCGTGGCCGTGCTGGCACCGAATACTCCCGAAATGCTCATGGCGCATTACGCCGTACCGCTGTCAGGCGCAGTCCTCGTTGCCCTGAACACCCGACTCTCGGCCCACGAGCTGCAATACATCATTGATCATTCTGCTGCCAAGCTGATGCTTGCCGACACAGAGCTGTTGGAGAACACGAAGACCCTGCGCCGCGAGAACCCAACGCTGGAGGCGCTCATCGAGATCACCGATGACCAGTACGCCGGAGAACGTCCGGACGTGCCCGTGGACGCCACCTTGGACGAGCTAATCGCACAAGCCTCGGATGAAAGACTTCCCTACGCCATCGCCGATGAGCGGGCTCCGATCACTCTCAATTACACGTCGGGCACCACCGGCAAGCCGAAGGGCGTGCTCTACTCGCACCGCGGCAGCTACCTGAACTCGTTGGGCGAAGCGCACCACCAGGGCTTCACGGCCAAGACCCGCTACTTGTGGACCCTGCCGATGTTCCACTGCAACGGCTGGTGCACTCCATGGGCCGTCACCGCAGCGGGAGGAACCCACCTGTGCCTGCGCGGCGTGCGCGAAGATTCCGTTTGGGATGCCATCGAGAATCTTGGAACCACCCACTTGTGCGGCGCTCCGACCGTCTGCTCCATCATCGCCGACTCCACCCGCGCCCACCAGCTCGATGCGCCACTGCGCATCACCACCGCAGGAGCTCCCCCGTCCCCGGCAATCATCTCCAAGCTGCAGAAGCTGGGCATCGAGGTAGTCCATGTATATGGCCTCACCGAGGTATACGGACCGTACACGGTGTGCGAGTACCAGGATGAGTGGGATGCCCTCGATGGCCCGGACCGGGCCGCGAAGCTCGCCCGCCAAGGCGTTGGCATGATTACCGCCGAGTCCGCACGCATTGTTGACGAGAACATGAACGATGTCCCGGCGGATGGACAGACCATGGGCGAAATCGTGCTGCGCGGCAATAACGTCATGATCGGCTACTACCGCGATGAAGCGGCCACTACCCAAGCTTTCCATGGCGGCTGGTTCCACACCGGCGATCTGGGTGTCATGCACCCGGATGGCTACATCCAGGTGCGCGACCGGGCCAAGGACATCATCATTTCCGGCGGCGAGAACATCTCCACCATCGAGGTGGAGCAGGCGCTGGCCTCGCACCCTGAGGTGCTGGACCTGGCCGTCATCGGCATAGCGGACGAGAAATGGGGCGAGCGTCCGGTGGCATATGTCATCCGCGCCAGCGGATCCTCCCTGGACGCGCAAACGCTGATTGAATTCGCCCGCGAAAAGCTGGCCGGTTTCAAGGTGCCGCGCACCATCGTCTTCCCGCAGGATCTGCCGCGCACCTCCACTGGTAAGGTGCAGAAGAATGTCCTGCGCGCCCAGGCGCTAGAAGCCAGCACACCGAACTAGCCCGAGGATCACCAATTGGATAACCCAGCACCACGGATTCCCAACAAGTCCAGCCGTTTCAGCGAAAGCATCGGACTGGAATTCGATGAAATCACAGCCACTGAAGTACGCGGCCACGCGCAGTTGGACGAGAACCACCACACCCCCTGGGGCGTAGTCCATGGCGGCGTGTACACCTCGATCATCGAGAGCGCAGGATCGGTGGGCGCCAGCTACGCGGTGGCCGAACGCGGGCAATTCGCAGTCGGCGTGCACAACGCCACCGACTTCCTGCGCCCTTCCACCGGAGCACGGGTCCAGGTGATCGCCACCGCGCTACTCCAAGGGCGCACCCAGCAGCTCTGGGAGGTCATCATCACCGATGAATCCACCGGCAAGCAGCTATCCCGCGGCCAGTTGCGCACCCAGAATGTGGATTTGCCTGAGAATCCGGCCTAGCTGGTTTTCACACCGCGAGCACGGGCGTACGGTAGATGGCATCTAACGCTCAAGCTCCAGGAGATTCGCCATGAGTGCGACCTATACCTTCGATGTGTTCAGCAGCCTCGATGGCTTCGGCAGCGCCGCCGGCGATTGGGGCGGCTACTGGGGAAAACAGGGGCCAGAGCTGTTAGCTCACCGCCTCGCGCTCTACACTCCGGCTTGCCGCATGGTTTTCGGAGCCAACACCTTCCGTCTCTTCAGCCGCTTCTGGGCAGAAATCGAGGCGAATCCCGAGGTTGAAGACGCGTGGGGTGTGGCCCTGCACGACAAGCCCGCCACCGTCATCTCCACCACCCTGGAAGAGCCGCTGTCCTGGCCAAACCCCACGCTGGAGCGAGCTGATGCACTGGAAGTCGTCGCACAGCTCAAGGAAGCTTCAGATGTGCCGCTGCGCTCCCACGGCTGCTTGGCGATGAACCATTCCCTGCTGGCGGCAGGTCTTGTGGACTTCATCCAGGTGACCATCTTCCCGGTACTGACCGGGCATAGCGGTTCTGCCCCGGTACTTGGCGGGGTCGATGACTACGATCTGGAACTTGTCGAGTCCAAGCTGCTGGACGGACGGATCCAGGAACTGACTTATCGCCCGACGCGCCATCAACCAGCGCATGGATAGCAGCTCGATGAAGCGCATTCTGGGTACCTGCCTAGTGCTCGGCGCAGTGTTCCTCGCCGGATGCTCCGCGCCAACCCCGCCTTCAGCTCCAGCTACCGAATCGCAAACTGTTCCAACTCCCCTGGCCACCGGCTTGGACGCCCCATGGTCCATGGTTTACGCCCAAGACAGCCTGCTGGTCAGCGAACGTAATTCTGGGCGGATCGTGGAGATTCCAGGATCCGGACCAGGCCGCGAAGTGGCTCGGATCGACGATCTCGTAGCGACGGGAGAAGGCGGATTGCTGGGCCTGGCCTTCCTCGCACCGGACCGGCTCTATGCGTATTCCACCGCGGAATTCGGCAACCGCATCCAGCGGTTCACGTTGCAAGGCAGCGCCGGGAATCTTTCACTGTCGGCCCCGCGCACCTTGATTGACGGGTTGCCCTCGGCCAGCATCCACAACGGCGGGCGGTTGGCCATCGGTCAGGACGGGATGCTCTATGCCACCGTGGGCGATGCGGGCAATCCCCAGCAAGCCCAGGACCTGCAGCAGCTGGGCGGAAAGATCCTGCGCATGGCACCTGACGGCAGCGTCCCGGACGACAACCCGTTCGAGAATTCCCTCGTCTACAGCTACGGGCACCGCAATGTGCAGGGCTTGGCGTGGGGTGCTGATGGCACCATGTTCGCCAGCGAGTTCGGGCAGAACACCTTCGACGAGCTGAACATCATCGAAGCCGGGGGAAACTACGGCTGGCCCGAAGCCGAGGGAAAAAGCGGCGGAAATCCGTCGTACACCGATCCGATTGCGCAGTGGTCCCCGTCCGAGGCCAGCCCCAGCGGCATCGCGATCCTCGATGGCACCCTCTATCTGGCGAATCTGCGCGGAGAAGTGCTGCGCGCGGTGGAACTGGACGAGCCGGCCACCGAGCATGAACTGCTCGATGGCCGGCTCGGCCGGCTACGCGACGTGCTAGTGGATCCTTACGGCGCACTGATGGTGCTGACCAACAATACCGACGGGCGCGGCCAGCCAGGGGCGGGCGATGACCGCATCCTGCGCATCGCGCCCCGTCTGGCCGGCGACTAGCTGGCCGGGCGCATGTCTCCGGTCTCCTGGAAGCGCTGGTGCCAGGACAGGGCCTCGCCCAGCAGATGCGGGGTGTGCTTGCCGTAGCTTTCCTTGCACGCACGGTCGAAGTAGTCCTGCAGCATCGGGCGGTACTCCGGGTGGGCGCAGTTATCGATGACCAGCTGCGCACGCTGCTTTGGCGAGTGGCCGCGCAGGTCGGCCAGGCCCTGTTCGGTAATCAGGATCATGGTGTCGTGCTCGGTGTGGTCCACATGCGAAGCAAAAGGAACGATGCCCGAGATCTTGCCGCCCTTGGCGGTCGATGGGGACATGAATACCGACAGGTAGCCGTTGCGGGCGAAGTCGCCCGAGCCGCCGATGCCGTTCATCACGTGCGATCCCAGCACGTTGGTGGAATTCACGTTGCCGTAGATGTCGGCTTCGATCATGCCGTTCAGCGCAATGCAGCCCAGCCGGCGGATGATCTCCGGATGGTTCGAGATTTCCTGGGCGCGCAGCAGGATGCGCTCGCGGTAGTGGTCGACGTTGCGGTTGAATTCCTCGATGCCCTCCGAAGACAGCGAGAAGCTGGTGGCAGAGGCGAACTCGATGGTCCCGTCCTTGATCAGCTCCAGCATTCCGTCCTGGATGACCTCGGTATAGGCGGTCAGGCCCTTGTAGCCGCCACGGGCTAGGCCAGCGAGCACTGCGTTGGCGATATTGCCCACGCCCGACTGCAGCGGGAGCAGCTTCTCGGACAGGCGTCCGGCACGGATCTCGGAATCCAGGAAGGTCAGCAGGTGATCGGCGATCTTCTCGCTGGTCTCGTCCACCGGGGCGAAGGGGCTCAGGCGGTCTGGCGCGTCGGTTTCCACGACGGCGACGATCTTGTTGACGTCGACGTCCATGTACTGCTGGCCGATGCGGTCACGCACGGTTCTCAGGTCGATTGGCTTGCGGTGCGGAGGCAGTGCGGTGCCGTAGTAGACATCGTGCATGCCTTCCATGGCCGCGGATTGCTGGGCGTTGACCTCGATGATGATCTTGTCGGCCATCTCCAGCCAGGTCTTGTTGTTGCCCACCGAGCTGGAAGGGATCAAATCGCCCTCGGCGGTGACGCCGACAACCTCGACGATGGCCAGATCGATCTTGCCGTAGAAGCCGAACCAGGCGTGCTGGGCAACGTGGGACAGGTGGATGTCCATGTATTCCATGTTGCCGTCATTGATGCGGCGGCGCAGCTCAGGGTCGGACATGTATGGCAGGCGCAGGTTCATGCCCTCGGCCTTGGCCAGCACGCCATCAAGCTCAGGGGCGGTGGAAGCGCCGGTAAGCACGTTGATCTTGAAGTCCTTGCCTGCAGCGTGCTGGCGCTCCATCTGCGCAGCCAGTGCCCCGGGCACGGCCTTCGGGTATCCTGCACCGGTAAAGCCGCTCATGGCTACGGTCATGCCCGGCTTGATGAACTCTGCAGCCTGCTCGGCGCTCATCAAGCGATCAGCAAAGGCCCGGTGGTGAATACGTTCGTGCAAAATAACCCCTTCAGAACTTCCTTGTGACACAGGTCTATAACCCGCATCTCACCGGAATACTTTAGCTGGTCGGCGCAGTGAGTCAGACCTCGCTGGGCGCGTCTGAGCGATGGGTGGCATATTTATCGACGAGGTGCGCGCTATTTGCGTTGACCGGTCGGAAAGGAATGGCGGCTTGGCAGTGATTGCCGGGGGCTTGAATCGCTAGCCAAGTTCGGCGTGCATGTCCTCGCGGATCGCCTTTACTTGCAGGCGGGCACCCATGGCTTCGGCGTAGCGGCGCAAAGTGGCCAGCTGGACGCGGTCCAGGTCGCCGGTCTCCATGCGGGCAATGCGGTCTACGCTCAGCTTCAGCACGGTGGCAAGTTCTACCTGGCTCAGCTCCGCTTCTTCGCGCAGCGCACGCAACGACAGGCGCCGGGAGTCGCTTTGGACACGGCGCTGATGCTCTGCCACAGCTTCGCGTTGCGCCTCGGTCAATACTTCAGGATCCGCATACGCAAAACCCATTTGTTCCACCGTTTCTCTCGATCGTGCTGGCTTTGGACGTACTCATCTTCGACGCTACGATCCTGCGAAGCCAACGCCAACGATTAAGACGCGCCTTGCGCGAGACGATCTGGTGAATTATGCGCAAACCCGCGGTGGCTCCACAGTACGAGCGACCCGAAGCGCCATAGGCGGTACGAATCCTGGAACAGGAAGGCATCGGCCAGCGGCCGGCGGGAAATGGCGCCATGGGGGCCAAGGATTTACCAAAATGCTCCCAAAAGTGGATTGCGCATCGGCAATCGCGAGCCTACCTTTAAATCGACTCCCGCTTAGGAGCCCTCTGCGATGAATGTTGGAGGTATTTGCAATGAAGAAATGGACTCGGTGGCAAGACTGGGTCGGCGTCGCGGCAGGTATTGCGGCCGCAGTTTCAACCACGTGGCTCGATGGAACCAGCACTTCGATGATGCTGATGGTGGCCTTCGGCCTGCTCATGGTGATCACCGGCGTCTGGAGCGTCATGATGCCACGCCTGGTTTCAATGGAATGGGCACTGACCATCGCCAGCGCCTTGCTATTCGCCTCGCCATGGATGGGATCGTATACGGATTCCGCTGGTATCGCCTGGATGTCGTGGATCTGCGGTGGCGTCGGCGTCGTTGCCGGCCTGCTCGCGCTTGCCCCTGCCATTCAGATGCGCCATGAAACTGGCGGATCCCGGATGGCGCACTGAGAAACTGTAATCCCGATCGGTGGCTGCGATGCCAATGCATCGTGGCCATCAGCCGTTAATCCCGGCGTCCAGCGGACGCACCTCAAGCAACGGCTGAACCCAAGGCGCTAGCAGACTGGACGGCGGGTTAACGCCAAGAGGTGGCGTGCTCTCCTTGCGGAGTGCACGCCACCTCTTGGACAGAAGCTGAGTCTAGAAGACTTACTTCTTGGCAGCAGCTACAACCTGCAGGCGCAGGTTTGCAAGAACGTCAGCGTGAACGCGAACGGTTGCGGTGTAGTTGCCAGTCGACTTGATCTGGTCGTTGACCTCGATGTTGCGCTTGTCGATCTTACCCAGACCGGCAGCCTCTACGGCAGCAGCAATTTCGGTGGTCTTAACGGTGCCGAACAGGCGACCGTTCGAGCCAGCCTTCATGGTGATCTTCACCGGCTGGGACTTCAGCTTAGCTGCAAGTGCCTGAGCATCCTCAAGGTTTGCAACGGCGCGAGCAGCACGTGCAGCCTTGATCGACTCCACCTGCTTCTCACCGCCCTGGGTCCAGACGATTGCGAAGCCGCGTGGCAGCAGGTAGTTACGGGCGTAGCCGTTCTTTACCTCGACAATATCGCCAGCAGCACCGAGACCGGATACTTCGTGAGTCAGAATGATCTTTGCCATTTTGCTATCCCTCTTCCTTAGCCGCGGCCAGCGCCGGAGTAAGGCAACAGGGCTACTTCACGTGCGTTCTTGATTGCCTGTGCGATCTTGCGCTGTTCCTGAACGGAAACGCCAGTTACACGACGAGCGCGGATCTTACCGCGGTCGGAGATGAACTTGCGCAGCAGTGCGGTGTCCTTGTAGTCGATGACAGTGATGTCAGCGGCCTTCAATGGGTTGGACTTTGGTTTGGGCTTACGGATTTCAGCCTTAGCCATCGTGGAGCTCCTTAGCTTTGGAGCCCGCAGAGTGATCTGCGGGATGGTGAATAAATATTGTTTAGAAAGGCGGTTCGTCTGCGCCCGGGTTGCCCCAGCCGCCACCGTTGTTTCCGCCGGTGCTCCATGGGTCTGCGGCTGGAGCATTCCATCCGCCACCCTGCTGAGGCTGCTGCTGACGCGGCGCCTGAGCTGGTGCACTTTGCTGCGGTGCGTTGGAGAAACCTCCACCACCGTTGCCGAAGCCACCGTTGCCACCGCCGGAGCGCTGGGTACGGGTGACCTTGGCGGACGCGAAACGGAGCGATGGGCCGATTTCATCGACTTCAAGCTCCATGACGGTGCGACGTTCGCCTTCCTTGGTGTCGTAAGAACGTGAACGCAACCGGCCCTGGGCGATGACACGCATGCCCTTGGTCAGCGTTTCAGCAACGTTCTCTGCAGCTTCGCGCCACACCGATGCGCGCAAGAACAGGGCTTCCCCGTCCTTCCACTCATTGGACTGGCGGTCAAAGGTGCGAGGAGTCGAAGCGATCGTAAAGTTCGCTACGGCTGAACCGGACGGCGTAAAACGCAGCTCCGGATCGGCAGTCAGGTTTCCGATAACGGTAATAACAGTCTCGCCTGCCATTGACTCTCCTTAAAAAGATTGAACGTTAATTCCTACGACGGAAGGTTGCGCGTAATTAAACGCGTGCCTCTTCCGGACGGGTGACCTTGTGGCGCAGGATCAGTTCGTTGATCTTGAGCTGGCGCTCAAGCTCAGCGGAAGCTGCTGGCTCTGCGGTGTAGTTCACCACTACGTAAGTGGCTTCTGCCTTCTTCTTGATCTCGTAGGACATCTTGCGACGACCCCAGACATCAACCTTTTCGATAGTGCCACCGTTGGAGCGGACAACCTCGAGGTACTTCTCGATGGTTGGCTCTACGGTGCGGTCATCGACCTCTGGATCAATGAGGACCATAAGTTCATAAGCACGCATGTGAACCCACCTCCTTTGGGCTAAACGGTCGCGGTATTTCCGCAACAGGAGGTTCTTGCGTTATCTGTGCACCAGACGCCCAACTTTCGGGCATGCAGTGGCACAGACCTTCCAATCCTACCCGAGAGACCCGAACTTGCATAAGCCTTGGTGTCCTAAATCATGCTGGGCTACTCGGAATCCAAGGCAACCTCGATCCTTTCGCCAAAGATCGGGGCCAAGGTGCGCATGTAGGTATCGCTGATGTGGTGCTTGTCCCGGTAGACCAAGACATTCCCCACCACTGCCGGGCAGGTTCCATCCATGCAGAAGTAATCGCTGAAGTCGAGCACTTCGACGCGCGGCTCCAGTTCGGCGGCCTGCTTGGTGGCATCGCCCACTTCATAGGCTCCCTTTTCCGGGAAGGCGCACTTATCCGGGTTCTGCACGTTTTCTTCCACGCAGTCGCGCGCATAGGAATCCTGCGGCGGCCGCGGGGTGTCCACAATGGCGTAGACCGGCAGGCCCGCGTCTTCAAGGGTGGACCACGTCGAAGCCAGCCCCTGTGCCGCGTCAGTGGTAAAGGTGGCTCCTCCCCAACTCGAGGTGATCACCGCGTTGATGTCATCGCGCGCAGCCAGAGCTTCCATGGTCTGGTCGATGGCTTCTTCGCAGTTGATGCTGCCATCCCGATCCGCCTTGCGCTGGGCCTCGGAGAACGGGCAGGAATTCTTCAGATAGGTCACCACTTTCCAGCCCTTGCTTTGGGCGTATCGGCTGACGGCCTCGAACCAGTGGGCTGCATGGGAATCACCCACCAGGGCCACGGTGTAGCTGGCGTCCTCGCTGCCGAATTCGCATTCCTTGATCTGCGTGGATTTCGGTTCCTGGACGCAATCTCCCAGTTCGGGCTGGTCCTCGGCGGCCGTCGCAGGAAGCGGGACGACCTGGCGATGGCCGGAAAGGTACGCAGGTGCGCCCTGGCCCACGGAGGCCGCGCCAAAACCAGCTGGCGGGTTTTGCATCATCGCGCCCAGCTCACGCTGCTCCTGGCCCACAAGATGCTGCTGCATGGCACCTGGCAATAGCGCGATGGACGCGGCCAGCCCGACCATCGCCGCCCCTGCAATCAAGGAGCGGGCAGGAGAACCGGCTATGGGGCGGAAGTGGCGCATGGGAGTTTCGACCCACTTCAAGCTGGCCCAAGCCAAGAGCAGGGACCCGGCCAGCAAGGCCAGCGACTGCAATGGGTCCGGGTTGCCCCCGGCCAGTTCGATGAAGAATACGATCAGCGGCCAGTGCCACAGATATAGCGAATACGAGGCGAGGCCGACCCATTGAACGGGAGCCCAGTTCACCAGCGGGTGCAGGGAACCAGGTCCTCGCGTACTGCCTGCGGCAATCACCACGGCGCAGCCAAGAACCGGGAGGGCCGCCGCAATCCCCGGGAAGACTGTTGTGGCGTTGTAGCTGAATGCCGCGAAGCAGATCGCCGCCAAAGCCACGAGTACGGCAAGATTTCTGAACTGCCAGCTGGTTGCCCACGGTGGAAGCTTCAAGGCGCCGTTGGCGTGCGCCTGGACTGCCAAGGCCAGCAGTCCGCCGACGGCCAGTTCCCAAATGCGGGTGGTGGTGATGAAGTATCCGGCGCTATTGCCTGAGTAACCGGCATAGGCCGAGTATCCCAGCGACAAAAGTGCGGTGGCTGAGAAAATGATCCAGAGCATGCGGCGCCGCGGGGCAAATCCATCGCCACTGCTAGCGTCCGCATTCGGTTTGGCCAACAGGCACACGGCCAAAACCAGCAACGGCCAGAAAAGGTAGAACTGCTCCTCCACGCCCAGGGACCAGAAGTGCTGCAACGGCCCGGGTGCTTGATCCGAAGCGAGGTAGTCGACGGAGTCGGCGGCGAGAACCCAGTTCTGCACCGAGAAGGCAGAGGCGATGGCCTGGGTGCCCAAGGCACCCCACTGGGTTTTGGGAAAGATCAGCAGGCTTGCCACGACAACTACCAGGATCACCAGCATGGCAGCCGGGAGGATTCTTCGCGCTCGGCCGGCAAAGAAGGCTGCGAGGCTGACCCGGCCGGTGCGTTCGGCTTCACGCAGCAGGTGCGAGGTAATCAGGAAGCCCGAGATGACGAAGAAGATGTCAACCCCGATATAACCGCCTGGAACTGCGGATGGCTCAAGATGATAGGCGACGACCAGCAGAACCGCCAAGGCGCGGAGCGCTTGGATCTCCGGGCGGAAATTCTTGACCTGCAGGGAATTCGAACTCATAGTCATTGATCAGACCAGCAGGGGGTAAACAGCAGGTTATCAATGGGCAACAGTCGGTCTAACGACCCGTGGGAACCTCATGGGCGGTGCCTGGGTTTGCGCTTCGCAGCATGGACCTAGCCCAGCAGTTTCCGATTTGCCGTGGACAGCGGGTATTTGGCGTCGAGTTTGGCATCCAGGCTCAGACGGAAAGCAGCCTCAAGCAGCAGCTGCCCGACGCCCCAGTACACCGGGATCAGCAACCAGATGTACCACCCAAAGTTGCCGGTGGTAGCCAAGATGACCGTGCCGAAAGTGACCAGGATGCCCAGCCCGCGGAACACGGCCAGGATCCCCTTGGTTGCCGAATCCCGACGATCTTGATCTGCTTGGGCCCGCGCTTCAAGCCCATCCACGGCCTCGGAGAACTTCGGAGTCTGGACGCTTTTGAACAGGTCTCCAACCGGCACCTCCAAGGCCTTGGCGACCAGTGAGATAGTCTCCAAGCTCGCATCATTTCCGGCTTCGAGCCGTTGGACCGTTCTGACAGTGATGCCGCTTTCGGCGGCTAGACGTTCTTGCGTCCAGCCCTTGGCACGGCGAAGCTCTGCAATCCGTGATTCATTCATGCCACTTACGCTAGCCAATGGCGCCCCGAAAGCACCACGACATCGACGTGACAGTTACCCGACTGCAACACGACAGCGGCCAAGAACCAAGGCTGGCCTGCGACGAAGAAGTATTCCTGGCGGCGACTACCTCAGCTCCGTTAAGAATTGCGCTGTTGCTTTTCACGGATCAAATCCAGTGCCAGCACCGAGCCGATCACTGCCTGGCGTTGCTGTGCGTTGAGGTTTTCCGCCAAGCGCAGGGCATAGGTCGACTTGCCGAGCAATGCGTTGCCCATCCCGGACCATTCTCGGGTCACGGTTCCCAGAACCCCGCCGGGACCGGTGATCTGGAAGTCGAAGTCCCAGATGCTGCCCAGTAATTCGAGCTCTTCGCCCAGCATCGAGATGGAGACCCTTGTTTTGAAGAAGGTGATCCTCTTGACCAGGCTGGCCAGCGGGGCAGCGTTGCCATCAAGGATTTCAAAACGATCGCGGCCCATGGTCATCGTGTCCTTGACGATGACAACCGGATTGCCTGGTCCATCGAAGACCGTGAGTTCGCGAGCCCCAACGAACATGCGGCCCAGCGCGCTTCCGCCGGTATCCACGTGGGCAATCTGCATCCCGGAAGAATCAAGAATCGCGAAGTCGTTCTTCGAGATGTTCTTCGTCTGCTGGAAGATCAACGTGTTCTGGTTGAGGATCGTCATGGTGCCGATTATGCCATCGATTAGGCACATCGGGCGAAGATCCCCCGGGGAGGCGAAAAGCCAGCCCGCAGGCCGGCTTTTCAGGTTGGACTTGCTAGGCTCCGAAGAACTCGCGAGAGACCTTGGACAGATACCAAGGGTCGTCAACGCCGCACATCTCGCGGGCCGAGTGCATGGACAGCAGCGCGACTCCCACATCCAGGGTGCGAATGCCCAGTCGGGTCGCGGTCAATGGTCCAATGGTGGATCCGCACGGTACGCGGTTATTGGACACGAACTCCTGGTAGGGAACTCCCGCCGACTCGCACCAGTTGGCGAATGCGGCAGCACCCACCGCATCGGTGGCATAACGCTGGTTCGCATTGATCTTCAGCAGCGGGCCGGCATTCAGCTGCGGACGGTTGGCTGGGTCGTGGCGCTCTGGGTAGTTCGGGTGAACCGCGTGGCCAGCATCGGCAGACAGGCATACAGAATTCGACAGGGCGCGAGCGGTGTCTTCAACTGAAGCATCCATGGATGCCTGGATGCGGTTGATCAGCTCTTCCAGGAATGGGCCGCAAGCGCCCGAGCGCGAGGAGGAACCCAGTTCTTCGTGGTCGAAGGCAGCAAGCATGGCAATGCGGTTGCCTGCTGGCTTGCGGGAATGGCCCGTCAGCGCAATCAGGCCTGCGTGCACCGAGGTGAGGTTATCCAGCCGGGCGCTGGCGAAGAAGTTCTTGCCCTCGCCAAAGACCTCGCCGCGCTGCGCGGGCGCGGTCAGGATGTCGTAGCCGGCTACCTGGGCCGGGTCGACACCTGCAGACTTCGCCAGGATCGCCAGGATGTCGGCATCCGCCAGATCGCCGGCGCCAAAGATTGGATTGGTGTGGGTCTGCTTGTCCAGGGTCAGGCCCTCATTGACCTGGCGGTCCAGATGGATCGCTAGTTGCGGGATGCGCAGGATTGGTTCGGTCTTCGCCAGGTGCTCGGAACCGTCCTTGAGTACCAATCGGCCGGCGAGCACCAGTTCGCGGTCCAGCCAGGAGTTCAGCAGCGGTCCGCCGTAGACTTCGACCCCTGCCTGCCACCAGCCGTTGGAACCGGTGGTTGGCTTCGGCTTGAGCTTGAAGCCCGGCGAGTCGGTGTGGGCGCCGAGGATATGGAATCCGCTGGTCGCAGTGGCAGCTTCTGGCTGCACCCAAGCGATGATCGCACCGTCGCGGACCACGTAGTAGGAACCCGGGACCAGGTTCCAAGCCTGCTTTTCGTCCAGACCGGTGAATCCAACAGCGTCCAAGCGCTGCGCGGCCGAGGCCGCGGCGTGGTAGCTCGATGGCGAGGTTGCGACGTATTCGGCCAGATCTGCAATGTGGGCCATTGCTGCGGCTTGTGCCATGGCTGGTTACTCACTTCTTTCTGTCAAGAGATGTTTGTCAGACGGTTCTTCAGGTTTTGGTTCCCGCCTGAAAAGTCGAGTTGCCTCCCAGCTTAGTAGCCTGAACCACATTTGCTGATGTCCTGCTGAGCCTGCCTCCGCCCTGGCAACCTGGCAGACACCCCTATCCGGGTCTTGACTTGGCACCTCGCTCTCGACGAAGCTGAAAGCAGTCCCGGAGACAAGGAAAGCGAGTTCATCATGGCTACGGCTGATCGAACACCAGAGCAAGAGAACATTCCAGCAGAATCACGCGAGGTCGAAGTGGAGACCACCGTACCGATGGATTCCAAGGTCCAACGGGCCAAACCTGCCGGTGCAGATAAGCTCCCAGCGACCAAGTTGGGTCGTATCTGGACCGCTACGATCTTCGGCTTGCTCGTGCTGATCCTGCTGATCATCTT
This sequence comes from Glutamicibacter sp. NPDC087583, assembly GCF_044743685.1. Classification (NCBI taxonomy): domain Bacteria; kingdom Bacillati; phylum Actinomycetota; class Actinomycetes; order Micrococcales; family Micrococcaceae; genus Glutamicibacter; species Glutamicibacter sp. NPDC087583. The sequence goes on along the minus strand of NZ_JBIUWY010000004.1, from coordinate 120,953 downwards.
CATTGCCCAGAACCAGGAGCAGGTGACCCTGAACTACTTCGCGTATCAGGGACAGGTCAACCTCGGGCTGGCATTGTTCTTTGCCGCTATTGGTGGCGCCCTAGTGGTCGCGATCGCCGGGGTGGCCCGCGTGATACAGCTGCGCTCTACGGCGAAGAAGCAGCGCAAGGCCAATAAGCGCTAGAAAGCTCCATGGCCGCCGGGCGGAACCCCATGGGGTTTCACCCGGCGGCCATTTTGCTGCCTCATCGATGCCTAGTAGTCCAGGCCTTGGGATGGAATGACCAGCCCGGTCTCGTAGGCGTACACCACCGCTTGAACACGGTCGCGCAGATGCAATTTGGTCAGAATGCGCCGCACGTGGGTTTTCACCGTTGCTTCGGAAAGGAAGAAACGGTGTGCAATCTCGGCGTTGGATAGTCCCTCGGAAAGCGCACGCAGCACTTCCTGCTCACGCGGGGTGAGATCATCGAGCAGCGGGTCATGCGGAGTTTCGGCCGGCTGGTTCCGGTTCCCGGCGCCAGCGTTGCGCACATAGGTTTCCAGCAGGCGGGCAGTCACCCGGGGTGCCACCACAGCGTCGCCGGAAGCTACCAGGCGCACCGCTTGGACCAGTTCTTCCGGGGCCACGTCCTTGAGCAGGAACGCACTGGCTCCTGCCTGCAGCCCTGAGAAGGCGTACTCGTCCAGGTCAAAGGTCGTCAGGATAATGATCTTGGTTTCCGGATGGTCCTTGGCGATGCGTTCGGTCGCTTCCAAGCCGTCCATCTTGGGCATGCGCACATCCATCAGGACCACATCGGGTTTCAGTGCGGCCGTCTGGGCAAGGGCATCGAGTCCATCGACAGCTTCGCCGGCGATGACGATGTCGTCTTCACCTTCGAGGATGAGGCGGAATCCCATGCGTAAGAGGGGCTGGTCATCGACCAGCAGTACCTTGATTTTGTCTTCCACGCTTATTCCTTCACTGCCTTCTGGTTTTCGTTCTGCAAGCTGCATTCGGGTAGCTTGAGGACCGCTTTCACAATCCATCCGCCACTGGCTACCGGTCCGGCATCAACCGTTCCGCCAAAGAGCGCGGCTCGTTCGCGCATGCCGCGCAGACCGCGTCCGCTGCCGATACTCGGAACTCTCGTTGCATCTCCGTTGTCCATGATTTCCATGCGCAGTTCTTCGCGGCGCCGTTCCAGGCGAACCTGCACATCACTTACGTTACGGGCATAGCGCAAGGAATTAGTCAGGGACTCTTGAATGATACGGAAGACGGTCAGCTGGAAGGTGGTGTCCTCCGGCAGCGGATCGCCCGTATGGGTAAATGAGACCGGCAGACCTGCGGTACGGAATCCTTCGAGCAATTGCTCCACGTTCCCGCCGGTAGGCTGCGGGGCCAGCTCTCCGGATTCTTCTTGGCGAAGCACGCCCAGCATGCGGCGCATATCCGCCAGGGCGGCGCGACCGGTTCCAGAGAGCTCATTGAGCACTTCGTCGGCACGGACCTGATCGCGCTTGGCCACCACTCGTGCCCCCTCTGACAGGGCAATCATCACCGAAAGCGAATGGGCGACAACGTCGTGCATTTCGCGGGCGATGCGGTTGCGCTCTTGCACCTGGGCCAGTCCGGAGACCTGCGAGGCCCAGTGGTTCAGTTCAGCTTCGTGGATGCGCGCGTTGCGCACATTCATGCCCACCGCGGCTGCGGCAATGTAGAAACCGATGACGAAGCTGCCCGAGACGGCGATGATGACGCGCGTGAAGATGGTTTCGTCGATTCCATCTTGCGGGTCGAATTCCATTCCGGCCATGTCGGGGAAGCCCATCAGCACCATCAGGACCGTCTGGAAGCTGCCGGCCAGGATGGCCAGCGGGATGGTGCGTTTGGCCGAATAGCTGGTGGCGACCGTGTACAGGGCGATAATCATGCCTACCCCGCCCAGTCCACCTTGCGGACCAGCAATCACCAGGGCCAGGCATTCGAAAATGAACACCAGGATGATCACCGTCATCGGTGCCCGGCGCCGGTACAACAAGGCAGCGCTGACGGCGAGGGTGACGACCAGCAGGCCGGTGGCGTTGGCTTCTGGCATCGCTGCCATGACCAGGACACCGGGCAGTGTGAGCAGCAGATAGATGACTACCGCACCGATGACCACCAAACGCGGGTGGGTACGCAAATAACGGCGTATCCGGCCCATGCGCTTGGCGGCCAGTTCATCGAAGGAAACCACAGTTTCCTGCAGCGTCGGTTGGCTCATGTTTCCAGTCTAGTTTTCTCGATCAATCCCTGCGCTACTTGATGTCCCGCTTGGTCAGCAGGATTGCACCCAACACCAGTGGAAGCACGATCCAACCCGCCACGCCCAGCAGTTGCTGCCAGGTCTCCAAGTCGGTGACAACACTTGCGGGCGTCGCCAACCCCATGCCCAGCTGGTCAGGGGTAAACTTCGCGATATCCTGCGCCCAGTCGGTCAAGGTGGTCAGGATGGAAAGGATGATCGGCAGCACGAAGAACAGGGCAGCGAGGCTGGTGATGCCGCCGGCCGAGTTGCGCAGCAGCATCCCCAACGCCAAACCGATCAACGCCGCCATGGTCACCGCCAGCGTCCCGTACCAGAGCACCCGTTGGAAGGCATCGCTGCTGAATTCCAGATTCATCTGGTAGTTCTCGGCAATCGGCTTGCTGATCGCGAAGGCCAAGAGCGAGCTGAAGATCTGGACGACGGCAGTGAGCAGGATGATCAAGATGCCCTTGGCGGCCAGGACTCGCAGTCGCCGCGGGCTGGCCAGGAACGTGCTTACCGCTGAGCCGGTGGTGAATTCACCGCTGAAGAGCAGGACACCAAGCACGCCGAGGATCAGCTGGCTGAAGACCAGGCCCGAGCCGATGAGCTCAGCGGCGAATCCAGGGGCCGATAGGCCTTCCATGCCCGGCATCTGATCCGTGTCGCCCATGCTGGCACTGAGCGAACCAATGCCCCACGTGGCCACGGCTGCAATGCCCACATAGAACACGATGGCCAAGAGAACCAGGATGCGGGTGGAGTTCAGGGAGAAGAAACGGATGGACTCACTGCGCAGCACGCCGAAGAGGGTGACCTTGCCATGCGGTGCGGTTGCTAGATGGTTAGACATGTCCTTACTTCCCGCCGCCAGTCTCGGCAACTGTGTTCGAGTGGTATTCGACGGCATCGCGGGTCAATTCCATGTAGGCGTCTTCCAAGGTGCGTTGCAGCGGACGCAATTCGCTGAGCACCACCCCGTATTCCAAGGCACGGCGGCCAATGGTTTCTGAATCGGGGCCGGTAACTTCCAGGCCATGCTCATCAATCCGGCGTAGCTGAATACCTTCGCCGTTCAACGCATTCATCAAGATCTCAATGTCGGCTGAACGCACAATGGTCTGGTCAAGACCGTTGTCGATGAATTCAGTGATCGGCGCATCGGCCATGATGCGGCCACGGCCAATCACGATCAGGTGATCCGCCGTCTGGGCCATTTCACTCATCAGGTGGGAGGAGATGAAAACGGTTTTGCCATCGGCCGCCTGCTGGCGGGCCAGATTGCGGACCCAAGCCACGCCTTCGGGATCCAGGCCGTTGACCGGCTCATCGAGGATCAGCACCTGCGGATCTCCAAGCAGGGCCGTGGCAATGCCCAGCCGCTGCCCCATGCCCAGCGAAAAGCCGCCGACCTTCTTGCGCTGCACGCTAGACAAGCCAGTCAGATCGAGCACTTCGTGCACTCGGGACTTCGGGATCCCCGCGGTAGCCGCCATGGCACGCAAATGCGCCAGCGGAGTCAGGGATTTGTGCACCGACTTAGCTTCCAGCAGGGTGCCGACTTCGGTCAGCGGGTGACGTGATTTCTTGAAATCGTGCCCGTTGACCAGCACTTCACCGCTGGTAGGTTTGGCCAATCCCACGATCATGCGCATGGTGGTGGACTTGCCGGCACCATTGGGGCCGAGGAACCCAGTCACCATGCCTTCTTGGACCGTGAACGACGCATTATCGACCACGGTTTTTCCACCGTATTTCTTCGTCAACTGCTCTGCCTGGATCATATTTCCAGCCTAAGGAATTCGAGCCCAGCTCTCACCGCCCCCAGTGCTGATTTATGGCTCAACCAAAAGGGTGATGGCAGGGAAGCGAAAACTGGGACCATGCACCAGATGGTGCATGGTCCCAGGGTGCCAAGGAAGTTAGAAGGTCGTCGTGAGCACGAACATCATCCCTGCGACGGCTAATGCGAAGGGCAGGGCCAGCAAAACCATCAGCTTCTTTTGATCCCGCACGATCGCAACGCATTCCCTGAGGAAGGCACTCGGACGGTAGTAGGCCGCCGTTTTCCCGCCGAAGGCACGGGCATCCAAGCCGAGCTTGCGTGACGCCATCGCTGCACGCAGCGCATGATAGTCGCTGGTGACCAACCACAGCTGGCCATCCGGACGCTGGGCACGGACCAAGGCGTCGGAGAACTCCAGGTTCTCAAGGGTGTCCCTGGCCCGGTCTTCAACCAGAATCTGTTCATCGGCAATGCCCTGCTCACGCAGGTAGCGGGCCATGCTTACGCCCTCTGGTTCTTCCTCATCATGGCCCTGTCCCCCGGTCGGAACCATGAAGGGGCGAGCAGATGCCTGCAGTTGATGCAGGTCTATGCCCTTGTCCAAGCGGCCACGCAGCAACGGGGTGACCTTGCCGTTGATTGTGCGGGCACCAAGGACCACCACGGCGGCGGCTTCGCCCTTGGATGGGTATCTGGCGTGCACCCATGCGTACAGCAGCAGCATGGCGAACAAGCTCGCCGTGAAGACGGAGGCCATGAACAGGACGAAAGCCAGCGAATAGGTCCACCAGGATTCGATGCGAATCAGCAGCACCGCAATGACTGGCAGGACAAAGACGGATAGCCCGGCTGCCAACGACAGCAGATTCGCAGGTTTGGCTCCTTCGCGCCGGCACATCAGGATCCCGTTGTAGATCAGCGCGGCACCGAAGACAATGACCATCAGCGGGGTCAGCACCAGCACTATGGAGAAGAGGAACCCAAACCCGGGGATCACACTGGTCAATAGGTCGACGACCGCCGAAATGGTGAAGAACACCAGCGGCAAGAGAAGTGCAGCCAGACCCAAGCGGCGTGGGTCCTTGCGGTATTGCCGGATAAACAACCACCAGAGTGCTGCCAGGAAAACCCAGCCAACGAGCTGCGCGAGCACAGATTCCATTGCCTCTCAGTTCACCGATTTCCAGTTTGCGATTCCGTATTCCCGCTTGAGCATCGATTGCGCTCCGAGGAATCCGCCCATGCCGTGCACCGACGGCCCCGGAGGCGCAGCCGAGGATACCAAGTACAGTCCTTTGGACTGCAGGTACCACGGGTCGGTCGAGATCCGAGGCCGCTTGATGCTGCCCAGCAGGTCCATGGTTCCCCCGGAAAGATCGCCACCGACCAGTGCCGAGTTCTGCACTTCCAAGTCCTGGGCGGTGACAACATGGGATTCAATGATTGTCTCGCTGAAACCAGGGGCTGCCTGTTCAATCATTTCCTTCAGTTCCCGGCTCATGTCTACCGGAGAATCCAGTGGCACGTGGCAGTAGGCCCAGATGACGTGCTGGCCCTGCGGTGCCCGCGAATCATCAAATTGCGAGGGCTGGGCAACAATCATGAACGGCTTCGCCGCTCCCCGGCGCACTGCGGCGCGTTCGGCCTTCCCGACCTGCGCCGCGGTGCCGCCCAGGTGCACGGTGCCGGCCTTGCCCAGAGTCTCGTCGCGCCATGGAACCGGTGCCGAAAGGACGTAGTGCACCAGGCAGCTTCCCGGCGAGCGCCGGATACTGCTCAACGCGTGCGAGAGCCGTTCAGGCAGGTGTCCTGTTGAAAGCTTGGCCGCGTTTTCGGCGGAGGTATCGAAGAGGATGCTCTGCGCAGAAAGCTCATCAACATGGTTGACGCGGGTGCCGGTAAGAATTTTTGCTCCATGAGCCATCGCTTCTTCGGCCAAGGCGTCGCTGATGGCTTGGGAACCTCCACGCGGGATGGCCCATCCCTTGCCGTGCGCTGTTGCTGCAAGGAACAGTCCTGCCCCGGCATTGGCCGGTCCGCGAGAGCCTCCCGCAACGTGGGCGGAACAGCCTGCGTAGAGCGCGGCGGCGCGTTCAAACTTTCCAGAAAAGAGTTCCTTGACGGCCATGCCCGCCACCGTGCTCACGGCAAAGGTCGCCAACGCTGCGGGGTTCGAGGGAACCCTCAGCAGAGGATTGAGCAGTGTCTGGCTGACCCCGTCAATCTGCTTGACCAGCGGGCCCAGGAGCCGGGTGTACATCTCGCCGTCCGCGCCTCCAAGTTCCTGCCCGGTGCGTTCCAGGTCCTTGTACGCGTAGGCGGTCCGGCGATCCAGCAGCACATGGGCGAAGGACAGCTCGGGGACGATGAACTCCACCTTGTCGTGGACGCCCAGTTCATGCATGGCTTGGGATTGCATGGCCATCGGATGCACTGCGCTGCCCAAATCGAATTTCGCTGCAGAACCATTCAGCGGCTGCGTTCTGGCGGCCCCGCCGATGGTGTCGTTGGCTTCATATACCGTGACGCTTAATCCAGCACGGGCAGCAACTGCTGCGGCTGCTAGCCCATTGGGCCCCGCACCGACAACGGCAACATCGCTCATGATTTATTTCCCGCCACTTCATTCGTTTTCTTGGATTGAGGCAGCAGTCCGCGCAGGGTCCAGCGGTCCTCCAGTCCGGCGAATGGGCCGGCCAAAGGATCATCCTGGCCCACGGCACGAATCGGGTCGTGGCGTGGATCAAGAATTGAACGTGCCACCAAGAACATCAGGTATCCCAGCATCACCATATGCGCCAGCACCAGCACCGCATAACCGGTCTCAGGGAAGGCCTTCTGCGCTTCTTCCGCAGAGAGGGAATCAAGGTAGAACCAAACAGCGTAGAAGTGCGCGATTTCCACGAGCATCCAGACAACGAATTCGCGCCAGCGCGGCAAGGCGAGGGCGAACAGCGGAATCAGCCAGACGATGAACTGTGGTGAATACACCTTATTGACCATGACAAAGGAAGCAATGATCAAGAAGGCCATGGAGGCCAGGCGCGGGGTGCGTTTAGCAGTCAAGCCCAGCACTGCGACGCCCACGCAGCACAGGAAGAAGAGGACCAGGCCGTAACGGGAAATCTGTTCGGCTTCAAAGAGCGGGACCCCTCCCCTGTTATCGGCGATGACATTCCATGCGTGCCAGAAGCTGGAGAAGCCTGCCCCGCGTTCAGAAGAGAAGTTGAAGAAGTGCATGAACGAGTCGGGGAACGCCAGCGCATAGGGAAGGTTCACCAGTGCCCATGTCGCCGCGGCGGTTCCGCCAGTCACCCAGAAGGTCTTGAGCCTGCCGGTGCGAATGGCCAATACCAGCACCGCGCCGAGGATGAAGAACGGATAGATCTTCATCGCGGCACCTAAGCCGATCAGCACCCCGGCAAGGACGGTGTGCTTTCGTGCGAATGCCAGCATGCCCAGGGCCAGCAAGGCCACAGCCCACATGTCCCAGTTGATGCTGCCGGCCAGGATGATGCCCGGGGCAATAGCCACCATTGCGGCATCCCACGGGCGGCGCCCGGTCATCCGCAGGGTGGCGATCACGGTGACCATCCACAGGATCGCAACGAGCAGCAGGTTGATGTCGAAGTACAGCAGCGAACGGTTTTCGATCCCCGTGGGGATGATCGAGGCAACGGCCGAGGCCACCGTGCTCATCAGTACCGGGTACTCGAACTGGGCGGTCGCGCTGAATGGCGCCCAGGGGTTCTCGGCGAAGCCGCGGGCGGAGAACAGCGGAACCCAGTCGCTGTAGCACGCATAGGCGTACGGGTTGTTGCCAGTCCACCCGTTGACCCGGCAGGGGTTCTTGGCAAGGAGCATCAGCAAGGCGCCCACGGTGGTCATCAGGATAATGACTCGTTCCACGCTGAAGAATCCTGGATCGACTCGGCCTGGATCGCTGTGTCGTCCCAGGCGGCCACCGATCATTGCGGTGAACTGTCGAAGGAACCCGTCAGCGCGTGATGGCACGGTAATCCGCAGGGGGCCACGCGTGGGCTGTGACTGGTTTGGCTCGTGCATACCCTCCAGCCTAAATGTTCTGTGCCTAAGCTCCGCCTTGCACACTCATGTTTCATTAGTCGCTTTGATCTTATATGCGGTTCCGAGGGCTCGAAATCCCTCTTCCGGATTCGCCTACTGGTACGTAAAACGCTTGCTGACCTCGCATTCAGCAAACAAACAGGTGATTACACCGGCACTTCACCGTGCGTTAACCCAGATGCCCCCTCTTAGTTAACTTGTGCCCATAGCGTCTTACTCGTGAGCAAAACCAACCAGCCAAATGCCATGGCGATCATCCCCGCCAGGGGAGGATCCAAGGGCATCCGGCTTAAGAACCTGCGTGAGATCGGCGGCAAATCGCTGCTGGGCCGCGCAATCGAATCAGCCAGATCCGCGGCGGCAGTCAGCGACGTCGTGGTCAGTACCGACCATGAGCAGATCAAGGCCGAAGCGCTTCGCTACGGGGCGCGAGTCATCGATCGACCGGCAGATATCGCCGGCGACACGGCCAGCAGCGAGTCAGTTGTGCTCCACGCGCTAGCGAATGCGGAATCTCAGCCAGAGATCACCGTGTTCATCCAGTGCACCAGCCCGTTCATCGATCCGGAGGATCTGGACGCAGCCATTGCGGCGGTTTCTTCGAAACGCGCCGACGTCAGCTTCGCAGCTGTAGCGGACCACGGTTTCCATTGGGGCCTGGATCCGCAGGGCGAAGCGGTCGCCGTAGGCCACGACAAGTTGCACCGTCCGCGTCGCCAGGATCGCGAACCGCGCTTCCGCGAAACCGGGGCCTTCTACGTGATGGATACCCGGGGATTCCGCGAGGCAGGGCACCGTTTCTTCGGAAAGGTCCGGGTTCACGAAGTTCCAGCAGAGCACGGCATCGACATCGATACCGAGGCAGACCTGCTGCTCGCTGGGCTGGCCGTTCCGGCCACCCGGGAACCGATCGAAGTCGACGCGGTCATCACGGATTTCGACGGGGTGCATACCCCGGACACCGCGTATGTCGATGAGCACGGAACCGAAACCGTGCGCGTCTCCCGCTCCGATGGAATGGGAGTGGCCCGGTTGCGGGCTGCCGGAGTGAAGTTCCTTATTCTCTCCAAGGAAATCAACCCTGTTGTCGCCGCCCGCGCCGCCAAGCTGAACGTCGAAGTGGCCCACGGAATCGACAACAAGGCCGAATACCTGGCCCGCTGGCTGGCTGACGAATCCATCAATCCGGCTCGTGTTGCCTACGTGGGCAACGACATCAACGATCTGGGCGCGATGGCATTGGTCGGCTGGCCGATCACCGTGGCCGATGCCCAGGAAGATGTGCACCGGGCAGCACGGTACAAACTGACCCGCAAGGGCGGGCACGGAGCGGTACGGGAACTAGCCGAACTGGTTCTCGCCGCACGCACCGCCACCAAGAGTTCTCCAAGTTTCACCCACTGAAAGGCAATACCCATGACTTCCATGACTACTGACATCAAGCCTGTTGCTATCGGCGACGTCCAGGTTGGCGCAGGCCAGCAGGTCTACGTCATCGGCGAGATCGGCATCAACCACAACGGCGACATCGAGATCGCCAAGCAGCTGATCGATATCTCTGCTGAAGCCGGTGCCAACGCAGTGAAGTTCCAGAAGCGCACCCCGGACATCTCCACCCCGATGGACATGCGCGACAAGATCCGCTCCACCCCATGGGGCGACATGACCTACCTGGACTACCGCTACCGCGTCGAGTTCGACCAGGCGCAGTACAAGGAGCTCATCTCCTACGCAGCTTCCAAGGGCCTGCACGCCTTCGCCTCGCCATGGGATGTTCCATCGGTCGAATTCATGGAAGAGCAGGGTGCAGTCACCCACAAGGTCGCCTCCGCATCGGTCACCGACATCGAGCTGCTCAAGGCCCTGGCGCAGACCGGCAAGCCGATCATCCTGTCCACCGGCATGTCCACCATCGAGCAGATCGACAAGGCCGTCGAGACCCTGGGTACCTCGAACCTGGTCATGATGCACGCTACCTCCACCTACCCGCTGCCTCCTGAAGAGGCCAACCTGCGCATGATCGAGACCCTGCGCGACCGCTACCAGGTCCCAGTGGGCTACTCGGGCCACGAGCGCGGCCTGCAGATCTCGCTGGCTGCTGTTGCCCTGGGCGCAGTGACCGTCGAGCGCCACATCACCCTGGACCGCACCATGTGGGGTTCGGACCAGGCCTCGTCGCTGGAGCCAAAGGGCTTCGAGTCGCTGATCCGCGACATCCGCATCCTGGAGCAGGCCATGGGTGACGGCGTGAAGAAGGTCTTCCCAGGCGAGCTGGCACCGCTCTCGCGCCTGCGCCGCGTCGACGCCTAAGCACGCCAACGTATCCGGCGGTTGGACTCACCGACGGGTCCAACCGCCGTTTATTTTTGTCTGCATGAGGAAGGCCTTGAAGCACAGATGAGTTTGATCCCCGGGCGCATTTCCGTGGTTATCCCCGCCTATAACCAAGAAGCATATATTTGCGATGCCTTGTCATCGCTGGTCCGGCAGAAGCTGGGACGCTGGGAGCTGGAAGTGCTCGTGGTTGATGACGCTTCCGATGACCAGACTGCTGCCCTGGTTCGCAGCTACCAAGACCAATTGCCTGGCCTGAACCTGATCTCGCTGCCTGAGAATGCCGGAGTTTCTGCCGCCCGCAATGCCGGGTTGGAACAGGTCACCGGCGAATACTTCACCTTCCTCGACCCCGACGACTGGTACTCCCCCGAGCATTTGGAAGCCCTGGCGGAATCCTTGACCGAACTGCACGTGGACTTCGTGCGTTGCGATCATGTGCGTGTCACCGGCACCAATCGCGTCATCCACCGCGCCCCGCAGGCGTTGCGCGGCATGCCGCTGAACCCGGCCGATGACATTGAACCTATCGATTCGCCGTCCATGGTGGACTACGCCTTCGTGTGGGCGGGCATGTACCGCACCGACCTGATGCGCGCCCGCGAACTGATGTACTTCGACGCGCAGTTGCACAGCGCCGAAGACCGCCTCTGGCTATGGAAGCTGCATCTGAACACCGAGCGCTATTCCGTCGTTTCCTCCCCCGGGGTGTTCTACCGCCGCGGCCTGCCCGGCTCGCTGACCCAGGTCTTCGACCACCGTCAGCTCGGCTTCATTCCGGCCTACTCGCAGATCCTCACCGAGGTGCGCTTGCACCCGGACGCGGATCGCCACCTGCCCAAGGCGATGCGGCAGTTCTTCGCCATCGTGTGCCACCACGAGAAGCGCGCGAAGAACTACCCGCCGGAAGTCCGCTTGGAGATGAAGCAGAAACTGCGCCAGGTATTCACCACTATTGATGCGCCGATGGCCCGCCAGGTTGCCCTCGAGATGGACGTTGCCCGTCGCCGCCATATTCTCTCCTTCCTCCAGCCAGGTCAGATCGGGGCCGCCAAGTGATCGCACTGATTGAAGCCAGCAGCTATTTCCAGCTTGCTTCTCTGGCCGCGATGGCCGATGCAGGACTGCTCCCCGAGGCAGATGAACGAATTCTCGTCTTGGCTAACGGCTCGCAGGTTCCGGAACTGACTACTGCGTTGGATGAAGTCCCGGGCTTCGAGAAGCTTGCCGCCCGCTTTGACCGCGTGGTGGATTTCGCTGCGCTGACCTCCCCGCGTCGCCCGGCACAGTTCAACCCGCGTGAGGACGAGCTGCATATTTTCGAACGCCTCCTGCGCAGCGCTTGGGATCTGGGCAATGAACCCTTGACCTTGGTTCTGGAATCCATCCAGGTCAATCCGGCGCGTGCGCTGGCGCGTATTTTCTTTGATGCCCAGCTGTGGATCCACTCCGACGGCTTGATGTCCTATGGCCCAACCCGTAATCGATTGCCAATGCCGCTTCGCCAGCGCGTCATGGGCACCATCCATGTGGACTTGGTTCCAGGACTGCAGCCTCACCTGCTCGCAGAGCTCGAGCCGCGGCGCGAGGTCTTGGCCACCGGCGGCCTGGCTGCAATCTTCGGCGAACTGGCCCAGGGGGCAGAATTCGATCTGCCAACCGGCAGTGCGCTGATCCTCGGCCAGTACCTGGGTTCCTTGGGCCTGATGGATGCCGAGGAAGAATTCGAGCTGCATCTGGAAATGCTCAACGAGGTGGCCCGCCGGGAAATTTCCACCGTCCTGTTCAAGGCGCACCCATCGGCCAGCGCCACCTCAGCGGCACGCTTGTCTGCAGCCGCCAGGGACATGGGGCTGGATTTCCGGTTGGTCGGCACCGATCATCTGGCGGAAACCGTCATCGCGGCGGTACGTCCAGCCGTGGTGATCTCCTGCTTCTCCACAGGCTTGGCCACCGCCAAGTACATCCTGGATACCGAGGTCTACGCAGTGGGCACCGGCAGACTGCTCCAGGCGCTGGCTCCCTACGAGAATTCCAACCGCATCCCGTTGTCCATCATCCATGCCTTGTTCGTCCAGGACGTGCCGGTTCCGGCGCACGGTGGCGGCAGCGACCGCCTCACCGAACTGCTGGCTGCCGTGGCCTACTGCATGCAGGCCGCGCAACTGCCTCACCTGCGCGAGCAGGCCGAGTCCTTCTTGTCCGCGCACTACCCGGAGTTCTCGGCTCATTTCAAGCGCCGGCGCATCACCAGGCTCGAGCTGCCTCCACGCTGGGCGCACATCAGCTCGCGCCGCTCGCTGCCTTCCAAAGTCCGCGGGGCCTCGCGCCGTGTGCTGCGCAATGGTTCCAAGCAGCTGGACACGCTTTCCAAATCCCTGAGCCGACTGGCAAAATGACCCTCACCATGATGAAACTGACTCAACATGACACCCACGAGGTGCCACGCCCGCGTTTCGGCACCGCGCACGTTTGGGTGGAGTCGCCACTGCAGCTGCTTTCGGCGGTAGAAACGCATGCAGCGGGGCTGCTGGGCACGGACATCCGGATCATCCCCCGTCAGGGAATGCCCCTGGAAGCCACGACGCAGGCAATGCTGAATCATGCCCCTGCAGGGGTTCATTTTGAACCGGCCGCTCGTAAGCCTCCGCAGCCCAAGGGCGCTGCCGATCGGTATGTCACCGGCGACGCCTACTCGGGCAAGATCCAGCGCACGCTGCTGGCAGGCGTACGGGCCAAGGAAATCGTGATCATCGATGACGGCATGGCTACGCTGGCCCTGATCAAGCAGCTCATTTCCGATGAGCCCACCCCGTTGGTGCGCGCCCGGACCAGGAATTCCGCAGCACGCGTGGCCATGGGATTGGCGACCTGGCATCGTTTGCGCCAGCTGGCCCGTGAAGATCGCCTGTTGATTGTTTCAGCGTTGTATGTCGACCCGGCATCCCGTCAGAAGATGGCTGATCTGGGGATCAAATTCGCGCAGCACAAGTTTGAATGGCTCGCTACCCAGCCGGTAGCCGAGCAGTTCACCGAATCTACCTTGCTGATCGGTTCGGCGATGGTGGCTGATGAGCTGATTTTTGAGCAGCCGTATCTGCGCTGGATTGAGCAGATCGCTTCCGAAGGCCCGGTTGCGTACTTCCCGCATCGCCGTGAAACTCCCGAATTGCTGGAGAAGATCTCGAGGATTGATCAGGTGGTGCTCAAGGAGCACACCGTTCCCATTGAAATGCGTTTGCGTGTCCTGCGACCAGGCCAGGAGATCCGCGCCTTGCCTTCCACGGTGATTCCATCCCTGCGCCTGCTGCTGGGTCCTGATGCCCGCTGCCTCTATCCGCAAGCCGTGATTGACAGCTGGTGGACCCCTGGTACCCCATCCGAGTTGCGCGAGCACCTATCCAGTTCATTGAAGGTGTGAATCAGCCGATGAAGCCATCAATACTTGCCATCGCCGACTCGGATTCCTATCTGAAGCTGGCAACGAGCTTCCTGAACCGCCTAGGTCCCGCATGGGATCGCAAGGTGTATTTGGCGCGGACCCCGGTGATGCCGACCGCCGACCAGATCGCAGCCGCCTTTGAAGGCACGGATCTGGATCCGGATATCCTGCAGGTGATTTCCGTATCCCAATTAGAAGCCGACACCGTAGATGAAGACATTGTTTTCGCTTCGGCCACCGGGCCGGTAGTTGCCGAGATCTACTCTCGCATGCTTCGCACCGAGCCGACTGATGGCCGGTGCACCGCACTGATTTCCGCCCTGCCTGGCGTGGCATTCCCCGCCACGCAGAAGGGGTGGAACTATCGTCGAGCCGGCGATGCGTTCATTTGCCATTCGCATGCCGAAGCCCGTGATTTCTCATTCATGATCGAAGGCCAGGTAGGGCACCAGCCGACCATCATGGTCAGCAAGCTCCCGTTCTTGCACTCGGCAGGATTCCCGCCAGCGCAAAAGCAGGTGGTCGAACGCTTGGTGTTCGCGCCGCAAGCGAAGGTACCTGCCCAAGAGAGCGAACGCGAGTCGATCCTGCTGGCTCTCGAGCAGGCTAGCAAGATGAATCCCGAACTTGAGGTGATCGTCAAGCTCCGCGCCAAGGCCGGTGAGCCCCAAACGCATCTCGAGGCGTTCCCGTACGATTCGCTGTTCGAGAAGTTGCAGTCCGAACGGCGGATCGGGCCCGAGTCGCGGCTTCGCTTCGATACCGGATCGATGAGTGAAGCATTGGCCGATGGCAGCGCCTTGGTAACAGTGTCTTCGACTGCTGCCTTGGAATCCATTGATCGCGGGTTGCCAACGCTGGTCCTTTCCGACTTCGGCGTCAGCGCGCAGATGATCAATACGGTCTTTGTTGCCTCCGGCGTCATCGGCACCTTGGATGACGTCGCCGGCTTGAGCTTCGGTGAACCTACCAAAGCCTGGTTGCGGGAAAACTACTTCCACAGGGTGGACCACAGTTTCGTTCAGTCCCTCGAGATTCTCGCGCAGCGAGCTCGAGCTGGAAAGCTGCACACTGATCCGGAAATGCTGGCGCATATTCGCCGCCAGCCATTGCGCCACCGCCTCAGAACAACGTTGCCTGCACCGCTAGTCAGGGTTTTGGTGAAGTTGCGGCACCAGTTCGGGCTAGCACGCAAAAATGGCGCCAACTCATGGTCATGACCAACTAGGTCTTAGCCCATGAAGTCACTTTAATGCCTGAATTGATCGTCATTGTCAGTAGTATCCAATCCTTAGGTGCTTTACCTGCTATTGGTGCAGCTGCGCTGAGACAGTGCAGTAATCACCTCGGTTTCGCTAGCCCAGAGAGGCCGCCCCGATAGTTATTCGGTGATACCGGGCACGATTGGGAATGTTTGCACTCCATTAAGACTTAAGATCATTGTGGGTCAATTTGCGCAATGCGCTTTTGCGCGCCCTATTGCCCAAAGGTTTTATACATTTCAATAAGGAGTTCATGTGTCGGCGAACCCGATTCGCGTTGCCATCGTAGGCGTAGGCAACTGCGCCACTTCCCTTATCCAAGGTGTTGAGTACTACCGAAACGCCGATGCTGATTCCACGGTTCCAGGTCTCATGCATGTGCAGTTCGGCCAGTACCACGTGGGCGACGTTCAGTTCGTTGCCGCCTTCGATGTCGACGCCAAGAAGGTCGGGCTCGACCTCTCGGAAGCCATCTTGGCCAGCGAGAACAACACCATCAAGATTGCCGACGTTCCAACCACCGGAGTGACCGTTCAGCGCGGCCACACCTTGGATGGCCTGGGCAAGTACTACCGCGAGACCATCGAAGAGTCTGCAGCCGAGCCAGTTGACATCGTCCAGTCCCTGAAGGACAACGAAGTCGATGTCCTGGTTTGCTACCTGCCAGTTGGTTCCGAGCAGGCCGCCAAGTTCTACGCACAGTGCGCCATCGACGCAGGCGTTGCATTCGTCAATGCCCTGCCTGTATTCATCGCCGGCACCCCAGAGTGGGCGCAGAAGTTCACTGACGCCGGTGTGCCAATCGTTGGCGACGACATCAAGAGCCAGATCGGCGCAACCATCACCCACCGCGTGATGGCCAAGTTGTTCGAAGACCGCGGCGTTGTCCTGGACCGCACCTACCAGCTGAACGTTGGCGGCAACATGGACTTCAAGAACATGCTCGAGCGCGATCGCCTGGAATCCAAGAAGATCTCCAAGACCCAGGCAGTCACCTCGAACACCTCCGCCGCCCTGGGCGAAGACGACGTGCACATCGGCCCAAGCGACTACGTTGCATGGCTTGATGACCGCAAGTGGGCTTTCGTCCGCCTCGAGGGCCGCAACTTCGGCGATGCTCCGGTCAACCTGGAATACAAGCTGGAAGTTTGGGACTCGCCAAACTCGGCCGGCGTGATCATCGATGCCGTACGCGCAGCGAAGATCGCCCTGGACCGCGGCATCGGCGGTCCGATCCTGTCGGCTTCGAGCTACTTCATGAAGTCGCCACCAGAGCAGTACGACGATGAGACCGCGCGCAACAAGGTGGAAGCCTTCATTCGCGGCGACATCGAGCGCTAGCCCTCCGCGTTAGCGGAAAGGCAATGGCCAGGACCGTTCGGTCCTGGCCATTGCTGTATTCGACAGTGCTCTGGATGCGGAGAAGCCCGCCGGCTTGCAGGCCGGCGGGCCTCTTGGCGATGCCTTGCGAGTTCATCATGGGTACCTCGGATTCTTGTTAGCGGGCAACGGTAATGGCGTTGCCGGCCTTAGCGAATTCGAAGGTACATTTCTGGTGGCACGTGGTTCTTCAGCTCACGCTGACGCATGCGGCGGTTGAACTCGGTGCTATCAAGGTTGGTGAACTTGCGCTTGTCTTGACGCTTTTTCATTTGCTGTCCCTCCCTTCGGTCAAAGTAGAAGGGGAGGGAAGATCTTGGCGCGTAGTTGAAATGGCGCGAGCTTTCAGGCTTTCTGGTCCTGCGAAGATTAATTCCGAGGTGCGAACTGCCCGTTGAGCGGATGAGGAGAACAGTGGACTAGGCATGAAAAAAGTTCCTAAGGGTGAGAGTCGATTACTGACCTGCAACCTCAGGAACTTATGCGGGATTTACCGTGAGTTAGGAATCCGCTTGTCCGGAGGTTGGGGAAATGAGCTTGCACAGACGAGACATGGGAGAGCCGCCAATAAATCGCGCTCCGCGATGAGTCTCTGTGTACCAATTGGTATTAATCATTTCGCCACCTCCTAAAATCTGCTCTCGTCCGGCCATGGATGCCATGGGGCCTCTTTGAAAAGTTTTCTCAATCCGCAAGTCTCATTGAGACTTCCCAATCACAGTATTCAGCATACATGGATTAACCCCGATGCGCTACAAATTTGCGCAGAAACTTTAAGCACTTTCCCGGGGACGGCAAAAGCACCCGAATCCATGCGGATTTCAGGTGCTTTTCCCTTGGTGCTCAGGTCAGAGGTTACCCCTCGGTAGCCGATTCCTGGGCTTCAGGCTGTTCTTTCCACCAGGCGCGCAAGCGCTCAGTGGCGATTTCCGCGCCCAGCGGGCCTTCGTCCAAACGCAGTTCCAAGAGGAACTTGTATGCGCGGCCAACGACCTTGCTCGGCTTGATTCCCAACAGGTGCATGATCTGCTCGCCGTCAAGATCCGGGCGGATTGACTGGAGCTCTTCTTGCTCGGCGATCTGCGCGATGCGCGCCTCGAGGTCGTCGTAGGCAAAAGCTAGGCGGTCGGCCTTCTTGCGATTGCGGGTGGTGACATCCGAACGGGTCAGGCGGTGCAGGTGCTCGAGCAGGTCTCCAGCATCGGTGACGTAACGGCGCACCGCCGAGTCGGTCCAGCCGGCCTCGCCGTAGCCATAGAAGCGCATGTGCAACTCGACCAGTCGGGCTACGGACTTGGTGGTGTCCTTGTCGAAACGCAGGGCGCGCATACGCGCCTTGACGAGCTTCGAACCCACCATGTCATGGTGGCGGAAGGATACCGCGCCGCTTGGTTCAAATTTGCGGGTCGCCGGCTTACCGATATCGTGCATCAGCGCCGCGAAGCGCAACACGAAGTTCGGGCCGGGAACAGGTCCCTCTTCGTCGGTTTCCAACGCCATGGCTTGTTCCAGCACGGTCAGCGAATGCTGGTAGACATCCTTGTGCCGGTGGTGCTCGTCAATTTCCAGACGCAGTGCCGAGACTTCGGGCAGCACCTTATCGGCCAGGCCAGTTTCCACCAGAAGGTCGATTCCCGCGCGCGGGTCTGCACCGTTGATCAGCTTGACCAGTTCATCGCGAACCCGCTCGGAGGAAATGATGTCGATCCGATCGGTCATTCCGCTCATGGCTTCGCGCACCTCTGGACTGACTTCGATCTTCAGCTGCGAAGCAAAACGGGCAGCACGCATCATGCGCAGCGGATCGTCAGAGAAGGAGATATCAGGTGCACCAGGGGTGCGGATGGACCCGTCTTCCAGCGAGCTTACGCCGTCGAAAGGATCCACCAGCTCGAGCTGCGGCAAGCGCAGAGCCATCGAGTTCATGGTGAAGTCCCGACGGAAGAGATCGTCGTGCAGGTTATCACCGAAGGCAACGATCGGCTTGCGCGACTCCTTGTCATAGGCATCAGCGCGGTAGGTCGTGACCTCTAGCGTGTGTTCGCCCTTCTTGAAGGCAATAGTTCCAAACTCGCGTCCCACATCCCAAACGTTATCGGCCCAGCCGGAAATCACCTTGATGGTTTCTTCCGGGCGAGCGCTGGTGGTGAAATCGAGGTCCGGGGATACGCGTCCCAAGTACAGATCCCGAACCGGCCCACCTACCAGCGACAATTCATGGCCCGCCCGAACAAAACGGTCGGCCAAGTCGAAAATAACCGAGGGCAGGATTTGACGCAGTGCGTCAGGCGAGGGAAGTGCATGCATAGTTACTTAAGCGTGCCAGAAATCCCGGAAGAATGCTTGAAATTCCGACGGATTTGCCTGCGAGATAACTTACTTGTCCACGTCGATCAGGCGGCGAACGGTACTTTCTCGATAGAGTGGTTCCATGAACCGACCGATCCCGTCTGCCCCAAAGCGCACCCCATTGACTGCGTCAATGGCTCGCGCGCAGGCAACTGGCGGTCACACGAGCCTGCCGACCGTGGAAGAAGTCTCTTCCGGCGGCATCGTGATCGACTTCAACGACCCCACCTTCCCAGTGGCCATCATTGCCCGGTACAACCGTGGCGGACGGCTGGAATGGTGCCTGCCCAAGGGCCACCCGGAGGGCGTGGAAACCAATGAGGAAGCGGCTATCCGCGAAATCGAGGAAGAGACCGGCATTGCCGGACGCATCCTCGCCCCGCTGGGTTCGGTCGACTACTGGTTCACCGTGACGAATTACCGTGTGCACAAGACCGTGCACCATTTCCTGCTGGAAGCTACTGGCGGGCATCTGACGATCGAGAATGATCCCGATCATGAAGCCGTCGATGTTGCCTGGGTCCCCATCGGTTCCCTGGGCAAGCGCCTGTCCTTCCCTAATGAGCGCCGGATCGCTGATCTGGCACGCGAGGTCCTTACAAAGCATGTCTCAGGTTCCTAATCCATCTGCGGGCTCCGATCAGCTACACACCGGAGCCATGGACGTAGTCGCCGGACCTCCCCCGCAGCAGGCAGCTCAGCCTGTTGGCTCGCGCTCCAGGATCTATGCCCTGATGGCCTCCGGCACGATGGTCTCCCGCTTGCTGGGCTTCGTGCGCACGGCCTTGCTGGCGATGGCCATTGGTTCGGTCACCTCGGTGGCTGACATCTTTGAAAAAGCCAATATCATCCCGACTATCATCTACATGCTGCTGGCCGGCGGCATTTTCAACGTCGTGCTGATCCCGCAGCTGATCAAGGCCTCCAAGGCGAAGGACTGCGGCGCCGCGTACACGTCGAAATTGGTGACGCTGACCGTCGTGGGCATGGGTATCCTGACTCTGATCCTCACGCTCTGCGCCAGGCCATTGATCACAGTGCTCACCAATAACTGGACCGAGCCGATGATCGCGTTGGGAACGGCCTTTGCCTACTGGTCGCTGCCGCAGATCTTCTTCTATGGGCTCTACGCAGTGCTGGGCCAGGTGCTGAACGCGAATGGCCGCTTTGCCGCATTCATGTGGGCTCCTGCGGTCAACAACATCATCCAGCTGATCGTCATTGGCGCTTTCATCCTGACTTTCGGCGCCTACTCTTCGGGCGACCCGATGCAGGATTGGAGCGGCGTCAAGACCATGTGGCTGGCTGGCGGTGCCACCTTGGGTATCGTATTGCAGTCGGTGGCGCTGTTCTGGCCACTGAAGAAGACCGGGCTGAAACTGACACTGGACTTCCAATGGCGCGGCATGGGACTGCGCCACGTGGGCAAGCTGGCGATCTGGACCCTGGCGGCCATGGTGATCGGCAATCTCTCCTCGCTGGTGTACTCCAAGATCGTGTCCGGAGCTACCGCGGCTCGAGCGCAGCTGCCTCCCGAACAGGCCGCCTCGGTAGCCGGCGAGTACGCGTTGAACACCTCGCAGTTGATCACCGTGCTGCCGCACTCCCTGTTCGCGCTGACCGTCGCCACCGTGCTGTTCAACGACTTCGCCCGGGCATTCACCGAGAACCGCCGCAAGGATGTTGGCAAGCTGCTCAATCAGGGCATGCGCTCCACCGCAATCCCTATCGTGTTCTGCACGCTGGTCTTCATCGTGCTGGCCGGACCGCTAGGCAGGCTCTTTGCCGGCAACTCCGAGAATGCTGCGCAGGCCGCGGGCGCTCTCGGGCAGCTGCTGGTGCTCACCGCCCTTGGGCTGCCGTTCAAGTCCTTGCAGTTCTTCATGCTGCGTGTCTTCTACGCAGAGGAAGATACCCGCACCCCGATGCTGATCCAGTCGGCCACCGCCGGGCTCGGATTGATCTTGGCGTTCGCCGCTGCCGCCGTGGTCGATCCGCTGCATATCGCCGCCGCCATTGCCTTCATCTACGGCTTGACCAACGTGCTGACCTGCGTCGGCACCCACTATCTGATCAAGCGCCGCTACGGCAACTACGGTGTTTCCTCTGTCATCGACACCTACATTCGAGTCGGTTGGATGGCTACGCTCTCCTCCATCATTGGATGCATCGCGCTCTGGCTGCTGGGTGGATTCAACTTCGGATTCGCCTACGACTCCGTATTCAGCGCCCTGGTTTCGGTGGCTATTGTCGCGCTGGTGATGGGCATCGTCTTCATTGGCTTGCTGTACAAAACCAAGGTCCCGGAGCTCCAGTCGTTCCTGGGTCCGATCCTTCGCAGAATCCCGGGACTCAATCGCTGATGGTCCGCTGAAACTTGCTAGTGATTCTGGGCAAATAGGCACCAAATAGCTTGATCTGACCGGTAACATGGCAGGTGGTGGTCCGTGGACCGCCACCGAACCAAAATCAACCCCTTGGAGATGCACGTGTCGCAGCCAATCGATGTCGGCTCTGTCCTCAGCGGTCGCTACCAAGTAACCGAGAGTGTCCTTTCATCAGCTGAAGGAGACTTGGTACTCGGTGGCGTAGACCAGGTACTGAACCGCTCGGTCAGCATCATGGTGGCTTCCGTGGAGAATTCATCGCAGCTGGCAACGAGCGCACGCGAAATCGCCATGGGCGAGCGCGCTTCGAACGTTCAGGTGCTGGATCTGGGCATCACCGATGCCAACCAGACCTACCTCGTCGCCAACACCGCGCGTTCCTCGGACCTGCTGGACCTGGTTTTGGAAACCGACGACGCTCCATATGTTGAGCCGTTCTTCACCGACACCCTGGGCACCGAGATCTTCGGCGAGTCTCGCCAGGCCGTCCCTGAGACCTACGAAGACGACAACGAGTACTACGACCAGCTGCAGTACGAAGACGAACCAGAGCAGCAGGGCAAGATCGGTTCCGCCTTGGCTGGTGGCTTCGCAGGACTGAAGAACCGGTTCGGCAAGAAGAACCAGGAACAGCCTGAAGAAGAACAGTTCGACCAGACTGCGCCTAATGAGCAGGTTCCCGCCACCATGGCTACCCCGGTTGCGCCAGCTGAAAAGCCAGCGGCCGAAGACAAGCCGAAGGTCTCCCGCCTGGAAGACGAAGACGAGCCTAATGTCACCGCAACTGCGGCACTGGCTGCCGCTGCGCAGTCCAAGGGCAAGACGCCGGCCAAGCCTACCCAGAAGCCTGCCGAGGAAGATGAGAAGCCGGCAAAGAAGAAGGCTGCAGCAGCTGGAGCCGTAGCCGGCGCAGGCGCCGCTGCGGGTGCCGCCGCTGCCGCTGCCTCGAAAGCCTCGACCTTCCCCGCAGCTGCCAAGAATGCTTCTGCCCAGGACCCCCAGGTCGGCGAAGAGGAAGAGGAAGAAGGCGGTTCCAAGGGAACTCGCCTGCTGGTTGGCGCCGTCTTGCTCATCGTGCTGATTGTTGCAGTCGTGTTCGCTTTCAACTTCCTTGGTGGGGACAAGAACACCACCGCCGATGGCGAGCAGCCAACTGCCGTGGAGTCCCCGGAAAAGCCATCCGAGACCGAGAAGGAAAAGGACTCAACCGAGGACGCCTTGCCTGCTCCGAAGATCGACGACGTATCCCGCCTGGTTCCCGGCAATCAGCAGCTGAACTCCGAAACCGATGGCAAGCTGGGCCAGATGATCGACGGCAACGCCTCGAGCACCTACTCAACGTACTCGTACACCACCGCTGATTTTGGCGGCTTCGCTTCCAACATGGTCTTCATCCTGGAACTGGACGAGCAGTCCAAGATCTCCGAGGTCAATCTCGAGGGCCTGAACGGCACCGGCGGCAACTACGAAATCCTCGTCGGCGAATCCGAAGACCTGGGCGATGCCAAGTCGGTAGCCAAGGGTTCATTCTCCGGTCCTTCGGTTTCGGTAACTGCCAAGGACGACGACAAGGACTACATGGAAGGAACCCACGTGTTCCTGGACATCACCGACCTGCCTCGCAAGGCATCCGGCGGCAATGATTCACGTCCATTCGGTCTCCAGATCGGTGAATTCTCCGCCAAGTAATAGAAGCGGAATTTTTTACGAAAGCAATGCGTTGAGGTGGATAGTGAGGTTAGACCTTGCTATCCACCTCGCATTATTAGAACGAAAGGGTTCTACCCCCGTGACTTCAGCACAGAACGACGAAATCCGCGACGTCATCATTGTCGGCTCCGGTCCGGCCGGTTACACCGCCGCGGTTTACACCGCCCGTGCGAATCTGAACCCACTAGTCATCGCCGGCTCAGTCACTGCCGGCGGCGAACTGATGAACACCACCGACGTGGAGAACTTCCCAGGCTTCCCCGAGGGCATCATGGGCCCAGACCTGATGGACAACATGCAGAAGCAAGCCGAACGCTTCGGCGCCGAGATTCTCTTCGATGACGTCACCGAAATGAACCTCGAAGGCGAAATCAAGACGCTGTCCCTGGCTGACGGCACCATCTACCGTGCTCGTGCTGTCATCGTCTCCACCGGCTCCGCCTACCGCGAGCTGGGCCTGCAGGACGAAAAGCGCCTCTCTGGCCATGGCGTCTCCTGGTGCGCCACTTGCGACGGGTTCTTCTTCCGCGACCAGAGAATCGCCGTGATCGGCGGTGGCGACTCCGCCATGGAAGAAGCACTGTTCCTGACCAAGTTCGCCTCCAAGGTCATCGTCGTGCACCGCCGCAACGAGCTGCGCGCTTCGAAGATCATGGCCGACCGCGCCCTGGCCCACGAGAAGATCGAGTTCATCTGGGACTCCGAAGTCATCGGCATCAACGGTGCCGATAAGGTCGAAGGCTTGGTTGTGAAGAACCGCACCAGCGGCGAAGAATCCACCGTGGATGTCACCGGTATCTTCGTGGCCATCGGCAACGACCCACGCGTGGATCTGGTCAAGGACCAGCTGCAGCTGACTTCCGAAGGCACCATCGCCGTTGAAGGCCGCACTTCGAAGACCTCGTTGCCAGGTGTCTTCGCTGCCGGCGACGTCATCGATTCCACCTACCGCCAGGCCATTACCGCGGCCGGCTCGGGCTGCGCCGCGGCCCAGGACGTGGAGTACTACCTGGCCAACGTTTCCGAAACCCTCGCTACCGCCTAATAGTTTTCTCAGAAAGGGGTTGTCTCTCATGAGCAACGCAAAAGCAGTAACTGAAGCAACCTTCCAGGCCGATGTCCTGGATGCCGACAAGCCAGTGATCGTCGATTTCTGGGCTGAATGGTGCGGCCCTTGCCGCCAGCTCGGTCCAATCCTGGATCAGATCGCAGAAGAGCACGCTGCGAAGGTCGACGTCGTGAAGGTCAACGTCGATGAGAACCAGGGCATTGCCGCGAAGTACGGCATCACCAGCATCCCAGCCGTATACGTCTTCAAGGGCGGCGAGCATGTCGCTACTTCCATCGGTGCCAAGCCGAAGGCTGTCATCGAGAAGGACTTCGCAGAATACCTGTAAGCCAAGAACATGATTGAAGTGGGGATCAACCGCAAGGTTGGTCCCCACTTCTTATTTAACCGTGGCGCCGCGAGAAGTTCACTTGCTTTCGTTCTCTGGCCGTTTCCGAGCCTTACCCCAGCTCAGGTTGAGCCGGTTCTTCATCTGAAGGCCCTTTTGACATGCTGTTGCGAATATCCAAGGTAAAATATTTGTTTTTATTATTCTGGCTCTGTTCTATGACGCTTTGCACAGTTCTTTGGCACCCGTCAGCCAAGATGCGCATTTCATGCTCAGCAATGGACCCGGCAAGTTCGGGTTCGCATTTGATCGTTTCTCTGGCCACCTAGACAGGTTCCCGAATTCTGAATCTTGATGTCCTATGCAAAATTCAGCGATCCGCAATCGCCGTATTTCTAGCCCTTCAACTTCGGCCCACAATTCCAGACTGCACTGTGAAGGGCCGCGGAAACGCATCCGGATACGCCGCACATGCTAGCTGATTGGATGTGCTTTCTGAGAGGCAGCCAAAACCAATTCCTCATGGGACTATCCGCTTCCGGTCGAAATTGCGTCAAATTCTGTCCATGGATAATCCAGGCCATGCCGACTGCCGCATCCCCGTGTCGCCGCGACACTCAGTTTTCATGGGCGTCTTTAGCTGGAACAGCATCTCTTGGTCTTGATTATTGGGGAGGGTTCAACGCGCAGTGAGAACTGCCAGGGCTAACGGAGTTCCAGGGAATTAGCGGAGCACTCCCCTTCCGCGTATCCACTGGTTGCTCACTGAGCCTACTGTTTCGCCGTCAATCGTCAGAATCCATGATGCTATCTCCTCCAAAGTCCGAACGGTTCAGCAACGAGTTCCTGAGGACGTTCTCTGGCTAAACTGGCACGCAGTAAGCAGAACAGAATCTTTCGGCTTGTGAGTTGTTGTCGTAAGTCAGTTGCTGCGGCCCAAACCATGTTTCGTGCCGATACGTCATCACCCACTGCGCAACTGTCACATGGGCCGCTGGGTAATGATGAGGTGCGACCTGTCGAAGATTGAATGAATCTGAGGTCGATTGCCGTGGAGCGAACGAGCCACATCATCGCTGAATAGCTGTTCATACCCATCGGGGCGAAGCTTGCCGGTAGAACCTGCATCAGGGACAAAGGCCTTAGACTCATGCTCGTTGCCCTACTGTCGACTCGCGAAGAGAAGGCCTGAATCTCCAATCTGCTAGTGATCGGAGGGGTTTCTCTCTGATCAGGTCATTGCAATTCTGCACTAGGTCCTAGTGCAATCAACTAACTCTGAACAGCGCGCTACCTATCTTTCGGGAAGTCGGTTTCCCCGAGGGCCAGTACTAACCCCACATATAAGTTCTTTCATTCACACGCTTCCCTCCTTCAGGTTCTCTTGCCTTTCAATTAATGGAGGTCTTCGCCCAGTTCTCCAACCCTGAGAAATTTAGGTTGATCACTACTACGGGCTTCGGCACCTGGGGCTTCGCACTCCACGGCATCATGCCTACCTATTGCGCGGCTGGTGCATGGACAGCTTGGTCCGAATTCCCGCGCTATTTACCTTGGGGCTTTTTTCTAGTGAATAGTTCCTTCGAACCGGGACAAAAGCAGGAGCGGGTTGAGCCGGGTTTGCGGAGACTCTAGTGAACCTATTTCACCGCTAATCCTCCTACTCTCTTGGATTGAAGGTTGTGATCCTTCTGGATTTCCCTTCGCTCACCTTGCTCATGAGCGGGATCTGGAGCGCTGCCGGGCCGCTCATGCCCGACAGGGCTCACGGAGACCCATACATCCGCCTAGGACGCGCTTCTGCAGCCTCATAAGTCACTCCTAAGGCTTTCTGGCCATCTGTTGCACGACCCCTCCCTAGGGCCTTGGCGTCATTTCCTCCTGTCAGCTGCTGGCGTTGAAGTGGTTGGACGATCGTATCCAGGCTTCACCTTCCGCGCGTATGGGACCAAGGGTCAAGTTATCCCTCGGCATCTCGCGACGCTCTTACTTTCCTGCACGCCGTGCGTGCTCGCCGGGTTTTTGGCGCTGGAACGAACTTCCTCATGTCCGCGCCGCAAGCCGCAGGCTGATCACTGTCCTCTCACGTAGGCACCGGCCAGACAGGTCCTCTCCGGCGCTCGTACAGGCCTACGCATGTATTCAGCAAGCTTCTTATGCCTCATCTCAGCAAAGGCTGTCAGCCTGCGGGTAGTGGGTATAGCATCATTAGCTATTCATCTCGGGGGCGGGGTGCCCAGGTCGTGCGTGGCCGCTCCATTCTGTGCAACGTCAACCCTGCATGTGCTTTCAGGTCGTTCTGGTTGTTTCACGTGAAACACCAAGCGCATCGTTGAGTTCAGGACAATCAAAGGGCGGTCAGGTTAATGTTTCACGTGAAACACGTTTCGCTTCGCAGACGTCAGCAGGTTCGAAGGGTGGTCTGGATCATGTTTCACGTGAAACGTTGCTTCAAGGCAGCTGCTCTCAGTGTTCATGTTGCGGTTCCGCCCGTTATCTTTTTGATAGTCCCTAAAAAGAGGATCATAGGGACTGTCGGCCGACCAATCTCGGCATGGTGTCTTGCCCCTGCTTATCCAATAGTCCGGGGGGTGTTGCCACCGAGATTGGGATGGCAGCGAGGTGATTGCTGATTAGGGGCGCGGCGCCAGGAGACTGGACGCCTGTCATAACGTGGATGTAAGACTTTGCTACCGGCGGTTGGTCGACCTTGAACAAAAACTAGTTCAAAGGAGCACTAGTCATGATCACCACAGACATCGAGATTTTCCTCGGACTGGACGTCGGGAAAACTGACCACTGGGCCTGCGCCGTCACCGGCGACGGCACCAAAATCTGGAACAAAACCCTGCCCAACGACGAAGCCAAACTCACCGCCGTGTATCAGAAGCTTTTAGCTCAAGGACATGTCTTAGTGATCGTTGATCAGCCAGCCACCATCGGCGCCCTGGCCGTTGCGGTCGCTCAGCACCTCGGCATTCCGGTGGCATACCTGCCCGGGCTCTCGATGCGGCGCATCGCAGATATGTATCCTGGGACGGCGAAAACAGACGAAAAAGACGCCTTCATTATCGCGGACTCTGCCCGCACCATGCCCCACACGCTGCGCAGCATTCAGCTCTCTGACGAAGAGGAAGCCACCTTAGGCATGCTCACCGGTTTCGACTTGGATCTGGCCCGTCAGATCACTCAGACCAGCAACCGGATCCGCGGTTTGTTCACCCAGATCCACCCGCCGCTGGAACGCGTTCTCGGCCCGTGGCTGGAGCATGACGCTGTGCTGGAGGTACTCGCCACCTGGCCCACCCCAGCGCAACTGAAGCACGCAGGCAAAGCGCGGATCGATGCGAAGCTCAAGAAGCAGGGAGCCCGCCGGCACACCGCGTGGGCCAGCGCCATCCTGGATGCACTGGATGAGCAAACAGTGGTCGTGGTCGGCACCGACGCTGCTGGCCTGGTCATCCCGCATCTGGCCCACCAGATGATCTCGTTGCATGCACAGCGCGTGGACGTGGCCACGCATTAGGAAGCCATGGTGGAGGCCCACCCTCTTTACCCGGTCCTGACATCCATGCCAGGGGTCGCCGTCAGGACCGCCGCGATCATCATCGCCGAGACCTCCGGCAAGACCTTCACCAGCGCCGCAGCGTTGTCCTCTTACGCTGGGCTTGCGCCAACCACGCGCCAGTCTGGCACCTCGATCAAGTCCGAGCGCGTCAGCCATTCAGGCAACAAACGCTTGAAACGCGCGCTCTTCCTCTCGGCGTTCGCCTCGATCAGGTTCGACCCGACCAGCCGGGCCTACTACGACCGGAAACGAGCCCAAGGCAAACGCCACAACCAAGCACTCATCGCACTGGCCCACCGCCGGCTCACGGTTCTGTTCGCCATGATCCGTGACGGGTCACTCTATGACGTTCCAGAGCTGAAAATAGCTTGACTTTTTACATAGGGGCACCCCCCACCAGTCGCAGTCGCCGATTCAAGAAATTCGAGAGACGGTGACACGATTTCATGACAGCTCGAACTCGGATTTCTAGAGATCTGGATGTCGGTTCGGCAAGGGTGCGCACCAATGTCAATCCCACACCTGCGTCAGGAATCTTAATGGAGTCGTTGCTTCTCATCAGCGTGCCCTGGCTCAGGGTGCGCGTAATGGCTTCGGGAAGGGCTAGTACCACTCCCCCATCGCACGGCATGGCGCATTCGACATAAGAAGTTCCGGTCATGCCCGCAACACCAACTGAAAATCGCCTTCTTATCGTCAAACGGAATCGGACCTGTACCGTCCAATTCTCCCTACGCCAGCTCGGCATTGGTCAGCAAACCGGACGGTTCTTCGCCCGATATGGATGGTTAGGCGAAGACAGCCTCTCCTCAGGGTGAACCAAGCAATCAGTATTCGCCGAGGCATCAACCTCGTCACCATTGGCCTCACCCCAGCGGACAATCGGCGGATTGGACCTGGTTAGCACCGACTTCTGTTAATAACGATCAGCTGCATCAACGGCCGCAGTACCGAATGGAATGTAATCCACCTTGACGATGATCAACAGTTTGTATTGCATAAGACGCAGCAACTCATGAGTCGATTTCCCTCCGTGATGCGCCGCCACCAACCTTTACGCGCAGCCAGAGCTGTTCATCGAAGAGCATTGGATACCACTGCCGGCAGGCTTTGACACCCAGCGCAATACGCGAGTTAGTATTCACCGCCCATGGCGGTCCTCTACAGGTCACGAGCATAGCTGTCGGGATGATCGCCGTCCTGGCCCGGCAGGTTCACGAGTCCATCCCTCATCATGTGCTGGATCAACATGCTACTTGCACGTCCGACAGATTGATGGCATTTTCATGGCTCTCGCCAACTGCTCAATCGTTTCTTCCGAAGTACGCATTACTGGACATCATGAAAGTCGTGGATGTCCAGGCAAGGGATTCTATTGCCGGCCGATACCTGGCGTGACGCGACCACGCAGCCGTGGTCGTGGCCAAATAACGGTTGTGCGTCGAATCTTGCTCAACGCACAACGCAGTAATCTGCACATGTGCCGGATCGGTAATCATCTGGTGCTTGTGAATATTCGGTGGTTTGAGAGCCACCCAATATTGCGCTTCTGGGCCAGTCGTTATTGTGGTTCAGATCCACCCAATAGTCTCCCTTAGAACCACCTGCCGGATCATCAGTCCGGCAGGCAGTCCTGAACGAGGATTCCATCGAATCAACGCCCCGTGGCTAATGCTCCGGCCGAGAGTACACCTCACACATGTTGCGCCCACCGGTCTCAACCCAAATCGTATCGTGCACGACATGATCCATGATCGCGTCGGCCAACGCACCAGCGTCCAGCCGGGCACGCCAATCCGATTGCTTGTACTGCGTACAGAAAATGGTGGATGCAGCGTCATACCGCCGCCCTATGAGCTCGAAGATGATTCTCAGCAACCCGCCGGCTGGAGGATCCAAAAGCCACTCATCCATCAGCAAGACGCAACCACCGGCGCGCGCGGACAGAATACTGGGTGGCTCAGAACCGCAATATTGGCGGCTCTCGAAAAGTCCAATATTCAGCTTGTCCAGCACCGCGGAGGATCAGCCACCACCGGCTGGCCGCAGACCCTCTATCCATGGTCACCGTGGAATCAACAATCCGGCCAATGTCTGAAGGATGCACCAATTAATTATTGCGGCCCAGACTCATGCTATAGGTCCTTCTCCATCGTGCCCGATGGCTGAGCCCGGTACTGATGGCATCGAAGGCGAGATGATCATTGTGCCTAGAGCCTACGGCGACCGGTCGATGCTCCGGACCTGGATCGGGCTGAACGGTGTTCATTGGCTTTCGGTAGACACCCGTCGAGCTGTTTGCTGAGATTCTGAAGGAAAGAGGATTCAAGCAACTGGTTGCATTCGGTTTGCTCTTTGAACTCAGAATCTCTCGGTGGAGCCAGAATGCTCCTGCTAGCCAGCGGCTCGGCAAGCACTGAATTGACTTCCGTGTCTTTCCTTTTGCTTCCGAATCGCGGATTCACGGTCCCAGATTCTGCTCTTGAGGACCGCGTCATCATCGTCGTTCTAGCTCCACATCCCAACGCTCAGATCCGGGCATTGCCAACTAGGAATCATCAGCGCTTTGAACACCCTCAAATGCGACAGCCTCATCATCAGCTCCGGCAGCATCAGAGCCTGGTCGGATCCGACAGATGTCCGTGGCTTGGGGAACCACAGATCCACTTGCGCGGCTTGCCCTGATTCGTGGAACATCCGGTCCGCAGGGCCCACGTTCGTGTATTCCGGACATATCAGTGCGACCCGGTTCTTCAACGTGGAGATGGAATTCGTTCATTCGATTCGTTCGTCGATGGCCGTCGCCGGCATGCGCGGATACTCGCAGACCAGCCTGCGGGTTTCTGGTTCGAAAGCGTCAGCGATGGAACCACGCTTCGTCTGCAGGTCATTTGCAGACTCGGTGACTGCCAATGCTGAACATACGGTGTTACGTGCGATGCCAAGTCGCCGCGAGTTCGCCGTTATTGGCACGCCTTCTGCTCAATGCAGTCGACGGATCTCTGCGTACTGTTCCACATTGATCCTTCCCTCAGAATGTCTGTTGAATGGATCAGGTGGGGTGAATATTCAAAAGTCGTTCAATGGTTAGCATTCAGTTAGCGTTGGCACCCCTCCGAACTTGCCCCCGGTTGGTCCTGCCATAAGTCCATAGCGGCCTTCCTTGGCCCTTCACGGCCTTCGTGCGAGCCTTCCTCTCCCCTACCCGACTCCCGGCCCTCGTGGCGTCGCTATACGCCCACCTTGCTGCTCAGAGAGTCATCACGGTATGCCTGACTATCTGATCTTGCTGTTCCAGAACATGCTGTATGCAGTCCTTACTCAACGCCGTTGCATATCTGCCCTAAGCAAGAACGATGAAACGTACCCTTGGAATCGCCCGATACGGCTTCTCGGTCCAAGGTTTTCGGAGTTGTGCTCAGTTGCGGACAGCATCCTGGCTCCCTTGCACATCAGTCCTCGAACAATCTAAGAAGCATGGCTGACACATGCCACTGCGCATTAGATGGAGTAGAGCCAGGCAGGGATAGACCGCGAAAACCATCAGTGTCTCTACTGATCGCACCTTGTGTTCTCCTTCGCACTGGAAGGTAGCCGGAATACTGTGCACCAAATGCGGCACCTATCGCCCCGGATGTCCTACCAAGCAGAATACTGGCGGCCCAAATCCGTATCCGCTGGGGTAGTTCCCGCAGCCAGGCGGGTCGAATCATGCGTTCTATCCTCTTCCCGTTCTCCGTAGAATTCATTAAGTGGAGGCATTTCGGTGACCTAAACTGAATGGCTCGCTGATCCTCAGGAGCAGGCATCGGAGAATGGTTACGAAGCGAGGTGAAGGGCTCGGCTCAGCGATGCGGTGCCAATCCCGAACCTGGTACGGTGTGTCCTGCTTTCTCTACATTTCTGGACAGCGTCGTGGCTACTTCGTGCTCATGCCATCGGCATGTACGTTCCCTCTTTGATAAGCCAACGGCGGATGCCAACAATCAGTTCTATGCTTGCTGTGGTTCATGATCCATTCGATGCGAAAGCTATGCGGGCACACCTAAGTATCCGTTTATGGACAGCAGCGGTTTCCTACCCACCAACGATTCGTCTCCATGTGCCGCCCTCATACTTGGTTGGCAGTAACCTCGCATGGAGTATTTGTTTCACGTGAAACACAGGCTCTAGATACAAGAAAGGCGCATGTTTCACGTGAAACATGCGCCAGTTCATGAAATTACGAGTTCATAGTCGGATCAATAACCTGCATGATGCGGTTCAGATCATCCACCGAAGCGAACTCGATGCTGACTTTGCCCTTGCGGCTGCCAAGCTGAATCTTGACGTTAGTGTCCAAGCGGTCCGCGAGCGAAGTTGCCAGGAAGTCCAGGCGTTCATTGCGCTGGGTCTCTCGCGCCTTCTTTGCTGGCTTTCGTGGCTTGTCGTCACTCAGTGCCACTGCTTCTTCGGTCGCGCGCACGGACAAGCCCTCATTGATGATTCGCTGAGCCAGCTGCTCGATGACTTCGTTGTTCGACAGTCCTAGCAACGCGCGCGCATGACCGGCAGAAAGAACGCCAGCCGCAACACGACGCTGAACGAGTGGAGGTAGTTTCATCAAGCGAATCGTATTGGAAATCTGTGAACGGGATCGTCCGATTCGTTCTGAAAGCACTTCCTGGGTGCAATTGAACTCTTCTAGAAGCTGCTGATAAGCAGCGGCCTCTTCCAGTGGATTCAGTTGTGAGCGATGCAGGTTCTCGAGCAAGGCGTCGCGCAACAGATCGGTGTCATGCGTGTCGCGGATAATGGCCGGGATAGTCGCTAGGCCAGCCGCCTGTGTCGCGCGCCAACGGCGTTCACCCATGACCAGCTCATACGGAGCGTCATCTTTCTCGCGGGAAGGGCGGACCACGATAGGTTGAAGCAATCCAATTTCGCGGATCGAATGGATGAGTTCATCCATGTGCTCCTGATCGAAGTTGGTACGCGGCTGCTTGCGATTTGGGTGAATCAGCTGGACGTCGAGTTCAGCGAACTGTGCGCCAGGAACTTCGACAAGATCGGGAGAGTCTGATTTTACAGGTTGCGGCTCGGTCTTCTTAGGTGCTGGTTTCTCAGCTGATGCGTCTTCCTGAGGTGCAGAGGTATTCTTTCCCCCAAGAGTTGTATTCAAGCCAGGCATAGTTGCGCGAGCGCGCTTTGCCGGCTTTGCGGGAGTGGTTGGCGCCTTAGGTGCCGAGGACTTGCGTCCCGGTTCGAAGAACATATCGACAGGACGTGTAGCGCGCGACTTCGACGCTTCCGCGGCCGGATCTACAGGAGCTGTTTCACGTGAAACATTCTGGTTTTCCTCAGGAGCCGCCGTCGCCGGTGAGCTGGAAATAAGGGCACCCAGTCCCCTGCCCAATCCCCGCTTCTTATCTGCCATGTTCTTCGCACGCCCTTTCATCCGAAATTTCAGCCCGAGACTAGTCTACTGTTTTTTGGCTTTGAACCGGGGATGCGCACAGTGCGTCAGCCGTGGCTCTCACCGTACGAATCTCGCATCCGCATCAGATAGATCTGGAAAAACAAACGAAAATCTAAGGGGATGATCTTTTCCAGCGTGAAACGTATTTATAAGGTCTTACGCGCCTCGTTCAGCCATCTCTACGGCTGCTTCGGAGTACGACAATGCACCAGTCGAATTTGGATCATAAGTAATGACGGTCTGCTGGTAGCTCGGCGCTTCAGAGATTCGTACCGAACGAGGGATGACGGCCTTGAGCACCTGCTCTGGGAAGTGCTCACGGACTTCGTTGGCGACCTGCGCGGCCAAATTCGTGCGACCGTCGTACATGGTCAGCAGTATCGTCGAAACCGTCAGCTTGGAGTTCAAATGCTTCTGGATCATTTCAATGTTCTTCAGTAGCTGGCTCAGGCCCTCGAGCGCATAGTACTCGCACTGGATTGGGATGAGAACTTCACGAGCGGCAACGAAGGCGTTAACGGTCAGCAGGCCTAGGCTTGGCGGGCAGTCGATGAAGACGTAGTCCAAGCGAGGCAGCCCCTTGCGCTGGCGGGTACGCGCGTAGTCATCCAGGGCGCGCTGCAGGCGCTGTTCGCGGGCTACTAATGAAACCAACTCGATTTCAGCGCCTGCCAGGTGAATGGTTGCAGGAGCGACCTGCAGGGTTGGCAAGTCTGGGCATGTAGCTACTACGTCAGCCAATGGAAGATCATTGATTAACACGTCATAAATGCTGTCTACTTCAGCGTGGTGTTCAATGCCCAGCGCGGTAGAAGCGTTGCCCTGCGGGTCGATATCAATGACCAGGACGTTTAGCCCGCCCTTGGCTAGGGCGGCGGCAAGGTTGACCGTGGTCGTCGTCTTGCCTACGCCACCCTTCTGGTTGGAAATGGTGAAATAGCGGGTCTTCTCAGGCATTGGCACCTTGCGGGCCTCCAAAGCTTCGCGACGACGATGTTCACTAGCTATCTGAGTAGCCAAAGGCGAGGACGAGTCGTTGAAATCAAACGCGCTATCCGATGAATCCTTAGTCTTAGACAAAGGTAAAACTCCTCCTCGTGAATTGATGCACCTAATGCTCATGGCGTGCACCGATAATGTTTCACGTGAAACATTCAAAACAAGTCATGCAGATTGCGAAATGGCTTCATCCTCGAAAACTATGAGGATGAAAGCCATTTCACTTCTATAACTATTTAACAGACTATCGCGTCAACGTTAGCCAACCTTGATGCGAACCACCGTGGTTGGCTCTGCAAGGATGCTTTCGCCCACAGTGAGCACTTCGGTTTCCCTGCCGCCAAGCTTGCGGATCGCCTTGGTAGCCTTAGCGATCTCTTCGACAGCGGAGCGGCCCTTGATGGCGATGAGCTCGCCCTGTCCGTGTAGCAATGGAATAGTCAGTCCAGCCAAGTTGGTCAGAGCAGATACGGCACGGGCCGTGACATAGCGTGCGTTGACGACGTCGACCATCTGCTCTGCACGGCCACGCATCACGGTGACGTTGTCCAGACCCAGATCATCGATAACCTCGGAGAGCCAGATGCAGCGGCGCTCCAGAGGCTCAATAAGCGTCAATTTGAGGTCCGCGCGGGCAATTGCCAAGCAGAGCCCTGGAAGGCCAGCACCGGAGCCTACGTCGGCTACCTCGGCGTCCTTCTCCATGACCTCTTCGATCACGGCGCAGTTGAGCACGTGACGGGACCACAGACGGGGTACTTCCCGTGGGCCAAGAAGCCCGCGCTCAATGCCCGAGGTCGCCAGATGCTCCACATAGCGCTTGGCAAGATCCAGGCGGTCACCGAAGATCTTCTCGGCAGCCAGGGTCTCTTCTGCAGTAAGGCTGAGGTCCTCAGTCATGGTCGTTGGTCCTTAGGTCGATCAGCACGCTCTCGCGTGATGGTTCTTAGCTGTCCAGTACCGAAATAACGATATGGCGTCGGGTCGATTCACCCTCGGATTCCGAGTGCAGTCCTGCATCGGCGATCACGTCGTGCACGAGCTTGCGCTCGTAGGCGCTCATTGGATCCAAGTGGGTCTTCTCGCCGGTTTCGCGTACCGACGCAATAGCATCTTCAGCGATCTTGCGGAGCAGTTCTGCGCGCTCTGCGCGGTAGCCGGCAATATCCAGGATCAAGCGCGAACGTTCACCGGTAGCAGTGAGCACTGCCAGCCGGGTGAGTTCCTGGAGGGCATCGAGGACTTCTCCATCCTTGCCTACGAGGCTCTCCAACGAGGCGTCTGCGTCCTCGGCAAGGATCGAGATGTAGGTGCGGCCACCGCGGATCTCGATGTCGATATCGCCGTCCAGATCTGCAATGTCCAGAAGCTCTTCGAGGTAGTCGGCGGCGACGTCGCCCTCGTCCAGAACTTCCTGGTCGTCTTCGATCTGGTTTTCCAGTTCTGGTGCGTCGATGTTCTCAGTTGCAGTCATGGCTACTTCTTCTTTCGACGGTTCTTGCGCTGCGGCTGTTCACGCTGGCCCTTGGCCTGCTGCTCTGCCGCGGCGGCGGCAGCGGCATCAGCGTCTTCCTTCTTCACGCCTACTGGAGGCAGGCCCTTGGCGGCGCGGCGAGCGTTAAGTTCGCGCTCTGCTTCCGAACCAGGGGTCGGGTTGTTGCGGATAACCCAGAACTGCTGGCCCAGGGTCCACAGGTTCGAAGCGGTCCAGTAAATCAGCACACCGATTGGGAAGTTGATACCACCGATACCGAAGACCAGGGGCAGGATGTACAGCATCATCTTCTGCTGCTGCATGAACGGGCCCTCGAGGGCCTCCTTGCTCATGTTCTTGGTCATCAGCTGTCGCTGGGTGAAGAACTGCGATGCGGTCATTGCAAGGATCATGACCACCGCAACGATGATCACTGCCCAGTTGATGGCACCGGAATTGATGGTGCCCAAGAAGGTCTCGGACAGCGGAGCGCCCAGGATCGAGGAATTGTCGAAGCTGCGGATGTGCTCAGCGGACAGAGCGCCGATCGAACGTCCATCATCGCTGGCGCGGGAGGCTTCGTTCAGAACGCGGAACAGCGCGAAGAAGAACGGCATCTGCACGAGCAGGGGCAAGCAGGAAGACAGCGGGTTGGTCTTATGCTTCTTGAACAGCGCCTGCTGCTCCTGAACCATAGCCTGGCGCGACATCTGGTCGGTCTTGCCCTTGTACTTGGCCTGCAGCTTGCGCAGATCAGGCTGCAGTGCCTGCATCGCGCGCTGGGACTTGATCTGCTTGACGAACACTGGGATCAGCAAAGTACGGATCAGCAGCACGAGGAAGATGATCGACAAGGTCCAGGTAACACCCGAATCCCCGTTCATTCCAATCGCGGTGAACAGTTCGTGGAATGCCCACAGAACCCACGAGACTACGTACGTAAACGGAGTCAGTATCGTGTCTAGGAAGTTGTTCATCAGTGGTCGAGCTCCTTGCGGCCGCTTTCCGCGGCGTCTTCATCGTCGGGAATCACAGGATGATTCAGAACTATGATCCTCGGCAGTTTGCCTTCTGGCCAAATCCTCGGTCCCTCAGGAACGTGGTCGACGCCTCCGTGGGACCACGGATTGCATCGGAGAATCCGCCAAGTGGTCAATCCGGCGCCTTTGACAACGCCGTGCTGAGTCACTGCTTCGAGCCCATAGGCAGAACAGCTAGGAAAGTATCGGCATACATCGCCATATAGTGGCGAGATGAGTTTTCGGTAAGTCTTGAGCAGCCCGATAACGATGTTGCGTGGGATATCGATGATGAACCACAGCAAACCGGTACGCGGAGCTAAGTCCTTACGCATCAGCGCGCCTCAATCTTGCGCAAAACAGCGGAGAAGGCTGAATTGACCTGGGAGTTGAGTTCTTCCCAAGAGAGTTCGGCGGCGCCAGGAAGTGCACGGAAGACGAAATCGACGTCGCCGTCCACGCGCCGCAGCTCGTGGGCGATTTCCCGCATTCGTCGTTTGGTGAGATTCCTTTTAACGGCAATACCTACAGCCTTGGAAACAATGAATCCAAACCTGTCACCAAGGAACTCTTCGGTTTCTCGGTGCCGTGCATATAGCACGACGTTCCGGCGTCCGCTTCGGACGCCGGAACGTACAGTGGCTGTAAGGTCTTGCGCTAGGCGCAGTCGCTGATTCTTAGGCAACATCGGCTTCGGGTTGCTCTTTAGCTGAGCTCGTTGAAGTCATGCTGCCAAGAGCTGTTTCGCAAATTTATGCGGACAGCTCGGTGCGACCCTTGCCGCGACGTGCCGAAAGGATGGCACGACCTGCACGGGTACGCATACGAAGGCGGAAGCCATGCTTCTTCGAACGACGACGGTTGTTAGGCTGAAAAGTCCGCTTGCTCACGGTGACACTCCAAAACGTTTTAGATGATGCGTACTACCCGTTACTAGCTAGCTGGATAACAACAGGATGACGCTCGTGCTTTTTATAAAATGCGCTTTTTTCGCGGGCTCTTCCAAAAATGAGCAAGTCGCAAAAAGATGCGCATAGGACTGAATAACAATAGAAAACTATGCGCGCAAGGTCAAATTGGCGCACGAGTTCTGCCCATGCTCCCTACTTCGAGAGTCGGCCTGTGAATAATCTACCCCAGACTTGTGGATTAAGGCTGTGCATAACGAAAGAAAATTCACAGTTTTCCGCAAAACAGCTAGTCATCTCGCAGCGAAAAACGCTTGATTTCAAGGGAAAACCCGTTTTCCACAGTAATAACACCCGGTTTTTCCACGGAGCTGTGCATAACTGTGTGGATGATGGATAGAATCAATGCAGACGTGGTCCAGAAAACGACGTTTCAGAAGCCTGGAAACAGGATTCTTGTGACCAAGATTGCATTTAAACGGAAGCGGGGCGCCCTTAGTGAGCAGCGACGAAACCAATAGCATTGGTAGCTCTTGGCGCCAAGTCATCCGGAAGATCGAGGATGATGATCGCGTCAAGGCGCGTTACCGTGCCTTCGTATCGCTGGCTAAACCTCAGGGACTAATCGGTACGACGCTCTTAGTTGCGGTACCCAATGACCTCACCCGCGATATTCTGCAGACTCAGCTGCGCGAGCCGCTGGATGAAGCACTGCGAGAAGTCTTCCAGGACGAGATCCGTTGCGCCGTCAGCGTTGATCTCTCGCTCTCGGATGAGCTCGAAGAAGATGAGCCTGAAGCCAAAGCCGCCGCGCCGTCAGCTCCAGCAGTCGTTGAGACTCCTGGTCCGCGCCCCCAGCCAGCACCGCAGCCAACTCCCCCATCGAATTCGCAGGAGTTCGGCCGGCTGAACCCGAAGTACATTTTCGACACCTTCGTGATCGGCTCATCGAACCGCTTTGCCCACGCCGCAGCCGTTGCTGTTGCCGAAGCGCCGGCCAAGGCCTACAACCCGCTGTTCATCTATGGTGATTCAGGTCTGGGCAAGACTCACTTGCTGCATGCCATTGGCCACTACGCACGCCATCTCTACAAGGGCATCCGCGTGCGCTACGTGAACTCCGAAGAGTTCACCAATGATTTCATCAACTCGATCCGCGACGACGAGGGCGCAAGTTTCAAGCAGACTTACCGCAATGTCGACATTCTGCTCATTGACGACATTCAGTTCTTGGCCAACAAGGACGCTACCCAGGAAGAGTTCTTCCATACCTTCAATGCGCTGCACAACCACAACAAGCAGGTTGTCATCACCTCTGATCTGCCTCCCAAGCAGCTGCAGGGATTCGAAGACCGCATGCGTTCGCGCTTCGAGTGGGGCCTGCTGACCGATATTCAGCCACCAGAGCTGGAGACGCGTATTGCGATTTTGCGTAAGAAGGCCGACGCTGAAAATCTTTCAGCTCCAAGTGATGTCATGGAGTACATTGCTTCGCGTATTTCCACGAATATCCGGGAACTCGAAGGTGCTTTGATCCGTGTCACCGCTTTCGCGTCGCTGAATAACCAGCCCGTGGACCTTGCATTGGCCGAAACCGTGCTCAAGGACTTGATCAGCGAAGACGGGGCCCAGGAAATCACGCCGTCGACCATCATCAAGCAGACCGCAGAGTACTTCGGACTGAGTATTGATGAGCTGAACAGCAAGTCGCGAACTCGTACTTTGGTCACCGCGCGCCAGATCGCCATGTACTTGCTGCGTGAGCTTACCGACATGTCGCTGCCGAAGATTGGTGCAGAACTTGGCGGCCGCGACCACACCACCGTGATTCACGCGGATCGTAAGATCCGTGAGCTCATGGCCGAGCGCCGAGCGATCTTTAATCAGGTCACCGAGCTAACCAACCGGATTAAGCAGAGCCAGCGGGAGCACTAGCGGCGAGAAATCACAGGTGTGGATAAGACTGTGGATGATTTGGTGACGACCTGCGGATAAGTGCGCAAACCATGTGGACGTTAAAAATCATGGAACTGAGTATCAACAGGATGGTGGAACTGAGTCTCATGTTCAACCACAGATTGTTCACATGCACAATCGTGGGCGGGTCTGGGGTTACAGGCCTTATCCACAGTATCCACAAGGGTTATTAACACTTCTCCTTTAAACCCTTAATCATCCAAATAACGAGTCCACTCCACACCCTCGAGCCAAATCCTGTGCAGAACAATTTTTTGTTGCATCGTCCACACTTCGTTCATTGAGCAGACGTTGCGCTATCAGGGCGTGGCAAGATTAGATGGATAAAACGTGCAATTACCTGCTCTATGCTTAAGAACTTGGCGAGGGAACAACCTTCTTGGCCTGACTTAAGACTTATGGGTTCCGAAAGGCGGATTTTTCGTGAAGTTCAGCGTTGAAAAGGATGTATTGGCAGACGCCGTATCCTGGACTGCCCGGTCCCTGGCACAGCGACCACCATCACCTGTTTTGGCTGGCATTCTCATCACCACCCATGAAGGCCTGGTTCGGCTCGAGGGATTCGACTATGAGATTTCCTCGCATATTGAGATTCCCGCGGACATTTCTGAGCAGGGTTCGATCTTGGTTTCCGGCAAGCTCTTGGCTGAGATCACCCGATCGCTGCCTAACTCGACGGTCACCTTGGAGACCGAAGGCTCGAAGATCTCGCTGACCTGTGGCCGTTCACGATTCCACCTGGCCACCATGCCAGTTGATGAATACCCAACCCTGCCTGAACTTCCAGCTATCGCCGGCACTATCGATGGCCAAGCATTCTCCGAAGCTGTATCGCAGGTTATCGTTGCGGCGTCCAAGGACGACACCTTGCCAGTTCTCACCGGCATCAAGGTTGAAATTGAAAATGACCTGATCACATTCTTGGCCACGGACCGCTACCGTCTGGCTCTGCGTGAACTCAATTGGACTCCGAACCAGGCAGAAATCTCGACCTCCTTCCTGATCAAAGCCAAGACCCTCAACGAAGTTGCCAAGACTCTCTCGAGCTCTGGCGAGCTGAAGCTTGCAATGAGCGAGAAGGGAGAAATGGTTGGCTTCGAAAGCTCCAACCGCCGGACCACTTCGCTGCTGATCAATGGCGAATACCCGAAGATCCGCTCGCTGTTCCCAAGCGACACCCCAATCCATGCCACCGTTCGCACCAGCGAGCTGATGGAAGCTGTTCGTCGTGTATCGGTGGTTGCCGAACGCAATACCCCAGTTCGCATGGCTTTTACCGATGGCCAGCTGACCTTGGATGCTGGCACCGGCGAAGACGCGCAGGCTGAAGAAGCTATTGTTGCGTCTCTTCGCGGCGAAGACATCGTCGTTGCCTTCAACCCGACCTTCTTGTCCGAAGGCCTGAACTCCTTCAATACCGATTTCGTGCGCTTCTCCTTCACCAGTGCGCCCAAGCCGGCCATGCTGACCGGCCAGAAGAAGCTGGACGAGGATGACCAGGACCAGTATCGCTACCTCGTGATGCCGGTTCGGTTGCCCAACTCGAACTAAGCCAATTTCGTGGTGGATGGCTAAAGCCATCCACCACCTTCTTTCTGTCAGGACCTCGGTGTATATCTCGCAGCTTTCACTCACGGGCTTCCGCTCGTATGCGCAGGCCGACGTGCACCTGGCCCCTGGGATCAACGTTCTGATCGGCCCCAACGGCGTCGGCAAAACCAATATCGTTGAGTCCGTTGGCTA
This sequence comes from Glutamicibacter sp. NPDC087583, assembly GCF_044743685.1. NCBI lineage: Bacteria > Bacillati > Actinomycetota > Actinomycetes > Micrococcales > Micrococcaceae > Glutamicibacter > Glutamicibacter sp. NPDC087583. The sequence continues at coordinate 79,398 of NZ_JBIUWY010000004.1, read as the reverse complement.
TTTGGCCAATCTCTCTTCGCATCGCGTGAGCAATGACGCCCCTTTGCTGCATTTCGGTTCTGAGCGCGCGCTGATCCGCGGCACCGTGCATCGCGGCCCGCAAACCACAGTGATCGAGGTCGAAATCACCAGTGGCAAGATCAATCGTGCCCGCATCAACCGGGCCAACCCGGTTCGCGCTCGGGAGATCCTGGGCATGGTGCGCACCGTGCTCTTCGCCCCGGAGGACATGGCGCTGATCAAGGGCGACCCGTCCAACCGCCGCAAGTTCTTGGACGAGCTCCTGGTAGCCCTGCGCCCGGTAGAAGCCGGCACCAAGAACGACTACGACCGCATCGTGAAGCAACGCAATGCCCTGCTCAAATCCATCCGCGGCAAGTCCAAGCTGAGCACCTCGCAGGAAAACACCCTCAAGGCCTGGGATCTGCAGTTGGCCTTGACGGGCGCTCGATTGATCCGCGGACGCCTTGACGTCCTGGCCTTGATTCGCCCGTACATGCAGGCCGCCTACGCGGATTTGGCCGATGGCGCGAAGGAAGCGCGCGCCGTCTACCGGTCCTCGCTCGAGGGCGAACTCGATGAAAACAGCCTTCCGGCAGAGGACCTTGAATCCTTGGACCAAGAAGAAATCCAGGAACTGCTGCTGAACGCCATTGAAGTTAATCGCAGTCGGGAAGTCGACCGCGGAATTTCGCTCTTTGGACCGCACCGGGACGATCTGACCCTGATCCTGGGACCGACCCCTGCCAAGGGCTATGCCTCGCACGGGGAAACCTGGTCCTTTGCCCTGGCCCTGCGCCTTGCCGCCTACCGTGTTTTCGGCGATGACGATCCGCGCCCAGGTTCCGGACCCATCCTGATCCTTGATGATGTCTTTGCCGAACTGGACACCACCCGTCGTGATCGTTTGGCGCATATCGTTGCCGGAGCCGAGCAGGTTCTGGTGACCGCCGCCGTTGTCGAAGATGTTCCAGAAGCACTGAAGGGACATTTCTTCCAGGTCTCCCCTGGCCAGGTTGTCGATGCATGAGCCATCAGAACGGGATGAACACCGCTTCGATCCAGAGATCGATGCGGCCAAAGCACTGCTCAACCGCATGCGGAAGCTCGCCGAAGAACGTGGCGAGAAGCGCATAGATGCGGCGCGCATGGACAAAGTGCGCAAGCGAAAAGCCGCCCGCCGCGGATTCGCCGCTGAAAAGCCGGAATCCGCCGAGGGGGCGATCCGCGATCCGCGCGCCATCGGCGAAGTAGTCTCCCGCTTGTCCAAGTCCCGCGGCTGGAACACCCAGGTCGCGGTCGGATCGGTACTCGGCCGCTGGCCCGACATCATTGGCGTGGAGAACGCGAAGCACTGCAAGCCGGAATCCTTTGAAGACACGGTGGTGGTGATGCGCTGCGATACAACAGCGAGAGCTGCGCAAATGCGCCTGCTCAGCCACGATATTCTGAAGAAATTCGATGCCGAGTTGGGTCCCGGGATCGTCACCGTGATCAAGGTGCTCGGGCCTAATGCTCCCTCCTGGCGCCATGGCATGCGTTCGGTGGCCGGCCGGGGTCCACGCGACACATACGGGTAGAAATTGCTGGCACGGCATATGGCGCACTCACGGACCCGGAGGGTGGATCCCCCCACACTTGATCGCCCCAACTGCCTCAGAACGTCAATTAGCAGCTTTTGGTGGGCGATTTAGGCCTCAAAGTCACCGTTTATTTTGGTCTACGCGGTAGAATTAGAGGTAGTGAAATGACTCCGCTGCGGGCTTGCCCGGCGGCGGTGTCCCTCCAGACCATGATTGCCTGACGCGCTGAATCCATTGCAGCGGGCAATCGCGCGCCAAATCCGAGGAGTTCGTAGCACCCGTGTCTACCGAAAATGCTTCACCGCAGGAACCGGCTGAAAGCCAAGCCCCCGCGGAATCGATGACTTCCAAAGTCGAACACACTTACGGCGCCCAGGATATTACCGTCCTCGAAGGACTCGAAGCGGTACGCAAACGCCCGGGCATGTACATCGGTTCCACCGGCCCTCGAGGCCTGCACCACTTGGTCTACGAAGTCGTCGACAACTCCGTCGATGAGGCGCTGGCTGGCTACTGCGACACCATCAACGTCACGCTGCAGGCCGATGGCGGCGTGCGCTGTGAAGATAACGGCCGCGGCATCCCAGTAGACATCCACCCAACCGAGGGCAAGCCAACCGTAGAGGTTGTCATGACCATCCTGCACGCAGGCGGCAAGTTCGGCGGCGGCGGCTACGCGGTCTCCGGCGGCCTGCACGGTGTGGGCATCTCCGTGGTGAACGCCCTGTCCGAGAAGGTCGACACCATCGTGCGCCGCCAGGGCCATGCGTGGCGCATCGGCTTCGGCAACGGCGGCCACACCGTCCAGGAGCTGACCAAGGGCGAAGAAACCGAGCTGACCGGCACCAGCCAGACCTTCTACCCGGATCCGGAAATCTTCGAGACCACCGAATTCGATTTCGAGACGCTTCGCGCCCGTTTCCAGCAGATGGCCTTCCTGAACAAGGGCCTGCGCATCACCCTCACCGATGAGCGAGTGCAGGACAACGAAGAGCCCGAGGCCGAGGTCGAGGAGGAAATCGAGAACCAGGTAGTCAAGCCGCGCACGGTGGACTACCTGTACAAGGACGGCCTGCTGGACTACGTCAAGCACCTGAACGCCGCCAAGAAGATCGAACTGGTCCACGACGAGGTCATCGCCTTCGAATCCGAAGATGCTGCCCGCGGCATCAGCCTGGAAATCGCGATGCAGTGGACCAGCGCCTACGCCGAATCCGTGCACACCTACGCGAACACCATCAACACCCATGAAGGCGGCACCCACGAAGAGGGCTTCCGCGCGGCCCTGACCGGCCTGCTCAACCGCTACGCACGCGATAACAAGATCCTGCGCGAAAAGGACGACAACCTCACCGGCGAGGACGCCCGCGAAGGGTTGACCGCCGTGATTTCGGTCAAGCTCTCCGAGCCCCAGTTCGAGGGCCAGACCAAGACCAAGCTGGGCAACTCGATGGCCCGAGGCTTCGTCCAGGGCGTGGTCAACGAGGAACTGGGCGACTGGTTCGAGCGCAACCCGAACGTGGCCCGCGACATCATCCGCAAGGCCCAACTGGCTTCGCAGGCCCGCATGGCCGCCCGCAAGGCCCGCGACAACGCCCGCCGCAAGTCGCCGATGGAATCCTTCGGCATGCCGGGCAAGCTCTCGGACTGCTCCTCGAAGAACCCTGCCGAGTGCGAAGTGTTCATCGTGGAGGGCGACTCCGCAGGCGGCTCCGCCAAGCGCGGACGCGACCCGCACACCCAGGCCATCCTGCCGCTGCGCGGCAAGATCCTGAACGTGGAACGTGCCCGCCTGGACCGCGCGCTGGGCAATGCCGAAGTGCAGGCGATGATCACCGCCTTCGGCACCGGCATCGGCGAAGAGTTCGACATGGCCAAGCTGCGCTACCACAAGATCGTGCTGATGGCCGATGCCGACGTGGACGGCCAGCACATCACCACGCTGCTGCTGACCTTGATCTTCCGCTTCATGCGCCCGCTGATCGAGCACGGCTACGTCTACCTGGCAGCCCCGCCGCTGTACCGCATCAAGTGGTCCAATGCGCCGCATGACTACGTGTTCACCGACAAGGAACGCGACCAGGAGCTGCTTGCCGGCCAGGCCGCCAACAAGCGCCTGCCCAAGGACAACGGCATCCAGCGCTACAAGGGCCTGGGCGAGATGGACTACTCGGAACTGTGGGACACCACCATGGATCCGGAACACCGCACGCTGCGCCAGGTCACCATGGACGACGCCGCAGCCGCGGACGAGGTGTTCTCCGTGCTGATGGGCGAGGACGTCGAGTCCCGCCGTAACTTCATCCAGCAGAACGCCAAGGACGTGCGCTTCCTGGATATCTAGCCGGCCGCCGCCACCACAGATATCCACCGAAGACTTTTTTGACTTGTAAGGGAAGAAATTGAGCGACGAGCAAACCCCTGAGAACGCACCAATGGACGGCGAGATCATCGAGCCGGTCCCAGAAGGCGGTCGCATCGACCAGATCGACCTGCAGACCGAAATGCAGCGTTCGTACCTCGACTACGCCATGGCCGTTATTGTCGGCCGCGCGCTGCCGGATGTGCGCGATGGCCTGAAGCCGGTGCACCGCCGCGTGCTGTACGCAATGTACGACGGCGGCTACCGCCCTGAGCGCTCGTACAACAAGTGCGCCCGCGTGGTCGGCGAAGTCATGGGCCAGTACCACCCGCACGGCGACACCGCGATCTACGATGCGCTGGTCCGCCTGATCCAGGACTGGGTCATGCGCTACCCGCTGGCCCTGGGCCAGGGCAACTTCGGCTCCCCGGGCAACGACGGCGCCGCCGCCCAGCGTTACACCGAAACCAAGATGGCCCCGCTGGCCATGGAAATGGTCCGCGACATCAACGAGAACACCGTTGATTTCCAGGACAACTACGACGGCAAGAACCAGGAACCAACGGTTCTTCCGGCGCGTTTCCCCAACCTTTTGGTCAACGGCTCCTCCGGCATCGCCGTGGGCATGGCCACCAACATCCCGCCGCACAACCTGCGCGAAGTCGCCGAGGGCGTGCAGTGGTACTTGAAGAACCCGGAAGTTTCGCGCGAGGAGCTGCTCGCCGAGCTGATGCTGCGCGTGAAGGGCCCGGACTTCCCATCCGGCGCCATGATCCTGGGCACCAAGGGCATCGCCGATGCCTACCGCACCGGCCGCGGCTCGATCACCATGCGCGCAGTGGTCAACGTGGAGGAAATCCAGGGACGCACCTGCCTGGTGGTCACCGAACTGCCGTACATGGCCAACCCGGATAACCTCGCGGTGAAGATCGCCGAACTGGTCCGCGACGGCAAGATCGCCGGCATCGCCGACATGCGCGACGAGACCTCGGGCCGCACCGGCCAGCGCCTGGTCATCGTGCTCAAGCGCGATGCCGTGGCCAAGGTAGTGCTGAACAACCTGTACAAGCACACCGAGCTGCAGTCCAACTTCTCGGCCAACATGCTCGCGATCGTCGACGGGGTGCCGCGCACCCTGCCGCTGGATGGATTCATCCGCCACTGGGTCACCCACCAGATCGAAGTGATCGTCCGCCGTACCGAATACCGTCTGAAGAAGGCCGAGGAAGAAGCCCACATCCTGCGCGGCCTGCTCAAGGCCCTGGATGCCCTGGACGAGGTCATCGCCTTGATTCGCCGTTCGGCTACCACCGAGGCGGCGCGTGACGGGCTGATGGAGCTGCTGGACATCGACGAGAACCAGGCCCGCGCCATCCTCGATATGCAGCTGCGCCGCCTGGCCGCCCTCGAGCGCCAGAAGATCCAGGACCGCCACGCCGAGCTCGAGCGCATGATCGCTGAATTCGAGGCGATCATCGCCGATCCGGCACGCCAGCGCCAGATCGTCTCCGAAGAACTGGCCGAGATCGTCGACAAGCACGGGGACGAGCGCCGTACCAAGGTGCTGATGGGCTACGACGGCGACATGAGCGTCGAAGACCTGATTCCCGAAGAGGAAATGGTCGTCACCATCACCCGCGGCGGCTACGTCAAGCGCACCCGCATCGACAACTACCGTTCGCAGGCACGTGGCGGCAAGGGCATCAAGGGCGCGAACCTGCGCGGGGACGACGTGGTGGAGCACTTCTTCGTCACCTCGACCCACAACTGGCTGCTGTTCTTCACCAACCACGGCCGGGTTTACCGCACCAAGTGCTACGAGCTGGCCGAGGCCGGCCGCGATGCCAAGGGCCAGCACGTAGCCAACGTGATGGCCTTCCAGCCGGACGAGCACATTGCCCAGGTGCTGGACCTGCGCACCTACCAGGATGCGGCCTACCTGATGCTGGCTACCCGCAACGGCTTGGTCAAGAAGACCCGCCTGGAGGATTACGACACTAACCGCACCGCCGGCGTGATCGCGATCAACCTGCGCGAGGACGATGAACTGGTCTCCGCGCAGCTGGTCAGCGAATCCGATGACGTGATGCTCGTCTCACGCAAGGGCCAGTCGGTCCGCTTCACCGCCACCGATACCGCGCTGCGCCCCATGGGCCGTGCAACCTCGGGCGTGACCGGTATGAAGTTCCGCGAAGACGATGAACTGCTGGCAGCCGATGTGGTCCGCGAAGGCTCCTATGTCTTCACCGTGACCAACGAGGGCTACGCCAAGCGCACCACCGTCGAGGAATACCGTGTGCAATCCCGCGGTGGTTTGGGCATTAAGGTGGCCAAGCTCAACGAGGAACGCGGTGAGCTGGTTGGCGCGCTGATCGTCGACGAGACCGATGAGGTCTTGGTGGTGATGGGCTCGGGCAAGGTGGTCCGCTCGGCCGTTTCGCAGGTTCCTTCCAAGGGCCGCGACACGATGGGCGTCATCTTCGCCAAGCCGGACAAGAAGGACCGGATCCTTGCGGTTGCCAAGAACTCTGAGACCGAGCTCGAAGAGAACTTGGAGGAAGATGCCGTAACGTTGGACGCAGAAAACACGATCGATGAGTCATCGGCTGTGCCAGAAAACGAATCCGGCGCGGAAAATGATGACAACACTAACGGAGGTAACGCATGAGCACGCCCTCGACGCCACGCCCCAGCGGCGGTGCCCCGAAGAGCGCAGCGCCGCGACCTACCCAGGTAAAGCGTCCAGCTCCGACCGGTACTGGCGCCCGTCCGGCTAGCGCCGGCGCACGACCAGCAGCAGGCCAGGCACGTCCAGCGGGCCAGCGCCCGACAGGAGCGGCGCAGCGCCCAACCAGCCAGCAGCGTCCGGCCAATGGCCAGGATCGCCTGGTTCGTCCAGCGCCCAAGGCGAAGGTCCGCAAGGCCCGCCTGCTGGTTTCCAAGGTGGAGCCCTTCTCGGTTCTGAAGCTGGCCTTCCTGCTCTCGGTAGCTTTCGGTGTGATCACCGTGGTTGCCGCCGTGGGCATCTGGGCTGTCTTGGATCTGACCGGAACCTTTGATGCGTTCAACCAGCTGATGCGCGAGGCCATTGGCGCCGACGGCAACTTCGACCTGCGCGACACCATGTCGCTGGGCCAGGTGGCTTCCTACGCGACGATCATCGCAGTGGTGAACGTAGTGGTAATTTCCGTGGTCTCCATGCTTGGCGCGGTGCTGTACAACATTGCTGCTTCACTGGTCGGCGGAGCCGGAGTGACCCTCACCGACGACTAGGAACACCCCAAGTCGAGCCCGGGATTCATGCTGTGATGCATGACACCCGGGCTCGATTTGTATCTTTGGGAGAACACCGGTAAAGTTTTATTTCGTTCCGAAGGGAACAAAAACAAAAGCAAGGGCGTATAGCTCAGGCGGTTAGAGCGCTTCGCTGATAACGAAGAGGTCCCAAGTTCAAGTCTTGGTACGCCCACGGAAACCTTGCTGGAGAGAAAGAGGGAGTAATGAAAAAGTTCCTGGTTCTCGCATCGATCGCGGCTGCTGCAGTAGTCTTGGTCAAGAAAGCGAAGGCTTCGTCGGAAACGAAGGAAACCTGGCATCAGGTAGCCGATAAAGTTTCCTAAAGCTTTTGGGGCCTTAGCTCAGTTGGTAGAGCGTCTGCTTTGCAAGCAGAATGTCAGGAGTTCGATTCTCCTAGGCTCCACAAAAGAAAGTGGCGGAAAGTGAAAACTTTCCGCTAATTCTTTTTGATTGATTCGGATGAATTGATCTTGGAGTGGAAACTTCAAAATTGAATACGGGGCCTTAGCTCAGTTGGTAGAGCGTCTGCTTTGCAAGCAGAATGTCAGGAGTTCGATTCTCCTAGGCTCCACATTTGCCAAAAGGCGGAAAGTGAAAACTTTCCGCCTTTTGCGTATCCAGAAGAAAATTCTATTTCGCTAGTGCCGGATCCGGGCCATCCGGACATGCTCATAGTGTCCAATAAGCTGCTCGCCAATGCTGTGCCAGGACCGATCCTGGACACTGCTAAGCGCAGCGCTGGCAAAAGCCAGCCGTTTCGCATCGTCATAGGCCAAGTCGCTGACCCGACTGCGCAGCTCACTAAGGTTTCCTGGCTGATAGAGCCAGCCCGTGCGCGAGGAATCCACCAGATCCAGCGGTCCCCCACGGCCTACGGCCACGACAGGCACACCACAGGCCATGGCTTCCTGAATGGTCTGGCAAAAGGTCTCTGAGGCGCCAGGATGCACAAAGATGTCCATCGAAGCCATGACCTCGGCCAAGCGTTCCCCGGAAAGGAAACCGGTGAAGTGGGCGTTGGGCAAAAGGCTGCGCAGTTCGTCCTCGAGTGGGCCGGAACCGACGATCACCAGCCGAGTATTCTCAAGACTCGCCAGGGCCTGCAGGTCCGCGACCTGCTTCTCTGCTGCCAGCCGGCCGACGTAGCCAATGACTACCTCGTCATTCGGGGCAACCGCCTGCCTGAACTGCTCGCTTCGCCGTCTTGGCGTGAACTGCGCTGTATCTACTCCCCTGCCTGAAATGGCAAGCCGCGGAACGCCCAGAGATTCGAGCTGGTGGTAGGAAAACGTGCTTGGAACCAGAGTGAGGTCCGCACCCGTGTGGATCGCTCTGACGTGATCCCAGAGCCTCTGCGTCAGCCACGGCATTTTGTAGCGTGCCGCGTAGCTGGGAACCTCGGTCTGATACAGCGCCACGGTGGGCAATTCGAGTTCCTGTGCAGCGCGCAGAGCCTGCCATCCAAGGATGAACGGGCTAGCCAGATGAACTACGTCGACGCGCTCTCGAGCCAGCATCTTGCGCAGGCGCGCCACACTGGTGGCAGCTACCCGAACCTCGGGATAGCTTGCCAAAGGCATCGACGGAACTGTGAGGATCTTGAAGCCCTGATAGAGCTTTGGCACGCCATGGCCCGACAGCTCCCCTGCCAGCGAGCCTGCAGGGGTAATGACCACGGCCTCCTGGCCAGTCTGCCTGAGGTGATCCAGCGTCTTGAGGATTGAGTTGGTGACCCCATTGAAATGGGGAAGGAACGATTCAGCGACGATTGCTACCTTCACATCTTCAGCATGCTTTTCGTCAATTACACGCAAGTGAATATGACAAGGGTAGTGGATTAACTTCAGCTGTCTCGTTGTGGCCGCAACTCTTTAGTGGCAAAATACCTAGGTGTCCTATGAACAGTCCAGCCCTTCCGCCGTGGCGGCAAATGCCAATAAGAACGAAAAAGACTCCCGCATCGCGGTGTTGCTATTCCCTGTGCTGATTTTGCTGGGCGGACTGTGCGGAATGCTCGTTCCCCAAGCGTTCGTGGGGTTTTCCGGATGGATAAATCCCCTGCTGATGGTGATCATGTTCTGCATGGGGCTGACGCTGACCTTGCCAGACTTCGCCCTGGTGTTCAAGAACCCGTTGCCGGTGCTCGGCGGTGTCGCAGCGCAGTTCATCGTGATGCCATCCATGGGCTGGCTGGTCGCCACGCTGCTGCAGCTTGAACCTGCCTTGGCCGCCGGCCTGATCCTGGTTGGCTGCGCACCAGGAGGCACGGCATCGAATGTGGTTTCCTACCTGGCTCGAGGCAATGTCGCCCTGTCCGTTGCCATGACGTCCGTGTCGACCTTGCTCGCACCGCTGTTGACCCCGGCGCTGGCCTTGTGGCTGGCTGGCCAGTACATGCCAGTCGATGCTGGATCCATGGCCGTCAGCGTCATCAAGATCGTATTGATCCCTGTGGTCCTAGGCATCGTCCTGCGCATGCTGTTCAACCAGTTCGTGGCGAAGATCGGTGGTGTGCTGCCATGGCTGTCGGTACTAGCCATCACCTTCGTGGTGACGGTCATCGTCGCGGGCAGTGCACAGACGATTTTGACTGCTGGCCTGCTGGTCCTGGTTGCGGTCATTTTGCATAATGCCCTGGGCCTGGCTTTGGGGTATGCCATGGGTGTCCTGTTGCGCGTTCCCGAAGCTTCCCGGCGAACAATCGCCATCGAAGTCGGCATGCAGAATTCAGGCCTCGCCGGTGGGCTAGCGAAGCAATACTTCTCGCCTGAAGCCGCTCTGCCAGGTGCCGTATTCTCTGTTTGGCATAACTTGTCCGGCGCATTGATCGCAGCTTATTGGCGGAGAAAAGACGCTAAATAGTTCGAGAGTGCGGCACGGATAAAAGTATTCCATCATAAGAATATCTTGACCTGTCCAAGTCTTCACCGGATCCGGCACGTTCCAAGTTCGAATGAAGCCCATGCGCTGGGAAACTGTAATCTTGGTTGGTGACCATCTTGCTTGCCTTGGTCGGAATTCTCGGGATTTCGGCATCTGGCCCCATTATTGCCGCCTTCCCTGGTGTCCCGGTTCTCTCCATGGCCTTTTGGCGCAATGGAGCTGCGGCGGCCGCGCTCAGCGCACCGGCACTGCGAAAGAACTCCACAACTTATCTGCAGATGACCGGGCGAGAATGGTTCTTGACCGGGGTAGCAGGTGTAGCTCTCGCACTGCATTTCGTGTGCTTCATGTATTCGATGCGACTAACCAGCGTGGCTGCTGGAACGGCACTGGTGTGCATCCAAGGTGTCTGGATCGCGATTTACCAGGTTCTTCGCGGAACCAAATATCGAACGCAGGTTTTCCTTGGCATGGGCATTGCGCTGCTTGGTGCAATCATCATCACGGGATTCGACATGGGGCTGGGACGTGATGCCATCATTGGCGACCTCTTGGCACTAGCCGGTGGCGTCTTGGCCGCTGTGTACACGCTGGCCGGATCCGTGGCTCGCAGGACCTTGGGAACTACAACGTATGCCTCGAGCTGCTATGCCATTACCGCCGCAGTGCTGCTAATCCTGTGTTTCCTGACTGGAACGCCGATTTGGGGTTTCGACGCCCGAGGATGGATGGCGATCATTCTGCTGACGCTTTGCGCGCAGATCTTTGGCCATACCGCCATGAATCATTTGCTCAGCGTGCTCGGTCCGCTCACGGTCTCGACGCTGATTCTGCTCGAGATTCCTGGCGCGGCAATCCTAGCGGCAATGTTCTTGGGGCAGGTAGTTCCTATCGCTACCTATGCCGGGTTGGCCGTGATACTTGTTGGGCTTGCCCTCGTGATTCGAGGGCAAGCCCAACCAAAAGCAGCCTAGACGGCTTTATTTGTCATCTTCGAGGATTTCGCGGATTTCTTCCACGCTGGCTTCACGCGATTCAACAGGCTCGTGCGGTTGTGCAGGAAGTGGTTCGTTTTCCCATGGATCCTCAATTGGTTTCGAGGCCTTCCACACAGCTACCAGCACTGCGACAAGTCCCGCAATCAAGCCAACGGCTAGTACTTTTCCTGCTTTGCTCTTCTTGCTCATGCATTGCTCCCGATCCGAAAAAATTCACGCTAACCGACAGTTCAAGACTAGGCAGTTCTATGCCCAGTGGCCAGCAGTATCGGACAAGCAACCTAAGAATGGTCCAAATTTTCTCTCAACGCGTACGTCAGTATTTAGCGGGTCGAGCATAGATCATGGAAGAATGAAGGCATGACCGCAAACGCAACTCATAAAGCCACGATTCACACTACTTTGGGCGATATCGTTGTCGATCTCTTCGGCAATCACGCACCAAAGACCGTAAAGAACTTCGTTGGCCTCTCGACCGGTGAGCAGGAGTGGGTACACCCAGAATCCGGTGACAAGAAGACCAACACCCCGCTGTACAGCGGAACCATCTTCCACCGCATCATTTCTGATTTCATGATTCAGGGTGGCGACCCACTGGGCCAGGGCTTCGGCGGCCCAGGCTACCAGTTCGATGATGAGATCCACCCAGAACTGAACTTCAACGAGCCTTACAAGCTGGCCATGGCCAACGCGGGCATCCGCATGGGCCGTGGAACCAACGGTTCGCAGTTCTTCATCACCACCGTTCCTACCACCTGGCTGCAGGGCAAGCACACCATCTTCGGTGAAGTCCTTGACGCTGACTCGCGCAAGATCGTTGACGCGCTGAACGCCGTTGCTACCGATGGCCGTGACAAGCCACTGGAAGACGTCGTTATCAACTCGGTCGACATCGAGACCCTGTAACAACACAGGCGCACCAACCCGAGGCTCTGACGATTCCCTAGCGGCATTGTCGGGGCCTCGAGTATTTAATCCTTCTCCCCCAACTCAAGGCAGGTACTGATGTCCTTTGGACAGGTTTTCCCAGAGGGCCAAGCAACTCCGACGTGCTATCGACACTCGCAGACGGTGTCCTATGTTTCATGCCACCGGTGCGGACGTCCGGTCTGCCCGCAGTGCCAGGTCTCTGCGCCTGTAGGTGTGCAATGCGTAGACTGCGTCGCGCAAGCCAATAAGAACCTGCCGCGGCAGAAGACCCAATTCGGTGGCCGGGCTCGATCCGGTGCTCCTGTTATCACCTACACTTTCATCGGCCTGAACGTGCTGGTGTATCTGCTGCAGTGGATCATCCCTGGATTCACCAATCAGCTTGTACTTGCGCCGGCTCTGGCCGCCTATGAGCCATGGCGCCTGATCACCAGCGCCTTTGCCCACTCCACGAGCTCCTTCTTGCACCTTGCCATGAACATGTACGGCGTCTACATCTTCGGCACCATGCTCGAACCAAGGATGGGACGGCTGCGCTTCACCTGGCTATACCTGCTCAGCGCTTTTGGCGGTTCACTAGGCGTTCTCCTGCTGAGCAACCCGATCAGCGCCACGCTCGGCGCTTCGGGCGCACTGGCAGGCTTGTTCCTCGCAACTTTCGTAGTGTTCCGTTCCAACAAGCAGGCACTTCGCTCCATGGGAATTATCCTGGCGCTGAATGTCGTTCTCGGCTTCGTTATTCCCAGTATTTCGTGGCAGGGGCATCTGGGCGGAGCGATATTGGGTATCCTCGCAGCCTGCTGCATTGTGCTGATCCCGCGAAGTAATCCACAGCGTGCGCGTAACCAGATACTTTTACTCACGGCCTTGTCGATTGCGTTGCTGGCAGCCCTTTACCTCTCCACGGAAGCAGTGAAGTGGCCCTTGGGATAGTTCGAAAAGAAGCAATGCAGTTATCCACACTGCTTATCCACACTGTTAATAACTTACAAGCGTGTAACTCTCGAGGCCTAGTGGTTATTAACAGCCCCAAGACCCCGTGATATCAGGGATATTCGCCTTGGAATACCCAATACTCACAACCTTGTCCCCAGTTGTGGATAACTTTTTAACAACCCCTGTAGATAGTGCATATACGAATCCACCGACTGTTAATAACTTCGGGTTCGAAAGTTTAAACGAATCATGAGAATCACGGTTCAATAAGCGGAATCACGCCTTATCCACAGCCGGAATCCACAGTGTTAATAACTTACAAGCATGTCATTTCAGTTTCCAATATTCCAGTTGACCTGTACTTTATCCGAAAAATCGTGAACTCTGCCCAAGTTCTCCCCAGCTGTGGATAACTTTGTGAACAACTGTTTATAAAAGTTGTTCACAGTCACTGTGGATAAGCGTGTTTGCCTGTGGATTACTTGGTGAGAACTGGCAGGATCAGCATGCTGGCAAAGATGAGCATGACGATTCCGATAAGTACATCAAGTACCTGCCACGCCTTGGGGTTGGCAAAGAGCGGGGCAAGGAAACGTGCGGCGTAGGCAAGTGCGAAGAACCAAGTGAAGCTGGCAATGATCGCACCAGTGGCGAAATAGGGTGCGCCTGCGGCTTGGGAAGTAGCAATTGAACCAAGAAGCAGTACCGTGTCGATATAGACATGTGGATTCAGCCAGGTGAGGGCCAACGTCGTTCCGATGATCGAGACGGCTGTTGTTGCACCGGGGAGCCCTGAGACTTTCAGCGCCTCGGGCTTCAGTGCTCGGCGGAAAGCGAAAATCGCGTAGCTTGCCAGGAAGATGAAACCGCCTATTCGCGCAATCACCAATATCCAGGGCGCTCGGTCGACAAGCGCTCCCATGCCGCTGGCTCCGGCGGCAATCAGGATCGCATCTGATAATGAGCACACCAAAGCGGTGATGAAAACATGCTCTTTCCTGATTCCCTGGCGCAGCACAAACGCATTTTGCGCACCGATGGCGACGATGAGGGACAGGCCAGTGGTAAAGCCGAAGAACAAGGATCCAGAGAGCATGTAGAAACTGTAAGAGATTAGCTGATCTGCGTCGAACTTAAGTTTCTGATTCTAGATTAGAGTTCCTAATGTGAACATGGATGTGGAACACCTCGAAACCCTGCTTGCGGTAGTTGATGCGGGAAGCTTCGATGATGCCTCGATTGATCTGGGAGTGACCGCTTCGGCCGTCAGCCAGCGCATCAAGGCCTTGGAGAACCGCCTGGGCGCAGTCCTGCTCGTCCGCAGTCGCCCGGTTAGGCCTACCGAGCATGGACTGAAAGTTCTGCGCTATGCGCGACAGATGACGCTGCTCAGTGCAGAGTTCTCCAAAGAGATAGCCTCCGAAAATCCGATCCCGATCGCCATTGGAGTCAACGCGGATTCGCTCTCCACTTGGTTCGGTCCGGTATTCTACGAGCTCGCGAAGTTCGAAGACCTCTCCTGTGAAATAGTGCGTACCGATGAAAACAGGGGACTGGAGCTACTTCGAACCGGTCGCGTCAGCGCCGTGGTCACCAATGCGGAGGAGAATATCCAGGGTTGCATCAGTGACAAACTGGGTGCACTGCGCTATCGCGCAGCCGCGCAAGCTTCGGTGGTCCAACGCCATGTACCTACTGGGGCCGTGGAAGAGCTCATTCGCACTCCGATGGTGGTCTTCGATCGTGAGGATCCCTTGCAGCATGAGATGCTCCAGCGGGTTGCCGGGGCTAAAGCGCGACCGGAAGGCCAAGTCCACCATGTTCCAGATTCCATGCAGTTCGTTGCGGCCATAGAAGCGGGGATGGGGTGGGGGATGGTTCCAGAAACGCAGCTGCAGAAAGCCAGCGGGCTGCAGGTACTCAACGAGCAATGGTTTATCGATGTGCCACTGTATTTTCAGCGCTGGGCTGTGGACTCGCAGATCCTCGCGAGGATAGGTGGCATTTTGGTCACAGCCGCGAGACAGCAAGGCCTGCATTTGCTAGCCTGAGGTGGTCACCAGCAATCATTGCTTGGACCCGGACGAGGGAGCCGTACCCGGAGCGCGACAAGACGGCCAGGAAGTATCTGGCATGCATTGGGTAATTTTGATCGTTTCCGGACTATTCGAAGCGGTATGGGCCATCGCTCTTGGCATGAGCGAGGGGTTCTCCAAACTCGTTCCGACCATCGTCTTCTTCGCGGCGCTGGTTGTGTCCATGGGTGGACTGGCCTACGCCATGAAGGAAATTCCCGTCGGCACTGCATATGCCATCTGGGTAGGCATCGGAGCCTCGCTTGCCGTCATTTACTCGATGGCCACCGGACAGGAAGCCTTCAGCGTACTGAAGATGGTCTTCATTCTCGGATTGGTTGGTTGCATCATCGGCTTGAAAGCCGTCAGCCACTAATATCAAAAGCCGCCATTAAACAACTTCGCCGGCCCCCTCAGCAGGGGGCCGGCGATACGGCTATTTCCAGCCCGTTGTCATGAAAAAGCCGACCATCGCAATACCGAAGCCGACAACGATGTTCCAACCGCCGATATTCGGAATCGGGTACAGGGTCTGCGAAACGTAATAAACGATGATCCACAGCAGGCCCAGAAGCATCAGTCCGAACATGACTGGCTTGTACCAGCCCGGCATCGGCTTATCGATGGCATGGGCGCTCTGGCGCGTCTCCTGCGGCTGTGAATTCTTCTTGCGTCGTGGCTTTGACTCCGGCACTCGAATGCTCCCTCGGCTTCATCTGCTTAATGTAGTAAATGTGGGTGACCTTCAGGTCTTCCCGGTAGGCTTGGGTGCAAGAATGCTGAGAACTGCTTAGTGCATTCCTACGTAGCTTCCATACTAGCCGTTACCCGCTGGAACTCTGGGTTTTGGCCAGTATCGACCCATCTTAGTTGACCTATTTCGCGCATTTCTTTCCCTTAAGGAGCCAGACCGCCGTGAACCGATCAGCCACTGCGCAGGGACGTCGCATGCAGCACCGACGACCGTCGGCAGGAAACCGTATTGCCGGATTCTTTGGCGAACTGCTGATCACCCTTGGCATCTTGCTGATGCTCTACGTGGTGTGGGAACTGTGGTGGACGAATATCGACTCGGCCCAGGCCCAGAAGGAAGTCACCGCAAACCTCGTGCAAGAACTTGGCGAGGTCGTGGTGCCGGAAGGCAACGAGGAGGAAGAGGAGAAGGACTACGGTCCGGCTCCGGTCACGGAAGTGGCTCCCGGAGAAACTTTCGGGATCATGTATTTCCCGCGCTTTGGCGCTAGCGGATCGCACCACCCGGTGACCTACGGAGTGGAAGACCACGTGATCGATAACCTCGGCATTGGCTATTACCCGACCACGCAGCAACCGGGGGAGCTGGGCAACTTCGCCGTAGCGGCCCACCGCCAGACCCATGGCCAGGTCTTCTGGGATATTGACAAGCTGCAAGACGGCGACAAGATCTATCTGCAGACTGCACAGGGGTATTACACCTACACCTGGTACGCCACCGAGATTGTGGCTCCATCCAATGGCGATGTCCTGTTGCCTACCCCGCACCAGTGGGGAGTGGAACCAACGAAGTCCATCTTGACCATGACCACCTGCCATCCGAAGTACTCGACCCAGCAACGCATGATCGCGTATTCGGAACTCACCGATTGGCGTCCACTGGATGCAGGTCCGCCGAAGGAAATCCGTGACATGGTCATCGACGCAACGAGCTAGGAGAAGAGATGTACGCCTGGATATTTAGAAATCTGCCCGGCCCTTTGTGGCTTCGTATTTTTGAAGCATTGATTCTCATTGCCGCGATCGTGCTATTACTGATGATGTACGTTTTCCCATGGCTGAACCAGTACATCAGCCCATTCACCGATTCAACGATTGGCCAGAGCACCCCGTGAGCAGCACCAGGATCCTCGTGATCGATAACTACGACAGCTTTGTGTACACCCTCGTGGGTTACCTGCAGGAGCTGGGCGCGGAAACCACCGTATACCGCAACGACGATTTGAGCGTTGGGGAAGCAACTAAGTTGGCTGCGGAATACGACGGTGTGCTGATCTCCCCGGGCCCGGGCGAGCCTGCAGGAGCGGGTGTCAGCATCGATCTGATCAAGTGGTGCGGGCAGCAGCGCAAGCCAATGCTCGGTGTCTGCCTTGGGCATCAGGCGCTCGCTGAAGCCTATGGCGGCACGGTCACGCACGCCGAAGAACTAATGCACGGCAAGACCTCGCTGGTGAGCCACGAAAACCACCCGGTCTTCAACCAGGTAGCCAACCCCTTCACCGCAACGCGCTACCACTCCCTGGCAGCCGTACGCGAGAGCATCCCTGCTGAGCTTGAAATCATCGCTGCTACCGCCGGGGGAGTCATCATGGGGCTGGCGCACCGGGAAGCACCACTATGGGGCCTGCAGTACCACCCAGAGTCGGTGCTGACCGAGCAGGGATACCAGATGCTGGGCAATTGGCTGGAATTCGTAGGACTTCAGGGGGCAGCCAAGAAGGCCACGACCCTGAGCCCGCTCTTCAGCGGAGAGTAGCCTAGCAGCCTATCGGTCGCGCCCGTTTTCCCGTGGCGGGTTAGTCCGATCTGGCGGGCCGTTCCCATTGGAAGGAGCCGGAGCGTCACTGGTAGGCGAAGCACTGTCGGACGGATCATCGGATTCTTCTGAATCTGGAGATTCGGTCTCGCTGGGCGATGGTTCTTCACTTGGTTCTGGTGCCGGCGGAGCCTTGGCCACAGAAATCTTCACCAGGCTTCCCTGAGCCACGTCCTCGGAGGCCTCGGGGGACTGCTTGAACAAGGTTCCCTCAGGGTAGTCGTCGGTTGCCACCTCATCGAACTGAACTTCCAACCCGATGTCGTCCGCAGAGAGCTTCTCTTCAGCTTCCTCACGGCTCATCTCGGTAACGACCGGAACGGTCACCATGCCGGTAGAAAGGATCAGGTCGACTTCGCTGCCGGCCTTCACCTTGGAGCCCAGCTCCGGGCTGGTGCCAATAACCCAGTCGGTTGGAATGGTTGCAGAGTTCTCCCGGCTGACTTCACCCACTTCGAGGCCAGCTTCACGCAGGGCATCGCGGGCAGCCGTCTCGGACTGGTTCGCCAGATCCTTGGGAATCGTGCGCTGTTCCGAACCATCGGAAATGAACAGCGCAACCGTGGATTCCTTGGAAACCATGGACCCTTCTGCCGGGTCGGTTCGGGTCGCCTTGCCCTGCTCTACTTCATCACTGAATTCCCGCTCTACACGCACCTGGAAGGTGGAATCGCGCAGCAATTCACGTGCGTCGTCTTCGGACATCTCCAGGACCTTGGGCACAGCAACTGGGGCACGCTTTTCAGCCTCGGCCTGGATCGAGCGGATCACCAGGAAACTGGCGATACCCACAGCGATCAGGGCAATGATGGTCAGCAGGATGATCAGGCCGCGGTTGGACTTGTGCCGTGCAGGGGCCTCGGGAGCCTCATCTTCGACGAAGACCGGGTGCTGGCTGGTGCCTGGCGCTGACTGCGCGATGAACCCGGTTTCAGTCTCGCCGTGCATGCCGTATATCGGCAAGGTGTAGGTTGATGGTGCCGGTTCGTCATCATGGAATTCAATGCCGTTCAGTGCATCTTCCAACGCAGCCGCGAAAGCGCCTGCGCTCTGGAAACGGTCATCGCGTTCCTTGGACAGAACCTTGGAAACGATCGGGTCGAAGATCGGGTCAACGTCGTGCTTGACCTCGCTGGGCGCTGACGGAATCTCGCCAACGTGCTGGTACGCGACCGAAACCGGCGAATCACCGGTGAACGGGGGGCGCTGGGTCATCAGCTCGTAGAACAGGCAGCCAACAGAGTAGATATCCGAACGGAAATCGACCTGTTCGCCGCGTGCCTGCTCAGGAGAGAAGTACTGGGCGGTTCCCACCACAGCGGCGGTCTGCGTCATTGTCGCCGATGTGTCCAAGGCACGGGCTATGCCGAAGTCCATCAGCTTCACGTGGCCGGCATCGGTCACCATCACGTTGGCCGGCTTGATGTCGCGGTGGACGACATTGTTATTGTGCGAATGATCCAGGGCATTGCATACGCCGCGGGTGACGTGCACAGCGAAGGAAGCGTCGACATCGCCCGAAGCGATCACCTGCTTCAGAGTCCGGCCGGTCACGTATTCCATGACCATGAAGGGCAAGCGCTCACGGCTATGATCGGTAGCAGGCAGCTCGCCGGTGTCGTAGACGGCAACGATATTCGGATGGCTCAGGCCCGCGACGGCCTTGGCTTCACGGCGGAATCGATTGACCACCATGGGGTTGCTTGCGGTATCCGGGCGCAGCACCTTGACCGCGACCTTGCGCGAAAGCACATGGTCGGTGGCAAGATAGACATCCGCCATGCCGCCGCGGCCTACCAGCGATTCGATCTCGTAGCGATCGTTGATCAATCGTGGCAAGCCGGGGGGCAAGGCTTCGACTTCACTCATGGCGCTTCGCTTTGGTCCGGCTCTGCAGCTTCTGGGGATTCAGATGCCGACGGGGTAGCGGACTCGGATGCTTCGGGTTCTTCTGGGCCCATGGAAATATCCAGGGTCACCGTGGTGCCCGGCTCTACTTCGCTGCCGGCTGGAACGTCCTGCGCAAGCACCGTGCCAGCGACCGAAGAGTCATGGCGTTCCTCGCCCTTGGCCACGGCCAGCCCAGCGTCCTGGATGCGCTTCTGCGCGGCTTCGTAGCCCATGCCGGTTACCGAAGGAACGCCAACGGTTTCGGGAGCCATGGCGTAGGTAATCGAAATGGTTTCGCCCTTTTCGACGCTGCCGGTCGGGTTCAGCGAAATGACTTCGCGTGGGTCGTACTCATTGGTTTCCTGCGGGGTCGCGTCAACGACCAGGCCCTTGCCCTCAAGCTCTGCCGTCACGGTGTCGATATCCTGGCCCACCAGCGAGGCCGGAACCTCTACGTAGGTCACGGTTTCACTCGGGGTCGAGGAAGAGGACTCGGAGGTCTCCGATGCTTCGGTGGTTTCTTCCGAAGGATCGGTGGATTCCTCGGTCGGAGAAGGGGATTGGGAAACATCGGTGCTCTGCGTGACCGAAGCCGTCGGCTGATTGTCCTTGTCGCTGCTCATGGCAGGGATCAGCCACGCCAGCAAGGCAATCACGGCGGCCAGCGCGATGATCACGATCAGCGGGACCAGCCAAGGGCTGCGTTTGGCCCCGGCCTCGCCAGCCGGATCCTGGGTATCCACGTCCTCGTCATCGAATCCGCCGGCTGCGGCACTGGACCCGGAGAAACCGCTGGTAGCGCCGGCAGGTTCCACCACGGTCGGCATCGCATTGGTCATCGTCGGCGCGGAATCAGCACGCGGCACCACCTGGGTGGCGTCGTTACCCATGTTGACCACTTGGGTTGCGTCGGTGGCGATACCGGTGGCCAGCATGCCGGGAACGGCCAAGGTCGCGGTATTGGTATCACCGGAGCGCAGTGCATCGGCGGCCTTCGCCAGCGCCGTTGCGTCCTTCGGGCGATCCGACGGGTTCTTGGCCAGCATCGACATGATCAGCTGGCGTACCGGTGCCGGGATGGTGTCCGGCAGCGCCGGGGGAGCATCGTTGACCTGTGCCAGGGCGATGGCGATCTGCGATTCGCCGGTGAACGGGCGGCGTCCTGCCAGGCACTCGTAGCCGATCACGCCCAAGGCGTAGATGTCAGAGCTGCCGGTGGCGATCTGCCCGGTGGCCTGTTCCGGGGCCAAGTACTGGGCGGTTCCCATTACCTGCCCGGTGGCGGTCAGCGGAACCTGGTCAGCAAGCCGGGCAATGCCGAAGTCGGTGATCTTCACGACGCCCGAAGGCATCACCAGGATGTTACCCGGCTTCACATCGCGGTGCACCAGGCCGTGCTCGTGGGCTGCTGCCAGCGCGCGGGCGGTCTGCGCGATCAGCGAGAGCGTACGGTCCACGTCGAGCTTGCGCTCGCGCTCGATAATGGTGGACAGCGGCGGGCCGGGAACCAGTTCCATCACCAGATAGGCGGAGCCCTGTTCCTCGCCGTAGTCGAAGACGCCAGCGATGCCAGGGTGGTTCAGCAGCGCGGTGTGGCGTGCTTCCACGCGGAAACGCGTCAGGAAGCTCTCATTATCGGTGTATTCCTCTTTGAGGATCTTGATCGCTACCAGACGTCCTAGGACCTGGTCTCGTGCCTTCCAAACTTCGCCCATGCCACCGATCGCAATGCGGTCGGTCAGCTTGTAACGACCGCCCAAGGTGGTGCCGGTTACTGGCCTCACTTGTTGAACACCGCCTCTAACATCGTCTTCATAAGTGCACCTGCCGTGTTGTGGCCGGTGTTGTAATCTACGTCTTGAATATTGACCGTGATGGCAACCTGCGGATCATCGGCCGGTGCGAAACCGGTCATCCAGGAGTTCACCATGCGGACTCCGTTCTCTGACGGTCGCTGCGAGGTGCCGGTCTTGGCTCGGAAATCCACGCCTGGAACGCGGGCATTCATGGCCGTACCGCTCACAACCGGGCCTTCCATCAGCTCGGTGAGCTGTTCGGCAACTTCCGGGGTGGTGGCCGTGGAGAACTTCTCCGGCTTCGGGTCCTCGATAACTCGAAGATCCGGCGCGATGACCTTGCCGATCAAATTCGGCTTCATGATCACGCCGTCATTGGCGATGGCCATGGCGGCCATGTTCATCTGCAGCGGAGTAGCCTTGTTTTCCCATTCGCCGATTGCCATCTGCGCCATCTGCGCTTCATTGGCCTCAGCAGAAGGGAACTCGCTTGGAACAACATTCTGCGGGATGCTCAGCTGCTGCCCGTAGCCGAAGCGTTCGGCAACCTCGGTGAAGGCATCCTTCCCGACGGTTTGGCTGATTTCCATGAACGGGGTGTTGCAGCTCTGGGCAAAGATGAACTCGAGCTTTGCCCGGGTATCGCGCGCGCAGATGCCCTCACTGAAGTTGTTCATCTGCCTAGTCGAATGCGGATAATTCACCGACACCGGATTGTCGATGGGGGTTTCCATATCGAACTTGCCCGATTCCAGGGCCGCAACGGTGCTGACGATCTTGAACGAGGAACCTGGGGTCACCGGGTTGCTGATGGCCGGGTTCCGGTAGGGGCTCAAGCCGTCGGTGTTGCTGATGTCCTTCAGGTTCTGGGCCGCCTGGGAGGTCGAGTGCACCGCCAGCAGGTTGGTGTTGTAGCTTGGCTTGGAAGCCATCGCCAGGATGTCACCGGTCTTCGGATTGGTCACGATGATCGTGGCCTTCAAGTCGTCAGGAATCGCTTCGAAGGCAGTCTTCTGCAACTGCCCGTCAATGGTCAGCTCAACCGAGGCGCCTTCGGAACGGGTACCGGTGAACATGGCCGACAAGCGGTCGAAGAGCAGATCCGAGCTCGTGCCGGTCAGCCAGTCGTTCAGCTGCGATTCGAGCTGGGTGGTGCCATTCGCGAGCGAATAGTAGCCAGTCAGGTGGGCGTAGGTTTTCGCGTCGTGGTAAACACGCTGGAATTCGAACTGGCCATCATCGGTCGGAACGGATTCGGCAATCGGCTTGCCGTCGACCAGGATCGCGCCGCGGGGCAGGTCGAACTCGCGGTAGAGTTCGCGCTTGTTCAGCGCATTCTCCGAGAGCGGCTTGGCGTCGAAGAACTGGATGTAGCTCAGTCCACCCAGGCAGATGACGAACAGGACGGTTAGCGCAACCCAAACGCGCTTGATTGCATGATTCACTTTTTCGTCACCGCCTTGGTGCTGGAGGTAAGGGCCGTGCTGGCACTTGCAAATTCATCGGTTGGTCCTACGCCGCCAGTCTTCGGGCGGCGCGAGTTGTGGGAGATCAGGAGCAGCAACGCGATGATGATCCAGTTCGCCAGCAGCGATGAGCCGCCGGCGGCCATAAATGGCGTTGCCAGGCCGGTCAGCGGGATCAGCCGGGTGACGCCTCCGATGATCACGATGCATTGCAGGCCCAGGGTGAAGGACAGGCCTGCAGCCAGTAGCTTGCCGAAGGTATCGGCCGAGCCCAAGGCGGCCCGCAAGCCACGGGAGACCAGCAGCATGTAGAGCAGGATGATCGCGGCCACGCCGATCAGGCCAATTTCTTCGCCGAAGGAGGCAATGATCATGTCGGAGTTGGCCAGCGGAACACGGTAGGGGGAACCCGCGCCCAGGCCGGTGCCGAACAAGCCGCCGTCAGCCATGCCGAATAAGCCTTCGACGATCTGCATGCTGCCACCCTTGGCCTGGTAGATCGCAGGGTCAAAGGCGTTGAGCCAGACGTCCAGGCGGCGGGTCACGTGGCTCATGGTCAGGCCCGCGACGATGCCGCCGGCGACAACCATCAAGGCACCGATGAGCACCCAGGAAATACGCGCGGTTGCCACGTAGATCATCACGATGAACAGGCCGAAGAAGAGGATCGCGGAACCGAGGTCTCGCTGCACCACGAGCACGCCGATGGAGAGCAGCCAAGCGATAACCATCGGAGCCATATCCCGCAGGCGGGGCAGCTGCAGCGGTCCGAACTTGCGGCCAGCCATCAGGATCAAGTCGCGGTTCGACGAGAGATAACCGGCGAAGAAGATCGACAAGGTGATCTTCGCGAGTTCGCCTGGCTGCAGTGAGAACATGCCCATGCGGATCCAAATGCGGGCACCGTTGATCGTGACACCCAGTTTGGGAATCAACGGAAGCAGGAGCAATACGACCGATAGCAGCAGGGCGATATAGGTAAACCGACGCAGCAGGCGGTGGTCCTTGATTGCCCAGAGAACGACCGAAGCAATGACGATGGCAATGGCAGTCCAGAGCAGCTGGCGCGCCGACTGGGACGTTCCTTTAGCCAGGTCAATGCGGTGAATCATGGCTAAGCCAAGGGAGTTCAACGCAATCGTAATCGGAAGTATTACTGGATCGGCATATTTGGCGAAGATGCGCAGCAGCACATGAACCGTCAGGGATAGTGCCGCCAGGATGCCCATCTGCACGTAGAAGTCGGTGCTGTCGACATCCTCGGTGGAGCTGCCCACCAGATAGAACGCGGCACCGCCCACGCAGAGGGCCAGCAGCACCAGCAGCAGCTCGAGATTGCGCCGAGGCACCGGTGCGGTTTGCACTTCGGTCATTGCATTATCTCCTGGCAGTAGGCGGGCAGTTCGAGCTGGTTGGCGGAATCCGAGGATCCGGGAACGGTGACCGGGCAGTTCTGCTTCGCGGTGACCAGGAGTTCCTGGATGATCATCTGGGCATGCTGCTGGTTCTCTGCCGAGATGGTCGATTCAACGCGGTGGCGTGAATACTCCGGCAGGGCTTCGAGCGGCACCTTGCTGACTGTGTCGACCTCGGAGAGCGAAATCGGTCCGAGCTCCTGGGGAACGCCCTTGTAGATTGCGACCTTTCCATCGACAGTGCCAACAAAGTACTGGGTCTGGGTCCACATGTAGCCCCAGACGCCCAGGGCAATGACGAAGAAAGCCGTCAAGGTCAGCAGGATCGGCATCATCCAACGGCGCTGCTGCACCGGAGCATCCAGTGGATCCAGCACCTCGCCGGCCGCCGGGGAACGGTGGGTCAGCAAGGCAGCTGCACGGCGTTCGCCGGTGTGCTGGGTCACCACCGGGATCTGGCCGGTTTGCGTCGCAAGCTGGGCGGCGCCCACCAGCAGGTGGGGACGCTGGGAAATCTCATGGCGGAGCAGCGAAGCGCTGGCTTCGACATCGCCTTCGGCGGCAATGGTGAGCTGGCCGGTATCCGGTGCGGGTTCTGGTTCGGCGGGCGCTTCGCCTTCGACGACAGCGTTTTCGACAACCTCGAACATCACCACGGTGACGTTATCCGGCGCACCATTCTTCAAGGTGACGGCAACCAGGTCGTTGACCGCTTCATCCATATCGGCGGTAGTGCGGATGATCTGCTCGATTACCGGAACCGGCACCGCGTCGGTGAGTCCGTCAGAGCACAGCATCCAGCGTTCGCCGGGTTCTGCCTCGAATTGGTCGACATCGAGTTCCGGGGAGGCATCCGAGTCGCCCAGCACGCGCAAGAGCACGTTCTTATGCGGGTGGACCTCGGCCTCGGCCGGCTTGATGCGGCCTTCGTCGACCAGCCGCTGCACGAAGGTATGGTCCTTGCTGATCTGCTCGAAGACCCCGTGCTTCAAGCGGTAGGCGCGGGAGTCGCCGATGTGCGCCATGTGCAGGGTACTTCCCGAGAGCAGCAGGGAAGTGACGGTGGTACCCATCCCCGAAAGCTTCGGGTTGGCGCCGACGAGTTCATTCAGCACCAAATTGGCGGCCTGGATCTCATCCGGCAGGGCATTTTGCGGATCTGCGGTGCCATCGTGGTCCAGATGCACCAAATCAAGCACGGTGGAGGCTGACGCCACGTCACCGCCGACGTGTCCGCCCATGCCATCGGCAAGCACCGCGAGGTACGCGCCGGCGTAGGCGGAGTCGTCATTCTTCTTGCGAACCCGCCCCACGTCGGATTTCGCAGCAAATTTTAGTTTGAGGGCCATAGGCTAGGGCTTCAATTCCAGGACAGTCTTTCCGATGCGGATTCGCTGGCCGGGCTCTACTGCCTGGGCGCGTGAGAGCTGGTTGTCACCCACGAAGGTGCCGTTGGTTGAGCCGAGATCTTCAATGAACCAGCGCGATCCCTGCGGGAACAGGCGGGCATGGCGTCCCGAAGCGTAGTCATCATCGAGAACGACGGTGGCATCCTGAGCTCGCCCGAACATGATCGGTTGGCCGCGGAGGGGAATGCTGCTGCCGGCCAGTGGGCCCTCAACAACTTCCAATGACGTGGCGGCCTTGCGCGCAGGCACTTCTGGTTCCGCCAGCTCTGGATTCTTCTTCAGTTCCCGAGCGCTGGGCTTGCCGGTGCGGGCCCGCGATCCGATGGCCAAGTCGCGGCGCATCGATCCGACAACGCTTAATACGAGCAGCCAGATGAGGACCAAAAAGCCCAATCGGAACAAGCTTAGAACCAGGTCGTTCACGCGCGGCCTCCGTTGTTCGAGGTAATCAGCCGAAAGACGATTTTTGTCTGTCCGATAGTAATGATCGAACCGTCAAATATACGGGTTTCTTCCGAAATCTTCTTGCCGTCCACGTAGGTTCCATTGGTTGAACCCAGATCGGTGACGACGAAACTGGTTTTGCCACGGGTTTCGACGCGCACATGCTGGCGGGAAACGCCGGAATCATCCACGGGAATATCGGTGCTGGCCGAACGGCCCAGCACGATGGAGTGGTGATGCAGGGCGTAGCGCTGTCCAGCGACCTCAAGAATTGCCTGCTTCTGCATGGGCTTCTTGGGGATCTCTGCAATCGGACGGACCGATGGACGTGGCTGTGCGGTTGTCGGCGGGGTGGCGGATGGCGCTGCGGGCGCTGCTGCTCGCTCCTTTACCGGAGCCGAGGCTGCTGGGCGCGAGCTGGACTCCTTGACCGTGCTGGCAATCTCCATTTCTCCGGGCTTGAAATCGTCCTTGGAAACAAAATGGATCGTGATGTCGCCGTGGACCGAGTAGTCCTGGGCTGCCGCATGTTCAGCGGTGACCTTTGCCATTTCGTTGACGACGCCCCGCCCCCAACCCTGCGCGGTGTTGTAGTCCTTGGTGCTCAGCGAGACAACGAAGTCATTGGCTGCAAGGCTGCGGCCCTCGCTGATCGGCATGATTCCGCGGTCCATGTCATTGCGTAGCGCGGTAGTCAGTTCGACTGGCTTGAGATCTGCGGTGCTGGTGCCACGAAAGAAGCTAGTGACGACCTTCTCTAAGCCGCGTTCGACATTGTCGAGAAAGCCCATTATTCGTGCTCCTTCCTTAGGGTCCATGGCTGGTTATTGCGAGCCTGCATTCACGCCGTCCAAGCTGTGAACACAGAACTTCATATTCGATCTTACTGTTTTCAGCTGTGCAAATGCCGAAAAATCCTTGAGCGGCTCAAGTGCGTCAATATCAACGATAAATGCCCCAAAAAGGTTTCCCATGTGTCCCTAACCACAAATCAGGGTTTCGATTAGGTGAACGGAAAATGAGTGTGTAAGCTATTTCTTGTTGCAAAGAACGATGGCAACGAAAACAGAATATGCGCGAGTGGCGGAATTGGTAGACGCGCTGGCTTCAGGTGCCAGTGATCGCAAGGTCGTGGGGGTTCAAGTCCCCCCTCGCGCACAAATGGAAAATAACCCTTGATCTTCGGATCGAGGGTTATTTTTTTGTTTAAAAGAGCAACTGAATCGTTATCTTGCAGGGTGTGTCAGTTTGCCGGTGGCGCGCTGACATTGACGCCCCGGCGCTTGAGCAGGGCGGCCAGTACGCCATCGCCTGCTACGAGTTTTCCGGTGTGCGAGCCATCGTAGATGGTGCCGCAGCCGCACGAGGGGCTGCGGTCCTGCAGGATCGCCTCGGTGATTCCCTGGTGCTGGACTAGATCCGAAACCTTCTGGGCACCAGCTATGAACTGCCCGCTGATGTCCTCGCCGTTGATGTCGATCACGCAGGCCCGGCCTTCCAGCACGTCGTGGCCATCGCCACCGACAATCTCTGCTGGCGGACGCGGAGTAGGGAGCTCACCCAATTCCTCAGCGCAGGCCGCAACGGCTTCTCCTCGTGCCACGGCCTCGACGATGGCAGGGTTTGCCTTCGCCTTGCCGTTGTAGCGGCAAGGGATGCCGGCCAGGCAGGAACTAACGAGCAGCGGAGGTTGGGTCATAACAGCAGTCTAGCCACGTGGAAGCGCAATGCCGCCGTGCCATAGACTGCCCTTGGACAACGGAGAAGGGGAATTCCCATGGCGGTATCCAATGAGATATTCGAACTGAATGGAACTGCAGATCTGGTCAACGATCGGAAGATAATCAGGCTCGACCAGGAATCCAGCGACAAGTTGCCAAGCCGCGGACAGGTTGCGGTGGAACTTCTCCAGGCGCATGAAGGCCACGTGGTCGTAATAGATCCCGACGGGCGCCGAGGCCACTGGTTGGCCCTCGATGGACAGGGCGCGCCCCAGCTGTTGGCCGAGGCGGGGGATCAAGTGGAATTGACCGCCCGGGTCGCTAGAACCTGGCCGGAAACAGGGATTCCGCAAGACCTGGCCAGCGCCCTGGGCGAGGCTGGGGATCTGGATGAGATGTGGGCAGGGCTCACTGCCATGGCCCGCTGGGAATGGGTACGCTGGATCGGTGCGACCAAGAACCCTTCCACGCGCGAACGCCGAGTGGAGGCCAGTATTTCCAAGCTGCGTGATGGCAAGCGCCGGCCGTGCTGCTTTGATTTGTCCTCATGCACCGATCCCGAAGTTTCGAAGAGCGGAAAGCTAATCCAGTAGCACCCAGCTGCGCGCGGCGGATTCGATGCCGGTGCCCGGTGGGGTTGCCGGGCCGGTAATGAGGCCCAGCACTCCGCTGGACATGACGATCAGCCCCAAGGCAATCAGCAGGGCGATGGCGGCAGTGACCTTGGCAGGCCATTTATGCATGTTCACCGGTTAGTCTCCTTTGTTGCCCAGCGTCGATCCGCGGACAATCAACGAACTGGGCAGCATTGTCTGCAGTGGGTCAGGGATCTTTCCATCGAGCAGCGCGCGCAGCTTCAATGCGGCCTGGCGTCCGCCTTCCTGGGCGTTGAGCTGCACGGAAGTGATGGAAGGGCTGGACGTTGCCGAGTAGGGAAGGTCGTCGAATCCGGCCACCGCAAGCTGCTGCGGAATGCGGATACCAAGCAGGCGCGAAGCATGCAGCACGCCGAAAGCGTGGTTATCGGTTGCGCAGCCCAGTGCGGTCACGCCCGATTCATGCCACTTGGGCCAATGCTGGCCAAAGGCTGCTGAAGCCGCAGTGACGTCGATCATCGAGCTGGCAACAGAAGATGGCAGCACTTCGATGCCGTACTCCCTTGCCGCCGCCAGGAAGGCCTCGCGGCGCACTGCCAGGGTCTCGGTGCCGGTGCTGGCATCCAGGTAGGCGGCCTTGGTGTGTCCCTGTGCAGCGAAATGGGCTACGACTTCCCGCGCTCCCTGGGCGACGTCCATATTCACGGCAGGAATCGATGGATCGATGCCCGGGGCATCCAGGGCCACCAGCGGGAGGTTGCTCGAAATTTCCTCGAGGAAATCCTGGCTTGGGGCATGGACCAGCAGCCCGGCCGGACGGAGGCCCATGATCTTCCTCGTTTCGCTGGCGCTGGGGGAGACGCCGGCATCCGTGACCGAGAGCAGGAGCTGGTAGTCGCTAGCCAATACCGAGCGCACGCCAGCGATCACCTTGGCAAAGAAGGGGTTGGAGATATCCGGGGCCACCAGGACCACCAGCGAACTGACGCCCTTGGCCAGCGAGCTGCCGATGCTGTCGACGAAGTAGCCCAATTCGCGAATTGATTCACGCACGCGCTGCTCATTCGCGGCCGAGACCCGGCCCGCCGACTTCCCGTTGGCAACAAGAGAGACCGTTGCGGTGGAAACGCCGGCGTGTTCGGCTACCATCGCTGCGGTCACGCGGCGTGGAGCGCGCGAGTTGCCGGACTTCTCACCATTCTTCATGGCTCCATCGTAGTCGGAGTTGTGACACGCGACAGCTTTGCGTTAAGCGCTTGACGATAGCATGGGGACGCGAAAGAATTATCAAAGGATGCCTATCCGCCCCCACGACTTAGCTACCGGCCACCAGCTGGCAGAGCGAAGGAAGAAACCATGACCCAGGACAGCAATGCCCCGCGCAAGATCATTTTGGACTGCGACCCGGGTCATGATGACGCCGTGGCAATGATTCTTGCCCATGGCAATCCCAAGATCGACCTGCTGGCCGTGACCACCGTGGCCGGCAACCAGACCCTGGATAAGGTCACTGCCAACGCGCTGGCCGTGGGTACCATCGCCGGCATTACCGGCATTCCCTTCGCGGCCGGCTGCGCCCGTCCGCTGGTGCGCGAAGTGGAAACCGCGGGAGACGTCCACGGGGTTTCCGGGATGGACGGGCCGGCCCAGCCGGAGCCGGGCATCGAACTCGATGGGCGCCACGCCGTGGACGTCATCATCGACCTGGTGATGAGCCATGAACCCGGTGAAATCACCTTGGTGCCCACCGGCGCATTGACCAATATCGCCTTGGCGGCCCGGAAGGAACCGCGCATCGTTGAACGCGTGCGCGAAGTGGTGCTGATGGGCGGCGGCTACCACACCGGCAACTGGTCGGCGGTGGCAGAATTCAATATCAAGATCGATCCTGAAGCTGCGCACATCGTCTTCAACGAGGCCTGGCCGGTGGTGATGGTCGGATTGGACCTGACCCACCAGGCGTTGGCCACCTCCGAGGTGGTTGAACGCATCGAGAAGATCGGCACCGGCCCATCGACCTTCGTGCGCGAGCTGATGGACTTCTTCGCCCGGGCCTACCGAGACCACCAGGGCTTCGATGCACCGCCGGTGCATGACCCATGCGCCGTGGCCTACGTGATCGACCCGGATATCGTGCGCACTGTCAAGGCCCCGGTCAGCGTTGAGCTGCGTGGCGAGCTGACCTTGGGGATGACCGTCACGGACTTCCGCGCGCCGGCTTCCGCCGACTGCAATACTTCCGTGGCGGTGGACCTGGATCACGAAGGCTTCTGGAATCTGGTGGTCGATGCGCTGGAACGTATCGGCGAGGTCACGCTCGGAAAATAGAACAACTTTGGCGCAATGTGGGGCAGGTCAATGCCAATCAGGCAAAGACCTGCATAAACTGGAGCCATACGCAGAGCAGGAGGCACCATGGCGGACAAAACCCCGCACCAGAACGTGACTTTCCCTTCTTCAGGCACGCAAGCGCATGGCTATCTCGCATTGCCGGAGTCCGGCAAGGGCTCTGGGGTCATCGTGATCCAGGAATGGTGGGGACTGACCGACCATATCCGCGACGTTGCCGACCGGTTGGCCGCGCAGGGCTTCGTAGCTCTGGCCCCGGACCTCTATGGCGGCTGGATCACCCACGACGGTGAAGAAGCCGGGCAGATGATGTCCCAGCTCCCGGAAGCCGCCGGTGCCCAGCTATTGGGCGGTGCCGTGGACTACCTGCTAGCCAATGAGCATGTCTCCAGCGAGAAGCTGGGCGTGATCGGCTTCTGCATGGGTGGCGGTTTCGTGCTGCAGATGGCTGCCCAGCAAGGCGAGAAAATTGCCGCGGCCGTGCCTTTCTACGGCGTCGGACAGGGTGTACCCAACGATTTTTCCGGAGTCCGCGCGGCCATCCAGGGCCACTACGCGAACCTGGACCAGATGTACTCGCCAGCTCAGGCGAAGGCTCAGGAAGAGCAGATTCGCCAGGAATCAGGCGCGGAAGTCCAGTACTTCTACTACGATGCCGATCATGCATTCCACAACGACGAGAACCCCGCCGGCAACTACGATCCCGAACAGGCCGCCATCGCATGGCAGCGCGCCGTGGACTTTTTGCAGGCTAAAGTGGCCTAAAGGCCATAAAGTGTTACCCATCACTTAATGCATCACTCATATAAGGAGAACAATATGTCTGAAACCATCATCGTAGGCGTAGACGGTTCCGAAACCGCACAGCGCGCAGCCCGCCGCGCTGCAGAACTCGCCGTCAAGCTCGACGCTGACCTGGTGGTCATCACCGCTCACGCATCGGATAACACCGAGGTCGTTTCCATCGGTTCCGATACCTGGATCCTGGACGACGCAGAGCAGGCCCGCAAGCTGGCTCAGCGCGTAGCCAACGACGTGAAGAACGCTGTCCCAGGCGTCAAGATCACCGCTGCTGCCGGACACGGCAAGCCAGGTGACGTACTGATCTCCGACGCCGAAGACCGCAAGGCTTCGATGATCGTTGTCGGCAACGTAGGCATGAAGGGCCTGGGCCGCGTGCTCGGTTCCGTTGCTTCCTCGGTTGCCCACTCGGCACCATGCGACGTTCTGGTCGTCAAGACCGACAAGTAAGCCCCCAGGCTTGCGCGAATGCAGGCGGGCACCGGTTCACCGGTGCCCGCCTGCACCATTTAACCCGGCAGAGCGTAGGCTTAACCCGTGCAAAAACTTCGAATCGCCTACGCAACCGGCGTCACCCCCGGCAAATGGATGGACCGCTTCCAGGAACGCTATCCTGCCATCGAGCTGAAAGCGTGGCGCCTGGATGAGGGGGAAATCCTGGACCTGCTGGCCAATGGCGAGGCCGACGCGGTATTCGTGCGCTACCGCGGGGACTCGCCCAAGGACGCAACGCGCCACGTCATCCCGCTTTACGAGGAACTCGAAGTGGTCTGCGCGGGCAAAGACCACAACGTGGAGTACTTCGAAGAATCCGTTCCGCTGGAGACCGTAGAGTCCTTCCCGCAACTCGACTTGGCCGACTACCCGGAATCCGTGGGCGGCGTTCCGGTAGCGATGGAAGTTGTCGCTTCCGGAGCCCAGGTGCTGCGCACCACGCAGTCCATTGCCCGGCTCTTCGCCCGCAAGGACGTGGTGGTGCGCTTCATTGACGACGGTTCGCCAACCCAGGTGGGCATCGCCTGGCCTACCGCCACCGAAGACACCGCCTTGCTCGAAGAATTCATCGGCATTGTGCGCGGACGTACCGCCAGCTCCTCGCGCCAGACTTCGGTGCGCAACCAGGAGCAGAAGGCCAAGCGCGTCAATGAGCAGAAGAAGGCCAAGGCGAAAGCCCAAGCCAAGGCAAAACAGCAGGCCAAGAGCTCATCCAAGAAGCCGCAGGGTGCCAGGGCAAAGCCACGCAAGCACCGCTGACAATCCAATACGTGACGCGCGTTACGTGAGAGAGTTAGGGGTATGAAGCAATTCGATACCCTCAGCCTGAGCACCCAGCGCTCGGCCCTCATCCTGACCGTCAACCAGCCGAAGTCGCTGAACGCGTTGGCAAAAGAGGTCGTCAACGACCTTGAAGCCTTCCTGGACTGGTTCGAGGCCACCGGCTATGAATACCGCGGCGTGATCCTCACCGGTGCCGGCGAGAAGTCCTTTGTCGCCGGCGCCAATATCGTGCAGCTGCGCGAAATGGACCCGGCGGCGGCGCTGGCCTACGGGCGCCAGATGCACGCGGTCACCGAACGCCTGGAGAAGCTGCAGGTTCCAGTGATCGCCGCAGTCAACGGCTTCGCCCTGGGCGGCGGCTGCGAACTCGCCCTGGCTTGCGATTTCATCTACGCTTCCGAGACGGCCAGCTTCGGCCAGCCGGAGGTCAACCTCGGGCTGGTGCCCGGCTTTGGCGGCATGGTGCGCCTGCCGCGACGCGTCGGCAACGCGATGGCCCGTGAATTGGTTTTCACCGGCCGCCGAATCAAGTCCGAGGAAGCATTGCGCATTGGCCTGGCCAACCGCGTTGTCCCGGCCGGGGAACTGATGGACCAGGCCGTGGCCACCATCGAGGAGATCGCGAAGGTGGCACCGACGGCCGTTGGCAATGCCAAGGCCGCGATGGTGGACATGGACGCGCTGAACACCCATGACGCCCTGCTGGTTGAAGCACAGTCCTTCCAGCAGGCCTTCGGAACCGCCGACTCGGTGGAAGGCCGTGCCGCCTTCGTCGAAAAGCGCGCCGCGGTCTTCCCGGGCAACTAGCCGGGGCGCCGACCATGCACTACGGGGCGCACCCGGACCAGCAGGTCCAGTTCTACGAGCCGGAACGCACCACCGCTCGCGGAGCGGTGATGATCATCCACGGCGGATACTGGCGTGAAAAGTACACCGCTAGCCTTGGCGTGCCCCTGGCAGAGGATCTCGCCGCCCGCGGGATCCCTGCCTACAACCTCGAATACCGGCGTGGGCCGGGCAGCGCGGCGAGAATGCTGGCCGATGCCCGGCTCGCGCTGGGCCTGGTCAAGGAAGAAGGGCCGATCACGCTGATCGGCCATTCAGCCGGAGCGCAATTGGCCTGCGTGCTGGCCGCCCATGATGCACGGGTCTCCCAGGTGATCAGCCAGGCCGGGGTCCTGGACCTTGAAACGGCGCAGCGCCTGAAGCTCAGCGGCAGCGCAGTGGACGAGATGCTCGCAGGCGCGCCATTGGGCGCCTGCAATCCGGTGGAATTATGGCCAATGCATGCCCGTGTCGTAATCTTTCATGGACGGGACGATGGCGATGTTCCGGTAAGAATTGCCCGTATCGCAGCCCAGAAAGCGGCTGCGCTCGGACAGGAGCACAGCTTCTCGCTGTTCGCGGGAGACCACTACACCTGGATCGATCCGCACAGCAGCCAATGGGCTGCCTGCGTGCGTGCCCTGTCCCCACTGCATTACTGAAGGAGCAGCATGAACCCGACCGTGATCGGCGAGGCCCTCGTTGACGTCCTGGCCTCCGGCATTGCCCCAGCCCAGGAGTTCGTTGGCGGCAGCCCGTTGAACGTCGCGGTTGCGCTCTCCCGCCTGGGGTACCCGGGAACCTTGATTTCCCGCTGGGGCGCCGATGACAAGGGCCGCAAGATCGAGGATTACCTCAAGGACAACAACGTGGCATACCTGGGCGGAGCCGATGACCAGGCCACCGTCATTGCCCATGGCATCCTCGACCCGGCCGGCGGCGCGGCCTTCGCGTTCAACGCCTACTGGCAGATGCCGACCATCGGGCCGGAGCTGGCCCAGGATGCCGAGCTGGTGCACACCGGCTCCATCGCCACCCTGTTCAGCCCCGGAGAACTGCTGCCGCTGCTTTCGGCCGCGCGCACCCATGCCACCATCAGCTACGACCCGAACCTGCGCCCGTCGCTGGTCACCAACCATTCGCAGACCGTGGCCGAGGTCGAGCGATTCGTCGGCCAGGCCGACGTGGTGCGGGTCTCCGGCATCGACCTGAAGTGGCTGTACCCGATGCGCTCGGTCCAGGACTCGGCCCGTGCCTGGCTGGACATGGGTCCGGCGATCGTGGTGTCCACCGCAGGCTCGCGCGGGTCCTGGGGCGTCGTTCGCGCCGGCGACTCCGAATTCACTGCGCCGTCGGTGGAAGTCACCGATACCGTGGGTGCCGGCGATACCTTCACCGCCGCGCTGCTGTGCTGGCTGGCCGAACATGGCCTGATTGGCGCGGCCAACCGCGAAAAGCTGAACCAGCTGCAGATTGCGGAGCTTTCGCGAGCCCTGGAATTCGCGGCCATGGCCGCCGCGGTGACCGTGCAGCGTGCCGGGGCGAACCCGCCACGCCGCCAGGAGCTGTAGATGATCAAGCTGATCGCCTCGGACCTCGACGGCACCATTGTCGCCAAGGACGGCACCATCTCCGAACGCACCCAACGTGCCTTCATCCAAGCCCGCGACGCTGGCATCCAGATCGTCTTTGTCACCGGACGCCCCTTCCGCTGGCTGAGCCCGATCATTGAAGCCTTCGGCGGGATGGGCACGGTTATCTGCTCCAATGGCGCGGTGCTCTACGACCTGGAACAAGACGAAGTGATCTGGTCGCGCACGCTCAGCGCGGCTACCGCGCGGCGGGCGAGCGAAATCATCCTGGAGCTGGAACCGCGCGCGTCCTTCGCTGCCGAGACCACCAAGGGGCTGCACCTGGGTGAAGGCTTTGCCGACCGCCACCACAACTTCGGGGTGCAGGCAGTCCTGGATCTGGCTAGCGAGTCAATTGATTCCGAGGGCATCGTGAAATTCCTTGCCCGCTCCCAGCACCTGCCGATAGACAAGTTCTATTCCTCGGTTGAGCCGCAGCTGGCAGAACTGGTATCGGTGACCCACTCCGCCTTCGACGTTTCCCTATTGGAAATGGCTCATGTGGATATCCACAAGGCCACCACGCTGCATGAATACTGCCAGCGCCTGGGAATTGCCGCAGCTGAAGTGATGGCCTTCGGCGACATGCCCAACGACATCGAAATGCTCGAATACGCCGGCCACGGCTACGCGATGTCCTCCGGACACCCCATGGCGCTGGCTTCCGCCCGCTTCCGTGCACCCTCGCTGGCCGATGACGGGGTAGCCCAGGTCATTGAAGGCCTGCTGAAATGACCTACGCCTTTTCGCACCGCGGCGTACGCACGGGCAACGAGGAAAACACGCTGGCAGCCTTCCAGCGCGCCGCAGACCTGGGCATCACCCATCTGGAGTCGGATGTGCACGCCTCCGCCGACGGCACGGTCTACCTGTTCCATGACCAGAGCCTGGACCGGGTAACCGACGCGAGCGGGAATTTCAACGACTTCACCGACGAGCAGCTGGCAACGGTGCGGGCCGGCGGGGAACCGCTGTGCACGCTTGATGAACTGCTCGACGCGTTCCCGCACGCCACACTGAACCTGGACGTCAAGGACGAGCACGTGATCGGCCCGCTGGCCGAGCTCATCGAGCGCAGGAAAGCCCATCGGCAAATTGCCCTCGCGTCCTTCTCCACGGCACGCAGCGCCGCGGTCGGCCACCTGCTTTCCGCTCCGATACGGCGCTCGCCGGGTCAACGGGAAATTGTCGCCATCTGGCTGTGCGCCCACCTGCTGGGCTGGGTTCCCAAGCGGCTGCTGGCAGGCTTCTGGGCGGTCCAGGTGCCGCTGAACCAGGGCATGCTGCCGGTAGCGACCCGTCGATTCATCAAGGCGGTCCACCGAGCCGGCGCCCAGGTGCATGTCTGGGTCATCAACGACGAGCCGACCATGCGGCTGCTGATGGAGCGCAAGGCCGACGCCATCATGAGCGATGACGCGGCCTTGCTGGCCAGGGTTCTGGGCTCTTGAACTGCGGCCCTAGGAGATATCCAGGGTTCCCAAAACGGTCTCGGCGTGCTCCTGCAGTTGCTCGTCGCTGGCATCCAGGAGCAGGCGCAACCAGGTCTCGTGCTGCGACAGCGGCGCAACCAGGCAGGCTGGATTAATCAGGTCGTACAGCTCATCTGCTGAGCCGTAGGCAGAGAACTGGTCCAGGTACGCGAAAAGCACCTTCATCACTCGCTCATCACCGGTATCGCAATCCCACGCTTCGCACATGGCGGCCAGCGGCGTGTTCAGGGATGAGAAGGGGTGAGCCCAGTGCGCGGAGGACAGATTCAGGATGCGGCCGTGGTCTCCGGCCTCGGCAGGAACCACCACCTGCGACAGATCGAAGTTGCCCTGCTCGATGCTCAACGGCACCGCACCGGCATGAAGGGCAGCGGTGGCCCTCCTCAACTCATCGAGATGCGAAACCATCTTGTCCGCCATGGATCCATCCAGGTACAGCGGGTGTGCCGGGTCCAGGGACACATGCATCATCAGCGCCTGCTCGTACTGCTCGGGCAGGAACTGCGGGTCCACCACGGTGACCCCGGAATCAAAGAATTCTTCCTCGTGGCCCATCAGTGCGACCTGAAAGGAACCGAGCGAGGCCATGGCCAGCTCCCAGTTCTCCACCGAATCGCCCAGATCCGCCAGGGTGTGCCCGAAATCCGGGCTGAGCATGTAGCCGGCGATCCGGTCGATAGCCAGTGGCATCACCACGCGATCGGGCAGCAGCTGGCCGGCAGCGACCGTGATCGCTGGTTCCGAAGCCAGCCCCGGAGCGTTGGCGCTGAAGATCAGATCTGCGGCACCGGTCTGAACCGCCGCCTGGATCTGGTGCAAATCTGCGGGCCAAAAATCCGGTCCTGCGGTGCGCTGAATGCCATATGCCTCGCACGCAGCATCGATCCACTCGGCGGTTGCCTCACGCCAGTCTTCGCTATTCCATACATCTATCCACTGAGCCACATTCTTATCGTAGTATGTCGAAGCAAGCGCGTTCAGTTGCTACGGTAAGGACTACGGCCAGTAATTCGCTCCTCTTTCGAAGGATTTCGATTGTGAACGCTTTTCGTCCTGAGTACCGACATCGTGATTACAAGGCCGTCCTCTTTGATCTGGATGGCGTGATCACTCCTACCGCGTTGCTGCATCGCAAGGCGTGGGAAGAACTTTTCACCACCTTTTTCGACAAGCACCCGGGCGTGGCCCCATACACTGCCGAGGACTATTTCAACCTGCTTGACGGCCGTCCGCGTTATGACGCGGTGGCGGCCACCCTCGAATCCCGCGGCATCAGCTTGCCCCGCGGGGATGAAAGCGATCTGCCGGGGGAGGGCAGCATCTGCGCGCTGGGCAATATGAAGAACGAAAAGTTCACCCAAGTGCTGCAGCGCGACGGGATCGACCCCTATGCCGGCTCCGTGGCCTACCTGCAACAGGTGCTGGATGCCGGGCTGGACGTCGCGGTGGTGTCCTCCTCGCGCAATGCCAGCGTGGTACTTGCTGCCGCAGGACTGGCCGAGCACTTCCCATTGGTGATGAGCGGCCAGGAAGCTGCTGCGCGCCGGCTGGCGGGCAAACCGGCCCCGGACACGTTCCTGGCTGCCGCCGCCGATCTGGGTTGGCGTCCGGAAGAATGCGCCGTCATCGAGGATGCCACCAGCGGGGTGAGGGCAGCGCGTGCCGGAGGCTTCGGAGTCATCGGCGTGGCCCGCGAAGGCAATGAGGCCGCCTTGCTGGATGCAGGGGCCCATTTTGTGGTTCATGACCTTTCCGAACTGGTCTCCGAGCAAGCAGCCAAGGCCTGGGAAGAGGACTCCTGGTCGCTGTGGCGCGGGAACCAGCGAGACAGCGATGGCGCCGAAGACACCGTTTTCTCCCTGGGCAACGGTTTTCTGGGTGCACGGGCTGCGCAACTGGGTCTGGGGGACCAAGGAGGCGGCACATTCATCAACGGGCTGCATGAGACCTGGGAAATCCGCCATGCCGAGAGCGCCTTCGGGCTGGCCGAAACCGGACAGACCATGATCAGCGCCCCGGATTTCCGGACCATGCGCGTGTTCATCAATGACGAAGCCCTGGAAGTCGGCCGCACGGAGATGCTGCGTGATGAGCTGCGCCTGGATTTCCTTGACGGGACGCTGACCGCGCACACCCTGTGGCGAACTGCCGAGGGGCACCGGGTAGCCGTCACTGCCCGCTCAATGATTTCCTTCACGGATCGCCACGTGGCGCTGCAGGACGTGCACGTGCGCCTGCTCGATGCTCCGGCGCAGGTGCTGATCCAGTCTTCGGTCATCGGGTACCGCTCCAGCCGGAAGGTGGCTTCCCCGGAGGAAACCGATGCCGGGGTTCCTGCCGATCCGCGCAAGAGCGAGGAAGCCAGGGCCAACCCGCTGCATCCGGCGGGCACCCACCGCGATGGCGCCCGGCTGGGCATCTCGTACCAGGTCTTCGGATCCGGGATGTCGGTAGCAGCAATGGTGGAGCACGAGGTGGCCACCACTGGCGGAGCGCAGGCGGAGCTGTCCGTGGTCCGCAAGGTGGACGATGACCGCGCCGATGAAGTGATCAGCACCAGGCTGGAAGCCGGGCAAGGCGTGCGCGTCTCCAAGTACGCGGTCTACCACTCCTCGCGGCGCCATCCTGCCCAGGAGATGCTCTTGCGTTCTGAGCGGGCCTTGGAGCACCTGGTGCCGTTGGGGATTGACGAGCACTTCCGCACCCAGCGCCGTTTCATGGCCGACTACTGGGACCGCAGCGATGTGGTGGTGGAGAGCGATGAGCCCGAGCTGCAGCGCAAGATCCGCTGGAACCTGTTCCAGCTCGCCCAAGCTGCCGGACGTGCCGACGGCCTGGGCATCAGCGCCAAGGGCGTGAGCGGCAACGGCTATTCCGGGCACTATTTCTGGGATACCGAAATCTATGTGATGCCGTTCTTGACCTATACGAACCAGCAGTGGGCGCGCAACACGCTCCGCGCCCGGGTCTCGATGATTCCTGCAGCGACCCGGCGGGCGCTGATCATGAACGAGGAAGGCCTGCTCTTCCCGTGGCGCACGATTAACGGCGAGGAAGCCAGCGCCTATTATCCGGCTGGCACTGCGCAGTACCATATCAATGCCGACGTGGTGTATTCGCTCAACCGGTACCTCGGGGTCATGGAGGATGACGAGTTCCTGCTGGCCGGCGGCGCCGAAATCCTCGTGGGAACTGCGCGCATGTGGGCCTCGCTGGGGTTCTGGCGTGGCGAGCAGGGCAATGAGTGTTTCCATATCCATGGGGTCACCGGGCCCGATGAGTACACCGCGGTAGTCAACGACAACCTCTACACCAATGTCATGGCGCGCTTCAATTTGCGCCGCAGCGCCCAGCTGCTGGCCGAAATGGCCCAAGAGCATCCGCGCGAGTTCGCGCAACTGGCCAGCAGGCACTCATTGGAAAACGAGGAGATCGCCCTGTGGCTCAAGGCCGCTGATTGCATGCACATCCCGTATTCCGAAACGGTCGGAATCCACCCCCAGGACGAGCATTTCTTGAACCGCGAAGTCTGGGACCTGGCCAATACCGGTGCGGATAAGCGGCCGTTGCTGCTGCACTACCATCCGCTGGTGATCTACCGCTTCCAGGTCATCAAGCAAGCCGACGCGGTGCTGGCTTTGTGGCTGCGTTCCAGCGATTTCACCGCCGAGCAGAAACTTGCGGATTTCAACTACTATGACCCGCTGACTACGGGCGACTCGACACTGTCGGCGACAGTGCAATCGATTCTCGCCGCCGAGGTGGGCTACCGCGATCTTGCCTGGGAGTATTTCGAGCACGCGCTGAACGTGGATCTGGAAAACCTGCATGGCAATACCGCTGACGGCGTGCATGTGGCATCGACCGGTGGCGTCTGGTCGGCGCTGATCTACGGCTTCGCGGGACTGCGCGACGATGACGACCAGCTGCGCTTTGATCCGCGGCTCCCGGAGAAATGGCGGGCCCTGCGCTTCAACCTCGGGTGCCGGGGCATGAGGATTTCCGTGGGCTTGCGGGCTGAAGCCATTGATTTCACCCTGCACGGAGCCTTCTCCCGTCCGATCTGGGTGCGCGGCCAGCAGGTGGACCTGCAGCCGGGGCAGACAGTCAGCGTGGCGCTCGCCGGCCAGGGCCCGACGCTGGAAGGGCGGCCAAGCTTGGAGCATGTGCTCTCGCTGCAAAGCGACGTCGGCGTGGATGTGCCCAACAAGGCCTGGTAAGCATCCGGGCACGCAAAAGGAGGCAGGAACCATCTTGGTTCCTGCCTCCTTTGCGCAATCCGCAATGCCCTGCGGGTGGTGCCTAGAGGGTCATCTCCTCGAGTTGGCGCCCCTTGGTTTCCTTGACCAGGAAGATCACGAAGATCAGGGAAAGCAGCGCGAAGAATGCGTAGATGCCGTAGGCCAATGCCAAGCCTGCCTCGGCGAGGGCCGGGAAGGTGGTGGAAACGGCGAAGTTGGCGATCCACTGCGCCGAGGCTGCCACTCCGAGTGCCATGGCGCGGATCGAGTTCGGGAAGATCTCGCCGAGCAATACCCATACGGCCGGACCCCAGGTGGCGCCGAAGCCGACCACGAACAGGTTGGCCGAGACCAGGGCGACGATGCCCCAGCTGCCCGGCAGCGACACGGCGCCGTCGATGGTGACCGACTGCGCGAACGCTACCGCCATCATGCCCAGCGACACGGTCATGATGGCTGAGCCGATGGTGAGCAGCAGCTTGCGTCCCAGCACGTCGATCAGAAGCACCGCCACGATCGTTGCCAGCACGTTGGTCGCCGAGGTGATCAGCGAAATCGTGAAGGAATCCGATTCGGCAAAGCCGACGGACTTCCACAGCGTCGTGGAGTAGTAGAAGATCACGTTGATGCCGACGAACTGCTGGAAGACCGAGAGCAGGATGCCGACCCACACCAGCGGGTGGAAGCCGAAGCGGCCCAGCAGGTCCTTGAAGACCTGGCGGCGCTCGATGTGCACGGTGGAGCGGATCTCTTCGATCTTCTTTTCGGTATCCGTGCCGGCGTTCATGCCCATATCGCGGGTCAGCACGGTAGCTGCTTCAACGAAGCGGCCGCGCTCGACCAGGTAGCGGGGAGATTCGGGCAGGCGCAGCGAGAGCAGGCCGTAGAGCACTGCTGGAACCAGCAGCGACAGGTACATCCAGCGCCAGGCCGCCAGGCCGAACAAGCCGACGGCATCCGCCGAGCCCATGACGAAGACCAGCAGCGCGCTGACCAGGAAGGCCACGAAGATGCCCAGCACGATGGCCATCTGCTGCATGGTGCCCAGGCGTCCGCGATGCGCGGCCGGGGAGACTTCGGCAATGTAGGCAGGGGCGATCACCGAGGCGAAGCCCACGCCGATGCCGCCGACAATGCGCCAGATGATCAGGTCGGTTACGCCGAAGCACAGGCCGCAGCCGATGGCTGATGCTGCCAGGAGGATGGAGGCGAAGAGCATGGTGCGCACGCGTCCCACGCGTTCGGAGACCACACCCGCTATCCAAGCTCCCAGTGCTGCGCCGAGCAGGGCGCAGGAAACGGTGAATCCGATGGTTACCGCGTTGAGCCCGAATTCGTGCTCGACAGCGTCCACGGTGCCGTTAACGATTGATGAGTCATATCCGAAAACGAACCCACCCAATGCCGCCCCGAGGGCGATGAAGATGAGTCGCGCGGAGAGTTTTCCGTCTGATGTAGTCGCAGTCACAATGAGCCATGCTATCGGATTCGAGAGCCGCAGAATCCCGATTTCCCGATTTTTTATGGGAGATCGATCACAAATTGGAAGGAGTCCTTACTTCAAGACCGGGGAGGCCCAGTGCGCGTCGCCGGTTCATGACTGGCCAGCTCCCGAATTCTTGGCAAAAAAGCAGGCCGGCATTGCGAGTTATCGCGATGCCGGCCTGCGGGGAATTTATTTGCTAGCTATCCGCAGGCTTCTGCGAGTCCGCCAAATCGTTGCCGCGCATCTTGGCGACGATACTCATCAGGTGGAAGACCACCAAGGTGGCGATCGAGCCCAGGGCGATGCCGCCCAGCTGGAGCTGGCCGAAAGCGATTTCCTTGGTCACCGCAATGGCGATAATCAGGCCGGTGCCGGCGGTCATCAAGTTGATCGGGTTGCCGAAATCCACCTTCGCCTCGATCCACAGGCGCGCGCCGACGATGCCGATCATGCCGTAGAGCACGATGCCCAAGCCGCCGATCACGCCTTCTGGAATGGTGCCGATCAATGCGCCGAACTTCGGCAGGAAGGCCAGGGCCACGGCCACAATCGCAGCGATCCAATAGGCCGCGGTCGAGTACACGCGCGAAGCGGCCATCACGCCGATGTTCTCGGCATAGGTGGTCGTGGCCGAACCGCCGCCGAAACCGGCGAGCACGCTGGCAGCGCCATCGGCCATCAGCGCACGGCCGTTGAACTTCGACAGGTCGCGATTGGTCATCACGCCCACGGTGCGCACATGGCCGATGTTCTCGGCGATCAGCACGAACACCGCAGGCAGGAACATCAGCGCAGTGTCGAAGTGGAAGGTCGGGGTGTGGAATTCTGGCAGTCCGATCCACTCCGAGGCAGCAACCGCCTTGAAGCTCACCTGCCCCTGGGCCAGTGCAACAAGGTAGCCGCAAAGAAGTCCCATGAGGATCGACAGCCGGCCCAGCAAGCCCTTGAACGCAACGGTCGCGACCACGGTAAAGATCACCGTGAGGAAAGTGGTCAGCGGGAACTCGGTCATGGGAACCAGCGTTGCGCTGGCCAAATTCAGGCCGATGAGCGCCACGATGGTGCCCATGACCACCGGCGGCATCAGGGCGTGGATCCAGCCGGTGCCGGTCTTCTGCACGATCAGCCCGACAACGAACAGCAAGGCCCCGGTCATCACGATGCCGCCCAGCGCGCCGGACATGCTGTGCGACTGGGTGGTCGAGAGGACCGGGGCAATCATCGCAAAGGACGAGCCGAGGTAGCTGGGCACCTTGTTCCTGGTCATCAGCAAGAAGATGACGGTGGCCAGGCCGGTGAACAGCAAGGTCGTGGTGACCGGGAAGCCGGTGATGGTTGGCACCAGGATGCTGGCGCCGAACATCGCCAGGATGTGCTGGGCTCCGATGGAAACGGTCTGCGGCCAATGCAGCCGCTCATCCGGGGCAACTACCTCACCTGGGGTGATGGTCCTGCCGTTGCCGTGAATGCTCCAACTCATGATTCCTCTTCCCGGGCCCTGCGGGTTTTAGGCCGTAGAGAAGTCTACTCGGTTCTCGTGCGCCTGCGCGAAGAAAGAGCGCTCATGTTCCGCCGAGCGGATGAAAGCGGCCTCCATGCGGGCCCGCAGCTGCGGATCTGCCTGCTCGAACGCCTGGCGGACCATTTCGATGGCCTGCTCGGTGGCGGAATCGAATTCCTCGGATGCATAGGTTTCCAGCCATTGCCGATAAGGATGCTCGGCATGGTTGGCTGCCG
This sequence comes from Glutamicibacter sp. NPDC087583, assembly GCF_044743685.1. Classification (NCBI taxonomy): domain Bacteria; kingdom Bacillati; phylum Actinomycetota; class Actinomycetes; order Micrococcales; family Micrococcaceae; genus Glutamicibacter; species Glutamicibacter sp. NPDC087583. The sequence continues at coordinate 35,187 of NZ_JBIUWY010000004.1, read as the reverse complement.
ACAACCGCTTGCCGATGTCCTGGTACAGCCAGTAGCAAGGCAGGATCGCGGCAATCAGCTCCCCGTAGCTCTCCTGGCTGGCGGCCAGGTGGTTGGTGTAGTTCAGCGTGGTGGCGCTGGGCGTATCAGCGAACTCGTCCAGGTAGCTGCCGTGCAGCTGCAGCTCGCCATCGAGGATGCCGTTGGCGCCACGCGACCAGAAACGCTGGGCACCGAGATCCGGCGCCATCGAGCTGGCCAGCGAAAGCACCTTGGCATAGCGCAGCAGATACAGCGCATCCTGGGCGATGTAGTAGTGGAAGTCATCCCGGTCCAAGGTGCCCTCGGATAGCCGGGTGATGAAATCCAGCTGGTCGATTTCCTCGCGGATCGGCTGGATCTTCTGCCACCAGTCGCCCATGGGATCTGCCGTGCCGAAGAAGTCGATGAAGTGGTTGACCGGGCCGTGGCCGCTGCCCACCTGCAATTGGTCGGCCGCTGCGATGGCCTTGGAGAGGTAGGACTTGGACTGCTCCAACGCGGCGATCCAATCTCCAGTGGCAGCGAAGCGGGTAGCCAGAGTGCTGGAAAGGGTGCAGCCGGTGCCGTGGGTGTTCCTGGTGGCATGGCGCGGGCCGTGCAGCTCCAGTTGCACCCCGCCCGCCGACACCAGGGCATCGGGGCAATCCGCCCCGGCCAGGTGCCCGCCCTTGGACAGCACCAGCGTGCCGTGCTTGGCAGCCAGCCGCTGGGCCTGGCGCAGGGCTTCGTCCCAGGAAGGGGCCACAGGCTCGCGCAGCAAGCTGGCCAGCTCCAGCAGGTTCGGGGTAATCACCGTGGCGCGATCCAGTAGCGAATCAAGGGCGGATTCGTCGTCGAGCAGGCGATCCCCGCTGGTCGCCACCATGACCGGGTCCAGCACGACGGGGGCGTCAACAGTTTCCAGCCAGCTGGTGACTGCGCGGATCACCTCGGCGTTGGCCAGCATCCCGATCTTGATCGCATCGATGCGGATATCTGTACTCACGGCTTCGAGCTGCGCGAGGACGAAATCGCCGCTGATCGCCTGAACTCCGGATACCCCATGGGTGTTTTGCGCAGTCAAAGCGGTGATCACGCACATTCCGTAGCCGCCGTTGGCGGCAATGGCCTTCAGATCCGCTTGGATTCCGGCGCCGCCGGAAGGATCGGAGCCTGCGATGGATAGGATGTTCATTTCGAGGCCTCCCAGGCTGCGACCAGCTGCGCGCTGGCAAGTTGCGGATCTTCGGCGTTGCAGATGGCGCGGACCACGGCCAGGCCTGCGCCGCCGCCGGCGCGGATCGCGGCGGCATCGTCTTGGGTAATTGCGCCGATCGCTACGCAGGGCAGCTTGGCCAAGGCAGCGGCTCGCGCAAAGCCGTCCAGCCCCAGGGGAGCAGGATGGTCTTTTTTCGTCGGAGTGGCGCGGATGGCTCCTACACCGAGGTAGTCGATCACCGAGGCGTCCTTGTTCGCCTGGGCCAATTGCTCATCGCTGGAAGCACTCAAGCCGATGATGCCCTCGCCGATGATCTGGCGAGCCAACTGTACCGGCACATCTTTTTGCCCGATATGGATGCCGTTCACTGCTGCGCCAGCAGCCCGTGACGCGAGGTAGACGTCAATGCGGTCATTGATCAGCAACTGGGCTTTGCCCTCGGTGAGCTTGGCAGCCGCGCAGGCCAGCTCGAAGAATTCCCGGGCGCTTTCATCCTTGGCGCGCAGCTGGATCCACCCGATCCCTCCGGCGACGGCGCCCTCGATAACTTCCAGGGTGCTGCGTGGGGTGCAGCTGGCAGTGTTGGCTACTAGATAAGCGCCGTAATTATGCATGGTTCAATTCCTCGTACTTCAAAGTCTTCAGTTCCCCGGGATCGGCAGCCGACAGCGCATCAAGGAAGGCAACTGCGAAGCTGCCCGGACCGGAGCTGCCAGCCAGGGCCTTTTCCGCGGCCAGGCCATAGAAACCGTGGGCTGCGATGGTGGCCTCGAACGGGTCATCGTGGACCGCAACCATCCCGGCGCAGACCGCGCCCAAGGCGCAGCCGCCACCTGTCATCCGGGTCAAGCCAATTCCGTTGGTATGCACCAAGACGGTACGCGCGGCGTCGATGATGGCGTCAGCCTGGCCGGAAATGGCCACTACGCAGTCGTGTTCCGTGGCCAGTTCGCGTCCCGCCGCCAAGGCGGCAGAAACCTCATCCAAGGCATCGACACCGCGCGAAGCAGATTGCCGGCCGGCCAGGGCCAGGATTTCCGAGGCGTTGCCGCGAATCAGGGTCGGGCGTTGCCGGACAATGCGCCGGGCAAACTCCGTGCGCACCGGAAGCGCTCCCACTGCCACTGGATCCAGGACCCAGGGGGTGCCTGCAGCGCTCGCCGACTGCACAGCTTCTTCCATGGCGGTCAGCTGTTCAGTGCTTGGAGTTCCCAAATTCACCAATACGGCTGAAGCTGCCTTCGCGAATGGGCCGGCCTCTCCGGGCAGATCCGTCATGGCCGGGGAAGCCCCGGATGCCAGCAAGACATTGGCGGTGAAATTGGATACGACGGTATTGGTCAGGCAAAAAACCAAAGGTGATTGTTGCCGGTATTTTTGGGCAACTGCATGCAAAGCCATGCGACATCCCTCCGCTAGCGTGAACTAGATCAGGTTCTACGGGTCTTATCTCAGTCGGTTGATCCGACACCCCGTGTCACTGCCATAGAGCGTACGCACAACCGGTTCCGAGGACAAGTTACTTACGCTCGCGCCGCGCCACCAAGGCCTTGAGCGTGGCCGCATCCACCTTCTGCGCGGCCGCCAACGCCCAGAGGTGATCCACGGCGGCCAGGAGATCTTCACTGGTATCCACCGGCTGCGGCCGCTCGTTGACCACTGTGCCGGCACGGCGCCGGGAGGTGATCAGCTCTTCGGCTTCCAGCTCCTTGTAGGCGCGCGCCACTGTACCGGCAGCGACGCCGAGGTCCGTGGCCAGCGCACGCACAGTAGGCAGCTTGCTTCCCGAGGGCAGATCGCCCAAGGAGATCAGTGAAGCAATCTGCGAGCGGATCTGCTCATAGGGCGGGGTAGCTGCTTGGAGGTCAACACTGATCTGCGTGCTCATGAAGTAGCTGCCGGCTGATGTTCCCGCACGAAGGCGCTACCGGGGCGCTCTAGGAAAATGACTGCTGGGACAACGAAGATAAGCAATGCAAAGAGTCCCAGCCCGGCCGGGAATCCGTAGCCAATGAGCAGCATGGCTACCACTGCACTGGTGTTAACACGCATTGAACGCAGTTCCAGGACCTTGCGGTACCAGATTTCTTCGGCCGACGAGACAGCCCAGGGAATAATTGCCCGGCGGGAGAACCAGACGAATCCAAGATGGGTTGCCAGCAACAGCAGGATCAATCCTGCAACCATTGTCTTGCCTGGAGGCACGAAGCCCCACAAATAGTCCAGCGGCGGATCGAGCAGAAAATAGGTGCTGGTGGCAAACAGCAAGCCAGCGGCGATGTAGGACCACAAGGGCAGGGGCGCGTGGTACTTGGGTGCTGCAGACGCCTGCCGGGCCACCGTGCTGACGTAGCTGAGATAAAGCGCATTGAGAACGGCATAGCTCAAAGCCGCACCGGCAAAGATCATTAAGATCCACGTAGTTCGCTCATTGGTAGGCATCTGGAGCTCGTCATCCAGTGGCAAGAATGACCAGCCGATTGCAACGCTGAGCAAGGTGAGTGCTGCAGTTACGTATTGCAAGGTGAATAGTTGATCACGCAAACGCGAGAAGGCGGTCCGTTCCCTGGTGGTGGATTGAGCTGAGAATGTAGAGCGCGGTCCCCAGAAGAGCAACGTGAGGGCGACCGCAAGGGCGCCATAGCTAACGAACTCGTACTGTCCATCCGGCGAATTAGCCTGCGAGTAATTGACCACCGACACGGTGAAGGCCAGCAAGACGATGCCGATATTGCGCATCAAGCGGTTGAGCCAGACTGTGCGCAACGCTTGGTTGTCTTCGGCCGAGATGCCGGCCAAGGCAGGTCTTTTCAGGATAACTACGGTAATCACAGCCGCGGCCACGATGATCCCTGCCAGGGCCACGATGAATACCGGGAGCATCTGTGTGCCCGGCAACCGCCCATCATACGGACCCTCCGACGTGTATGAATAGATGCCGTCAAAATCAAAGGTCGTGAATTCCGAGGCCGGAACGCCAACGAGCCCTTCGACTTTGGACGCCGGCCACAGGGAGCCGACCGCGATCAGCAGCAAAAGCCCAACGAAAGCCCCTAGGGCCTTGGGAAACGGAGTTGTCAGGCTGCGGGCCTCTAATGAAGCGGTGCGCACTGGCTGGAGTTCCTTGGGCCAAGTGAACAAGCCGATGAGGTAAACCAGAAGAACCCAGATCCCCGGAGTGAGTGCTTCAGCGAGAGCCGAACCTGAATTGGGCTCGGTCATTGAAACGCGCCAGGTCTCAGACAAATCCCATGAGGTTGAAGCAAAGAATGCGATCAATGCGCACCAGAACGAGTGGGATCGGGCCCGGTCGATAGCTGGTGTTCCACGCCTGTGCGCCACCGAACGCAACCAAACGCAGATGATTGCGGCAACGAAAGCGATGGATATGGCGCTCGCCGAGAACTGGTTCATGGAAATCAATGTATCAACTATTTGATACATATTGAATCCTCTGGCGAATTAAACGATGAAAAATAGTCCCAGTGACGTACGCTCAAATCATGGGTCTGTTTACTTCCACTCCGTTGCCCGAACCGGTCGGTGATTCCGCACCTCCGGTGGACGAGCATCCATCGCGCATAGCAACAGTTCTGAGTCATTTGCGGCGTTCTGCGGACACGCGGATCACGCATCCGCGACGCTTCCGCCTGCAGCAGCTCAAGGCACTGGAGAAGATGCTGGAAGAGCATCTGGAAGACTTCGTCCAGGCCTTGGCTGAGGACTTGGGCAAGAGTGCCACCGAAGCCAAATTCTCCGAAATCGACGTGGTGCGCGCGGAAATAGATTTCGCCCAGCGCCACCTCGTTGAGTGGATGGATTCCACCAGTGTCAAGGTTCCGCTGGCCTTGCAGCCAGCCATGGCCAAGGTCGAGCCGCGCCCGCTGGGGGTCGTGCTGATTATCGGAGCCTGGAACTATCCGGTTCAGCTGGTGCTCGCACCGCTGGTCGCGGCCATTGCTGCCGGCAACGCTGCGGTCATCAAGCCATCCGAGCTGGCTCCTGCGACCTCAGGCGCCTTGGCCAAGTTCCTCCCGGTCTACCTCGACGAACGGGTTTACGCGGTAGTTGAAGGCGGCGTGGATACCTCCACCGAGTTGCTTGCCGCCCGCTGGGACCACATTTTCTACACCGGCGGCGAACGCGTGGCCAAGATCGTGGCTGCCGCGGCCGCGAAGCATCTGACGCCTACCACCTTGGAATTGGGCGGAAAATCGCCGGCCGTGGTGGAGAACGATTCGTTGGCTTCCGCGAAGCGCTTGGCTTACGCCAAGTTCATGAATGCCGGCCAGACCTGCGTGGCGCCGGATTACGTATTGAGCGTGGGCGACTCGTCTGAGCTCATCAGGCGCCTGGGCCAGGCCATCACCAGCTTCTACGGCAAGGAACCGCTGACCCATCCGGACTTTGGCCGCATCGTCAGCCGCAAGCACTTTGAGCGGCTGCTGTCGATGTTCGAGCAAGGCGAGGTGGTTTTCGGCGGCGAGTACGACGAGGATACCCTGCGCATCGCGCCGAGCATCATGCGCAATGTGGACCTCGAGGGAAGTTTGATGACCGAAGAGATTTTCGGTCCGATCCTGCCGGTGATCGAAGTGGAAACCTTCGAGGAAGCCCTCGAATTCATTGCCCGGCGGCCGTCGCCGCTGGCCGCTTACCTGATGAGCGAAAGCCCGCGCCTGCAGTCGATTTTCTCTGATCGGGTGCGAGCCGGCTCCATTGTGCATAATGCTCCGTTGGCCCAGATGATCGTTCCAACCCTGCCTTTCGGCGGTGTGGGACCGAGCGGAATGGGGGCCTACCACGGCAAGCACGGGTTCGAACGGCTTTCGCAGATGCGCTCGGAATTCAACAAAACAACCGTCGTTGATACCCTGAGCGCAATATATCCTCCATATTCATGGGCCAAGCGAAAGATTATTGATCGCTTACTGTAGCGCGGTTCATAGCTTTATGGCTTGTCAGGGTGCTTGGATTGATAGGTTGGAAATTTTCAAGCATCAGGAGATGTAACGCATGACTGAGCCCGCACCGTCCCAGGACGGTTTGAAGCGTGGCCTCAAAGCTCGCCATATGCAGATGATTGCCATTGGCGGCTCGATTGGTACCGGACTATTCGTCGCGTCCGGCGGCACCATTGCCCAAGCTGGCCCCGGTGGCTCGCTGGTGGCCTACGCGCTGATCGGCATGATGGTGCTGCTCTTGATGCAGTCGTTGGGAGAAATGAGCGCCCGGCTTCCGGTCGCCGGCTCCTTCCAGACTTACGCAACGGTCTTCGTGAACCGCCACTTCGGCTTCGCGATCGGCTGGAACTACTGGTTCAACTGGGCCATTACCGTGGCTGCCGAACTGGTGGCAGCTGGCATCATCATGTCCTACTGGTTCCCTGATGCCCCGGGATGGATCTGGGCGGCCATCTTCCTGGTGCTGCTCACCGGATTGAATGCGCTGTCCGCCAAGGCCTTTGGCGAGGGCGAATACTGGTTGGCCGCGATCAAGGTCATCACCGTGGTGGTCTTCTTGATCTGCGGTGTCGCGATGATCTTCGGCATCCTGGGCGACTCCACCCCTGGCTTCAGCAATTGGACCGATGGCGAAGCGCCATTTGTTGGCGGCTGGCTGTCCATCGTCTCGGTCTTCATGATCGCCGGTTTCTCCTTCCAGGGAACCGAACTGATCGGCGTGGCCGCCGGTGAAGCCGAGAACCCCCAGCGCGACATCCCACGCGCCATCAAGGCGATCTTCTGGCGCATCATGCTCTTCTACATCGGCGCGATCTTCGTCATTGGCATGCTGATCCCGTATATGGATCCATCCCTGCTCTCTTCCGAGGCATCGGATATCACCACCTCGCCATTCACCCTGGTCTTCGAACGTGCGGGCGTAGCCTTCGCCGCGGCACTGATGAATGCGGTGATCCTCTCGGCCATCCTCTCCGCAGGCAACTCCGGCCTATATGCCTCTGCGCGCATGCTTTATTCGATGGCGTTGGACGGCAAGGCTCCAAAGATCTTCGCCCGCTTGAACAAGCGCGGCGTTCCCATGCCGGCAATGCTTCTAACCGCCTCGGTAGGCCTTTTCGGCTTCCTGACCGCGATTGTCGGCCAGGGTTCGGCATATACCTGGTTGCTGAACGTTTCGGGTCTCTCCGGCTTCATTGCCTGGGTGGGTATCGCAGTGTGCCACTACAAATTCCGTAAGGCATATATTGCCAGCGGGCAGGATCTCGCGAACCTGCCGTACAAGGCGCCACTGTTCCCGTTGGGACCGATCCTGGCTTTCGTGATCCTGATCGTGGTGATCGTCGGCCAGAACTACCAGGCGATCGTGGATGGAAACTTGCTGCAGATGGCTTCGAGCTACATTGGCTTGCCGATCTTCCTGCTGCTCTGGCTGGGCCACTGGCTGGCTACCCGCAAGCAGCCAGCCGTGGCCATCGATCCATGGACCGCAAAGCTGCACTAGCCAGCTAGCGCAGCATCAACAATCACCCGAGCTTCAGCCAGCACCTGCTGCAGATGCTCGGGTGATTTTGTTGATTCTGCATAGATCTTGTAGATGTCTTCCGTGCCCGATGGGCGCGCGGCAAACCATGCGTGCTCGCTGGAAACCTTCAAGCCGCCAATGGGGAAGCCGGCCGCTTGCGTGGCCTTGGCGGTAATCGGATCCGATGCCAGTTCGGTAGCGGTGACCATCGATGGGTCCAGCTTGCCCAGTACGGCCTTCTGCTCGCGGTTTGCGGGCGCGTCAAAGCGGTCGTAGAAGCTGGGGCCGTGGCGCTCTACCAGTTCGGCATGCAGCTGGCTGGGGCTCTTGCCGGTTACTGCGCGGATCTCGCTGGCCAGCAGGGCCAGCATCAGGCCGTCCTTGTCGGTGCTGAATGCCTTGCCGGAGAAGTCCAAGAAGCTTGCCCCGGCCGATTCCTCGCCGCAAAAAGCGACCCTGCCGGAAGCCAGCGGTTCAACGAAGTACTTGAAGCCCACCGGTACCTCGCGCAGGGTCCGGCTGTGGGAAGCCACCACCTTGTCGATGAGCACCGAGGAGACCAGGGTCTTGCCGATCTGGGCATCACCTGGCCACTGCGGACGGTGGGTGAGCAGGTAGTCGATGGCCACGGCCAGGAAGTGGTTCGGATTCATCAGGCCGGCATCCGGGGTGACAATGCCGTGGCGGTCAGCATCGGCATCGTTCCCGGTCGCGATGTCGTACTTCTCGCGATTGGCCACGAGGGAGGCCATTGCATGGGCGGAGGAGCAATCCATGCGGATCTTCCCGTCCTTGTCCAAGGTCATGAAGCCGAAGCGCGGATCCACGGACTCGTTGACCACTTCGAGGTTCAGGCCGTATCGGCGGCCGATTTCGCCCCAGTAGTGCACCGAAGCCCCGCCCAGCGGATCTGCGCCAATGGAAATGCCGGACTCGGCGATGGCCTTGAAGTCGATGACTTCAGCCATATTGGCGATGTACAGTTCGCGGAAGTCGAAAGGCCGGGCATTCGGCTCGCCGCGCTTGACCGCTCCGCTGGCCAGCAATTCGTTGGCCCGTGCAGCGATGGGTCCGGTGATTCCGGATTCTGCCGGTCCGCCATGCGGCGGGTTGTACTTGATGCCGCCGTCGGTTGGCGGGTTGTGCGATGGGGTGATGATCAGGCCATCGGCCTGTTCGCCGCCGCTAGCGTTATGTACCAGGATTGCGTGGCTGACCGCTGGAGTGGGAGTCAGTCCGTCATCGGCGAGCACGGTGACGCCGTTGCCTGCCAAGACTTCAAGGGCGGTGCGGTATGCGGGCGCGGAGAGTGCGTGGCTGTCCTTGCCCACGTACATCGGGCCGGTGATCCCCGCACCGTTGCGGTAGTCGACCACGGCCTGGGTGATCGCAGCGATATGCGTTTCATTGAAGGTTGTGTTCAGGGAGCTTCCGCGATGTCCCGAGGTGCCGAAAATGACGGCCTGGTCGGGGTTGCCGCTGGAAGGAACCAGGGTGCTGTAGGCATCGAGTACCTCCTGCAAATTGATCAGGTCTGATTCTTGGGCTGGCTGGCCAGCTCGGAGGTGTGCCACAGATTGCCTTTCAGATTGATGCGCTTATCGCAGTTTCGTAGAAGAATGGTAGGCAAATGAGCTACTACCAGTATCCGCAGAACCCCTACCAACGACCGCCTGAATCCGCCGGCCTCTCGGTGGCTTCCCTGGTGCTTGGCATCTTGTCGTTGCTAGGCTTCACTGTCATTATCCTTGTTCCGCTGGCCGGAGTCATTACCGGGCACCTGGCCTACCGGCGTGAACCCAGCTCCCGGGGCTTGAGCCTGGCCGGGCTAATTACCTCATGGATTGGATTGGCACTAGCCATAGTCATTTATGCGGTAGCCATCTGGTTCTTCTGGGCATTGTCAACCGGGTTCGGCTACGACTCGTATTACGACAACGTGACCTTCTCACAAGGGCTTCTTCGATAATCCCCGGGCATGAAAAAAGCGGTTGGTTCAAATGAACCAACCGCTTTTCGCATGATCGAACGCCTAGAGGATCGGGCCCATCAGCTTCTTCAAGGCCGGGGTAGCTGCCATCATGGCAATACCCAGGACAACAGCGGTGCCGCCCATGGCGATGAAGTACGGGATCTCGTTGCCCTCGGTGTAGTAGCCGGCCAGCACACCCGACAGGGTGGTGCCCAGCGAAACCGACAGGAAGAACAAGGCGATCATCTGGGTGCCGAAGGCGGCTGGAGCCAGCTTGGTGGCAATTGCCTGGCCCACTGGCGAGAGCAGCAGCTCGGCAAAGGTGCACAGCAGCAGGATGCCGACCAGCGCCAGCAGCGGGGTCTTCACGAAGGATTCCAGCGGGATGAACAGCAAGAAGGCCGCACCCACAACCACCAGTGCCAGGCCGAACTTCATTGATGTGCGTGGCTGGCGCTTGCCCAGTTTGGTCCACAATGCGGCGAAGATACCGGCGAAGATGATGATGAAGACCGGGTTGATCGAGGTAACCCAGCTCGGTGGCATTTCCCAGCTGCCCAGGTGGCGGTCCAGGCGCTGATCCGAGTAAGCGGCAATGAAGGTGAACTGCTGCTGGAACAGGGCCCAGAAGGCAGCCGAACCGATGTAGAACGGAATGAATGCCCAGACTTGCTTGCGCTCGGTGGCGTCAACCTTCTTGCTGCGCAGGATCAACGCGAAGTAGATGATCGAAGCGGCGATCACCACGTAGGCGATGGTGCTTGCCAAATTCTCCGGAGTCACGATCTTGGATGCGAAAGCGGCAATGATCAGAACGATCACGGCAGCGAAGATGACCACATAGCGGTTGCGCTCAGAGGCAGGCAGCGGGTTGCTTGGGATGCGGCCGGAGTCCGGCAGCTTCTTGCGTCCAAGGGCATAGATCCCCAGGCCGATAGCCATGCCGACCGCGGCAGCGGCGAAGCCGATGTGGAAGCCGTACTGGACCTGCAGCCAACCGGTGAGCAGTGGGCCGAGCAGCCCGCCGATGTTCACGCCCATGTAGAACAGGGAGAAGCCGGCATCGATGCGCGGATCTTCCTTGGAGTACAGGGAGCCCACCAGGGCTACAGCGTTGGCCTTCAGGCCGCCGGAACCGACGGCAACGAAGATCAGGCCGATAACCAGTCCGGCATAGCCGGGCAGGAGCGCCAGGCCAATATGGCCGATCATGATCGCGATAGCCGAGAAGAACAGGACGCGTTCCGAGCCGAACAGGCGGTCGGAGAGCCACGCGCCCAGGATGGTGGACAGGTAGACAGCGCCGCCGTAGGCGCCGACCAGCGACAGAGCCAGACCCTGGTCCATGCCCAGGCCGCCGTCGGTGACCGAGTAGTACATGTAGTAAGCCAGCAAGCCCTGCATGCCGTAGAAGGAGAATCGTTCCCACATTTCCACGCTGAAGAGGCTTGCGAGCGCACCGGGGTGACCGAAGAAGGTCTTTCCGGAAGCTTTGGTGCTCGTTGTTGCAGTAGACATACGTAATATTTTTCGCCCTTGCCCACCCGAGTACCTACTTATATGGGAAAGGTCACACCTGTATCTGGGCTGCCAGCGCGAGCAGCAGTCCTTCGTCCGAGCGCGGGGAAATCAGCTGAATACTCATTGGTAACCCCTCGTTGGAGTGGCCTACCGGAACGGTGATGGCCGCTACTGAGGCGACGTTCACCATGGAAGTGTAGGGGGTGTACTGGCACTGCAACATATAATCCACATCGGCTGTGGATTGTGTATAGTGCCCGATCTTCGGCGGGATCGAGGCCATGGCAGGGGTGGCCACGACATCGTAGGCGGACCATTGGCGCACGAAGTCGGCCGCAATCTGCTTCAACCTCGAACCTGCCTGCAGGCTCTGTTCCAGCGAGCGGTCGGCGGCACGTCGGCGGAAATCCCTTGCCAAATCGCCGAGCAGCGAATCATCCGCGACCGGAACGTCCTTCAGCCCATTGGTCCACACCGCCGCGAAGGTTTCCGGATAGTCCGTGGCGTAGTGCAGGTTGGCCGGCTGGACGCGATGCCGTTCTCCAAGGCGTTCAAGGCCCTGGGCAAATGAAGCCCGGGCTTCTTGCGCCAGGGTAATTTCATAGACCGGTTCAAACGGGGAATGGATGCTGTACCCAATCTTCAGCCCGTCCAGGCGCTGGGGGTAGCTTCCCTGCAGCAACGGCAGATAGTGGTCCTTGCCGCGCATGGCGTCAAGCAGCAAAGCCGCATCCAAGGCATCATGGGCCAACGGTCCGCTAACCGCTAGCTTCGGTGCGCCCATGGGATCGGTGTAGCCATCAAGGATGTCGCTGGGAACGCGGCCCAAAGAAGGCTTCAGGCCTACCAGCCCGCAGGCGGCCGCGGGGATGCGAACCGAACCGCCGCCATCAGAGCCCGGACCCAGCGGAATCATGCCGGCGGCAATCGCCGCGGCCTGCCCGCCAGAGGAACCGCCCGACGAGCGCGTGGGATCAAAGGGATTGCGTGATGGGGGCGCCACGAGGTTCTCTGAATAGCTGCTCAGCCCGAATTCCGGAACCTGCGTCTTGCCCAGGACCACCACGCCCTCGGCGCGCAGCCTGGCCACCAAGGAGTGATCACGTTCAGCGACCATCGCAGGCATCGCCGCAGTGCCATAGGTGGTAGGCATCCCGGCCACGTCATTGAGGTCCTTGAACGCGGTGGGGAGCCCATGCAGGCGGCCAATGTCGCCACGGGCATGCGCCTGGTCCGCCGCTGCCGCGGCCTCCATCGCATTTTCTGCCACGTGGACGAAAGCACCTAGGTCCGCCTGCTCTTCGATGCGCTTGAGGTAGTGCTCGGTGACCTCGCGGCTTGAACGCTCGCCGCGGGCCAGCTCGTCTCGCAATTTCAGGGCGCTTGAGGGAAACATGTCGGCTTTCGACGCAGGAAATGACTAGTCTTATAAGCAAACACCCTATGTGAGAGGAATGCTAGCCGTGAGCGATTTTGAGACTGTTTCGGTCAATGATGTCCCGAAGGATGCCTTCATCCTTGACGTGCGCGAAGACTTCGAATGGGAAGCCGGCCGTGCTGCCGGAGCAACCCATATTCCCCTTGGCTCCTTGCCAGAGAAGATTTCCGAGCTTGACCCGGATGTAGACACCTACGTCATCTGCCGTACCGGTGGCCGTTCGGCCCAGGCCGCATCGTGGCTCACCGTGATGGGCTACACCGCCTTCAACGTCGCCGGCGGTTCCGATGCGTGGATCGAAGCGGGCTTGCCAATGGAAGCGGATAACGGCCAGGAGCCAACCGTACGATGAACTATGCCTATCTGGGACCTGCTGGCACTTTCACCGAGTCGGCCCTGCTGCAGGTTCCCGGGGCTGCCGAGGCGCAGCGGATCGCGGCCTCCAACGTCAACGTGGCGCTGACCATGGTGCGCGAGGGGACCGCGGACGCGGCGATGGTCCCGATCGAGAACTCGGTAGAAGGCGGCGTTTCGGCCACCTTGGACGCCATTGCGCAGGGCGAAGCCCTGCAGATTGTTTCCGAAATCCTGGTTCCGATCACTTTCGTGCTGGCGGTACGCCCCGGCATCGACTCGCTGGAGCAGATAAGGCAGATCTCCACCCACGGGCATGCCTGGGCGCAGTGCCGCTTATGGGCCGAAGCGAATATTCCCGGGGCCGCATTCACCCCGGCTTCTTCCACGGCAGCCGGCGCCCTGGCTCTCGAAGAGGACGAACCGCCGCATGATGCGGCGATCTGCTCTCCGCTGGTAGCCCAGGAGCGCGGCCTGAAGGTGCTGGCCAGCGGGGTCGAGGACAATATCGGCGCGGTGACCCGCTTCATCCTCGTGACTCGTCCGGGAAGGATTCCGCAGCCTACCGGCGTGGACAAGTCAACGCTGATCCTGCCGCTGCCCGAGGACCGTCCCGGTGCGCTGATGGAAATTCTCGAGCAATTCACCGCCCGCGGCGTGAACCTCTCGCGCATCGAATCGCGTCCTACAGGCAAGAGCCTGGGCGAGTACTTCTTCTCCGTCGATATCGAAGGCCACGTGGCCGAGGAACGCGTTGCCGCCGCCTTGTCGGGGCTGCACCGGCTGTCCCCGCACCTGCGCTTCCTCGGTTCCTACCCAGCCGCCCAAGGCCTGGAGCCGGCCGTGGATACCCATAATTCAGATGCGGCATTCAGTGAAGCCCGTGCCTGGGTGCAGTCGCTGCGCGACCGGCTTTAAGCAGGCAGCGCGAAGGCCCGGCCTAGCTCCCCGCAAGGGGAAATCGGCCGGGCCTTCGGCATGCGCTACGGGGTGCGCAGGCGCAGGGCGCTCGGGTTCACGGACACCTGCAGTTCGTTGACCTGGCCGGTGGGGTCCCCGTCGATCTGGGTATTCATCGGCTCATCGCAACGCAGCGATACGCCAGAGGTCTGGTAGAAGCTCATCACCGGAATCTTGTTCTTGGCGCGGAATGCGGTCTTGAGCAGGATCCAGGTCCAGCCGGCGGCCGAGCGGGGAGAAAGGATCACTGCGTCGAGCACGCCGTCGTCGATCTTGGCGTCGGGCACGAAATCCAGGCCCTGCAGCTTTCCGCAGTTGGCGAAGAGCACCGAACGGACCTTGCGGGTCTGCCAGCTCTCGTCGCCCAAGAGCTTGAAGCTGACCTTCTTGCGCTGGCCCGGCAACTGGCGCAGGCCGGCTTCCGAGTAGGCCAGCCAGCCAACCTTGGATTTCAGCTCTTCGTTGGTGTCGTCAAACAGGTCGGCGTCGGTGCCCACGCCGGCGATGACCAGGAAAGCATGATCCGCCTCCTTGCCGTCCAGCAGCTGCAGCTTCATGTGCCCGACGTCGATCCGGCGAACCATCCCGCGCACTGCCACCAGCGCCGCGGTGTGCAGGTCATCGAGCGGAATATCCACGTTGCGGGCCAGCAGGTTGCCAGTGCCCAGCGGCAGGATTCCCAGGGATGCGCCGGTGCCTTCGAGCACTTCCGCGACGGCGCGGATGGTTCCGTCGCCACCTGCGGCAATAATTGTGTCGCATTGCGCATCGAGTGCTTCACGGGCTGCATCCTGGCCGGCGTTGTCCTTGGTCGTTTCAAGGACCAGCGGTGCTTCCAGGCCCGCTTCAGCGCAGACGCGGACCACGGCTTCCCTTGCTTCGTCAGCACCTGACTTGGAAGGATTGATGACCAGGGCCACCTTGGTAGCCGCTGCCTGTTCAGCCGCTTCGGGCTGCTTGATCAGCGGTTTGCTGTAGTTCGAAAGCTTGCGCACCGAATACCAACTGGTCGCCGCGGCGGCAGCTGCAGCAGCCACGGCAGAGAAAACGATCACACGATTTGTCTGCATAATGCTCTCATCGTACTCATGATTGCTACCCTTAACATGTGATCGACCTGAAAATGCTCACCGAAAATCCGGATTTGTACCGTGCCTCGCAACGCGCGCGCGGTGCCGACGAGTCGTTAATTGACCAGCTGCTGGCAGCTGACACGGCACGTCGTGAAACCATCGCCACCTACGAGCGCCTGCGTGCCGAGCAGAATGCGTTCTCCAAGAAGGTCGGCAAGGCCAAGGGCGACGAGCGCGCCGCCCTGCTTGCCGAGGTCAAGGAGCTCGCTGCCGCGGTGAAGTCCGCCCAGGCCGAGTCCGACGCGGCCTCCGCCAAGTGCACCGCACTGCAGCGTTCCATCCCCAACCTGATCATCGACGGCATCCCGGCCGGCGGCGAGGATGACTTCACCGTCGTCAAGCACGTGGGCACCGCCCGCGACTTCAAGGCCGAGGGCTTCGAGCCGCTGGACCACCTGCAGATCGCCGAGAAGCTGGACGCCATCGACATGGAACGCGGCGCCAAGGTTTCCGGCTCGCGCTTCTACTTCCTCAAGGGCATCGGCGCCCGGCTGGAAATCGCGATGATGAACATGGCCCTGGATGTGGCCATGGCGCACGACTTCATCCCGATGATCACCCCGACCCTGGTCCGCCCCGAAACCATGCAGGGCACCGGCTTCGATGTCGAGCACGACGACGAGATCTACAAGCTCGAGCGCGACAACATGTACCTGGTCGGCACCTCGGAGGTGGCCCTGGCCGGCTACCACGCGGACGAGATCATGGATCTGGCCGACGGCCCGATCCGCTACGCCGGCTGGTCCTCCTGCTACCGCCGCGAGGCTGGTTCGGCTGGCAAGGACACCCGCGGCATCATCCGCGTGCACCAGTTCAACAAGCTGGAGATGTTCGTCTACGCCAGCGTCGAGGACGCCGAAGCAGAGCACCAGAAGCTGCTGGCCATGGAAGAGGACATGCTCGGGCGCATGGAACTTCCCTACCGCGTGATCGACACCGCCGCCGGGGATTTGGGCATGAGCGCCGCGCGCAAGTTCGACTGCGAAGCCTGGGTTCCTACCCAGGGCACCTTCCGCGAACTGACCTCGACCTCGAACTGCACCACCTTCCAGGCCCGCCGCCTGAATATCCGCGAACGCGAGATTATCGACGGCAAGGCCGGCAAGACCCGTTCGGTGGCGACGCTGAACGGCACCCTGGCGACCACCCGCTGGCTCGTGGCGATTCTGGAAAACCACCAGAACCCGGACGGTTCGGTCAACGTGCCCAAGGCGCTGCAGCCTTACCTTGGCGGACTCGAAGTACTCAAGTAGCCAATGACCGGCCATTTGCCGGCTGCCCCTCGCGGGCAGCCGGCAAATGCTTTTAACCGGTTGTTCACTTGGCGCTGTGCCTTGGGTCATCGCCAAAAACCCGCGGTGGTGGTTAACTTGAGCCATGACTGTTATGACTAAGCTCGGCAACGATGACCGGCTGACCAAGCAAAAATTGATGATTTGCCTTGACGTGGATGGCACCATCGTCAACCACCAGGGGGAAATGAGCCAGCGCGTGCGCGATGCCGCGCGGGCTGTAGTGGCCCAGGGCCATGAGGTAATCATCTCCACCGGCCGCTCCTTGGGTGCGGCCCTGCCCATCATGGCGGAACTGGGCATCGACCATGGCTATGTCGTGGTCAGCAACGGCGGCGTGCTCGCAAAGGTGTGCCAGGATGAAGTCGAGATCCTGCACCGCGAGATCTTCGACCCGTCGACAGCGCTCAAGGCGCTGCGCGACCAGCTTCCCAAAGCCAAGTACGCCTTGGAAAACGAGCGCGGCGAATTCCTTTCCAGCGAAACCTTCGGCGACATGAGCTTTGGCGCCGAGAGCAAGGTCGTTGATTTCGGCGAGCTGGTCAACAGCAAGGCCGTGCGCGTGGTGGTTTTCTCCACCGACAACACCGCCGAGGAATTCGGGCATGCCGTGCAGAGCCTGGGGCTCTCCGGGGTGACCTACTCGGTGGGCTGGACCGCTTGGCTGGATATTGCCGCCGAGGGTACCACCAAGGCCAGCGGCCTGGAGCGGCTGCGGGCGATCCTGAAGTTCGATTCGAAGGACTCGCTGGCAGTAGGCGATGGCCGCAATGACGTCGAAATGCTGCAGTGGGCCGGACATGGCGTGGCCATGGGCCAAGCGCCGGATGAGGTCAAGGCAGCGGCCGACGCCGTGACTGAAGGCGTTGACCAGGATGGCCTGGCCATCGTCCTGGAAGGGCTGCTGGGCAGCTAGCACCAGAGTCTAGAGCTGGTCGGTGTATTCCAGCAGCCGGGCGATCGCTGCCCGCGCGCCCAGCTCGTCGTTGTAGCCCGAACGCACGATCGCCGCAGATACTGCCTGGGGAGTGATTCCCAGGATCCCGGCGACCGCTTTTTGCTGCCCGCGCACACCGGGAGTCAACAGGTCAACGACGGACCATTCGGCCTCGGTGCGGGTGCGGATCCACTGTCCGAGCATGCGCAGCAGGCCCTCGAGCTCGCCGTCCATCTCGTCATTGCCCGAGGAAACGCAGATCGGGACCCTTTCGCCGCGGTGGCTGGCCGCCTCCAGCGCGCCGAGCGCGCGCCGCGCCGCCCTGCCCTCGACCAGGTCGGCCTCTGCGGGCACCGGCTCGTACAGGCTGCCGATGCCCAGCCCGATATTGCAGAAGTTCAGCCGTGCCACGCGCAGCAGCGCGTCGACGGCGGCATCGGGGTCACTGGGCACTCCGAGCAGCAGCTGCCCGCTGAGCGCGGTGAACGGCGCGTGGGTGTCGACTTGTTCCAGCTGGTGCCAGAGCTGCTCGCTGGCGGCGGCAACATCGGTGACCGAGCGGGGCCGGGGGCTGAGCGCAACGACAAACATGATTCAAGTATTGCGTGTGCAACCGGGTTTGTCGCGCACTGTGCGGCACTTGGCGGCTAACGGTGCTGCTCCAGCCTGATGCTGGTCCGCCGGCTGGCGGGGTCAGGAGGAACTAGGACAGGGTGCTGCTGGGCGCGCCCTGCTGGGCGGGCAGCGCAACGGTCGTGTACTTGAAGAAGAACTGCGTAGCGGGGCCAATCAGCAGCGCATAAGCCACCGTGCCCACGCCCACCGGACCGCCGAGCAACCAGCCGATCCCCAGCACGCACACCTCGATAATGGTGCGCAGCAGGCGGATCGATTTGCCGGTGCGCAAATGCAGCCCGGTCATCAGGCCGTCGCGCGGGCCGGGGCCGAAATGGCAGCCGATGTACAGGGCGCCGCCAAGGCCATTGACGGCGATGGCGCCAACCAGGGTCAGGATCTGCCAGCCCAACCCGTGGACATCAGGGATGAGCCAGAGAAAGAAGTCCAGGCCAAGCCCGATGAGCAGCACATTGGCGACGGTGCCCAATCCTGGCCACTGCTTGAGCGGAATCCAGGCCAGCAGCACCACGACGCCGACGATGATCACTATCGTTCCCAGCGACAGCGGAATGTAGTTGGCCAGGCCCAGGTGAAGCACATCCCACGGATCCACGCCGAGCTGGGCGCGGATCAGCAGTGCCATGGCCAGCGCAAAAAGCAAGAGGCCGATGAACAGATTTGCAAGACGCAGGGGGAGCTTTCCGGCACGCAGCTGATCGAGCGGAGTGAGATTATGCAGGGTCATGATGCTTCAAGGCTAGCCCTGCGCTGAACCCCGGCAGTAATCCCGCAAGTATCAGATGGTCACATTCCTAGTCCCAGTCCAGCCATGGTGCAGCGAGCCCCGAGACAACCAGGGCGAAAGCTCCGATGAAAAGAAAGCCGATGGCAAGCGAAAAAAGAACCATCCAGCGGGTGGGACTGCTATTCATTATCGGATCCAGGCTTTCGTTTCATCATGATCCCGGTCAAGCGGGCCACCGAGTAGACGGCGCCAAACAGGGGAATAGGCATGGCTAGGGCCAGCGGTATGGCGGTGCGCACACAGCGTTCGCGGAGGAACTGCACCAGCACAAAGAGCGTGCCCAGCGCCCACAGCACCAGAATGCCAACTTCCAGGCCGTCCAGTGCCATTACCGCTTCCATGAAAGCAGTCTATCCACCGGGGGCGAGGCTTCCCAGTATCGCAATGCCCAGGGCCGACGATAGCTGGCTCAGGTCCCCGGGCCGAGGTTGGCTGGCCGATGCGTCGGTTTCAGCACCAACCGTGGCTTGAACCCCTGGCGGGCGCAGTGCGGGAACATGGATGAACAATGCCGGGACCGGTTGGGAATACGCCAAATACGCAATGTGGTTGCACACGAAACGCCCGGCATCCTCGGAGACCCTTGCCTCATAGCCTGCGGCGAGCAGGGCGCGGACGGCCGCTGCTGGATCAAGTGTGGCATCCAAGCGTCCCGGCGCATTCGCCTTGATGGCCGCTGACCGTGGCTGGGCGCCATCATTGTCGGGGATGCGGGCATCATCTTCGTTAAAAGCCCATCGCTCCGGCGTGATTGCATTCCGGCCGCCGGCTTCGCCGACGCAAATCAGCGCATCGGGCTGGTGCTTCGCCAAGAGCGATTCGAGTGCTTTGCCGGAGGCCGCGAAGGACACCGGAAGCATGGCGGTGAGGACCTGATGCTCGCCCAGCTGCCTGGGAAGGCTGGAAACGGCTTCCTGGCTGGCATTGAATTCGTCGTTGCCGAACGGCTCGAAACCGGTGACCAAAATATGCATGGACCCATTATGGACCCAAACTGTCGGTGTCCGCTGATAGGACTGAGGCAATGGTCCGCTCGACAGTTTTTGGTTAGGTGCTCATGGTAATCGCGGTTTTTGTACTCGTCATCCTTAATATTCTGGCAACGGCATGTATTGCCTTGCTGCTGGTGCGCAGGACATCCGGCTCTGATGGCACCCAGATCCAGGACTCGGTACGTGCTGCTAATGCGGAGCTCCGGCAGGAACTGGGGACCCAGCGCACCGAACTGCGCCAGGGGATGGGCGAAGTGCGTACCGAGATCGACGCCAAGCTGACCGCGATGGCAGAAGCCAATGCGAACCGCCATCTGCAGGTCCAGGGGCTGCTCCAGCAGGAAATGGAGAAACTGCGCTCGGGCAATGAAGCCAAACTCGAGAAGATGCGCGAGACGGTGGACGAGAAGCTCCAGGGGACCTTGGAGAAGCGGCTGGGCGAATCCTTTGAACTGGTCAGCAAGCGGCTGGAAATGGTGCAGAAGGGGCTGGGGGAAATGCAGAGCCTGGCCCAGGATGTCGGCGGGCTGAAACGCGTGCTCACCAACGTGAAGAGCCGTGGTGCATGGGGCGAAGTGCAGCTTTCGCGCCAGCTGGAAGACATCCTCACCGCAGAGCAGTACGAGCAGAACGTGGCGGTCGTGCCCGGCAGCCGCGAGGTCGTGGAGTTCGCGGTGATCCTGCCCGGGCGGGATGCCGGAACGATCTATCTGCCAATCGACTCCAAGCTGCCGCAAGAGGACTACGAGCGCCTGCTCGATGCCCAGGAGCACGGAGACAAGGCCGTCATCGCCGCTGCGGGCAAGGCGCTGGACCGGGCGATCCTTGAGCAGGCCAAGCTGATCTCCAGCAAGTACATCGCCCCGCCTTACAGCACCGACTTCGCCATCATGTACCTGCCCACCGAGGGGCTGTTCGCCGAGGTTGTGCGCAGCCCGGGGCTGGCCAGCAAGCTGCAGGCCGAGCACCGGGTGCTGGTCACGGGGCCGACCACCCTGATGAGCCTGCTGAACTCCTTGCAAATGGGTTTCCGGACACTGGCCATTGAGAAGCGCAGCAGCGAGGTATGGCAGGTGCTCTCGGCGGCCAAGGAAGAGTTCCGCAAGTACGGAGATGTCTGGGACAAGCTGGGTAAGCAGCTGGCCACAGCGCAGAACACGGTGCGCGATGCCGGTACCCGGACCCGTGCGGTGGAGCGGAAACTCAAGGACGTGCAGACCCTGGAAGTTTCCGCGCAGGAAGATGTGCTCAGCGGAATGCTGCCTGAAGCCTAGCGCCGGGCAGGTCCGGGTCTCCGGCAGTGAACCGGCAGCAAAAGCAATGGCGGCGACCCCCGATTCGGGGGTCGCCGCCATGTTCGGCTTGAGCCTAGTGGCTAGGCCTTGAAACGCTCGATGGAGCGAGCCAGCTCGGCTTCGGCAGCCTCGCGGCCTTCCCAACCCTCGGCCTTGACCCACTTGCCTGGTTCCAGGTCCTTGTAGCGGGTGAAGAAGTGCTCGATCTCCTTGATCAGCCATTCGTCGATGTCTTCAAGTTCCTTGATGTGGTCAAAGCGCTTGTCGGCAGGAACGCACAGCAGCTTGGCATCGCCACCGCCATCGTCGGTCATGTTGAATACGCCAATTGGGCGTGCTTCGACAACAACACCTGGGATCAGGTCAACACCCGGGATGAAGACCATGGCGTCCAATGGATCGCCATCTTCGCCCAGAGTATCGTCGAAGTAGCCGTAGTGGGTTGGGTACTGCATCGAGGTGAACAGCACGCGATCCAGGCGCAGGCGGTGGGTCTCGTGGTCGATCTCGTACTTGACGCGCGATCCGGTGGGGATCTCGATGGTCACGTCGTGGCTCATGAAAAGCACACTCCTAAACTAGTCTTAGGGATATCCGCTAATAAGGGTATCGCCCCATTGCGCCTGATGGATAAAACTGCGAGAGGAATGTAACCATATGAACACTGCCGCCCGACGCGCTATTACGCTGGGGGTGGCGATTGTTGCCATGGTTGCAGTGATTGCCGCGATGCTGCTGGCCCCGCGATTCTTCACCGGAGAGCCCGAGGCTTTCTACACCCCGGCCAGCGCGCAGCTGGCCGATAAATCCCCAGTCGCCGTGCGGGACCTGGACCCCAACGCCGCGCAACCGGACCCCGGGATCCTCGCCGCGAAGCTGGATGGCATCCTGGCGGACAAGCCCGACCGGACGTCCTTCAACGCCCAGGTGGTCGACGTGGCCACGGGCACAGTCCTGTATGACAGGAACTCCGAAATAAATGGCACCCCGGCCTCCAGCCTGAAGGTAGTCACCGCCATCGCGGCCCTCGATGCCCTCGGCGGCGACACCCAGCTGTCCACCAGCGTGCTGCTCGATGGCGGCACATTGATCCTGCGCGGCGGGGGAGATGTGCTGCTGGGCGACGGGGAATCGGACCCGGCGCACCCCAAGGGCTATGCAGGACTGGCAACCCTGGCCAAGCAGACCGCCGAAGAACTTGAAAAGCGCGGCATCAGCGAGGTCAAGCTGTGGCTGGACGACTCGCTGTTCGGCGATGCGCACAGCAACCCCGCCTGGGACAAGTCGCTGTTCACCTCCAATAACATTGGCCAGGTCTACCCGATTGCGCACTACGCCGGGCGTGCCGGGGAAAGCACCAGCACCGCCTACCAGTCCGACCCGGCCGCGCAGGTCCGCAAGGTCTTCGCCCAAGCCCTGGGCGAGCAGGTCAAGGTGGATGAGGGTGGCCGCGGCCCCTATGCGGGGGGCGAGCAGATCACCGAAGTGAAGTCCGCACCGCTGCGCGATGTCATCAAGCACATGCTGCTGGTTTCGGATAACTACATTGCCGAATCCATGGGCCGCCTGGTGGCGCTGGACCGCCAGATGCCCGGGGAACAGGCAGGGGCCGCCGTCGCTGCTGTGGCCCAGGCCCATGGGGCTGCTGGACACACGCTCGTGGACACCAGCGGCCTGGCTGCCAGGAACCGGATTTCGCCCGCGGCGCTGACCGCGGTACTGCGCTCGGCCGCCACCAGCAAGAAGCCGGAATTGCGCGAGGTCGTCTACTCGCTGCCGGTCGCCGGCTACAACGGCACCTTGATGAACCGCCTGGGCGGTGCCGGAACACTTGGCCTGGTCCGCGCCAAGACCGGCTCGCTCACCGGCGTGGCCACGCTGACGGGCATGGCCATGACCGAAGACGGGCGCCTGCTCGCCTTCTCGATCTATGCCGATCAGCCCAACGGAACACTCGCACCCCACAAGCCAACCATTGACTCTGCTGTCACCGCCATCCGTGGCTGTGGCTGCCGGAGCTGAACGCCGCAGGAGCAGCAAATGAACCAGTTCGTCGATTGGAAGCTGGCGGCCAAGGCCGCGAAAACCCTGATGCCCGCCGGGCCGGGGATCCAGGCCCAGGATGCCGCGCGGATCATCGAGGAACTGCGCATCGCCGCCGGCGAAGGCCTGGTGGAGGCCGAGAAGGTTTCCAAGCTGGCTGCTTCCGCGCCCTCGCAGACCCTGGTGGTGGACCGGTCCGGCTGGGCCAAGGCCGTCAGCCAGAATTTCGCGGCCCTGCTCCCGGCAGCGCGTCAGGACGTCCCCGGTGTGGTCCCCTTGATTGCCGGCGCAGAACTTGGCGCGGTGCTCTCGGTGCTGGGCACCCGGGTGCTGGGCCAGTTCGACCCGTTCGTCGGCCCGCGCCTGCTGCTCAACGCCCCGACCATCACCCAGATCCGCGGCGAGCTGAATGTGAACGCCCGCGACTTCTACCTGTGGATCGCCACCCACGAGCAGACCCACCGCCTGCAATTCGAGCACGCTGCCTGGATCCCCGGGGTCATGAAGCAGACCCTGGCCGAGGCCTTCGAGCCGCTGGCCGGCACCACCCACTCCATGGGCGAACTGGGTGAACGCCTGAAATCCATGAAGTCCGAGGTCAGCGAACTGACCAGCATCATGTCGGTGCTCGAAGGCCACGCCATGGTCGTGATGAACGATGTCACCTCGATCCGCAGCATCAAGACCATCCGCCGCCGCTTCGAAGCCCGTGGCGAGAACCGTTCGGCCCTGGCGATCCTGCTGGGCAAGCTGCTGGGATTGGATGCCAAGGCGCTGCAGTACAAACGCGGGGCAAAATTCGTGCGGCATATCGTCGACGCGATCGGCTACGAGGGCTTCAACGAAATCTTCACCGCCCGCGAGATGTTCCCGAGCGCCGGGGAACTCGATGACCCGGAACGCTGGCTGGCCCGCACCCGATGAGCCGCGCCCTTCACCTTGCCCGCGCCGCCATCAGTGCCAGCAGCGCGCCCGGGCTGAACCTGATCGGGGTTTCCGGCGGTGCCGACTCGCTAGCCCTGGCCATTGCCGCCGCGACGCTGCCCGCTTCCTTCGGCGCCGTGGTCATCGATCACGGCCTGCAGCCCGGCAGCGCGCAGGTGGCCGAACGCGCCGCCGGGCAATGCCGCGACCTGGGATTGGACCCGGTGGCGGTGCTCCAGGTCGAGACCTCGGCCGATGAGGCTTCGGCCCGCACGGCCAGGTACCAGGCCTTTGAAGCAGCCCTGCAGCAGTTCAACGCGCAGGCATTGATGCTCGCCCACACCCGCGACGACCAGGCCGAGCAGGTGCTGCTGGGGCTGCTGCGCGGATCGGGAACCCGCTCGCTGGCCGGCATCCCTGCCCGGCGCGGAGCCTACCGGCGCCCCCTGCTGGAACTGTCCCGGGCGCAAACCGAGGAAATCTGCCGGCAGGCGGGGCTTGGCTACTGGGAAGATCCGAGCAACGCGGACACCGGGTACAAGCGCAACCTCATCCGCCATAGGATCCTGCCCTTCTTGCGCGAGGAACTTGGCGAGCATGTTCCCGAAGCCCTGGCGCGCACCGCCAGCCTGGCCGCCGCCGATGCCCAGGCCCTCGACGAATGGGCCCAAGCGGCCAAGGACGAGCACGGGTTGGCGATCCCGGACCTGGCCAAGCTGCCGGTGGCCATCAGCTCGCGAGTATTGCGCCTGGCCGCCATGGAAGCCGGGGCCAGGAATGTGGGCCATGAGCGAACGGCGGCGCTGTGCGCGCTGGCCGGGCTCGGCGTCCCCAAGTCCAAATCAGCTGGTCCTGTGCAGCTGGATGGCAGGATCAGCGCCTTCCGGCGGCAATCGGTGATCGTTTTCACCACAACCGGCTAAACAACCTTCCGCTAAATGTGGCACTCTAGGTAAGTACCACACCTCTAGAATCAGGAGAATTCTCGTGGATTCCAATGCAGTCAAAGCCGATCTTGCGCACGTTCTGTACACCAAGGAAGAAATCCAGGCCCGCGTGGAAGAACTTGCCGCGCAGATCGACAAGGATTACGAAGGCCGCGACATCCTCGTGGTAGGTGTGCTCAAGGGCGCCGTGATGATCATGGCTGACCTGGTTCGCGCACTGAACTCCCACCTGACCATGGACTGGATGGCAGTGTCCTCCTACGGTTCGGGTACCCAGTCCTCCGGTGTGGTGCGCATCCTCAAGGACCTGGATTCCGACCTCATGGGCAAGCACGTGCTGATCGTCGAGGACATCATCGATTCCGGCCTGACCTTGTCCTGGCTGAAGTCCAACCTGGAATCCCGCGGCCCGGCCTCGGTGGAAATCTGCACCCTGCTGCGCAAGCCGGAAGCAGCCAAGGTAAAAATCGACGTCAAGTACGTCGGCATGGACATCCCGAACGAATTCGTGGTGGGCTACGGCCTGGACTTCGCGGAAAAGTACCGCAACCTTGATTGCGTGGGCACCTTGGCCCCGCATATTTACCAGTAGGGAACTTTTCTCGCCAATGGGGCGTTGAGAAATATCGAAGGTGGCGTGACCCGGACGCCAGAGCAGTGCGTGAGGGGGATGCGCCAGGCGCGGGGCCTGTCGGATCAATGAAAACGAAGAAGCTTTTTAACAGCTGGATCATTTGGGTCCTGGTCGGCGTAGTCGCCGTGGTGTTGTTCCTGCCGATGGTCTTCGGCAATAACTCGGCCAAGGTGGACACTTCCGTAGGCCTGCACCAGCTCACCAGCGGCAATGTCACCGAAGCGAAGATGTTCGACGGCGACCAGCGCGTGGATCTGAAGCTGCGCGACTCGCTGAAGGTCGATGGCGTGGACAAGGGCACCTCGGTGAGCTTCTACTACTCCACCGCCCGTGCCGAACTGGTGGTCGATGAGATCAACAAGGCCAACCTGGGCAAGTTCACCGACCAGCCGGTGGAAAGCAACTGGCTGCTGTCGATGCTCGGGATCATCATCCCGTTCCTGCTGATCGCCGGCATCTTCTGGTTCATCCTCGCCCGCTCCCAAGGCGGCGGCTCCAAGGTCATGCAGTTCGGCAAGTCCAAGGCGAAGCTGATCACCAAGGACATGCCGCAGGTGACCTTCAAGGATGTCGCCGGCGCCGACGAGGCCGTGGAGGAACTCCACGAAATCAAGGAATTCCTGCAGGAACCAGCCAAATTCCAGGCCCTGGGCGCGAAGATCCCCAAGGGCGTGCTGCTCTACGGCCCTCCGGGCACCGGCAAGACCCTGCTGGCCAAGGCCGTAGCCGGCGAGGCGGCGGTACCGTTCTACTCGATCTCCGGTTCGGACTTCGTGGAGATGTTCGTCGGCGTGGGCGCCTCGCGCGTGCGCGACTTGTTCGAGCAGGCAAAGACCAACTCCCCGGCGATCATCTTCGTTGACGAAATCGACGCCGTCGGCCGCCATCGCGGCGCCGGCATCGGCGGCGGCAACGATGAGCGCGAGCAGACCCTGAACCAGCTGCTGGTGGAGATGGACGGCTTCGACGCCACCACCAACGTCATCCTGATTGCCGCGACCAACCGCCCCGACGTGCTGGACCCGGCGCTGCTGCGCCCGGGCCGCTTCGACCGCCAGATCCCGGTGGAGGCACCGGATCTGAAAGGCCGCGAGCAGATCCTGGCCGTGCACGTGAAGGGCAAGCCGATGGATGCCACCGTGGACCTGAACGCCGTCGCGAAGAAGACCCCGGGCTACACCGGTGCCGACTTGGCCAACGTGCTCAACGAGGCCGCGCTGCTCACCGCCCGCTCCAACGCGAACCTGATCGACGACCGCGCCCTGGACGAGGCCATCGACCGCGTCATGGCCGGCCCGCAGAAGCGCACCCGCCTGATGGACGAGCACGAGCGCAAGGTCACCGCCTACCACGAGGGCGGCCACGCGCTGGTGGCAGCGGCCATGAACCAGACCGCACCGGTCACCAAGATCACCATCCTGCCGCGCGGCCGCGCGCTGGGCTACACCATGGTGGTTCCCGAATCCGACAAGTACTCGGTCACCCGCAACGAGCTGCTGGACCAGATGGCCTACGCCATGGGCGGGCGCGTCGCCGAGGAGATCGTCTTCCACGATCCGTCCACCGGCGCCAGCAACGACATCGAGAAGGCCACCGCCACCGCGCGCAAGATGGTCACCGAATACGGCATGAGCGAGAAGGTGGGCGCCGTGCGCCTGGCCGGCTCGGCTGCCGAGCAGGGCATGGGCACCGCCTCCCGCGACTTCTCCGACGAAATGGCCCACCTGGTGGACCAGGAAGTGCGCGAGCTGATCGAGCAGGCGCACAACGACGCCTACCAGGCGCTGATGGCCAACCGCCATGTGCTCGACCGCCTGGCCCTGGCGCTGCTGGAGCGCGAGACGCTGAACCAGAAGGAGATCGCCGAGATCTTCTCCGACCTGGTAAAGCGCGACAAGCGCGAAGTCTGGCTGAGCAACGAGGCCCGTCCGGTGCACCAAGAGGGCCCGATATTAAGCCCCAAGGAGCGCGCAGCTTCCTCGACCGACTAGGATCGAAGCGTGAGTGAACTACAAGAGATTGATCAGCCGCGGATCGCGGCAGCCGTGCGCGAGATCCTGGAAGCCATTGGCGAGGATCCCGACCGCGACGGCCTGGTAGACACCCCGAAGCGGGTGGCCAAGGCCTATGCGGAGTTCTTCGCCGGCTTGCACCAGAAAGCGGCAGACCACTTGTCCACCACCTTCGACATCGAGCACGATGAGATGGTGCTGGTCAAGGACATCCCGTTCTACTCGACCTGCGAGCACCACCTGGTGCCCTTCTACGGTTCGGCGCATATCGGCTACATCCCGGGCAAGGGCGGCAAGGTCACCGGCCTGTCCAAGCTGGCCCGGCTGGTCGAGGTGTACGCCCGCCGCCCGCAGGTCCAGGAGCGCCTGACCACCCAGATCGTCGATGCCCTCGTGGAGCACCTGAACCCCTCCGGTGCGATCGTCGTCGTTGAATGCGAGCACATGTGCATGTCCATGCGCGGGGTGCAGAAGCCCGGCGCGAAGACCGTGACCAGTGCGGTGCGCGGGCAGCTGCGGGAAACCGCCACCCGTGCCGAAGCCATGAGCCTGATCCTCGGAAAGTAGGAACCCCCATGTCGCTTGGAGCGATCCCGGGCACCGGCCCGAACACCAGCCCATTGCCGGTGATCCGCAAGTCCAGCAAGAAGACCATGGCCGACCTGCCAACCGGCCGCACCCTGGTCATGGGCATCCTGAACGTCACCGAGGACTCCTTCTCGGATGGCGGGAAGTACCTGTCCGGCGATGCCGCGATCGACCAGGGCCTGAAGCTGCTGTACTCGGGTGCCGACATCATCGACGTGGGCGGCGAATCCACCCGCCCGGGCGCCACGAACGTGGATCCTGCCCTGGAGCGCGAGCGCATCATCCCGGTCATCGAAGCCCTGGTGAAGGCCGGCGCGGTGATCTCCGTGGACACCATGCATGTCTCCACCGCCCGCGCGGCCATCGCCGCCGGCGCGCACCTCATCAACGACGTTTCCGGCCTGACCTATGAGCCGGGCATGCCGGAGCTGATCGCGGAAACCGGCGTCCCCTACGTATTGATGCACCGCCGCGGCACCGCGCAGGACATGGTTTCCGAGGCGAACTACCAGGACGTGGTCACCGAGGTCATCGCAGAATTGCGCATGCTGCGCGATGAATTCGTCGCCAAGGGCGTGGCCCCGGAGCAGATCATCATCGATCCGGGACTGGGCTTCGCCAAGGATGCGCAGCACAACTGGGCGCTGCTGGCCAACGTCCCTGCCATCGAGGAGCTGGGCCACCGGGTGCTGATCGGCACCAGCCGCAAGCGCTTCCTGGGCGAACTGCTGGCCGAAGGCTCCAAGAGCCGCGCGCCGATGGAACGCGATTCCGCGACCGCCGCGACCACCGTGCTGGGCGCCCGCGACAAGGTCTGGGCAGTGCGCGTGCACGATGTCACCGGCAACCGCGACGCCATTGAAGTCGTGCAGGCCTATGGATCGCATTAGCATCTACGGAATTTCGGCCACCGGCTACCATGGCGTTTTCGACCATGAGAAGCGCGACGGCCAGGAATTCATCATTGACGTGGTGCTGCACGTGGATATCTCACGTGCGGCAGCCAGCGACAATGTTCTTGACACGGTGCACTACGGCGAAGTCAGCGAGCTGGTAGTCCAGCAGATCCAGGCCGGCCCGTGGGACCTGATCGAGAAGCTGGGCAGCGAAATCGCCGAGGCGATCCTCGCCGCCTACCCGGGCGTGTTCACCATCGACGTGGTGGTGCACAAGCCGCAGGCTCCAATCCCGGTACCGTTCACCGATGTCACCATCTCGCTGACGCGGCACCAGAAGCAGCACACCGCGATCATCGCGTTGGGCGCCAACCTGGGTGATCCGCAGGCTACCCTGGCCGCCGCGGTGCAGGACCTCGGCGCAGAAGTCGAGCTGCTCAAGGTTTCCCCGCTGGCCATCACCAAGCCGGTAGGCGGTCCGCCGGAACAGCCCGATTACACCAACCAGGTCGTCCAAGTGCGTACCCGGCTGGCCCCGCATGAGCTGCTGGATCTGTGCCAGTGGATAGAAGCCAAGCACCACCGCACCCGCGAAGTGCGCTGGGAAGCGCGCACGCTGGATCTGGACCTGATCGCCTACGACCAGCTGAACCTGGATGATGAGCGGCTGACCCTGCCTCATCCGCGCGCCGCGATCCGCGGCTTCGTGCTGGCCCCGTGGAGCTGGATGGATCCGGACGCGGTGCTGAACGGGCAACTGGTTTCCCGTTTGGCCGCCGAAGCTGCCGATACGAAGGACATCATCCGGCTATGGCCAAGCTGAAGCTGCGCTGGCTGCTCTGGTGCGCCGGGCTCGGGGCCGTGGCCGGCTGGATCGCGTTGCGCCTGCTCACCGCGGCAGGCAGGTACGCGCCGGTGCTGGACTACTCCGCCCTGTACTCGCTGGGCGCGGTCTGCGCGGTGATCCTGTTCCTGGGGATCCGCGTGAAGCGCTCCACCCTGGGCAAATCGGGCTTCGAGCCGATCGCCGCAGCTCGTACCCTGGTTCTGGCCCAGGCCTCGTCGTATGCTGGTGCGGTGATTGCCGGTTGGCATGTTCCGGCCATCATCACCCTCTGGGCGGCCACTGGGATCACCCCCACCCTGACCCGCGGCCTGGTGCTGACTGGTGCTGGTGTCCTCATGGTGATTATTGGGTATATTGTTCAGCAACTGTGCAAACTACCTCCAGAGGATACCGATGGCAACAGCGACTCCGTGGTCACCGAATAACTTCACCCCAGCCCACCGGGACTACGCCAAGGTCAAGTTCACCACCTGGGCAATCACCTGGGGCCTGTTCCTGCTGGCGGCACTGGTCCCTGCCGTGCTGGCAGTCACCGGCGTCGGCATCCCGCTGTGGCTGGTGCTTTCCCCGGTCCTGCTGGTGCTGGCGATCGCGTTGCCGGCATTGCGCATCATCCGCCGCCAGGTCGCCGCACTGGGCTATCTCGAACGCGAAGAAGACTTCATCGTCCGGTCCGGGGTGATGTGGCGCAAGCAGGTGGTCATTCCCTACGGCCGCATGCAATACGTCGAGGTCAACAGCGGGCCGCTGGAGCGCCGCTATGGGCTATGCCAGCTAACGCTGAACACCGCCGGCAGCGCTGCCACCGCGCACGTCTACGGGTTGCCCGAGCGCGAAGGGCAGGCCCTGCGCGAACGGCTTGTGGCCGCCGGCGAAGAGAAAATGCTATGAGCCAGGCCGAAGAACTGGCCACCGGAGACAGTGCCGAGCCATGGCAGCGGGTGCATCCAGCCAGCCCGTTCGTCCACGGCTGGCTGGCCATCATCGGCCTGGGCTACATCTACTGGCAGAACACCGACGACCTGTCCTGGGCGGAGCGCTTCTCCGGCACCAGGTTGATGTGGACCGTCGCGGGCGCCGGCATCGCACTGGCCGTGGTGCTCATCTTCTACTTCCTTTCCTGGTACTTCACCCGCTATAAGCTCACCAGCACCCACGTGTACGTGAATTCCGGGATGCTATTCCGCAGCCAGAAGCAGGCGCGCATCGACAAGGTGCAAGGCATAGACATTGCCCAGCCACTGGTAGCCCGGCTGCTGGGTCTCGCCGAACTGCGCTTTGACGTGGCCGATTCCTCCGAGTCGGTGCTGCGCCTTTCCTTCCTGCGCAAGGCCGATGCCCACGCGCTGCGCGTGGTCATCCTGGAGCGGGCCCGCGGCGAAGAACCTGCCGCTGCCCAAGAAAGCGGCTCCCACGACGCGGCGGATCGCGCGGCAGCCCAGCCGCAGGCCGCCGCGGACGCATTGCCGCTGATGGCCAACGTGCCCATTGGGCGCCTGATTGGCTCCATGTTCCTGCAATTGCCGGTGATGTTCGGGGTGCTCGCATGCCTAGCGATGCTGGTGCTTTGGCTTGCCGGGGTCGACGGAATCATCGCGGCCCTGGTCCCCGCGGCCTTGGCCTTCGGCAGCTTCTACTACAAGCAGCTGAACCAGGGCTGGAACTTCACCGCCAGCGCCTCGGACACCGGCATGCGCATCAGCTACGGACTGGCTGACACCCGCCAGCACTCCATTCCTGCCGGCCGCGTCCAGGCCATTTCGGTGACGGCACCCTTCTTCTGGCGGATGCTGGGCTGGTACAAGGTGGAAGTCAACGTGCTGGGCACCAAGAGCGATGACGCGGATAACCTGCAGGTGCTCCCGGTGGGCGACTTCGAGTCGGTCGCCCGCATCATGGGGATCCTGCTGCCGGATCTTGGCGTCGCCAACCAGCGCGAGGTGCTGGCCACCGCGGTGAGCACCGGATGCGAACACGGTTTCACCGGCTCCCCGGAACGCGCCAAGCCGCTATCGCCCGGGGCATGGAAGCACCAGGCGTTCCTGGCCACCGGCACCACGGTGATTTCCCGGTATGGCTGGCTGGCCCGGCAGGCCAGCTTCGTGCCGCATAACCGGGTGCAGGGCATGAGCTGGGGCCAGGGGCCGTGGGAGCAAGGACGTAAACTGGCCGGTGTCCGCTTGCACTGTGCCGGCGGAAACATCATCGGATACCTGCATCAGATTGATGCGGACACCGCAGCAGAATTTATTCGGGCGCAAACCCGGCGCCTGGTTGAAAGGTAGAAGTGGACGCACCACGCTTGGGAATCGGCATCATCTCCGCCGGCAAGGTAGGCACCGTGCTTGGTGCGGCGCTGGCAGCCAGCGGACACCGGATCACCGGAATCCACGCCGTCTCGGAGGATTCGCGCGATCGCGCCGACGCCTTGCTGCCCGGCGTGGAACTGCTGGACCCAGCAGAAATCCTGCGCCGCAGCGAACTGGTGCTCTTTGCGGTACCCGACGACGTGCTCGGCGAACTGGTGTCCGGACTGGCAACGGGCGGCCATATCGCCGCCGGGCAGTTGATCGCGCACACCGCCGGGCGGTACGGCACCTCGATCCTGCAACCGGCCTTGGATGCTGGCGCCTTTGGACTGGCAATCCACCCGGCCATGACCTTCACCGGCATGAGCATGGACCTCCAGCGCCTGACCGACTGCGTCTTCGCGGTCACCGCGGACGAGGCCATCCTCCCGGTAGCCCAGGCGCTGGTGGTGGAAATGCGCGGGGAGCCGGTGGTGATCGCCGAGCAGGATCGTGCCAGCTACCACGCGGCCCTGGCCCATGCGGCAAACCACCTGAACACCATCACGGCGCAATCGGCGGACATCCTGCGCCGGATCGGCGTGGAAGAACCATCCAATACCCTGCGCGCCCTGATGTACGCGAGCCTGGATAATGCCCTGCGTTCCGGCGCGGGCGCACTGACCGGCCCGGTAGCACGAGGCGATAGCGGAACGGTCACCGCGCACCTGCAGGCGCTGGCCGACGCCCCGGCGGAAACCAACAATTCCTATCGGAGCCTCTCGCGCGCTACCGCGCTGCGCGCCGCAGAACGCGGACTGATCTCCCAAGGCACGCTGGAAGAGCTTCTGCGAGTTCTAGAATAGAAGCGTGAAAACCCCGAAGATTGTAAAGACCCGTGCCGAGCTGAAGGCTGCTATTGCCGCAGCTAACCCGGGATCGCTGGGCTTCGTGCCCACTATGGGAGCCCTGCACCGCGGACATGCTTCGCTGTTCAAGGCCGCCCGCGCAGAAAACGAACTGGTAGTCATCTCCGTATTCGTCAATGAGCTGCAGTTCAACGATGCCAGCGACTACGCCAACTATCCGCGCCAGCTTGACGCTGATGTGCAGCTGGCCGCGGCCGCCGGCGTCGATCTTGTCTTTGCCCCGGACGCTTCCGAGATCTACCATGCCGGCCTTCCGCTGGTGAAGTTGAGCTCCGGCGCGCTGGGCGAAATGTATGAAGGCGCCTCGCGTCCAGGCCACTTCGATGGCATGCTGGCCGTAGTCGCCAAGCTGCTGCACTTGACCGACCCGCGTCGGGGCGAATACCGCGCCTACTTCGGCCAGAAGGATGCCCAGCAGCTGATGCTGATCCGCCGCATGGTTGCCGACCTGGACTATCCGGTAGAACTGCGTGCGGTGCCGATCGTGCGCAGCCCGAAAGGCCTGGCGCTTTCCAGCCGCAATGCATTGCTCAGCGAGGAAGAGAAGGAAGCAGCCTTGGTGCTGCACCGTTCGATCCAGCTGGTTGCCGACCGTGCGGCACACAATGAACCGCTGTACATCGAGGATGCCATCGGCATGTACCAGATGGCCCCGCTGGTGGAGCTGGACTACTTCGCCGTCGTTGACCCGGATACCCTGCAGGAACTGGCATTCAACTGCCAGGACACCCCCTTCACCGGCGAGGGCTTGATCCTTGTCGCGGCGAAGGTGGGCAACGTCCGTCTGATCGACAACCAGCCGATCTAGGCAAAGCGTCGAGCAGCCTGCCCGAGGACCTGGCGGAAGCCGCACAGCTCCTGCATGATTTCGGCGGCGGGCTGCTCGGGGCCAACGAACTGCACTGCCTCACCGGCATAGACCGGGGCTATGTCCGTCAGCGCTTCGGAGCGGGCCTGATCCATCTGCTCGCGCAGCGCATCGTTCGGCTCCCAGCTGGAAAGATCCGCGTGCTTGTCGCTGAACTCATTGCGCAGCGCCCGTCCGCCGAACTCGGGCGCCCATGGCAATTGCTGGGCGAGATCGAAGGCGCGGGTATAGATAGTGTCATCCAGGCCCGCATTGCGTGCTGCGCTCTTCATGTTCCCGTGCCCGCTGGACTCTGCTGCCGAGAGGAAACGGGTCCCGATCCAGGCAGCTTCCGCGCCAGCTGACAGCACCGCGGCGATACCTCGCGCAGTGCCGATGCCTCCGGCCGCCACCACAGGCTTCTGGTGCTGGGCGGTTGCCAGCTGCAGCAGCGGCAGAGTTCCGGCTTCATTGCGGCCATGTCCGCCACCTTCTGCGCCACGGGCAATGATGATGTCGATGTCATCAGCCATCGCGCGTTCCAGATCTGCCGCATTGCCTACCTGCATGGCGGTCAGAACTCCAGCCTCATGGGCTACCGCCGCGGCCCGGGTGACATCGCCGAAGCTCAAGGTCACCAACGAGGGCCCGAACTCCAAGAAGGCCTCTAGCGGGGAGAGATCCGTTTCCAACGCCCAGGCCATGAAGCCGACGCCCCATGGAATACTCAGGGATTCAACGAATTGCGTTTGCTGTTCAATCCAGTCAGCTGTGGGAGTTGCAGGCGAACCGATCATCCCTACACCTCCCGCGTGGGAAACAGCTGCAGCCAAGGCGCCGCCAGCCGCGCCAGCCATAGATGCATTGAAGATGGGTTCACGGTATCCAAGGAGTCTTTGCAGGTCGCTCATGAGCCCAGACTAGAACAGCGAAATGAATGTGACCTAGAACGCGGCCCCTCGATTTGTAAGTGCCCAAGAACCTGTGTATAGTTTTTATCTGTTGCCGGAACGGAAACAACACGGAATCTACCGTTTGTTTACCCGGCAGCCAATCACTTTTCACTGAAGGTTTTCCGCCGATTTTGATCGGATCAGGAAGTCTGGTAAGTTGGAAAAGTTGCTCCGGAGCGAAGCAGTCATCGAAGGATTGGTGGTTGTGGTGTCGAGAGTGTTTGTTGTTTGAGAACTCAATAGTGTGCCAAGTTTGT